>CAWINE010000005.1:0-642490 GCA_963837315.1 uncultured Chloroflexia bacterium
TGTTGTGTCGCGCGTTCAGTTACGTATTGCTGTCCCGCAGGACAGGCCGTCCGAGAAGGCGTCCATGTGGTTGCCGGTGATCCGCCCGACAGGAAGTTCGTGCCGAACTGGCCATAGAAGGTGCCGTCGGCCGCGACCGGGAGCGTCGCCGTCACGGTGCCGCTCGCCGGCCAGATCACCGAGGCATTCTGCACCGTCAGCTTCGGCGTGGCGAACGCGCAGGAGGTGGTGCCCTCGCAGAACGGCTGCGCGGCCTGCTTGGACTGCACGCCAACGCCTGAGTAGGTGCCGTCGATCGCCGTCGACGCGCGGGTGGGCGATTCCAGGGCAGCGCCGAGGTGCAGGCGGCCGCCGACAGGCAGGCGGCGGCGGTCAGGAGCAAGCGCATCAGCATGGTGGACGTCCTTCTGTCAGGTCTATTCGTGCTGGCAGACAGTCCCGTGCGAACGGATCCGGATCGCAAGCACCGCAGGCTTGCACGCAGGACCGTCCATTACAGTTCCAGCCAGTCGTCAAGTAAGGCCATAATTCGGAGGGACCCGCAACAGTTCGCAAGGGGTTCTCTGATGCGTCCGGGCCGCACTGTTGCATCTGGGCATCACCCCTGCCGGGCCGTCGAGCCGGTCGCGGCGATTTCGCGGGCGAAATTCCGCAACTCGCCGGCTTCCAGATCGGAGACCGCCCAGAAGGTGACGCCGTCCTTGCGCCACGTCACCAGGTTGAAGCCTTGCCGGGACAACGTCCTGAGCTCCTGGTCGGCCATGCCGGGCGAGGACCAGGCGAGCAGATTGATGATGTGGCGGTCGTGCCGGTAGACGACGCAGCCGACCTGATGCCCGTCCACGTAGTCGACCCGGCCGCCGATCAGGGGAAATCCCTCGTCCGCCAGGTCCCGCACCGGGGGCGACACGTCGACCCGCGAGGACAGCCAGGGCTTCACGGTATGCCGGTCGCTGGTCACCACGTCGGTCAGGTGATTGGGCAGCAGCGAGCGCACATGGCTGTCGAGGACCGCGCGTGACGGTGTCGTCTCCGGGACGGACGGGCCTGCCGTCACCAGCAGGGTGAGCGCGACGCCGGCCGCCGCGCCCACCAGCCGCCCGCAGCCCGAGCCGGCCCGCACGCCGCCGCTGCGTCCGAACAGGCGCCGACGGGCGGGGGCGAGCGAGGGCGACTCGCGCGCGATCGCCGCGCCGATCCTGCGCCGCGAGCGCCGGGGGGGCGCGATGGTATTGCAGCTGTGGTCCGGAGCGCCGTCTGCAGCGCTTGCAGCTTCGGCGAGCCGGCCGGCGCAGCCGCCGCAGCGCGCGACATGGCGCAGCAGGCGCTGCCGCCCAACGAAGCCCAGCTCTCCGTCGACCAGCGGATGGAGCAGGGCGCGAGGCCCGGTCACACTCCATGGCGATTCTCTGGCGCTTCCTCCGCGGACTGGGCGTGCCACCTGCGGCGCAGCAGCGCGCGCGCCCGCGGCGAGCCGCGACATCACCGTGCCGATCGGCACCCCGGCGACGGCGCGATATCGCGATACGACATCTCCTCGACCTCGCGCAGCAGCAGCACCTCCCGGTATTCGGTGGGCAAGTCCTCCACCAGGCGGTTGAGCATGCCGGTGTCGGCGATCGCAGCATCATGCGATTCCGGGTCGCGGCGGCGCGTCGCCCCACATCGTCTCGGCGGGCTCGGCCGCCTCCGCGCCGCGATCGTCGGGGACGAAGACGAGCCGGCTGGAGCGGTTCTCCTTGACCCAGCTCAGGAAGGTGTTGCGCACGATGCTGAGCAGCCAGACCCGGATGTCCGGGCCGCGAAACGCATCGAAATAGCGGAACGCGCGCAGATAGGCGTCCTGCAGCACGTCCTCGGCGTCGGCCGCGTTGCCCGCGAGCCAGCGCGCGAGATTGTAGGCCGCGTCGAGATGCGGCAGCGCCAGAAGCTCGAAGCGGCGGTCGTCGGTCGTCCTGCACGGCCGGGCATCCTCGTGGCTCGTTCAACCAGCCTAGACCTCGCCGCGAGGGCCGTTCTATTCCCGGCCCGAAAAAGAATTCGGCGGCGGGAATTTCGCGGCGGCGGCCGCGGTCTTGTCGGTTGCACGGGTCCGGCGGTCGGGCCCGCGACGGAGACAATCGACATGAGCAGCGAGATGATCGACGGCGACGGGATCGACCGTCGCGGATTTCTCAGGTGCATGGCCTGGGCCGGGACGGCCGTGGTCTGGACGGTGGCCGGCGGCGTGCCGCGCTCGGGGCTGATCGGCGAGCGCCGCGGCGGCCGCCGAGGCGGCTTCAGCTTCGTGCAGATCAGCGACAGCCATATCGGCTTCAACAAGGCCGGCCAACCCGGACGCGGTCGGCACCTTGCAGGAGGCGATCGAGCGGATCAGCGCGGCATGCCGAGCGGCCGGCTTTCATGATCCACACCGGCGACATCACGCATCTGTCGAAGCCGGAGCAGTTCGACACCGCCGCAGCAGGTGATCGGCGGGGCCGAGCTGCACACGCTACTACGTCCCCGGCGAGCACGACGTGCTGGAGGACGACGGCAAGAGCTATCTCGAGCGCTACGGCAAGGGGACGCAGGGCGCCGGCTGGTACAGCTTCGACGCAGAGCGGCGTGCATTTCGTCGGCCTGGTCAACGTGGTCAACCTCAAGGGCGGCGGCATGGGCAATCTCGGCCACGAGCAGCTCGAATGGCTGGAGAAGGACCTCGCAGGGCCGCAGCGCCAGCACGCCGATCGTGGTGTTCGCGCACATCCCGCTCTGGGCGGTCTACGCCGGAATGGGGCTGGGGCACGACGGACGGCGCGCAGGCGCTGACCTATCTCAAGCGGTTCGGCTCGGTGACGGTGCTCAACGGCCACATCCATCAGGTGATGCAGAAGGTCGAGGGGCACGTCGCGTTCCACACCGCGCTGTCGACCGCCTTCCCGCAGCCGGCGCCCGGCACCGCGCCGAGCCCGGGGCCGAAGACGGTGCCGCCGGGCGAGCTGCGCGGGCTGCTCGGCACGGCGCGGGTCGAGCCTGGTGCGAAGCAACGCGCCGCTCGCGATCGTCGACTCGCCGCTGGCCGGCTGAAGGGGGCGACATGACCGAGCTGATTGAACCGGGCGGCGATCGCCCGGCGGACCGTCCTGCGCCTCGCGCTGCCCGCGGCCGGAGGATTGCTTCTCGCCGCGCGCGCGGCGCGCGGCCCGGGCGGCGGACGGGGCGAAGGTCAATATCGACAATTTCGCCTTCACGCCCGCCACGATCACCGTGCCGAAGGGCGATCAACCGTGACTTGGGTGAACCGCGACGACATCCCGCATCTGGTCGTCTGTCCGAGCGTGAAGGCGCGATCGAAGGTGCTGGACACCGACCAGTCGTTCGCCTTCACGTTCGAGAAGCCCGGGCGCGTCGACTATTTCTGCGCCCTGCATCCGCATATGACCGGCACGGTCATGGTGACGGGCTGAAACGGCCGCCCTCCTCGTCATCCTCGGGCTTGTCCCGAGGACCCACGACTTTGCTCGCGCGCACGAAGTCGTGGATGGTCCGCCTGCGCGGACCATGACGGGGGAGGCCAGGCTCCCTACCGCCCCAGCGTCGGCATCACGAACTCCGGCCCCTTGCGCGCGCCGGCGGGCCAGCGCTGGGTGATCGCCTTGTAGCGCGTGTAGAACCGCACGCCCTCCGGCCCGTGGATGTGGTGGTCGCCGAACAGCGACTGCTTCCAGCCGCCGAAGCTGTGGAACGCCATCGGCACCGGGATCGGCACGTTGACGCCCACCATGCCGACCTGGATGCGCTTGGCGAAATCCTGCGCCGCGCCGCCGTCGGTGGTGAAGATCGCGACGCCGTTGCCGTAGGCGTGCGCGTTGATCATGCCGACCGCGCCGGCGAGGTCGGGCGTGCGGACCACGCTCAGCACCGGGCCGAAGATCTCCTCGCGGTAGATCCGCATGTCGGTGCGCACATGGTCGAACAGGCGTGCCGCCGAGTGAAGAAGCCGTTCTCGTAGCCCTGCAGCGACAGGCGGCGGCCGTCGACCACCAGCTTGGCGCCCTCGCGCACGCCGATATCGACGTAGCCGCGCACCTTGTCGCGATGTTCGCCGGTGACCAGCGGACCCATCTCGGCCTCGGGGTCGGTGCCCGGGCCGATCTTCAGCGCGCGCACCCGCGGCTCCAGCTTGTCCACCAGCCGGTCGGCGACGCCGCCGACCGCGACCGCGACCGAGACCGCCATGCAGCGCTCGCCCGCCGAGCCGTAGGCCGAGCCCATCAGCGCGTCCACCGCGTCGTCCAGATCGGCGTCCGGCATGACGACGAGGTGGTTCTTCGCCCCGCCCAGCGCCTGCACCCGCTTGCCGTGCGCCGTGCCGCCCCGATAGACGGTCTCGGCGATCGCGGTCGAGCCGACGAAGCTCACCGCCTCGATGCCGGGATGCGCGAGGATGCGCCTCGACCGCCTCGCGCCCGCCCTGCACGACGTAAAACACCCCGGCCGGCAGCCCGGCCTCGGCCAGCAGCTCGGCCAGCTGAGGCTGCGCCGACGGGTCCTTCTCCGAGGGCTTCAGGATGAAGCAGTTGCCGCAGGCGAGCGCCACCGGGATCATCCACAGCGGCACCATCACGGGGAAGTTGAACGGCGTGATGCCGGCGACGACGCCGAGCGGCTGGCGCATCGACCAGGCGTCGATGCCGGTGCCCACCGCCTCGGTGTATTCGCCCTTAAGCAGATGCGGGATGCCGCAGGCGAACTCCACCACTTCGAGCCCGCGCTGCACCTCGCCCTCCGCGTCCGACAGCACCTTGCCGTGCTCGGCGGTGACGATCGCGGCGAGCTCGCTTGCGGTCGCGCTCCAGCAGCTCCTTGAAGCGGAACATCACCCGGGCGCGGCGCAGCGGCGGGGTCGCGGCCCAGGCCGGCCAGGCGGCGGCGGCGGCCGCGACCGCGCGGTCGATCTCGGCCGCGCCGGCCAGCGCGACGCGCGCCGCTCACCTCGCCCAGCGCGGGATTGAACACGTCGGCGAAGCGCCCGCTGTCCCCGGCGACCGCGCGGCCGCCGATGAAATGCCCGATCTCCCGCATGACGCGTCTCCTCTCCGTCTCGAGGGCGGCATGGAACTCCATTCGGCCGGCGCTTGCCAGACCCGCCCCGTAGCCCGCCGCCCGGCCCGGTCTAAGCTGGGCGGCCGGAGCAATGACAGGAAGGGACGAGGCACATGCATTTCGGCGGCGCGATGTTTTTCACGGATTATTCCATGACCTCGGTGGAGCTCGCTCGCGCGCTCGAGGAGCGCGGCTTCGAGAGCGTCTGGGCGCCCGAGCACTCGCATATCCCGGTTTCGCGCAAGACGCCCTTTCCGGGCGGCGGCGATCTGCCGAAGAAATACTATGACGCGATGGACCCGTTCGTGACGCTGACGGCGGCCGGCCGGGTCGACCAAGATCAAGCTCGGCACCGGCGTGCTGCTGGTGCAGCAGCGCGACACCATCCAGACCGCGAAGCTGGTCGCCTCGATCGATCAGGTGAGCCAGGGCCGGTTCCTGTTCGGCGTCGGCGGCGGCTGGAACCAGGACGAGATGGAGAACCACGGCACGGTCTACGCCAGCCGCTTCAAGCGGATGCGCGAGAGCATCGAGGCGATGAAGGAGATCTGGACCAAGTCGAAGGCCGAATACCACGGCGAGTTCGTCAATTTCGACCCGATGATGGCCTGGCCGAAGCCGGTGCAGAAGCCGCACCCGCCGATCCATGTCGGCGGCGCGTTCCCGCACGGCGCGCGGCGCGCGATCCGCTACGGCGACGGATGGATTCCGACGGCGCGCGGCGATCTCGCTGGCGTGCTGCCCGAGTTTCATAAGATGGTGAAGGAGGCGGGTCGCGACCCCGCCTCGATCGAGGTCAGCCTGTTTGGCCTCGGGGATGATCTCGACAGGCTCAAGCGCCTCGCTGAGCTGGGCGTGGCGCGCGTGGTGCCGATGTTCGAGTCCGAGAACGCCGACAAGGTGATGCCGGTGATCGACCGCTGGGCCAAGATCATCCGGCAGGTGAACGGGTAAGTCCCTCGCCCCGGCCCTCTCCCAAAGGGAGAGGGAGAGATACATAGCCCTCTCCCCTTGGGAGAGGGTTGGGTGAGGGGTCTGCACGGCTGTCCCGCGCGGGAAATCCTTGCCGCGAGACCGCTCCGTCGCTAGCTGTCCGCCATTGTCGGCACGAGCAGGAGCGGAAACATGGGCTACAGGGTCGCGGTCGTCGGCGCCACCGGGGCGGTCGGGCGCGAGATCCTGAAGACCCTGGCCGAGCGCAACTTCCCGGTCAGCGAGGTCGCCGCCGTCGCCTCGGGCCGCTCGGCCGGCCAGGAGGTGTCAGCTTCGGCGACAAGCCGGTGCTCAAGGTGCAAGAACCTCGACAACGTTCGACTTCACCGGCTGGGACATCGGCCTGTTCAGCCCCGGCGCGGCGGTCTCGCGCCGTCCACGCGCCGCGCGCGGCGGCGGCGGGCTGCCTCGTGATCGACAACACCAGCCAGTTCCGCATGGAGCCGGACGTGCCGCTGGTGGTGCCGGAGGTGAACCCGCAGGCGCTGCGCGCCGCATCCGGCGCGGCATCATCGCCAACCCGAACTGCAGCACCATCCAGATGGTGGTCGCGCTGAAGCCGCTGCACGACCGCTTCAGGATCAAGCGCGTGGTGGTCGCGACCTACCAGTCCGTCTCCGGCGCCGGCAAGGAGGGCATGGACGAGCTGTGCCGCCAGACGCAAGGCGATGTTCGTGAACGACCCGATCAAGCCGGAGCAGTTCACCAAGCAGATCGCCTTCAACTGCATCCCCCACATCGACAAGTTCATGGAGGACGGGTCGACCAAGGAGGAGTGGAAGATGGCGGTCGAGACCCGCAAGATCCTCGATCCCGACATCAAGGTCGTCGCCACCTGCGTGCGCGTGCCGGTGTTCATCGGCCACGCCGAGGCGATCACCGTCGAGTTCGAGCGAGCCGGTGACCGTCGCCGAGGCGCGGGCCGTGCTGCGCGAGGCGCCGGGCGTGACGGTGCATGGATACCCGCGAGGACGGCGGCTACATCACCCCGATCGACTGCGCCGGGCGAGGACGCGATGTATCGTCAGCCGCATCCGCAAGGACCCGACGGTCGAGCACGGGCTGTCGTTCTGGTGCGTGTCCGACAATCTGCGCAAGGGCGCGGCGCTGAACGCGGTGCAGATCGCCGAGACGCTGGTGGCGCAGGGGCTGCTCGCGCTCAAGGCGGCCTGACGCCTCACTCGGCGGCGCGCGGCTGCTCGCGCTCGCGCTGATCGGCCTCGAACAGGTCGGTCAGCTCGTCCGCCGCCTGCTTGGCGCTCTGGATGAGCTGGCGCTCGTCGTCGTAATAGGCGTGACTCTCGATCAGGTTGCGCTCGTCGTAGTCGCGGAACAGCCGCACGGCGCGCTCGGCCTCCTCGGGCGCGATGCCGAGATCCTCGAGCGCCATCTCGCTCATGCGCAGGCTGGAGCCGAACGTCTCGCGGACCAGCCGCGTGACGCCGCGATCCATCAGCAGATGCGCGTGCCGGCGGTTGCGGGCGCGCACCAGCAGCTTGAGCTCCGGGAAATTGCGCCGCCCCGACCTCGACCACCCGCAGCGTCTCCTCCGGGTTGTCGAGCGCGACCACCAGCAGGCGGGCGCGCTCGGCGCCGGCGGCGCGCAGCAGGTCGGGCCGGGCCGGGTTGCCGTAATAGACCTTGTTGCCGAAGCGGCGGACCACCTCGACCTGCTCCGAGCTCTGCTCCAGCGCGGTGAAGGCGATGCCGCGCATCCGCAGGACGCGGCCGACGATCTGCCCGACCCGGCCGAAGCCGCAGATGATGACGGGCGCGCCATCGTCGCGGATCGCGTCGTAGGCCGGTTGCGGATGCGCCTCCAGGCGCGGGATCAGCAGCCGTTCCGACGCGGCGAACAGCAGCGGCGTGGCGGCCATCGACAGCGCGATCGCCAAGCGTCGCGCGGTCCGACGCCGCCTGCGTCAGGGCCCCCGCCGCGATCGCCGCCGAGAACAGCACGAAGCTGAACTCGCTGCCTTGCGGCAAGGCCAGCGCGAAGCGGATCGCGGCGCGGTTCGACTGCCCGGCGAGCGCGGCCGAGCGGGAAGGCCACCGCGGCCTTGACCAGCATCAGCCCCGGCACCGCGGCGGCGAAGAACCAGGGCTCGCTGCAGCGCCAGCGGCAGGTTGGCCGACATGCCGACCGAGAGGAAGAAGAAGCCGAGCAGCAGCCCCTCGAACGGCTCGACATCGGCCTGCACCTCGTGGCGGTACTCCGAATCCGACAGCAGCACGCCGCCGAGGAACGCGCCGAGCGACATGGACAGCCCGGCCGCGTGCGGCCAGCGAGGCGGTGCCGGCGACGACGAACAGGGCCAGCGCGGTGAACACCTCGGGCGTGCGGGCGCCGCCGATGGCGCGGAAGGCCGGGCGGATCAGGAACCGGCCGCCGACCAGGATGACCGCGATCGCGGCGGCGGCCTCGCCGACCTCGAGCCACGGCAGCCGGTCGGGATGGCTCCCGCCGGCGAGCAGCGGCACCGCCGCGACGATCGGGATGAAGGCGAGGTCCTGGAACAGCAGCACGGAAAAAGTGTCGCGGCCGGAGCGCTGGCCCAGCAGGTTCCGCTCGGCCAGCATCGGCAGGACGATGGCGGTCGAGGACAGCGCCAGCCCCGCGCCGAGCACGATGGCGGCCGGCCAGGCGGCGCCGAACCCGTGCGCCGCCGCCGCCAGCGCCGCCGCCGTCACCACCACTTGCGCGGTGCCCAGCCCGAACACCGCCCGCCGCATCACCCACAGGCGCTGCGGCCGCACCTCCAGCCCGATCAGGAACAGCAGCATCACGATGCCGAGCTCGGAGACGCTGGCGATCTCGTCGACGTCGGTGATCAGCCGCAGGCCCGGACGGGCCGATCAGCGCGCCGCCGACCAGGTAGCCGAGCACGCTGCCGAACCCCAGGCGGCGCGAGAGGGAAACCATCAGGACGGCGGTCGCGAGCAGGATCGCCAGGGTGAGGAGCATCGAGCGGCCTTCAAGGGGAGCGGGACAGGGACGCTGTTGCCCCGCCGGGCCGGCCCGGTCAATCGCGGCCCCCGGTTATGCGTCGTAGTCCTCAAGCTCGGCGTTCGCCTGCTCGACCAACTCGTTGAGACGGGCCAGTATCCAGCGGTCAAGCTCGGACAATTGCGGATTGCGGGTTGCGGATTGCGGATTTGGAACGGAGTTGCCATTCGAGTCGAGGGTCCAAAATGCTGATCCTGGGGTCCAGCCGTCGAGGTTGGCGTACATGATGAAGAAGCTATAGGTGTTCCAGAGGGTGAGCAGGTTGCGCTTGACGTCGTCGGCTATATTCCAGCCGAAGTTCAAGTTCTGTGTGGTGTTGGCCCCGCAGTACATCCAGCGCATCACGTCCGCGCCCATCTTCTCGGCAGCATCGTCGAACCAGATGGCGTTGCCCGCAGACTTATGCATCGGGCGGCCATGCTCATCGTTCAACTTCTCGTAGGTCTTTACCGCCTTGTATGGAGCTGTATCCTCCAGGGCGACCGACATTATCAGCATCGAGTAGAACCAGAGGCGGATTTGTTCGCGCATCTCGCTCACCCAGTCGGCGGGGAACCACTTGTGCCAGTATTCCTTGTTGTCCAGGTACCCAAGCGTCGAGAACGACACGATGCCTGCGTCCAGCCAGGCGTCGCCCACCTCGGGTATGCGCGATACCGCTTCACCGCACCTGGGGCACTTTATCTTCACCTCATCCACCCATGGGCGATGCAATTCGGGCAAGCCGTCCACTACCTCAGGGTTGACCGCCATCTCGCGTAACTGTTTACGCGATTCCACCACGGTCACCTCGCCGCAATCACATACGTAGAACGGGAGCACAAGTCCCCAGTAGCGCTTGCGCGATATGTTCCAATCGCCCATGTTCTGGAGCCAGTTCTCCATACGCTTGCCTGCATAATCGGGCGTCCACTCGACCGCGGCGGAGGCGCGCAAGAGGCGAGGACGAAGCTCCTCCACGCTGATGTACCATTCGTTGGCCACGCGGAACACCACATCGGTGCCGCAGCGCCAGCAAACAGGGTAGCGGTGCATATAATCTTCAAGCTTGTAGAGCAGGCCCTTCTCTTCCAACGATCGGAATACGACAGGCGCGACGTTAGTGACGTGCATACCTGTGAACGGGCCGAACTTTGGCGCGTAGGTGCCATCCTCGTTGAGCGGCACCAGCACCGGCAGCTTGTTGACCTTGCTAAGCTCGAAGTCCTCAGCACCGCAACCCGGAGCGATATGCACTATGCCTGTGCCCTCTTCTTCGCCAACCTCATTCCAGGGGATTACCCGGTGTTCGACCCCCTTCTCGATCTCAAGCTCATCGAACGGCCCCCTATATGTGAGGCCAACCAGGTCCGATCCTTTCACGTTGCCCAGGTCCTCGTATTCCCCCACCAGGCGTCCAGTCGTGCCCCGCGAAAGGTAGTAAACCTGGTCGCCCTGCTTCACCTTCGCGTAATCGAGGTCCGGGTGAACGGCCGCTGCCACGTTTGCCGTCAGCGTCCAGGGCGTGGTGGTCCACACAAGGAGATTTTCACCATCATGCCCCGCCGTGGTTATGGGGAATTTGAGGAAGACCGAGCGATGCGTTACCTCTTTATAGCTGTCGGTACCCACGATCTCGTGCTGGGAGAGAGATGTGCCGCAACGCCAGCACCAGGCGGTAGCGCGGTTTCCCTGATAGAGCCAGCCGTTCTCGAAGCATTTATGCAGAAAGTACCAGTTGTATTCGGTGTTAGTGTCGGACATCGTGTAGTACGAATTGTCCCAGTCCATCCACTGGCCCAGGCGCTTGGATTGCCGCGTTATGATATCGGCATACTTGAGCACGCGCTCCCGGCAGGCCCTCGCGAACCTATCAAGTCCGTAAGCCTCGATCTCTCGCTTCGAGTTGAAGCCGAGGTCCTTCTCGACCTCCACCTCCACCCACAGTCCCTGGCAGTCGAAGCCGTTCTGATAGCGCTGGTCGTAGCCAAGCATCGCATGGTATCGCTGGAAGACGTCCTTGAAGGTGCGACCCCAACCGTGATGCACTCCCATTGGGTTATTGGCTGTCACAGGCCCATCTATGAACGACCACTTCTCTTTACCCCTGTTCTTCTCCATCAACTTCCGAAAAGCGTCCGTCTCCTCCCAACGTTTGAGGATCCGGTGCTCCATCTTCGGAAAATCCAATCTATTGTCAACACTTTTGAACATTATCGTCTCCATTTGTAGTGCGTAGTGCGTGGCGCGTGGTGCGTATTTACGTAACCGCCAAGACGCCAAGTTCCGCCAAGGGCCGCCAAGATCTCTATGATTTACGCACTACGCATTACCCAATGTATCCGCAATCCGCAATCCGTATCAGTGTCCAAGCAATCGGACGCTCTCTTCACGCTCGTGCCATGTAATCATCCATTCACCGAACTGTTCCAGCATCTCCAGAGCCTTCGTGTGGCGCTGGCGCAGGCCTGCATCTTTAACCTTGTAGGTGCCCTGAAGTTGGTTCACCAGCAGGTCGCTGTCAGACTTTATGTCAAGCGCGACCTGGGAGGGCGTGCGGTTCGTCGCTGTCAGGCGCTCGGTAATATACTGGAGGCAGGCTATGAGGCTCTCGTACTCGGCCTGGTTGTTTGTGTAATTGCCGCCGAACTCCACCCGCTTTATGACAGGTTTGCGTCCGGGCGACTGCACCAGGTACGAGCCGTAACCCTGCCCGGGGTTGCCTCGGCTGCCTC
This sequence comes from uncultured Chloroflexia bacterium, assembly GCA_963837315.1. GTDB lineage: Bacteria > Chloroflexota > Chloroflexia > QHBQ01 > JADMIH01 > JADMIH01. The sequence continues at coordinate 11,803 of CAWINE010000005.1, forward strand.
CGTCGAACACCACCATTAGCTCCATGAGGCCGTGATGAGCCTCCTCTGATTCTTCCTCTTCTGCCTCGGCTCCCGTTTCCGGCTCAGCCACCTCAGGCGGAGCCTCAGACTGCGGCGTCTCCGGCCTCCGTGCTCCGCGCTCGGCTCGCGGGGTGGCCGCGATTTCGGAGCCGCGCTTCATGAGAGCCGATATGTCGGGCAACGGAGCTTCCTCTTGATCCGATTGCTCGGGCGCTTGCCCGGGCTGCGTCCCATTGGCGAGCGGCTCTGAGGGTGGCCTCTCGGCGATGCGAGACGGCTGCGGTCTGGCCGGTGCCGGCCTGGCAGCCGGCGGTTCGGGTTGGGATGCAGGAGCAACAGGCTCGCTCTTTGGTGCGATGCCCAGCGCCCTGGCCGAGCGCACCAGCAATGGAGTGGAAACCAGCACGCGAAGCCTCTCGGAGCCTCTGTTCCGCAACTGATGCGACTCGCCAGGTCCCAGGTATACGACCGAGTTGGCCCGCAATATCGCTGTCACACCATCGCCACTACCACGTATCTCGCCCTCACCCGACACAACGAATAACACCTGCTCTTCGGCGTGTTCCAGCCACGCGGTGCTCCCTTCCGGCTCGATCTCCAGTAAATCGACAGCAAGCAGCCCTTGCGATGCCGAGATTGAGGGGTAGAGCTGCCCTATGCGCGCTCGGTCCCCGGCACTTTCCGCCCGGCTCATTAAAGTTTGAAGCGTTAAGTATCTCCATCGATCCTCACTTCTCGGATAACAAAAATCCCGTCCTCCATCGGAAGGACGGGCTAGACCCGCGGTACCACCTTCGTTGGCGCATGGTGCGCCCACTTAGTTGAGCCTCACACGACTCATGCCCCGGTAACGTGGAGCGACCCCGGCCAACCTTACTTACGCCCCAAGAGGGTTTCGGGCGGCAGCTCAGGAGCGATTTTCGACGTGTGCCCGGCAGCCGGTCGCACCAACCCCGGCCTCTCTGTGCCTACTTCACGCCTACTCTTTCCGTCATAGCTCAATATTATTGTGTGATTAGGATACCATCAGAACATCCGTCTGTCAAGCAACTCATGGCAGAAGGCGTATCTACGCAGATAGGCGTAGCAGAGATTACCATAACGCACCGCAGAGTAAGGGCTAATCTGGCACACCTCCCTAAGGTAAAAGGAGGTTGGGTGTCCCCAGCCGGGGCTGGGGACACCCAACCTCCTTTTCATTGTCGGCAGCTAAGGCAGGCGAGACTTGCTGTCGCTTGATGCGCTCACTCGCTCGGCCAGGAACTCCTCCCAGGTCCGCCGGCCCACAGCTCGCCCGGGAGCCAGGTTGGCGCCGGCCCGGACCGCGCGTGCGGCCTTGCCCGGCAGCCGGACTCGAATGATCGGCCGGTGCCGGTGACTGGCCTGCAGGTATCCGCGCAGTAGCTCGTCCATCCCGTACACCCTCGGCCCGGCCATGTCGGGCACCAGGCCCGCCGGCGGGCCGAGCGCCAGCTCGACGAGCCGGGCCGCCACCTCGCCGGCGTCGACCGGCTGGAACCGGAACCCGGCCGGGACCGGTATCACCGGCAGCCTGGCCATCTGCTGCGCGGTCATCAAGAACAGGTCATGGAACTGGGTGGCGCGCAGCGTCGTCCAGGGCAGGCCGGAATCGGCCACCACGCGCTCGGCGGCGAGCTTGGACGCGAAGTAGCCGAACATGGCGCGGTCGATGCCGCTTCCGACCGGGATCCGGTCGGCACCGACCACCGAGATGTACACCAGGTGCCGCGCCCCGGCCCGCGACGCTGCCCGCACCAGGTTCAGGGTCTTATCCTCGTCGCCCTTGCTGCTGCCCGCGCAGTGCACGATGATCTCGGCCCCCTCCACCGCGGCTTCGATCCCCTCGCCCGTGGCCAGGTCACCGGTCACGAACTCGATACCCTCCCCGGCCTCGCGGCTGTGCCTGCTGAGCACCCGTACATTGCAGCCGGCCTCCCTCAGCCGCGGGACGATCAGGCGCCCGAGCGTGCCCGTGCCGCCGGTGACCAGGATATGTTGCATATTATTCATGAAAAATCCTCTCTTGTTTCTCTGTACTGTGATTGCCTCTCAGAAGCTCGTACAGGAGACGAGAGACCATGGGTAGAATGTGACACTCCTCAGTTTGTTATCTGTACCGATAAGGGTCTAAAATAAGACATAGGGAGAAGTGTGAGCGATGGATGAACCCATGCCAAAGGGGAACCAGGGAGAAGAGTTCGAGCACTATCGCGTGCTGCTCTTTTCCATTGCCTATCGGATGACCGGCAGCGCGAGTGACGCTGAGGATCTAGTACAGGAAACCTATCTGCGCTACCAGGCGAATGCCAGCCAGGAGATAGTTTCCTTGAAGGCGTACCTCAGCACAATTATTACTCGTCTGGCACTGGATTATCTGAAATCGGCTCGTGTCGCCCGCGAAGAGTATATCGGGGACTGGTTGCCCGAGCCTATACTAACATCGGAGAACGGCGGGTTCCCTTTAGCGGGCCTTGGCCTTGAGCAACAAGAATCGCTTTCGCTGGCCTTCTTACGCTTGCTGGAGGCTCTGAGCCCGCCCGAGCGCGCGGTTTTCCTCCTGCATGAGGTATTTGTTTACCCATTTAGTGAAATCGGCACCATGCTGGAGAAAAGCCCGGCCAATTGCCGCCAGATATTTCATCGGGCCAGGCAGGCGTTGCAGGACAAGCGAGCGCGTTTCGAGCCGGAGCCGCAGCGCCACCGCCAGCTTCTGTTCAGTTTTCTTTCCGCCAGTCAGGCCGGGGACATGGATGCTCTGACCAGCCTCCTGGCTCAGGATGCCGTCTCATGGTCGGATGGCGGCGGCAAAGTGCAAGCGAGCCTCAAGCCAATCTACGGCCAGCAAGCGGTGGCGCGTCTCTGGAGCTTCTGGATGAGCGCGGCGCGCAAAAATCAGCAGCCACTGACCCATACTCTGGCCGAGATCAATGGTAGCCCGGCCATCTTGTTCTGGCAAGAGGACAACCTGGCGGTAGTCCTCAGCCTGACGCTGAGCGCCACCGGCATTCAGGAGATCTATGCTTTGCTGAACCCTGACAAGCTAGCCTATCTGAAAAACCAGATCTCCAGCTCCAATGCCTGACTTTACATCCGCCCTGCGAACAAAAAAGTGGCGTGGATTGCCTTTCGGCAATTTGATATAATGGTGTAAGCGTGCCCGTAGCTCAGCCGGCAGAGCAGTTGACTTTTAATCAACGGGTCGGCGGTTCGAGTCCGCCCGGGCACACAGGTTAGGCTTGAGGTTGCCGACCGTCAAGCAAGGCTTTACTGGACCTCACCGAATGACTCCCAGATATATCCCTCTCCTCTCACGCTTCGTATCATCCTGTTCTGCGTGTCGCCAAGCTTCTTACGCAATAAGCTTATGTGTACGTTTACCACGTTAGTAGCGCCTGCATACTCATAGCCCCACACACCCCCCAGGATTTGGTCCCGACTTAGCAGATATCCAGGGTGCGTAATCAGGAACTCAAGCAGCCTGAATTCGAGCGCGGTCAGCTCGATGGGTCGCCCGGCGCGGGTGACGGTAACGGCGCGCCTGTCCAGCACGACATCCCCGGAGCGCAAAGTTGGGCGCAGGTGCAGGCCTCGTCGACGGAAAATGGCGCGTATTCGCGCCATCAGCTCTCGGAAAGCAAAGGGCTTCACCAGATAGTCATCGGCACCGCTATCTAAGCTCTCCACAAGATTTTCAATATCTGCGCTACCGGTAATTATCAAAACAGGCACGTCACTGCAAGTCCGCAGTCGCCTCAAGACTTCCAGGCCTTCTATATCGGGCAGATCCATATTGAGCAGTATCGCGTCGGGTTTGGAAGCATGAAACAGCTCGAGCGCTTGCAGCCCCGTGAGCGCCGCGCGCACATCTATCCCCTCAATACTCATGACCCACAGTCAACATTTCAACGACCATGGGATCGTCATCTACCACCAAAACTCGGAGTCCATGTTGTGCTTCATCCTTCTTTCCTGAGGTGTCCATCGTTCTAAGCCGCTTAGTGCTATTTCTCCCCTCTTCTATCTGCTTCACGGCCACCTGAATGTTGTGTGACCTGCAATTGTTCCCTTACTTTTGCATTCTGTGCGTTTCTCTCAGTAACTTGCCTGAAAATAATCGGTGTTTGTTCTTTACGCTACAATCTTATTGCCGCAAAGTTAGAGGACGTCCAGGAGAAAATAAGAAATTGGTGTGAAATCCTGGATCCATTCGAAGTAGGATTCCGGTGAAAAGCAAAGAGCAATGGGGTCACCCTGAGGCGGCCCCATTGCTCTTTGCTTCGCTTCGACGTCCGAAGCGTGTTATGGCTTACCGGTATGTTACGGTATGTTGCACTCAGGGAAGAAAGTGTTGGACACAATCTTCGAGGTCTGCCCCCTCGTGGCATTGTTGTTAGGCAGGAAGTATGGCCGGTTGGAGGGTGGTACACACTGCCCTGCCGGTGGTGTGCCGCATGGGTATCCACTCATGACCTGGTGCAGTACCAAGCGGTAGATGTATGCGTAGAACGTTGAGCCAGGTCCTGTGGGAGGCACGTCCTGGAACTGCTGGCCCGAGGGTGTCTCGTTGAAGCCTCTAGCGTTAGAGACTATCTTCGAGATCTGTCCCCTCGTGGAATTAGCGTTGGGCAGGAAGTAAGGTAGGTTGTTCGGTGGTACGCACTGTCCAGCAGGAGGAGCACCGCATGGGTATCCATTGATGAACCCACGAGACGCCAGCCTACCAATGTACTGGTAGAAGGTAGAACCCACGGGCACATCCTGGAACATCTGGGTGGTCTGGTTGTCAGAGAAGCCAGCCGAATTGGACACTATCTTGGATAGCTGGCCCCTGGTGACGTTAGCGCTAGGCCTGAAGGTGCCATCCGGGTATCCATTGATAATCCCCTTGCAAGCCAGGCAGCGAATGAAGGGGTAGAATGTTGAGCCCACCGGCACATCCCTGAAGGTAAGGGTGCAAGCGGTCGGTGTAGCTGTAGGCACGCCAGGCGTGTTGGATGGCACGGGCGTCGCACTGGGACCGCCGGGGGTCTGGGTCGGTGGTACGGCCGTAGAGGTATCACTGGGCACGGGTGTAGCAGTATTGCCACCAGGGGTTTGGGTGGGCTGGGGAGTGTCCGTGGAGGTTGGCGTATTCGCTAACGCTGTTGCGCTGGCAATGCCCGTGGCAAGAGGTGTAACCGTAGTTGTGGCCGTGCCGGTAGACGGTGGGTGAGTGGCGGTCGAGGACGGATATAGGGGTAACAGTGGCTGTATTGGTCGTTGTTGAGGTGTGGTGGAGTGGTGTGATAGTCGCTGGACCGGATGTAGTGGTGGCTGTGGGCGTGCCTGGAGGGCCGGGCGAGAAGCGCGAAGAGTAGATGTCCTCATTGGTGCCGCTGCGCGTATCTGTCCAGACAGCATAAGCTGTGTCATTTGCCGAGGACATTGATATAGTCGCCCGCGGCTCCATTCCAGCCGGAGCCAAGTGGGATACCGACGTTGAGGTTCGTGGCGGCATCGCTTACTTGCTCGTCGGGTCCGGTCCAGGTCGCGCCGTCATCGGTCGAATGGCTGGCGTAGATGTTGAAGGTGTTTAGATCGCTCGGGAAGTCGCGATCATCATACCAGATGACGTCGAAACGACCGTTAGGAGCAACCGATACCCAGGGCTCGACCTGATAGCTGCTACCCGCGGCATTATGGGCACACGAGCTGCAGGCGCTCCACGATGTGCCGCCGTTGGTCGAGCGTGAGAAATATATATCGTCTTTGCCGTTGCGCCCATCGGCCCAGGTTGTGACAAGTGTGCCTGTCGCCTGGCTTACTGTTGTCGAGGGAATGGTATTCAGGCGCCACTGAGCGCCTGGAACGCCGTTAACAGGGGTTATGTTAACAGCTGCGGTGTTCGGGTTGATAAAGCTCTGGCCGCCATCGGTGGATTTGCCGACAGCGATCACGGTTCCCAGTCGTTCCAGGTGACGATCACGGTGCCATCGGGTAGCTCGACAGGCATCGAGAACTGACCGCCATCGTAGCTACCGAAGCTGACATCAACATAGTTGCTGCCGCCGGTCGGGTTCCAGGTGACGCCGCTGTCGCTGGACCATTTTTCGATGAAATCCGGGGCCGGCGGCGAAATTGGTCCATGTGGTGTAGATCCGGTGGTAGTAGGGGCTGCCGGGTTCATATCGATGGTGGTCCACTCCTTATCGGAGCCGCCCAGCGTGGGGTCGAGAGCGACGGCGGGGGTGGGCCAGGTCAGGCCGCCATCAGTGGAGCGAGCGACCATGACGGTATAGGTACCTAGACCCTGTGCGTCGCTCAGGCCGATAATGCTTACAAAGACATTATTATTGTCGCTGAAATTAACCACCGGGTCGCTCTGCTGGGGCAGATTGTACCGGGCATGGGGATATGGGTGTTGATCGGCCAGGTGAGCCCGCCGTCCATCGAAGTGTCAATCCACACTTCCTTGGTCGCGGTGTTTGGCTGCGGAGCGCTCCGTTCGTCCTTTTGCGCGGCCACCACATTGAGATGGTTGAGCGGATTGACAGCCACGGAAGGCTCCTGCTGCGCGTAGGGCGAAGTGTCGGTATTGGCCCGCACGTTGGCTGCCCAGTGCGGATCGATGGTTTCGAGCGCGGACGGGGCTGCTGTGAATACGGGAGCGAACGGCCTGGCGGGGCCGCCCTCGAGCGGCTGCCCAAAGCGCCCCGGCTGTGGAGGATTGCTAACTATGCCTGTGGGCACTGATGCATTAGCAGCAGGGCCGGCCACTGTCCAAGCGTATATAAGCGACGCTAGCATTGCACTGAGCACTAGCAGCGTCCCAACAGATTTCCAACGGTTTCGATCCTTCCTTGAGGTCATGGTACAACTCCTTACTTGAAAATGTCTGACCGTATGTCTCGTAGCTCGCCTACCGTTTCATCCCTGGGACCGCTCACAAAGTTTGATCTTAGTCTAACAGCTACAAAAGGGAGTGCGAAGTTCGCCCCTGCCGCGATGTCAGGGTGTCTCCTATACTTCCTATTATCGGGTTCTCACTGGAATTGGTATTCGATCGACGTCAGATGTGAAAGATCCGAAATCATGAGCGCGCAAGCAGGAATCTGTGGTGGAGGACTCGAAGTGGCCAGGAGCAGGGTATGGCCTGAGGCTGAGTTGAAGTTTGCCCGATATGCCTCAGATGGCGGTCGGATTGCTATGGTGCATACCTTTCGCGGAAAAAATCTTGCGTGAAAGATTATAGCGCAGGACGCGCGTGCAGGTCAACTCTTGAGCGTGAGGTAAATGTGCAGATTTGGGGTGGAGAAGGTCTTGTAGGGGCAGACCCACATGTCTGCCCTGGTCGGGATAGAAGAATCTGCAACCCCACGAGGGGCAGACATGTGGGTCTGCCCCTACACTTTAATCTGAACGCATGCAGCCTGAGGATCCAGCCTACCGTCCTATAGAGCAAATGAAAAAGCGTCTCATCTCTGTTGAGATTGTGACGCTTCGCCCTGATTACTTGCCCTTTTTCTTACCTTTCTTGTCTTTCTTGCCGGCCATAGCAGTCCATCCATTTCCGCCCCGTCGGAGCGACAAAAGCTAACTGCCGGACACAAGCCGTCCGGCCATGACAATATAACACTTCCCATCAATTTATGCTTGTTTTGCTTGCCTGAGATGGCCTCTCTCTGAACCCAGGGACTTGTCCATGCTAAAACGCACAGCCATAACCTCGCCCTCAGCGGTCCGCTGCTCTCCAGAATAGAACGAGCAGTGAACGAGCGCCTTCTTCGGGTGCAGCTCGATAACGCGGGCGCGAAGCAAGGCGGTACTATCAAGAAGCGAAGGCTGGATGAAGCGCACACGTGAGGGTGCCGGTAACGTAGCTAATGCTTGGCTGAGCGCCATGCTTGAGACCTTCGGCTCTGTAAGTCCACGCGATGGCAGTCCAGATAGAATGGCAATCGATCAGCGAGGCCACCAACCCGCCATACATCACGTTCGGAAACCCCGCGTTGTACTCAGCCCGGGGCTGAAACCTGCATATCACCTCCGACCCATCTTCCGACCAGTAGCTCTTTATCCGCAGCCCATGTATATTAGCCGGCCCACACCCATAGCAACTGCCCTCTGGCCAGACGTCCTGCAACGCGATATCGCTTCCTTCGACGTATGGTTCGGCCAACGGACCCTCCAATCAGACGTGAAACGTAAAACGTAACCCCCCATAATCTTCCCGATTAAACCCATAAAAACCTTGGCGAGCCTTGGCGGACCTTGGCGTCTTGGCGGTTACGTCTCACGTTTTACGTTTTACGAAATAATCCATATCTCTCGCTGCGGTGTGCTCAGCCATTCGAGGCCATGGTCGGTCACGAGGACATCTTCTTCGAGACCTACGAAGCCGCGATTCGGGACGGCCACGCCGAGCTCTAAGGTGAAGATGTTGCCCACTTCCACCATGCCCAGGGGCGTAGTGCCATAGCGGTCCCACCTGGGGCCGAGGAGCGTCGAGCCGTCGTGAGCGACGCGGCCAAGATGGTGGCCGAGGGCATGGCGGTATTCAGGGTAGCCGGCTTTGACCAGGTGTTCGCGGGCAACGGCGTCCACCTCCCAGCCTTGCACTCCTGGCTTGAGGGCTGCCGCACCTGCATCTATAGCGGCCCAGCAGGCGTCCCACGCCTTCTTAATCTCGTGGGGAACGCCCATTTCGCCCCGCTCCGGTGCATACCACATGCGCTGGATATCCGAGCAGAAGCCATCCTGCTTTACGCCGAAGTCGAGGTGGAGGAGCTGCCCTTCCTGGAGTTTCAGTTCGCTCGGCCCGGCGTGGCCGACGCCGGAATCAGGCCCGGCGTTCACGATGGGACAGTACGGCTCGTCCCACGCAGTGCCAAGCCCAAGCGCTTTGCGGGCGGCATGCAGCCTGTTCGCGATTTCCAGCTCGCTCTGGCCGACAGCCAGGGTTGCACCAAGGTCAGCGTAGAGTTTTTCTGTCGTCTTGATTGCCTCTCGGATAAGCGCTATCTCGCCTGGAGATTTGCGCCCACGAAGGGACGCAACAAAGGCCTCAGCCGACACAAAGCGCTCTGCGTATGGTGTACCGGCGAACGTCTCGCGCAATGTGCGGTACATGCCGAAGGTAAGACCGTCGGCGGCCGGGTCGCTCTCCGAATAGTTGAGGGCGATGCTCTCGGGGTCGAGGCGCTCGATTGCGTTCTTCAAAGCCGGGCGGATGCTCTGGTCGTAGGGAATCACCTCAGTGTAGCCGCCGACGTGCTCGATATTCTCGGCGTCGAAGCGCCCCACAACGGCGATACGCTCACCTGTGCGGCTCACGATAAAGGCCGAATGCCAGGTTACACCCAGCCCCGCTACCATGTCGAGACATGGGTCGGGAGTGAGCGTGGTCTCACGTACGAAGGTAAGCCAGGCGTCCATGCCTTGCTCCTTTAGTAGCTCGACCGCCTGGTCGAGTTTTTCATTCACAATTTTGTTCAAGCCGGTCTCCTTTTTGTGACCGCAGTGGTCAAGGTGGGTGCTTGCATTATAGAATTTCGGCGCAAAAATGAACAACTCCCCGAGTGCGGGGAAGGGCTTGCAAATAATGGAAAAGAGGAGAATGGGTGGCTGCGCCACCCATTCTCCTCTTTTCCATTATTTGAATATGAGCTTTCACGCTTGGCAAGCGTGACACCAAAATTCGGGATGACTGATGTTTAGAGTTGCAGCGACTGAATAGCGATAGCGATACCCAGCACTGCTACCACTAATGCCGAAGCCATTGGCAGACGACTCATCAGGGTGCCCGTGAACTTGAAGCGAGCCACATTTCGTCTGCTCATAATGCCGCGACCGTAGACTGCCAGCAAACCTAGCCCGGTCAACACAGCCGCCAGGCCGAGGCTGAATGCCAAAATCCATACCAAGCCCAGGGCTACGCGATGGTAAGCGATGGCTGCGAGCAGAACCACCAGCGCCGTCGGGCAGGGTATGATGCCGCCTGTGATGCCTAGTGCGAGCAGGCCGCCCATCGACATCTTTTGCCCATCAGCAGGCGCGTGAGTATGAGGCTTGCTAAAAGGTCCGTGTGAATGAGGCACTGTTAGATCTTCATGCGCATGATCGTGGTCGTGCGGATGATCGTGCACGTGATCATGCGAGTGGTCGTGACTGTGGTCTTCTGCGTGTTCGTGGCTGTGATCATGTGCATGGTCATGAGTGTGAGCCATTTCATGTACATGGTCGTGGTCGTGCGTGTGATCGTGCTCGCCGTGCGAGTGGCTAGCGAGAACGGTACGCGCTTTGGTCATACGCCAGGCACGCCATCTCTGCACGAACATTATTAGACCCATTACCACAATCGATCCACCCGAGAGTACGCCGATGACCGGGTAAAGCTGGTCGGGCACGATGAAGTTGGCCGCGAACAACACCACCAGGCCCAACGCAAATACACCAAAAGTATGGCTGACGGTCACAGTGAGACCGAGGATAGCGGCATGCTTGGCAGTGCCGCGTGTGCCGACCAGATAGGCAGCCACCACCGTCTTGCCGTGCCCGGGCGACAGGGCGTGCCCGGCACCCCAGAAGAACGCAACTATGAGGCCCAGCAGCATGGCGCCGAGGGGCAGGTTATCCTGCGAGATGAGCGAGGCGACGTCGTCAATGCGCTGGGTGGCCCAGGCCACCGCGCCCTGACCATCGGGGGCTGGCTGCACCGCCGGGTTTATGGCGGCAGGCACCGCCAGCCCGGGCGCGAACTGGATGCTTGCCTGGGTTGTGTCGAGTGGGCTGCTGACGGCTGTGGGAGTGTACTGGGTCAAGGCGTGGGTTACGTCCGTTTGCGGCACGCTCGATTGCGTGAACATAGTGCCGCTTGCAGGTACCGCAATTACCTCTTTCCAGCCTATGCGGTCCAGGAAATTGCTGTTCTTGTATTCCAGATCGCCCTTTATCACACCGGCGAGCTGGGCGGTATAGAAAATCTCCAGTCGTGTGATTGGCAGGCCTCCGCTTCCGGGCGGGAAAGTCAGCACTGTGCTGTCAACTTTAAGAGGTAGAGCCTTGCCGTTTACGGTAAGGGATATGTTGGCGGTTATCGCCGACACTTTGCCATTGATGAAGGTATCTCGCTGCTCGGGCGTGAGGTCCGTTGAGTGATCGGGTCTGATCTCACCCAGGTCCTGGAAAGTCGGGATCTCGGCTTCATCAAGCACAAAGTGGATATCGACCTTATCGCTTCCGATAGTCAGAGCGTTGTAATCATTTATGCTGAAGTTACCCATCGGGTGGGCGCTCGCGCTGCGGGGCACCAGGGCAAGCGACAGAGCGACAAGGATAAGTGCAACAAGGCCGGATCTGGTAAGTCTGTTCATCTGGATTGCTTCCTTTGCAGAAAATAGAAGTTAGAAATTGGAATTTAGATGTTAGCCGATCTCAATCTGACTTCTCATTTCTCGTTCCTATTTTCCCGCTACAAACTCCTGGGCTTGCTTCGAATACTGGATGCTGAAGAACGGGTTGATATTGAGGGCCTTTTGTACGTTCGCTTTGGCGTCAGCGTGGTCGCCGAGCTTGTCCTGTATCATTCCCAGGTGGAAATAGAAGAGCGCGTTTTGCGTATTAAGTCGCACAGCCTTATTCTCTGCTTGCAGGGCGTCCTGGTAGCGCCCGGCCTTGTAATAGACCCAGCCGAGAGCATCCATCGTGTGAACATCCTGACGGACACTCGCAGCCCTCTCGGCCAGCATGACGGCCTGTTGAATGTCGCTCTCGCCGTTGGCATGGTCGGCAAGGTATGCAGCCTTCTCCATGTCAACATTTATGCCGCCCGCCTGGAACACCTGGTAAATATAGAGCACCAGGTCCAACTGTTTTTTGGCGTCTGCTGTATCGCCCATGCTGTTATAGAGGTCGCCAAGCGAGGTCAAATACTGGGGTAGCGGCACGGTCGCGACCGACTGCTGCAAGAACTTTACCGCGTCGTCGTTGCGGCCTTGCGCCCAGCGCACCATTGCAAGTCCCGCTTGCGCGTGAAGGTAGTTGGGATAACCTGATAGCGAGTCGTTATATGCTTGCTCTGCTTTGTCAAGCTGGTTGCTGTTGAAATAAAGATTGCCCAGTTGCACGCGGCACCACGCTGTGTTCTCGTCCGAAGGGCCGCCGGCAGCGATGGCTTGTTGCATGGCCTGGATCGCGCCCGGAATGTCGCCGTAAAGCTCGCGGGCATAGGAAACGCGAGAATAGGAGCTGAGGTCAGGGCGAAGGTCGACCATCTTCTGGAAGGTCTGCACAGCCGCATCATATTGTCCAAGCTCAATCTGCGCGTCGCCGATCACCCCGTAAGCAAAAGGCGAAGAGGGCTGCTCTTGCTGAGCCTTGAAACCCCAATTGAGGGCCACAGGGAACTGGTGGAGCGAGAGCTGTAGCTGCCCTATGCCGGCCAGCGCAAAATAATAGTTGGGTTGGAGTGCCAGCGCCCTGGTGAGCGCGTCCTGCGCCTGGATATAGAAGTTGGGATCGTTGGTCTCGCGGGCCTTCTGCTGAAAAGCGAAGCCGAGGTCCACGTACGCCTGGTAGTTGTCGGGCACCTGCTTTATCTGCGCCTGGGCCGTATCAATGGCGCGATCGGCAAAGCCGGTGCTCGTGCCCGCTCCCCCCGACAATATCGCGGATGGGTCGTCGATCAGGCTGCCCTGTGTAGGTTGGGTGCCAGACGCGAAGAAGGAAGAGGCTGCGATGCCTACTCCAACGAGAATCAGGGCTACAGCTATCGCAAGTACCAGGTAGTTCCCCAGCCCCTTCATTCCCTTGTTCTCCGCTGCTTTTGCGTACGTTGCTTTCATGACGCTCCCCTCTGACCAAGTTGTCAGTTGTCAGTTATCAGTTGTCAGTTACCGGTCGATCTACTGACAACTGATAACTGACAACTCGACAACCACCTATTACTTCCTGTTACGTACTACCGCAGCGCTTCTGCGACGGATCGCATAGCCGCTCAAGAGTACGATGCCACCGAAGGCTGCGATGCCACCGAGAACGATACCGTAGATATCGCCCAGGTGATCGATGCCGCCGCCGGTCTTAGGCATACCCGGTGTCTGTCCGCCGGCGCCCGAAGGCTGCCCGCCGCCTGCTGGAGGCTGCGTGGTGCCACCGCCCGTAGGAGCCGTGGTGCCGTGCGGTACCGAGGAGGTGCCGTCGTGCGCCAGGGCAACATACGGGAAGCTGGTGCGGAAAGGGACGTCGTTGGCGTCCACGCCATCGCCGAGCTGCGCGGCCAGGGGATCAGCCTTGAAAGTGGGGTGGAACAGCGGGTAAGCGGCTCCGGCCACGGCCTTCAAGGAGATATCGGTCACGTCGTCGGCGAGGCGGCGTCCATCAGGATAACCTGCAAGGTCGCCACCAACCACGCCAAGCGGGTTAGGATTGGCTGCCGGTGGAACCGCCATGTTCAGGCGAAGTTCCTCGGCAGGTTTCTGCGTAGCCGTCGCGGGCTGGGTCGCGCCTGGGATACCGGTCAGGAAGATCGCTACCAGGTCGTCGCGTGGTGCCGGGGGCACGTTGATGTTGTAGATCGCCTTGAAGAGGTGGGCAAGCTCAGGGTCGGTGACACCGCCCAGGAACTGGCCATCGTCAGCCGGCTTGCTGGCGTTCCAGAGGTCCTTGGCTGCCAACGGCACGACCACTTCGTTCACGAGGGGGGCGCCGAGGCGGCTAACCTGTACCCAATCGCCGCTGCCCTGAGGGGCCGCGCCGTTAGGCTGGAGAACCCGTGTGGCCTGGCGATAGGACGCCGACCAAACGCCGATCACTGCATCGCCATCGGTGGCAGCGCTTGGGGCCTTGCTATCCTTGGACAGCATGGACTTGGGCACCTGGATTGCGATGGTCTGCACATTGTAGCCCTTCAGGCCATCCACGCCGCCGCCCATGTTGCCGGGCAGCTTGCGGATGCTGAGGAGGTCGAAGACGTTGAGGTCAACGAAGAAGGGGTCGTCCGACTGGCCGGCGAACACTGTGCTGCCGTCGCTGAGGCTGCTGATACCGGCGTTAGAAAGTGCCTCGTAGTTGGGGGTGGACTTTGCGCCGACGTTTACCGGTGGAACCTTCAGGTTGCTGCCGACTACCGTCGACTGGCCATTCACGATCTTGGTAACAGTGTAGAACTGCTTCACGTTCAGGTTCGGCGAATCGATGGTGTCGACGGGGCCGGTGTTATAGAGGAACGTGTTCCCGTTTGCGACCTGAGTGGTGAAGCGGAACTGGTACTTGATGTGGGACTGAGCGTCACCGACGTTGTCGACGTTAATCTCGTAGAGAACGTCTTCGCCGAACTTATAGTAGTTCGGCCCGCCCACGGGCTCCTCGAAGGGATACCAGTTGGTGATAATGGTCACGGTGTCGGGCTTGTCAGGGCTCGTGAAGGCATACGTATCGGTAGCGTCTGCCTGCGGGTCCTGGCTGATCAACGGGGCCTCGCGGTGACTCGATGCGAGCGCCTTTCCAGGGCCTGTACCGAAGGCTGCCAGACCCAAAACCATGAGGCCTGCCATACCGGCGGTAAATAGCTTGGATGCTTTCATCAGGGTTTTCTCCTATTTGCTCCCCACATCCAAAATGCGGGGCGTAATCGGTGAATGTTATTCGCGGCACGCCGGTTTCTATTCCCTCCTGGTCCCGTTCATTTATAGAAACCCTGTTGGTGCCGGTAGCTTCCCTCCAATTCTTAATCTTGAATTATGAGTCTTAAATCAATTGAGAATTCAGAATTAAGAATTCAAAGATTCCCGATGGCTCAGGTCGCCCCCTGGCCCGGTTTCACCTCCCTTCAAATTGGCGCGCGCTCTCCTGGCGGCCTGTTTTGGGCAATGCAATCTCAGGAGCAGGGTATAAGGGGTATGCCCCATCTATCCCTACTATTCCTGACCTCTCGAGGTCTCCATCGGCTGGTTAGAGAGAGCCGGTGGAATTATTCCTTGTTGCAGAGTTTACGATTTAGATGCCTAATTGGATTAAGTTTAGTGCGGGATGTTAGATGCCGGAGGGAGTCAGTGTCATGCCTTGTTATTGCTTTTGAGTAGAGTCAAGCCAAGCCAGATGTTCCAGGCGGGGTTAGCGAGGAAACCGGCCAGTGCTGCAGGCAGCAGGATCGCCGGGCTGTTTGGGTCGAGGATTATCAGCCGTCCCAGGTAAATCACCACCAGCAGCAGCGCCAGCAGATAACCGAGATAAGAAAGCGATTGTGGGAAGCGATTACTGCTCGACATCAGCCAGGAAAAGCCGAAGAGGACTATGCCTGCAATGCCGAAAGTGAGCAGGCCGCGAGGGTCAATTTGACTCGGCAGGTCGCTGTTTGCGGCAACCGGAGGGTTAATTGCGTTAGCGAGGTCATACCCCGCGTGAATCGTCGAGCCAAGCGCGGCCACCACGCCCAACAGCAGCCCAACCTGCGCCAATCCCGGTTCGGCGGCGCGCAAGTGACGGTAAAGCGCGACCATCACGACGGTGCTGGCAAGCCCACCGAGCATCAGGCAAATCGCATAAAGGGCTTGCTGCTTGAGGACGACAAATGCGATTGAGTAGCAGATACCCAACACGCCCGCCGCAATCGCCGCGAAGCCCGCGAATTTGTCAAATGTCAACGACTCACTGTTTTCCAAGTCCCGATCATCCACCACACTTTGGATTGCCATTGGTTGCCTCCTTGATGATTGCTGTCAGTTGTCAGCCCCTGGTCGCCGGTTGCCGGTCGTCGCCCTGCTGAGAAGTGACAACTATGTCAAACAACTACTTCAGGACCCCAATTTCCCGAAGCAATGCGGCCGTATCCCAGATGCTTCAGGCTTTGCATATGCGCGCACCGCTCAGGTGCAGAACTATAGTGCCGCGCACTTCGACCTCCTTGCCTGTGGGCGGGATATGCATGATCATTCCGCGATGCGTGCCACGGGCCTCCCAATTCTCTGAGCCCCTTCAAGCAATATCATGCGGTCTGCACGTTCCAACGCAATTATGTCACGCCATATCGGTCGATTTCCAGACCGAATAGTGCTCACTCTTTGCTCAATTCCTGCCCAAACCGACGAAGGCAGCCAGGATCGTTCGTCAATCTCCCTTCGTCCTCCCTGTTGCTAGAGCGTCGGCGTCCAGATGGCTATCTCAATTTATCAACTGCAAATGCGGTATAGAGCACAAAGAAGGAAGGCGGCCCAGCATGGGCCGCCTTCCTTCTTTGTGCTCTATACTTGCTATCGACAGGCTCAGTCAGCAGCCTTCATAGCGGGCACGTAGAAGGTCTCGGTGTACTCTTTGACCTGCCTGTGCATGGAGAACTGGGGCGCGCATGTGACGATTGCTTCCTTCATCATCTCAATCCAGCGTGTGGGAATGCCACGCTCGTCGCGCTCGTAGTACCGGGGCACCACGTCATTTTCCAGCAATGAGTATAGCGATGCCACATCGTGCCAGTCTTGCTCGTCAGGGTTACCGTATTCCTTGCCATCGCCGATGGCCCAGCCATTCTTACCGTTGTACCCCTCCGCCCACCAGCCGTCCAGCACCGACAGGTTGGGTACGCCGTTCAGCGATGCCTTCATGCCGCTCGTGCCTGAGGCTTCGTAGGGTCTGCGGGGGTTATTGAGCCACACGTCCACCCCGTGCACCAGGTAGCGGGCAACGTTCATATCATACTCTTCCAGGAAGATGATCTTGCCCTCAAGCCCGGCATGGCCCATGGCCCAGTTTACCTGCTGGATGAGCTGCTTGCCCCCATCGTCCCTGGGGTGTGCCTTGCCTGCAAATAGAATCTGCACGGGCCGGTCTTCCTGGTTCATGATCCTCATTAGCCGGTCCGAGTCGGTGAACAAAAGGGTGGCGCGCTTATAGGTGGCGAAGCGCCGGGCGAAACCGAGCGTCAGCGCATCGGGATCCAGGAGGTTCGGCACGAGGAGGCTGCTTATTCGTTCCGGCTGTACCACCCCAGCATCCTTTCGCGAGCGAAATCGACCAGCTGCCGCTTCAAGAGCTTGTGTATATCCCACAATTTATCTGCGGGGGCATTATAGAGGGGTTGCCAGGTGGCCGGGTCGTCCAGCCTGTCGTACCAGTCTTTGCCCAGGAACTCGGTGTAATACTTGTATAGCTCAGGAGCGAGCCATGTGCCGGTATGCACCCCGTTCGTGATAGATGTGATAGGTACGTCGTCGACCGAGCGGTTAGGCCAGAGCCAGTGCCACATGTTGCGCGATACTCTGCCATGTAGCTTGCTGACGCCGTTCCGATAATCCGAGCCCTTCAGCGCAAGCGCGGTCATACTGAAGGCTGCCCCCCAGGGCTGGCCCTCTTTAGCGAGGTTTAAGAACTCCTCGCGGCTGATGCCAAGCTGAGGGTAGTACAGGGAGAAGTACTTGTCCATCAAATCGAAAGCAAACGCGTCGTTGCCCGCAGCCACAGGCGTATGTGTGGTGAACACTGTGCGCTCGGCGTCCTCCGTGATCGCCTTCGCAAACGGCTCGCCGTTTTCTACTCGCTCTCTTGCCAGCTCCAGCACCAGGAAAGCTGCGTGCCCCTCGTTCATGTGGTACGCCTTGGGCCTGATACCCAACGCCCTAAGTGCTCTGATGCCCCCTACGCCGAGCACGAGCTCTTGAGCAATACGCATCTCCTGGTCTCCACCGTAGAGACGCGACGAAAGCTCGCGGTCGGCGGGCGCATTCGGGTGAATGTCCGTATCGAGCATATATAAGGGCACGCGCCCGACCTGAAACTTATATACCTTGGCATAAATAGTCCGCTCAGGAAGTTGCACGTCCACGATGACCTCGTAGCCGTCGGGGGTAAGGGCGGGCATTACCGCTTCGTCGTCGAAGTCGAGCTTGTTGTATATGGCCTCCTGCCAACCCTCCGAGTTGATAACCTGTTTGAAATAGCCCTGCGGGTAGAGGAAGCCTATGAAAACCATAGGCACACCGAGGTCGGAAGCGCCTTTCACATGATCGCCCGCGAGGATTCCCAGGCCACCTGAATATATGGGTAGAGACTCGTGCAGACCGAACTCGAAGGAGAAGTAGGCTACCGGCCCGGCGAGATCGGGGTGGGCTGTGCTGAACCATGTGGAGGACGGGGCCATATAGGCGTCCAACGCCGCCAGCACGGCGTCATAGCCGGCAACATAGTCGGGATCCAGGGCGGCTGCTTCAAGGCTCAACTGCCTTACTTCATTGAGGAACTTTACAGGATTATGGTAGACAAGCTCCCAGAGCACCGGATCAACCGCCGAAAAGAGTTGTTGGGCTTCAGGGTGCCATGACCACCACAAATTATAGGCCAGTTCCGGCAATCGCTCCAACCGCTCAGGTATCGGGCTGACCGTTACCCTCTGTATAAGATTCAAAGGAATATTCCTCCCTGTTTTGATGGAAACTCAAAGTGCGCACGGTAATAAAGCCGCACGCCATCGTACTTAGCACAGTCCACATTGTAGCCAATTAGCAAGTTTCTTGCCAGTGAGGAAAGGAGGAAATAGATGGGACTGTTTTCCCTTCATATTCCCTACTATCGGCCCTCTTCGGAAAGGACCCGGTGAGTGAAACTGCGTCGCGCCGCTTCTATTCACCTTGCGAGATTGTTCAAGTTGCAGATCCGTTTTCCGGTGTCCTCGGCATCTGCGACGCCGAGTTGGCTCCTCCATTGTCACGATTTGCCTGGCCGGTGCGCAACAAATATATCACGCTCGTATTGGTCGCGAGTGATCTCCGCCTTGAACCCTACTTCGCCCAATAGCCTCAACCAATCGCTCCGCGGGAAAAGCCCGCATATATGCCGGTCATGCGCAATCTGCGCGGGCTGATTGTTTTCTCGCAAGAGATAGGCATATTCGACCGTGTAAGTGGTATCGGTGTCGTTCGGATCGTACGTCCATTCCAGATAGCGTAACGCGCGCTCCTCGCTGTCGCTGCCGCCATGCTCGGTGCTCGGCTCGAATGTCTCCTGCACGTAATCGGGCACTAAGAAGAGCCAGGCCGCCGGGCTTGCAATGCAGGAATATGGTCTCAATAGCCAGTCGAAGGTCATGCAGCGTGGTCATGTAATCGATAGCGTCATGGACGAACACTACATCGAAGGTACGCTCAAGTCGCAACGTTCGCATGTCTCCTACGATGTGCTCGCAGTCGGGATTGAGAGCGAGGCTGACCGCGAGCATCTCCGGCGAGATGTCCGTCAGGGTCACATGGGCAAAGCTTGCCTTGAGATAGAGGGCATTATTGCCGCCGCCACAGCCAAGCTCGAGTAACGTCGGCGCGGGTGGCAGTCCCTCTGCGCTCAGTACCTCCTGAAAAAAGTGTGCCTCCTCGACATACTCGTCAGGTGGAGACAGCACGGGCCACCAGGCCGCGAGCTCGCTGTACAGTTTGGTCACTTCGCCTCCCTCTGGCTTCGATAGGTTATTGCGGATTCACTGAGAGTACCAGTTGCAAGTAAATGTTCAGAGTTGCAGTGAAAAGCTCGGTAGGGTCACCCTTCGTGGGCGCCCTGGTCGGATAGAGAATTCTGCTCCGGTCGATGGCGCCCACGAAGGGTGACCCTACTCCAGAATACTTCCGCCTGCTCCTTGGGTTGGCCGTATGCCACTAATCTACTCGCCCAAGCACAAGGCAGGCGTTAATTCCCCCAAAGCCGAACGAGTTGGAGAGGATAGTATTCACGCGCCTATGCCGGCCCTCTGCTGGAATATAGTCAAGGTCGCATTCGGGGTCGGGGTGTTCCAGGTTGATAGTGGGCGGCAGATATTCGTGCTTCATAGCGAGGCAGCTTATGGCTAGCTCGAATGCCCCGGACGCCCCAAGCGCGTGGCCGTGCATTGCTTTGGTGCCGCTCATCGGCACTTCATATGCGTAGTCGCCGAAGACCGCCTTGATCGCCATGGTCTCGGTTTTGTCATTGAGGGGCGTGGCGGAAGCGTGCGCGCTGATGTAATCTATCTCGGCAGCCTTGAGGTCGGCGTCGTCCAGCGCTTCGCGCATCACGCGGATGATCTGCGCACCATCAGGACGTGGCGCGGTCATGTGGTAGGCGTCGGTGGTGGTGGCGTATCCGCGTATCTCGGCGTAAATCTCGGCGCCCCGTGCCCTGGCGTGCTCCATTTCTTCAAGCACCAGCACCGCCGAGCCTTCCGACATCACGAAGCCGTCTCGCATCGCATCGAACGGCCTCGAAGCGTGAGCAGGGTCGTCATTTGAGTTGGCCGAGATTGCCCTGATAAGATCGAACGAGCCGAAGGTGAGCGGAGCCAGGGGCGATTCTACCCCGCCGGCAAGCATGATCAGCGCCCGCCCACTCTGCATCAGCCGGAACGCTTCGCCGATAGCCACTGCACCGGAGGCGCAGGAGTTGGCGTTGGTCTGGTTCGGCCCGAACAGCCCCATCTCCATCGCGACATTGCACGAGGCTGCCGACCCGAACACTGTCAGCGCCAGAATATTGTTCACGCCACGCAAGCCGCGCTCGTGGAAAACGCTATGCTGTTCTTCGGCAAAGGCGAGACCGCCCAGCGCGCTACCCAGGTAAACGCCGCTGTGCTCGGCGTCTCGCTCGGCGAGGCAGAGACCCAAATCGAGCACAGCTTGCTGCGCCGCTGCGATAGCGAATTGCGAATACCGGTCCAACCTGCGAGCACGCGACGCTTCGATATGGTCAAGCGGATCGAAATCGTTGACCTGCGCGGCCACCTGCGATCTGAATGGCGCCGGGTCAAAGCGAGTGATCCGCTGCACCGCAGAGCGCGCGGCCACCACCCCCTCCCAGAGCCCCTTTCGCCCGCTGCCGATGGGAGTAATCGCGCCGATGCCTGTAATCGCTACTCGCTTCTGTCCGGTCGGTCTTTCTGGCAATTGAATCCTCTCCTGAGTAGTGCGTATTCTCTTTACCGCCAAGACGCCAAGTTCCGCCAAGGACGCCAAGGTATTTTATTATTTTGGATCACGAAGATCACGAAGACACGAAGATCACGAAGGTTTTATTGTTTAGGCACTACGCACTACGCACTAGGTTTCACTTTCAGCCAGCAACTTCACTCGCCTGAGGGTCTTCCCGGCAATGTTGCTGATAAAGCCTTTGCCCACGATTATCTCGGTGAGCCTGCCGCCGAGAAGCTTTACCGGAAATGGCGGAGCTGTGAGGTTGTGTGAGATTGTTACGAGCACGTCACGACTATCATTCCGCACCTGGAACGACCACTCTACGTCCATCCCTTTCACCATACCTCGCACGTGGTGGAACGTAATGCGCCCTGGCTTGCTCACTGCTCCGGTATAGACAGTCTCGACAGCCGACCAGGTAACCGGTATGAAATCACGCCAGGCAGACATCCTCACCAGCTTGCGGTTGCCGTCACGCTTCAAGACGCTGCACATACCTGTAATGCGGCAAGATCCTGCCCCAATCTTCGACATTGGCTGCCAACTCGAATATCCGGTCGTAATCTCCCTGAATTACGATGCTGTCGCTTATCTGCATGATCTAATCAACGCCTTTGGCGACCGGTGGCGATGCCAGTGTGAAACGTGAAACGTGAAACGTAACCGCCAAGACGCCAAGAGCGCAAAGGCTCGCCAAGGTTTCTATTGTTGAAGACCATAGTAATCCTCTGTGCTCTTTGAGTACTCTGTGGTCATGAGTGGGGTGCCCTCTGGGCCGCGAACTGTGGTTCAAACCAATAAAACCCTTCGTGATCTTCGTGTCCTTCGTGACCTTCGTGGTTCAAACCCATGAAAACCTTTGTGATCTTTGTGTCTTTGTGGTTCAAACCGTAAAACTCTGACGACCTTGGCGTCGTGGCGGTGAAAAACGGAAGTCATGGCCGTAGCAGTGACCACAGGTAGAGCGGGCTGAGGGCAGCTCGCGCATCGGCGAAATCGCCCAGCACGGCTGTCATTGTGTGGCGAGCTTTGTCTCGGCGAGCTAGCCTCGATACCACGTAGTCCATAGCAGGTGGCAGGCCAACGAAGGCCTGCACAAGCCTGCAAACCATATCTTTGGCAGTGAATTCCTGTCGTCGCATTCTGCTGTAACGTGCTAGCGACCTGGCCGATAGATCATCTTTTTCCAGGGCTGGAGCGGCCACCTGGGCGGCAAGCTCGGCGCCCCGCAGAGCCTTATAAACGCCCTCGCCGGTGAATGGGTCGAAAAAGCCTGCCGCGTCGCCCACCAGCATATACCCCGGCCCCGAGGTGCGCCTGACGCGGGTGCCGATTGGCCCTACTCCACGCACCTGGGTTACCCGCTCCGCCCCTTGCAGACGCTTTCTTACCCCTGGAAAAGAGAGGGCGAATGATGCGAACCTGGCCGAGGCACTGTCGCCTGGTAGGGAGCCGGCGCTGCTCATTGGCATTACGAGGCCGACGTTCAGCAGGCCACCCGATAGTGGCGCCAGGCCCGCGTATCCATGCGACGAGACATGCATCTCGCCCCAATCGTCAAGTCCGTTGTAGCCGCTGTAGTGCGCAACCATCCCCAGGTTCTGAGGCCAGCGAAGTGGCGCGCTCAGTCCCAGGCTGCGCACGACTACCGAATGCACACCATCGGCCCCGATCACAAGCCTCCCTTCTGTCTCTTGCGCAAGGCCGCCCCTGTCGCGGCATACTACGCCTGAGGCCCGGCCATCACGCATTGTGACCCCCTCCACCTTAACTAGCTGGCGCAGTTCTGCCCCGCACTTTACTGCATAGTCCACCAGGGTGGCATCCAACGCGCGTCGCGGAGTGGCGAGTACCTGCTTACCATTCGCCTCGCGCATCGAGCCGTAATCCATCGAGAATGTGCGCCCTCCGGGGCTGATCACGCGCATGGAGGAGAGGCGGCGCGCCCCGGCCCGCTCCACCATATCGAGCGCTCCGATTCGCGCCAGGGCGTTCTCGGTTTCGGGACTTGTGTATTCACCGCAGGCCTTGTCCCTGGGGAAGACCGCTCTGTCGAGGAGCAGCACCCGAAACCCTTGCTTCGCCAGCAGCGCGGCGCTGCACGAGCCACCAGGGCCGGCTCCCACGATGATCGCATCGTAAGCTCTATCGCGCTTGATCAACAGCTAGCCCTTCCCACTGCCGACCACGGCCATCCGCCAGAAAGGGTGACGGTACACCTGCGCGCACAGACCCACGTTGCGGCTCATGCGCTGCACCTCGGCGGGAGTGAAAGCCCGGTAGACCGACGCCGGGCCGTCGTGATGGGTCAGCCTGCTCATGCTGGTGATCCTCGCCAGGACGCAGGCCATAAGCCACGCGCCCTGCGATCTGTATATGTCGTTTATTATGAAGCCGAGGCGGGAGAGGCGCGCCATCTCGTTCATCGCTTCCTGCGCCTGACCTAATTCCAGGTGGTGAAACGCCAGAGAACAGGTGACTACGTCGAACGTTTTGTCGGGGAAGGGAGGAGCAGTGGCGCTGCAGGCGAGGAAGTTGATGGAGCTCGCAAAGCCCGCCTTCGCGATGCGCTTCCTGGCAACTCCGAGGATTTCCGGGCTGATATCGGTGGCTACGATCTCGACTTTGCGCCCTTGCGAGTGTGCCCACCTGCATAGCTCCTCGGGAATATCTGCAGAGCCTGTGGCAAGGTCCAGAATTGCCAGCGTCCTGTCCTTTGGAGTGTTACGCACCAGCTCCGCGAGATGATGCTTGACGACCCAGGTGCCCAGTCCGAAGATGTTCGCCCGGCGGATGTCGCGCAGGGTCTCTTCGAGGTCGTGCTCGCTCACCTCCCCGGCCCTGTCCAGTAGCTCCTGAACATTCTTATAGGGGGGAGTACGAAAGATTCGCATACCGCATTCTATGCGGCATACCTGGAAGTGTCAATGCAAATTGCTATAGGTCGGGTTTTGGCGTCAGGCGTCAGGTTGCGCATCGAGCCAACTCTTCGCGAGTTGCCTGGCTCTCTCCTTATCGTCCCTGTCGAGCCTGCCTGCCACGACTTCGCCAAGCAGGTGAGATTTCAGCGAGCCAACCCAGGGGCCAGGCTCACGCCCGGCCAGCGCGATCAGTTCGTCGCCGTCCAGAGGTGAGCGCGGGGCGCTTGCCTCAAGCTCTGCGCTGCGGCGGTCTTCTTCTTCCAGGCGACGGCTATGCTCCGCAAGGCTATCGAGCACCCACACTCCACGATCGATGGGCTCGGGCAGATAGCCGTGCAAGTCGGCCCGCGATAGAGCCAGCAAATCGCGCCAGCCTTCGGGACCGCGCCCATCCTCGGCTTCTTCGCGTAGCCGGCGCACCGCGCTATCTGTCCATTCGGCGTTGTAGGAGATGGGGCGCATATGCAGGCTCACCAGCCGTTGCACCTGGCCGGTAAGGTCAGCACTTTCGCCTGCGGCAGGCATGATCTCCTCGACCATTACTGCGCCGATACGGTCGTGCTCGAAAAATCGGGAGCGCCCCTCGGGTGTCTCGATGAAGGTGGGCCCTTTGCCGATGTCATGCAATAGCGCGGCCCACCGCCGCACCGGGGTCGGGTCGATCGCATCGATGACCTTCAGAGTATGGATAAAGGCATCATCGCGATGGGCTGGAAGCTGGCTCACTCCACGCAGAGCAGCAAGATCAGGCAGAATCTCTGTCAGGTAGCCGCTCTGCGCCCAGTGTAACAGTATGTCCGAAGGCCTCCTGGAAAGGAGCGCCTCACGCAGAGAAAGCTCCGGGCCTTCGTCAGCCGGAGCCTCTTCTCGCTTTCTCAGCCATTTAAACATCTTACTTGGTCGCGGGCACCATAGCGCGCATGGCCTGCAAGATGTGATCCCGGTCGCGTTTTTGGTCGGCGTTGTTGTGCACCACATAGCGCACGATGCCCTGCGGGTCAGCTACCACGCTCATGTGGTCGGCGCGGTGCGCACGCTCGCTACAGGCTCCGTACTTCTTTGCGACATCGGTCGTCAGATCGGCGAGCAGCGAGTAGCTCAGACCAATGTGTTGCTTCCACGCCCTAAGCGAGTATTTGGTGTCCCGGCTCGCGCCGAAGATACGCGCGCCTGTAGATTCCCATTTTGGCATGGAGTATTCCATAGTAGCTGTAATCTCTTTCGTAATGTGGCGCCTGTCGATCAGGCGCGGGCAGCTCAAATACTGCCGGAGAAAGTTACAGCAAACGCCATGCCGCCGATTACTAAGCGAGACCGGCGGCCTTCAGGAGGCGCTCGCGAGCTGTGGGCCCCATGTCGTCCAGCATATCGACAAAGCAATCGACAAATACATCGCCATAATCGGTGAGCAATGCCCTGATAACGCCCCCTATCACATACTTGTCGAACTCGTCTTTGCTCAACGCGGGGGAATAAACATAGCTGGCCGAGGACCTGTCCTGGTTGAGAAGATTCTTCTTGGCAAGCCGGCTCATGGTCGTCATGACGGTGGTGTAGGCGATGTCCTTATGCTCACGCAATGCTCTGTGGACTGTGCTCACGGTGGTGGGGCCATTCGCCCACACCACCTCCATAATGTCGCCTTCGAGCGGCCCCAGCACCTTTTTCGACTTGGATGAGGATGGATTGAACCTGAATTTTATTTCTTGCGGCGCGTTCATGTGCCTCTCCCTTGAAAAGGAACGGTTATGTATGCTGCCACATACCCGACGATAGCGTTCTAGGGATGCGTCATATGGAGGTATGGACTAAGAGCAAACGCACTTGCTACCCACTATTGTACCACGCAAGGAAATGTCAAGCCATGTCAAATCTTGTAGCAAAGGCGTGCAAATAACAAGAAGAACCGACCAGATTGCGGATGCGGATTGCGGATTGCGGATTGATTATACTGCCTACCGCTTATTCCCAACCCCTAGAAATCCTTGGTGAACCTTAGCGTTCTTAGCGTCTTGGCGGTTAGGTAATCCGCATTCCGCATTCCGCATTCCGCATTCCGACTATTGCCCGTCGGTATTGTCGCCGAGGCCTCGGGGGTCCTCGGTGCCTGGAATGTTTGTGCCGGAGCTTTCTTTCACACCTTGCGATTGACTTGAAGTCGTGGTGTCGCGTTCCAGATTCTCGACATAGCCTTCGCTCTGCTCATAAACATCGCGGCCCTCAGCCTCGCGAGGGATGCTTGCTTCCACAAGGTCGGCGTCCGAGTTGCGGTCCACTACCGATAAATCGCGCTCCGATTCCTTCAGCCGGCTCGAAATCTATGCTGCTGCGCCCTCCACGATCGTATGATCTGGTGTCGGTTGTGGCGCCACGAAAGTCCGGATTCTCCTGTTTCTTCTGCCTCCGGCGAGAGCCTGTGCCAATCGTCGAGCCTGACACACCGTAACCTGTCGTCACCGGAGTACCCGCCGTTCCCACAGCGCCCGTTTCCGGGTCAACTGCGGCTTCCGTGCCTGTGAAAGTGTTGGGGTTGCGACCTTTTTGTTCATCATTCACGTTTGTTGCCTCCATTGCTACGTCTGAGGCGTCCTGGGATGGCGTCTCAACAGATAACGTGGAAGCATGGACCGGGCCATCATTTTCCGGCTCACCGGAAGGGATGTCGGGGGCGGGAGATGTCTCAGCAATAGACATGGTCTGGTTGATCCTGCGCCTTCGACGTGAAATAGCTTTCAACGTCGGACTCGCTTCCCGTGGACCGTCATCTCCTATCTCTGTTGTCTGTGTTGCCGGCACCGGCTCAGTTTCGTCTGAAGCGATCTCCGTGGCACCCAGTGATGAGGCCGCCACTAGATCTGCGTGGTCGTCCGCGAGCGCGGGCACCTCGGGTTCCTCAATGGCAGGAATGGAGACTTTATCGTTCAGTCGAGCAGGAACAATGGCCTTTGCCTGCCGAGCCTGCGGCTTCTGCCTGACCGAACTAATTGCGGCTAACGCGCCTATGAGCGCTCCAACGGCCACGCCCGCGAGCAAGCCGACCAGTGTGCTTGGGAGCACCCACTGCCCGACAACAGGCCCTATCTGGGGCGTGGCGGTGACCTGCGCGCCCATGATCCAGCCCACCACAGCGCCTATTAGCCCACCGAATCCCGCACCAACAGCCGCGCCACCCAGGGCGAGCGACGCTGGACTGAGCTCCTCAACCGGGGTGTTATCTTCTCTCATTGCCAAGAGGCCCTCCAGCGGGCGGCAAGGTACCTCTCATGTAGCCCGCCGCTCCCATTCACATCCGTATTACCGAACATTGTACGCTCAATAAGTCGATTCGTGCAAAGTAGTCGGGCTGGGAACTGCTCAGATGCAAGTCTTCCAACTCGCACCTACTGGGTGCTCTGAAAATGATGTATAATTTTGCTCCGGTTCAATTCAGGGAGTAGAGTGCCTTGATATGAATTCCATTGGACTGGCTGTTGCTGTCGTGTGCGGGGTCGCGCTCGGCCTGGTCATGCTGGCCGGCTATCCGGGCGGCCTTGACACCGGCTATGGCTGGGCCCTCCTTGGACTCGCGCTCGCGGCGACAATGGCGGCGACTATCGCCAGGAGCAACCGGCGGCCGCTCTGGACCGGCCTGTTGGTGGCCTTTGCCCTGGCAGGCCTGGGCCGGGCTTTGCTAACCCACCCCCCTGTAACGTCCGCGGACCTGGCTTATTACAACTCGTCGCCAACGGGACCGACCGTCGAAGTACAGGGCATTATCTCGTCCGAGCCGACATTCTCCGACCGGGCGCAATCGGTGCGGATTTCGGCAACCGGTATCAAAACAAAAAGTAACACGGCAAGCCTGACAATCGCGGGCGACATGATTGCAGTAGTGCCGCGCTACCCTGAGCTTGCGATCGGTGATAATCTCCTGGTATCGGGCAAGCTGACCGAGCCTCCGAGCTTTTCCGGGTTCGATTACGCCGCGTACCTGGCGGGCCAGGGCGTGTTCAGCTACATGAACTTCCCCAAGGTGACGGCCAGGGGAAGCGAGGATGTGGGCCTCGATGCCTACATTATTGCCCAGCGAATCGCTGCCCGCCACACCCTGCAAAATGCCCTCGCTGAACCGGAAGCATCCATTGCGGTGGGCGTCGTGACCGGCGACCGCACATCCATTTCTGCTGCCGTACAGGCCGCTTTCCGCACCAGCGGTACCACCCACATCCTCGCCATTTCAGGCGAGAATATCACTTTGATGGTGGGCCTTTTGTGGCTCTTCTTTAGCGGAGGTCCGGTGAAGCGGAGACTTCCCATAGTCCTTGCGTTCACTGTGATTCTCTTCATCCTGATTTACACGTTATTCACAGGCGCGACGCCCTCTGTGGTGCGCGCGGCTATTATGGCCGTCGTCTTGCTGCTGGGCCCCATCGTCGGCAGACGCTACGACCCGATGGCCGCGCTGGCGGTCTCCGCCGCTATCATGGTTCTCTTCGACCCCAGGCTGCTGGGCGACGCCGGGTTCCTTCTCAGTTTCGGCGCGATGTTCGGTATCGCAACGGTCTCCCCGCTGCTACAAGCATTCCTGACACAACTACGCATCCCATTTATGCTATCCATACCGATCTCGGTCAGCCTGGGCGCTGTAGCCGCCACAATACCCCTAAGTGCGCTGTTGATAGGGCAGGTGTCCCTGGTCGGACCACTCGCGACCCTTACCTCTGATTTTGCGCTTGCGCCGCTTATGCTCTCGGGCATTGGTGCAATCCTTCTTGGCGTCGTCAGCGCTCAGGCCTCAGCGATACTGGGCCTGTTAACCTGGGTCTCTGCCGGCTGGCTGCTGGCAAGCGCACAACTTTGGGCTTCGCTCCCCTTCGCGAGCGTCAACACGAGTGGCGTCACGACGTTTGAGCTGGCTATCTATTATGTAGCGCTAATCGCTGTCATCGCTGTACTTTCCAACCCGCAACGGCGCGCACGCCTCAAGCTGATCACGCCGGGTGCCGGTACCGCTGTGCTCGCCGCCGGCGCAGTTGTGGTATGGGTGGTCGCCCTGTTCCTTCTTGTCACCTAGCATCATAGGAGCAAAGTACTCTACAAAGATATACCTTCGACTGCCCATCATGCTGTATAATCTATCGCGAATAGATGCCTCGCCGTCGACTGTCGCCAACGACTGTCGCCATCGACTTTCGTTAGTGAATGGCTATCGGCTCTGTGCCTTGAAGGGTGCCTTGATGCGACGCGCCTCACAAATGCTTGCGCTGGTTATTGCCGCTGTGACGGCATGCGTCCTGTTGCTCGCAATACCAACCACTCACACGGACACGCTGGCCGCTCCTGCCGCTAGCCAGGCGGTCCCCAACCCACAATCTCCATTCGGTATCGACGGCGTCATGCGCTGGCCCGACTGGGGCACTTTCAGCCAACCCGCCGACCTGATGCTTCAGACGGGCGGCTCATGGGTGCGCGAGGACTTCGCCTGGGGCCTGATCGAGCCGCATCCTGGTCAGTTCAGTTGGACCGCCACCGACCGCATAGCAGGTGCGCTGGCCGACCGCAAGATCAATGTGCTGGGCATCCTGGCTTACGGCGCCAGTTGGGCAACGTCCACTACAGCCGATGATTCGAGCGCGATCTCATTCTACCCCCCCGATCTGGACAAATATTATAGCTTCGTCAAAACGCTGGTCACCCATTACAAAGGCTCCATCCATTACTGGGAAGTTTGGAACGAGCCGGATAACGGCCTCTTCTGGAAACCCGCTCCTAACGCCCAACAGTACGCTGCTCTCCTCAAGACTGCTTACAGGGCTGTCAAGGACGCCGACCCCACCGCTAAAGTGCTCAGTGGGGGCGTATCCGGCAACGCTATCCCTTATCTCGAAGCGATGGTCGCGGCTGGTGCAGGCGATTCGTTCGATATCCTGGCTCTCCACCCTTACGCAGTGCCTCTCGACCCGGCGCAGGGGCTGATCCAGAGCAGGCCGGACGTGCATAAGCTGCTCGACGTCGAGATGAATAAGTATCGCGCTTTCCTGGAGCGCCACAACCTGGATCGCCCTATTTGGATCACCGAAATCGGCTGGCCCGCGAACAGTTGGGGGCTCAATGACAACGAGCAAGCCAATTATCTCGCGCAGAGTTTCGCGCTGCTCCTGTCGAGCGGCATCCCTGAGCGCATCTTCTGGTACAGCTTCAAAGACCAATCGCCAAATGCGGCGGATAGCTGGGGTCTGATCGGCTGGGGCAGCGGACCCACCGACCTTGGCCCGGTGCGCCCGGCCCTTAAGGCGTATAGCACGAGCGCCAATCTGCTCACCGGCGCGACCCCTGCCGGCCGCCTTCAGCTTGGCCCCTTCGATAACGTTGAGAGCTTCGAGCAGGCGGGCACCTGGACCCGCTCCACCAATAGCCAGGGGAGCTTCACGATAACACCGGAGCAGGCGCACGGCGGCTCCTCTTCGGGCAAGCTGCAATATAGCTTCACGGGCCCTTCCCAGGCGGTCGATTTCGCGCCCCCGCAGCCCGAGGCTCTTCCTGGCACACCCACACGCCTGGGCCTCTGGGTGCTCGGTGACGGCTCGGGCGATTACCTGAGCGCCTGGTTGCGCGACCGCGACGGCGAGCTCTTTAAGGTGCGGCTCGGCGCGGTCACCGGCCCTTCCGACGGCTGGCGCTACTTTGAAATCGTCTATACAGGGCTATTATTTTGACTGGGAAAAGGCAGGCGGCAATCCGGCTAAAACCGAGCCGGCCTACCCGGTCACGTTCGTCAGCTTCCGCCTCGAAAATACCCCCGACGAGCCTGCCGGCTCCGGCACGATTTACGTTGATGACCTCCAGTCCTGGAACGGCCCCGACGTTACGGCCGTACGCTTCTCACGCACCGACGGCACGGTTGTTGACGTCCTCTGGGCCGATGCGCCCACCCAGGCGAACCTGCCTACATCGTCGGCGCAGGCGCAGGTCGTCACACGCGATGGCACTGCATCGACAGTGGGCGCGCAAGGTGGCGTTCTCTCACTCAACGTCTCCGACAGCCCGATTTATGTGGTCCACAAGCCCGCCAGGACAGGGACGACATCGATGATCGTGGCCGTATCGGGCGGGGCCGATACATCGGGCAGGTTCTCGTCCATGTGCATGGCAGCGGCTCAAGCCGACAACAAAGTCCAGGACGGCAACCTCTATTTCCCGCAAACGGGTCACAATCTCTCTGGGGCTTTTCGCGCCTACTGGGATGCCCATGGCGGGCTTGACGTGCTGGGTTTCCCGATAACCGAAGAGTTCAACGCGCCTTTGGCTGACGGCAAAGTTTACAGCCAGCAATATTTTGAGCGTGCTCGCCTCGAATACCACCCAGAAAACCAGCCGCCTGAGGACGTACAGCTCGGCCTGCTCGGCGTGTGGTCGGCCCAGGGGCGCAACTTCGTGCGCACAGACCAGGCGCAAGCCGCAACTGGAAGCCTCTTCTTCCCACAGACAGGCGAATCGCTGCTTACGTTCAAAGCCTGGTGGAGCAATCATGGCGGCCTATCAAGCTTCGGCTTTCCCATTTCGCCTGAGCTACAGGAACGCAACTCCGCCGACGGCAAGGTTTATACCGTGCAGTATTTCGAGCGCAACCGCCTGGAGTATCACCCGGAAAACGCCGGCACGCCCGGCGAGGTCACGCTGGGCCTGCTCGGTGTTGAGTACCTGGCAAAGCAGGGCTGCCACTAGAGCGGGTACGCCCTTCCTCATACTCCCCACTTTGCGCCCGCCGCGGCCACCAGAAGATCGCGTCCATTCTGTGGGCATAGTAAAGCAGCGGCTCGCAATCCGGTAGCTCGATCCCCAATGCGCCCGCCATGGTGTTCTCGGTAATGATCGCCCAGGCACGCTGGAGCCGCCACTGAGCGTGCGCTATCTCGCAGCGATATACCCTCTCCTTCGCCACGCTATAGTAGCAATAGCGCTCTGTAAGCCATCCCTCAAGACTGCCCGGCTGCGCATCAAACGGGAGCGAAACGGGACGGTAGGTACCTCTGAAGGAGGCATCCGGGCCGCCCGTAACGCGGCGCGCAGCGTGAAATTCGTAACCGTCCTGACAGCGTGATATGCCGACATCGGCGTACCTGTATGGAACACGAAAGGTCGGACGCGCAATTGCGGTACCCGGCAAGTTATTGGCGTCCATGCTGAGAAAAAGTACGCCCGGCTTATCGCCGAGCGTTACATAGGTACGGACGTTTATCTCGGTAAAGCTGGAAACAAAAGGAAGCGCGGGCATCCACCGAAGCCGGATCCCGCTGAGCCGGAACGGCACCACTCCCAACCACGCCTGCCCATGAAAAGTGTCGATCTGCAGAGGCTCCGGCACGAGAGGACGGAGCATATCGGGCGAGACGGGCCAGTGTGCGAACAAGAGATTGTGCCACTTTTGCTGCATGACCCAGGGCCTGTCGGGTACTGCCCACGGTCGATGCCCGCTGTGCGAAAGAATGTCCATCCTTTGCCCCCTGCAACGAGACCCGGAAAGTCCGTGCTACAAAAGCAACATCGTGATGTTTTTCACAATCTCTTTGTGAATTATTGTACAATAGATCGCAACAAATTGCAAGAGGTTTCGATAAATATCCGGCTGGATTGTAAGAGTTACAGCCATTGCGCGAGCACCGCAACTGTGGTAGGATAAACGTCACCAATCAAGTCGCATTCTGTCAATAAGACCCGACCTCAGGAACACGATGGATGGCTGACGACCCCAACCCTATTCGCGCTCCGCTTATAGACACGCACGCGCACCTCGATGCAGATCAATTCCGCAACGACCTGGACGCAGTTGTATTGAGGGCGCGTGGATTCGGGCTGGTTTCCATGATCACCGTCGGTATCGAGCCTGCTGACTGGCCCGCCACTCTCGATATCGCGGCGCGCTACCCGGAGGTTTACCCCGCGATAGGGATTCACCCCAACAGCGCCGACCAGACCAACGATGCGACGCTGGCCGAGCTGGAAAGCCTCTGCCGTGCTGCTGAAGCAAAGCGGATAGTGGGCCTGGGTGAAACGGGTCTCGACTATTATCGCGAGTTCGTATCGCACGACATCCAGCGAGCATCATTTCGCAAGCATCTCGAGTTATCGAGGTCCCTTGACCTCCCCGTGATCATACACGACCGCGATGCCCACGAAGACGTTTTGCGAATCCTGCGCGAGGATGGCAAAGGCACCTACGGCGTAATGCACTCTTTCTCCGGCGATCTCGAAATGGCACACGAGTGCATCCGGCTGGGCTACATGATATCGCTATCCGGGCCGGTGACTTTCCGCAAAGCCGCCGACAAGCACGAAATAGCACGCGAAGTGCCGCTGGAATGGCTGTTGGTGGAAACCGATTGTCCCTATTTGACGCCGGAGCCGTACCGTGGCCGCCGCAACGAGCCTGCGTACGTTGCATATACAGCGCGCGCGGTAGCCGAGTTGCGCGGCATGGCTCTTGATAGCATAGCCGACGCTAGCACCTCCAACGCGCTAAGACTTTTCAAGCTTCCATCTCCATCTCATCAGCATGCGGCAAATCTCAACAGCGGGACCGCGCAAGGAGCAGAGCCGTGATAAACCTCTGGCAACTACAAGTGTTCCTGGTTGTCTATGAGACAGGCAGTTTTTCGTCAGCGGCCACGCGTCTGCACATGACGCAGCCCGGCGTCAGCCAGCAAATCCGCTCACTTGAAAACTACCTGGGCACAAAGCTTTTCGTGAGGCGCGGGCACGGGGTCGAGCTTACGGCGGCGGGGGAGGGACTTATCGATTCAGCCCGCCGTCTGATTACGCTATCCGAGACAACCGAGCGCACGCTGATGTCGCGTCGCGGCGACGTGAGCGGGCGCATACGTCTGGGCTGCGCCCTGCCATCCGGGAGCTATATCTTTCACCCCTGGGTGGCCGAGTTTCGCCAGAAGTATCCCGACGTGACCCTGCAGGTCGAGCAGACCGAGCCTGGACCGCTCCTGGGCGCTCTCCGCGCACAGGATCTGGATGGCGGGCTTGTGCTGGGGCGCATACGCGGTCGAGGTCTCGTGCATCATAAGCTGATGGAAGACCCGCTAACGCTCATCGTGCCGCTGAATCACGCCTGGTCGTGGCCCGGCCAGCTTGGAAAGGTCGCCGACGGGCAGCACGATGGGCACGCAGGCTCGGTCGAAGGGAACGGTGCGCGCCATGAAGACGAAAATTGGGTGCCCGCCATTAAGCTGGGTATGCTGAAAGAAGAGCCCATGGTGCTTGAGCACGGCATAGGGGAGAGCCACAGCGACGCTCGCCGCGCACTCAACGACGCTTTGGAAGAGCGAGGCTTCAGCACACGTGACCTGCGCGTTGTACTTGAATTGCCGGGCCCCATGGCGGTGGCATGCGCGGTGGCGGAAGGGCTGGGGATAGGCCTGGTGCCTCAGTCGGTGGCTCGGCGGTTGATAAGCCAGGTGATTCCGGTGAGGATCGAGGGCTTCTCGTTGGCCCAGCATGTCTACCTGATCCACGACCGCAAGGCTCTGCACACGCCGGCCGTGGGCGCATGGTGGAAATATATCACCAGCAAAGTAGGTCAGCAGAAGCCCGCCGCCGAAACTGAAGTAGAAGCCGAAGATGAACCCGAGCGAGCCGAGGCTCCAAACGGCACCGCTGGTGCTCCCAGTCTCGTTAAAGTATAGGGCTAGGGAAAGAGAGGGTGCAGGGGTGCTTCGTCCTCGTCCTACGCTGCCGAGGCTTGGGGTGTCCCCAAAATCTCGCTCATTACTTTTGGCTGCACTGACCGCTGATCCCTAATCAGCGATATTCGCCTGGAATACAACCTTGACCGGCGTTACACGCACTAACAGTTCGCCCGGCACGCCGTTGCGCTTACCGTAGGCCTCAGCAAGATCGTCGCCAAGGTATTTGGCGGCGATTCGGGTTGCCCATTTCGTAAGCTCTTGAAGGTCGTCGCTAAGTTGGGCAGTGCCATCGACCCTGGCGAAGGCGTAGGGCGGAGTTTCGTCGTCGACGCAAATGGATATGCGCCCGTCTCGGCGGATATTCGCAGCTTTGATTGTTGTATGCCAGGTCGTAAAGAGAATGGTGTCGCCATCCATGATGTACCAGACCGGCGCGACATGAGGCCAGCCGTTGGCGCGGACGGTCGCAACCTTGCCCGTGCGTGCACCGGTCGCCAGAAAAGCGCGGCTTTCATGGGTAAACATCTCAACGCTCCTTGTAACTTCTAAAGAGGAAAGCCGAATACTTGAGCAAAGCATTCGGCGAACGTTGCCTTTACTTCGTGCATGGGCGGAGCCTCGGGCAAAAGCTGCGCCATGGACGCCACGCCCTTGTCCGTTATCCCGCAAGGCACTATATAGCCGAAGTACCGCATATCCGTGGTCACATTGAGGGCTATACCATGGCTGGTAACGCCGAGGGCGTCAACGCGCACCCCTACGGCAGCAATCTTCTCCTCGCCTGTGCTGCCTGAGACCCATGCCCCGCTCAATCCTTCGAGGGTATGTGCGTTAATTGCGAAATTGGCTAATGTGGCGATAAGCACACGCTCCAGGGCGCGAACGTATCCAGGATAATCTATTTGTTCGCCATATCGGTGAAGATTGATGATAGGATAGGCCACAAGCTGCCCTGGGCCGTGATAGGTGACGTCGCCCCCACGATTCACGTCAAGCAGGGCGATACCCTCGCGGCGCAGCTCGTCATCCCCGATCAGGATGTGATCGCGCCCGCCCTTTCGACCACAGGTATAAGTATGTGGGTGTTCGAGGAGAAGGAGCGTTTCAGGGGCCTCGCCCGAACCCACCTCCGAGGCTATTCTCTCCTGCAATTGCCAACCGTCGACGTAGGGGATCAGGCCCAGGTCAATTACTTGAAGATTGCGGAATGCGGAATGCGGATTGCGGATTGCGGCTTCCGAACCGTCAACACCAGACGCCATATCGATCTTCCTCAAGCAGGCAGAACCGGAAGTCTGCACCTACCCTAATAATCCGCATTCCGCATTCCGCATTCCGCATTCCGCATTCCGCAATCATCACGCGCTTGCCTGCTGCACTTGCTCGTGCGCGTGGTAGGACGACCGCACCAGGGGGCCGCTCTCGACATGTTTGAAGCCCATCGATTTGGCGATTTCTTTCAGTTCCTTGAACTCGGCGGGCGTGTAATATTTCATGACGGGAAGGTGGCGGAACGACGGTCGCAGGTACTGTCCAATCGTGATGATATCCACGTTGTGTGCGCGCAGATCGTGCAACACCTCGATGATTTCGTCCCACTCCTCGCCCAGGCCCAGCATCATGCCCGACTTGGTGAATATCTTGCCTTCCGGGTCCATGTCACGGGCCTGCTGAAGCAGCTCAAGCGACCGCTCGTACTTGGCCTGAGGCCGCACGATATAATAGAGCCTCGGCACCGTCTCGATGTTATGGTTGAGGATATCGGGCTTCGCGTCCATCACGAGCTGCAAGGCCCACCAGACGCCCTTGAAGTCGGGGATCAGTACCTCGACACCGCATTCGGGCACGTACTGGCGGGTGCGGCGAATCAGGTCGGCAAATACCGACGCCCCGCCATCGTCCAGCTCGTCGCGGTTCACCGACGTGATGACCGCGTGCTTCAACTGGAGGGTCTCGATAGTGCGTGCGACGCGCTCAGCCTCGGCACGGTCCAGCAGGCCCGGCCGCCCCGTCTTGATCGCGCAGAAGCCGCACGATCGCGTGCATGTATCCCCCAGGATAAGGAAGGTGGCCGTCCGGTGCTCCCAGCACTCTGATATGTTAGGGCAGTGGGCCTCTTCGCAAACTGTATGCAGGCCTGCCTCTCGCATAAGGCCTTTGAGGTCGCGATAGTTCTCGCCCTGCTGCCACTTGACGGTCAGCCAGGGCGGCTTGCGATCGATCGGAACAGGCTCGGTCGATACCGGCCTTGCCGGCCCGCCAGGACGGCTGTATGGCTTTAGCTCCAGCGGCGCGAACGATGAGTTTGTTGATTGATCTGACATGATATGCTCCGGGAAAGTACGAATTGCGGATTGCGGATTGCGGATTGCGGATTACATGGGTTTCTTTTGCTGTTTTCTATTTCGCTTGCTTTCGCGTACTGCCTATTACGCACTACGATTATAACACAAGGCGCACGGCACGCTGCCAGGGCAGGAGCTGTGCGCCTCGATTTCCAGTCGAATTACAGTCCCGATACAGCCGGGTTGAAGCCTTCCATTGCCTGCTTGATGATGCGCAGGAACTTCGCACCGACCGCTCCATCGAGGATACGATGGTCGAGGGCGATCGTGGAGTACATCATGCTCCTGATAGCAATGGCGTCGTCTATCACCATGGGGCGCTTGACAATGGCTTCCATTGTCACTAGGCAGGCTTGCGGCTGGTTGATGATGGAATGGGTCATGATTGTGCCGAGCGCGCCTGTGTTGTTCACCGTGATCGTGCCGCCCTGGATTTCGGGCAGCGTCAGCTTGCCGGCGCGGGCTTTGTCGGCCAGCTCGTAGACTTTGCGGGCGATCCCGGTAACGCTCAGGTTGTCCGCGCCATGTATCACCGGCACGATCAAGCCTTCTGCGATGTCGATCGGCACGCCCACATTGATCTCGCGCTTGAGGATCGTGCCCTGCTCGTCGTTCCAGACCGCATTGACTT
The DNA here is from genome assembly GCA_963837315.1 of uncultured Chloroflexia bacterium. Classification (GTDB taxonomy): domain Bacteria; phylum Chloroflexota; class Chloroflexia; order QHBQ01; family JADMIH01; genus JADMIH01. Next base: position 49,312 of record CAWINE010000005.1, read on the forward strand.
GAGGCACCTGCTTGATTGCATCGACAACGGCCTTGATGAAGAAAGGCAGGTATGTAATTGTGATACCTTCGCGCCTCTCAAAATCGCCTTTGATGCTGTCGCGGTACTTCACCACGTTTGTCATGTCGATTTCGACCGTAGTCCAGGCATGGGGAGATGTGTGCACGCTTTCCACCATGTGTCTGGCGATAGCGCGGCGCATCGGTGTCAGGCCGAGGGCCACATCGCCGGTCCCCCCTGCAGGCAGAGGCATCGTCGCAGGCGCGGGGGCAGGGGCCACCGGAGCCGCCGTGGATGGCGCGGAAGCAGGTGCAAGTGCCGGGGCAATCGGGGCCGGAGCAGCGGGAGCGGGAGCCGCGCCGCGCTGAGCCACATACTGTAGAATGTCCTCTTTGGTCACCCGGCCGCCAAGACCGGTGCCGGTCACCTGGCGCGGGTCTACATTGTGCTCTTCGGCAAGGCGGCGCACTGCCGGCGTCGAGCGGCGGCGGAGCAGTTCTTCTTCACTTTCCACAGCTCCGGCGGCAACCGTGCCGGTCCCGCCCGCATACATCTCAGGGGAGGCCTGGGGCATGGCGGCAGCCACGGCAGCGCCCATATCGGCTGGCATCTGCGGCTCGCTGCGTCCGTTCTCGCTGCTTGCGGGAGCAGCAGGCGCGGTTGCCTGCGCTACCTGGGCAGCAGGAGCCGGGGCTGCCGCCACGGGAGACGGCTCAGGTGCCGACGCGGGAGCCGCGGCAGGCGCGTGCGCAGCCGGAGCCTGCGGAGCAGGTGCAGCGCCTTCGCCTCCCTCATCGATTGCCAATATCTCCGTGCCTACGGGCACGGTAGCGCCTTCTTCTACTTTCAGCTCAGTAATAACGCCTGCCACCGGCGACGGAATCTCGGCGTTCACCTTGTCGGTGATTACCTCGGCCAGCAACTCGTACTTCTCAACCTTGTCGCCAGGTTGCTTGAGCCACTTTCCAATAGTTCCTTCTGTAACGCTTTCGCCAAGTTGTGGCATTGTAACCGCGGTTACGGCCATATGTTCCTCCGTTTAGAAATGAGAAGTGAGAAATGAGAAATGAGAAGCGAGAAATGAGAACTTGCTTTTAGAAGTAACACGCAGGGTTCCAGATTCTGATTTCTCATTTCTCACTTCTCATTTCTCGTCTAATACGCTGCCAGCTCCCTCATTGCTTGCAATATCTTATCGGGGTTCGGCATGAAAAAGGCTTCTTGATTGTGGTTGTAGGGCATAGGCGGGATATCGGGGCCCGTCACACGCACTATGGGGCCATCGAGGTACGCGAATGCCGCCTCGGATATCGAGGCGCTGATTTCCGCCCCCCAGCCGCCGCTACGGTTGTCTTCATACACAACTATAGCTTTGCCGGTCTTTTTGACCGAATTTATGATCGTGTCGCGGTCGAGCGGGCTGATGGTGCGCACGTCCACCACCTCTACGCTGACCCCGTTTTTCTCCATCTCTTCCGCGGCCTTCAGGCAGTGGTGCAGCATCATGCCATAGGCAACGGCGGTCATATCGGTGCCCTCGCGGGCGATTGTGGCTTTCCCGAGCGGCACGGTATAGTCGCCGTCCGGCACCTCGCCTTTGATGAGCCGGTACGCACCTTTGTGCTCAAGGAAGATCACGGGATCAGGGTCGCGGATTGCGGCCTTGAGCATGCCCTTGGCGTCATACGGGTTGGACGGGATCACCACAGTCAGGCCGGGGATATGTCCGTACAGCGCTTCTACGCTCTGGGAGTGGTAAAGCGCGCCGTGTATACCGCCGCCGTAGGGCATGCGCACTACCATTGGCACATGGAAATCATCGTTCGAGCGGTAGCGAATTTTGGCCGCCTCGTTCATGATCTGGTCCATAGCGGGGTGGCTGAAGTCGGAGAACTGCATCTCGGCCACCGGTCTCATGCCGTTGATGGCCGCGCCGATAGCCGCCCCCGCGATCACCGATTCGGCAAGAGGGGTGTCAATCACGCGATCGGGCCCAAACTGCTTGAAGAAGCCGTCCGTGACCCCGAACACGCCGCCGCGCGGGCCGACATCCTCTCCCATCACGAAGACACGCTCGTCGCGCTCCATCTCTTCTCGCAGGCCATCTCTGATAGCCTCGATAATGGTTTTTACCGCCATGACGCACGCTCCTCCGCACTCGCATAGACGTGGAGAGTGGCGTCGTCGGCCACCGGGTCGGGCATCGTTTCCGCCCAGTCAGTGGCGTCGTTCACCTCTGCGTCTATTCCCTTCTTCATCTCGACCAGCTCTTCTTCGGTAGCGATGCCGTTATCCAGGAGGTACTGGCGGTACTTGGGGAGGGGCTCTTTGGCCCGCCAGGCCTCCACCTCATCGCGCCCGCGATAGGTGCGGTCGTTGTCGTCGGAAGAGTGAGCAGTAAGCCGGTAGGTCTTGGCCTCCACCAGGGTGGGGCCATCACCTTTGCGAGCGCGCTCGGCGGCGGTCTTCATCACTTCGTACATGGCCAGTGGGTCGGTGCCGTCCACCTCGATCCCCGGCATCCCGTAGCCGACGCCGCGAGCGGCAACGCTGCCACCCGCCACCTGCAACGGCACAGGCACCGATATTGCGTACTGGTTGTTCTGGCAGAGGAAGATCACGGGCAAGTTGTGGATACCCGCCATATTTAGCGATTCGTGCCAGTCGCCCTTGCTGGTGCCGCCTTCGCCGACAGAGACGACGGTGACCTCGCCAGTCTTGCGTATCTTGGAGGCGAGCGCCACACCCACCGCGTGGCACATCTGGGTGGCCACCGGCGACGAGCTTGTGATCAGCTTCAGACGCCTGTAGCCGTAGTGGCCGGGCATCTGGCGGCCGCCGCTGTTGGGATCGGCGCGCTTGGCGAAGTGCTGCAACATGACCTCGCGTGGGGTCATGCCAAGGGTGACACAGAGCGCAAGGTCACGGTAGTAAGGCAGGAACCAGTCAGTACCGCGCTCCATCGCGAAGGCCGTGCCTACCTGTATTGCTTCGTGCCCCTGGCAGGAAATCACAAATGGAGCTTTGCCCTGTCTGTTGAGGAGCCACATTCGCTCGTCCAACGATCGCGCCAGGAGCATGTAGTAATACATCTCCTTGAGGGTATCGTTGCTCAAGCCCAGCTCTTCATGCTTCGGCACAGCAGCTTTCTTACGGCTTCCCGGCCCCACCTTAGTTCCGGTGGTGGTTGCCATCGGTTACCTCCTCGTAACTTATGCTATTAGATACAATTTATGGCAGAATATTGGATCCTAATCCTAATTAGGACGATAGTCATCTTATCATAAGGGTGGGACCTTGTCAAAAAGTGGGACGGAAATCAGGACTGGAGGCAAGATGTCAGGCATCTTGCCTCCAGTCCTGATACCTTTGCTAACGCGATTGAGTTACGGATTGCAATCAGGGAAGAATGTGTTGCCCACGATCTTGGAGGTCTGTCCTCTCGTGGCGTTGGCGTTCGGCCTGAAGTAGGGTAGGTTGCCCGGCGGCATACACGGCTCTCCTGCACCTCCGCAGGCATAACCCGACATCACAGAGCGTGATACCAGTCGGAAGGTGTAAGTGTAATATGTGCTGCCTACCGGCACGTCCTCAGCTGCCCGGTGGGCAGTGAGCGGTAAGCGATCTCACAACTGACAACAGTTCGCTTCGCTCATCAACTGACAACTTGGTCCGTGATAGCCATCTCCCTTATAATGTGCTCGTTCGCGGTTGCCTGTGCCCAGAGGCTCAATCGCACCGAGCAACGAATTCGTGATCAAGGAAGTCCCATTCAGTGAAAGGCAGTGTAAAACACCAAATCTCTCTTATTCTTCTCGGCATGGTCGTATTGGCTCTGTCCGCATGGGGTGTGGACAATTCCCAGGCTTCGAGCGTCGTGCTCGCACAGCCGGTAGACGCAACCGCTGGCGATTGGCCTATGTACGGGCATGATCTGCAACGCACTAACTACAACCCGGACGAAAAGCTTATCGGGGCCTCCAATGTGGAGCAATTAGTTCAGCGCTGGCAATCATCCGACCTCGGGTTCAATGGTTTCGCCACATCCAGCGGTCCAAGCATCGCAAACGGGAAAGTCTACGTCAGGAAGCAGCAATCCGTCCGGAAACAACTACTACGCCTTTGATGCCATCAGCGGCCTGCCGGTATGGTCGGCCAACATTGGCTATCAGGATAAATGCACCAACGTGGGCATCGGATCTACGGCGGCCATTTCAGGTACAACGCTCGTCGTAGGCGGTGGCGATGATGCCTATTATGCGCTGAATGCTGACACGGGTGCGATACTTTGGCGCAACCCGATGGACGCGGGACCCAACTCATTTCCATGGGCCTCGCCGCTGATTGCCAATGGCCGGGCATACCTCGGTATGGCCTCGCGCTGCGGAGATCCATCTTCTCGCGGCGAAGTTCGCGCACTTGACCTGGCTACCGGGGCAATTACTGGCGCGGCAGTACTTTGTGCCTGAGGATAAGCTAGGGGCCGACTTATGGCAGTCGCCTGCACTCTCCCCTGACGGCTCAACGCTGGTGGTCGCCACGGGAAACGATTTCAACGGGTACAATGGCCCTTACACACGAGCAGTGATCTCACTTGATCCCATGACGCTCGACATCAAGCAAGCAGGCCAGGAAGGCGACGCGGAGCGTGACTTCGATTTTGGCACGACCCCCATTATCTTTCATGACAGCACGGGGCGCCCGCTCGTAGGCTCGGCCAACAAGAACGGCACGTTTTACACTTACGCTCTCGACAACATCAACAGCGGCCCCATCTGGTCGCGTCCGGTCGGAATACGTATTGGTATGATGCCTGCCTACGATCCTAACTTTGGGCCGGGTGGCACGCTCTTTATCCTGGGTGCGTCTGATCGTCTCTATGCAGTCAATCCGGCCACCGGCAACAACCGCTGGCCGGATGTCGAAGCCAATGGACGCAGCAATATGGCGGTCGCAAACGGCTTGATATTTCTCAACGACAACGGAGTGCTCCGTATCCTTGCTGAGACAAACGGCCAATTGCTGCGTGTGATTATTCCCGATCACCAGGGGACAAGCAATAGCGGGGTGGCTGTGGCGAATGGATTTGTTTACTGGCTCTCGGGTAGCTACCTCAACGCCTGGAGCTTGCCCGCGGGAGCCCCGCCCGCAGACACACCACAACCCACTGTAGCTGCGCCCTCAACTCCGCCCGCTGGCCAACCGCTTGCGATACCGGGCAGCGGTAGCCGGCTCTTCGCCGAGACAGGCAAGACCGTCTCGGGTATCTTCCTCGATTACTGGAACAGCCACGGCGGGCTGACCTCAGCTAGGTTACCCAATTTCCGATCTTTTGCAAGAACAATCCGATCTCGATGGCAACACATACATCGTCCAGTATTTCGAGCGTGCCGATATTCGAATACCATCCAGAGAACCAACCACCTTATGATGTGCTACTCTCGCAGCTAGGCACATTCCAATACAAGCAGAAATACCCTGATGGCGCGCCGGGGCAACAGCCCAATACCGGCGAAGGCTCACTTCTGGTTCAGGAGACAGGTAGGCGAATTCGGCGGAAAATTCCTCGATTACTGGAACGCGCATGGTGGGGTCATACAACTTGGCTACCCGATTTCCGACGAATTTCTCGAGCAAAGCGGCCTGGATGGCAAACAATATCTTGTCCAGTATTTTGAACGTGCTGTGCTTGAGTTGCACCCCGAAAACCAGGCCCCCTACGATGTGCTCCTGAGCCAGCTCGGCACGCTGAGGTTCAAGCAACGCTACGAAGTAGTGGGCCTTAACGCCGGAAACTGAGGCAAGCATGGGCAGAAGTCAGAGCGCGCACAAATTCCATTTGCCCACCTCCCACATGGCCTTATAATATTGCCTATGCCCAACCCTATACAAAGACCCGGCTACCGCGAGGTGCTCAAGCGACTTATTGAACGGCCAATCGACGCGCGAGTGCGGCGGATTACTATTCCCAGCGAGACACTGGGCACAAGGAAGAGTTTCTACGTCGCCGTCCCTCCCGGCTACCACCGTGCCGCCAACATGCAACGCCGCTACCCTACGTCTATACCTCTTCCGCGGGCACGAGCGCGAATGGGTGCACCGGTTCCAGGACAAATCCCGGCGCGGGCGCACGGTAATTGACGTCTACCGAGAGCTGCTCGAAGCGGGCAAAGTCGGCCCTATGATCCTGGTCTTTCCCGGTATCAGCAGCGACGACAACCGTGTACCCGGTCTACTTGTCAACTTCCGCGAGCCCGAGCTGGTGGAGGGCGTTCCCGGCGTTGGCACGGGCGCTTCGAGGATTATTTCCTGCAGGAGCTTATCCCATTCATCGACAGGCGCTTCCGCACCACCGGCAGCCGCGAGGGAAGGGCAGTCGACGGCTTCTCGCTGGGGGGTTTCCAATCGATAAAGATAGCGGCCCAGCACCCGCAGCTCTTCTGTTCGGCGGGCGCGTTCGACGGCACTTTCCTTTACTCTACTTACAGGGGGCAGAGCTGTCAGGTCGACCGACAAAGTGCTACGAAATCCCATGTTCAGCCCCGCATTCGGTGCAGAGCGGGACCTTGATTTCGTGGCCGCCAACAGTCCGGCAAACCTTTTCTGGCGCAACGACCGCAACGCGCTGATGGATGTGCAGTGGCTCATCAGGAGCGGCCCGGAAGCGGCCGAGCCATGGCAATCCAACTATTTCCGCACCCAGCACGTGATGCAAATCCTCCATGAGCGCCGCATCGAAAATGGCCTCGACCCTGTGATAAAACGGGCCAATCACAGTTGGCAGTGGGCGGACAGGCATATGGCCGGGACCATGCCACTGCACTGGCAAGTGATGGCGAAAGCCATGGACGAAGGACGAGGCACTCAGGACGAAAGTTGATCTCACCTGTTCCTTTTGCCTTTTGCGCATTTCTTGACAACTTCCGCCCTCTTCTCGTATAATTTAGCGTGCCCTTACAGAGGGCAATTTTAGAGAATCGCATTCCGCGATAGCTCAACGGTAGAGCAGGCGGCTGTTAACCGCAAGGTTCTAGGTTCGAATCCTAGTCGCGGAGCCGAAAAGGTAGAGCCTCACAGCGGGTTCTACCTTTTTGATTCCTCATTTCCTATGGCTTATAATCTGCTTATGCCACCCGCCTGGATAGCTTGCTCAGCTTGCGCCGGTAGCCGTCCTCCCATGGTCATGGTTCCACCTGTGGCTTGCTCTCTTTCTGCAGCCCTTTCTGCGCAGCCGGACCGCACACTATGAGCATAAGCGAGGGGCCGAACTTAGCACCTACCCGGCGGTCACCGTCATGGCTCGCTCCGATTGCTGCCCTCCTGCTTATCGCCATCCCGCTGATCGCCGGCCAACAGGTCACCACGAGCATCGTCCAGGACCTTGGCACGACCCCCGACGTTAGCAGCTTCGCAGGCCTGGAAGCTACCGAAAGCGGCCAGAACGGACCGTTCCGGTGGGGCGACCCGGCAGTCGGAATAGAGTTCCAGCCTCTCGGCTACCCTCTCTACGCTGTCATCACCGTGCAGGGCGTGCGCACCGCAGGTCTGCCTGAAGCGCAGATCGGCGCAACTTCCGACGACAAAGAGCTAGGCGGATATATCGTTCCGCGCTACCCGATAACGATCGAATACAAGTTGCCCGCCACAACCTTATTCAGTATCAACCCTCAGATCACTATCACAAGCACCACTTTCCAGCCTCCAGGCGACCGTCAGGCAGCTTGGGGTGGTATTTTACCGGGTCGAGCAGCGTAGCGGGCCCGGCCCTTCGCTTCCGTCGCTCTGGCCGGCGATGCGCTCTCCTTCTGAGCGGCATGCTCTGCTTTCTCTTCGTGCGCCGCCTTACCGGACGCCAGCGTATTGCCCTTGTTGTCACCGCAGCCTGGGGAATTGGCATCGGCTTGCTCAACGTCTTCGAGCGGCCCTGGCTCGTCTTTTATAGCTGGTATTTCCCGGTCCCGCCATTGGTCGCCCTGCTTCTTTATCCGTGGCTGGCGGGCGTATGGCGGCGCAGACACGAGCCCGCACCCACCGACGAAGAACCCATCGCGCAACCCGATCTCACAGCCAACGCCTGGCCCATCGCTATCGCCATAACTATCGCCGCCATGGCCATCATGGTGTGGCACCTTCTCGCGCCCCAGCCGGCCCCCGGCTTCGCCCCAACCGACAATGCAGGCTGGGGCGTATCGTTCTACCAGGCGCTCCCCTGGCCCCTCCAGCTCCTCGGCCTCGCAATCGTCGCCACCGCTCTGCTATGGGCAATTCGCTCACCCATGGCCCCGGCAAACGCCACAAACTCAAAATTGAGAATTCAAGATTCAATATTCCCGCGCCTGGGTGCCCTGGGCGCTTGCAGGAGGAAGCATGGCGCTCTTCGCCCTCCTGCCTGTGGCGTACTCGGAGGGTGATAGCAGCGAGTTCGATACCAGGATTCCTATCGGCGCGATCTGGCGCGAGCGGGCTCTGCTTGACTTCTATGTGAAAGTGCGACTATGGCGGCTTCTGAGGCCGATATTCGCTTTGCCGTCCCAAATATTTGAGATCGTGGCGGTTGTCACAGGTGGCATATATATGGCGGGTGCGGCTCTTGTGGGCCGTACGCTGGGGCGCAGCCGCACGGAGGCGATATTTCTCATCGGCGCTATGGCGGCGATAGGCAATACATTACTCTTCTTCCGCTACGTCGAGACCTATTCGTCCGTCACCGCCATCAGCATATTCGTCCTCTGGGCATGTTGGCAGTACACCCAGGGCAACCTTTCATTCGGTGCCGTGGGCTTGCTGGCAACGCTTGCTCCTTTCATGCATGGCTCGGCATTGTGGTGGGGGCCGATGGTCGTGGCGGCATGGCTGGTTCGCACCTTTCGCCGGCCTCGCGACCAGAGGTGGAAATTCGCCCTGGCCGACCTGGGCGAGGGCGTGAGTGTGGGCCTTGCAGTGCTCGCGATCATCGTCAGCGTGGTACTTATCGACGCGTACGACTATAACCGCTTCCAGATAGGTCTCAGCGAGATGGGAGGAAGTGACGGGCACTCGATGATAGAGCTTTTCCAGACGGTCACCCGCCTGGAGTATTACACCTATTTCTCGCTGCCGCACCTTGGCGCTGTGATACAGGAACAATTGCTTATCGCCCCGCTCGCTATTCCCACCATCGTGATTATCGCCATGGCTGCATGGCGGGGCGTGCGCAACCTTGCCGGAGCTGTGCCCGCCCTGATCACCCTGGCCGTCGGCGCGGCGAGCATGTTTTTCTTTACGATCTCCTGGAACCCCGACCTCGGCCCACGCAACGACTGGGACTTGCTTGGCCTCTCCGCCTTGCCTCTCACTTTGCTCGCCGCGTATCTTCTCTTGCATCTGCCGCCGGGCAGGGCGAGGCGTATCGCCATGACCGCATACCTCAGCGTGTCAGCAGTGCACGCTGCGGCCTGGATCGGCCTGCACCTGCTCGGCATCAGATACTAAGGTGATTATTTGAGGGTGGTAAAGCCGGCGGCTTCGGCCCCTTGCTGCATAGCCCTGATATCATCGTAACGGCTGTCAGGCACCCATACCATCCGCTCGAATAGCCCTTCGGCCAGGCGCGCTCTCGCCTCAGGGTCGTCAGCCATGGATAAGAGGGCCTGGCTCATATCTGCCTTCAGACTATCGGGCAGGCGACTTGCCGCCACCACAGGCTGTATGGTGGACGGTCCGAGCGTTGCTATAACCCTGAGCAGGCCGGTCAGCTCAGGATTGTCGCGAATGGCGATCGCCAGCACCTGCGAGTCGATAGCTGAGGCATCAACCGCGCCCTCGCACACCAGCCTTATCGATTCCTGGTGAAACCCCGCCTCGATCACCTTGCCGAAGAAACCGCTCGTCTCCCCCATGGACACCAGCGTATGCAAGGTGATCTGATACCCCGACTGGGACTCCGGGTCGTTATACGACCATATGGAGCCGCGCAGATCGGCGAACGACCGGTAGGGACTATCTGCACGCACTATCACGTCTGAAAAGTATATTGGCCGGCCCTCATAGCGCGCTCCGTGGAGGACAGGAGCCGCAAGCAGCTCGACCGGCGGATTAGCCTGCTGCCTGAGCCGCACGTAAGGCAAGCCACAGATAAAGCCCACGTCTGCGCGAGCCTCTTCAAACTGGGCGAAGGACGTGCCGACCTCCAACTGCGCGGGCAGGCCAACTTTGCGGCCCACATATTCGCTGATGTATTCGTACACGGGATAGACGCTGGGTGCCAGGAAGGTGGCGAAGCGCAGAACACGATTAGTCATACCGGCGTACTATATCAAATATCAGCCTTGCGTACCTTGACGCGTCCTGGAGGCTGGCGTATAATGTTAGCCAATAGCAAAATATTCAAGGCTGCGACCAGGACGACTAACCGGCACCGGAGATTGCAGAGAGGCAAGCAAACGCTGAGAGCTTGCTACCGAAGGCCCGGCGAAAACCACCTGCGAGCTGTATCGCGGAAATCACAAGCGTGAGAATATGCGATGCCGGACGGCCCCGTTACAGGCTTACGAGGACGCTTTACCCTTCGGGAATTAGGAATCTTGAATTCTTAATTTTGAGTTGAAGGTTGGGGGCGTCAAACTCGGGTGGAACCACGTGAGGTAATTGCCTTTCGTCCCGTTTGTGGGGCGAAGGGCATTTTTAATTGCGGATTGCGGATTGCCGCTTATCCCTTTAATAAAACTTGGCGAACCTTGGCGGAACTTGGCGTCTTGGCGGTTACGTAAATCCCCAATCCGCAATTGAAATGAAGGAGGCAATACAATGGCAATTGCAGAGCACGAGCAGAGCCAGAAGGCTCAGGCAGATCAGCTTTATAAGATCAGGCACAGCGCAGCCCACATCATGGCCGAGGCGGTGCTGGAGCTTTACCCGGAGGCCAAGATCGCTATCGGGCCGCCGATCGAGAACGGCTTTTACTATGACTTCGACCTGGGCAAGGACGAGCATGGCAAGCCGCGCACATTCCAGCCTGACGACCTGGACAAAATATCCAAGCGGATGAGGCAGATCATCGCAGGCAAACACCCCTTTGTCTACCGGCAAGTGAGCGCCGACGAGGCTCGCGAGCTCTTTGCCGGCCAGCCATACAAGCTGGAGCTGATCGATGGACTTGCTAAGGGCGAAGTCGATGAGTACGGCAATGAGGTGCACTCCGCACCGGTGATAAGCACATACAAGCACGATACGTTCGAAGACCTGTGTCGCGGGCCTCACGTCGAGAATACGGCGCAGGTGCCGGCCGATGCCTTCGCGCTGATGAGCGTGGCGGGTGCATACTGGCGCGGCGACGAGAACAACCCGATGCTCCAGCGCATCTACGGCACGGCCTGGCAGAACAAGAAAGACCTCAACGCCCACCTGCAGATGCTGGAGGAGGCCAAGAAGCGCGACCACCGCAAGCTCGGCAGAGACCTTGAAATCTTCTTCTTCGACGACGACATCGGGCCTGGCCTGCCGCTCTGGATGCCTCGCGGCGCGATCGTCATCGAGGAGCTTGAGAAGCTGGCGAAGGAGATGGAGCTAAAGGCCGGCTACGACCGAGTGCGCACGCCTCACCTGACGAAAGAGGGGCTCTTCGTACGGAGCGGTCACCTCCCCTACTATACAGACCATATGTACCCGCCCATGGAGCTTGAGGGCGTGCGCTACTACATGAAGCCGATGAACTGCCCGTTCCACCACAAGATATTCGCCAACAAGCCCCGCAGCTACCGCGACCTGCCTGTGAGGCTGGCCGAATACGGGACGTGCTATCGATACGAGAAGAGCGGCGAGCTGTTCGGTCTGATGCGTGTGCGCTCGATGCAGATGAACGATGCGCATATCTACTGCTCGGAGGAGCAGTTCGAGCAGGAGTTCATGGGCGTGGTCGCTCTATATCTTGAGTACTTCAAGCTCTTCGGCATCGAAAGATATGTGATGCGCCTGAGCACGCACCACAAGAGGGGCCTTGGCAAGAAATACGTGGACAACGAGCGACTATGGCTCAAGACGGAGGACATGGTGCGTCGGGCGATGGACAACGGCCACGTGCCCTACGAAGAGGTGCCGGACGAGGCTGCATTCTATGGACCGAAGATCGACGTGCAGATCTGGAGCGCGATCGGACGGGAGTTCTCCCTGGCAACGAACCAGGTGGACTTCGCTGTACCCGAGCGGTTTGACCTGAAATATACGAACCACGAGGGCAAAGAAGAGACGCCGCTCTGCATCCACCGCGCCCCGCTAGGCACGCACGAGCGGATGGTCGGCTTCCTTCTAGAGCACTACGCGGGCAACTTCCCGGTCTGGATATCGCCCGACCAGGTAAGAGTTATCCCGGTGTCCGAAGCGCACAACGATTACGCCGAAAAGATCGCCCGCGACCTGCGAGCACTCGACGTTCGCGCCGAGGCGGACCTGGGCAACGACCGCATGAACGCCAAGATCCGCGCGGCACAGCTCTTGAAGATACCTTATATGCCCGTTGTAGGAGAGAAAGAGATGTCCGAAGGCACGGTCTCCCTGCGCAAGCGTGACGGCACGCAGATGAACAGCTTACCTGTAGCCGAGTTCAACGCCATAGTGCGAGAGAAAATCGCGTCGAGATCAGGTGAGCTGTGAGAGCAGGGGCTAGGGGCTCATTAGCTATCAGCTATCGGCCGTCTAGCCCCTAGCCCCTAGCCCCTGGCCCTATGGTATAATTTTTCCAGAGCTGTGCACGATAGCCAAGGAGGACGATTATGGGTGTTATCGGGAAGACTTTCAGATTTACCCTTGGGTTGACGTTGGGAGCGGGGATCGGTGCCGTGGCGGCAATGCTTGTAGCTCCGCAGTCCGGGAAGGTCAGCAGAGACCAGATCAAGCAAAGAGTCGACGCTATGATGGAAGCCGGCAAGGACGCCCAGCTCAAGCGCGAGCGAGAGCTACAGACGTATTGGGAGCAAGAGATCAAGAAGCCTGAAAAAGCTAAGAAGTAAGCTCTTGTCATGGGATCAAAAGAAGGCCCGGCGCATTGCCGGGCCTTCCTATTCTGTTAGTGCTGGCTATTGGCTTTGATATGCTAGCTGGCGACCTGGATAGGCTCGCGCAGCAACGACTCGAGAAGCATAGGGGTGCGCTCCCCAGGAGCTTCTCCCATGAAGCGCTTCAGATCACCGCGGCGGACGATATAAAATCCATCTTCGATCGCGGCAGGCAACGCCTCTTCTGCCAGGGCTTTGCATAGCTGCCCAAATGTGGGTGTGGCGGAATCACTTGTTTCATGATTAGACTTCATTTCAATACTCCCTATCGTATGTGATCAAGATTACTTGGCAGGGGATGATCGCTAAAGCAAGAGTCGTGCCGGGTTCTATAGTCATATTTACATCCGTATATACGCCAAATCAGCGACTAAAGTTCATATATTGGGCGGCCAATTTCTGTAATTGATATGCCGGCAATTGGGATTCCTGACTGCCGTTAACCGAGCAGAGGTAGCCCGACAAAGTGATTGCATAGTCAATATGGGAGGATACCCTTACAGAGCGTCGTCAGCGCGCTAGCGGGGCGAGTTGAGGGTAGAGGGCATGATAGCGAAATGTGCCCAGTTGAGATAGGAGCACCTCATAAGCGGTACCGGCGTTCTCAGGATGGTGTTCGAAGACGGCACGCTCAAAATATTGCACAGAATAGGGTTTGCCATCCAGGTCTGATACTTCGTTGAACTCGTCTGAGATAGGATAGCCTTGCTGGGCAAGCCCTCCGTGTCGGTTCCAATAATCGAGGAATGTTCCTCCCAGGTGTTTGCCTGTCTGCTGGAAAGTAACCGAGCCGGACGACGTATCGGCAATTTGCCCTGGCGCCCCACTCGGGTATTTCTCTTTGTACCGGAAGGTGCCAAGCTGACTGAGCAGCACCTCAAATGGCGTGCCGGCGTTCTCAGGGTGGTACTCAAAGACGGCACGCTCGAAATATTGCACAGAATAGGGTTTGCCATCCAGGTCTGATACTTCCCCCATCAGGTCAGAGATAGGGTAGCCCTGCTGGGCAAGCCCTCCATGTTGGTTCCAATAATCCAGGAAAATCCCTCTAACCGTCTTGCCGGTTTCCGGGAAGGCCTGGCTGCCGCTACCGGGTAGTGCAACCGGCGGTGAGAGCGGAGAGTGATTACCTGGTGGAGTGGCGATTGGGGTTGGCGCATTGGCCGGTAGGGACGTGGCGCTCGGGGCAGGGGTGCCTCCGGATTGCACTACTTCGAGGAATACCGCCGATATCGGGCCCCAGCTTTCAGCCCCGCCATAGTTCTGTGTACCCTTACCTCGGACAAATATAATGTGCTGCCCGACGCTCAGTCCGCCGGTATCTATTGACGCTTGCACTAATTCGGTAGGCGAGTTGAATGTACCGTTTGCCGGGCTCAATGCGATAGCAGTGCCACCGGCCCAGGGAGGGCTATCGATGTAATATTCTGCGCCGCCCACATTTTGGAAGTAGTTATTCCCCTGCCAGGCGAAGTTGATACTGGCAGTCAAGTGCGGCTTTGATCCGATGTCAACGAAAGCAGGCTCGATTGCAAGGTTGTTGACGTCCGGGCCACGAGTTGTCAGATAAGGAGTGCGTGCCAGCTTTGCCATATAAACGAGATTCTGCCGGTTGTGATTCCAGACCGTCTCGACCTGGTTGTACGGAGGCGAAAAGCTGTCGCCCTCAATTTCGGTCGTAATGGCCGCCGCACCAAGCTCCCCATACACCCAGTCCATCGAGTTGCCATCCGCACCACCCAGGCAGCCAATAGCCCCCGATTGGCAGTATTTGTAGCCGTTACCCCCCGCGTCAGGCGCGCTCATATGAGCCACGATGTTGTTCAGGTCGGTGCCATTGGGCGATGGATCGGTGGAGTAATTCCAGGGGTAAAAGTTGATCCTGGCGACCGAATGCATGCTCTGGACTATGCCCGTTGCACTGAGAGGTGCGGCGTCCGAATCGCTCGGGCCTCGCTGGTCGGGGATCAGTTGCTTGAGCATGGCCATAAGTGCCTGGGTTTCAGGCTCTGAACCCGCTGAGGGGCCGCGATAGAGCTGCGAGCAAGGGTCGTTCAAAGCCGGATCGCCCGTACCCCATTTGAACGGGAAGTTTCGGTTCAGGTCGGTGCCGAAGGTAGTAAGTCCGTTCGGATCAAATGTCGTGCAACCGCTTGCACTGTCAGCGTTCTTGCGCTGCAGATAGGGCTGATCGCCGCCCAGTTCGGTGATGTGGTGCCCATCCGGATTCAGCATCGGTATCACCCAGATATCATTGTAATCAACCAGCCAGTGGGCGTCAGCATTTGAGGTATAGCCGTCCATGAGCCAGCCAATGAACCGCATGGCCAGCTCGGGTGGGACAATCTCATCGGCGTGCATCCCTGCGTCGAACCAGAAAACCGGCTTGGGACCTGGTATATTTCGGTTAGTGATATGGAGGGCAAGCAGATCATAGCCGCTGAAAGCAGGTCCGGGTTTCGTGCACGGCTTATGGATTTTGCACCACGAGTTGCCGAAGTCAACTTTCTCCGCGAGGCTGGGGTGCGATGCCACCTGCTCGTCAAGGAAGGCTTCCATCCCCTCGACGGTTCTGTAACCACCGGAGAAGGTAGCCGCGGCCGGTGCTTGCAGCTCGAGTTGCCGCCTGCGCCGGCATCAGTCGACGCTGAACCTGACGCTTCAGCGCCCGGCACCAATGCGAAGCTCAAGAGGAGCAGAGCCAGTGCCGGCAACGTAGTGGTCCTGTATCCAGGCCTTTTTTCCGTTTGTCTTCATGTCAGAGACACCTCACCAACCGGACATATTCTTTATCACGCACCGCTCAGAACACGTGAAGTTAGCTTTGAGGATCCGTAAAGAACATTTCGCAAAATGCAGTACCATCTTGAGCGCGGTACCTTGTCCACATACTATACAGCCGTTGCCGGTCTGCAAGCCAGCATACTAGCTCAACAGCCGGGGCTGAAGCGAGGTCGACAACCCGCGTAAACGTTCAGAAATGGGGTAGAGAAACTGTCGTAGGGGCAGACCCACGTGTCTGCCCTGGTCGGATTGAGAATCTGCGCCCCACCAGGGCAGACACGTGGGTCTGCCCCTACAGTCCTGAACTGAACGCTTACCAACCCGCCTGGGGAGGGCCACCAATCCCCGACCTTCTCCTCTTTCTTTCATCCTTCGTCTTACCCCCTTCATCCCACCGGTCTGGTATAATTGACCAGGCGATCTACTGCGGCTCTTTCTGGAAATTGTGATGTTCATTTCGTTACGCAAGGCATACAGAGACCTTACGCGGCGGCGGCTGCGGTCATTCCTTACGATAATAGGTATCGTAATCGGCGTGGGCGGCCTTGTAGCGATCACTTCCACGTCGAAGAACATGGCAGCGGCCCAGGCGGCTGCATACAACAACAATTCTCAGCAGGACATGCGCTGGTGGCTCGGAGGAGCGCCGCAGAGCCTCGTGGCGGCTGTCGAGCAGGTGCCGAACGTGGCAGTCGGGGAGCTGCGCGCTACCTACTACACCAAATATTATGGCGCAGGAGCCTGGCGTGATATGCTCTTCAACGGCATACACGACTTCGGCCAGATGAGCGTCAACCGCGTCGACCTTATAGAGGGCCGCTGGCCGGGGCGTGGCGAAGTGGTGCTCGAATCGTCGGCGCGAGACGTATCACCTGTGGCAATCGGGGACGAGCTCGCCTACAGATCGGGCGACGGCAACCAGACCCACTATTTGACCGTGGTCGGGTTCGCCAGGTCCCCATCTTATCCTTCCGCAGCCATCATCGGCACATCGGTGGCATATACCCTGGATAGCGAAGTGCAGAAGATGTACAGCCTGGACGGGAATAACCAGCTACTGGTGCGGCTCAAGGATTTCTCACCCAGCGTTCGGGCCCAGACGCAGGCCGACATCGAGCGGGTGTTCGCCAAGCGCAACCTCCAATTCGGAGCGTACTGGGAGCGCAACCCCGACGACTACGTCGGCAAGAAGCAGCTTGACGCGCTGGTGGCGCTGATGACCGTCTTCTCCATTGTGGGATTGGTGATCGCTTCGTTCCTGGTGGCCAACACCCTTGCAGCCGTCATCTCGGAACAGATGGGCGAGATCGGCGCGATGAAAGCGATAGGCGCGACGAGCGGCAAGGTCGTGAGCGTGTACGTGGTCGCCGGAATCATCTACGGGCTGGTTGGCACGGGGATCGGCTTGCTGTTGGGTATATTCGGCGGGTATGGGCTTCTGCTATACCTGGGTAACCAGTTCAATCTGGCGATCAACGGCATCATGGTTGACCCCATCGATATACTGCAGGGCGTAGCGGTGGGTGTGGGCGTGACCACGCTGGCCGCCTTCCTGCCCGCCTGGCGCGGCACATCCATTAGCGTCAGGAAAGCCCTCGACAGCTACGGTATCACGGCCACCTACGGGCAGGGGCTGGTCGACAGGCTTGTGCAACGCTTGAGCCGATTGCCACGCATACCGGCCATTGCGTTGCGCAACCTCTCGCGCAGGAAAGTGCGCAACGTTATCACCGTCTGTGCGATCGGCCTGGCGACGGCAGCCTTCCTGGCCGCGCAGAGCACATCAGATTCTGTCAACTCCTCAATCCAGCACGCTTACGACGTATATGGCAGCGACGCATGGGTGTGGTTCCAGACTCCGGTGACCAGAGAGTTCGCAGATACGCTGAAGTCGCTGCCGGGCGTCACGCAGGTTGAGGCGTGGGCGTCGTCGGGCGCGTCGGTGGGAGATCTGCGCGTAACCATGTGGGGCATCCCGCCCGACACGAGCTTATACCAGTACAGGCTCACCGCCGGGCAATGGTTCGGTGACAACCAGCCCCAGGTGTGTGTGGTTTCGTCGAGGTTCGCGGCGTCGAGTAATCTGCTGGTCGGCGACCACATTGAGCTGACAGTGGGCGGCGAGGATACATGGTTGACCATAGTCGGTATGGTGGACGACAACGCGCAAAGCCTGCAGTCGTCCTCGACCGGCAAGGTATTTGTGCCACTTGACACCGCGCAGAGGCTCACCCACCGGCAAGATTCCGCCGATTTCTTCGCGGTGCGTCTCGACAGGCACGACGGGCCTTACGTGGAGAGCGTACTGGCTCAAATGGAACAGAAATACAAAAACCTTTCGCCCGGGATGCTTGCCGCCTACGCAGACGAGCAAAGCAGCCTGGAAGCGAGCAAAATCCTGACAATCTTGCTTTATGCCATGACCGTGATTGTAGGCACGATCGGCGGTATAGGCATAGCCAACACCCTCACATTGAACGTCCTGGAGCGCAGGCGCGAGATCGGTGTAATGAGAGCGCTGGGCGGGCGCGATTCCCATCTGATACAGGTGTTTCTGACTGAGGCACTTGTCATGGGTGGGTTCGGCTTCGTACTGGGGCTCGCGCTGGGGCTCCCGCTGGCAAGACTGCTGGTGTGGCTGATGGAGCAGGTGTTATTCCCGCTAGACTTCAGTTTTCCGGCGCAAATGGTTGGATATGCTCTGCTCTTCACACTCCTCCTGACGACCGTAGCGAGCCTCGGCCCGGCGCTGGGAGCAGCACGTATGAAAGTGAGCCAGGCCTTGCGGTATGAGTGACCAACCAAGTTGTCAGTTGTGAGGTCAGTTGTCAGTTGTCAGTGGACCGACGATCGACGGCGTGAAACGTAACTCACCGCAGAGGCGCAGAGCGCAGAGTTACGCAGAGGTTTTTATTGTTTAACACGAAGCGCACGAAGGTTATTAGGGTTTACGTTTTACGTTTTACGTTTTGCCGGTCACCCGTCTACTGACAAAAGCTCGCTTCGGTCATCCATCTGTTCATCCTAGAAAGCTTGTTAGACCCATGAAAAGACATAATGCATCGCTAATCTGGACTGCAATAATTATTCCTATGGTTATCGCCCTGGCAACGGGGAGTTGGGCAGAGGCCGCGCCGGCCTCGCAGACCGCTCAGGGCGGCGCAGTGGAACGCAACGTCACGTACTGCACGGTAGGTGGAGTGGACCTGCAGATGGATGTCTACCCGCCCGCCGCAATCAATAATCCGCAATCTCCTGCCCCGGCCATCATTTATGTTCATGGCGGTAGCTGGGTGTCGGGAGACAAAGCCGAGATCGGGCTGGGGCTGCTGACCTCAATGCGCAAGGCTATCTGGTGGTCTCAATCAACTACCGCCTTGCTCCACAATACAAGTGGCCCGCGCAGATTGAGGATGTGAAGTGCGCCGTGCGCTCGCTACGTGCCCACGCGGCGACGTACAATATCGATCCCAACCGGATTGGTATTTGGGGCAGCAGCGCGGGCGGGCATCTGGTTGCCCTCGCCGGCCTGGCTCCTAGTAGCGCAGGCTTCGATACGCAGGGCGGCTATCTTGACCAGTCAAGCCGCGTGCAGGCAGTGGTGGACATGTTCGGTCCAACTGATCTTCTGGCCTACAAGCCCGATCGGCTGGCGACCGGCCTTGGCCAGGTGGTCTTCGGCTACTCGCAGGGCGGACCGACCAATGTGCTGGCAAAAGCCAGCCCGGTCACCTACGTCTCCAGGGATGCGCCCCCCTTCCTCATATTGCAGGGAGACAGCGACGTTCTTGTGCCACCCAGCCAATCACAAGAGCTGAATGATAAGTTGCTGGCGGCGGGCGCGTCCAGCACTCTCGTAATCGTGAAAAACGCAGGACACGCTTTTGTACCTGTGACCGGCAACCTGAAAGACCTGGACCCAAGCATCGACCAGATCAAAGCAATGATTCCTGCTTTCTTTAGCTCAATCCTTCACCCGCCGGCTCCAGGTAGCGGTCAGGCGAGCTCGCAGCAATTCCCACAAACCGGCAAAACCGTGCAAGGTAAGTTCCTGACCTACTGGCAGACCCACGGCGGCCTTGCGCAGTTCGGCTACCCCATCTCCGATGAGCTACAGGAGCGGAGCTTCACGGATGGGAGGACTTACACAGTGCAATACTTCGAGCGCGCTCGCTTCGAGCTGCACCCCGAAAACTCCCCGCCCAATGACGTGCTCTTATCACTGCTTGGCGTGTCCCGGTACAACCAGCAATATCCCAATGGAGTGGGTTCCGGTCCACCCTCCAGCCAGGCCCCTAACCGGTCGCCCGGCTCGGTCCTCTTCGAGCAAACGGGCAAGCGTGTGGGCGGAACGTTCCTGACCTACTGGCAGACCCACGGCGGCCTTGCACAGTTCGGCTACCCCATCTCCGATGAGCTCACCGAAGTATCACCGCTGGACGGCAAGCCTTATCGCGTGCAATACTTCGAGCGAGCCCTATTCGAATACCACCCAGAGAACGCCCCACCCTACGACGTGCTCCTCGCCCAACTCGGTACAACGATAGAATTAAGAATTGATGAAATGAGACAGACAATCCCTAAAATCACAGACCCAACACCTAACGGTAAGAGCGATGACGGCAGCCTGGGATCGCTCAAGCTTGATGATTCGGCCACTGAAGATACCTTTACCGATCCAGCCTACCGAACCATTGACGGTTCAAGCTCTGGAGCACCCAGGCGGCGCTGGCGCATCGTGCTGGCAATTGGGGTGGTCGCTGCCGTGGCTGTAATCCTCGGATTCTTTTTGCTGCAGCCCTCTGCGGGGGCGCTTACAGCCACGGTTCAGCGTGGCTCGATCGTCTCCACGGTCGAGACGACAGGAAAGCTGGAGGCCGAGACGAGCGCAAAGCTGGCTTTCAAGGCCTCGGGCCGCGTGGCGCAGGTATTCGCCAGGCAAGGCGACCGGGTGAAAGCGGGCGAGGTGCTCGCCGAGCTGGATACAAGCGCGCTCAAGAGACAACTGGATGGGGCTAACACGCAACTGCAGATCAGCCAGTTGAGGGTGCAGCAGGCCAAAGATGGCGGATCGGAGGACCAGGTTGCCGCCGCTCAAGCCAACCTCGACGCCGCACAGGCCAACCTGAACAGCTTAAAGAGCGGACCATCCAAAGAAGATTTAGACGCAGCCCAGGCAGGCCTCGACGCGGCGCAAGCCAGGCTTGACGCTGTTAAGAAAGGCGCGTCAGCGCAGGACATCACCATCGCCCAGTCCAAGCTCGACCAGGCTAAAGCCAACCGCGACGTGGTCGCGACCACGACAGCCAACACCACCGAACAGGCGCGCATTACCATGGACCAGGCCGCCTCCGCCAATCAAAACTGGCTCGATCCCGAAAGTCAATACGAGCAGGCCCGCCTCAACTACGAAGCGGCCCAGAAGAACGAGCAATCACAAATAGCCATAGCTGATGCGCAGGTCGTGCAGGCGCAAACCGCCCTGGACCAACTGAAGGCGGGCGCGAGCGCACAGGATCTGAGCCAGGCCGAGGACAATGTGACCCTTGCCAGAACAAACCTCGACAAGATAAAGAAGGGCGCAAGCCCGGACGATATCAAAGCTGCGCAAGCCAAAGTAGACGCCGCTCAGGCCAGCCTCGATACCATTAAAGGTGGGGCATCATCCACCGATGTAGCCATCCTGGAAAAGCAGGTCGCCCTCGCCCAGCTCTCTGTGGACGACGTGAGCGCCCAGCTTGCGGATGCCAGCCTCACCTCGCCAATCGACGGCACCGTGCTCACCATCGGCCTCGACGTAGGCGAGACGGTAGGCGGCTACCAGCAGGTGGCCACTGTTGCCGACACAGGCTCGCTACGTGTCAACGCGAACGTGGACGAAATAGACGTAGGGCGGGTGACCGCAGGTCAGGCAGTTACAGTAACGCTAGATGCCTATCCCGGCGTTACGATGCCCGGCAAGATAGATGAGATCGCTCCAGGGGCCACACAAAATCAGGGTAGCACCGACTATCAGGCGACAGTCAGCTTCTCGCCCGGCAAGGGTGTCGTGCCCCGAGAAGGGATGGCGGCCAACGTGGATATTACCGCACAGCGCAAGGATAACGTGCTCCTGCTTCCCAACCGCGCATTCGAGACGGTGGGCAACCGCCAATACGTTACGCTCCAGCAGAACGGCACTACCAGCACGGTGGAAGTACAAACAGGCCTCTCAAACAACAGCTCCACCGAAGTGCTGTCAGGGTTGTCCGAAGGGCAGGTTGTCGTTTTACATTAATTACGAATTATGAATTAGCAGACCACAAATTCGTAATTCGTAATTCGTAATTCGTAATTATTCAAGTGGATCGGTCAACTGGCCGGTCGAGAGGCGATGTAGCACGCCGCTATTCAGCTCGCGGGTGGAGGCGTCCTGTAGCTGGACGCGCTTGACTTTGAGGTAGGTTTCCATCGCGAACGCGGGCATGGGGCGGGCGAAGAAAAAGCCCTGGCCGTGATCGCAGCCCAGGGAATAAAGCACCTGGATTTGCTCTCGGGTCTCGACTCCTTCGGCTGTGATGTTAATGTCCATGGCTTTCGCGAGCTTGATCGAGGCCTGCACGATGGCTGCATCTTCCTTATCAGTGCCGAGCCCCATTATGAACAGGCGGTCCAATTTGAGCGTATCTATCGGGAAGCGTTTCAGGTAGCTTAGCGCTGAGTGGCCCATACCGAAATCATCGAGAGCCAAACTCACACCAAGTCCTTTCAACTGCCGAAGCATCACCAGAGTCATCTCGGCGTCTTCCATTCCGACCGTTTCGGTTATCTCAAACTTCAGCGAGCCTGGGTCCAGGCCGGAGTTGTCGAGCACACGGGCAACGCATTCTACAAGGTCAGGCTGGCGGAATTGTCGGGCGGAAAGGTTGACACTGACGGTGAGCGTAGGTGTTATATTCGGGTCGGATTGCCAGGCTTTCACCTGGTGGCATGCGCGCTCGAGCGCCCACATCCCGATCTGTATTATCGTCCCGTTTTCTTCGGCCAACGGGATAAAATCATTAGGCCCGATGATGCCTCGCACAGGGTGACGCCATCGAAGGAGCGATTCGACGCCGGTGACCCGCCCGCTATTCAACTCGACAAGGGGTTGGTAGTAGAGGAGTAGCTCGTTGCGCTCGATTGCATGGCGCAAGTCGATCTCCAGCAAGAGGCGATCAATGGCCTCAGATCTCATGTCGGTGGCATAGATAGCCGATTGTGCTTTTCCGCCGCGCTTAGCCTTGTAGAGAGCGATGTCGGCGTAGCGCAATAGCTCTTCCGGATGGAGGGTGTCGGGCGTGCTGACAGCGATACCGAGGCTTGATGGGGCCGATAGCTCGTGGCCTTCGATGTTAAATGGTTGCGCGAGAGCTTCCTGGATGCGCTCGACGGCCCGCACGACATTTTCCTCAGTTACGTCGGTCTCAAGGAGAAAGGTGAATTCGTCACCACCGAACCGGGCTACAGTGTCCGTGAAGCGCAGAGTGGACCGCAGCCTGCCCGCAACTTCGACCAGCATTTCATCGCCTGCCGGGTGGCCCAGGCTGTCGTTGATAACCTTGAAGTTGTCCAGGTCGAGGAATACCACGGCGACATTTGAGCCCCGGCGGCGGGCAGTATCCACAGCAATCTGGAGCCTGTTGTTGAAAAACATCCGGTTGGGCAGGCCCGTGAGCGAGTCGTGGAATGCCTGGTGGGTAAGGCGTTCTTCGAGAGCTTTGCGCTCGGTCACGTCTCTGATATTCAAGAGCAAGCCACCAACGTTCGGGTCGCCCATCAGATTTGCTCCGATGGCTTCCAGGTGCCGCCAGGAGCCGTCGGCGTGTTTTGCACGAATGAGCACACGCTGCGCGTCCGAGGGGTCAGCAAAAAGATGGGTCATCGATTTGCGCGCTGCGTCCACATCCTCCGGGTGCAGGTACGAGTAGATGTTCGTGCCGGTCATGTCTGATGCCTGGTAACCCAGGATGCTTTCGACGGAGGGACTCTGGTAGCGGATTGCCCCGTCAAGGTTCACGATAGAGATAATGTCGGCGGCATTCTGGACCAGGGAGCGGAATTGCTCCTCGCTAAGGTGAACGGCGCGCTGTTCCTCGGCCAGCTTGCGGTCGGTGAGATCGTGGGCCAGGAAGCAAAGAATGTCCGTCGTGTCGCGGTGGATGTAGCTGGCGTTTACAGCTACATAGACGTAAGAGCCGTCCCGGTGCCGGTATCTAACTTCGTCGACCAGCAAGCGCTTGAATGAAAGCACGCGGGTGAGCATCGAATCGAGGGTTTTAGTGTCAAGGGCCAGTATGCCGGGCAGGGTCAGATCGGCTAGCTCGGCTGATGTATATCCGAGAAGCTCGCGAAAGGCCTGATTAGAATTTACGAAGCGCCCTGACTCAGCTTCGACCAGAAAGATAGCTTCGGAAGTTTGCTCGACCACAGCTCTGTAGTTGGCTTCGGTATCGCGCCGAGCCTGGTAAGAGCGCTCAAGGGCGTCAAGGGTGTCGTTAATGTTATCGCCCAGGCGTGACAGCTCATCGTTACCACTCACCGATACCCTTGCCGAAACGTCACCTGTCACGCCTATGGCTGCTACACGAGTGCTTAGCTTAGATAGCCTGGAAAGAATTACGTGCTCAAGGAGTATCAAACTGAGTACCAGGAACACGAGGCCCGCTACTACGAGCGCCATAGTAGACCATAGGACACTGTTCTTTCCCTGGGCATAGAGAGTGCGTTCTCCGGTCACCGTCATGACAAATGCCGGGTTGCCGTAAATATCGTTGAGCAAAGCGCTGCCCACGACCGTTTTCTCGTCCAAAGGTTTGACCAGGGCGGGATTGGTACCCTGGCCGGCAGTAAGCTTGTCAAAGCTGCCCGCTAGCGGAAAGTTGTTATAATCTTGCACGCTTTGCAGTGTTAAATTCTGCGAGGTTGTCGTGGACAGTGAATCAACTTCAGCTTTGTCCAGGTAGCGAACGAGCACCAGCGTGCCCCTGACAGGACCTTGCTGCTTGCCGTTCAATACCGGCAGGGATATGACCATCGCCGGCCCCTGGGGCAGTTGCAACAGGCCGTGAAGTCTATCAGTCGCGGATTGTCGTTTTGCAAAATCTCCGCACGACCCTGCGGGGCACTTAAAGAGTGCCGGCAGATCCGTAGGCCTGTTTTTCTCGTAGTCGTAGGCCTTACCGAAGAGGAGATTGCCCGAAGTGTCGTACAAAGCGAATACGTTGAGGCGAAGCGAAGCAAAGGAAGAATTGGGCACACTGGTCTCGACATACCCGGGGTTATGAGTGGTGACGTAGTTGTAAGTATCGTCCGATGCCGACCAGCTTAGCCCTATGTCGAGCATCGAGCTCATTTTCTCGTCGAGCGCGCTGATACCCCTGGTGAGACTTGTGCGTACTCGGGAGTTTTCAAGTTGAACGAAGCTGCCCAGGATGATAGTGTATAGTGGTACGACCACAGCTACCAGTAGGCCAAGCGTCGCGACCAGCATAACAAGGAGCGTTTTGCCACGAAGAGTTGAGTAGCGGGTGCGCGCCTCTACAAGTTTGGTGGTGAGGCGCGGTGCGGCGAGGCGCGTCGTTGTGGTAGTTACAGAGTCACCGGCACGTTGCGACGCGGCAGAATTGAACGCCTCCATAGTCATTAATTTCCAACGCCCTCCATCATCCCTTCGGGAGCTCTGAGTTTTGAGTTTGGATGGTGAGTGCAACTCAGAACGCAAAACTCTAACTAGCTGCGGGCCGCCGTGAAACGATCGCAATACAGGCACGACAGCCACTCAGAACGAGGTCAGCAAGACAGCCTCGAAAGTATGATAAGGTAAATAGAGCGCCTGTATCTAGACCGAATGGTACCCCGTTCGTGCTGACATTTGTACTACTATGTCTCAACTGTTGACAATTGCAGACTTAATCGCGCCCGGCAAACCGCTTGCAGGAGGCGATTTGCTTGCAGGAAAGGCCGGGCTGGACAATGGCGTGACATGGGCGGTTTCGCTCAGGCCATATGCGCCGGCTATTCCGCCTTTGAAGGGCGGAGAGATAGGTCTGGCTGGGAGCGATCTGCTGGGCCGGCATGAGCCGCCTATCAGGCTGGCCGACGTGGTGCGTCAGATGCACTTGCGTGGAGCATCAGGTTTGGTGGTGCGCGGGGAGGTCAACGAACAGGCTATCGAAGAAGCGGACCGGCTGGGCCTACCCCTTATACGTTTGCCTGATGAGTTAGCCCTGCACGAAATCGAGCAGGAAATCATGCGCGAGTGCGCGCTTGTGCAGGCGAGGCACGAGATAATGGCCGGCGAAGAGCCGGGTGCATGGATCGGGCGTTTGCTCGCCGGACAGATCGCCACCGTCATCGAGGCGCAAGCACCCGCGCGTCGCGAGGGGCATAAGCTGGGTGCAAACTATGCGGTAGCGCTCGTAGCGCCAGTAGCGGAAAAAGAAAACTGGGAGCACCGTATGGGCGAGACGGTCGCCTCTCTCGCCAAGAAAGGTGGAGCAAACAGCTCGGGATTTATTGTCCATCCATACGAGGATGGACTGGCTGTGCTGGTGCCGCCGGACGCTGAAGGGGCGTTGAGAAGCGCCTTGAGCGGTCGCGAGCTGGCTTGCGGTATCGGCAAGGAGAGGCCGATACTCGAAGCGCCATCGTCGCTCCATGAAGCGCGCCTGGCGCTGTTATCGTCGGCCACGCTGCACGAAGGAAGGGTCGTGCGCTATGAGAACCTGGGCGCAGAACGAATGCTGCTATTACTCTATCTGGACAATAAAGCGGAGCTCGAAAGCTTCGTTCAAGAGACCCTTGGCCCCTTGCTGGCACACGATGCTCGCTCAGCGATGCCTCTGCTACCCACTATCGCCTCATTCGTAGGCCATGGAGGCCGCCTCAGAGAAACGGCAATCGAGCTTTTCGTCCACCGGAATACGCTCGCCTACCGGCTTGACAACGCGTCCCAATTACTGGGCATTGACCTCAAGGACGCCGACGCAAGGCTAGCACTGGAGATGGCGCTGCGTGCCTTGCCGCTGGTGCGGGGAGATAGGGACTAGGGGTCAGGAGTCGAGGTCAGGGGTCAGTGGCTGGTGGAACATAAAACGTAACCGCCAAGACGCCAAGAACGCAAAGGCTCGCCAAGGTTTCTATTGGTTTGAACCATTATAATCCTGTGTGATCTCCGCGCTCTCTGCACTCTCTGCGCTCTCTGCGCTCTCTGTGATTTAAAACAAGAATAACCTTGGTGCTCTTGGTGTCTTGGTGGTTCAAAACCGTAGAAACCCTGGCGTCTTGGCGTCATGGCGTCAAATAAGGTCGTCGGTCGTCGCACACAGAATGTTGAGGACGAGATGTATTACGAGCAGGCAGAATTCGAGATCAGGTGCGAGTGGGGACTTGCGGCTATCACTAACCTCGCGCCATCGAGCGATGTAGTCATTATCGTTGACGTGCTGTCGTTTTCGACCTGTGTTGATATTGCCGTGAGCCGAGGGGCGATAGTCTATCCGTATCGCTGGAGAGACAACTCGTCAGAAGAGCTTGCGGAGCGGGTTGGGGCGGTGATAGCCACGTCGCGACGCTCCCCAACAGGATATAGCTTGTCCCCCAGGTCTCTGCTGGCGATCCCGGCAGGGACGAGGCTGGTGTTACCGTCGCCCAACGGCTCGGCCCTTACGCTGGCTGCCGGCGATAAGCCGACACTGGCCGGCTGCCTTAGAAACGCAGTCGCTGTGGCATCTGCAGCACAGCGACTGGGCAAGCGCATCCTCGTCGTGCCCGCAGGCGAGCGCTGGCCCGACGGCACACTCCGCCCGGCCATTGAAGATCTGCTGGGAGCTGGCGCGATCATAAAGCAGCTTCAAGGAAGCAAATCGCCGGAGGCATTGCTCGCAGAGAATGCATTTGCCTCAGTCGAACACGATCCGATCGTGACGCTTAGAGCCTGTAGCTCCGGCAAAGAGCTGATCGAGCGAGGATACGGCGAGGATGTGGAGCTTGCCGCACAGTTGGAGGATAGTGATTGTGCGCCTGTAATGTTGGATGGGGCGTATCGCGGGCAAACGCAGTAGCCAGGGCAATGCGTTCATACAGAGCCGCAAGAAGAGCTAACGGGCCGCACGTTGCGGCCCGTTAGCTCTTCTTCCATTAAGATCACTATCCTACTGCCTGACAGCCTCAGGAGGATTGCAGTCAGGGAAGAAAGTGTTGGACACGATCTTCGATGTCTGTCCCCTCGTGGCGTTGTTGTTGGGCAGGAAGTATGGGCGGTTGGAGGGTGGTACACACTGCCCTGCCGGTGGGGTGCCGCATGGGTACCCACTCATCACCTGGTGCAGTACCAGCCTGTAGATGTATGCGTAGAATGGACTGTTCGGGCTTACGTCCTGGAACTGCTGTCCACTAGGGTGTCTCGTTGAAGCCTCTAGCGTTAGAGACTATCTTCGAGATCTGTCCCCTCGTGGAGTTAGCGTTGGGCAGGAAGTAGGGTAGGTTGTTCGGTGGTACGCACTGGCCAGCCGGAGGAGCACCGCATGGGTATCCATTGATGAACCCACGAGACGCCAGCCTACCAATGTACTGGTAGAAGGTAGAGCCGACGGGCACATCCTGGAACATCTGGGTGGTCTGATTATCCGAGAAGCCAGCCGAGTTGGACACTATCTTGGACAGCTGGCCCCTGGTGACGTTATTGCCAGGCTTGAATGTGCCATCTGGATAGCCGTTGATGATGCCCTTGCAGGCCAGGCAGCGAATGAAGGGGTAGAATGTTGAGCCAACGGGCACGTCCGTGAAGGTGAGGGTGCAGGCTGTGGGGGTAGCTGTAGGCACGCCAGGCGTGTTGGATGGCACGGGTGTAGCCGTATTGCCGCCAGGGGTCTGGGTAGGTGGCTTGGCCGTAGGCGTATTGCTGGGCACGGGTGTGGCTGTATTGCCGCCAGGGGTCTGGGTAGGAGCAACTGTGTGGGTGGGCGCCGAGGTGTTAGTAGGGAGAGGAGTGTCAGTGTTGGTAGGTGTGTCAGTAGCAATCGCAGTTTCGGTAGCAGTCGCAGTATCTGTTGGAAGCGGCGTATTGGTGACAGTATTAGTATTAGTTGGGACCGGCGTATGGGTAAAGGTTGGTGCAGTGGTGGGCGTGGGAGTGCCACCGGCAGGCAGGTTCAAAACGCCCATATACAGGTCGAACTGGTGGAGCGTGCCGTTTGCGTTTGTGCCATCACAGTTGCCGTTATCTGCCCACACCGTAATGAATTTCCCACCTGCAGCGGTATCGCCCATGTAGTCACCATAATCTACCCCGTTCGCCGCGTCGGCTGCGTTCGAGAAGCCGCCGCTCATAAGCGTATTCGCTGCCCATGTCGCGCCACCGTCCGTTGTAAAGGAGGCGTAGTATTCGGCATCATCGTTGGGAGTGTTGTTTGTGCCACCGGAACCGGGTACTCCATCATCGTTGCGCGCGTCGTACCACCCTGCCGCGACCGTGCCGGTCGAATTGTCGATAGCAATATACGGCAAAAACTGGCTGCGGATGGGACCAAGAGGGTCGTCGTTCACACGGACAGGCGCGGTCCAGGTAGTGCCGTTATCCGTCGAGGTGCGCACATAAATCTCGGTATCATTGCTCTCGTTTACCGGCTCCTCAGTATAGATGAGATAGACACGGCCGTTGAACGGGCCACCGGTTGAGTCCCACACCAATCCAGCCTCTGCATCGATCGAGCGGCCTGATTGTGCCGGGATGAAGTCGAAGCCGCCGACGTTGGTTGTAGTCACAGTAATTTGCGGGCCGAATCCACCCGCTCCCAGGCCATCGGCGTCCACGTTGGCATATATCGTGGCCGGCCCCTCCCCGCCTGTAGGATTCATGTAGGTGACCATGACCATACCGCCGTTCGGACCAGGCCCAACAGTTATGCCGCCGAAACTCCCGGTCGCGCTTGGGATGGTCTGCTGAGCGTTGAACGGACCCCATGCGCCCAGGCCGGTAACCGGGGCACCCAGAGCCACCATATTCCCGTTCGAGTTCCAATCTACCCATACACTGCCGTTACCGACGGCGATTGAGGGCTGGTCGATACTCCCGCTACCTGCAGTAACAGGTGCCGAGAAGGTTGCGCCTCCATCGGTGCTGAGTATGACATTGATAAGGTTGACACTCCCATTAATATAGACGAGGAACAGATTACCAAAAGAGTCGAACACCGCCTGGCCGTCGCAGCATGCCGCGTTGGTTGCCACTGTGCCCCAACTCCAGGTGGTGCCTCCATCGGTGGTATAACCGCGGAAAATGCTATTGGCTTCAAGGTTGGAAAAGACGACGATGTTATTCGTGTTGGTGGGATTGACCACAGCGAAAGTCTCAAACTCGTTGCCACTCTGCTGACTTACATTTACGACTGGAGCGAGGCAAGCCGCCGGTTGGTATTTCGGATCGGGCGAAGAAGGGGTGAGGCTACCAGGAGCTGGAGGCAGCTTGCGGGTGTAGGTTGATTGGCCGGCGGTGCCTGGTGCAAGGCCTTTCACGGAGGAAGCCGCAGCTTGCTGCGGCTGGAGCCCCCTGCCCAGCGTGGTGCCCAGCGCGAGAAGTAGAAACAACATGGTGACTATTGCTATGACAGACGCATTTGCACGACGCATTTTGTGACTCCTTCGATGATGAGAGCGGGCCAACAACTACTACCTGGCGAATCGAGCCTGACTGGCCGAATCGGGGAGGTCTTCACGAACAGACGATAGGTATTAATTCGATACAACCGGTCGCGCCAGGCCTGAACAAATAAAACAGGCTACTCGAAAGTAGCCCTCAAGATTGGCCTGCTGCGTCAGGATTGTAGCATTTCTTGTCTACTACTGTCAATGCTCAATTCAGGGACGCCAATATTAACATGAATGATAGGATTCGTGCAGACCTGTATCGGTTACAATAGACGGTGCCGTGGCAGGGCGAATATAGATCATTGCAGGCCGGCTTGCAGGGGTGGCTAGCGCCCGCACGGGCTTGGTCCGGAGCGAGCAAAGTCCCCACCGGATTGGGAGTAATGTCATGGCTGTATCAGATGCCGAAACAGGCCGGTTCGCACCGGCTGGAGCGTTCATTGTTATGGCGCTGGTCGTTACGGGCTTCGCAATCATGTGGGATTCGCCGTACGAACAGTTCCAGGGAAACGACGGGGCATCGGACCTGCTTGTTATCGGCCTTCTTGCACTGGCCGAGTTGGCCGTTATTGCACCAACCGTAGTGATAGTGGCTCGTATGCGGCTTCGTCTGGCAAGAGCGACCGGCAGTGGCAATGTCGCCGGGTGGATACCGCTGGTTGTGGGGAGCTTGCTCACGCTGGCGGGAGCGGTGATGGGTCCGGCGAGCTTTATCTGGATCCGCGGGCTCGCGCAGGCCGATCTCTCCGAGCGGGTGCCGCTCTTGATCGCATATATCCTCGTGCCGCTCGCGGGCGTTTTGTTGCTCTTCTGGGCGGCCCAGATCAGTCTCAGAGAATTCGAGCCGGAGACGTGGGGCCCTGACACAGGATTGATCAGCCTGCACCACCCTTTGTCTGTGTGAAGTGGACGTTTATAATGTCGCCGTCCTTTACAGGGTAGGTTCTACCCTCCATGCGCACTGTGCCACGCTTTTTGGCTTCCGCCATGCTGCCCGCAGATATCAGATCGTCGTAATGGACTACCTCTGCGCGGATGAAGCCCTTTTCCAGGTCGGTGTGGATTGCGCCGGCGGCCGGTTGCGCCTGTGTGCCTCGCCGGATCGTCCAGGCGCGCACCTCGTCCTCACCCGCCGTGAGGAAGCTGATCAGGCCGAGCAGCGTATAGGACTTTTCGACCACCTCGCCCAGGCGGGACGGGCCAACCCCCATACTTTCGCGAAACTCGGCCGCGTCTTCTTCGCCTAGCTGCCCGATCTCCATCTCAAGCTGGGCCGGGATGGCGATCACATCAGCGCTGGCGCTGCCCACCTTCTGGCGTATTTTCGCCTCCAGGTCGGGACCCGCGTCAACGTTGCCGTCTCCCAGGTTGACTACGATCAGCACCGGCTTGGCGCTCAGGAAGCCAAAGTTGCGGATCGCTTTTTCGTCATCGTCGTTGAGATCCATCTCGCGTATCGAGCCGCCGTTTTCGAGGGCGGGGCCGATGCGGCCCAACACTTCCTGCTCACGCTCGCGGCTTTCGCGCTCTGCGCCTTTCATCTTTGCTATCTCGCCCTTGATGCGCTCAAGACGGCGCTCGATAATTCCGAGGTCGGAGAAGGCCATCTCGAGCAGTATCGTCTCGACGTCACGCAACGGGTCAACTCCGTCGCTACCCTCGGGGAGTGGCACGGACGCGCTCTCGAAGGCGCGCACAACGAGCACCAGCGCGTCAACTGCGCTGATAAAGCCAAGGGTTTGGCGGCTCACCGGCTCTCTGCTCTCCTTCTCTTTAGCGGCAGCCGACATGCCGGGCACGTCAGTGAACTGCACGTCGGCATAGACGGTTTTGCGCGGGTGGAACATGTCAGCAAGCACCTCCAGCCTGGGATCGGGCACTTTAACGACTGCCACGTTAGGCTGGTCGCCCGACGAATATGATGAAGTGCTGGCCTGGCTACCCGTGATCGCGTTGAAGAGTGTAGTCTTGCCGCTGCTCTGCAAGCCGAAAATACCGAGGTTGAGGGCCATTAGTTGCTCCGGGAAATTACTACTTCTTACTTCTTACTTCTTACGTTGGCTAAAGTGTGCCGCATTATTGTAACCGAAAGGAAAGGAAGTGGCTAACGTATGCTTCTGCACGCCCAGTGCTAATACAAAGTCGGTGCCTAACGTGCCCCTTTGAGCTTGTCATTCTGAGTGCTGTATGAGCTAAATTGTTGGGATAAGAGCGCCCTCTCACTTTTGTCATTCCGAGTGAAGCGAGAAATCACTGCGGGGGAGATTGGGCTTGGATCCAGGCACATTACTGCCCATCGTGATTCCTCGCTTCACTCGGAATGACAAGCCATGCGTAGCACTTTTTGTCCAACAATTATGAAGATCAACGTCTTGATAAGGTAATGGCAGAGAAATAGGAGCAAGCCAGTCCGCGAAGGCGGACTTCGTTTGAGTAGCCCGACACTTCAGTGTCCGGGCGCTCTTGGCGAGCACTCCATTACCAGATTAATCCGTTGATCTTCATTATGTTAGCAAGGCACTCAGACTGACAGGCCCTGGTTGTGTGGCCTTTCAAGCGGGTTTTCGTCCTTGCATCAGCCGTGCCTTTATGCCCGGCATCGCACTCGCCCCGGTCGTTGAACCATCAGCATGCCACTCCTGTGGGAAATAGTGAATAGCACCCAGAATAACCACTGGAGGAAAACAGAATATGACGACATATGTTATCAGGCGATTGTTGCAGGGTGTGGTGGTGCTGTTCTTTAGCTCCTTCCTGATCTATTCCATCCTTATCCTCTCTCCCGGCGGACCAAAAGACCAGATCCGCGTGATGGAGGCCGAGGGACCCAATGGCCGTGCATTTAACAAGGGGATCATAGATATCTATACCAGGCTGTATGGCCTGGACAAGCCATATCCTCTTGATTATTTCCTGTGGCTCTTTGACCCCTCAAAGACTTCCAGACCGTCTATGACACCAATAATACGCCGGTCAAAGAGACAATCGGCATCAACCTGTTCGGCATCATCAAAGGTGATGGTGTCCTCACCCTCGACCTCGGCACCTCCGTGCAAATGGATGTAAACAAGCCGGTAATTCAGCTGATAGGAGTGAGGATAGGGAACACATTGGCACTGATGGGATTGTCCACCCTCATCTCCATCTTGATTGCCCTCCCCATCGGCATCATTGCCGCCATCAGACAGTACTCCCGCCTCGATTACACTGTCACTACCTTCTCCTTCATCGGTCTCTCCATGCCCACCTTCTGGCTTGGCTTGATGCTCATCATCCTCTTCGGTATCCTTGCTAAACAATTACACGATCAAGGCTGGACATGGCTACCTTACTTACCTACGGGTGATACCACCGATGTCACCGAAGCCCCTGGCACCATCAACGTTATCAACCGTTTATACCACCTCATACTCCCTGTCATTGTGCTCTCCTTCGTCAACATAGCCGGGTTATCGAGGTATGTGCGCTCGTCGATGCTTGAGGTGTTGAGGCAAGACTACGTGAGGACGGCCTGGGCGAAGGGACTGCAGCAGAGGGCAGTGATCCTCAAGCATGCCTTGCGCAACGCCTTGATCCCTGTGATCACGATCCTGACCCTGACGATCCCAGCTCTGTTCAGCGGATCGATCATTACGGAAACGATATTCAACTATTTTGGGATGGGGCGGCTCTACTTCCAGGCGGTGACAGGGTTAGACATACCGCTGGTGATGGGGTTCTTGCTGATAGACGTAGTGCTTATCGTCGCAGCCAACATCCTGGCGGACGTGCTGTACGCCTTTGCCGACCCCAGGATCAATTCGGCTAGTTATCAGTGGGCAGTGTAGTCAGTCTGTCAGTTGTGCAGTAACTGTCGGTAATTAGATTTTACGTTTTTCGCGTTCGTCGGTCGCCGGTCGTCTACTGACAACTGACAACTCGGTCCCATTTCGTATTGTGCCGGTGGCCCGAAATATGGTAAGATAAGCCCGAAAATATAAGGCGGGCGATGCTCGCAGGTCCTCGGCACTTGCCCCAAAATTGGCCATAACCATCACACTAACTGATACGTTATATAGATCGCACGGGCCTTTCCAGGCCAAATCTTTTGTTTGCCGCACTGTTTAATTTCATATGGAGATCGAGCGAGTATGCATTCTTCCGACACAGCACAGCCTCCCCAGGTGCATGCAATTAATCTTCGCGCTCCGGAAAAGGAGAATCGCGGGCTTAGACTGCCCGGCGGACCGCTGCGCTTTGCCGGGATGGGACTGGCGGCGCTGCTCGTGCTGGCTGGGGCGTTGCTTACATGGTATGAAGTCGGACATAGCGAGCGTATCTATAATGGCGTGAGCGTGCTCGGCAAGGACCTGGGCGGCCAAACCCGCGATCAGGCTTCGGCGACGCTCGCAGCAGCTTCGGCGGGCTACCCGGCCGCTTCTGTGGCAGTAAGTGGGGCTGGTGGAAACTGGAGTTTTACGGCAGCCTCGCTCGGCGTGGTCGTAGATGTCCCCAGGATTCTCGACGCCGCAATGAGCACGGGTAGGAGCGGCAATTTCGTTGAGAATATAATTGCGCAGATTGCGGCGCTATTTAACGGCGCACAGACCTCGCCTGTTCTAAAGCAGGATGCCCCCTCGATCGAGAAAGCCGTGGCGCAGGTTGCGTCCGATGTGGACAAGCCGGCTGTAGATAGCAAGTTGGAAAAGGACGCGGGTGGCGTGGCGCAGCTCACCGCTTCGGCGCAAGGCATCGCGGTGGACCGAAATGCGCTGAACAAAGCGATATCGGCTGCTGTGGTAAAGGTGCCATTCGGCGCGGTGAGCGTGACGACTGTTGTTATCGCGCCAAAGGTGACCGAAGCCGAGCTACAGGCAGCGAAGGCGCAGGCGGAATTGCTCACCGGGCAGCCCGTGATCCTGAAGGCGGGCAAACAAACGTGGACCATGCAGCCTGGCGACCTGCGCGGTTTGCTCACCATAAATCACGATGTGGACGGCAACGCTCAGGCGGCGCTCGACAACAATGAGCTTGCGGCCTACCTCCAGCCCATCGGAGACAAGCTGCGCGTAGACCCACAGGACGCCACCCTCAAGGTTGGTGACGGCACCGTTACGCTAGATGATGACGTGCCGGGGCAGGCGCTCGATGCTCCAGCGGCTATTGCGGCGATCGAGCAGGCGGCTCAGGGAGCCGGCGGCGATGCGCGAACGGTGACCCTCCCGGTAAAAGAGGTTTCTGCAACTGTCCATACACAGGATTTGCAGTCGCTTTACGACAAAGCCAATTCGCTCGTGACCCAGGGTGTCAGGCTGCACTACGCCGACGACGGATATATATTGCGTGGGTCTGCGGTAACCGGTTTTATCGATGTTACGCCTGCGCAAGGCGGGCCCGGGCCATTGCAACTGGTAGTCGACGACAATGCGTTGGCGGACAGCGTTTCCGGCGTTGCCTACTACATCAACAAGCGACCCTCCGACGCGCGCTTTAAGATGGTCAACGGCGTGCCGACAAGGATAGCCGACGCCGTCGAAGGCGTTCAGGTAAACGTAGACAAGTCGGTAGAGAACGCAAAGCAGGCCATCTCCGGTTACAAAGGCGGGGATCGCTTGCAGATCGAGCTTGACGCTACAGTGACTGAGCCTACCGTCAAGGACGCCGATGTATCGAGCATCAAGACCCCGGATATGCTCGCATACGGGCAGACATCATATGTGGGTTCATCAGCGAACAGGGCCTGGAACGTCGAGTTCGGCACGGCCAAGTTTGACGGAGTGCTCATACCACCCGGCGGGATATTCTCGACTGTGGACACGATGGGCGACCTGACGATCGCGGCCGGCTTCAAGATGGGTTACGGTATCGTATCGGACGGCAACGGCAACGTGGACACCGTGCCTACCGAGGCGGGAGGTATCTGCCAGGTATCTACTACCCTTTACCATGCCGTCTTCAGGGCTGGGCTGCACGTCACGGAAAGGCATTGGCACGAATACTGGATCGGCCTGTATGGGATCGCGCCAACAGGGATGACCGGTTTAGACGCCACGATCTCGCCGCCGGACGACGATTTCCGCTTCCAGAATAATACCGGCAACTGGATAATGATCAAGGCATCAGCCAGCAAGGGCGCTGTGCGTTTCGAACTCTGGGGTGTGAACCCGCACTGGACGGTGAACATCGGCCAGCCGGTGATTACCAATCTCGTCAAGACCAGCCAGGCCCCCATAACAGAGACATCTGACCAGCTTTCGAAGAGCGCAGGCAAGGTGCAGGTCGAGCACGCGCAGGATGGCTTCGACGCCAGCATCCATCGCGTCGTCACTGACTCCACAGGCAAAGTAATCGACGATTGGACCGCAAATAGCAGCTACGTGCCCGCGCACAATCGCTTTTTAATAGGGACAGGCAACTGACATAAGGGCGGGCAACTCTTACTTTCGGCCCCTGAATCCTAAATCTGGGCTGCTTTGACTGACTTCACTCCTTGACAGCGGGCAATCTTGCACATATAATCTGGCCATTCCCACACTATTTGTGGAGGGAAGCCTCTTGATCTGCCTCGATTGAAGCTAAGGAGATAATAAATAAATCAGCAGCCGCCGCCACCTATGTATCAGCAATCTTATTCACCACCTGCCGGTGTCAAGCCGCCCAACTACCTGGTTTGGGCCATCCTGACTACTATTTTCTGTTGCCTTCCTCTGGGTGTCGTATCGATTGTGTTCGCCGCTCAGGTAGATGGCAAATATGCGTCCGGGGATTACGCAGGCGCTCTAAGCGCATCAAAAGCTGCGAAGAATTGGGCGATAGCGGCAGTTGTTACTGCACTGGTGCTAGTGGTTATCTATTTCATCGCAATTATCTTGTTTGGCGTAGCGTTCAACTTTAGCACAGGCACACCTCGGCAATAGTAAGCAGCGTCACGAAGGACGAGGTCTACGCCTGTTGTTTCTCTCGTCCTTCGTGAGCATAGTGAAGACGGCATGTACTCAGATTACCCTCGGAGCGTGCCCAATTATCTCGCTCCCGCCATCCTCAGCACCCTCTTTTGCTGCGTACCATTTGGAGTAGTGGCTATCGTGTACGCTGCCCAGGTCGACGGCAAGGTAGCAGCGGGGGACTACGCCGAGGCGGAGGACCTTTCCAATAAAGCCAAGGGCTGGTCCACTGCCTCGGCCTTATCTGCGCTGGCGGTACTGGCTGCGAGCGCATGCGTTGCACTAGCGAACCGGTAGTGTATAGAAGCTATGAAGGCGTTTCCTCTGACCGTTCCACTTACCTGGCAGCTCGCAGGGGTGAGTTGTGCTTGCGCATGTAGCGCACTTTCCCTCTATCTGTTCGACCCGGCGACGTCGGGAGTCTTTCCGGCGTGTCCTTTCCGCGCAATCACAGGCATGTATTGTCCTGGCTGCGGAACACTTCGGGCCCTGCATTCATTACTGCATGGCAATATCGGCCCGGCATTCATGCTCAACCCCTTGTCTATGTTGGCGCTGCCGCTGTTGGGCTACGCATTTATCTCTCTGATTTCGCAGGTCTTTCGCGGCAAACCCCTGCCGCGGATTTTCGACTCCCCCGTCTATACATGGGCTCTATTCATTGTGGTGATCACTTTCTGGGTGCTTCGCAACATTCCTGTCTATCCCTTCAACCTGTTCAAGCAGTGATTCCTGTCGTTATCTTTGCTTTCACACTGCTGACCTGATGTCATGATCGGAGCTGGTACAAACATCTTGACGCACCCCGCCTATTGTGGGTTATAATAGGTTGTTGACAACGAGGTCATAAACGGGCAGTAGCGCAGTTTGAGGGGCGCTGAGATCCTTCAGGCGCGTGCCGGTTGCAGAGCCGTTGTCATTTCTTTTGACCCCCTCTGCATAATTCCGCCGCACGCGCCTGCCTTTTTGCACGTTTGCGGTTGGTAGCCTGTGGCTTATCGCCAGGGTTCAGGGGCCGGTACAGGCACCTAACCACCAGGCACAAGGTACCAACCATATACCACAAAACATAAACTACTGACGATGGAGGCTTCGATTGATAGGCTATAAAACGGATACACGCCAGGCAGGCTCGCAGGAAGAAAGCGCACCCATCTCTCCTGAAGAATTGCTAAAAGAGCGCAGAGGTTACTACTTCGGCCTGGTGGATCAGATTTTCGGCGACAACCCTAAAGGCAGAAGCAAAGCAAAGAAAGAGCTTGAGGGCCTATCAGTTTACGACCTGATGGGCATGTACGCTGCAATGCGCACATCTCGCGAGATAGACCATATGCAGGGCCTGCTGCAGCGCACAGGCAACCTCTGGTTCTCCATTGCGGGGGCAGGCAAGGAGGCCATCAATGTGGCTATCGCCCACTTGATGAGGCCGGACGACGCCAAGCTCCCATATTATCGTGACCAGACGTTAGCCCTGTGGTCTGGCATCAGCCTTATGGATATTACCAGGCAGAGCGTGGCCTCGCGCTATGACCCGATGTCGGGCGGCCGGCAGATGTCGAGCCACTTCGGCTCGGTCGTCTTCAACTTCCCCACCGGGTCCACCATGACCGGCTCGCAGTGTCTCCCGGCGGCGGGTTACGGCGAAGGGCTGAAGCTGGAGCGCAAGCTGGGTAAGAAGTTCAGCCGTAGCGCACAGGATGGACTGGACGGCGCGTTCGTCTACACTTCGGTTGGCGATGGCACCACTGCAGAGGGCGAGGTCGAGGAGGCAATACGCGATGCAGTGCGCTTTATGGCCCCTGTGCTATTCGTGGTAGAGGACGACGGCTGGGCTATTTCGACGCCCGCCGACGTGAATATACCGGGCGGCAACGCGGCCCGTCTCTACAGCCGTTACTCCCATATCGGCCCGAACAATCACCTGGAAGTGTTTGAGGTGGACGGCACCGATTTCCTCGAGGCGTTCAGGACGGCCAAAAAGGCCACCGATTACTTACGAACCGGCGTGGGGCCTGTGCTTATCCATGCGCACGTCACGCGGCCTTTGAG
The DNA here is from genome assembly GCA_963837315.1 of uncultured Chloroflexia bacterium. GTDB lineage: Bacteria > Chloroflexota > Chloroflexia > QHBQ01 > JADMIH01 > JADMIH01. The sequence continues at coordinate 88,763 of CAWINE010000005.1, forward strand.
CCATTCGTCCGCAGATACGCAGGCCTACTACCGAAGCCCGGAAGACCTGGCAGACGAGGCGCTACGCGACCCGCTGGTCAAGATGAAAGCGCTGCTTGTGGACAATGGGGTCGATGAAGAGAAGTTGAAAGCGCTCGACGCTCTGGTGATCAGCGAAATCCGCAAGGCCTCGGAGCAGGCCGTTGCCGAGCCGAAGCTGGACCCTGAGACCATTACTCACCACATAACCGCCACGCCGCTTAACCTGCGCGTCAAGTCGTTCCGTGAGCGCGAGGCGAATACCAAGGTCGAAGATACCAGCACGGAGCCTGTGCCGATGCGCGACCTGATCACCAGGACGATCCTTGAGGAGATGAAGAGGGACGAGCGCATCATTATCTTCGGACAGGATGTGGCCGACTACCCGATTCCCGATCCCTCCGGCAAGCTGAAGGGCAAAGGCGGCGTGTTCCATGTGACCAGAGGCGTGGGCGCGGCCTTCCCGGATAGGGTGTGGAACTCGGCGCTGGCCGAGGCGACCATCCTGGGCACTGCGGTGGGCTATTCTCTGGCGGGCTACATTCCGCTGGTCGAGGTGCAGTTCCGCGACTATATTCACCCCGGCTGGCAGCAGCTTGTTGACGAGATTGCGACATTGCGGTGGCGCTCGAACGGTAAGTTCTCCTGCCCGATGGTCATCCGCGTGGCCTATGGCGACTACCTGGGCGGTGCCGGAGCAATCTGGCACAGCGAGGCGGGCGTGGGGCCAATCGCCCACTACCCCGGCCTGCGTGTGGTTGTGCCCTCGCTCGGCTCGGACGCCGTGGGCCTGCTGAGGGAGGCGCTCATATCGGGCGACCCGGTAGTCTTCCTTGAGCCCAAGTCGCTATACGAGGCGAAGCCTTCACGGTCTCTCTATCCCGGTCCTGATTACAGAGTTCCACTGGGCACGGCGCGTATCGCCCGCGAAGGGACCGACCTCACGATAGTGACCTACGGGAACTTGCAGCCGCGCTCGATGATGGCAGCGGAGAAGCTTGAGAAAGAGTACGGCATCAGCGCCGAAATAATCGACTTGCGTACCGTCGATGGCGGCTATGACCGCGAAACCATCAGGCAATCGCTGCTCAAGACGGGTCATATCATGATCGCCGATGAGGACCGCGCAATCGGCGGGTTTGGCTCGTCCGTGGCATCCGAGATCGCGTCCGAGTGGTTTTACGACCTTGACGGGCCGATCGGCAGGGTTCACCCCAAGTTCAGCCGCGTCTCCTATGGCCCGGCAGGCGAGAAAGCGGTCATGCCCTCGCCTGATAGCGTCGTGGCAGAGGCGTTGCGCATACTGCGTTAGGTGCGCAGGGCACATGCCTGACGCAAATTCATAATGTAAAAGGCGGAGCCCCAACAGCTCCGCCTTTTTCCATTACATGTCGTTAGCTCCGGAGCTCAGCCTTGCTCCTTTCGATGAAGGAGAGAAAGAGGTCGATTTGCGCGTCAATATCTTGTGCAATAGATCCACTCAGTGCGGGAGCCTCACGCATCAAGCTCTTCATCTCCTCGATAAGAGTTCGCAGCGAGGCAAATTGGGCAGAGGAATCGGTGGGCGGCGCGAAGTCCGGATGGTCATGGTAGCCGGCTGGTGCAGTGCGCTTACCGGCCAGCCATTCGACTTCCCTGAGTACCGACGCCAGGAATGAGAGAAGGCCTATGACTTCCCATGTATCATTTCGAGCGATATATTTCGCGACGATAGCTGACATCATCCAGAAGAAGCGCGTCTGGGCGACGGCTCTCCTCGGCATCATATCATCAAGCTCTGTGTTAGCCGGTTCTGCCGGTGGGATGCTCGCTCGCTCAAAGAGAAGCACAGTATCCGCGGGCCTGTGGGCTGATGATAGAGGCTGCCAGGAAAAATCGAGGATGTGCGGGCCGTTTGTTCCCGGGTACATTGCGAGCAGGTAGGCTCCTCCGGGCGGAGCGTTTTGAGGGGCTTCGATGGTGAGGAGTTGAGGACCCATGCGCGATGCGAACTCCTGGCGCTCGCCACGAAGGGCCTCCGTTTGATCGTCGGCGACCACAATCCAGAGGTCAATATCGCTCCATTCGTCGTGGGTGCCACGACCCATCGAGCCATGAAGCCAGGCGGCAGCTATACGGCTATCTTCCTTGAGGAGTCGTGTAGCTCGCTCAAGGAGGGCAGAGCGCTCACTAATATGAATATCCATTTGCTCCGCGCTGGTCATGGTTCGTTCTCAAGACTGCATCTGAAGGGTAGCGCCTCACCTGATTGTAAGTGTTCAGATTTGTGATGCAAGCTACCGCACTGCGGTTGAAACCGCGTGCTAGTCTTACAAAGTCCGCCTTCGCGGACTGGCTAAGTCCAGAGTTGTGCTTGATAGCAGCGGTTGTCTTGCCCGTTGGTAGTCCGCGAAGGCGGACTTTGTATACTTAGCACGCGGTTTCAACCGCAGTGCGTTGCCCATGTCGCAGATTCGTCTAAGCCAAATCTAAATGTTTACGCCTGATTATACCTTTGACAAGCCCTCGCCCCAAAGCTATACTGGCAGCAACTCTTCGCATAGCATCTCCTCTTCCGGGCACTATGACTTCATCCAGCGTGACACGCGAATATCTTGAGGCAATTTACAACCTGATCGTGGAAGGCGAGCCGGTGGTGGGCGCGCGGCTGGCGGAGAAATTCGGGGTATCAGCACCCAACGTGGCACAGGTTCTGGACCGGATGCAGAGGGACGAATATATCAGGATGCCAGGCAGAGGGCGGGGCCGCGCCGGCGACGGCATCGAGCTTACAAGCAAAGGCAAAGCGGAGGCCGAGGCGGTACTGAGGCAACACAGGCTGGCCGAGAGGTTCCTGGTAGACGTGCTGGGGATGGACTGGGTGAAGGCTCACGAAGAGGCCCATAACCTCGAAAGGGGTATGTCGCCGGACATCGAGGCGAACCTGATGCGCGTGCTGGACAACCCCCGCACATGCCCCCATGGCAACCCCATCCCCTCCGAGCACTTCAACAATACCGAATATTTGCGCGAGCAACATGCCTTGCGCCTCAGTAACGCCGATGTCGGAGTGCAGACCAAAGTGGTGCTGATTTCCGAGCTCGTCGAGGACGAGACCGCCATCCTCACGCGGCTGGGGCAGATTGATATAATGCCTGGAGCTACCCTCACAGTTCTGTCCGTTCAGCCGGACGACCAGTCTCTGGAGGTCAAAGTTGTGCCCAGAGGAGACCCGTCTGGTCAGGTGCAGATGGTGCAATTGAGCAACGACCTGGCCGCGAAGATCTGGGTGCGTAAGGCGTAGGGGACGACGAAAGACGAAGGACGAAGGACGAAGGCTAACTACCTTCGTCCTTCGTCTTTCGTCCTTCGTCTTTCTCTATCTCATTTCTGGAAAAAGAACGTGCGGTCGGCCTGGCCGGACTGCGAGAGGACTGCTTTTAGCTTGTTGGCCGCCAGGTTCTCTATAGTGATAGTGAGCCTGTAGCCGCTCCCGCTGACGACCAGCGGTTCAGTGTTGAAGGAGGCGCTAGCCGTGCCCATGTCGCAGGGCGTGGGCGTGCAAGCATTGTACCAGTGGACATGCACTGGATTCCCTTTGCTGGTGATGACCAGCTTCACAATGCCGGTGGTGGCAGGGTTGACGTTGTTCCAGGTGCCGTTGAAGGTGGATGACGTCTCGTTATGGAACCTGTAATTCTTGCCTTCATCAAAGATCACACTCAGCTTGGAGCATCCGGCGTTGTCGCAGGTTATGGAGAATGTGTGCCCATCAAGTGTAATCCTGACAGGCTCGGCAACATAGGTGAGAGGCTTACTCTGGTTGCTGCAGAAGCCCGGACTACACACGCTAAACCACTTGACGGTCAGGGTCTGGGCGTTATTTGTAATCCAGAGCTTGCCAAGCGTCGTTGAGCTGGTGGTGTCGTTGAGCCACGTCCCGAAATAGTCACGGGCCAGGGTGCGATGGAACAGTAGGCTGTTGTTGCCGCGGAACATCACCTGGAGCTGGCTGTATTGTGGGTCGGTGAACGACAAGGTGAAAGCGTTGCTGCCAACAGAGACGTTGAAGGGCTGCCCGGTATAGGGTGCTGTGGCTGTGCCATTGTCGCAGAGCGTGTCGCCGCAGGGACCGAACCAGTGAAGGGTGAGATCCGTGGGGTCGGGATTGGTGATCCAGAGCTTGGCGACACTACCAGTGCCTGCATCATTGTTCAGCCACGTGCCTACAAACGCGGAGATAGACGGCACAGGCGTTGAAGGCACTGTAGGGGTCGGTACGGGCACTGTGGGCGGTGGTCCGGAGCTATATCGCCATTGGTGATAGTGCTGGCCGATGTTGCTCATCTGGACCTGGAAGGCAGCGGGGGCGGAAGGCACATATGTGACCACGCGGCGCTCGAAAGCCTGGATTAGCACGTCCTGGTTGGGCTGGTTTGCAATCTTGACCTTAGCCCAGTATGGCTCGGAGATAGGCAGGCCCGTGGTGTAAAACCAGGGGTCTGATAGGCGACCATTAACGACCTGGCCGTTGCCAGGATCGTACGTGGGCCCACTCTGGTTGAGGAAGTCCCAGAAGGCCTTTGGCACGTTGTGGTGGGTGGTTGGGTCGAAATAGACGAAGTTGGTGCCTGGGAAGTTGGCCATCGCCGGATTATTCCCCACTTGCCCGGCCTTGTTGATAGTGGCGGTGGCAGTCTGCCCGGTCTTGTCGCCGGAGGGATGGTCTCCCAGCGTGGTATTGCTGACGCCCTGGAAGCTCACATAAGTGGGAGCGTTGAGATCGTCGGTGTCGGAGGCGAGGGGAATCTGCGCCGGCGGGCGGCTCACGTATGAGTTATTGCCGACCTGCATCTTGCCCGAGATAAGCTCAACAGTCAGGAGGCCGTTCGTGACGAAGAAGGGGTCGGTGGGGTTGCCGTTCGGGTTGTTGATCTCCATACGGCTTTTGTCAAAGTACTGGACGAGACGCTTGCCCCCCGGCCCTTCGGCGTAATCTTCCAGGAGACCGCCGGTATCGGGTGCAGGTCCCCAGTAATAGGAGCGCACAACCTGGCCGAGCGACACAGGGAGATCCGTGCGATCCCAGGTGTGCTCGAATTCAACATGAGCGAACGCATTGGCCGCCAACGGCGAGGCCTGTATGCCCGCAAACACCGCGCCCGAGCCACCGAACAGGCTGAGGAAAAGCCCCGCGAGGGCAACAGAGGAAAGCAGGTTGGTTCGAATGTGCCGTTTCATAGGTTCAAGCCTCGCGACCAGGTTGTCAGTTGTCAGTACCGGCAAGCAGCCGGTCGTCCGTCTACTGACAACTGACAACTGACAACTGACAACTTGGTCAGAGTATAGCAGAATGGATGGGCAGGTACAACAGGTAAAGAGTACTATGGCGGTCCCGGCTCGTGTGGGTATACGCGATGGGCCCAGGGGCTATCGGGGTACTGCGATGTGAGCCGGTCCCAGGCGGTCCACATTCCCGTAGTGTCACGGCGCTCAAGGTAGCTCGCCACGCCGAGCCAGTAGAGCGCTTCCGGGGTGAACGATGTTCCCGACGCTGCCGCCGCCTCAAGCTCGATGGCGGCCTCGCGTGAGCGGGTCCAGGGCATGAGACATCGGGCTTTACCGATGCGGAGCATGGCGAGGAAGTCACCTGGAGGTAAGAAGCCGGGCGATTGGTAGTGTAGCGCGCCGTTGCGGTCCATGAAGGCGATAGTGGGCGTCCAGAGCATATTGTAGGAGCGGAAGAAAGACCAATCCTCGCGCCTGTTGAGCATCACTTTGAGTGGTATGAAGTTAGCCGCAATATAGGCGGCCACCTCGGTGTTGGGATACGTCACGGCATCCAGGCGCTCGCAGCCCGCTCAGGGGCGCTTGCTGAAATCTACCAGCAGGTCTCGGCGCTCCTCACGGGCGCGCTTGAGCGCCTGCGCGTGGTCGATCTCCCAGGGAATAGGCGGGTTCATATTCACCAGCCCTGGCTGCCGGGCGATCCCTTGAAGGGGCCTTTGATCTCATGTGTAATCCAGCCGCCGTAGTAGCGTCCCGGCTGCGGTTGGGCAAGCTCGCCGTCTACCAGGCAGGCGTCCATCGAGGCAGGGTAGATTGCGACGTAGCCCCTAATTGGCTCAAATGATGGAGTTGGATCCAGGTAGGTCCAGGCGGCGTTGGGCGCGGTTTTGTCCCCTACGCTGATTGTGTAGTAGGAGGCATTACCTTTGAACTCGCAGAATGTGCTGCGCTCTGTGAGGGTAAAGTGTTCTTCAAGCCTTACATCGTCCGCCGGGATATAGTAGACCGGCGGTCCCGCGGTTTCGAGCACCCTCTTTGCGCGCTGCGTATCGGCAATTTTGACGCCATTGAATATGACTTCTATATGCTTCGATGTATCTTCAAGCCGGGGCGGCCTGGGGTAATCCCAAACCGATTCTTCGCCCGGACCAACCGGCTCTCGCTCGATTTGCGCGACCATTTCTTTGTCCTTCTTATGCTAAATCTCTGAGAATAGACCGATAAAGGTGGATGAATGGAAGAGTTGGGGACACCCCCACGCCCCTGGAAGGGTGCTCCGTCCTTCGTCCTCCACGCATCCCTTAAACCGTGAAAATCTCTGCGTAACTCTGCGCTCATGAGCGGGGTGCCCTCTGGGCCGCGAACTCCCTCTGCGGTGAGCTTTCGTCTTCCTAACAATATACAACATTGGCGGCTACAAGAGTTCAGTCAGCCAGCGCCTCATCAGCTTTATTCTGGGTGCGCTTTTGTCGCCCGGTAGGAGGGCGCGCATCTCCTGGTCGAGTTGCCATGTCAGGGTGCTCATGCGGGTGCGCAGGCTTCCGGTGAACTGCGTAGGATCGATGGGGCTGCCGACGCGAATTGTCAGGGAATGCCGCAGCCAAAGCTCACGCGTGCCTGTGAGGCCTACCGGCAGGATTGGCGTGCCCGAGTAAAGGCTGAGGTGCGACGCACCGTTCTGCAATGGCTGGAGGTCGCCTTCGACGGAGCCGAGCTCTCCCTCCGGGAAGATAAGTAGCGAACCACCTCCCGTCAGGACTTCCGACATTACGCGTAAGGCTTCGCGCGGCTTGTCGCGGTCGAGAGGTATCATCACCTGGAGACGACGGATGACGATATTGCGAAAGGTAGAGATGTGGGCCACCTGGCGCTCACCGAGGATATAAATACGCGGCTCGACAGGTAGGAACAGAAGCACGAGGAAGGCATCTGTCCAGCCGAGATGGTTCGCACAGATGATAACGGGCTTGTCCGGAACGTTTTCAAGCCCGGCCACTCGTACCCTGAAGAAGAGCTTGAAAATGGCCCGCAATACCCGCCGGAAAAGCTTTATTGACAGTCTTGCATGAGCCGCGTTATTCGGTTGTGGGTGTAGACTATCCGTTATGATTGCGTCGCTGCCGTACATTGACATATCCTTTGTGGACCACATGGTACCAGGTACTGCTTACTGCTTACTGCTTATGCTCGCCCCTGGTCGCGGGTCACTGATCACTGGTGCATGTTCATGAGAGGTATTGGGGAGAGGGAGTTTCGGGGGACACCCCCGGCCCCCGGCAGGGGTGCGCCCCTGCACCCCCGATCCTTCGCCAACCCCTAGCGGATATTCGTGAGATATTAGGGAACAGGAAGTTTCGGGGGACACCCCCGGCCCCGGCAGGGGAGCGCCCCTGCACCCCCTCTTTCCCTTTAAGGTGTCTGATCCTGCACCTCCGGTCACTGGTCACTGGTCACTGGTCACTGGTCACTGGTCACTGGTCACTGGTCACTGGTGATCGCGGGCTAAATTGACGCCTGCGACATCTTTTCGGGGTGGACGTAGCGGAGGCTGAGGGCGGAGAGGACAATCATCGCACCCGCGAATAGGAACGCCCAGCGGTACGCGTCGTTGCCACCGACCCATATAGCGGCAACTGTAACGATGATACCTGCCAACCCCGAGCCGAGCGGCTGGGCGAACGACCAGACGGCTGATCCTACACCGATCAGCTCTGCTGTGCGGCTGCGGGGAATGAGGTCGGTCAGGAGGGCGTTGAGAGGAGCGGTGCCCGCGTTGCCGATACCGATGATAGCCAGGGCCACGGTGGCCTGGAAGAGGTCGGTAGCTTGCGAGCCTGCCAGCGCGCCCAGGCCGTAAATCATGAGGCCGACGAACATTACCCGCTTCTTGCCGAAGCGTACCGAGAGAAGGCCCGCCGGAATGGAGAAGATGGCGGACATGATAACGAAGGCGAGCGGGAGAAGGAAAACCTGGCTGCCATCCGCACCGAGAGCCTTGGTGCCGAAGAGCGTAACGAAGGGAGTCGCGCCACCGGCACCGGCCCAGAAGAGAGAGAGCGAGCCGATATATTTGGCGGCTTCCGGATATTGCATGAGATCGCGGACGTATTTAACCAGGTGGAAGGGCTCGCGCTTCTCGGGAGCAACGGGAATCTCGACGTGAGGCTCTTTGACGGTGAAGAAGGTGTACGCGAAGCTTACGAGGAGGGCGACTACTACGAGAGCGAAGAGCAAAGGCTGGTTGCTGTCCCAAAGCACGATGGCTGTGAGGGCGAAGGCGATATTACCGAGAGCTGTAGTGAGGCCGAGGAAGCCGCCCACGTTGCCGCGATAGCGCTCAGGGAAGAGATCGGCCAGGAGAGCAATGTAGGGGTCCTGGGCGATTGCCAGGAAGAATGAACCGATGGTCATCAGAGCGAGCATGAGCCAGAAAGTGGGTTGCGAGGAGAGGGTAAGGAGCGAGATCGACATGAGAGGCACGCCGACAAGGAAGAAGGGACGCCGTCTGCCAAGCGAGCTGCGCGTGCGGTCGCTAAGGCGTCCCACGAAGGGCTGGACCAGCGCTCCTACAAAGGCGCGCTCGTTGGCGAGTATACTAATCAGCCAGGGATAAACACCGTACTTTTCAAGATAGAGCGGCATCGCCTGGTTGAGGAGCGCGTAGACTACCGACGAGCCGAAGTTGGCTACGCTATAACGTGCAGCCTTGCCTGCATCGAACTCTACCGTACTCTCTGAGGAAGAGACGGTAGGAGAATTCTCCACAGGAAGTGCAATTGCCGTCACGTCCACGATTCCGCCCGAGGTGCCGCCCGGATTCTCCAGTGGTGTCGCCATTCTTCTTCCTCCTATATTTCATAATGCATTGTCGGACTTATCGCCCGAAGTCGCGTCTGTTGCTAGGAATGATAAAGGTCCGTAGCTCCACTATAGGAGAGGAGAAAGAGAGATGCGTCGGTATTTGTGCCTGATTCTCTGAGCGAGGCGAAAGGTGGAGTAGGCAAAACTACCTAATTCCATAGGCGGAACAGATGGCTGGCGTGATTTACATTATGCCATAATATATGGCACTCTAACAGAGGGGGAAATATGAGCACAAAGAAGAGCAGAGCAGACTCCGAAAGCAGGCTTGAGGACTTTCGCCAATACCGCGAAAAGATGAACGCTCGGATTCTGGGCGCTGGGCATATCGGCGTCAACAGATTTTTCAACCTGGACACTAGCGCATACTATGATGGCGCGCTCAGCGGCAGAACAAAAGAATTGCTGGGCCTGGTGGCGTCGATGGTGCTGCGCTGCGATGATTGTGTGGACTACCATCTCATTCAGTGTGTCGAGGCGGGGTACAGCGACGAAGAGCTCACCGATGCGCTGAACGTGGCGCTGGTCGTCGGGGGCAGTATTGTGATCCCGCACCTGCGCCACGCTATGGAAACCATCGACATGCTGCGCGCAGACCCGCCTGCTGCCGGCGACTGAAGAGTGATGCCCTTAGAGATAGGACTTTGGTTCGTGCCAATCAGTACTAAGCGGTCTAACGGCGGACGGCACTTGGCGATATAATGACTTTGTGGCTCTCCGCCAGGTGAGTCTGTTATTGCGTGTCTCACAGACTGGGCTCCAAAAGCCTGTGTAAGGAAATTAGCTACGTCCATTGCAAGCGACATGACGGGTGTTGGGATCGAGCGCGACCAGAGCCGTGAGCGCCTGAACGCTTTGCTTGATATCGCGCGCCGGGTAGCCGGCAGCCCGGACGATGAGCAAGTCTTGCAACAAATCGCCGATTCCGCACATGAGTTGCTGCCCGCCGATTTTGTGCTGATCGCGGCCCGGGAGGCCGATGGCGAGCATGCTCGTTTCGCTGCTCACTCAGGGTTCCCCCCCGACCGAGTTGAAGCACTGCGTGCAGCGCGCTTCCACTATCCCCGTTACCCTCTCGCCAAACGCACGTTCGGTGACGGCGAGATGGTCATCGTGAGTGATGTAGAGAGCTCTCCTGAAAGCGCTCATTCTTCCCCTATCCTCAAAGTAGCCTCCAGGGCATTTTTCGTCGCTCCGCTCAAGCATATGGGCTCGGTGATAGGCACTTTGTCCGTACATTTTCGGGATAGAGCACACGAATGGACGGATGACGAGATTGACTGGCTCAAGGCGCTTGCCGACCAGGCTGCGCTGGCGATGATACTGGGGCGCAATTTGCAAAGCACACAGCGTGACACAAAGGTTCGTGAGGCGCTACATACGGCGAGCCAGAGGCTGCAATCGGCAGCTGACCTCAAGACTGTTATCGATGCCACCATGGAAGGGGTCGCACAGGTGGTGCCATGCGTCGGAGTGTGCGTACACCTTCTCAACGAGCAGGCAACCGAAGTGACGATTGCCGGGTTGAGAGGGTTCAAGTACATGCCAGGCGAAGTAAGCGCATTGGTCGGGTTCAAGTATCCGGCTGACGATAGCGTGCTCAACAGCCGGACTTTGCTGGAGCATGAAGCTTTCTACCTGCACGATTTTCAGGTGGAAGGGGACACGTGGCAGAACCCGAAGGCGCCCACACTGCGCGCATGGATGAGTGTGCCGCTTATGTCGCAGGGGCGATGTCTGGGCAAGATCACGCTCGATCACGAATTGCCTGACGTTTACGGGCCTGAGGAAATTGCGATTGTACAGACATTCGCAGCGCATGCAGCGTCTGCAATCGAGCGGGCCTATCTCTTCGCGGAAATCACAAGCCGCGCCGACCAGTTGGCAGCGCTTTATGAGATCAGCCAGGAAGTGGTGGCAGCCAGGGACGAGCAAAGTCTATACGAGATATTGCGGCGTGGGGCGATGCGCGCGTTTGTGGCGGAAGTCTTCTTTGTCTGTCTGGCACGCACTGAAGCGGATTGCCTCGACTTTCCGGTCTTATTTGATGAAGGGGTCGATTATGCGCCCCAGGTGCTCGAACCGAGACCCGGTCCTGCGGGCTCAGTGTTGCGGACGGGAAAGGGGATAATAATAAAGGGGCGCGCCGAGTGGCAAAATTACGTTTCGCGAAGGATAGGGAATGAATCCCGCGCCAGCGAAGCCGCTATGTTCGCGCCTCTCACCTGGAACGGCACGACCCTTGGAGTAATAAGCGTTCAGACCTACCGGGACCGAGAGTATACACAGCAAGATTTCCAGGCGTTTCAGGCACTGGGGGCGACGGCTGCTCTTGCTGTGGCGCGCATCCGCTCTGAGGCGGCTACGGCGGAGCGGGCAGCGCAGTTTGCCGCCCTCGCGCAAAGCGCCCGCGCCCTTGTGGGCAACCTCGATCTTTCAGATGTTTTGCAAACCGTTGTTGACGGGGCCAACGAGCTTACGGGCGGTGAAGCCTTCTTGATGCTCCATAACCCTGAGGACGACAAGCTGCACGTACGCACTTTTGCCGGAGTCTCGCTATGGCATCGAGACGTCGTTCAACATGACACATTGGGCCCCAACGAAGGGGTAGGAGGAGTGGCCTTCGCAGAGCAGCGCACTATCCTCATAGACGACATGCAAAAAGACAAACGCGCTCGCTATCAGGGCGAGACGCCAATGCGCTCGCTGATGGCGCTGCCGCTGACCGTTGGAGATTACCGCATGGGCATCCTCGAGCTTGTGTGGCCCGAGCCGGGCGCTGTGACGCCGGAGCGGCTGGCGCTTTGCACAGCCTTTGCAGACCATGCTGCCCTGGCCATCCATAACGCCCACCAGCACGCGCAGCTCAGACAGCGAGAGGCCGAGCGCACTGCGTTGCTGCGCCAGTTGCTGACCGCGCAGGAAGCTGAGCGAAAGCGGGTATCGATCGATTTGCACGACGGACCGTTGCAATCGCTTGGCGTGGGACTCATCAACGCTGATACATTGAGAAAGCGATCCACGATCAGCAATATCACGGCGGACGATATTGACGCCCTTCGGCTTGACTTTGCGGCAGTAGTGGACGAGGTGCGCGGCCTGATTGCCGATCTACGCCCCGAAGTGCTCGACTCCTATGGGTTGCTGCCGGCCCTGGAGGCACATGCCAGACGCATTCAGGAGACTACGGATCTCGCTATTGTGATAGAGTGCGAGCTTGAGGAGCGATTGCCGGCCTTTATTGAGGTATTGATCTATCGTCTGGTGCAGGAGTCGTTATCAAACGTGCGCAAGCATGCCCAGGCCACGGCCGCCCTGGTCAAAATCAGCGTCGATGAAGCCCGAGGAATAGTAACGGCAAAGGTCATGGATGACGGCAGAGGCTTCAACCCCAGGCAGATGCCCGCACGTAAGGAAGGCTTCGGACTCGGTTTGGGCAGTATGTCCGAAAGGGCGGAAAGCGCCGGTGGTACCATGACTGTCGAGAGCGCGCCGGGCGGGCCAACGATCCTGACCTTCCAGATCCCGCTACCAACTGCCAAGTATCAAGTACCAAGTATGAAGTAGAAACTCTGGCACTTCGCCCTATAGGGAAGGATGGGAAGGTACTGCCTGCTACCGCACCCGCCCAGGCTAGTAACAAGCAGCACAGCTTCCGATGATCCTAGTTTAGCTCCCTCTTTTTATGAGAACGTTAATAGCATGTTAACGAAATCTCACGATTCCGGCTATTCTCCCGCGAGGGACAGCGAAGCCTCGGAAACAGGCACAGGAAGGTCGGCTGACAATAGCTTATCGAGCGCCTCAGCGGGCATTGGCATCGCGAAGTAATATCCCTGGCCCTGGTCGCAGTCGAGCATTCGCAGCTCGGCCAGTTGTTCGGTGGTCTCGATTCCTTCGGCGGTGACGGTCAGGTTGAGCGTCTTAGCGAAAGCAATCGTGGCGCGCACGATGGCTGTATCTTCGGGGTCCTGTCCCAGCCCATCGATAAAGCTACGATCAACCTTGAGCGTATCGATAGGGAAGCGTTTTAGATAGCTGAGGGCCGAATGGCCGGTACCGAAATCGTCAATCGCGAGCTGTACGCCTAGCTTTTTCAACCGTTGAAGAATTGTGAGGGCCGAGTCGACGTCCTCCATAGCCACGCTTTCGGTAATCTCCAGCTTCAAGGCATGAGGGTCCAGGCAAGTGTCTCGAAGAGTACGGGTTATGTCTTCGAGCAAGCCAGGGTGGGCGAACTGCCTGCCCGAGAGGTTCACACTCACGGTCAGAGGAGGAGACAACGATTGCGAATTGCGGCGTGCCTGTTCCCACTTTGCCACCTGTCGGCAGGACTCTTCAAGCACCCATTGGCCGATTGGCACGATCAAGCCTGTCTGTTCGGCCACCGAGATGAACTCTGCCGGCAGCACAAGGCCGCGTGTTGCGTGCGCCCAGCGCACCAGAGCCTCCAGGCCGCTGATTCTATTAGTCTCCAGGTTGACTATCGGCTGGTAGAAGACGCGGAACTCCTCGCGCTCAAGGGCCAACCTTAGCTCGTTCTCAATTTGCAGGAATCGCTTCACTCGCGAAGTCAGCTTAGGCTCGAATAGGGCGTAGCATGCCTTACCTTTTCGCTTGGCTTCGTACATCGCGACATCGGCACGACGCAGAAGGTCGTCCGGGTGGTCGTGGTCGCCTTGCTTGACGGCAATGCCGATACTGGTAGTGACGAAAACCTCGCTATGTTCCATGTGAAGCGGCTTTGTCTGCACTTTCGGCTGGTCGCTCCCTCTCAAGGATATTGGGGTGCGCAATTGTTGGGCTATACGTTCGGCTACCGAGATGGGGATTGTCAGGTCTTGCACATCTTCCAGGAGCACTGTGAACTCATCGCCGCCAAGTCTGGCGATGGTATCGCTTGGCCGCATGCACCCCTTGAGGCGCTCGGTAACGGCCATGAGTAGCTGGTCGCCCACTTTATGGCCGAGACTGTCGTTGATCATCTTGAAGTTATCGAGGTCAAGGAAGAGCACAGCTACGGAGCCATTCTGGCGTTGAGCGCGCGTCAGAGCGTGTTCCAGTCTGTCGAGAAAGAGCGGGCGGTTGGGCAGGCCGGTGAGTGAATCGTGGAATGCCTGGTGCTTCAGTTGCTCTTCGGCCCGCTTACGCTCGGTAACATCCCCCACAATGCAAATAGTGGCAAGGGCTTGCCCATCTTTGCCCTGCATAGTCGAAGTTTTCAGGCTCAAGGTACGCGTTTCGCCCTCTTTACGATTGTAGATAATCTCGTGATCGTGCAAGGGATTGCCGCTCGCCAGCAGATATTCCAGTTGAGCTGAGAATGCCTTATCGTCCAGAGCTTCAGACAAAGGCTTGCCTAGCAGGTCATCCCGCTGTAGGCCAAAGCGCTCGCCGGCAGGCCCGTTCGCCAATCTAACCACGCCCTGCTGGTCGAGCACGATAAGCCCCTCGGCCATCGTGTCAACTATCTGTCTGGCCGCGAAGGCGGGAGTTATGTCAACTAGATGGTAGATCCAGATAGCACGAGCTGCTACGAGGATGAAGCCGAGTATAGGTGCATAGCCGAACGGGTAGAGGGGTACGCCGTATGCGGCGGCGAAGTCAAAAACGCCCAGGTAGCCGACCGCGAAGGCCAGCATAAGAGCTTTGATTCTGCGGCGATGTATGTTTGCTCGCCAATCGGGTTGCCTTTCGGCTTGCAGGGCCAGCCAGTAGTGGACCATGCTTCCCAAAAGTAAGCTCACGAAGACTGCTATGAAAATCGCGCCCAACCAATCGTACCTGGGATAAAAGCCCCACGAATATCGGTAGACTCCTGTTGCCAGGAAAGGCGACGCGATCCCCATGATCGAAAAGAACCCGCAAGAGAGCCACGCCGCCCAGGCAAGCAGCTTGAACCGCCGGGTAATGCCAAGCACCGCGATGGTAAATTGGTAGGTAGCAGAGGCGATGAAGGGGAGGCCGACGTAGGAGATCTTCACCCACCAGTAGGCGGTGCCTTCGTCCAGCGAGGAATAGGCCCAGGAATATGTGAACAGCCAGACGCTGACCGTGAGGGTAAGCACGGAAAAGCAAACGCTTACTACCGATATTCTCTCGCGGACAAGCACGAGCACGCCCAGCAGAAGGATTGCCAGCGTGGTAAGGAAGGTTGGGATTGAAAAGATATTTAGAAAGTAATGCGAAGGGTCAAGCGCATCAAGCAGCACAGGTGCTGGCTCCTGGCGAAACGAGGCGATAAGAGGCAGAGATCATTGCTTTTTCGTGAATAAGTGCTTACGCGGCAAACCAGGAAACGCGCAGCTAGGGCGTGATGGCAATCCTGTCGGCCAATGGATCGGAGGTTAGGTCGGAATCTGTGTACAGCAGCAAGATTATCAGAAATCAGCCGAGCAAGCAGAATATTGCACCACATTAATGTGGTAATTCCCTTTCAGGGTATCGGTGGCGCCCAACCTTGTCAATAGGACTTATTGCCTAACACCGGCAAGTCGGCGCTACTACTATCATAATTAGCAGCCAACGCACCTGGGATCCAACAAACTCACGATAGAACAAAGAGAGCCAGGCGACCTGGCTCTCTTTGTTCTATCGTGAGTCTGTTAGTACTTTGAGACGTTTATCTCGTCCATCCTGCCGGTCGTGAGGAAGATTACGCGCTCGCAAATATTGGTGACACGGTCCGCAATGCGCTCAAGGTTGTGTGCAACCCACAGGAGATGTGTTGCGCGGTTGATGGTGCCGGGATCGGCCATCATGAATGTGAGAAGCTCGCGGTAGATTTGCTCGTATAGCTGGTCAACGACGTCATCCTCCTGGGCGATGCCGAGTGCACTACCGGCATCACGATTCACGAAGGCATCCATGCTGCGCCGTAGCATGGATCGCGACATTTCATCCATGCGCGGAATATCAATGAGGGGCTTGAGAGGTGGCTCGTTGCCTATCATGATGCTGACTTTGGCGATGCCCTCGGCGTGGTCGCCCATGCGCTCGAGGTCGGTGATAATGTTGAGGACAGCGGCGATCACACGCAAGTCGGAGGCGATAGGCTGCTGAGTAGCTATCAAAAGTAGGCAGTTTTCTTCGATACCGAAACGCTGCTGATTAATCTTAAAGTCGTCATCAATGACGCCCTGCGCCAGCGCAATGTCGCGAGTGCGCAACGAGTTGACGGAGCGTTGAATGGCCTTCTCGACCATGCTCGCCATCACAAGCAGCGATTCCTGCACCGTCTGTAATTCCTTTTGAAACTGCTCTCTTGCCATTGGATTCTCCTGGTGACGTAGTTGTCAGTTGTCAGGTTGTCAGTAGACCGGTGGGCAGTTGGCAGTGGGCAGTAATTATCGGTTTTTACGTTTTACTCTGCCCTTCGTCCGTCTACTGACAACTGACAACCGACAACTAGCCGATGCGACCTGTAATATATTCTTCCGTGCGTGCTTCTTTGGGCGAGGTGAATATCTGGCGGGTGGGGCCGACTTCGACCAACTCGCCCGATTTGTCGGGGCGCATCATCAACACTGCGGTGCGGTCGGAAACGCGGGCTGCCTGTTGCATATTGTGGGTGACGATTATGATCGTGAGGCTTTGCTTCAACTCGTGCATAAGGTCTTCGATCTTGAGGGTCGAGATAGGGTCGAGTGCGGAGGCGGGTTCGTCCATCAGGAGCACTTCAGGCTCAACTGCGAGAGCGCGGGCGATGCACAGGCGCTGCTGCTGGCCGCCTGAAAGAGAAGTGCCTGGCTTATCGAGCTGATCACTGACTTCTTCCCAGAGCGCCGCACGGCGCAGGGCTTCTTCCACCCTGTCGCTCAACTGCGAGCCGCGCCTGGTGCCCGCAATCAGAAGACCCATAGCGACATTGTCGAAGATGCTCTTGGTCACGAGGGGATTGGGGCGCTGGAACACCATGCCTATTGTGCGGCGCACAGCCCCAGCATCGGAGGCATAAACGTCGATGCCATCCAGCAACACCTGGCCGGTTACATAAGCGCCTATTGCGGTCTCGTGGATGCGATTGATAGACCGCAAAACAGTGGACTTGCCGGAACCCGAAGGGCCGACGAGCGCCAGGATCTGGTTGGCAGGCACTTCGATGGAAAGATCGCGAATCGCCTGGAACTTACCGTAGAAGGCGTTGAGGTTCTTGACGCTTATTGACCCGCCGGCCTGGAAGGGCCTTTTCCTGAGTGACCGTTGCTTGCGCTGCCGTAATTGCCATGGTTTGCCTCTGTGATCTTCTTTCTCTAACCGAAACGGCCTGTGATAAAGTTTTCAGTTTCTTTCTTTGCAGGAGTAAGAAACATCTGCATTGAGGAGCCGGCTTCCATAACGCGGCCTTGCAGAAAGAAGGCGCAATATTCGGATATGCGAGCGGCCTGTTGCAGGTTGTGCGTCACGATTACTATGGTGTAGTTCTTCTTCAATTCTACGATCAAGTCTTCGATCTTGCTGGTAGATATGGGGTCTAGAGCGGCAGCCGGCTCGTCCATAAGTAGCACTTCCGGGCGCAAGGCGACCGCGCGGGCGATGCAAAGGCGCTGCTGCTGGCCGCCGGAGAGGGCGAAAGCCGATTTCCTGAGCTTATCTTTAACATCGTCCCAAAGAGCCGCTTCACGCAGACTCTTCTCTACTCGATCGCCGATCTCGCTCTTTGGATACTTATGCACTTTCAGGGCATAGGCTACGTTCTCAAAAATAGACTTGGGGAATGGGTTGGGGCGCTGGAACACCATGCCCACGCGCAAGCGCAGCCGCACAGTGTCAATGTTACTCCCAACAATTTCCATGTCGTCCATTTTCAGGCTTCCGTCAGCTCGGGCTGAAGGAATTACGTCGCTCATGCGATTGATAATCCGCAGGAAAGTGGTCTTACCGGAACCAGAGGGGCCGATAAGAGCAGTGACCTGCTTCTCTCGAATATCCAGGTTGATATCGTAGAGCGCCTGGTTGGGCCCATAGAAAAAGTTAAGATTTCGGCTCTGCATCTTGACGCGGGCGCTAGAGTTGGCCACGAACACCGGACGTAGGCCGCTAAGCACTTCCGCGCCCTGACTCGATCGGGCGAGGCTTGGTTCGGTCATTGCGGGCTCCCTACCATTTCGGCTTGTGATTATAGCTCCTGTCATACTGCCTCCTTCATTTACTAAATCTTTATTCCCCTGCCGCGGGTAGCCAGGCGCAGGAGAAGAGCACCGGTTGCCACTCCGATGACGAGCACGAGCGCAGCACCATAAGCCTGGGCATGCCAGGTATCATAGGGCCCGGTGGCGTATTTCAGGATGCGCAGGGTCAATTCGTCGGTGGGCTTGAATATATCGGTTTGAACAAACTCGTTGCCCAATGCGGTCAGGATAAGTGGTGCGGTTTCGCCCGCCACGCGAGCCACTGCGAGCACGCCGCCGGTGATCACCCCGGCCCGGGCGGCGGGCAGCACCAATCCGAGCGTCACACGCCAGGTCGGCACGCCGAGGGCAAGCCCTGCTTCACGTATGCTACCGGGCACCAGGCGCATCACGTCCTCCGAGGTGCGGGCGATAATGGGAACCATGATGATCGATAGGGCCACGCCACCCGCGAAGGCGGAGAAGTTACCCATGGGCTTCACCAGCACCAGATAAACGAAGAGGCCCACAATGATCGAGGGTATGCCTGTGAAGGTGTTCACACCCATGCGCGCTATCGTTGAAAAGAGGCTATTGTCGGAGGCAACTTCGCTCAGATAGATGCCGATAAGGAGGCCCATAGGCACACCTATCAAAGACGCGATTGCAACGATCACGGCGGTGCCCTCAAGCGAGGCTACGATGCCGCCACCCGCTTCACCCACCGCAGGAGCTTCCTTGGTAAAGAAGTCCCAGTTGAGAGTGCCTGCGCCTTTTATCAGGAGGAATATCAAGAGATAGAGCAGCAGCCCCAACGCAAGCACAGTGCACAGGCCTGTAAATATTTGGACTACCACGCCCGTGATTCGTCTGCGGGGAGATACTCCCTGCCTTAATCTTGTGCCTGCTCGGCTGCCGATAGTTTGTGCTGAGTTCATATTCATTATCCAGGGGCCAGGGGCCAGGGGCTAGAGTAGAGGTCCGTAGTACGTTCCAGCCCCTGGCCCTTGCTTGTCACACCTTGCGCATCGTCCGGTTCATCCGTTGGAGCAGAAAGTATGCGCCGATGTTCACCAGTGCTGTAATTAGGAGAAGAAGGAGACCCAACTCAACAAGGGCCGAGCGATAGAGGTCGTTAGAGACCTCTCCAAATTCGTTTGCAATTACGCTGGAGAGGGTGTAGCCCTGGTCGAACAGCGACTTGGGGAAGTTGTGCCCGCCACCTATTGTCATTGCTACAGCTATCGTTTCACCTAACGCTCGGCCCAGGGAGAGAATAATGGCCCCGAAGATACCCGCTCGGGCGTACGGTATTATCGCCTGGCGCAGCACTTCCCAGCGGGTTGCTCCCAGGGCCAGCATTGCCTCACGCTGGCTATCAGGCACCAGCAGAAGCGCCTGTCTCGAAAGGGAGACGATGAGCGGCACAAGCATTATCGAGAGGAGGAGCGACGCGGCCAGGATTCCCGGGCCATAGGCCGGCCCGTTGAAGATAGGCAGGAAGCTGAAGGTCTTGCGGAGCCACGGCTCCACGTTCTGTTGTAACCAGGGCACCATCACGAGGAGGCCCCACAATCCGTACACCACGCTCGGTATATAGGCGAGCAACTCAATAAGGAAAGATACGGGCTCACGCAGCCAGCGTGGAGCAAACTCGACCAGATAGACGGCGCTGGAAAGCCCAACGATACCTGCGATCAGCATAGCTATACCCGCAACCAGGAGGGTATCCAGGATGAACGGTGCCGCGCCGAAGACATTATTCGTCGGGTCCCAGGTGGACTGTGTGAAGAAGGACAGCCCTTCCTGCTGGATCATCGGCAGCGACTGAGCGACCAGCACGACACCTATTCCCACCAGAACGGCAAGGAACAGCCACACAGCCAGGCGCACCGAGAAGCCGAAAACGCGATCGCCCGCATTGCGCGAGGGCGCTGGGGGCACCACGGCTGAAGCCCCTGCTGTATCTATCTCAGTTGCCTTCTCCACCCCGATCCCGGTACTTTGCCCTGAGGGCATCTCGCCGCTTCCGGAAGGTTGCTGCACCTGAGGCCCTTCGCCTTTCTTATCTACAGTCTCTTTCATCAGGTTCACTCGGATCATGGTTAGTGGTTAGTGGTTGGCGGTGGTCTACCAACCACTAACCACTAACCACTAACCACTAACCACTAACGTAGCTACTCACGCCAAATTTACTGTGTGAAGCAACGCGCTGAGCCACAGTTCATCTGCCGGATTTGAGCTTCGACGCGTAATACGATAGCGGACGGCAGCGGTGCGTAGCCTAGAGCATCAGAGAACTGCTGCCCATCGTGCGAAGCCCACCAGAGGAAGTAGGCGAGTATCGCGCCTTTGTTGGGATCTTTCGACTGGTCGGCATACACAAGCAGCCAGGTGGTAGCAGCGATAGGATAGCTGGTGGCACCTGGCGCGTTGGTTACACTGTAGCGCAGGTCGGCAGGGATAGAGGTGTCGATCAGGTTCTGAGCTGCTGCCGAAACGTTAGCGCTCGTAGCATCAACGTAGTTACCCGCCGCGTTCTTCAGGAGCGCGTATGGGAGGCTATTCTGCCGGGCGTAGGACACTTCGACGTAGCCGATTGCGCCTTCAGTCTGCTTGACCAGTTGCGTTACTCCCGTGCTGCCCTGAGCGCCAATACCGCCCGGCCAATTCACGGCGGTGTTGCTGCCCACCTTGGACTTCCAGTCAGGACTGACCTTGTTCAGATAGTCGGTGAGGTTGAAGGTCGTACCGGAGCCGTCGGAGCGATGCACGACAGCGATAGGCAGGTCGGGCAGGGTGACGCCGGGGTTGAGCGCGGCGATAGCCGGGTCGTTCCAGTTCGTTATGTTCAGCAGGAAGATATTGGCAATCGTCGGCCCATCGAGTTTCAATTGTGTGGTGACGCCAGGTATATTGTAGGCGATGACCACGCCCCACATGGTTATAGGAATGTGCAAGGCCGCCGTGGGGCCGCCCGCCTGGGCGAACTGGGCGTCGCTGAGGAAGGCATCTGAGCCACCGAAGTCCACCGTCTTGGCAAGGAACTGGGTCCTGCCGTTGCCTGAACCGGTGCCCTGATAGTTGACCTGTACGCCTGAATAGAGCTTGTTATACTCGGTAGCCCACTTGGACATGGTGGGCACTACTGCTGTAGAGCCGGTGCCGGTCAGGCTGGCCTGGCCGTTGCCACCGGGATAGTGTGCCACCACCGTCTGCTTCTCTTTCCACCGGAAATTACCAAGCAGCGAGAGGAGCACATTGTTTGGAGGCTGGTTCTCGGGGTGCGCCTCGAAGACTGCGCGCTCGAAATACTGCACTGTGTAGGTCTTGCCGTCGGTCTGGTTCACTTCGCGGAATTCGTCGGAGATCGGGTAGCCTTGCTGAGCAAGCCCGCCATGGCTCTCCCAGTAGGCGCGGAAGTCGCCGCCCAGGCTATGCCCGGTCTGCGGGAAGGCTTCGGCGTTGGTCGTGTCAACCGTCTGGTTGGGAGCGCCCGCCTTGCCGTACCGCTCCTGGTAGAAGAAGGTGCCGGCAAGCTGCAAAAGAACGTCGTAAGGAGGCTGGTTCTCGGGGTGCGCCTCGAAGACTGCGCGCTCGAAATACTGCACCGTGTAGGTCTTGCCGTTAGTATCGCTCTTCTCCTGCATCTCGCCTGAGATCGGATAGCCCTGCTGGGCCAACCCGCCGTGGTTGTTCCAATAATCGAGGAACTTGCCACACACTTGCTGGTTAGTCTGGCTGAAAGTCTGGCAATTGGCCTGGGCGAGGGCCTGGCCGCCCGCCAGGGCCGGTACGAGCCCTGCTACCAGCCCAAAGAGGGCCAGCAGGCTCCATACTTTGCCCGGCTTGCGACGCGGCACGGCTATCGTTTCGTTATTGCTATACATAGTTTCCTCTTTCTCCTCCATATTTCTTATTGGCGAGAACGTCTTGTGGGCGGGCGCTTGTAATTGCGGATTGCGGATTACCTAAAATGATCTCTGCGAAACTCTGCGCTCTCTGCGCCTCTGCGGTGAATTCGTAATCCGCAATCCGCAATCCGCAATCTACAATCGTACAAGTCCCCACGGGCGGGCGGTTATCGCTCCACGATTGGGGCTTGTTTGTAGGAAGTAGACGAGGGCTTCGGCGGTAGCACGGTTGGTGGCGATTGGGATCTCACAGGTGTCACAAACACGCAGCAGGTCCGCGAAGTCAGGCTCATGGGGAGCGGCGGAAACGGGGTCTCGGAAGAAAATGACGGCCTGCACTTCGTTATCTTCGGCAAGCTCGCCAAGCTGGCGATCGCCGCCTGCGGGGCCATGTTCCAGGAGATGGATTATGAGACCGGTGCGTCTCTCGATGTGAGAACCTGTGCCGGCAGTGGCGACCAGGTGGAATTTGCTCAAGGCTGCGCGGTGCTCCAAGACGAAATCCGCCAGCTCTTCTTTCTTGCGGTCATGAGCAATAAGCGCAAGGGTAAAATTGTGGTTCAAAAAGCTCCTCTGGTTCCAGCCAGGCAACGTAATTCGTAATTCGTAATTACTTAGCCCGCCGCATTCTGCGCCCTCGCCTACTCTAGGGTGGGATCCTCCACCTGGGGCGCGTCATACTCACTATGCTGTCAGTGTAATTATGAGAGGAGCTGTTTAAGAGGGAGTTAGCAGGATGTTAACATTCGACCGGAGGATGTTAACAGATTAGTAGATTGAGCGTCGCCCTGGGCTACGGGCAGGGTGAAGAAGAAGGTGGTGCCTTCGCCCAGGTTGCTCTCTACCCAGATCTGGCCGCCATGCGCCTGCACCAGGTGCTTGGCTATGGCAAGGCCCAGGCCGGTGCCCGCTTCGCGGTCGCGCGAGCCGGAGCGCGATTTGTCCACCTTGTAGAAGCGCTCGAATATGCGTGGAAGGTCGTCAGGTGGGGATGCCAACACCTGTATCGTGCACGCTCACGAGAACACCGTTGGAGTGTGGCTCGGCGTGGAGAGAGATCGTGCCGCCCGGGTTGGTGAATTTGATGGCATTGTGGAGGAGATTGACCAGCACCTGCTCGATGCGCTCGGCGTCGGCGTCTGCGGGCGGCACATCGGGACTGGAATCGACCACGAGTGTGAGACCTGCGCGTGATGCCTGGGCGCGCAGACGTGCGGCGGCTCGCTCAAGCAGGTCGGTGACCGGGATGGGCCGGCGATTGAGTTGCACCCGGCCCAATTCGATGCGGGAAAGCTCCAGAAGCTCGCGCACAAGCTGGGTAAGTCCATCCACTTCCACGTCTATGCGTTGCAAGAATCCCTTTGCGGTCTCCGGGTCTTCGTCAATGGCGGTGCTGAGGGTTTCCACGAGGAGCTTTATGGATGTGAGGGGCGTGCGGATCTCATGACCGATATTGGCCACGAAATCGCGGCGGGCGCGCTCAAGACGGCGCAGCTCCGTGACGTTCTGGAGGACTACCAGGCCGGTAGGCTCGCCGCCGTCGGGACTTGGCACTTCGGTGACGATGGCCGAGATATTGTTCCTGCCCACCTCGATCTCCAGGCGCTGCCAATCTATTGGATTGCTTAGGGTCGAGCGCAGCGCCGCGTGAAGCTCGTGATCGTGGGTCAATTGTATCAGGGAGCGCCCGATCGCAGCCTCAGCCGAGGTATCGAACAGGCGTGCAGCAGCCGGGTTCATACTCTCGATGAGCCCCTGGCGGTCGGTGATGATTATACCGTCGTGCATATGCTCCAGCACGGCAGCCATGCGGTTGCGGTCCTCAGTGCGCTCGTGGATGAGCAGGCTGACGCGGTCGGCGGTGGCATTTAGCTCGCGGCTGAGATCGCCTATCTCGTCTTGGGACGTTACATGAGCACGCGCCGTGAGATCGCCGCCGCCGAAACGCCTCGCCGTATCTCGGAGGCGGGAGAGCGGCCCGACAATTGAGCGCGCCAACAGCACGCCAAACACGATAGCCAACAGGCTGACTACGAGCACAGTAATGGCGAGACTCCACCAGAGAGTGTCGCGAGACTGCTCGACGGCAGTGAGCGGGTAGGCGACGCGGGCCACGCCTATTACGTGGGTCGGGTTGGCCGGGTCGGTAACGGCCACAGCCACATATAGAAGCTGCCGGTTGACGGTGGCGCTGAGGCGGCTGGCGGTGCCTATACTGGCGGGGTCTGATAGCACCTGGGCGACTTCGGGGCGGGTCTTGTGGTTCTCCATGACACCCGGGTCTTGCTCAGAGTCGCCGACCACGACGCCATCGGGGTGGATGACCGTCACGCGAGTGCCAAAGAGTGAGCTCATATCATGGGCCAGCTTGTTGGTATCGGTGACGGGAGCGTCCTGGATAAAGAGCGGGCTGACGTCGTGGGCCACTGCGTGGGCCTCGTCAGTCAGGCGGGTGCGCAACGCCGATTCTTCGCGGCTCTCGAACTCGTCGCCCAGGAGGAATGCGATCAGGCCGCCCATGACCAGAACCAGCACTGCGTAGCTGAGAGCGATGCGGAACCAGGTGTGCGTGAGCATGGCTTTCTATCAGGCGGGCAGTTGTACGGATACGGGGCGGCTGAACTTATACCCCACTCCATAGACGGTCTGAATATACTGAGGAAGAGCCGGGTCTTCCTCGAGCTTGGTGCGTAGCCAGCGCACGTGCACATCCACTGTGCGGGTACCGCCCACGAAATCGTAGCCCCACACCCGGTCGAGCAGAGCATCGCGAGAGAAGACCTGCAGGGCATGAGAGGCGAGGAAGGCCAGGAGATCGAACTCTTTAGGCTTGAGGGCGACAGGCTTGCCCGAGGCGAGAACCGTCCGCCTGGCAAGGTCGATCTGCAAATCTTCGGCGGCGAGGATGGGCGGGGTGTCAGGCTCAGATGGGAGCGGGCCTGTGGTTTGCAGCGTATGGACGGGCTCGGCGCGCAGTATCTCAGAGCGGCGGAGCATGGCTCGCACCCGGGCCAAAAGCTCGCGCAGGCTGAAGGGTTTAGTGAGATAGTCGTCCGCGCCGAGCTCGAGGCCGAGCACTTTGTCGATCTCCTCCTCGCGAGCCGAGAGCATGAGGATCGGCACGGTAAGCTGCTTGCGGACGGCACGGCAAACGTCGAAGCCGCTCATACCAGGCAGCATGATGTCAAGGATGATAAGATCGGGCCGCTCATCGAAGGCAAGGCGGAGCGCTTCGGTGCCGTCGGCAGCAGTGAGCACAGAGTAGCCCTCGCGCCGCAAGTTGTATTCGAGCATATCCCGCAGGGTATCCTCGTCATCGACGACAAGGATTATCGGGTTGGGCGGGGGGGTTGCAGGTTGCGGATTGCGGATTGCGAGATTCTTCCAAAAGCAAATTGCCCCAGCATAACAGAATGTAAGTCTGGGCGGGCTCACTTGCCATTCTAACATCGCAAATAGCTAAACGCAAGAGGAATATGCGTTGTAAAGACTAACATGCAGTGGGCAGCCGGTTACTACTGTTTGTACCCAACCCGCATCCTTAGCGGAAAGAGCACCGGTTTACTCGCAACTGGGTCTCCCCAGGACGTTGCCAGAGCTGACTTGATAATGTTGAGCGGGTCAGTGCCGTTGGCCTCGATGTAACGCTGCACGGGCGACCAGGTGCCGAGGTAGCCGAACAGGTCGCTGAGGCTCCAGACAAGCTCGATACTGAAATCCGGAGATTGCAACTCCTTGAAAGGGAAGCTAAGTGATGCGTAGCCGTCGTCTACGAGAGCGCGCTCACGAGGCCAGTAGGGGCCGACAATATTGAAGTAGAAGTCGTCAACGACGGCGTCCACGTCGGGTGTTATGCGGCACAGGGTATAGCACCAGATCGCGCAAACTCCGCGAGGCTTCAAGACGCGCTGCACTTCGGTGAAAAACCTGTCTAGGTCGAACCAGTGGACAGCCTGCGCGACCGTCACCAGGTCAACGGAGGCACTTGCAAGGCCTGAATCCTCGGCGCGGGCTTGCATGTAGGTAATCTTCCGGTGCTGGAATGCATTCCTCAACTGGCTCGCGCTCGGGTCGGTGGCCACTACCTCATCGAAATAAGGGGCGAGGCCAAGGGCGGCCTGGCCGTTGCCGGTGCCGCAGTCCCAGGCTCGTTCGCGCTCGGCAGGCAGTGATGCGAGATAGGAGAATAATGCCTCGGGATAGCCGGGTCGCCTGCGAGCATATTCGTCGGACTGTGCGGAAAAGTAGTCTTTGAATTGCATGGCACATTATACGAATTGTGCATCTTACGAAGAAAGAGCGAATGGTGCGACGACGATCGCACCATTCGCTCTTTCTTCGTGGATAACTTTAGCTTTCGGCTACTACATTCTTCGCATTGGCGGCGGCTGGCCGACCGGTTTGCGGCGAGCCTTCGGGTGCGCCTGGCGTGGAGGCTTCGCCCTCGCTTTCGCTGAGCCCTAATCGCTGGTAGAGAGCGGCCAGAGGACGAGGTGCCCACCAGTTATAGCGCCCCAGGAGCCTCATAGTCGCAGGGACGAGCAGGGTTCGCACGATGGTCGCATCAACGAGGATCGCCAGACCCAGGCCCACACCGACTTCCTTGATAAACAGCACCTGACCCATCGCGAAGCTACCGATCACCACCACCAGCAAGAGGGCGGCGCTTGTGATGATTGTGCCTGTCTTTTGGACGCCCGTGGCCACGGCAGTCGTCGTGTCCTTCGTGCGATCGTAGTTCTCTTTGATGCGGCTGAGCAGGAACACCTCGTAGTCCATGGAAAGCCCGAATGCAATCGCGAAGATCAGCACAGGCTGCGTTCCGTCCACGCTGCCCAGGGCCGTGAAGCCGAACAGGTTTGCCAGGTGGCCGTCCTGGAATATCCAGACCAGCGCGCCGAAGCTGGCCGACAGCGACAGCGTATTGAGCAGCACCGCCTTTATAGGCACGACCACGCTCCCGAGCATCAGGAAGAGGATTACGAACATGACGCCGACGATTATCACCAGCGCCACCGGGATGCTCGCGGCCAGGCTCCCCAGGAAGTCGATCTGCTCGGCAGTGCGGCCTCCGACCTGCGCGCTCAAGCCCTGAGGAGGCGTTAGCGCCCTGATTGCATTCACCACGTTCTCGCTCGCCTGCGAGGAGGGGTCGGTGTCATAGAGCACATTGACCAGGCTGTAGTCGCCCTTCGAGTATTGGCCCGCCGCTCCCGCGGCCAGCGCGGCCTGGGGGTTCGCGGCGCTGCTCGCGCCTGAGTAGAAAGCCTGGTAGGCCGCCGCCCCACCCGCGTCGAGCCGGGGATCGAGATTGACCAGGCTTTCCACGCTCCGCACTCCAGGTAGCTGCGCAATATTGCGCGTGTAGGTGTAGAGCGAGGCCAGCGCTGCCGGGTCGAGGGCGGGTGTGCTGCTCTTTACAACAACCTGGATCGGGGTGGTCTCATTCTTCGGGAAATCATTTGCGAGGATGTCGCCCACCTGGCGGCTTTGAGAGGTAGCAGGCAGGCTTCGCTGGTCGGGGATGGTCAGATTGATGCTGAAGAAAGGAAGGCCCACCACGAGCAAAGGCAGAAGCGTGATCGCCAGCACGACGACTGGGCGTCGCATTACGAAGGTGCTTATGCGATACCAGAATCCGCTCCCTTCGCCGTTGGCGGTGACCATAGTGGCGTTCTGAGCACCGCGACGCCTGAAGAGCGAGCGCACCGAAAGGGCGTTCACCCGGTTGCCGAGAAGGGCGAGTGCCGCGGGCAACACGGTGATAGCCGCGATCATCGCCACAAGCACCGCCGCTGCGCCGCCCAATCCCATGCTCTTGAGGAACATTTGTGGGAAGACCAGCAAGCTCAACAGGCTGATTGTCACCGTCAGGCCGCTGAAAATGACCGTGCGCCCAGCCGTTTGCATGGTGCGTACGAGCGCAGCCGCTACGTCGCCGTCATGCCGAACAAGCTCCTCGCGGAAGCGGCTGACCACGAAGAGGCTGTAGTCTATCGCGAGGCCGAGGCCCAGCATCGTAACGATATTGATCGCGAAGATCGAGATGTCTGTGAAGTTGGTCGTTATACGAAGGATCAGGAACGCGCCCAGTATCGCAAAGCCGCCTATGAAGAGCGGAAGTGAAGCCGCCACGAGGCTGCCGAAGATGAAGAGGAGGAGCACGAAGAGGATCGGAAAGCTCAAAGTCTCGGCGGTTTGGAGGTCCTTTTGCACCTGCCCTGTCATATCCTGGCTCACAGCTGGGTAGCCTCCCAGCCGCACTTGCAGAGTATCGCTCGTGAGCAGAGGGCGTATCTGGTCGACCACCTTCAATTGAGCGTCGTCATTGCCGTTTATGCCCACCACCGCGTAGGTGCTGGTCTTGTCATTCGAGACAAGCTGGCTGGCGCCGGTACCGTAGAAGGTAGTGATTTTGCCCACGCCATCCTGGCCCTGTAGTCGCGCCAGTGTGGCCGCTACTCCCGACTTGAAGGCCGGATTGTCGATCGTTGTGCCGTCCTTTGATGTGAAAAGCACGATCAACGTTCTCTGGTCGCGTCCTAGCTGATTGGTCAACGTATCGGCCGCCTGCGTCGACTCGGCACCGGGATTGTTATACCCACCCGCCTTGAGGCTGCCGAAAACGCTTGTGCCAAGCAGCCCACTTGCCGCCATGAAGACAAGGCCGGCCACCAGCACTGCCCATTTTCGCCTGTATATTGTGCGTCCAAGCTTCTCAAACATTGCTTTGCTGCTCCCTTTGTATCAGTTTCTCTGTTTCCGTATTGAATGAAGTTCATTCACTCGCCCCCACAGCGGAAAGAAGCGAGAATTGTTGGGTTGCCCGGCTAGGTGGTTCGCGCTGCCAGGTCAGGTATAAGGTCGGGATTTATGAGCCAGCGCTGAACGGCGTCTACCAGGAGATCGATATAGCGCTGCTGGTGCTGCCCTCCCTCGTGGCAGAAGCACTGCAAGAGGGCACTATTGACCATGCCGAAAAGCACAACAGCGGCCGCTTCGGTGTCAACTCGCCGGATCGAGCCGGCTTCCATAGCCTCGTGCAAGAAGGTCCTGAGGGCCTCCAGTATGGGTGCGGGAACCTGAGAGTGCCACTCTCCCAGCATTTCGGCCTGCATACCCATCAGTTGGACAAGCTCGGTGTGGCGGGCGCATACTTTGAATGAGGCCTCGATCATGGGCCGAGCTCGCAGGTGGTGGGGCAGGATCGCGATCTCCGGCAGGGAAAGAGCGCGAAGGATTTCTTCTTCCCAGCCGCCCTTCACCGCTATGAGCAGGTCGGTCTTATTCTTGAAATATAGATAGACCGTGCCCACGGCCACGCCCGCCTTTTTCGCAATCTGGGCCATCGTCGTGCTCTCGTAGCCGACGGCGGTGAACAGGTGCTGCGCAGCTTCGATGATAGCCCGGCGCTTATCCTGGTCCAGGTTGCGCGATGCAGGTGCTGTTTCTTCTGTCAGTGCCGGGGTGGTCATTCTCTGCCTTTTCCTCAGATTTCTTCATTACCTAAAGTATATGAATGAACTTCATTCAGTATGATAGCAGACAATGCTGCGATTGTCAATAGGGTTGCGAAACGATTTTATAATGAGTTCACGCATCGCGGAAGGCGACAGCCTACAAGCTCTACCTGACCTGCCCGCCGGGGCCGATGCAAAGTCGATGTCTGGAGTGTCACCGTGACCCTGTCATTGTGAGTGGAGCATCTTGCAAGTTCGTGTACCTTCCAGCTAATGAATGAGGCGACACGGGCAGCGCACGGCGGTTGAAACCGCGTGCTAGGCTTACGAAGTCCGCCTTCGCGGACTGTTCAGGCCGTAGAGAGGCAATTGCGGAGGTGACCCCGTATGCGTCTCTACATCATCAGGCACAATCTGGGATCGAGCCTGCGAAGGCAGGTGCAGATGCACGCGGTTTAACCGCTGTGTGCCGGTGTCGCCTCATTCACGCTGCATTAGTTGGAGCCAGAAACCGGTTACCAATAATCTACACCACTGCGATGCACGATGAGCGAAGAATCTCGTCCTCGCGTCTACTCTTGGGATTATGCAATGGGAAGAAAATCCTGTACGGCAAGATTCTTCGCTTCGCTCAGTGCTGCGCCAACTAATTTATTGGAGATAAGAGGGCGTCCTCTCTTTTGTCATTCCGAGTGTAGCGAGGAATTACTACGGAGGAGATGACGCTTGGATCCGAGCATACTGCTGCCCATAGTGATTCCTCGCTCCGCTCGGAATGACAAGGTACAGTCGGTACTCTTTCCTCCAACACTTTAGTTGGTACAGCACTCAGAATGACAAAGCGTAGCTGGGTGGCGCTTCGCGGGCGGGTTCTCGACTTTGCATCAGCCCTGCCTGTAAGCTCCCTGGCGCATGATGGTGCCGGGTGGTAAAATGCGGTCGCGAGCGCCTTACATGACTACAAAAGGCATATTGTGACAAGAATGGAACATGAAGATAATGACCAGGCCACCACTGGTGCTGCCGGTGCTGCCGCAGAGCGCAATGCAACCCGGATCTTGATCGTCGGGGGCGGGGCAGCGGGTCTCTCTACTGCCGGCGCCCTCAAGAAGATCGGGCTTGCCTCGACCGTGCTGGAACAGGACGCAGCAATCGGCGGGACCTGGGCGCGCCGCTATGACCGCTTGCACCTGCATACGATCCGCCGGTTATCGGGCCTCGCCCATCTGCCCATGCCCCGGCGCTACCCCCGCTACGTGCCGCGCGACCAGTTCGTGCGCTACCTGCAAGGGTACGCAAAGCAGCTGAGGCTGCACGTAATAACGGGCTGCGAAGTAAAGCATGTGACGCCTCTGAACGGCGCGGACGCCGGTGGGCACCCCACGTGGCAAGTCGAGACTGACAGGGGCACGTGGCAGAGCCAGGTTGTAGTGCTGGCGACCGGGCAGTATAGAGTGCCCCGCATGCCATCCTGGCCAGGCCGAGATAGTTTCGCAGGGCAGTTGATCCACTCAGTTGATTATCGCAATGGCAGGTCGTGGTCCGGCAAGCGAGCCCTGGTAATCGGCGTGGGTAATAGTGGTGCCGAGATCGCCACCGACCTGGCGGAAGCGGGAGCGTCCTTCGTCGCGATCAGCATTCGCACTCCGCCTTTTCTTACCCGGCGTGAAACGTATGGGCTGCCGGTGCAGCTTCTCAGTTTCCCGATGAGCTTGCTGCCCCCACCCGCAGCCGATAAGTTGGCGCGTGGCGTGATGCGCTTAGCCTTCGGTGATATGAGCCGGCACGGCATCATGAGCCCCGGGTACGCGCCGTATCAAGATCGACGGGTGCCGTTAATAGACGTGGGCTTCGCCGCAGCAGTCAAGCAAGGTAGGGTGGCCGTGCGGCCCGACGTGGTCAGCTTCACCCCCACCGGGGCAACATTCAGCAACGGGCAAGAAGAGGCGTTCGACCTGGTGATAGCAGCAACGGGCTTCAGTAGCGGGCTTGAGAAACTGCTGCCGGTGCCGAACCTGCTTGCCGAGGACGGCTACCCGCGCTTTCCATCAGGTGAGCCTACACCCCAACCTGGGCTCTACTTTATCGGCTTTACTCACAGCTTGCGTGGGCATCTTTTCGAAGCAAACCGGAGCTCGCGACGCCTGGCAAAGCAGATCGCCACCTATCTGGGCGGGATCGTCGCCTAAGGTTCCATGGTTGTGCGGCTTTCCCGCAGGTGCGGCATGTCGCCCATGTGTCACGGCTTTCGGGCTAGGGCTGAGAAATGAGCAAAGGCTCCCCACCTCCAGGGAGCCTTTGCTCATTTTCTTGTGATAATTGCCTCGGAAATATATTGACAGTAACTCTTATTTGCTATATACTAGCAATAGTTACTAACATGCAAAAGGAGTAAGCTTTCATGAAATACTCGGGAACTCGCAAATGGTGGGCGCTAGCCGCGCTCACGCTTGCCTTGTTGGTGGTCGGTCTCGATGTAACTGTGCTCAGCGTGGCACTGCCTACCCTGGCGGGGTCGCTGCACGCTTCGGAATCGGAGCTTCAGTGGTTCGCGGCTTCTTACAGCCTCGCCCTCGTGGCTATGCTCCTCCCGGCGGGACTGCTCGGTGACCGCTTCGGGCGCAAGAAGATGTTGTTCAGCGCGCTCGTGCTCTTCGGGCTGGCTTCGATTACGGCTGCATATGCGCCGTCGTCAGCGGTCTTTATCGCGGCCCGCACGGTGCTTGGGCTGGGCGCTGCCTTCCTCATCCCGCTCTCCATGTCGGTGATAAGAGTACTCTTCACCGAAGAGGAGCGGCCAAAAGCGGTTGGAGTATGGGCGGCGGCCAATTTCCTGGCTCTTCCAATCGGGCCGATCCTGGGAGGCTGGATGCTCACCCAGTTCTGGTGGGGCTCTGTGTTCCTGATCAACGTGCCTGTGGTTATACTCGCGTTAATCGCCGTCGCCTTCCTGGTACCCGAGTCTCGCAGCGCGGAACGCCCGGGCCTCGACCCGCTGGGCGTGGCGACCTCCAGCGGGGGGCTTGCGTTGCTGGTCTACGGCCTTATAGTGGCCGGCCAGAACGGCTGGGGCGATGCCGGGGCGCTGGCTTTGCTGGCGGCAGGTGCTATTGTGCTGGTGGCGTTCGTGCTCTGGGAGCGCAGGCTCACAGCGCTTCCGAACGGCCAGCCGCTCGTCGACCTCGCCCTGTTCCGGTCGGCCAGCTTCACCTGGGGCACGATATTAGTGGCGCTCGGAGGTTTCGCCCTCTTCGGCATTCTGTTCGCCGCGCCGCAATACTTCCAGGCAATCCTGGGAGCCGATGCCCAGGGCAGTGGCTTCCGGCTCCTTCCCACCATAGCCGGCTTCGTGATAGGCGCGGTGCTGGCCGACCGGGCGTCGTCCTGGATTGGGGCCAAGCTCACAGTTGCCCTGGGCTTCGTGGTGATGTCTATTGGGCTGATGTGGGGCGCTACCACCAGCCTGACCAGCGGCGACGGGTTCCTGATCGCGTGGACCGGCCTGGTCGGTGCGGGGATGGCGCTTGCCCTGGTCGTAGCGGCCAATGGGGCGCTCGCCGCACTCCCGGAGGAGCGAAGCGGCGTGGGCGCAGGG
Organism: uncultured Chloroflexia bacterium; assembly: GCA_963837315.1. GTDB lineage: Bacteria > Chloroflexota > Chloroflexia > QHBQ01 > JADMIH01 > JADMIH01. The sequence continues at coordinate 121,989 of CAWINE010000005.1, forward strand.
CTGATGCAGGCCGTCAATAAGATCGGCGGCCCATTCGGGGCAGCGATCCTCGGCTCGGTGCTCAACTCAACCTACCGGGATCATCTCAACCTCAGCGGATTGCCCGCGCAGGCCGCGGATAGAGTGCAAACGAGCGTATTCGGCGGGCTGGCGGTTGCCAGTCAGTTGGGCTCAACCCAGCTGCTCAACTCTGTGCGCGGCGCATTCGTGGATGCTCTGGACGTTGGTTTGTGGGTGTCCGGTGGAGTGGCGATGGCGGGGATCGTGCTCGCACTGGTCTTCCTTCCAAGGCGCGTAAGCACGCCGCGAGCGACTAGCGAAACGGAAACAAAAGGATTAGAATTGGGCCATGGGAATGCTGCGGGAGGATGATAGACCGGCGCTCGGTTTGCGCGAGCGTAAGAAGGCCAAGACGCGTGCTTCTATCCAGGAGCACGCGCTTCGGCTGTTTCACGAGCAAGGCTACGAGGAGACCACTGTCGAGCAGATCGCCGACGCAGCAGAGGTATCGCCAAGCACCTTCTTCCGCTATTTCCCGACAAAAGAAGATGTCGTTATGTACGACGCATTCGACCCGTTGCTCATCGAGGCGTTTCGCGCGCAGCCTGCCGAGCTAAGCCCGATACAGGCAATGCGGGGCGCCCTGCGTGAAGTGCTTGGCAGCCTGACTCCGGAGCAATTAGAGCCGATGAGAGAACGCGGAAAGTTGATCTTCTCGATTCCGGGGCTCCGTGCGGCTATGATCGACCAGGTCGCCGGGTCGGGCGAAATGTTGATAGGCATGGTGGCGGAGCGTATGAAGCGTCCCGCCGACGATCTCGCCGTACGCACCTTCGCCGGTGCCGTGGTAGGAGCGATGATGGGCGCTATGTTGCCCGTGCTCCAGGATCCGCAGGCCGACTTTGTGGGGCTGATGGACGCCGGACTGGCTTACCTGGAGGCCGGTTTGCCGCTGTGACCTGGTAATCCCTTCAAAATCTGCTCTTGATCGATAGCAGGTGGATTGGAGTTGACTGGTAGATTAATTACTCGAACCGCTCCCCTGAGCGGCCCAGGTAAGAGCTCGCCATTATCTCTGCCAACGGGGCCTTGCCTGCACTCTCACTCTCGGCCAGGTATTTCTGCGCGCTCCGGTCATCCTCCGTGGGGGCCCAGGTGAGGTTGCGCATCTTCTCAACCAAAGGATCGGACACCGCCCTTGCGGTGTCCCGCCGAGCGCCCAGCAGTAGCTTCGCCAGCAGCTCGCCTATTATTTTCAACATACCAATTTGCTCCCTTACTTAACGTACGCCCATTGCCACCCAATCGTTGCATCTAGCCGAATGGCTCAACTTTTGTAGTGGCTACCTTGCCAGGGCCTGACCGGCTCTACCGGCTTCGTCGCCTGACCATTCGGGAAGAGAGGTCGATTGACACTCGTGGCATGTCTTTGCATTTTGGATCTGCTCTCATCTATTGTCCCCCGGCACCCTCGGTCTTCATTCTAACCCTTTCGTGCGGTAATGGTAACCGTAGAGGCGTGCGAACCCGAGCTTCTCGTATAGCCTGATTGCAGTCTCGTTGTTCTCCATGACTTGCAAATAGAGATTGGGCGCGTCGTTGGAGAGGCTCCATCGAGCTAGAAGGCCGAGGAGTTGCGTCGCGATACCGCGACCCCGATATTCGGGCAGCGTGGCGATGCTGAATAGGCCGGTCCAACCCTGCTCGGTGACGGCCATGCCCACACCTGTTGTCAGACCATCCGGCGAACAGGCGCGAAGATAGCTTGTGCGTGGCCCGATGGCAGCATAGATAGAGCGATATGTCGCTTTCTTGCTCTCCGGCACCACTTCCGCCTGAATAAAGGCATCTAGCCATTCTTCGGTCAGCGATTCTGTCTCCATGACAGGCATCAGGCGCGAACCCCTTGCCCTCTCGACCACCTGCCGCGCCTGGGCGATTTGGACCATAGTATACGCTTCTGCACGGTAGCCATGGGCCTCCAGCAAAAGGTCGAGATCATCTGGTGAACCATCGCTTACCTGGAACCGCGGCGGCAGATTGCGCCGCTCATAGAAATCTTCGATATGGGAGAGCCATTCCGGGTAGTCGGGCATAGGAGCTGCGGTGAGCACGCTGTTGGCCCGTCTTGTCAGCCCGTTGTTGGCGCGCAGCCGCCATCCCCCAAACGCCTGCTGCACAAGTGCGGGCCAGGCGTTTGCCGCAAGCTCGTCAAGGAAGCGATATAGATCGGGGGAAGGGTTCACCTGGCCGGATCGGTTATGATTTGCGCACACAAGCCGCTTTGAGAGCTCGAACGTACTCTGATACCTCGAGAATCACTTCATCTTCGGGATAGCTCTCGATCAGGTTGACCAGGGCGCTGCCCACAACCGCCCCGTCAGCGATGGCCGCCACCTGGGCGACCTGATCCGGCTTGCTGATCCCGAAGCCCACAACGAGAGGCAGGTCTGTGAACTTGCGCACGCGCTCGACAAGCTCACCCGCTGAAGAGCCGATTTCGGAGCGCGCGCCGGTAACCCCGACCAGCGATACGCAGTAGATAAAGCCGCTCGCCATCTCGGCGACGCGCCGGATGCGCTCGTCCGTGCTGGTGGGCGCGAGCAGGAAGATCAGGTCGATTCCGGCGGTATCGCAGGCGGCTTTGATTTCGCCCGCCTCTTCAGGTGGCAAGTCGGGGACGATGAGACCATCCACACCCGCCGCCGCAGCGTCCTGGGCGAAGCGTGCAAGCCCATAGCGATGGATGGGATTGTAGTAGCTCATGAAGAGCAAAGGCACTTCGTTCGAGCGGCGCGCCTCCGCCGCCACGCTCATGCAGTCGGCCACAGTCACTCCCGCTTCAAGGGCCGCGTGCGAGGCACGCTGCACCGTAGCGCCATCGGCCAGGGGATCGCTGAACGGAATACCAAGCTCGATAAGGTCGGCCCCCTGACGCGCCATGACCGGCAATATCCGCCTGGTCAGCTCAAGGGACGTATAGCCCACCGTCACATACGGGATAAGCGCAGCCTCATTCGTCTTGGCGAGCCGGCGAAACGTGCCCTCGATACGAACTCATGTCGATTGCGGATTGTGGATTTTGGATTGCGGATTGGTCATGTTACGCCTTCGGCCCAAGCCCTATGCCGAGCGCACCTGCGACGGTGTGCATGTCTTTATCCCCTCTACCGGAGAGATTTACTACCACTATTTTATCCGGAGGAAGGGTTGCTGCCAACTTGCATGCGTGATAGACGGCGTGGGCCGACTCGAGGGCAGGGATAATGCCCTCCAGGCGGCAGAGGCGTTGGAAGCCTTCGAGGGCTTCGGTGTCGGTGACGGCGACGTACTGGGCGCGGCCTGTCTCCTTTAGATGGCTGTGCTCGGGGCCAACGCCAGGGTAGTCGAGGCCGGCTGAGATGCTATGCGTCTCAATAACCTGGCCGTTGTCGTCCTGCAGCATGTAGGAGCGCGAGCCGTGCAGCACGCCTACGCTGCCTGCAACGAGCGTGGCTGCGTGCTTGCCCGATGCGATGCCTTCGCCGGCTGCCTCCACTCCCACCAGGTGCACGGCTGCATCTTCGATGAACGGGTAGAAGATGCCAATGCTATTGCTTCCGCCGCCCACACAGGCAACCACGTAATCGGGAAGGCTGCCGATCTCGTGGATGCACTGGCTGCGCGTCTCGCGGCCTATCACGCTCTGAAAGTCGCGGACGATCGTCGGGTAAGGGTGCATGCCGACGGCAGAGCCTATCAGATAATAGGTGGTCTCGACGTTAGAAACCCAGTCGCGCACGGCCTCGTTGATGGCGTCCTTGAGGGTGCGGCTGCCCGACGAGACCGGGCGCACGTCCGCGCCGAGCAGTTTCATTCTGAACACATTCAGCGCCTGACGCTCGATATCGACTTCGCCCATATAGACCACGCATTGAAGCCCCAGCATCGCGCAAACCGTGGCGGTCGCAACGCCATGCTGCCCCGCACCTGTCTCCGCGATGATACGCTGTTTGTCCATACGCCGCGCCAGCAGCGCCTGTCCCAATGCGTTATTGATCTTGTGCGCGCCGGTATGCGCCAGGTCTTCACGTTTCAGATAGATGCGCGCTCCGCCCGACTCATCGGTGAGACCGGAGGCGAAATAGAGCGGCGTCGGCCTGCCGGTGTAATGCTGCTCGAGGTGGCGCAGCCTGGCAACGAACTCGGGGTCGGCCCGACATTCCTTATATGCCTGCTCAAGTTGCTGGAGGGCCGGCATCAGCACTTCGGGAGCGAACTTGCCCCCAAACTGTCCGAATTTGCCGTTCGCATCTGGCTGGTTATAGCGCTGTGCCTCTGTCTGTTCTATTTCCGCTTCTGTAGTAGCCACTTTGTTTGCCTTTCTACTAACTTCCGTCCCAAACCCTCTTCGGATTGCGGATTGCGGATTGCGGATTACGCATAAATGCATAAGGCTCGCCAAGTGAATTTAAGCGGTTAATCCGCAATCCGCAATCCGCAATTGGATGGTGTCCTCTCCTAACTCTTCTTTAACATCGGGCCCGAACTTCCGCGGGCGCCCACGATGAACGACCGAATCAGGGCTGGGTCCTTCATGCCATCACGCTCTATGCCGCTGCTCACATCCACACCCCATGGAGCTACTGCCCCGATAGCCTCCGCAACGTTCCGGGGAGTGAGCCCGCCTGCAAGCATGATATCTTCGTGCCGGGCCAACTCAGCCGCTATACTCCAGTTGCCAGGCTCGCCCGTCCCGCCATATTCGCCCGCCCGGTACGTGTCCACAAGGAACCGTAGGCTACCTTCCGGCACCAATTTGCGATAGCCCTTGAAATCACGGAGCGGGTCCTGTATGGTGCTGCTTTCAGAGAAGCGAAATGCCTTGAGCACAGGGTAACGGGCCGCGCACTGGGCGACCTCATGTGGAGTTTCATCGCCACTCAATTGCAGGATATCGAGGCCAACTTTGGCCGCAACAGCAAGCATCGCCTCGGGCGACTCATTGACAAAAACCCCTACCAGCAGCGGTCTGCGCTTGAGGTCGTTAAGCGCACCACGCACCGAGCAAGCGAATTCCACCGATATGGTCCGCCTGCTGCGGGCAAATACCAACCCGATCATATCCGCGCCGTAAGAGGCAGCGGCCAAAGCGTCGTTCACCCGCATGATGCCGCATGTCTTGACCACAACAGTGCCGGCCTGGGTCAGATCATCGAAGGTGGGGCGATTGGTCAGGAGCGTCATCGCAGGCTCTCCTCAAGAACAGATACAGAAAGGCCGCAAATCTCTCGCGTTGCAGAAGCTACATCGGAGGCGGTGATCAAGCTCTCGCCTACCAGAAGGGCGTCAATATCAAGGGAAGCCAGGTACGAGCGATGGGCAGCGCTCGATATGCCGCTTTCGCTGACGGTGACTATGTTGGCGGGGATGAGTGGGCGAAGGTCGCGTGTGGTATCCAGGCTGACCGTGAAGGTGTGCAGGTTGCGATTGTTGATACCTACAATCTCTGCGCCTGAAGCTAGAGCCGCACCCAGCTCGGCTCGGTCGTGCACCTCGACGAGAGAAGCCATGCCCAGGCTGGCCGCCAGTTGCCTCATCTCTCGCATCTCTACCGAAGCCAGGATTCCCGCGATCAGCAAAATGGCGTCCGCACCCGCCAGACGCGCCTCGTAGATCTGATAGGGGTCAACGATGAACTCTTTGCAGAGCACCGGCACGCCCACGACACTGCTTACAGCCCGCAAGTCCTCAAGCGAGCCGCCGAAGAAGTGGTTATCGACGAGCACCGATAGGGCAGCCGCGCCGTTCTGTTGGTAGGTGTGGGCAAGCTCCACAGGGTCGAGGTCCATCCTCAATATCCCCCTGGATGGGCTGCGCCGCTTCACTTCCGCTATTACACGAGGCGCGGGCAGCTCAGGATTTAGCAGAGCTGCACGAAAATCGCGAGCGGCCGGCGCTCCAGGCAGCCGATCGAGAAGGGCCTGGAGCGATGTCTCGCCCTTACGCGCTTCTACTTCTTCGCGCTTATGCGCAACTATGGATTCCAGGATCGTCATGCGGCTTTCCCGTTTCCGGTCGTGGCAGGCTGAGTTACCTCAGCCTTTGGTTCAACCTCAGCTTCGGCTTGAGCGCCAAGCTCGATCGGGTTCTGGCTGTATTCGGCGAGGTGCGCGAGCTTGCGCTCCGCTGCGCCGCTGTCTATGGCGTGCGCGGCGACTTGCACGCCCTCCTGGAGGTTTTCTACCATATCCGCGGCGTAGAGGGCGGCAGCTGCATTCAAGAGCACCACGTCGCGGCGCGGACCCCCGCTCGCCTGCGAGCACAGCACGGGTGATTGCCGCGTTCTCCTCAGCGGTGCCGCCGCGAATAGATTCGAGCGGTGCCACAGGGAGGCCGGCATCCTGGGGGCGCAGGCTGAGGTGCTCGATAGTGCGGCCTGAGCGGACGTGATAGACGACCGATGGGCCGGTTATGCTCAGCTCGTCGAGACCGCCATAGCCGTGCACGACGAGCGCGTGGTTTGCCCCCAGCCGCTCAAGTGCGCCCGCCAATTTGGGAGCAAGCGACGGGTCGGCCACGCCGAGCACCTGGGTGCGTGCCCCCGCCGGGTTGGTGAGCGGGCCGAGTATATTGAACACGGTACGCACGCCCAGCTCGCGGCGCACAGGCCCGGCATGCTTCATGGCCGGGTGGAAGAGGGGCGCGAACATGAAGCCAATGCCCACGTGGCGCACGCAGCGCGCCACTTCCTCGGCGTCCAGGTTGATCTGCACACCCAGGGCTTCCAGCACGTCGGCGCTGCCGCATTTGCTGCTCATAGCGCGATTGCCATGCTTTGCGATAGGCACCCCCGCAGCTGCGGCTACGATAGCGGCGGTCGTCGAGATATTGAAGGTTCCGGAGCGGTCGCCCCCCGTGCCGCAGGTGTCAACCACATTGCTATTGCCGGGGTCGACCGGTATAGCGTGGGCGCGCATCACTCGTGCAAGACCGGTTATTTCGTCCACCGTCTCGCCCTTCATGCGTAGAGCAATTAGCAGCGCTCCGATCTGCACAGGCGTGGCGACCCCATCCATAATCTCTTCCATAGCCCCGGCCGCCTCGCTATCGTCAAGCAACTCGCCTCGCACCAACTTGTCCAGTGCCTCGCTAATCATGACCATATCCTTTCTGACCGAGTTGTCAGTTGTCAGTTGTCAGTTGTCAGTTGACTGTGGTCGGCTCTCCTTCGTCAACCGACAACTGGCAACTGACAACTTGGTTAAACAAAAACGCCCTCATCCCACTAAAGGGACGAGAGCTTATAGCTATCGTGGTGCCACCCTCATTCGGCACGCTACGTGCCGCACTCCATCAGGTACGCTGCCTCCTGCTCTTTTGCATGGTAATTATTAATACACGTAAGCAGTTGCTTGATACCCGGCTCCCTGGTAACGGTGGAGTCTCCGGCGCAGTCTACTTGCTAAGCTTTCGGTGCGCAGCTCCCAGATCCATTCATCTCACGCGCTGATGCCGGCTCACACCTGCCCCGGCTCTCTGTATCCCGCTCCTGAGATTACTCGTTCTGTTCGCGGCTGTTGTCATATTCAGTTTAGTAGACCGACTATACCACAGCTTTGCGACACCCGTCAAGGGGCAATGTTCGTGAAGTACTCTTTCACCAGGTCTTTATAACCCTGCGGGATGTAGTCGCTGTTGAGGGCGTTGCCCGCTTGCTGCTGGTACTGGCCGTAGATCTGCTCGTAGGGCACGGTAGCGGAGCCTGTGTTGTTGGCGTCCGTGTTGGTGCCGGTGCTGCTTTGCTCGCCGTTGGGGTTGTCCTGGCCTTGCACCGTCACGGGCGTGAGGTTAGCCTGCACGCTGCTTGGCGGCGCATAAACTTGCTCCTGGTGCCCTGTCCCCCAACCGCCTGCAGGCGCGCCGCTCTGCCCCCCGTTGCCACTCTGAGCCTGCCCCTGGCCCTGTTGCCCCTGGCCCTGTGTCTGTCCCCGCCCCTGGTTTTGGCCTTGTTGCCCCTGACCTTGCGCAGCGCCCTGAGCCTGGGATGCAACCGGCGTGCCGTTGCCCGGCGTGCCCATAACCACGACGGGAGTGCCGGTGGACGAGACTGTGCCGCTTACGACTACGGGAGTAGCACTGCCGGCAGTGACCGGAGTGCCGGACATGGGGCTGACTTGCGCGACTACGAGCGGCGTGCCTGCGACATGAGTGCCTGAAAGAGCCGTACCACCGGCCACTACGGTGCCGGAAAGCTGCGTGCCGCCGGCCGAAGGCGTGCCGGACGAGGGCGTGCCATTCGCGACGGCAGTGCCTGCGCCGGCGACGGGAGTTGCCTGTCCCGACTGGGCGATATTGGTTTTGCTCTGCTAAATCTGCGCGAGCGCCTGTTGTATCTGCTGCTGGGTGGCCACTTTCTGACCGTTCTCCTGGACCTGTTGCGCCAGATTGTCCAGGGCCTGTTTTGCCGCAGCGGGGTCGGCGTTTTGGAGAGCGTTTGCGGCATCGTTCAAGCTGCCGGCAAGATTCGGATCGAGCGGGGCAACACTATCCCTCGCCTGCTGCAGCGAATCGCCTAGTGCCTTGCGCTCTTCAGGCGACATCTTCGAGGCGTCGTCGGCGGCCTTTTTGAGAGCGTCAACCGCCTTCTGCGTATCGCCGGCCTTGAGGGCGTCTGCCGCCTGCCGGGCGTCTTGATTGCCTGAGGCTGCAAGCTGCTTCGCAAGCTGATCGAGCGCCTCGCGCTGGGCTGCATTGTTAGGGTCGAGCGACTTCTGCAGGTCAGACTCTGTCTGCGAGAGACGCGCAATAGCCTCTTCCTTCGTGAGATCACCCTGCTTCAGGTCATTCGAGAGGGTGCTAAGCTCTTGCAGGAGCTTTTGCAGATTCGGGTCCTGGGCGGCATTCGGCTGCGCCTCGATGGCCTGCTTCAGAATGTCGATGTTTTTCTGCTCGGCTGCTACCTGCGCTTTTGCTACCTGGTCAACCGGGTTGGTGGCAAAATCTGGCATAAAGGCGACAGCGAGCCACACAACCGCCAGCACACCAAACGGTATAAACGTTCGTGTCTTCAGGTTAACAGGAAGATCGCGCTCGGGCCGTACATCTTTCACCGTCTGTAGTGCGTCATCAAGCTGGGCGTCGCGCAGAGCAATTGAGGCGGAAGTGGGTTTCGCCGAGGGCTGCGCGGCGTCTTCGATAGCCGTGGAAAGGCGCTCATCCAGCCGCAGTGCGCGGTCGGCATGCCGGGCCGTTGAAAGCAGATCTCGCGGCTTCAGCACCGAGTACAAAGCCGTTCCGGCAAGTGATACGACCAACAGGCCCAATCCCGCAATGGCCAGCGTATTCAAATCGAGAGCGCCCCAGAAACGGCGCAGCGCCTCCAGCACGACGAAAATACTCGCGGCTACCGCAATCACCCAGGGGAACAGCCCCACACCATCCTGCAGACGCAAACGCGTCTCTACGCGCTTGAGCAGAGCATGCAGTTGCTCAAGGCGCGGGTCTGCGTCCGTTGTGGTAGGTTCGATTGGCGGTGGTCTGCTACTCATGTCAATATGTATACGGAAGTTGTCAGTTGTCAGTTGTCAGTTGTCAGTAGACCGGTGGGAGTGGACAGTGGGCAAAACGTGAAACGTAAGACGTAACCCATTTATGACCCTTGTGATCTCCGTGTGCTCTGTGATCCCAGGGATTCAAACCCATAGTATCCTTCGTGTTCTTCGTGTTCTTCGTGATTTCAAAACCATAGAAACTTTGTGATCTTTGTGCCTTTGTGGTTCAAACCGTAAAAATCCTTGGCGTCTTGGCGTCTTGGCGTTGAGAAATACGGTCGCCGGTCTACTGACAACTACCGCGTCCGCTTGACCAGCCGTACGCTGAGCCAGACGAGGAAGGCGCTAACGAGTAGGGACTCTATGCAGAATAGGAGCCATGGAGACACCACAAGCAGGGTGTGTCCGCTGAGCATGTCGCTGTTGGTGTAGATGAAGAGTGGCTGGCCTGACAAATAGAAGCCCTCGCTTAGCACCATGGCAATTATCGGGTGGATGGAGAGAATGACTCCGCTCGTGTACCAGAATCCCTCCGTTTGAGCGATGCCGGGGCCGCCGGCGCTGGAGGAGTAGGCGCCCATGACGGTTGTGATGACGTAGTATAAGAAGGGGATGCCGATCATCTGGAAGAGGATAGTGCCATAGGTTAGCACGTTGCTTGCCACGCTGCTCCTGAGCATCGAGGACCAGAAGATGCCAATGGACGCGAATAGTAACGCCGCCATCAGCATCACAACCTGCGAGAGTATGATCTCTTCGGGGGCCACGCCTCCGAACATGAAGGCGAGGCTCTCCAGCGGAGCGATCGAGATTATGAGCAGCGCCACGAATGCCAGGGCCGAGCCGAGCTTGCCGAAGATTACCGACCGGGCCGGCAGCAGGGTGGTCATCAAGAGGTCGAATGTCTTTTGCTCGCGCTCGGAGGTAATGGAGCCCGCCGTGAAAGCCGGGGTGAGGAGCGATACCATGATGGTCTGGAAGATGACCAGCACCCCGAAGATACCCTTGCCGACCTGTGACGATGCCGCTCCACCCACGGCGCTGTTGATACCGCTGATGGCAAGATAAGTGAGCCATGTAATCAAGCTCAGCACAAGCAGATAGATGACCAGCACCACCAGGGCGCGCCAGCCCCTCATCCTCCCGCGCAGCTCCTTGAGAATAACAGGGTTCGCCTGCATCTACTGCACCAGCCCTTTCCTCATAATTACGAATTACGAATTACGAATTACGAGTTGCTTACGAGTTCTATTCGCAGTAATTCGTAATTCGTAATTCATTGTACCAGCCCCTTCGTGGTTCGCAAGAAAATCTCTTCCAGGTCTCCCTGTGTCTCCTCGAAACCGTATACCGGTATGCCGGCCTGCATCAGCCGCGAAAGCATCATGCTGAGGAGATTGTCGTCTCCATTAATGCGGACATAAATGGTGGCCGGGCCGTTGAATGGCACAGCGCTCGGCGGTGGGGGAATGGCGCCTGGAGGCGGCGGAGGAATGCTCACGCCGGGAGGCGGTGGGATATTGGGGTTGGACGCGACGGCGGCGGGGTTTGGCACAGGGGGTATGTCGCCGCCATCGCCTCCCTGCCCGCGCCTGTAACCGGGTGGGAACAGGCGCACACCCAGCACGCCGGGCACTGTATTGACGATCTGCACGGCGTCGGAGCAGCGGGCCAGCACGCGTATGTAGATTTCGCGGGCCGGCTGCATGGCCTGCAAGATATCGCTCACCCCACCGCTGACGAGCAGCTTGCCGCGCTCGATAATCGCGACGTGGGTACACATCTCTGCAAGCTCCGTGAGTATGTGCGACGATATAAGTATAGTCTTGCCGAGCGACCGAAGCTCTTTGAGCAGCTCACGAAGCTCGATGCGAGCGTGAGGGTCGAGGCCGGAGGCAGGCTCATCGAGAATAAGCAGCTCAGGTTCGTTCACAAGTGTGCGCGCCAGGCAGAGGCGCTGCTTCATACCGCGAGATAGCTCTTCCACGAAAGCGTCGCGCTTGGCCGACAGGTCCACCAGCGCAAGCAAATCGCCGATCATAATACGACGCTTGTCCGGTGGGACTTTGTAAGCAGCAGCAAAAAAGTCGAGGTATTCCCACACTTTCATGTTGTCGTACACGCCGAAGAAGTCGGGCATATACCCGATACGCCTCCGCACCTCCATCGGCTTCTGGGTTACCGGGTACCCCGACACCCAAGCCTGCCCCTCGGTAGGTTCGAGCAGAGTGGCGAGGATACGCATGGTGGTGGTCTTGCCGGCCCCGTTCGGCCCAATAAAGCCGTAGATGGACCCCCTCTCGATGCTGAGGTTCAGATCGCTGAGCGCGGTGAAGTTGTTGTACCGCTTGGTCAGATGCTGGGTCTGGACCACATATTGGGAGTGCGGACCTTCCAATTGCGGATTGCGGATTGCGGATTGCGGATTGGTCATAGTGCTTACTGCTTACTGCTTACTAGCCCTGGCTCCTACTGCAGATTCAATCAACTTATTAGAAAATGAAAGAATTTGGGGACACCCCAAACCCCGGCAGGGAAGCGCCCCTGCACCCCCTCTTTACGAGAAACAGAGGATTATGGGGACACCCCAAACCCCGGCAGGGAGATCCCTGCACCCCTTCTTTCCCTGATCTGACCCCTGACCCCTGACCCATGGTCGCTCACGTCTCATTTCCCGTTCAGCTCCAGGTTTAAGGTCACATCGCTTAGTGTGACGTCACCGCTTTTTGGCTGAAGGCGGATGGTTACGTCGCCGGCTGAGCCGGTGTATTGGGTCGGGTTGGGGATCGGCTGCGTGCCGCTGTTCGAGAGGGTGCCGACACTGTCCCATTTACCGCTCTTTACGTTATATGCCAGCATTGCTATGTCAGCGCCGCGCGTGCTCTGGCCGGTCGAATAGGTTAGCGTTAGCTTGTCCGGCTTGATGCCGGCAGGCAGCCTGTACTGCACGTCGGCATAGGGCGAGATATGGATACTCTGGGGAGAGGCGGTCGAACCGCCGGCAGAAATGGTAGGAGGCACCGGTTGTGCGCCCTGGGGGCAGCGGCGGCACGGCGCTCGGAACGGCTCCAGGCACAACCGACAGAGTGCCGCTTCCGTTCCACACTATTATCGACGGCTTATTGCCCGGAGCGTAAAGGGTATAGGGCACCGAGCCTGCCGGGAGCACGGCTTGCTCGCTACCGGCAGAGCCTACGGGCACGACAGAAGTCCAGAGGTTCAATTCTTCGTTGCCCGTGCTGTGGCCGGCAACGTCAAAGTTGGTTGGCAGGGTCGGTCCCCAGGCGAGCACGATGACCCTCATGTCTGCGGGCGGCTCGTCAGCGACCAGAGGGTAGAGGCCCGCGCTGAGCAAGTCGATCTTGCGATTGTAGGTGCGCTGCTCGGCGCTGCTGCCCTGGCCGTTAGTAAACTGGAAAGTCTGGCCCGATTGGGGTGGGCGGACTCCGGGAGGTGGGGGTATCAACTTGATGGGCGAGCTATTGTCGAAAAGCCCCGATGAAACGTCGAGCCGCACGTTGATCTGCTGGCCCGGCGCGAGATAGCCGACGTAGCGCACAGCATCGCCCCTCACAAGTGCCACGTCCTCCAGAGGGCTCGTGCTCCGATTCTTGATCGTGCCTGCTATGACATCGTTGCCCAGGCTCAGGTTGAACTCGACCGGCGACTCAGCTTTGCCTGTGTGCTCGGCAACGTACGCTTTGAGGCTCCAGGTATCGATATTGACATTGTCGATGGTAGTCGGGTTGCCGCCAAGCACAGGTGACGGTGTGTCGCCGCCCGGCTGGGAATAGCCATACGAATTGATCTCCGTCACTGCGCTGTCGGCAGGCAAGCTGAACCTGTAGGTGCTGCGCACCGGCGAGAAGAGGCCGAAGTGCTGGGCGAAGGATGCTTGTTCAACGTCGGGGTACGTACTGACCACGTTGGCGCGTATCGCCACGACATCACCGCCTTTCGACTGGAAGGCAACCAGATAGGCCACTACCGAGAAAAGCACTACCAGCAGAGGCACGGTCAACCAGGCAAGCTCGGCGCGCCTCATCCGTCTTAGGACGATGAAATTGACAGGCCCGACGATGATTATGTAAAGCAGCAGGAACAAGCCCATAAGTAGAGGATCAGGCAGATCGAGAGCGGGCAGCGCGAACATACCGCCGTAGGTATCGAATAGAGAGCCGGAGTAATAGCCCCGCGACGGGCTGAACCGGAGGAAATCACCGTAGGACAGTTGCAATGCATGGTCGGCCAGCAGCCTCTTGATGAGGGGCAGAGTGCCGTCCCAGGACTTGAGTGGCGGCGCACCCGGGCTCACGCCCAGGTAGACAACCTCGCCCCGACCCAGGTCGCGCTCCACCGCAACGGGTATGCCGTCTTGCTGGGCAAGCACGCGGCTTGTGGAGGCTGTTTCGGGCCTCAAACTAGCCGCGCCAACAGTCGCCTGGCCCGATGGCGGGGCAGCACCCACAAGGTCGCCCAGGCTGTCGAGCGAGGCGACAGTACGGCTGCCGTTGACAGTTACAGGGAGCAGGCCGGCGATCCCAGCCGTCACGTCCGCTGCCGCCTGGCCGCGCCTCGGCTATCAGCATTCCGCCGCGTGATACCCAGGCCTCAAGCGCTGATCGCTGGTCAGTAGAGAGCGAGCCGGTGTCAACGTCATCCAGAACAAGCACGCCCAGGCTATCGAGAGCTTCCGAAAGAGGCGGAATGTCGTCCAGCTTCATGTGCGCTATTGTTGCAAGGCCACTTGTGCTGCCGTTCGGCGTGGGCGGCAAGTAGCCGCCGGAATATCCCCCATAACCACCCGGAGGGAGCGAACTGACCACGCGCCCCACCTGCTCGCCCTTCAGCACGTTCATCAGCGAAGAATCGGACGAAACCACACCTACTATTAAGTTTGAGGGCGGTTCATAGGGGTCGGCTGCCGCACCTACGCTGGCGACCACATTGCTGCCATCCATCACCGCCACTGTGAAGCGCCGTGTGAAGCTGCCCGAGTAAGCGTAAAGGGTTATCTCTTTGTGCGCCGAAGCGGGCAGATCCAAATCGCGGGCATAAAGGCCAGCCGTGATCGAATCGTCTGAGCCTTTAGATTCGACCTGCACGCGCACGTGCATCGGTGTTCCGCCTGCGGGATTATCGAGGGTAACACGAACAGGCAGCCAGTCTCCGATCAAGTATTCGCCCGAATCGCCGTACCCCGCCCTGGCTGTCACAGCGATTTTCGCCTGCTGCCCTGCCCCCTGCGCGCGCACCCCACTCGCGCCCCCGCCGGCCGAAGCCAGCAGGGCAAACAGTGTTAACAGGATGAACAGCACCCTTCGCATCATATAACTTCGATCACGCTTTACCGAAAACGTAAACCATAATAACCCTCAGTGATCTCTGCGTCCTCTGTGCTCATGAGCGGGGTTGCCCTCTGGGCCGCGAGCTCTGATTTAAACCAACAAAACCTTCGTGATCTTCGTGATCTTCGTGATCTTCGTGATCTTCGTGTCTTTGTGGTTAAACCCGTAAAAACCTTGGCGGCCCTTGGCGGATCTTGGCGTCTTGGCGGTTACGTCTTACGTTTTACGTTTTACCTCACAACCCTCACGCACCCCGCACCACGTCATCGTACGCTTTAATCCAGGCTTCGATTTCTTTATCGCCCTCTGCGGCGCTCTTGAGGCGGTATTCGTCTACGCGTTCCATTATCTCCTGCTGCACCTCTCGGGGGCATCGGATGCTCTTGAAATCGAATTCGGTGGCCTCACCCGGCGTCTTGATGACCACATTGCCAAAGTTCAAGAGGCTTGCGACGGGCCCCGGCACGATGTACATCACGTCGCTGATCAGGCTGATAAGGGTTTCTTGCGATTGCTCACGTAGCCCGAAGGGAAGGCTCTCTATATGATAAACGCGCTCGTGGTCCAATTTATACAGATCGTTGCGCCAATCTTCCCAATTCCAAATTGCCCAGCCCGCGCATACCGGGAAGAGAGCCAACGCCAGCCAACCAAGTATAGTGGCCACAGGAAGCGGTAAAGCATGCTGGGCGAGAGCAGTGACGGCCAGCCACGCGGCAAGCACAACTATATAGACCAGCACAGGCAAGGCCAGCCCCCGCAGCAAAAACCACCAGTGTTTGTGCCAGGTCACCCGAGCGCCCTCTCTCTGTGGCGTGATCGGAAAGAGCAGGTTGAACAGCCCATAGCCCGAAACGAACGATACCCCTTGCGGGTTGCGCCTATCTTCCGGAATCCTTGTATCGGCACTCAGGGGTAAAGGCGTAATTTGCGCGGGGTCTTTGCCCAGGATAATGCTACGCACTGCGGCTTTGCGCAGGTCCTCCGGCGGCGGCTGCCTTGAGCTGGTGATCTCTTGCTGCTTGAAGATGGCCTCGCGCAGCAGCTTGGGGTGCGGGAGATCTTTGAAAGAGATTGTGCCTATGCCTGCAGTGTCCACGTGGATGTCGCCGAAATCGAAGGCCATGCCGACAGGGTTAGGAAACTCGGCTGTCACGTTTTGCACCTTGCTGATAGGGCACTCACGTCGCGCTTCGCTCACAAAGAGAGTTTTGTTCATAACGATTACGCGGCGCGTTGTGAGGGCAATCCAGTCTCCCCGCCAATTGAACACGATGTACGCAAAGCGGCCAAGCAGAAGGAAAGCAAATCCAAGCCACACGACCCAAAGCACCGGGGCCGCCCATGAAGGGGGTGGATTGGCGGTAAGGAGCGGGTCAACTCGCAAGCTCATCAGGAACGGCACGACAAAAAAGGCGCTGCAAGCCCAAAGCGCGAAGAGCAGCAGAGGCGGCGCAAACGACGATAATAAAGCCAGCGGATGCCTGCGGAGCAGCGTAACCACCACCTCACCGGGCCTAAGGTCGGGTATCCTGCGGCCATAGCGCTTCAACATGGCGATCGAGGCCGCCGGTCTAATCGTCTGCGGCGAGGTTCGTGAATAATTTGCCTGTGGGGGTCTGCCTGGCATGCGCAAAATTATCTCCACCTAAATCCAGTAATGCTGGGTTTGAAGTGCTTTTCTGAGTTCATCTTATCACGCCCGGTCCGGTGGCGCAAAGCACACGGGGATTCGTAAGCGTTCAGAAATAGGATAAAGCAGATCGCGTAGGTGCACGGCGCTGACGTGCCCTCGTGGGCAAAAGACAGTGCCGATCCCACAAGGGCACGTCAGCGCCCTAGTGTTCCAACTGATTCGGTAGGCGGGCAACGCACGGCGGTTAAAACCGCGTGCTAGGATTACGAAGTCCGCCTGCGCGGACTATTCAGCCCGCCATTGTGCTCGCTATCAAGCACAATCGCGGGGATCGCAGCCTGCGAAGGCAGGCTTTGCAGACCTAGCACGCGGATTCATCCGCCGTGCAATGCTCGCGTCGCTGCCATCCGTCTGCATTACTTGGAGTCATTGATCAGCGCCGTGCACCTACGGCCCAATTATTAACGGTTCCGACGAGTCAGCACGCAAGCCGCGGGTACTGTATAATTTAGCTATGGACGTTGAAGGAGTAAGGATAGTCTGCCCGGCGTGTGGGTGGCGGCTCGTTGTGATGCCGCGGGTGCAATACCTGGCCTGCCGCAACTGCGGCAGCGAATACACCGTGCAGCGCAACGGCAACAGCATAGGTCTTGAGCCCTTCGTGCCCGAGCAGGTAGAGATCAGCAGGCAGATAGCCGAGGTCGAGAAAAGCCAGGGCGAAGGGTGCAGCAACGTCTTCTTCTGGATTCTGCTCGTGACGGGTGTCTTCTTCTGCGGCATAGGCTTCCTCAGCCGCGCTCTCTTCCAGACCAGCGTGCCCTTCGTTCTCGGCTGGGCCATCTCGATTTTCACCCTGGTGGTGGCCGCGGGCGTGCTGCTGCGCAGCATCAACACCCAACGCCTGGAGCGGCTAAAGCTTGAGGCCAGGAGGCAGAAGCTTTACGAGGCCATGAGTGGCGACGAGGACGAAACGTAAAACGTAAAGCCTAAGAGTATCTGTTCGCTGCGCGCCCGCCGTGATTCGAACCATAGAAACCTTGGCGACCTTGGCGGACCTTGGCGGTCTTGGCGGTTACGTTCTTACGTCTTACGTTTTACGTCTTACATTCCGCGTTCTATCCCATAGCCGCCGCAAGATCGCGTATCAGGTCCTCGGCATCCTCGATGCCTACGCTGAGGCGGATCATGTTGTCGGGCACTGCGAGGGGCGAGTTAGCGACGCTGGCGTGGGTCATGATGCCCGGGTGCTCGATCAGCAATTCGACGCCTCCCAGGCTCTCGGCGAGGCTGAACAGCCTGGTGTTCTGAACGATCTTGCGCGCCTCTTCGAGGCCACCTTTTACCTCAAAAGAGATCATGCCTCCAAAGCAGCGCATTTGCCTTCCGGCCAGGTCGTGCTGAGGGTGTGAAGGCAAGCCTGGATAGCGCACTTTTTCCACCGAAGGGTGCTGCTCCAGGAAACGAGCAATTTTGAGAGCGTTCAATTCGTGGGCGCGCATTCTGATACCCAATGTCTTGACACCACGCAATACAAGGAAGCAGTCCATCGGCCCCGGCACGGCTCCGACCGCGTTCTGCAGGAACTTCAGCTTCTCATACATAGCGTCATCGGAAAGCACGACCAGCCCGCCCACCGCATCGCTGTGCCCGCCGAGATATTTTGTGCTGCTGTGCACCACTATATCCGCGCCCATCGTGAGAGGCTGCTGGCCGTACGGCGAGGCGAAAGTATTGTCTACGATCGTCTTTGCGCCGTGCTCTCGCGCAATGGTCGTTACCGCCGTTATGTCAATCAACTTCATGAGAGGGTTGGAAGGGGTCTCAAGCCACACCGCTTTGGTCTCGGCGCGCATACAGTTGCGCAGCGAATTGGTGTCGGTCATGTCTATGAAGTCAAACTTCAAACCATACTCGGCAAGCACGCGCACGAATAGGCGGTAGGTCCCGCCGTACACATCGTTGGACACGATGATATGGTCGCCTGGCGAGAAGAGATACATGATAGTGGTCTCCGCCGCCATACCCGAGGCGAAGGCCAGTCCATATTTGCCGTCCTCAAGGGAGGCCACGCATTGTTCGAGGGCCGTGCGCGTGGGGTTGCCGGTGCGCGAATACTCGTAGCCCTTGTGCTTGCCCAGCGCGTCCTGAACATAAGTAGAAGTCTGGTAGACCGGCACAATAACGGAACCGGTGGAAGGATCAGGCTCCTGGCCGGCGTGGATGGCGCGAGTTTCGAAACCATACTGCGCTTGCGGACTGCGATTCTCGGGCTGCGGGTTACTTTCGGCGGGCTTCTCTGCCATCATGAACACTCCTCACCTGAATTGAGACACCGCCATTGTAGGCGCGAACAGGGGAGGGTGTCAACTCGTTAGGAGTTTGTTAGAGCCGAGATCCTGAGAATCGAAGCGTCGAAGGGGCAGACCCGCGTGGGTCATCGACTACAACTAACTCGAAAGGAAGGCGGCGACACGGGTAGCGCACGGCGGTTAAAACCGCGTGCTAATTCTACGAAGTCCGTATGCGCGGACTACTAACCCCAAGATTGTGCCACAGAATAAGGTAGTCTTGGATCGTAGTCCGCGCAGGCGGACTTCGTAGAATTAGCACGCGGTTTCAACCGCCGTGCGTTGCTGGTGATGCGGAGAAGAAGGTGAGGGCGGTTAGCGGATAAATCCGCCCACGTACCAGAGATGGTAGACGAGCGCGCCCCTGTACTTGATGGTCTCTTCGCCGAGGAACTCCGCGAGGTGGCCCAGGGGGTGGTTGGTATATTCGAAGCCGTAATATTCGTAGCTGAGAGGGCCACGGAACGGCAGCTCTTCGCTCACCTGGGCTAAAGCTGCGCGCAGCACTGCGTATATCCACTGGGGCTGCAGATCCCACATATAGTGGGTGACGAGACCCCCATTGTAGCCCATACCCCAGATGGGGCGATTGTCGTAATGTACTGTCTCTTGCCCCGAGAAACGCTCGAAGCCGAAGAAGGTGTTCTTGTAGGTGAAGAGGCCACGCGAGTACTGGAGCTGCGAGGCGGCAGGCAATATCCCCTGGATCACCGACAGGTTTGGCACAGGTCGCGCGTTCCGCTTCGCTTCGACCAGGAAGGAAGTGAACGCAATCGAGTCGAATGGGGTAGTCTCGCGCTCCCCTTCTGTGATGTTACGCATTGATGCCAACGGACCCCCCATGGGATTGCGGATTGCCTGAATTGGGCGAAGCCCAAGAACCTGCGGATTGCGGATTTTGGAAAGAGCGCACTACATTTAATACGAAACGCGACGAAGGGGCGTTTTCGGTGATGCGCAGTCCGCAGTTCGCCATCCAGCAAAGTGCCAGCATAGCCGCCGCTTGTACAATTAGCGGGTATTCCAGGTCGACAAAGGTTTGTAATACAACAAGCAACAACGGCAGAAGGGCCATCCAGCCGTAAATCATGAGCCGCCACTTTTTCGAGGTTGCGTCGCTCTGCTCGCCCGCAAGGCCTGCCGCTGCGAGGAAGATTGCCGCGGGTATCAGGAGCAGCACCTGTTCGTAGCCGAGCAAATATGGGCTTATTACGCTGTTCATACAGATAGTGAGAGGCAGCGCCATCGGCACGGGCGACACACGGTCTGCCAGGTCGCGCCGCCAGGATGGGACCAGGGCTGCCAGTCCGCATAATGTCAGCACGATTGCTACAGGCACCCAGGGCATAAAGCCGTGCAGCCACTGGTAGCTCAGTCCCCACACTGACGCCGACACTTCAGCCTGGCTGCCCGCCTGGCCGCTCATTACGATACCAAGCCAGTCGCCCAGCGAGGACGGGAAGAAGGCAAGCGGCACGGCGAGCGCGGCGGCCAGCGACACTGCTGCGGAAACAGGTATAGCCCAGCGCCTGCGGGATAACGCCCACAAACCCAACAGCAACACCGGCAATCCAACAGCCTGGGGCTTGGTTGCCAGCACAGCCAGCGCTATACCAACAAGAATGTCTCCGACAAGGCGGCGCCGGCCTGTCTCATTTTGAGACGATATTAGATAGCCCCAGATGCCCGCCAGCAAGCCGAACTCGATTATCGAAAACTGGCCGGAGAAGAGCGTCACGATGGATTCGCGGTAAATGATGCCCAGCAGCAGGGTGACCCCGATCGCGCTGATAGAAGCCAGGCGGGCGGCGCGAAAGACAGGGTTGGACGATCTAAGCAAGCGGAGCAGTCCCCAGATCAGAAGCAAAAGGTTGCCCGCCCGCCAGATTGCCACGGAAAAAGTCAGAGGCAGCGCGGCAAACGGGGTGAAAATCAGCGAAACCCAGATAGGATAAATAGCATGGTAGCTGGTGCCGCTGTTGAATCCGGTAAAGGACGAGGAATAGCTGCCAAGCGCTGTGTCCACCTGGGCGTGTGCCGGGTTATATGGGTTGACGCCGTTGAGTATGAGCCGCGACGGCAGCCAGACGTTCTGCGTAAAGTCGTTGTGAACGCCTGTGCCTGTGCCCCACTGGAGCATCAGCAAGAACGCGAGAAGGAATGCAATACCCCATGCCGCCAGCCGCAAAGGCAGTGCCCAGCCGCTCCCGGCACGCCCGGTGATCTCCTCTCCTTCGCCTGCAGGCGAGGAGGAAGTATTATTCTGATGCAAGGCAGTATCGGCCAGCAGGGTACACCCCTCTCAGTGTGGATTACCCAGAGTATAGCGCTATCGACAGTAGACTGTAAATACCCCATTTAGCACGGTGATGGGTAGTACCAGGTGCCACAGATTTCCACATTGGCGTGATAAGAGAAACTCTCCCAATTCACGAAAAAGAGCGAAGGCAGGGCTGCAAGTACGCTTTCGCTCTTTTTCGTGAATTGGGATGTTAGCTTGCCTTCTGCCCTCGAAGGCGGTACAATTAAAGTGATATAGAGGCTTCTATCTGAAGCATTATTTGATAATAGATGGAACAAGGGCGGGGTCGGTAATTCTGCCCAGGCCTTAACCATTTTGGAGGTGGGGTCACATGGAGAAATCAACCTTTACAACGAAGAAAGGTCTTGCCCAGATGCTCAAGGGCGGGGTCATCATGGACGTGGTGACACCTGACCATGCGCGCATCGCTGAAGATGCGGGAGCGTCTGCGGTGATGGCCCTCGAGCGGGTGCCTGCCGATATTCGCGCCCAGGGTGGGGTGGCCCGCATGAGCGATCCCGAATTGATCGAGAGCATCATGAAGGCGGTCACGATTCCCGTGATGGCCAAGTGCCGCATCGGGCATTTCATGGAAGCCCGCATCCTCGAAGCGATCGGCATCGATTATATCGATGAAAGCGAAGTACTGACCCCCGCCGACGAGCGCTATCATATCAATAAGCACGATTTCAAGGTGCCTTTCGTGTGCGGCTGCCGCGACCTGGGCGAGGCCCTGCGACGCATCGGCGAAGGCGCTGCCATGATTCGCACCAAAGGCGAAGCGGGCACCGGCAACGTAGTGGAGGCTGTACGCCACATGCGATCCGTCTGGGATGGCATCCGCAAGCTGCAAAATATGCCCCGCGAAGAGCTAATGGCTGAAGCCAAAGAGCTTGGCGCGCCCTACGACCTGGTCGTATGGGTAGCCGAGAACGGCAAGCTGCCTGTGGTCAATTTTGCCGCCGGTGGGGTGGCTACCCCTGCCGATGCAGCCCTCATGATGGCCCTCGGCGCTGATGGTGCATTCGTCGGCTCAGGCATCTTCAAGTCGGGCGACCCCGCCCGCCGCGCTCGCGCTATCGTGCAGGCCGTCACCCACTACAACGATCCTGCAATCCTGGCCGAAGTGAGCAAGAATCTCGGCGAAGCCATGGTTGGTATCAACGTCTCCACGCTTCCGCAAGAGGAATTGCTGTCGGTACGAGGTTGGTAATGTCAGTTGTCAGTAGACGACGGCCGACTGATAACTGATAGCTTTGGTCTACTGACAACTGGCAACTACGTATGAAGATTGGCGTACTTGCCCTCCAGGGGGCGTTTCGGGAGCACATCGAGGCTCTGCGCGAGTTGGGCGTGGAGGCGGTCGAGGTGCGTCTGCCTGAGCAGCTTGAGGGCCTTGATGGGCTGATTATCCCGGGCGGAGAAAGCACTGCCATAGGCAAATTGGCAGTCAAATATGGCCTCTCGGAGGCAATCCGGCGTTACGTTTCGGCGGGCCATCCCGTATATGGTACATGCGCGGGGATGATAATGCTCTCCAGGGACGTTGGAATGGACCAGCCGCTCTTCGGCCTCATGGACATCAAAGTCGAGCGCAACGCCTTCGGCCGCCAGCTTGACAGCTTCGAGACCGATCTCGACATTCCAGCCCTGGGCAATAAGCCATTCCATGGCGTTTTCATCCGGGCACCCAGGATCGAAGACGTCGGCAAAGGAGTGGAAGTGCTTGCGAAACTGGAAGATGGCACGCCCGTCGCCGCCCAGGAAGGCAATATGATCGTGACCGCCTTCCACCCCGAGCTAACAGACGACCTCCGCTTCCACCGCTATTTCCTGGCGATGGTAGACGCCGCTGAGCGGCGAATTACGAATTACGAATTACGAATTACGAATGGATCGGAGCCTATATTCGTAATTCGTAATTCGTAATTCGTAATTCGTAATTACCCCCAGGGGGGACCATGGCACACACGATGCGCCACGCCAACCTGTTCGATCTCTTCAGCATAGTCGCTACGCGACCGAAACAGCGTGTGCTGCGTCTAAATCCTCCTTATACGCTCGTGGAGCCGGAGGCGTTGTTATCAGATTTGCTTCGCTCGCAGTTGCCTATGAAGCCGCGCTTCAACTTCGTTTACGTCTACAGCGAGGGGAGCCGGGTGCTGGGTTACGTGCAGGCGCGGTGCAGGTGGCAGCGGCGCGATGAATGGACCATAACGACGCTGGCTGCCACAGATGGCGCGCCCGATAGGGTCTGGGAGCGCCTGCTGGAAGAGGCATGTCGGGCGGCGGGAGAGCAAGGGGTGATCCGGCTCTTCGTGAAAGTACCGAGGAATGAGCCGCAGCTTGCTACTTTCCGCTCACTCGGTTTCACGCAGTACACAAGCGAAGAAATCTGGGGTAGGCTCTACTTCAGCCAGAACTCGAGCGAAGAGACTGAAGAGCCTTACCGCAAGCTGCTCAGGCGGCGCACGGGGCGCGATGCCTGGGACTTGATGCAACTCTACTCGGCGGTGACGCCACCTGTGGTGCAGGGCGCTGAAATGCTCACCACGCGCCAGTGGCACATCAGCCATATCCCCCGGCCCTGGTTCCTGTCGCAGGGTCTGCTCGAATACTCATACGTCTGGCAGGACGAGACCGGGAAGACGGAAGGACTGGGTGGCTACGTGCGGTTGCTCACCGGGGCACGAGGCCACTGGATAACCACCCTCTACCGGCCCGATCCCGGAAACCGTCAAATAGCTCCAGCCGCTTTGGACCACATATTGTGGAAAGCCGCACGCCGCGGCGATAAACCTGTATATTGTGGACTCAGAGAGTATCAGGCTGAGGTGGGCACCCTCCTGGAGGAACGAGGTTTCCACCTGTTGAGCGAGCAAGTTCTGCTGGTCAAGTACCTCGCAGAGCCAATAAAGGAGCGTCAACCCGCCCTTGTACCTTTCCTGGCCAAGAACGAGCAGATGATCCCCACAAAATAAGCCCGCAGACGGACGCCTAAAGCGACTGTAGACGGTAGACGTGGGACCCGCAATAGCGCACAATGGATGGAACGCGGAAACGCGAGCGGAATAAGCACTACTCACTAATCCGCAATCCGTAATCCGCAATCCGCAATTCGTCTGGTCTATATCTTGCACTAGAAGGGGTACACAATCATTCCCGTGCCTCGTAAGGGGTATGGTTATAACCCAACAAAAGGGGTGATCCTTTAACAATATGCAACTGCCTGAAGAAAGCCAATCCAGGTCAGATTATGAAGGCTCCCGGCTGAGCCTGCCACAAAACGACCGAGCGCCTGCCCAAACCGTCACTGAGATGGTTGCAGCGCAAGGCCGTGCAACTGACAATCCGAATGAAATCGTGAGGGATGGGGGCGAGCACGTTGTCACCGACGACCTGGACGCCTTGCTGGCCGCTCTGCCTATCCCCATTGTTGAGCCGCTCAAGCGGCTGAACAACCGCGCAAACCTGCTCGAAGTAGTGATGGACCTGGGCCGCAAGCCCGAGGCCCGCTACCGGGGCAGCGAAGCGAGCCTCACCGATAACGAAATCACCCGTGCCGAGCTTGACTACGTGATCAGTCGAATCGGCGAGTTCGGCGGCGACAACCGCGCGGGCATCGAGCGCACCCTCCACCGTATCTCCTGCATCCGCAACAGACGCGGAGACGTGGTGGGCCTCACCTGCCGCATTGGCCGCGCCGTGTACGGTACAATCGCCATTATCAAAGATCTCGTCGAGACCGGCAGGAGCATCCTACTGGTCGGCCCTCCCGGCGTGGGCAAAACCACGATCTTGCGCGAGTGCGCCCGCGTCCTCTCCGAGGAGGTGCGCAAGCGAGTAGTGGTGGTCGACACCTCGAACGAAATCGCCGGGGACGGCGACATCCCGCACGCCTCCATAGGCCGGGCGCGCAGGATGCAGGTGCCTCTCCCCGAGCGACAGCACGCCGTGATGATCGAGGCTGTGGAGAACCACATGCCCGAGGTGATCATCATCGATGAAATCGGCACCGAGCTTGAGGCCCAGGCCGCCCGCACCATCGCCGAGCGCGGTGTACAACTGGTGGGCACCGCCCACGGCACAAGCCTCGAAAACCTCATGCTCAATCCCACCCTATCCGACCTGGTGGGCGGGATCCAATCGGTCACGCTCAGTGACGAAGAAGCCAGGCGGCGCGGCACCCAGAAATCGGTGCTTGAGCGCAAAGCCCCGCCCACCTTCGACATCATCGTGGAATTGCTGGACCGCGAGCGCGTGGCCGTGCATCGCGACGTAGCCGAGACGGTCGAACTCGATGCTCCGAGGCGAGCTGATCCCACCTGAGATCAGAACGCGCCTGGCCGACGGCAGCATACACACCGAGATCGCATATATCCCGCCACCCACAACTCGCGGCAACAACGGCTTCGGCGCGAGCGTGCCCAGTCAGGGTCAGGGAAGGCGCGATGGCGGCAGGCGAGGCTACGACGACCGAGGCCAGGGCGCAGGGAATCTCCCCAACGCCCCGCGCCGCCAGCATGTGCCCGAAGCCACTCCCGTAAGGCGTGACCGGCCAACTGACATGGGCCGTGGTGGCAACCTGGGCGGGCCGGTGGGGCGCTCCGGGGGGACCACCTACCCTTTTGAGCGAGAGCGGGTTGAGAACGGTTCGGCATACGCGCTTCAGGACCAGCCTTTAAGCGGGCAGGCCCATAATCAGCGCGACCTCATGCAGGCTCAGCACGAGGAGCGCGAACGCTCAACCCGCATCGGCGCTAACCCAATGAGCCTGGTGCAAGGCGTATCGGCCAACAAGCCGTTGCGCGTCTACCCGTTCGGCGTGAGCCGCAACCGCCTCGAAAGCGCCATCAAAAACCTGCGCGTGCCGGCAACTATGGTGCGCGAGATGGACGATTCGGACCTGGTGATGACGCTCAAGAATTACTACCGCAAGAGTCCGCAGTCTCTGCGGGCTGCCGAATCGAGCGGCGTGCCGGTATTCGTCCTCAAGAGCAACACGCTCGTGCAGATCGAGTCGGCCCTCGCTAACGTCTTCAACGTCGAGCCACGTGGCGACCCTATGACCACAGCGATTGTAGAGGCCGAGGATGCCATAGCCGCCGTTCTCGAAACCGACCGCCCGATCGACCTGGCCCCACAATCGTCGCAAATCCGTAAGCTGCAGCACGAGCTTGCCGAGCGCTATAACCTCGCCTCCGTGAGCCGTGGCAAAGAGCCGTTCCGCCGCGTGCGGATATACCGGCAAGACTAAAGCTAAACAACAGTTTGCAAGCCAAATCGGGCGTGTCACGCCCGATTTGGCTTGCAAACTGTCAGATGCAGATCTATGAGACCGATACGCAACTCCGCCAAAGCCATAATCATCAAAGACGGCAGGCTATTAGCCATCAAGCTTGTTGATGAAGAAGGATTCTGGTACTGCCTTCCAGGCGGCGGTCAGGAGCCAGGCGAAGCACTGCATGATGCGTTGCGGCGTGAATGCCTGGAGGAAGTCAACGCGGAAATCGAGATAGGCGACCTCCGCTTCGTGCGCGACTACATTGGCAAGAATCACGAATTCGCTTACCATGACAGCGATGTCCATGCCATGGAGCTGATGTTCCTCTGCCGCCTCACTGAACACTCGGTCCCCCGGCCTGGCGCCGTACCTGATACCGCGCAGGTTGGCCTGGAATGGCTGGACCTTGACAACCTTGACAGCTACCGCCTCTATCCGCTAGGATTACGAGCGTTGATAGCTCGCCATAACGATCCCGATGTGCCTGTCTATCTCGGTGACATGAATTAGAATACTGCTCACTGCTTATTACGGACGACCGCCGACCGATGACCGATAAGCACCGTAAGCAGTAAGCAGTAAGTAATACGCCCCCATGAAAGCAGTAGTAGCAGTCGTACAGGGCCAGGATACCATCAAGCTGGGCAACGCGTTGCGCCAGAAGAATATCCCGTTCACTACGATCGACAGCACGGGCGGTTTCTTACGCGAGCGCAACTCCACCTTCATGATGGGCACATCCGACGACCAGCTTCAGAGGGTGCTGGACGTGATCTCGGCCAATTGCCACACCCGCAGCGAATACGTCTCCTCCTACCCTAGCGCCTTCGACCCGGCCGAATTCTACATGCCCCGGCCCATCGAAGTTCAGGTAGGCGGCGCGTCGGTGTGGATACTGGACGTCGAATACTTCGAGCCGCTCTGACCTACGCACTTGCAAAGCCTGTTATAATAGAAGAAATGAGCGGCCAGCGTGCGTTCCGTGGCCGCTTTTGCATGACATGATGTGCTGCAAGAATATTCGAGGAGCAATGAGCGCCTGCCGCGCGGGGCGATGTGCAGGACTGGAGCAAAGTGTGTGACAGGCGGTAACTTTCTTATTCAATCAATCGGCGGGGATCTTCTTAACCAGCTAACGGTCGTATTACAGTTTTTATTGGCCTGTTCGGGGGCCTACATACTTGCCCTTTATTTCGCCAGCATCGTCTGGTGCTACCGGGATATCACAGCCCGTTCCCGTGACGTCTTCTCTATTGCGCTGGGCATGGCCCTCGTGATCCTGGTGCCATTCGCGGGGCTGGTGCTATACCTCGTGCTACGGCCCAAGGAAACCCTCTCGGAAGCCTACGAGCGCGCTCTCGAAGAAGAATATCTGCTCCAGGACATCGAGGACACCGAATTATGTCCCTCCTGCAAGCGCCGCGTCAGCCAGGACTACCTTTACTGCCCCCACTGCCGCACCAAGCTGCGCGATGAATGCGAGAACTGCGGCCGCCCCATAAGCGTGCGCTGGGCCGCCTGCCCGTACTGCGGAAAGCAGTGAACGAAGTTCTTAATTGTTGAATTTTGAATTCGTCAATTGAACCGGTTAATTCAAGATCTACAAAATTGACAATTACAAATTCGGTCTCACCATCGTCGGCCACAATTCGGTGGCTTCGGCCCTTAGCTTGACGTAGCTTTCGTAGCGCGAGAGGTCGATTTCGCCTCGGTCTACGGCGGCTCGGACTGCGCAGCCGGGCTCGGCGATGTGAACGCAGTCGCTGAAGCGACATTTGCCAAGGTGAGAGCGAAACTCGGGGAAACAGTCGGGCAGATCGTCCGGCGGGACAAGCCACAGGCCCACCTCTCTGAGACCTGCTGTGTCGGCCACCGATGCAGAATCCGGCAGCCTTATCAAGAAGCCACCCACGGTCGTGTGCCTGCCTTTGCCGTAGGCCTCGCTGATATGGCCTATCTTCAGATCGAGGCCAGGATAAAGCGAGTTCAAAAGGCTCGACTTGCCGACGCCCGACGGCCCGATAAGAGCCAATTCTTTGCCCTTGAGAGCCTCGCGTAGATCGTTCAACCCCTCGCCGGTCTTTACACTGGTGTAATGCACGGAATAGCCGGCCTGCGAATATGGTCTGAACGAGTGCATCGTTTGCTCGCGATCGGCCAGGTCGATCTTATTGATCACTATACGCACTTGCAAATCATTGGCCTCGACCACCACAAGGAAACGATCAAGAGTGGCGAGGTGCGGGTCGGGCCTGGCTGCGGCGAAGACGACCAGCACCTGGTCGATATTGGCGATCATCACCTGCTTCTCAACCGTGGTGCCTGCGGCCCGCCTGACGAGCGCGCTCTTACGTGGCATCATCTCCGCGACCACGTAGCGCCCGCCGGCCTGCTCCACGCGCACGAAATCCCCCACTGCAGGAGGGTCGGCCCTGAACAGCTTGCCCCGAATAACGCATTGCACTGCGCGCTCGCCCAACTGCACGGTCGCAAAATCGGCGTACAGCCGCACGATTTGCCCGGTTTCTTTCCCCGTATCGCCCACCTCAGCCAACCATACTCCTACCGCCATCCCGGCGGAATTTTGAATTCTGGAATGCTTGATTTTGAGTTATTGCCAGCTACTTCTGAGAGTCAAACTCATAAAGTCATTGTCTGGCTGAATTATAGAGGGGCAACTTATCCTGGTCAACCATACGAAAGGCAACGTCTTACCGCACTAACTACTAACCGCTGACCACTCCTTGCGCCTAACCGCCCTATCTTATACAATAATTATTGCGGCTCGAGTTGGCGTGAGCTGAAAATAGCGTTGCCAAACCTGGGCCTAATTAATGCTTGTGAAGCAAGGGAGCCAATATAGCAAGCCGGGAGAACGAACCCGCCAAGCTGCATGAAAAAACAAGGGGGTTTATTAATGCAGGATATAGCGTCGGCAGTCGACACAAACCTGAAAATTGAGATAGATGAATCGAGGCATAACCTTACCGCCGCCCCTCTCGTGGAGGAAGCAATTAGAAATGGCGAAGGTATGCTAGCAGCAGATGGAGCGCTCGTAGTCAGCACGGGGCAGTACACGGGGCGCTCGCCTAAAGATAAATTCGTTGTTGAGGAGCCGTCCAGCAAGGACAAAATCTGGTGGGGCTCCGTAAACCAGCCGCTCAGCGAAGAGAATTTCGACAAAATCCGCGCTCGCATGGCGGAGTACATCGGCCGGCAAGAAACTCTACGTACAGGACGTATTCGTGGGTGCGGACCCCAGCTACCGCCTCTCGGTGCGCATCTATACCGAGACCGCCTGGGCCAACCTCTTCGCCCGCAACCTCTTCATCCGCCCCACCCAGGCCGAGCTTGCCGATTTCAAGCCCGATTTCGCGGTGGTGGACATGCCTTCTTTCAAGGCTGATCCCAAAACCGAAGGCACGCGCACGCGAGACATTCATCGGGCTCAATCTGGCGCAAGGGCTGGTGCTCGTCGGCGGTACCGAATACGCCGGCGAGATCAAAAAATCGATGTTCGGCGTTATGAACTACGTGCTGCCCGTAAACGGTGTGCTCTCCATGCACTGCTCGGCCAATATCGGGCCCGACGGGAGATCGGCTCTCTTCTTCGGCCTCTCAGGCACCGGCAAGACCACCCTTTCCGCCGACCCCAAACGCACTCTCATCGGCGATGATGAGACCGGCTGGAGCGACGATGGCGTGTTCAACTTCGAGGGCGGGTGCTATGCAAAGGTGATCAAGCTCTCTCAAAAAGCTGAGCCTGACATCTGGCGCGCCTCCCACAGCTTCGGGACCATACTCGAGAACGTGGTGATCGACCCGAACACACACCAGCTAAACCTCGACAGCGATGCGAAAACGGAGAATACACGCTCGGCGTACCCGATCGAGTTCATCTCCAACGCCTCGCTCACCGGTACGGGCGGCCACCCCAAGAATATCATGATGCTGACAGCCGATGCGTTCGGCGTGATGCCCCCTATCGCCAGACTGGACGCCGAGCAGGCGATGTACTACTTTCTATCGGGCTACACGGCCAAGCTGGCCGGCACCGAGCGCGGCGTCACAAAGCCCGAGCCCGAGTTCAGCACCTGCTTCGGCGCGCCCTTCCTGCCCTTACCCCCGATGACCTATGCCCGCATGCTGGGTGAGAAAATCTGGGAGCACGACTCTGACGTGTGGCTGGTGAATACCGGCTGGACAGGCGGCCCATACGGTGTCGGCAAGCGGATGAGCATCTCCTACACACGCGCCATGGTGAGCGCCGCCCTCGACGGCTCGCTGGCCCACATAGAAACCCGTCCCGACCCGATCTTCGGTATTCACGTGCCCGTTAGCTGCCCCGGTGTGCCTGCCGAAGTGCTCTGGCCGCGCAACACCTGGTCCGATAAAGCCGCCTACGATGAGGCCGCCCGCAACCTCGCCCGCAGGTTCCACGAGAACTTCACCAAGTTTGAGGACGAGGTTACGGCCGAAGTGCGCAAGGCCGGTCCTAAGATCGACTAGAATTTGTCTATCAATCAAAACAAAAGAAGACACACGTCGCCTGAAGTGACGTGTGTCTTCTTTTGTTTTGATTGATACGGCCTCTCCCTAACCAGGCATATTACCAAAGTCACTCTTTCTAATGACTTTCTTTTAGCTTGTCCGTTACTTTCCCCTCTGACGCTGCCGGGCCTTCCTCGGCTAAGATTCAGGCAATCAGGCGGAAGAAAACCGCCCGGGCAGGCATTCAAAAGGAGTTAGTATGGACAGCGTGATGACACTTAGCCAGGCAACCACAGCGCCGACGATGCCGGCGGACGTGGCCCACAAGCCTGTGATCGATATAGAGGGACTGAGCGTATCGTACGGCGATGTGAAGGCGGTGCGCAATATCAGCCTCCAGGTGAACCAGGGGGAAATCTTCGGCATAGTCGGCCCTAACGGTGCGGGCAAGACCACTACCCTCTCGACGATCGAGGGGATTGTCAAGCCCGGCCAGGGGACTGTCAAGGTGCTCGGTCTTGACGTGCAGAAACATACGAACGGATGTGCAGCGAAAGCTGGGCATCAGCCTTCAGGCTACGGCGTTCTTCGACAACTTGAAGCTGACGGAGCTGGTCAAGCTTTATGCGAGTATGTACGAAATCTTCTTGAGCAAAGCCCAGATCATGGACCTGCTAACCCGCTTTGAGCTTCAGGAGAAGGCCGGTGTATATAGCGATCAGCTTTCAGGCGGCCAGCAGCAGAGGATGGCCCTCGTACTCGCCATCTGCAACGACCCGCAAATCGTAATCCTCGACGAACCGACCACCGGCCTCGACCCGCAAGCGCGCCGCGCTGTGTGGGACATCGTGCGCGAGCTTCGCAATGAAGGGCGCACAGTGCTCCTCACCACTCATTACATGGAAGAAGCCCAGGAACTTTGCAACCGCATTGCCGTCATTGACCGCGGCCAGGTGATAGCCCTCGACACTCCTGGCGGGCTCATCAACAGCCTGAAGGCCGACAACCTCGTCAGCACGTCGGTCCACTTCCCCGAAGATGAAGTACAAGCTCTCCCTGGCGTCACAAGCGTACGCTGGGATGGCGGCCGCCTCCTCGTCAACACGAACAACGCCCAGGAAACCGTCTTCGAGCTACAAAAACTGGCCGTCGAACACCACCAGATCCTCACCGACCTAACAATAAAGCAGCCCGATCTGGAAGACGTATTCATCGCGCTCACCGGGCGTAATATTCGGTGACGAGTGGGCGGTGGGCAGGGGCGGTGAAACGTGAAACGTGAAACGGACGGAACCGCCAAGACGCCAAGATCCGCCAAGGTCGCCAAGGTTTCTATTGTTTTAGACCATAACAACCTCTGTGGTGTCTGTCTACTCTGTGATCTCTGTCATTCAAACTCATAATAACTTCGTGATCTTCGTGTCCTTCGTGATCTTCGTGGTTAAAACCCACAAAAACCTTTGTGCTCTTTGTGCCTTTGTGGTTAAACCGTAATAATCCTTGGCGTCTTGGCGTTGAAGGGGAAAGTCGCCGCAATAAGAAGTAAGGAGTAAAATCGTGGCAACTAATGTAGCAACCGTGGCTCAGACTCGTTCGGCAGGAGCGTCGCTCAGGCGATTCTGGCTGCTGGTGCAAGCGAACTTCGTGATGTACCTTCGTAACCGGTCCGCGATGTTCTGGGTTATCCTTTTTCCGATCGGCCTTATGCTCGTGCTAGGAGCCATCTACGGCAACCAGAAGTTCAACCCGTCGGACCCCAACTCACTGACAGCTATCAGCTTCATCACACCTGGGCTGATCGTCCTCAGCCTCATGTCGAACGGATTGATCGGCAATGCGGCGACTATGGCGCAGTTCAGGGAGAAAGGCATTTTGCGCCGGGTGCAGACCACCCCTCTTCCGGTGTCGCACCTGATCCTGGCACGCGTGGTGATGCAAGCCGGTATGTCGATCGGGCAGGGCGCGCTCATGCTAGTCACCAGCGTGGTGGCCTTCAACGCTCACTACGACGCCCTGGGCCTGCTGGAGGCGGTGCCTGCCATACTGCTTGGCTCTGTCGTCTTTATGGCGCTAGGTCAGGCGATAGCAGCCCTCGTTCGTAAGGTTGAAACGGTGCAAGTGGTAGCGCAGGCAGTCAACTTTCCGCTGATGTTCCTGGGCAGCTTATGGATCCCTGCGAGCGCCCTTCCGGAGTGGCTGCAAAACGTCGGCAAGTTCCTGCCAAGCACGCTGGTCGCGAACCTGGTGCGCACGCCGATGCTATCGGGCCTCAACCTCGCAGGGCTCAATATCGAGCCGAACGTGCCTCTTGTCATCTGCTTCGCAGGTGTGGTGGCATATCTCGTGGCGGCTATAGCTGTTTCGGCTCGCTTCTTCAAATGGAGCTAGTGGCAAGAGTGCTATAATTGAAAGCAGTCCAATCCGCGGGGCGGGCGTCAAATCCGCCCCCGTCAGGCCCCGTCAATAGTGGATACAGATATGCCGGATAAGAAGTCAGATCCAAATCGCAAGCCAGGCGAGATCAACGAAGAAGCCATGCCGCCCATCGTGGACGCCATTCTCGTCTTCTTTTACATAAGCGTGTGGGTGGACATATTGGGGGTGTCTCTGGCGATTGTCAGTCCGAGGCCGGATACAATCTATCGCTACTTACCGCCCCTGCTCCTCTATGCCTGCCTGCTCTTGACCTTCCCTGTGCGCAACTGGCGGCGATTCCGAGGCGGCTCGGGCAAAGTGAGTGACCTGCTGTGGGGCTACGATGGTCAGTTCACCCATACTCTCGTTTTCGTCCTGCTGAACTTCGCCCTGGTTCTCTGGCTAAGCGCGCTCAACGATAACTACGCAAACCTCTACTTCATGCTCTTCGGCGTGAGCGCGGGCCAGCTGATAAGGCACTGGAAAATAATGTGGCCGGTGGTTGCAGCGGAGTTTGTCGCTTTCGCTATCCAGTCCGGTATATGGGCTCAATTGCAAGGGAGCGGCTTCAATGTCTTCGACCCGGGTGTGGCCGGGCTTGCGCTCGGTATGGGCCTGTTCATCGTCTATATGGTGATGATTTCGGTGCTGATAACTTCTCGTGTGCGGAGTGAGGTACTCGTGCTTGAGCTGCGGGCGACCAAGACGCAACTGGAGGAGGCCCTCCAGAAAGAAAAAGAGGTGGCTGTGCTGCGCGAGCGCGACCGGATGGCTCGCGAGATGCACGACGTTCTCGGCCATGCGCTGGTGCTGGTTGCTGTGAAAATCGAGGCAGCCCAACGCCTGCAAGCTGTCGATCCGCAGCGCGCTGCCGCCGAGCTTGAGGCCACTAAAGAGCTTGTGCGCCGAAGCATGGCCGAATTGCGGGCATCGCTGGCCGACCTGCGCAGCCCTGATTTCGAGGCCGGCAGCAAGCCTCTGGGCCTGGCCCTCCAGGAATGGGCAACGCATATCGCCGAAGAAGGCAAATTTGCAATAAAATACGACCTGGAGCCTGATAGCGGCAATTTTCCGGTCCCTGTGCAAGACGCCCTCTGGCGGGTAGGTCGTGAGGCTGTGCTGAACGTTGTAAAGCACGCCCGCGCACGCAATGCTGAGCTGAACCTTTTCACAAAAGACGGTGAGGTGTTTCTTACCGTGTCGGACGACGGCGTCGGCATCCCGCACCTGGCCGACGGCAACGCTCGCCTGGAAGTGGATGGGCATTATGGCGTGCGCGGCATGAGGGAGAGAGTGGAGGGCCTGGGCGGCCACCTGACCATCAAGCCCGGACGTGAAGGGCAAGGCACGATGGTGATAGCAAGCGTGCCGCTCCCGTTGGCTGGGGCGACCGGCCCACAGTCCGGCAACAGTGCTGCGGCGACCGAAAAAACCAGGTCGATTTCATTGTTAGCAACAGACCGTCGCCCGATGAGCGAGACGCGAACGACCGCCGGTCATCAGGAGAAGCGCTAGTATGTCAGCTCCCATCAGGTTGCTCATCGCTGAAGACCAGACCCTCATGCGTCAGGGGCTTACAACCATCCTGGGCCTGGAGCCGGGGATAAGCGTGGTGGGCGAGGCTAGCAACGGGCAGGAGGCCATTGCAAAAGTGGCCGAGCTGCGCCCTGACGTGGTACTGATGGACGTGCAGATGCCTGTTATGGACGGCGTTGAGGCTACCCGCATCATCAGCGGCCAGTACCCTGAGACTCGTGTGGTCATTCTGACGACCTTCGACTACGAAGAATACGTCTTTGAAGGTGTGAAGGCAGGGGCGATGGGATATATGCTCAAGGACACGCCCGCGCCTGAGCTGGCGAACACCATCAAGCGTGTGCATGCCGGGGAACAATTCATCCAGCCCGCAGTGGCGAGCAAGATACTCTTTGAATTTGCCCGCTCGGGGGCCGCAAGCCGGGCCGCGGCCGCACCCGACTATGAAAGCCTCAGCGACCGCGAGGTCGAAATAATTAGCCGCCTCGCCCAGGGCATGAGCAACCGCGACATCGCCGACGACCTGGCCCTCGCTGAAGGCACGGTGAAGAACTACGTCTCCACTATCCTCTCGAAGCTGCATGCGGCCAACCGCGTCCAGGCCATAAACCTGGCGCGGCAGCGCAAGATTATCTGAGTAATCATGGCTCTGCGCGCTACCACCGGCATGAAAATAAGGGGAGAGACGATGTTTGGGGACACCCCAAACCCCGGCAGGGGGATGGCGATCCCTGCACCCCTATTCCAGAGGAAAGCTGAGGCATTAATTGGGTTGGGCCATTATTCCGGCGGTCGCGCTGATCGCGGCTGCGCTGGTTGTGATTGCGTTCGCCGGGAGGCTGCGGTCGGCTAGCGGAGTGCCTGAAGGGGAGATTGTTTCGCGGGACACAAACTCGCAAGAGCGGGGCAAGCCGTTATTCTCCGGGCGCTATGGGCTGACAGGCACGCCTGATTACGTGGTCCGAACTTCAAGGGGATTGGTGCCCGTGGAGGTCAAGCCCGGACGCAAGGAAGCCGAGCCGCACGATTCGCATCTTTTGCAGGTGCTCGCATACTGCCTGCTCATCGAAGAAACCGAGGGCAAGCGCCCTCCGTACGGCCTGCTTCGGTATAGCAGCGACACGTTCAAGGTGGACTATAACGACGAAACGCGCGCTTACCTGCTCAGCGTAATGGACGATATGAGAGCGGCGGCGGAAGAGCCTGACGTACACCGCAACCACGACCAGGCGCAACGCTGCCGGGCGTGCGGCTACCGCGCTATCTGCGAAGAATCACTGTGGGCTGACAGGTAGGCCACAAGGGTGCCAATACTTCCGAGGCTATCCAGGTTCAAATCCTCCGCAGCAATATCGACCCCGAACTCCGCCTCCACTCCCGTCAATAGCTCAAGGCCTGTCAGCGAATCGAGCGAAAGGCCACTTCCGAAAAGGGGCGTGTTCTCAGGCAAACCCTCAACGTAGCCCGGTTCAAGCTCAAGCACCTTGGCCAGCAAACCGCGCACCCGCATATCAATATCATCAGTAACAGGTTGCATGGTCATTCCGCATTCCGCATTCCAAATTCCGCATTAATCTTGAGCCACACAGGGTATTCGGGTAGCGGATCGCAAAGGTCATGGGCCACCGTTACAAAGTCGTCGCCGGCGATCTTCAGAAAGCCTGTCTGCCGGAACAGGAGCCGCACCGGCAGATTCCGCTCGTTGATCTGGTAGACCGCACGCAACGACTTGACCTCCGCCTGCCGCGCCTTATCCATGATACAGCGCAAGAGAGCGGCCGGAATCCCTCTCCCTTCGACCCGGCAGGAAAGCATAACCAGCTCGACCAGCCACACATCGGGCGGCCAGGGAGGACGCCTGTCAACTACGGCAGACCCTATCATGCCGTAATCTCCGAAGCGATCGATGAGCCGGGCGACAGGCACCAACCAGCGCTCGCCCCTCACGCGCTCACGTATCTCTGCTGCGGTGTACTGCCGCCCGGTGGAATTTAGCTGGTGTGTGCGCTCGGTCAGCTCCAAGATACGCGGCACATCTTCTTCCGTGGCAGTCGAGATGGTGAGGCGCATGTCGCACCAACGCAAGAAATCGAGCCTGTTCCCCTCGAATGACGACTCAGCATGCTTGCGCTCCTCTTCCTGGCGATACATGCGGGCACGTTGCTCTGTTTCAGTTGTTCTGGTGCGTGGATCGAAGGCATAGGTTTCGAGCGCTGCCTCCAGCTCATCCGGCGCGAGCACAAGCACATCGGGCAACATATGGCTAACTTCGGCCCGCTCATAATGGCTGTCGTCCACGAAGGCGAGGGCGTCGAGGCCGAGGTTCAGCCGGGAGGCAATGCGCTCTATCGACGTGCTCTTAGGCTCCCAGCTTATCTGCGGGGCTAGAAATCTCCCCTGGAACGATGGGTGCCCAAGCAGGGTGTTCAAGAGAGATGGGTCGTTGCGGCTGGCAACGCTACTGAGAATACCCCGCCTTTCAAGGATCGAGATTATGTCAAGCATCCGCCCGTCGGGCGGTGGGACCTCGCCCTCCGGCCCTTCGGCGGCGATACCCCACCAGAGAGTGTTATCGAGGTCCCAGACCACGCACTTGATGATGCGCGCTTCAATTGCGGATTGCGGATTGCGGATTGCGGACCTCTCAATTGCAGATTGCGGACCGACCAATTGCGGATTGCGGATTGCGGATTTACCTATACGTGTCAGCTATCAGCTATCAGCCGTCCTTTGTCCTTCGTCCACTAACCACTGCTCACTGCTCACCGGTCGTCGGCCGCCTTGTCGCGGAGGCGTCGCCGGCCGTCGAGCTGTTCGAGAAACCGGGGCCAGAGTCGCCTCCACGCACTATCCGGCGAACGCTGGCGTGGCGCGGCTTGATGCCGTCGCGTATGACCTCCAGCACCCGGTCGGTGTTCATCGGCCCGCAGGTAAAAATGTCGAAGGCTGCGAACCCTTCGTCCACCCATGTATGCACGGAGATATGCGACTCGGCAAGCAATATAAAGCCGGTCACGCCGCTGGGGCTGAACTGGTGGAAATATGAGTGCAGGACGGTAGCGCCGCCGGCTTCAGCGGCTCTGCACATTAATTCTTTCATCGGCTCCACGGTTGCCAGCACTTCAGGGTCCTCGACCCAGGCGTCATAGAGCACATGCCGGTTGATCATTCAGACCCTCTTCTTCATTGTCAGGTGCTCGGCCTCGAATCCGAACTTCCTGTAAATAACCCTCATCGCTACGTTGTTGACATGAACTTTGCCTGTGATCTCGATTATGCCTTTGCTCTGCGCATAATCTATGCCTGTGGTAAAGATTGCATCGGCAATTTCAGCGCCGTCGGGGCTATGCCTGGTGGCAAGCGAGCGGAATGTAGCGTATCGCTCGCCGGTCAAGAAGTTGATATTGAGCGCCACCCAGAGCCAGCCTACGATCTCTCCGTTGCCCGATTCCTCGGCTACGAACATCCCTTCCCGATCCCGTTCGATCGCCTTCAGCAGCTTCTTGCGATGCACTTCAGGGTCCACCACCGGATCATCAGGGAACGAGATACGAGCGATCTCGATCTCGAACGCCACTATAGCAGGAAGGTCGGCCTCTTCGGGGGGCCGTAGCTTGTAAGGCATATTTTTATTTCTAAGGTCGAGCCTCTAACCCGGCTAAATAACTCACACATCCATTATACCGCACGTTTGTCGAGAGAACATCGGCTGCCCTGCCGATGTTCTCTTTCCTGCCATGGGATACGCTGTGCGGTAATGAGTACCTTTGCCTGCCGGGACGGTCTTCGGCGCGGACAGCCCCTGGTTCCCTTACATGGCAGAGAATTCTGCGGCTCCATGACCCTGAAATGCTCGCCGCGGTCATCGAATTCGATAAGATGCATGAAGTCTACGACTGCGAACAGCTCTTTCCAAGGATTTCGTGCCCGACCCTAATTATTCAAGGGAACCCCAGGCTGGGTGGAGGGTTATCTGACGAAGAAATCGATAGAGCTATGGAGCTGCTGCCTCATGCCTCTGTCGCACGATTGGAAACAGTTGGCCATGCGCTTGACTACCCTGACAAGCAACCGTTATTGGCCGCGATGACAGCTTTTCTGGATACGCTGCGGGCCAAAAACATTTAGTGGCCTATTCATAGGGTGCCTTCCTCGCTCCCATTCTTCCCTGGCTGCCGCTTCGAAATGAGGCGGAAATTGTGCTCACCGCAGGTCGGGCATCCGGCTTCTTTTAGCTTTTCGATGGTGGCGAATTGCCCGCCCGCTTCGCCGCCCACGGTTAGCTGCGTGCCGCAACTGGTACAGGCGTAAACGCGAATAGTCGGGCGTACCTGGCCTGTGTAAATAAGCCCGGAGTATTCGCCTTCGATGAGCGGGATGGCATCCTCGGTCACGCCGAGCACGTAGAGGTCACTCACGCCCGCCAGCACGCCCGCGCCCACGTATTCGCTGAAGTTCGGCACAAGCTGCTCGATTACCAGGCCCATTTCGGCTATTGCACGCTGCACTTCCACCTGCTCTTCCGGCGGCCTGTGCCCGAAATGGAGGTAGATGCGTCCACCTTCGGGATTGATCGCCTCGATGGCCCTGGATAGAAAGAGCTTGAGGCCGGGCAGAGTGTAAGGTGGATCCGTGGAGACAGTGTCGAACTCGCCGTCCAGGTCGTCTGGCAAAGGCGAGCGCACGTCATGGCGAATCAGCCCGATCAGCACGCCCTCGGCTACCGCAATGTCGCGCAGGTGCGTTAAGATGCGGTTGTCGGTGTCCAGGGCGACCACGCGGCGCGCCAGCTTGCCATTGGGCGACAGCGCCTTGCCAGTCAGTGCGACGGCTGCCGACACCGAGTCGTCATCGCCCAGCACCAGTATATGCTTGCCCGCCAGCGCGCCCTGTTCGTACATCAATGCTACGCGGCGCAAATTAGTCTCAGGTGTGCAGTGGCTCTGGTCCAGCGCGACATCAACGCGCGGGTTCGTCTTGAAGTGCCTTTGCAAGGCGGCCAGAACGCTATCCCATGCAGGCCCCGACGGCGCAACACCCGTCCCACCGCACTTATCACATAGAACGCTATTTCTGGGACCCGAGGCAGGCGAAGCGGTCACGCTCCATCCCCACTCTCGCCCCATAGTCTCGAAAGCTTCCTGAGAAAGCGCGATGTGCGGTCCCGGCTCGACAACGCCCTCTTTCTCAAGCTCGCGCCGCAGCGCCGTGAGCACAGGCACAGGCAATCGCACGATACGCGCCAGCACGCGAGCGGTCAAAGGCTCGCTATCATTATCGCTCTGGGCGCGGAAGATAGCGCGCAGTACATCCTCGACGCCCTGTGCGCCCTCTCGCAACTGTGCACGTTCCGCTACCGTCTTCAACATCGTTGGCTTATCACGCATACGGGCTTCCAGGATTATGATTTTTCGGCATACAAGCAACTCAAAACCCGGAATTAACGATCAGCCTCCAGGACCACCGCAGACCTGGGAAGCACGGACGTCTTGAGTATGCCTTCCCTAACCTTATATTTGTGGCCTTTCCAGACGTCTTTGAGGATAGCGCCATCGGGTAACAGCTCGCCTACCGAGAAAGTTACTTCTTCCGGCATCTGACCGGTATTGAAGATCGCCACCAGCTTGTCATCGCCCTGGTGGCGTGCCATGGCATAAATGCTGTCGTTTGTATGCAAAGTCACGTATTCGCCTGTGCGCAACGCCGGGTGCGCATTACGCAGAGCGATAGCCTTCTTAAAGTAGTCGCGGATTTCGGTATTCCACTCCATCCGGTCCCAGGGAAACGAGGCCCGGCAAAGAGGGTCCTTGCCACCCTTCAGGCCGATCTCATCGCCATAGTAGACGCATGGGGCCCCGGGGTAGAGCATCTGGAACAAGGTGGATAGTAG
This sequence comes from uncultured Chloroflexia bacterium, assembly GCA_963837315.1. Lineage (GTDB taxonomy): Bacteria > Chloroflexota > Chloroflexia > QHBQ01 > JADMIH01 > JADMIH01. The sequence continues at coordinate 162,772 of CAWINE010000005.1, forward strand.
CAGAGCGCTTTCGTCGTCACTCGCGGTGGTAAGGTAGCGCGCGGTGTCGTGGCTGCCGAGCAGGTTCATCTGCACCTGGGTGACTTCAGGGTGGTAAAGATGGAGCAGCGCCTCCACCTCCTGGGCAAACTGGCCGGCAGTCAGGGGATTTACGGGCCATAGCGACGACCCCTGCACCATCAAGGGGTTTATCTCGCTTCCCACGAAGAATTGAAGGCAGACCTTTGTGAAAAGGTAATTCATTACGGCGTCAAACTGGTCGCCCTGGAGCCAGCGGGATGCGTCGTGCCAGATTTCCCCCACAATGTAGGCTTCAGGGTTGGCCCGCTTTACCCGGCGGCGAAACTCCTGCCAGAAAGCGTCGTCATCGATCTCGGACGGCACATCCAGACGCCAGCCGTCTATGCCGAAGTCGATCCAGCGCTCGGCAACGTCGAAGATGTAGTTGCGCACGTCCGTGTTGTCGGTATTGAATGCAGGCAGGGCGTGTAGCTGCCACCAGGCCTCATAGTTGGGTGGCTTCTGAGTATCATAGGCGTTGAGCGGCCACTCTTTGACCGAGAACCAATCTAGATAAGGCGAGAACGGTCCGTTCTCCATGATGTCGTGGAACTGGAAAAAGCCCCTGCTCGCGTGATTGAATACACCGTCCAGGATCACCCGAATTCCGCGCCCGTGGGCCTCGTCGAGCAGCTTGCGAAGCGCGTCATTGCCCCCCAGCAATGGGTCAATGTTGTGATAATCGTAAGTGTGGTAGCGGTGGTTTGCTGCCGATTGAAAGACCGGACAGAAGTAGATTGCGTTAATACCCAGGTCCACCAGGTAATCGAGGTGCTCGACCACCCCTACCAGGTCGCCGCCTTTGAACCCATGAGATGTCGGAGGGCTGTTCCAGGGTTCCAGGTTACTCGGCTTGTGTAATGTCTCGCTCTTTGCGAATTTATCGGGGAATATCTGGTAAAAAATTGCGTCCCGCACCCACGCAGGAGTTTGAACTTCTTTGTCGGTCATTCGCTGCTAGATTCCTTTGTTACAAATTCTTAATTTTGAATTTTTAATTTTGAATTACTTAAGAAGTATAAATTCAAAATTAAGAATTCGGGGCGCCCTCGGCTTTTACCCTGGCTACAAGCATTTCTATTGCCACCCTGTTATAACCGCCTTCCGGTATGATAAGGTCCGCGTAGCGCTTGCTTGGCTCGACAAAGTCGAGGTGCATGGGGCGTACCGACTTCAGATATTGTTCGATCACCGACGAGACCATGCGGCCACGTTGCTCAATATCCCGACGTAATCGGCGGATGAAGCGTATGTCTGCATCGGTGTCAACGAATACTTTTATGTCAAGCAAAGCGCGCAGTGCCGGCTCGACCAGCACCAGGATGCCGTCCACAATCACCACAGCACGCGGGTCTACGTGCTCAGTTTTGGTCAGGCGTGAGTATGTGTTGAAATCATAAACGGGCCGCTCGATACCACTTCCGGCCACGAGATGCGAGAGATGTTCTACCAGCAGCTCGGTTTCGAGCCTGTCGGGGTGGTCCCAGTTGAGGCCGCGGCGCTCATCAAGAGGCAGATCGCTGTAAGGCCGGTAATATGCATCGTGAGGAAGTAATGCCACATTATCCCGGCCCACCGCCTCCAAGAGCGCCGCCACTACCGTGCTCTTGCCCGACCCGCTTCCACCCGCCACACCTATCGTGAGCGGCTTCGCTTCCATATTCGGATATTATATCACAGGCCGGCATACGGTGAAGAAGTTAGATCGCAGGTGGTTACCAATTTTTCACCGCAGAGGGAGTTCGCGTCCCAAAGGGCACCCCGCTCATGAGCGCAGAGTTTCGCAGAGGTTTTTAGGTGTGCAGGGAACACCCTGCCGGGGGCATGGGGAGCCCCCAACTCTCCCCATTCTTACATCCACGGGTGGTGTGCCCTGCTCATAGTTACTCTGCAGTGAGTAGACGTCATGCAACTCGCGATAGGTCAATCGCGCCCAACACCGGAAGCCACAGGGCTCAGGATGCGATTGGTGGCGACATCGTCGTAGAGGGCCAGGGTGGCGCGGGCGGCTCTTTCCCAGGTGAATTGGGCTGCTCGCTCACGGCCCTTGTAGCTTAGTTCTTCTGCGAGGGCGCGGTCGGAGTGGATTCTACGCAAGGCAGACGCTATCTCCTCAACCGAGAAGGGATCAACCAGTAAAGCGGCATCGCCGGCCACTTCGGCAAGCGACGAGGATGCCGAGGTGACGACAGGGGTGCCGCAGGCCATCGCCTCAAGCACAGGCAGGCCGAAGCCTTCATATAGAGAAGGAAATGCCATAGATTCGGCGGCTGAATAGAGGGCGGGCAGGTCATCAAAGGGCACATAGCCTGTGAATATCGCGTCCTGCTGAAGGCCTTGCTTCTCTACTTCGGCGTAAATGGGCTCGCAGTGCCAACCCTGCTGCCCTACCAGCACTAGCTTATGAGGCAGTCCTGCCTTTCGTAACTGTGCAAAAGCCTGAATCAACCTGGTGAGGTTCTTGCGCGGCTCGATCGTGCCGACATAGAGCACGTAGGGCACATCGAGCCCATAGCGAGCGCACACAGCATCCAGGCTAGCTTTGTCGACTACCGGCTTGAAAGCAGGCGACACGGCGTTCATGATAACATGGACCTTCTCTTTGGGCACCTTCAGATAGCGCACGATGTCGTTGCGCGCGCTCTTCGACACAGTGATAATACGAGCCGCTCGACGGGCAACGTGGGGCACCAGGGTCCTGTCCAGCACAAGCTTCTTGAAGCGGTGGAATCGCGGTGTGATAAAGAGGGTCATGTCATGGATCGTGACAAGGTAAGGGCAGCCGGGCGCTACCGGCGCGAGATAGTTGGGGAAATGGCAAACATCGGGGCGGACGCGGCGCAAAGTTCCCGGCAGAATCGCCTGCATCCAGGCGGCACGGACAGGAAAGAAGCGGTCGTCATAAAGCGTCTCGCGGGATAGTGGCTGCCACGCCTCTCGCATATCACGATTGGAAAAGAGCATAAAATCATGCTCCGGTGCAGCCGCCATCATACCGCCCAACAGGTTCTCGGCATAATAGCCAACCCCGGACTTACACCCCTGAAGAGCAGATGCCTCAAATCCTATCAACATTGCGCAGGCCTTCCTGACCAAGTTGTCAGTTTGTGACCAAGTTGTCAGTTGTCAGTTGTCAGTAGACCGGCTCCTGACAACTGACAACTGACAACTGTTCATCTCATTTCGATTCCGCATTGGGCCAGTTTACGGCAACCGCCATTAAAAACCAGAAACTCACGTAGATCGGCGTGGCAAACAGGAAATAGTCTACTACTCCATGGGCAAAGAAGGCAACTAAAGCAGCGGTTGCCCCCAGACCCACGAGCCACAAAGACCCCACCGGCTGGCCCAGCACGTTTCGTGCCGCCCGCCAGAGCGCTAGACCTGCCAGCCAGAGGAACGCCAACCCGCCGAGCAGGCCCAGGTCGGTGAACATCTCCAGGTACATGTTATTCGTGTAGATATTCTTATTCCAGTCCGATACGCCGGCGTACTCCCCGTAGAGGTTGCGGAATCCGTCCGGCCCCACGCCCGCAATCGGGTGCGCGAGGAACATATTGACAGCAACCTTCCAGAGCTGCCCGCGCCCCACGCTTGCAAAGTCAGTGTTCGACAGAAGGGTCACGGGCGGAGGCATAACCGCCTGAGGTAGCTGCGTATTCGCTGCTGCCACAGGCGGTCCGATAGTGTAAGCCGTCGTGTCGGTCTTCATTCCGTGCTTCCCGGCAAACCAGCTCACGTTCTCGTGTACCATGTCCCATTGAAAACGGTAATTTCCGGAGCGCACGGGGGCCTGTACTATTGCATTTACGGAGAGGGTTTCACCAGGTGACACATCGTGCGGGAGAGCCGTGCGTAAGCCATCAAACACCAGGTAAACCTCTTCACTGGCGCTCAACCAGTGGTAGCTTATATGCACCGGCAGCACGCCGCTCGCAGGCCAGGTCATCTGGCCGTAGTTGGTAATAGTGACAGGCACTGTTACCACCTGGCCCGCCGCCAGATCGGCTACCGGCGCACCTGTCACAGTGGCACCATACCAACCCAGGTCATTTTCGGTGGTAAGTCGGAGACGAAACATTGGTTGAGTGGCTAAGACGAAAATAGCGCTCACCACCAGCACCAGAGCCGAAATGCCAAGAGTTGTGTAGACCACACGCGCCGGTCGCCCCGTTTCTTCCCTACGCCGGAAGAGAGCCCCGGCTCCGAACACTGCCATCGCGATCAAAAGCCCAACCAGCGCCGCCCGGCTGTAAGTAAGAATCAACGCCAGCGTGTAGATGAGCCCGGCCAAGAAAGAGAGCGCCATGACGCCCGCCCGCCAACCCCACGCCAGGCGTCTTCCGGGGTTCACGGTAGTGCGTGCCCTGAACAATGTAGTTCGTAATAGGGCAGCAAGGCCCATAAGCACAGGCAAGGCCATCTCAAAATAGATTGCCGCGCCGTTGGCATACTCGAAAGTTCCGCTCAAGCGCAGCATACCTCCCACAGTGGTGGGCTGAGGCTTGAACGGCTTGAGGAAGGGCTGAATGTCTATACCCGGCGCGAATTCGAGCAGGCCGAGCGTAGCCGATACTGTACCCGCCACTAAGAATACGCCAAGCGCCACGAGCAAGCGCCTCTTGTCGCGTAGCGCCTCATAAGCCGAGGCATAAACCATGACGCCAACCAGCAGGCGATAAAGAAATTGTACGCCCAGCGACCTGAACTCGCCAAAGATCATAGAGACGACACAGGCACCCGCCAGGGCGAGAATAGGCAGCAGAAGGGGCAGTTTCACCAGCCGCAGCCGCGCGGCAGGATCTACGGCCAGCTTGAACAGCCAGGTTGCCCCCAGGATAAAGAGGGTAACTTCAAGGTTTGTGAAGATGGCCCACAGGAATCGACCTAAAGGCTTGTATCCCGCTTCGAACGGGCAGGAAGCCACCACCAGCAGGAGGGCGGCGTAGTGTATGCGCCCGCTGACAATCGCCAGCCGCGAGTCCCCGATTGCGGATTGCGGATTGCGGATTGCGGATTGCGCCGGCGGTCGTCCTTCGTCCTTCGTCCTTCGTCCTTCGTCGGTAACCGGCGGGGCTAATCTACTCAAGACAGCCCCTCCGCGTTGCGTTCCTTGGCAGACTCCGGGCTATCAGGCGAAGCCGCTTGCGATAGATGGCGCCAGATGGTGAACCCGCACAGGGCGAATAAGACGATTTCGGTGGCGACAGTGGCAACAGCCGCCCCGCCGATACCCATGACCGGTATCAGCACCAGGTTGGCCGCGATATTTACGAAGAGCGTAACGAGGGTGTAAGTTGCGTAGTGGCGCGGCTTGTCAACGGCGACCAGGGCGTGGGTGAGACCATAGTTGAGGTACATAGGCAGACAGGCCAGCGCTAAGAGCTGCAGCACAGGCGCTGAGGCCGCGTATGCCTGCCCGTAGAGCAGGCCGATCAGCGGCGTTGCCAGCAATATCAGAAATAGCCCGGCAGCCAAGCCGAACAACGCGAGCGCGCCCAGTGTTTGACCCAGCAGCTCGCGCAACTTGCCGGCTCGAAACGAAACGGCCCCGGCAGCCTGGGAGAGCAGAGGAAACGTGGCGGCGAGCACCACCCCAGGCACGATCAGGCTCGGCTCAAACAGCTTGTATGCCACATTGTATACAGCAAGTCCCTCCCGGCTCACCATCGGCGCGATCAGTAAGTTGTCCACGCGGAAAGAAACGATACTGAAAATAATGCCGATGCCCAGGGCCGTCGGTTGGCCCATCGAGCGCCGCCAGTAAGCCCAGTCGGGCCTCCAGATCGGGCGCACGAAATTCTTCAGCCGCGAATAGCTCACGGCGAGGGCACCCAGCATTGCCAGGTTGCCTGCAACCGCCAGGCCCCATATGCCTGCGCCTAACAAAAGTAGGGACACACCCAGCGCCAGGTTTATCGAGCGTGAAATCAGGTTAGCCGCCGCCTCGTAGCGCAGCCGGCCAATCGAGCGGAAGCAGTAAGAGAGATAATCGAGGCCGGTGCCCAGAACCATCGAAAAACCCACGAGAATGAGCGCCGCTCTGTTACCCACCGGCTCGACATAGACCAGTCCAGCGATAAGGAGCATGGAGACTACCGATAGGAGGCCTTTGATGGCCAGGCCGCCGCCCACCAACTTTCCTGCGGCAGCCTCGTCCGTGAAATAGGGGCGAGCAGTAGCCCCTGGAATTATGAGCCTGGCAAGCTCACGCTGCACATAGAGTTGCAGTCCGAAGTCGGCAACCTGCGCCAGCATGAAGCCAATGCTGAGGGCAAATGTGAAATCGCCGAAGTCGGCCTGGGGCAACGTGCGCGCGGCGCTCCAGAGCAACCCATACTGAAGCACCCGACCAAGCAGGTCCGACCCAAGCTTCCACCCGGCCCCACGGCCGGAGAGCGTGCGTAAAGTCTCGGAAACCACTACCCTCTGATTACATCCCTCGTTACGCGGGATAATGAACGAAGTTGTCAGTTTGTGACGAAGTTGTCAGTTGTCAGTTGTCAGTTGTCAGCTATGACGCTTTCGTCTTTGGGCGTCCGTTCGAGCGTCAACTGACAACTGACAACTTCGTCATCAAGTTGCCGGAGCGGACTGAATAGTCTATATTCAAAATACAAAACTATTTTGGTACGAAGATTGTATCATAAAGTAGAAGAATCGGTCCCGGACGAAAGAATTGTGAAGATAAGGATGCGGGTACAGGTAAATAGGTCTGTTAGAACTGCCAGGAGAGATCCCGGTCTGGAGTACGACTGCGAGATCGCCGCGCGGATTAAAGAGGGCGACCGCAAAGCCCTCAGGCAATTTGTGGAGAGGCATATCGGGCGCGTACACACGTATCTGCTGCACCGCCTCGGCGAAGGTGAAGGCAATGACGTCCTGATAGACAAGGTGGTAGCAGCGACATTCAACCAGGCGCTACGACGCATCGGCCCCTATGCAAGCAGCGCAGCCACCACGCCCATGGACCTCTGGCTTATTCGCATTGCAGAGAAAAATCTCTCGAAACAGCAGCGCAACCCGCCCTCCCCCGTCGCCGCAAAGAGCGACAACTCAGAACCCAGAACCCAGAACCCAGAACTCCCAACCTCCGATCTCACCCGCTTCCGCGAGGCGCTCTCCGCCCTGCCCAACCGAAACAGAGCGGTGCTGGCGCTCGCAATCTTCGAGCAAATGCCTGCCGGAGAAATAGCCCAGGGCCTCGGGGTGTCGCCCACCCGAGCGATGAGGCGGCTCAGGGATGCTTTGAAGCGGTTGAGCAAAGTCCTGGCAGAACAGGAGACAAGTTAGGTTGGACTCTCTACGCCGAATACGGCCTCGCGTTGCTGCCGCCGGGCGTGGCCCGCGCCGCGTCTCCACAGGGGACCTTGACGAACGAGTGCTACGTCTGCGCGGTGCCGACCGCAGGCTCAGCAATGCGCTCGACCAGTTACGGTCCGGTGTGCCGCTCAACTGGGGGCAGGTAGAGGATGACCCGGAAATGGCGACCCTTGGGCGATTGCAGCAGGCGGGCCAGGAATGCCGCCTCCTTCCCCTGAGCGAGCCGTCCGCGGAAATGAAAGAATCGCTGATCAAAGAGCTGTCGGCAAAGCTGCCTGAGCCTGTGGTCAGGCCACAGAAAGCTGCACCGAAGACCCTTGCGGGCTTTTCGGAGAATGTGCAGGTGCCGACGCAGGTTGAAGAGGATATAAAGCTGGGAGTGAATTGGCCGGTCACGCTGTTGAGAGGTGGTCTCGTTCTGGTGGCGATCGCTCTCATTGTCTGGGGCCTCGGGAGTTTTCTGAAAAAGAGAATCGATCCCGACCTATGAGTGGATACAGGCCCTCCAAAACAAGAAGCCTGTAACCCAGATACAGAATGTGCTTTCGGTTGCCGACGTACCTTGCAAGGTAGCACGCAGCGAGAACCCTCTGCAACCCAGCTATTTTGCCCCCGTCCAACTGCTTCGTGACGCCCAATCGTATGTCGATTACAATATCCCTTTGCTGCCCACCTCGATCAGCGTACCCACAACGTACACCTTCCAGTTGTCGTTCGTCTCCGTCAGCCCATGCGAAGGAAGTACGCTCACGCCATCCGACACCGGCGGGCTTGTGAAGCTGGAATACAGGGCTACCAGGCAACAGACCGGCCCCACACCCACCGCCAGGCCCTCCAGCCAGAACACTAGAACCAATATCCCCGGCCAATCAGCCGGCGGCCAGTCCAACTCGGCGTTCCTGAGTCTTTTCGCCAGTAACGAGCAGCCCACCTATATAGATGTCAGCGCCGGAAGTTGGCATGAAGTACACGATGGCGACCTGCACGGTCTCTACTGGCGCGGAGATCCATATCAAGACCCATCAGGGGCTCTATGGATGGGCGATATCAGCGTGCTCCTCCTCGAGCATGGCGGCACCGTTGTAATCCTGGTGGGTCCCGTAGCCGATGGCTTCACCGAAGACGTCCTGGTGGAAGCAGGCCGGCACATAGCCTGGTGACGACCGGCGACCCTTATTTTTCAACGCCAAGGATTTACGGGTTGAACCACAAAGACACAAAGAGCACAAAGGTTTTTATGGGTTTGAATCACGAAGATCACGAAGATCACGAAGATCACGAAGGTTATTATGGGTTTAATGGCGTGAGATCACTGAGAACACTGAGATCACAGAGGATATGATGGTCTTAAACAATAAGAACCTTGGCGAACCTTAGCGCCCTTGGCGTCTTGGCGGTTACTTTTACGTTTTACGTTTCACTGCCCACTAGCCACTACCACTAGCCACCCGTCACCGCTTTGACACCCTGAGGGCGACGGTATACAATCGGCGTTGTGGCGGACAGTGTAGAGATCGGGGCTCCTAAGGCGCATAGGGTTGTATGGGCAGCGTGGGGCGGGATGGGAGCGCTGCTTTTGTTGTCGCTGGGGCTGCTGGCGCGCTTCGCCGGCACTTCGGGGGAATGGCTCGATTACCCCTATCCGCGCCCAGGCTCCGAAGGCCTGATCCTCTACAATTCGCTACTCTTGAAGCATGGGGGCGATATTTATGCGCCGATCACACCCGATCGCTTCATTTCAGGTCCCTACCCACCCGTCTATTACTGGCTTGCAGCCGCTGTCCTGCCCGATAAACTGCCCGATTTCTCAACGCCAGGCGGCGTATCCTCGATCTTCTTGCCCGGACGCACAATCTCTCTTCTGGCTGCCATCTGCGCTGCCCTTTTGCTGCCTGCGCTGATAATCTTCCAGGGTGGGTATGGGGCCAGGGGAAGGACGGCTATCCTGGGCGCAGGGGCAGCAGGGTTGCTGGCGGGCGTTCTATTTCTTTCTTTGCCCCAGGTAATGGTGTGGGCAACACGCTTCCGCGGCGATATGCTGATGATAGCGCTCACTGCGGCGGGGCTAACTTGTGTCGCCATTGGCACCGCCAATTGCGGATTGCGGATTGCGGATTGCGGATTATTGTCACCTACCAAGACGCCAGGTGCACCAGGCCTCGCCAAGGGTAGCGAGGGTAGCGATAACTCGCAATCCGCAATCCGCAATCCGCAATCCGCAATCGGTTGGTTTTGGCTTGTCGCTGGCGCGGCCTTCTTCTCGATCGCCTTTTACACTAAGCAGACCGCCCTTGCCGGGCCGATGGCGGCAGCAGCCTATCTGCTCATAGTGGATTGGAGGGCGGGGCTCAAATGGTGCGCGGTGATGGGCGCATTCGTGCTCGCGCCTTTTGTCGTTCTCGATTTTGCTACGGGCAACTGGTTCTATCTCAAGCTGGTGACCTATCACTCCCTACCGCTACGTGCCCTGACCCTCACACGCCTCCTCCAATTTGCTTTCTGGGAGGACGAGTGGCCTTTGATCTTGCTTGCGCTGGCACAATGTATCGGGTATTGGATAGTGGTTATTAGGAATTGGAAGAAAGCTTCGGGCACTCGTCACCTCCTTGTGCCGCTTTTTACGCTAGCAGCCATAATCACATTGCCGACCGGAGCGGTAGTCGGCGCCGACCACAATCACCTCCTCATGCCGGGTTTGGCGATGTCGGCAGGCGTAGGCGCGTTGCTGGCCCAATTACTCGTCAATCTGACCGGCGACCAACGACCGGCAACCGATCTCGTATTCCGCAATCCGCAATCCGCAATCCGCAATCTATTCGCACTTGCGGCTGCCCTGCTGGTTGCTATCTACATACTGCTCACATCGGAGCCCTCGTCCTGGTATGCTCCCGACCTGACCATGCCGACTGCCGATCAGCAGGAGCAGTTGCGCAAAATCGTGCTCAACGTCAGCAAGAACCCCGGCACGCTCTTCTTTTCGGACGACCCGGGTCTGCTCGCGCTGGCGGGCAAACAGACCACATACGACGACCCCTTCACGATGGCCGCCCTCGCTACCGAAAACCGCTGGGATGAAACCGCCTACCGTACCCATCTCGCGAACGGCGACTTCTCACTGCTCCTTCTCGCCTGCGACGTAAACAACCCAAACACATGCCGCTCCGACACCTTCACGCCCGGCGTGCTCGCCGCCATCCGAGCCGGATATAACGTGCTCTTCCGCGATGTGGTATTTACCTACGTTCCTAAGAAATGAGAAATGAGATATGAGAAATGAGAGATTAGTGTCCTTTACCCAGTATTCCCAGCAATCAACCAATACAGGGGTGGTATACTTCATTACAAGTGGATATTCTTGCAATCGAATAAGGACAACGATTCACTGTCAATACTCAGCTCTCTCGAATTGTCCATTGCCGATTTAGCGCGTCGGCACGTCCCAAAGCAGAGCAGCATGTCCGTTGCACAATAAGCATATAAGGCCCAGAAGGGCTGCGGCGGCCACAGCGACAGCCGTGGAGGACACATCAGCGAGGTCAGCGCCAACTACTACGTCAGTCAAGCACTTGAGAAGAAGGACGATATCCATGGAACCTAGCCACTCTCCAAAAGCTCGCACCATCTTCATTGGAACCTTCGCAATCATTACGATCGTGATGACCTTCATCATCATGAGAGGTGTCACGGCCGCTGCTTCGCCTGACCTCGCAGGTGCAAGCAAGAACAGCCCCTCCGCCGCTCCCGCAGCAGGCTGCTGGCTCACAGTATCCAGCCCCAACCCCGCCAACAGCAGCACGCTACAAGGCATTACTGCGGTCAGTGCAGATGATGTGTGGGCTGTGGGGTATAGCTATGTGACCCCGACCGAGTCCATTCTCATTGAGCACTGGAACGGCGGTAGCTGGAGGATCGTACCTAGTCCCAATCTGGGGACGTCGAACAGTTTCCTCAGCGCAGTCGATGGGCACACCGCCGATGATGTATGGGCTGTTGGTGAATTTGGCAGCGGACCTCTTGCATTACATTGGAATGGCACACAATGGAGTAGAGTACGAATACAAGATAGTGTAGGAGAATTGACGGGCGTTACCACAATATCAGCCAATGACGCCTGGGCTGTTGGTCCTACTTACCAACGCCCAGGTACCATGCTGCACTGGGATGGCAGTCAATGGAGTAGTGTAGCGTATCCATATGGTAACTCACTTGCTGGGGTGGATGGCATCGCCTCAAATGATGTTTGGGCAGCCAGCGATACTTATCCCTTGCACTGGGATGGAACCCATTGGAACTCGGTGCCAATACCTGACCCGCCTATGATATCGTGCTTTTATCATCTCGGCTTCATGCAAAGTGTATCGATGGTCTCGCACAATGATGTGTGGTTTGTGGGGTATTGCCCAGGTCGTGAGCCAGGCACTATATATCCCTTGACGCTCCACTGGGACGGCTCAAATTGGACCTACTATCCGGTCGACATCAACCCATTCGACACGCCCAACCTCCTGAGTGTTCACGCTATAGCTTCCAATGACGTGTGGGCTGTCGGCGTTATGTACACTTCCTTCACTGGCCATGTGGAGCAGACCTTGGCTATCCATTGGGATGGAACACAGTGGACCCAGGTGACTACACCAAACCCAGGGACAGATAACAACTTGCTGGAAGGTGTCGCAACTACGGCTCAAGGTGACGTGTGGGCAGTCGGCTCTTACCAAGATACTTTGGGCGGCCCCAGTTCGACCCTGGTGCAGAAATACTATCCATCTTGCCCTATAACGCCCACTCCTACGGCCACCCCAACACTTGTGCCGCCACCCTGCCCCAACGAGCGCTTCACCGATGTCTGCCCCACCGACTATTTCTATACCTCTACCCTCGCCCTTGCCGACGACGGCATTCTCTCAGGCTACAACACCTCCCCTCCTTGCCTGAACGACCTGTGGATACCATGCTTCAACCCATTTAGCTCAAGCACGAGGGGCCAAATCAGCAAGGTGGTATCGCTCGCCGCGGGATTCAACGAGCCGGTCAGCGGCCAGACCTTCGAGGATGTCCCTCCAGGCTCAACCTTCTACACGTACACCGAGCGTATGGCCGAACGGAATATCATCAGCGGCTACTCATGTGGTAGCCCAGGTGAGCCGTGTATCCCTCCTGACAACAGGCCATACTTCCGCACGAACAACAATGTCACCAGAGGCCAGCTATCCAAGATGGTATCCCTCGCTTTCGGCTGGAACGACCCTCCTGCCGGCCAGGACTTCGAGGACATCCCACCCGGATCTACTTTCTACACATATGTTGCTCAACTGCACAACAGGAGCATAATCGCGGGCTATCCATGCGGTGGCTCAAGTGAGCCATGCGTGCCACCTGACAACAGACCATACTTCCGCCCCAACACCAATGTCACCAGAGGCCAGACTGCCAAGATAGTGCAGCTAGCCCGCTCTCAAGCTACCCCGACGCCAACCGTAACAGCCACGGCCACTTATACGGCAGTTGCTACGATGACTGCTACCTCAGTCACCACGACCACACCACCTGTCCCTACTGATACTGCGGCACCTACCGTCACATCTACGGCCGTCACCAAAAGCACTGCACCTTCCACCGCCCGTTGAGACATATCTGATAACTACCACATAAGGCTGATCTTATCATCAGCCTTATGTGGTAGTTATCCATCCTGATTGCCAGCTATGATATTCCAGTGTTCGTCTTGGGATTGTGCAAAGGCAAGATAGTCTCTAGCGATGAGATTCTTCACTACGCTCAGAGTGACAAGGCGCAGGACGCAGGACGAAGGTGGCACTTCAGGCACCAACTTTACATCAACCCTGCATGCAAGCGCGACGTAACCTTGCCAATCTCCTCCCATCTCCCTTACACTAAGAGGACATATTAAATTCACTTACACGCTGCGCAATACGAAACAGAGGAGAAAAATGCCAGACAAAATACGCCTGCGTATCGCCCCGTCACCTACCGGCGACCCGCACGTGGGCACGGCTTACATGGCGCTATTCAACAAGGCTTTCGCGCACAGGCGCGGGGGCGTCGTAGCTCTGCGCATCGAGGATACCGACCAGACGCGCTATAACGAAGGCTCGGAGCAGGAGATCTTGAAGAGCCTCGAATGGCTGGGGCTCACCCCGGACGAAGGCCCCGGCATCGGCGGCGAGTATGGCCCTTACGTCCAAACTCAGCGCCGTTCCCTCTACACCGAGAGTGCACAGCGCCTCCTTGAGTCGGGACATGGCTACCGCTGCTTCTGCACGAAAGAACGTCTGGCCGAGTTGCACCGCGAACAGGCGGCGCGCAAAGAACCGCCTATGTACGACCGCCACTGCCTCTATCTCAGCCAGGCTGAAATTGAGCAAAACCTTGCGGAAGGCAAACCTTTCGTAGTACGCCTGCGCGTGCCCGACGAGGGCACTACCACTTTCACCGATATGATTCGCGGCGACATCACATTCGAGAACCGCGTGCTGAACGATCCGATCCTGCTAAAATCCGACGGCCTGCCGGTCTATCATCTGGCCGTTGTGGTGGACGACCATTATATGGAGATCAGCCACGTGCTGCGCGCCGAAGAATGGATCAGCAGCACGCCCCTACACGTGCTGCTCTACCAGTTCTTTGGCTGGGAAGTGCCCAAATTCGCTCACATGCCTCTGCTTCGTAACGCCGACCACTCGAAGATATCCAAGCGCAAGAACAACACCTCGCTCAAGTGGTATCGCGAGCAGGGCTTCTTGCCGGAGGCGATGATCAATTTCCTGGCCCTGATGGGCTGGTCGATGCCCGACGGCAGTGAAATCTTCGGCTACGAGGACGTTGAGCGCGAGTTCACCCTGGAGCGGGTCACCACCGGGGGGCCGGTGTTCGATCTTGTGAAGCTGACCAGCATCAACGGCAAGTATATCCGCATGCTAAGCGACGAAGATCTATACGATCGCCTGCAACCTTATCTGCCCGACGATATGGAGCGAGAGCGCGTGCGGAAGATCATCCCCGTCTTGAAGGATCGCCTAACGCGGCTCGGCGAGTTCGTGGAGCTGACGGGCTTCTTCTTCGGCCCTCCGCCCGACTACGACGCGAGCCTTCTTGTGCCGAAAAAAGGCACGCCGGAGAACGCTCTTGAAGCCCTCACTCGGGTGCGCGCCCTTCTATCGGAGTTGCCGGAGCCGTGGACACATGAGGAGTGGGAGAACGGGATGCGCGCCCTGGCAACCGAGCTCGGCATGAAGGCAGGCGACCTTTTTATGATTTTGCGTGTGGCGGTCACGGGAAGCACGGTCTCGCCACCCCTCTACGAGAGCATGGACATCCTCGGCAAGGACGAAGTGCTGGCTCGCGTCGATAGCGCATTGAGCAAGCTAAAGTAAAGCTGCAGGTGCAGGGGCACTCCCCTGCCGGGGGTTTGGGGGTGTCTCCAAATCCTCTCTTCCCATAAAGAGGGGGTGCAGGGGCGCTCCCCTGCCGGGGGTTTGGGGGTGTCCCCCATAATCCCTCTATTCTCTAACAGGTTGGTTGAAGGCGCACAAAGGGCAAAATAGGCTAAATAAGAGCCTTATTTCGGAAAGATTCCCATTCTCCGTCGCGCAGGTGCGCCACGTAGTAGATATGCTCCAGGAAGCGCGAATGGGCTATCAACACCTCTTCGCCGGGCGTGAGTGAATTCGAACGCCGCAGGGTCCATACGGAAAACCGCGCGCTGGCCCGGAGGAAATCGCGGCATTGGTTTTGACGTCGGTAACGAGTGTCGAGGTGAGGCGATCCTGCGACAGGTAGCCCCCGCGCTTCCGCTCGGATGGGCGTGTAGGCGGTGGATTGCGCGTCTGCACTATCCGGCTACGGTCGGCTGAAGCCGCAGCCTGGTCGTCAGTCACGGCTGAAGCCGTCTCAAGATCCGGGCCGACGTACGAGCAAATCACACCTATCCAGTTGCCCACGAAGCGCCCGCCTATTACCCTCTTGTCGGCCAGCGGGCCGCGTGTGAACTGAATGGGAGTTACAAGGTCGCGTACGCCCTTGATTATTGCGAAAAGAAAATAGCCGCTGGTAACCAGGCCAACAATGGCTAAGACCCCGCAAAAGAGAGCGCCACCCCCGGCGTCGGTATTGCTATTTGCACCGGTCTGGCTCAATGACGAGGTCGCATTGCCGATGGCAATCAAGGTGAGCGCGAGCACAATAAGAAACACAAAGGCAGTCGCCGCCAGAGTGGCTATCACCGGCAGATAATAGCTAATGCGAGGCAATCCCTGTATCGCTTTCGAGGGCGGAACTTCCCCACGTTTAGAAACAGCCCTGTTCATGAATGCCATTATAGTTGTGCCCTCCTTCTGCCGCAAGGCTGGGGTCGATAGTTGTCAGTGGTCTGACCAAGTTGTCAGTTGTCAGTTGTCAGTAGACGGACGACTGCTTACCAGTCGCTAGCCCCTAGCCCCCTGGTCACTGGTCACTGGTCACTGACAACTGACAACTGACAACTGACAACTGACAACTGACAACTGACCATATGCTATAATGTGCGCGGGCGCTACGGTCTGATATCTGCTCAACGAAGAGGAATTGCTTGTCCACGTGGTTCAACGTCAGTATTGGACTGATGGTCTTCATGGGTCTGGCGAGCGGCGGCATGCTTGCTCTTGTACTCATGGCGACCCGCAAACAACAAACCACTTTCTCGATAATCCTCGGCCTGGTCATCTTGATCGCTTTGTTTGGAGTGGCTATCTCGATCACTCTTCTCAAAGATGCCCTGGGCGGCCTCGCTAACGCCGTGGTATTACTTGTGCTGGCCGTTACCCTGGGATATGCCCTGACTACGTTCTCCGTGCTCACTACCGCCAGGAAAGGGTGGACGCCACGCGCACATCCGATCCAGAGTGACCGGACTGCCGTTATCCTGCTGGCACCAGGCGAGTCGCCGGAGTACGAGACCAGGAGCGCTGCCCGGCGTCTTGAGCTTGCGGATGACCCGCATGATGTGCCACCCCTCCTCCTCCGACCGTTCTATATGCGTGACATCAAGACAAAGTACACCGCTACGGGGCGCAGCCCTTACAGAACTCTCACATCGAGTTAGCAAGGAAGGTTCAATCGCGTCTCGACACTAGCTATTCGGTAACAGCCGCATTCTATAGCGACCAGCCCTCGATGGCTGAAAGCCTCACCCAGGCCATCGACAATGGGGCGCGCAACGTCATACTGGCCCACATCCGGGTAACAATACCACCTGATCCCGTGGTGGCAGGCGATCTTATGGAAGGGATTAATCCTGAGCAGTATGGAGTGCGAGTGCGCCAGACCGAGCCGCTCTGGGACTCGCAGCTTCTTCCGCAGATTTATGTGCGCCGTGTGCTCGAAGCGCTGCCGGGGCTGGGCCCGGACGCCGAAGATGCGGGCATTTTGCTGGTAGGGCGCGGGCATAACCAGACCTCCGAATTTGCTGTCAGGCGATATACGGAAGAGTCGAGCTTCCTGCGCCGAGTGCGAGACACACTCGTCAGGTCAGGGATCGACGGCAAGCGGGTGGCTATCGGCTGGCTACGGCACAGCCCTTCTGCCGGAGAGAGCGTACAGGCGCTCGTCAACGCAGGGTGCAAGGTGGTTTACTGCCTCCCGGCCTCTTTTTCGGCTGACGGCATCAACACACTTTCCGACATCCCCGCACAGGTCAATTCTATTGTCAAGGCCAGTGGCATAAAATTCGTCAGCCTCGGAGCCTGGAACGCCGACGATCTCGCAGCCGAAGAGATCGCCGGCTACATACGCTCTGCCGCACCTGTAACCACCCCGCGCCTTTCAATGAGAATGTAGAGGCTAGAAAGTACACCCATGCCCAGGCAGGGTTAGCCGCCCATGCACCCCGTAAACATTCAGAAATGGGGTAGAGAAACTGTCGTAGGGGCAGACCCACGTGTCTGCCCTGCTTGGATAGAGAATCGGCACCCCACCAGGGCAGACACGTGGGTCTGCCCCTACATCCCAATTCTGCACGCTTACTGCACCCCTTCTGATTGTGACTCACAGGCGCGTCAGGTATAATAAAGAGATGGAACGATGGTGGTTTCCTAGCGGCTACGGTTTCCGGCGATGGGCTGCGGTCTTTGCCGTCGGCGTGGCTATTCTTGCCCTCGGACTGGCGATGGGAATCACCAACATCTACCGGATGTATGTGGTCGACCGTTCGGGTACGACCTTCCTCTATTACACCACCCTCCAGTTTATCCCCCACCCATACCGTGAGCTACTTGTGCTCCTTGCAGGTCTCGGCCTGACCATATGGGGTGGCATCGGCATCAGGCGGGCAACCCAGAGGGCTGCTGCAATGGGCAGGCCGGTCGCCAATCCGGTGCTGGCTCCGTTGCGCGCTGCCCACCGTGCCGAAGGCCCACGCATCGTCGCGATCGGGGGCGGCACGGGTATGCCCACCCTTTTGCGGGGCCTCAAAGAGACGACCGACAATATCACAGCCGTGGTGAACGTTGTAGACGACGGCGGCTCGTCCGGCAGACTGCGCCGCGACCTGGGCATACTGCCTCCCGGCGATTTTCGCAACAACCTGGTCGCCCTCTCAGACGTTGAGCCGTTGATGGCCGAGCTTTTCCAGCATCGCTTTGAAGGCGCAGGTGAGCTGGAGGGCCATTCGTTCGGGAACCTCTTCCTGGTCGCAATGACGGATGTCACGGGGAGCTTCGAGCATGCTATCCGTGAATCGTCGCGCGTGCTCGCGGTTCGCGGCAAAGTGCTTCCTTCTTCCCTCGAAAATATCGAGCTATATGCCGAGCTGCAAAACGGCGATATTGTGAAGGGTGAATCGGTCATCCCTCGCACGCCGGTGCCCCTCAAGCGCGTATTCATGAAGCCCGCGCATGCGCCGGCCTACCCGGAAGCTATTTCCGAGATCGTTGGCGCCGAGCTGATCGTGCTTGGCCCCGGCTCTCTTTTCACAAGCATCATGCCCCCACTCCTGGTTGAAGACATAGCACGGGCGGTGAAAAACAATAAGACCGCTATGAAAGTCTACATTTGTAACGTCGCCACCCAACCGGGCGAGACAGACGGCTACGGCGTGATCGAGCATGTGCGGGCCCTCCAGAGCCATATAGGCTCAGGTCTCTTCGATTATGTGATTTACAACTCTAATCTCTCAGGCGAGAAAGATATCCAGCCTGAATGGGGTGTGACAGCAGTAAAACTGGATGAAACTGCGGTGTCGCGCTTCCCTAAGCTCCAATTTGTCCCCTCGGACGTTGTCCGCGACGACAATCCGCTTCGCCACGACCCGGTAAAGCTCGCCAACGCGGTAACGCGCCTGTATGAAAGGCACAACGGCAAGGCCCCTTCGCTCGATCGATACCGCGAGCGCGAGAAAAGAAACGGCTCCTTAAACGGCAATGGAACTATCCAGCAAGCAGCAAGCGAACGCGAGACTAAAGTGTTATGAGAAATGAGAATAAAAATGAGATATGAGAAATTAGCTTGGCACAAAGCCCCGACTTCTCATTTCTCATATCTCATTCTCATTTCTCGAAAACTTACGAAAGGAGAAACCAAGATGGCAATAAAAGTAGGCATCAACGGGTTCGGACGCATCGGACGGCAGGTTTTCAAAGCCTTGCGCGACTACTATGAGGACGAAATCGAGGTTGTGGCTGTAAACGATCTCACTGACACCCACACCCTGGCGCACCTGCTTAATTACGACAGCAACTATGGTCCCTTCGACGGCGACATCTCGGCGACCGAGAATTCGATCATCGTGGACAACGACGAGATCGCTGTGCTGGCGGAGCGCGACCCGGCCAAGCTGCCGTGGGGCGACCTGGGAGTGGAGATCGTCATCGAGTCGACCGGTGTGTTCACCGACGCCGCCAAAGCCAGGGCGCACATCGCAGGGTGGCGCTAAGAAAGTCATTATTACCGCGCCTGCTAAAGGCGAGGATATTACACTGGTGATGGGCGTGAACCACGAGCTGTACGACCCGCGGGAGCATATCATCATCTCCAATGCTTCGTGCACCACCAATTGCCTCGCGCCCGTAGCCAAGGTGATACTGCAAAAGTTCGGCATAGTCAAAGGGTTCGTGACCACCGTACACTCATACACAAACGACCAGGTTATTCTCGACTATCCGCACAAAGACCTGCGCCGCGCTCGCGCTGCCGCCCTCAATATTATCCCCACGACCACCGGCGCGGCCAAAGCCGTGGCGCTTGTCATCCCGGAGCTGAAGGGCAAGTTCGATGGGTTCTCCCTGCGCGTGCCTACGCCCACTGTATCAATCATAGATTTCGTGGCCCAGACTCGAGAAGAACGCCACCGTAGAGGAAGTGAACGGTGCTCTCATCGAGGCGAGCCAGGGTGAGCTTGTGGATATCCTCGATTTCACCGAGGAGCCGCTTGTCAGCATGGACTTCAAAGGCGACCCGCACTCCTCCATTGTGGACGGCCTCAGCACGATGGTCATAGGCGATAACCTGGTGAAAGTGATCGCCTGGTACGATAACGAATGGGGCTACGCCTGCCGCGTGGCCGACCTTACTAACTATATGGCTGAGAAAGGAGTGTGAAGTGAGAAGTGAGAAATGAGGAATGAGAAATGAGAAGCCAGATCAGCAAAAGTTTCTCATTTCTCATTTCTCATTCCTCATTTCTCCGTTACCATGGACAAAATGACTGTACGCGACATAGACGTTGCGGGCAAAAGGGTGCTCGTGCGCGTAGACTTCAACGTACCGCTCGATGATAAGCAGCAGATCACCGACGACACCCGCATAAGGGCCTCTCTACCCACGATCAAATATCTGCTCAACCGCAACGCCGCGGTTATCCTGATGTCGCATCTAGGCAGACCGAAGGACGGGCCCAACCCTAAATATAGCCTGGCACCGGTGGCAGTGCATCTGCAAGAGCTTCTCGGCCCCGATGTGCCGGTCAAGTTCGTCGGCGACTGCATCGGCAACGAGGTGGAGGACGCCAACGCGGCGCTGCAAACCGGCGAGGTACTGCTCCTGGAGAACCTTCGCTTCCACCCGGAAGAGGAGGCCAACGATCCTGATTTCGCCCGCAAGCTCGCGTCGCTGGCCAACATCTACGTGAACGACGCTTTTGGATCGGCCCACCGGGCCCATGCGTCCACAGAGGGTGTGGCGCACGATCTTCCCGCCGTGGCCGGGCTGCTGATGGAGAAGGAAATCAGTATCATGGGCAAGGCCCTGGAAAGCCCCGAAAGACCTTTTGTGGCAATCCTGGGCGGGGCCAAGGTCTCTGACAAGATGGGCGTGATCGGCAACTTGCTAGGCAAAGTTGACACTCTGATCATCGGCGGGGGCATGGCAAACACCTTCCTCAAGGCGCTCGACTTCCAGGTTGGGGCGTCTCTTGTCGAGGACGACCGGCTGAAGGACGCCGAAGCCCTTTACGGACAGGCGGGGCTGCGAGGCGTTACGCTGATGTTACCATCCGACGTAATAATAGCCGACGACTTCAGCGCGACCGCCAATCATATGGCGGTGGACGCTCACAGTGTGCCCGCAAGCGATGGCAGTACCCAGGGCTGGCGCATCATGGATATCGGCACCGATGCGGCAGCCGCTTACGGGGACGCTATTCGCTCGGCCAGAACAGTAGTGTGGAATGGGCCGATGGGCGTCTTCGAGATGGAACCGTTCGCCCAGGGCACGCGCTCGGTGGCGCAGGCCGTGTGCGATGCCACGCGCGATGGAGCGACCAGCATCGTAGGCGGCGGCGACTCGGTGGCTGCCGTCGAACAGATGGGGCTTGCCGGTTGCATCACGCACATCTCCACCGGTGGTGGCGCCTCCCTGGAGTTCCTCGAAGGCCGAGAGCTGCCTGGCGTAGCCGCACTGATGGATAAGAAGTAGAGGAGTGTCAAGTTGTCAGTTGTCGGTTGTCAGTAGACGGACTGAACGACGACCGACAACCTCTCCGTACGCACAACCCACCGTCTACAACTGACAACTGACAACTGACAACCGGTCAATATGGTATAATTGTTCGTCCGCGTATTCTAGCCCATAGTGAGGAAAATAGGATAATATGAGCAAGCAGAACATAAGTAAGGGCAATCCTGGCGTGCAGCCGTCTAATGGGGCCAAGGGAGCGCCAAACCGGCCGGCTAACAGGTCTGCCGTTCCCCCACCGCCTTCTAACGCCAAGAAGAACGGAGCAGCAGCCAGGCCGGGATATGGGCCCGCGCAGAACGCCCAACGCCAGCCATCCGCTCGGCCTATGAGAACAGCAACCGGGCGCGCAGCGGTGCCTGCAAAGCGCAAGACAGGCTTCCGGTTGAGACCGCTGGATATTGCCCTGGTGCTTGTAGGCGTGCTCGTGGTCGCGTTTATCGTGCTCAGTGCGCTGCATGCGCCTGTTCAAGCTATTGACCCTAATGCTCAGCTAACCGGTAACGGCACCCCCGTGCCGATGGGCAGCGCCGCCCCCGATTTCACTCTTCCGGCACTTGACGGTAAGACATATTCTCTCAGCAGTTTCAAAGGCAAGCCCGTTGTGCTCGAATTCATGGCTACCTGGTGCCCCCACTGCCGGGATGAGGCTCCAATAATCAACCAGCTCAACGCCGCGTATAGTGCCAAGGGTGTGCAGATTTTGGATATCAATGCCACTCCCTACGACCACAACTACAAGATCATCAGGAGTGAAAAATCCCGCAACAATGGACGACCTCCAGTGGTTCCACGATAACTATGCCGTCACTTTCCCGTTGCTTTTCGATAAATCGCTCAAATCCTCCAATGACTATCAGGTAGTAAGCTACCCCACGATCTATATCATCGACCAGAACGGCAAGATCGCCTTCCAGCCGCCGGCCGACTCTATACCCGATTAAGCACGCTTTCCGGGGCGCTTGACAAGCTGCTAGCAGCGAAGTAGCGCAGGGAGAGCATGCTCGTGCGCCGGCATCGCCATACGCTCGCAACCTTTCTCCTGGCGCTGCTGATACCTCTGGTTGCCGCCTGCGACAGTGGAACCTCGCCCGGCGCCGCTGCCGCCCGCACACCTGTTGCGGGCGGCAGCAATACGGCCAATCTGAAGATCGATCCCGACGCGGCTATCACGGGTGCCCCGCAAGTCGCGGTCGGCGCGCCCGGTCCGGACTTCAGCCTGCCAGGTGTAGATGGCAACTCGTATAGCCTCAGCGCTGAGAAGAATAAAGTAGTCGTTCTGGAGTTCATAGCCACCTGGTGCCCTCATTGCCAGGCCGACGCGCCCATAATGAACCAGTTAGACGCCACATATAAGCCCAGGGGAGTGCAGATTTTCGCTATCAACTCCACCCCGCGAGGTCACAACAACTCCGACCCTGCCGGCATGAGCGACCTTCAATGGTTCCACGATACTACAGCGTCACCTTCCCACTTTTGTTCGATACCGAGCTCAAGTCGGCTAATGACTATGGTGTATCTTTCTACCCTTCAATCTACATCGTCGATCAGCAAGGCAAAGTCGCCTTCCAGCCACCTGACAACGAGCTACCCTCCAGTGACGAGCTTTCGGGTGTAATCGACAAGCTACTGGGAGCCGTAGTTGTGGGACCAAGTTGTCAGTTGTCAGTTGTCAGTAGACCAAGGACGACACTGACGACCGATGACCGATGAAACGTGAAACCATAAAAACTTCGTGCTCTTTGTATTCTTCGTGCTCTTCGTGATAAAAAGGCTGATAGCTCATGGCTACGGTCTGCTGACAATAGTTCGCTTCGCTCATCAACCGACAACCGACAACTGACGACTGACGTCACACAACCGGAGAAGGCAATGGCAAAGATAAACACGGCACAAAACGAGCTTCTCAGCCCCAATACGGAGCTGGCGGACGAGGTCGCGCCCACGACCTGGCAGCGCATTGCTGCTTTCCTCGCGGGCCCCTACCCTACCCTGGTTTCGAGGTTCGTACTGGGCGGGATATTGTTTCTGGCGGGGCTCACCAAGCTGGGCGTCCCCGTCACGATGAAACAGAGCATTCTCGACTACGAGGTGAATCTCGCCTCCCGCTCTGGTCGATATTATGGCGACTGCGCTGCCTATTCTCGAAGTAGGGGTGGGTATATGGCTGCTCATAGGCCTCTTCACCCGCTTCTCTGCGATAGTGAGTATGGTACTGATGGCGATTTTCACGATTGCCATAACCCAGGCATGGCTACGCGGGCTTCAGATAGACTGTGGCTGCTTCGGCGGCGCGCAGGGCAACTCGATCGGCCTGGCGATTCTCCAGGCCCTCGGCCCGGTAGGCGATTACCTGGGGCACGAAACAGCCGGCCCCGGAACTATTATCCGCGATGTCGTTCTCTTCTTGATGGGTCTCCATCTCTTCCTTGTGCCCAGCATCTTCTCGATAGACAGGCTTCGGAGCAGGGCCAGCGTTGCTGAAGTTGAGGAAGAATGAGAAAACCGATCATCGCCGGCAATTGGAAAATGAACCTGGATCCGGACTCTGCGTTCGAGCTTATGGATGACATGCTCGAAGCGCTGGACGTCGTCGAAGGTGTGGAGATAGTGATTTGCCCGCCTTTCACGTCTATCGAGACTTTTGCCGATATGTTCGACGGCACGTCCCTCTTTCTGGGCGCGCAGAATATGCACTGGGCAGACCAGGGCGCATATACGGGCGAGATTTCGCCCCTAATGCTCAAGAACCGGTGCGACTACGTTATCCTGGGGCACTCCGAGCGGCGCAAGTATTTCAGAGAAACTGACGAAGATGTGCGCCGCAAGGTGGAAGCCGCTTTCAAGCATGACCTCTTGCCCATCGTGTGCGTTGGCGAAAACCTCGAGCAGAACGCGGCGGGCGAAACCTCGAACGTGATCCGGTTGCAGGTGACCGCCGCCCTCCAGGACCTGCCGCCTGAAAAGCTGGGCAGCATGGTGATAGCATACGAACCGGTGTGGGCCATTGGCACGGGCCTACCCGCCACAGGAGAGGGCGCGAACGTCGTGATCCGCGAGATACGCGGAATAGTGCGCGCCCTGCACGGCGATATGGTTGCCGACGAGATTCGCATCCAGTACGGCGGCAGCGTGACCGCCGAAAACATCGCTGAGTTCGTCTCGCAGCCCGAAATAGACGGCGCGCTTGTAGGCGGTGCGTCTCTGAACCCCAGCCAGTTCATCCGCATCGTCAGCACGACCCAGGAGATATACCGCAAGGGCAATCGCGCCTGACGCCTATATAAGCATGCGGGGGGTCAATCTTGTTTAGGGCTGATATAAGCTCGGTGCCAGAGCGCCACCTTGACCTTGTCATTCTGAATGCAGTGAAGAATCAGGATGCCGGCTTGAGTGCCATATCAAGCTTTTAGATTTTTCACTCCGTCCAGACCGTGTTTATCTGCCAGTGGAGGGACGCTGCATCGTCTCCCTCCACGGGTTTTGTTAGGCATCGTAAGTATCTGACTTTCGGACTGGACGGCTTCATATCAGTAGCCACCCCTTCGAATCCCTCCGGCGTGGCGTATACTATTCAACGATCACTATGTCAAGTGATTTGAGAAGAGAAAGCGCACCAGGGAAGTGAGAACCTGGCGCGCTTCACTATGTTGGCGCGAGGATCGATCCAGTAATTGATAGCTCCCAGGAAGTTGGCGTTGGTGAGATTGCTCTGGGAGAATATACTCTTCTCAAAATCTGTGCCTTCGAAGTCGCCGTTTGTCAGGTCGGAATTGGTAAACTCAACCTCCTTGCATGTGCACTTGAGTAGCTTCAGTCCCTTGAGCTTCATGGCGTTAAACGTAGAGTAATTCATCAAGCAATTGGTGAAGCTCAATCCCCTGGCATCCGCGCTCATAGTCCAGTCCACCCCGATCAGCTTGCAATCCGAAAAGCGTGCGTCAACGAAGGAGCACTTCAGGAACTCGATGGGGCTTAGGAGACACCTTTCAAAGACGCAATCGAAGAAAGCACACCTATCAAGCACGCAATCAACCAGCTTGCACTGCTCAAAATTGCACCCATCGAATTCCTTTGCTTCGAGTCTCTCTCCAGTGTAGTCCAATCCCACGAAACGTACCTGGTAGTAGTCGCTATTCTCATCGTTAAGAAGTGTCGATGCTCATGCCAGTATTCTAACATCTGTTCAGGCGTTTGGCAGTTGGGAAGAAAGTGGGGTCTGATCCATGATCGAAATCAAACCTGCGGCGCTGGGCCTTTCCGGCGCTGCTGAGCCTATCTTGCGTGCGCTGCCTCAGTGGTTTGGTGTCGAAGAAGCCACGCGGGAATACATCGATGCTGCGGGCGAGAATTCGACGTTTCTCGCTGTCGATAGTGAACAGGATAACCTTCCGGTGGGGTTTCTGACGTTGAAGCACCATAGCGCAGATGCTGCCGAAATATATGTCATGGGTGTGCTGCCCGATTACCATCGCCGGGGCGTGGGTCATGCGCTGGTTGAAGCCGCGGAAAGCGAGCTGCGAGCAAGAGGCGTGACCTACTTTCAGGTAAAGACACTGAGCGACAAACATCCTGACGAGGGTTATAAGAAAACTCGCGCCTTTTACTTTGCGATGGGCTTCCGGCTGTTGGAGGAATTTCCCGAACTCTGGGGGCCACGGCACCCATGCTGGCAGATGGTGAAGGCACTATAATTAGTAAGCAGTTTCATCTACTCGCTCTCACTAACGTTCGGCTCTTCCTCCTCACTGGCCGCGAAACCCAGCGTATACGCCATCTGCACCACTCCACGCCGCACCATCTTATCCGCCTCCTCCAGTTGGGTTAGCAGCGGATTTTCGCGATCATGGTGGACGAACATGTCGCGCACCTGGCGCATCAGGTCGAGCGTTTTGTTGAAGGTCATTACAAGGTCGCCTTCACTTATGTCAACCTGATCCAGTAGTTCGGCGATGGAGGTGCCTTTGCACCAGGCCCGCGCGGCCCCGAAGAAATATGGGTTGTAGCCGCGAGTCAGGCTGATACCGTTGCGCCGCTCGGCAGCGAAGATGGCGTTTTGCAGGTCGTCAAGCTCCCGGCGCAGATTGACCAGGTAGCGGGGCAGCAAGAGACGGTTGAGGAAATCGATATCGCGGTCGTAGGCGAACCAGGAGAATATCTCGGCGATATCCTCAGGCTGCAATCGCTCAAGGTAATTTCCCTCGATCATCTCGGTGACCATCAGCGCGTTCGTGTCGAAAATGTCCGACAGCCTCTTCGCCTTATACGTTAGCTCGCCTTTGCGAATGTAGCTAAACTGCACAAGCACGTTCGTGATGCCCTTCAGCGTATTCTGAAGCCGCGTTTCCTCGAACTTGCGGCGCTCGTTAAGCCGGCGCTCGGCGTTATCGCGGTCGATCAGCAGGCGGGCACGCTGCCTGCGAAACGATCGGTGCTCGCTCCGTACATTACAGGCGTGGCAGGGGTGCTTGCGCTCCTCGTCCGCAGCCTCCTTTATCTCGGCCCTGATTTCGTTGACGTGCGCTTGTGCCTTATCGGCGGCGTCCCCTGTCTGCGCGCCCAATGTAGCGCGATATTCGGCCTTCCATGCCTCAAGATCGGGCAGGTTAGCAAAGGCCTCCGCGAGGCTCTCTGTCAGCGCGGCCATTTCCTCAGGCGTCGCCATCTCCTCCAGCGAGACGGTCGGGGGCACAGCAAGGGTGGTCAACGCCTGCGGCAGACGCACCACGACCGGGAACTCGGTTAGATAGTCGATGCCTCTGTATTCCGTCAGCGGCAGCACCTCACCCAACTCGGTGCCGTGCTCGCCGACCAGCAGGAAGAGCCCTATAACCGCGCCCAATCCGCGCCCCAGGTAGATCGCCCAACCGCGCCCCTCAAGATGTACCAGCGATCCTTGCGGCATGGCGCGGAACGCTCTGCGCAACACGTCACGCTCTGGTCGCTTCCATGGTATCCCCTCGCGCTGAAGCTGCAAGAACTGGAGGTTTTGCACGGCCTTCTTCTCGCGCCGCCGTACCTCCTCCAGTACCCTGCCCAGGCGCTCGTACTCGTCCAGCAGCGCCTCACCATTCTCGTATCCAATGAGGCAGCCGATAGGGATGGCAGCAACCCGCTCTTCCTCATCCTCCAGCACGTCCTCGAGGTCGCGCAGGCGGCGGTTCTGCTGGAACTGGAGCAGCGAAGAGCGCATTACCAGAAGCACACGCTCTTCGGAGTGCGGAATTTGGAATGCGGAATTCGGAATGTCTTCCGCTTCGTCGCCATCCCGCACTTGCAAGGGCGGCTCCCAGAGATTGAGCACGGTGTTATAGCGCATGGTGAAGGCGCTCTCCACGGGGCGCAGCGGCCCTGTGGCGATATTCAGGGCTTCGTGGAACGTTACCATGGGCGAATAGGGGATGACCACGTGGCCCTGCTCGTCGATGCCGCGCCGCCCCGCGCGCCCTGCCATCTGCTGGAACTCGTTGGGCAGCAAGGGCCGCCTGCTCACCCCGTCGTACTTGCTCATCCTGCCGATAACGACCGTGCGCGCGGGCATATTCACGCCAAGGGCCAGGGTGTCGGTGGCGAACACAACCCGCATGAGGGCTTTGCCGAACAACTCTTCCACAAGCTGCTTCAGGATGGGCAGGAGGCCAGCGTGGTGGAAGCCGAAGCCGCGCCGCGCAAGGTAGGCCATCAGCTGCACCTGCTCCAGCTTCCTGTCTTCCGGCGAAAGCCGGTCCAGAAAACTCGCCAGGATCTCGTTGATCCGCGCGCAAGGTCTCAGAGTTGTGTACCGCTTCGAGGCGCATCATGGCGCACACCTCGGCTGCGGCCTCGCAGTCGCGGCGTGAGAACTGGAAGTAGATGGCAGGCAGCAGATCGGCCCTTTCCAGCTTCTCCACGATTTCCCGCGGCGCCGGCTCGGTACGCTCGTGCGTGCGCACGTCCTCGTCGAGCACCGGACCGCCGGCGCCTCTGCGACGAAGTTCTTCTTACGCACCTCGCCGCCCACGTTGAAGTCCACTATCTGCTGGCCCTTCGAGTTGATGACCAGGTTCAGTTGCCCGTCCAGGAAATAGTAGAGCGAGAGGGGCACAGCTCGCTTGAGGTGCGTCACCAGGTGGACGGGTTGTGGGTCCTGCTTATCCAATCCGCCACCTCCGGCGCGTTGCTCACCGTGGCAGACAGGCAGACCAGCTGTATGTACTTGGGGCACATGATGATCGATTCTTCCCAGGTGGTGCCCCGCTCGGGGTCGGCCAGGTAGTGTATCTCGTCGAAGATGATGCAGCCCACGTCCCACAGCTCCGACGGCGTCTGCAACAGCATATTGCGCAGCACCTCGGTGGTCATCACCATGATCTGCCCGTTGCGGTTCTCTATGATGTCGCCGGTGAGCAGGCCCACCTTGTCCGCACCGTATTGCTCGCGCAAATCGCGGAACTTCTGGTTGGAGAGCGCCTTGATCGGCGTGGTGTACATCACCTTGAACCCTTTGCGCGCCGCCCGGAAGACCCCGAACTCGGCCACAACCGTTTTGCCCGTGCCGGTGGGCGCGGCAACCATAGCACTCTCGCCCGTCGCCAGGTGCGCGATGGCCTCCTCCTGGAAAGGGTCCAGCGGGAAGGGATAGCGAGTGCGAAACTCCGCGACCATCGCCTCTTCTTCGGGCGATTGCAGATGGCCCGAATTGGGCGTGCCCAAGGAAACTACGGGCTGCAAATCATCCGGTTGAGGCGCTTCTTTTGCAGGCCGGCTAGCCGCAGCAGGCGACTTGCGGCTGCGCTTAGGCTTGGATAAAGCTTCAGCTTCTTTGGACGTAGGTTGGGGCTTTCTCGGCATTGGGTGGTGACTCTCAGAGGACAGTTATTAAGGTAGACACGGTCTGGCTGCTGGAATTGCTATAATTTCGGCCATAGACATTATACAACCTGCATCTCCCAATACCTGGCATTTGCTATACTATGATTATGAACAGCGATTACCACAAGATAATAACCATCGAACCCGGCAAACGGGGTGGTAAGCCCGTCATCAGGGGTATGCGCATCACCGTCTACGATGTGCTATCCTACCTCGCGGCAGGGATGACACAGGAGCAAATACTCGAAGACTTCCCATTTCTCACAGGAGAGGATATTCGAGCCTGCCTCAGCTATGCAGCCGATCGGGAACGGCAAACAACTGTAGCGGTTGAGTGAGATTACTTCTCGACCAAAACCTGTCCCCTCGCCTTGTCGCGCGCCTTGCTGACTTGTATCCGCAGATTAGGCGAAGCGACGGACTTAGTCTGACCTACGCACGACGTAAATTTGGTCGTTATACGCGATCTGATTTTAATGATAAGCCTGAGGCTATCCCCGTAATTTGGATCAGCAGGTATTCGCAAGATCGTACGCATCACTACGATGCTGTTATCGATTTTGCGAAGGATAGAGCGTTGTTCTTGCTCATAGTAGCGAATGAACATACCTCAATCCGGAAAGCAATTCGGTGGCAGCGAGGCCCTCGACCATCTGCCCTGGAGGGGACCCTCTCTGATTTTACAATCGCGGTATACCTGCTTAGTCAACCCGCATCGAGCTGAACTTCGCCCTGAAAATGAGATGACAGCTGCAGCGATGGCCGCTATAACCGGGTGGGCTCGACCAGAGCTTGAAGTCTGCCGCCTGGACGTGAGCGCGAACTGGGAAATCACCGTCGAGAACATTCAGGCCGAAATGCAGTGCCACGCAACTTCAAGCAGCCTGTAAGACCTCGTTCGTCTGCGGCGTCCGATTTCTGCCGGGCAGCGAGCGCCAATGCACCGATGCCGAGCAGAGTGAGCACGGCTGCAGCGGGGAACACCAGAAAGATATTTACGGGTGCGAGCACGCTGCCGATGGCAGGACCCACCGCTGAGCCGAGGTTCACAGGCAGATAAGCGAACGTCATTACCCGCCCGCGCACCCTGCTCGGGGTTGATGTGGATAGCACGCTGAACGATAGGGCGAACAAGCCGGAGCTAAGGCCGTTGATGGCTGCCCAAAGTATCGTGAATGTCACAAGGTCGCCGGACAGTGACGGGAGCGGCCAGAGAGCCACCGCAACAGCGGCACCCACAAATAATACGCGCCAGTAGCCCACCCTGTCGCCTAACCAACCCAGCACAGGACTTAGAACAAGGGTGGTCAGGCCCCCCACGCCCAGTACTATACCTATAGCCGTGCCCGGCTCGTTGCCATTGTATAGCGCGCCAACGGCGATGGGCACGTACGTGAAGGCGAGCATCCACCCGGCGAAAAGGAGGAAGAGAGCCGGGAAGAGCACCCTCAACCGCTGTGGACCTCCCGATAATGCCTACCGATGAAACCGCCATGCTCATCAGCGAGCCGCGATCCGTGCCTTTGAAGTTATCCTTATAGCCGAAGGTCATGGCCAGGATGGTCATGGCCATGAGAGCCACATCCACAGCCATGAGGGCGGGAAAGCCCCAGGCGTCAACGATAGGCCCACCAACCAGCGGTCCCAGGAACGCCCCCAGCGGCGACGCGCCCGCCATAATCGAGAGGGACAGCCCGAGACGCCGCGCAGGTGCTCTCTCCGAAAGGGTGGTCATCATCAGACCACTGTTGCCGAGCGACAGGCTCATTACCGACCGCGCCAGCACGAAGAGCCAGATATTGCCGGCCAGCATCGCCACCACCCCGGCCAACATGTGCGCCACGAATGAGCGCACGATCACCGGCTGGCGGGCAAAGCGGTCAGCGAGCGCACCCCAGAACGGCAGGAACGGCAGGCCCACCAGGCTGGAAATGGCAACGATAGCCCCCGTCCATGTCTTTATATCGGCGGGATCGGTAATGCCAAGCCTGGGCAGAAAGATGGGCGTAAAGGCCCCCATCTGGCTCCAGAACGCCGCCTCCACCAGGCTCGCCAGCGTAAAGAGCGTCAGCAGCCACACCCAGGAATCGCGCCGTGATTGCGTGGTCATTGCGTGGTCCCCATTAGCTGCTTCCGGCCCATGCTTGCCCTATGGTGAGAGAGTCCTGGACGCGCCGATATCTGTAATGGTTGGGCCTCGGCACGATTAGCAACGAGAGTAGTTAAAACAGAAAAGCTCTAGCAGACCCGAAAGTCTATCAGAGCTTCTGTGCCTTTGAGAGCCTAAACTCTCGCAGTGAGGAGTATAATACAGGATGTTTATCTGTCTTGTCAAGGGCTTTTGACACGTCTTTTGAGCGAGTTTCACAGTCCTTAGTCCGTGAACTCCTGCACGAA
The DNA here is from genome assembly GCA_963837315.1 of uncultured Chloroflexia bacterium. GTDB lineage: Bacteria > Chloroflexota > Chloroflexia > QHBQ01 > JADMIH01 > JADMIH01. The sequence goes on from CAWINE010000005.1 coordinate 194,347, forward strand.
CATCTTCCCATACACTCCCCCATCCAGCACCCCAATGCCAATCTTGCGGAAGTTGGGGTTGAGTATATTGGCACGGTGTCCGGGCGAGTTCATCAGCCCATCGTGGGCTATCTGGAGGGTGGGGGCGAGGGCCAGGTTCTCCCCGGCATACTGGTATGTGACTCCTGCGTCGTGCATACGGTCGAAGGGGTCTTTGCCCTCAGGCGTGACATGCGCAAAATAGCCGCGCTTGAACATGTCATCGGCATGGCTGCGCGCCAGTTGCACCAGCGCATCGTCCATCTGGAGGGCCACAAGCCCTCGGCTCGTCCGCTCCTGGTTCACCAGCGCCAGCATGCCCTGTTCGTCCGCCGGGTCAGGCTGGGCGTTGCTCACCGTGAACTGGAGCTGAATTCCTCCTTCGTTCGCCTCGCCCGGCTGGGTGGGAGGCTCCACGGTGATGAAGCCGAGGGCCTGGCGCGCGGCGGGACCGAATATGCCCTCGAAGGGCCTCTCAAGCCCCAGCGTGGCCGACACCAGCCGGCCTCCAATGGCCGAATTGAGCACATCCTGACGTACGTTGTTCTGGATAGGCAGCAGGGCCGCCAGGTCAGCAACACTGCGGATAGGATTATCCCCTGTATGGCGCCTGGAATAATGGCAAGGAGGCGGTTGGTCGTCGACTGCTGTAGCGTGGCGCTATACCGGCGTAACACCGTTCGCTCCAGGGTGTTGAATAGCCCCTCAGTCAAGAGCCACAGCCCCACGAACGCCAGCGGAGCGCTCCAGATAACCCCCAGATTGAGTTGCCTGTTGATGTAATCGGACAGAGCAGGGGAGAAAGTGAAAGCAACTGCCAGCGATACCACGAAACCGACCAGCGAAAGTAGCACCGCCACGAAACCACGTCGAGTGGCCGCGTAAGCCGACCAGATAATAATGCCAAGCGCGATGAGGTCAGCCCAGTTCATGCTAATGGCCCGCTTCCTCGAAATCGGCGGCCACCTGAACCGCGCAAGCGCCTCTGAACAGGGGCGCGAAGTCGAGATGAGCGGGGTGCGCCGCGTAGTCGGCGAGACCTTGCATATCGTTGAAACGCATCACAAAGCAGTGGCCGAACGTCTGGTTGCGCCCTCCCACCACAGGCCCATACTCCAGGCTGACCACCGACGGCACTTTACGGGCCAGCGCCACCAGATCTGCTTCAATCTGCGTACGCTCCTCAGGAGTGACTTCATCTTTGTAGTTCCAGAGCATGATATGTTGAATCATATCTCCCCTATCAGCTAGCAGCTATCAGCTGTTGGTCGACCTTCGTCCTTCGTCCTTCGTCCTTCGTCCACTGACCCCTGACCCCCATTATAGATGGGCGTAGCATCTGGGACAATGCAGGCCTCCAGATGTGTGTCTTGTAACCTTCGCCGTATGTCTAAATAGCCTTCCCGCAAGCCAACGACCCTGCCGAACGCCCAGAGGCCGCAGGTTGGGGCAAGTAGTGCCATGTACCGAGGTACCGAGTTCAAGTGACTGTTACTCGTTACTTCTTTTTATGTTAGTGCCTGATAGGGCAGCAAAGGAATAATCTTATGGTGGCAAGAATAGATTGGCTCAATAATTGCATTGATAGAATGCTTGCGGGAAAGAGGCCGTCTACACCTGAGCAATGGGGTGTAAAGGACTGTATAATGAGCAAGGATGTCGATCTACTCAGGCAGGCGGCCCAGCTCGCCAGCTTGCGCCCGGGAGCATCGGAGCCTGACCCGCTTTTCATCTCGCAAGCTCGAACGCGGATGCTTGCTGAGGCAGCAAGCGAGTAGTAGAATCCCGTGAGAATATTTGAGATCACTCAGGAGGAAATCACTTTTGGTTAATTCCAGGAACAGGTTCGTACGTTTTGGTCTTATGATACGTATTAATGGGCATACTCGGCTGGGGCCTCGCCGCGTGCGGTGGGGATACCTCAACAGCCACGCCGCAACAGTCGGCCACTACTCTCGCGGTGCCAGGAGCTACTGACACTACCGGCGCTACACCAGGAGCAATGAACACTCCAGGCGCCGGCGGCTCTGCAGGCGAACAAGAAGTTGACATCACTCTTCAGGAGTTTTCGATCACTCCGGCGCAAGTTACAGTCAATGCAGGCAAAGTACGATTTGTTGTAACGAACAAGGGCACTCTAAGCCATAACTTCACCATAACAACCGATTCGGGCACCCTGGCTGCCACCCCAACTTTCGCAGCCAGCGACAGCCCCCAGGTACTGGAAGTAGACCTGAAAGCCGGCACCTACCAGACACTCTGCAGCGTCCCCGGCCACGCTCAGCACGGGCAAAGGGGCATGATTACTGTGAAGTAGGGGACGTAGTTGTCAGTTGTCAGTTGTCAGTTGTCAGTAGACTCAGTGACCAGTGACCAGTGACCGGTGACCGGTGAGGGTAAGCAGTAAGCAGTAAGCAGTTACAAGCGGGCTACTGACAACTGACAACTGACCAACTCGCGTATAATATCCCATGGACGCCATCACCGGCTTCTCCTTCGCACGACCCAGGCACTGCTTCTCCTTCTGCTGCTGGTGCCGCTCGCGGTCTACCTCTCGCGCACCAGCGTGGCATCTGCTGCGGCCCAGGCGGCGCGGGTCGGCCTCGCTCTCCGGATTGCCCTCATTGCTTTGCTGGTGCTGGCCCTGGCGGGCACAGGCATCGTGCGCGCCGCCGACAGGCTCTCGGTGGTGTTCTTACTGGACCACTCCGATAGCGTTCCGGCCAGATGCAAATGCGCAGGCTGCATACGTAAACAGCCGCGATTGGCTCAATGACGGGCGGGGACGCAGCGGGGGTAGTGATGTTCGGGGCCAATGCCCTGGTGGACCGTCCTGTTTCGCCTGATAAGATCGCCGCCCGACCTCAGCAGCAAACCCACCACCACTTACAGCAACCTGGCGGACGCAATCAATCTGGGACTGGGAATTTTGCCTGCCGGTACTCGCTCAAAGGCTCGTGCTCCTGTCGGATGGCCAGGAGAATGTCGGAAGTGCCGAGTGGGCGGCCCGGCTGGCCGCGCGCATGGCGTGCCCGTGGACGTTGTGCCGCTCGCCTCGTGATCGGGGCCTGAGGTGTGGGTGGACGGGCTGACCGCGCCTTCTCCTGTGCGCGAGGGCGAGCATGTTTCCCTGCAGACAGTCCGTGTCGAGCAGCACCGACACGACCTCCACTCTGACTCTCCTGATGCGATGGCGCGCCGCTCAGCAGCAGGCACAGTCAGCTCTCTCTCGGCACGAACCGCTTCGTCCAGCAATTACCCCCCGCCACAAGGGGATTTCATACATATTCTGTGCGATTGAGCCTGCCGCCGGGCGCTGACACCAGAAGGAAAACAACAGCTACAGCGCCTTTTCGCTCGTCCTGGGCAAGCCGAGCGTCCTGTATTGTAGAAGGACACGCAGGGAAGCGCGGCTTTGCAAACGCGCTCGGCACTTCTATGCAAACAGAAGTGGTACCGGCCGCGAACATGCCCGCGACCCAAAGACTCTTGCCGGCTACGATGGCATCGTGCTGGTGAATGTGCCTGCCTCGTCTCTCTCCGGCGAGACGATGGACAGCCTGCAACTGGCGGTGCGCGACCTGGGGAAAGGGCTGATCGTAATTGGCGGAGACGAGAGCTACGCGGCGGGCGGCTATTTCAGAACCCCTCTGAAGACATGCTCCCCGTGAACCTGGACCTCCCCTCCAAACTGGACATTCCGAGCGTGGCGATGGTGATGGTGATAGACCGCTCAGGCAGCATGGAGGAGGCACACACTGCCGGAGGGGCAGGCGTGAAGAAGATCGAGCTTGCCAAGGAAGCGGCGGCTGAGGCCGTGGCCCAATTGAGCGAGCACGATTACGCAGGTGTTATTACGTTCGACAGCGCGGCCGACTGGGTGCTGCCTCTGCAGCAGTTGGGCGACCCTGCGCTCTTCAAGAGCAAGATCGGCAGCATCACCGCTGGGGGCGGCACTTATATTTATGCGGGCCTTTCGCCCGCCGTAGACGCGCTGGTACAGAGCAAAGCCAGGAGCAAGCATATTATCCTGCTGACCGACGGCGATTCCGAAATGGCGGATTACCAGAGCCTCCTGAAGAAGATGAGCGACAACGACATCACCCTCTCGACCGTGGCGGTGGGGGCAGACGCCGACCAGGCGCTCATGCAGAGCCTGGCTGCAGGGGGCAAGGGGCAATATTATTACACAGAAGATGGCAACGCCTTGCCGCAGATATTTGCCCACGAGAGCCATATCGCCTGCGCGCTCCTACCTCATCGAGCACCCATTCACGCCCGAACGCTCGGCCCCATCGCCGATCTTCGATGGCCTGGGCGGGCTGCCGCCATTGCAGGGCTATGTGGGCACATCGCCCAGGGCAGGCGGGCAGATTTCGCTCGTGTCAGATGCGGGCGACCCCGTGATGGCGCAGTGGCAGTACGGGCTTGGCCGGGTGGTTGCCTGGACGTCGGACGCTAAAGGCCAGTGGGCCAAAGATTGGGTCAGCTGGCAGGATTTCGCCCGCTTCTGGTCTCAGGCGGTGGGCTGGTCTACCGGACGCGCAATCGGGAGGCGCATTGCAGCCACAGGTCAGATAGAGGCCGGCACGGCAACATACAGCCGTGGATGCCACTGCGCCCGACGGTTCCTACCTGAACGGCATGACGGCGAGCGCAAGCATCGTCGCGCCTGACAACCTGACTTCCACGGTGACGCTGCGCCAGACCACAGCGGGTCGATACAAGGGAGCTTTCCGAGCCACCGAAGAAGGAGCTTACCTGGTAAGGGTGCAGGCAAGCGGAGGCGCTGGGGCCGCCGATTTAAGCCAGACGCTGGGCGTGGTCGTGCCCTATTCTCCCGAATATCGCGGCAACACCGGGGATGACGGCTTGTTGGGCAGGCTCGCGAGTCTGACGGGCGGGCGAACGTTCTGCGCCTGCAAGATACCGCCGCGCCCTTCGAGCACAATCTTAGCGCAGTGCAGACTACCGCCGATCTTTGGCCCCTGCTGGTGCTGCTTGCCGTTCTGCTGTTGCCGTTCGATATCGGCGTGAGGCGCATTTCAATGAGCAAAGCGGACTTATTGCAGGCGATTGACACCATGAAGCGAAGGCTGGGATGGCAACCCCGCTCGCAGCCCGCCGTAGCCTCGGCTTCGTCGTCTTCGGCTGGAAATGGCCGCTCTATTCGGCGCGAAATCCCGTATTCGACGACCGGCGACCGACGACAGTTCGCTATACACTCATCGACCCGCATCTGATGTTGCCCCGCCGGTGTTGGGCGAGCTTTCTTTACCACAAATCGAGAAGAAAGCGGAAACCGAGCCCCTCAGCCAATCGGTTCCCACAAGGTCCGATGCCGTGAGCGGAGGACCTTCCCCAGATGCGGAAGCTGAAGCGCTAGCAGCCAGGCTGCGGCGCGCTCGCGACCAACGGCGATAAAATGGTATAGTGGGCAGTGGGCAGTGGGCAGTTGCCCATAACCAGCAAAACATAAACCCCTAATAACCTCTGTGATCTCTGTGCCCTCCTGATCCTGTGATTTAAAACAATAAAAACCTTGGCGTCTTGGCGTTGAAAACCTCGTCCCTCAACCGACAACTGACAACTGACAACTACGTAGGAGGCCCTTATGAGCTACGAATACAACGAGACATGCATATTCTGCAAGCTTGCGAAAGGGATGGCGAGGGCCGAAATTATCTTGCAAGACGATAGAATTATCGCTTTCAAGGACATTCACGCCCAGGCTCCCGCCCATGCCCTGATCATTCCACGCGAGCATATCACCGCCCTCTGGGAGGCCGACGCCTCGCACGAGCCTATTTTGGGCCGCCTGCTGACAGCGTGTAACGAAGTGGCACAGGAGCTTGGCGTGGGCACAAGCGGCTATCGCGTGGTGATCAACTCAGGGCCCGACGCCGGGCAGAGCGTCGACCACCTGCATGTCCACGTGCTAGGCGGACGCAAGATGGAGTGGCCCCCAGGTTGAGAATTTAGACTACCAGACAAAAAGAAGAGATGGGGTTGGACGCAGGCAAACCCCATCTCTTCTTTTTGTCTGGTAATCAACTGCCCGCCTTGCGATTGACAATTTGAACAACCTTCGTGTAACATTCCAGAAATCAGGTGCGGCGTTCACAGTGCGGGTCTATAAGGACCTTTGTTGAGCGTGCGCCTGGCATGACGACCGGCGACTGGCGACCGACGATGGCTGCGGTCTACTGACAACTGACAACTGACAACTACGGTACGACACATAACTATGGACTTGACAATCATTCTCAACTTCTTCAGAGACCTTGTCATCTGGATCGTAATCGGGGTAATAGCATACTTCATGCTATTCCAATGGCTTCGGCTGCTGGTTGGAAGGACGCTCTTCGAAGCAGACAATATTGTGCTCCGTATCGTGCGCGTGCCCCTGATTGCTGCCATTATTGCTTATGGCTTCGTGAGCGCCTTCGGTGAGCTACATTTGTCTGAGCCATACGGCTCGCTTATCACTAACGTCTATGTTGTAACCCTGATAGGTGCGACCGTATATCTTGTCTGGCGCATCATCAAGGAAGTCATCCTGCGCTGGCTCGGCAACCATGCTGCGGAGACCGACACACGCGTAGACGACCTGGTGATTCCCCTGCTCGGCACCGTGGGACCGCTCATAGCCTTCCTGACGGGGCTAATCGCTATTTTGCAGTATCTTGGTGTCAATGTCACCGTGCTCGCCACGTCTATCGGCATCATCGGCCTGATCATCGGCCTGGCCTTTCAGGATCTGCTCTCGAACCTTTTCAGCGGCATCTACTTGATGATCGACCCAGCTTTCATCGAGTACGATCTCATCAGAATAGACGATAACAAGGTTTATTCGGTAGAAAAAGTTGGGCTGCGAATGACGCGGCTCTACGATATGGATTCTCACGCGTCCATATTCGTCCCCAACAGCAATCTGACCAAAACACGGATTGCAAACATCACCAAGCCGACCATCGATATGAAGGCCAGGATGAGCGTGACCGTGCCCGCCACAACCGACCCGGATCTGGCCACAGCGCTTATCCGTGACGTGGTGGCATCGCATCGCAATACTCTCGACGCCAACGGCGACCAGGTCCGGGTAATCCACAAGCGGCTGGCAAAGATAGTGCCACAGGATAGCGAGCGCACTGCCACCCTGTTCGCGACCATGGCCCAGTTGGAAAACTGGCTGAGCAGTGACGCAGGCAACGACGCCGCCCATGCAAACCTCCACGCTGTGCGCCGGGAGATGACCGGACGCCTATCCGAAGCGCAGGAGGCCTTACGAACGTTGCCACACAATCGAATCCCGCACGGCGACCTGGAGAAATTGCGCGAGGCGCTCACCGCGGGCGATGCGGGGCCCGAGATGGAGGAGATAGACCAGAAGCGGATGGCCCGCATCTACAAAGCTTTCGCGGTGGTGAAAAGCCGTTTCAGCCCCGAGGAAATCGCCCCGTTCGAGACAGCCCTGAACAGGCTGGACGAGCTTGACCGCCAGGAAAACGAGCTTGAAACTGCCATAGATCAGAACGAGCAGGTGCGCGAGAACGAGCTGGATCGTCTCATGTCCACTTTGGTCTGGACGGGCGATTGGGTTGCTGAGGAGCTACTTTCGAGGGGCCAAACCAAAGAGGGCGCGCGGGTCTCCTTGTGGGTCCGCAATATTGCCGTTTTTTACTCGTATTCGGAGGTTGAAGAATCCCTCAATGGCCTTGACCGCGAGCTAGGCGGCCTGATCACCTGGCTTCAATCGATTGAAGCAGGCGGCCTGAGCAAAGTCGAGCGCGCCCGCGTGCGCACCCTTTTCGGCGCGTGGGGTGGTCTGAGGCAGATGGAGAAGCGGCGGGTGAGCGAGCTGCGCCGCCGTATTCTTCGCTGGGTCGAATGGAAGGAGAAGGCAGCGCTGGACGCGGGTGAATATAGCAGGCTGGTGGCTTCCTGGGAGCGCAAGCTGCGCACCCTATCGCGCAAGCTGCCCAACGCCGGCCTCAGCGACGAAGAGGCCCTCGATAGCTCTCTCGTTGCGACCCGGAGGTGGATACACACCGTCAACTTCATCGAGCAGCTCGACGAGTGGAAATTGCCCACCGTCGATCTCAAAGGGTTCGATGAAGCCAAGCTCAATTACACGGTCACTTTCTACATAGACGATATCAAAGAACAACACTTCGAGCGCGAGGGCTTCGTCAGAAGCGACATCCTCACCGACTTGCACGAGACATGCGTGCGTGAAGGCATACCCAGCCCGGTAGCGCAGGACATCTAGGACGAATTACGAATTACGAATTACGAATTACGAATTGCAGATTATCCTTTCCAGTATATAATTGACCCAGACCCGATAATTCGTAATTCGTAATTGCTGGAGTCGCTATGGACGTGCTGACGAGGAACTGGCTGAGAATCCTGATATGGGCGGTGGTTCTGGGCGTGATCGCTACCTTCATCGCTGATTGGGGTGAGTGGGACCGCTTTCTGCTCAACTTGCTCTGGCGGATATTGATAACGGCCGCGGGGGGCGTGGTCGGGTTGCTGCTGAATTTTTTCGCGGGCAACTATGTAGGCATGGGCACCAACGTTATCGAGAGCATGGGTATTGTCAAGTTCAGCAACGACACACAGAGGAAGATAGAAAACTCCTTCATCTTTGTCGGCGCGCTGGTTGCCGCCATTGCGGCGGCGATTTTTATTCGCTAGTGTAGAATCAGGACACCTGATAGGGAAAGAGGGGTGTAGCGGTGCTCCCCTGGCGGGGGTTTGGGGGTGTCGCCACATCTCTCGATACTCTAAGTTGGGAACGGGTGCAGGGGCTCCCTGCCGGGGCTGGGGGTGTCCCCCATAAGTCTCCACTCCCTAAGTTGGAAGGGGGTGCAGGGGAGCGCCCCTGCAGGGGGTTTGGGGGTGTCCCCCAAATCTCTCTATTCCCTGACAGGTGGGCTGAACCAGTACCAGTGCCGGCTCAGAGGGCCGACAACCATCACCACAATGCCAGACGAGCAGATACAAATCTATACTATCGGCCACAGCAACTCTGCGTCGAGCGACTTCCTGGATCTTTTGCACAAGAACGGCGTGCAGATGGTTGTGGACGTGCGCAGCGCTCCTTACAGTCAGTACGCACCTCAGTACAACAGAGAGCCCATTGCGGCGCTACTGTCTGAGGCCGAGATCGGCTACGTTTACGCGGGTGAATACCTGGGCGGCAGGCCGCAAGACCCTACTTGCTACAAGCATGGCAAGGTGCCTACAGGCAAAGTGGACTATCTCAAGCTGGTAGATTATGCAGAGGTAGCGCGGCGGCCCTGGTATCTCAAAGGGATAGAACGGCTGATACAGATCGCCTCCGAGCGCTCCACAGCCGTTATGTGCAGTGAGGAAGACCCCCACCACTGCCACCGCTACTATCTCATCACCCCAACTCTGGAGGCGCGCGGCCTGACCGTCACCCACCTGCGCCTCAAAGAAGAGGCCTCGACACCCGACCCCGGCCAGCCGCAACAGCTGAGCATGTTCTAGCTTTGTGTGAGAAATTCGTCGTTGGGAAACGATGCGGCGTGCCCAGCTACACGCCGCCAACCCAATATTGTTACCGTAATAGGCACTGAGCACGGAGCAAGTTATGCAGCTCTTTACTATCGGGTTCACGAAGAAATCGGCAGAACGATTCTTCAGCTTGTTGCGCGACAACGAGGTGCAGAGGCTGGTGGACATCCGGCTGCGCCCGGGCGGACAGCTTGCGGGCTTCGCGAAGAGCGATGACCTGGCATATTTCCTGAGAGAGCTCGCGAACTGTGCCTACACGTATCTACCGGAGTTGGCGCCCAGCGAAGAGATACGCTCAGCCTACCGCAAAGACCACAAATGGCCTATATACGCGCAGCGCTTCGAGGCCTTGATGGACGAGAGGCGCATTCCATTGGCCCTCGACCGTGCCCTCTTCGAGCAAGAGCGATGCTGTCTTCTCTGTAGCGAAGCCACGCCGCAGCAATGTCACCGCCGACTGGTAGCCGAGCGGTTGGCCCGGGATTGGGGAGATGTGGACATTGTACATCTTGTGTGAGGAATGATGCTCGCGCCTGTAACCATAACGGATCTAACCCGAATGCAAGGCGACCACATCTGCGTGGCCGGCTACCTGCGCGATGGGACTTGCGTCCGACCACTCTTCCAGTGGAAACGGCTCACCGAAGACTGGGTATGGTTCAAGGATAGGGTCGTGATCCGCCCCTTTGCTGAGGTTGAGCTTGAGCTACTCGAACACAACCCGGATCCGCCCCACTCCGAGGATTGGTGGGTAAATCCCACTTATTACCGCTTACTACGTCTTCTCAAGCCCGACAAGCAAATCGCTCTGTTGGACAAGATAGAAGACAAAACGGTGGATAGCATTTTCGGCGCGCCTATACAGGCATGAAAACGGCTGGTTCATCGCGGCAGGCCAGGGTACCCGCTCGCTCGGCACGGTGAAGGCAAACGTTGAGAGAGTAGCGTTCGCAGCGCACCCGGATGGCCGCTGGGACTACAGGATCACCTTTACCGATAGCACGGGCACCCAATACAGGCTGGCCGTCACCGATCTGGCGTTTCGATGCTACCTGGACCACACGCGCACGCAGCAAAATATACCGCCTGACAATGCGGCGAAAGACCTTACAGAGTTATTTCAATCAGCAACAGTATATCTGCGGATAGGCCTGGCCCGTGGCTGGGAGAAATACCCCGACCGCTGCCACCTACAGATCACGGGGGTCTACTCCTACCCCGATTACCTCGAAGGCAAGTGCTTCGCCGATTTCAAGCCGAGGGATAAGAGCGCTGTGACGGACATAGAAGTTCCGTTCTGATCCCTACTACAGCGCCTCTGCGCGCTCCCCTTCGTCCAGGGAAAGCCCCACCAACGGCAGCACCTCGCGCAGGTCGGTGATATCGGTGCCGAACCGGGAAAATCCGGCACCTAAAGCGGCGTACTGCCCGCGATAAATGTGGTAAGGGTCGTCATCTACGAGCATGGCGTCGCCAGGCTCGATATTATGGCTGTCCGCACGGGCTTGAGCCAGCATCTTTAGCAGCATTCTGTCCTTGCCGGTGTGCCACTCAGCCACGATGTAATCGACCAGGGGCAGAATCGCGAACGCATCGAGGATGCGCCGCACATTCCCTTCGTGGTTGTAGCTAATCACTCCAACCAGTATCCCATGAGCACGCAGGGTTTCCATCACGCCACGCGCTTCGGGACGGAGGGCAAAGAGCGGCCCATCGTCGCGCTGCGCGATAAGTGGGTCTTGCGGTGAAGCCTTGAACGTGTAGCGGGGCCACCCGACCGCGTCCGTAGGGGTGCGGTCGGAGAGATTTACGACGTTCAAGGGCGTCCAGAGAGTATCGTCGCCGTCAAATGCTACGAGCTTCATAGGTATTATCGAAGCGAGGGGTTGCAGGGTGCTCGCAACCTCGTTGGCTTCGTTTATTTTTGCTGCTGGTGAATGCCCACAGATCCCTGACAACCGTTTGGAAAGTAAGGGCAGAGTGGGTCGGGGCGGGGTTTACCTGTACCTGAAGGTGATGCGTCCTTTGGTCAGGTCGTAAGGGGAGAGCTCGACGAGTACGCGGTCGCCGGGCACTATCCTGATATAGTTGGTGCGCATCTTGCCCGAAATGTGGCCCAGGATCTTGATGCCATTTTCAAGCTCGACATTGAACAGGGCGTTGGGAAGCGCGTCAAGGATTGTACCATCCATGGTGATCACGTCGTCGCGGGTGCGCCTGGGGCCGGCGGGGGCCGTGGTTGTCGCGCGATTGGTTTGCGGTTTCTTTGGGTAAAATGTTTTCTTCTTCATGCGGTAAGCGTTATCCTCTTTTGATTCTTACAATAAAATAGCCGAGGCAGCATCCTCGGCCCCGGCTGACACCCTTAGCGAGCGACCCATTTTACGGGCGCACTCCACATAAATAGTATCTTGAGATTATGAGAGGGAACCATAAGCTCTCTACTCTAGCTCATGCACGGGGCGAAATCACAATGCTACACGTAAAGTATACACCTTGCACGCATAAAATACAATACGGCGGATGATGTAGCAGGGTCTATGCAAAGTCAGTGCCTGGCGTGCACTCTTGCCTTTGTCATTCTGATGCGAAGCGAATAATCTCGTCGTTATAGATGATCTTGGCTTTGCACAATCCCAAGAGTATACGAGAGGGACGAGATTATTCACTTCGCTCAGTGCAATACCAAGTAAATTGTTGGAGGAAAGAGTGCCAAGTAAGCTTTGTCATTCCGAGTGTAGCGAGGAATCACTATGGGCAGTAATATGCCTGGATCCAACCACCACCTCCCCCACAGTGATTCCTCACTTCGTTCGGAATGACAAAAGAGAGGACGCGCTCTTATCTCCAATAATTTAGTTGGCACAGCACTCAGAATGACAAGGCGTAGTTGGGTGCCCCTTCCATGGTTCTTTCTCGACTTTGCGTCAGCCCTGATGCCTTCGCACTACGCACTATGACATCAGGGCTGACGCACTTGAAAATAGTTGCTAAACTGGTTATGTTACGCACTATGCACTACTAAAGGGGGTAAACGTGACTGACAATGATTCGGGCAGGTTGTCCGCGTTCGAGGGGGTCGAGCGGGCTATAGTTGTGTGCGCACATGCCGACGATATGGAAACCATGATGGGGGGCACCGCCTGGCTCCTGCATGTAAAGGGCGTCCGGTTATACGAGCTGATATGCACCTCCGGCGACCTGGGCACGCACGATCCGGCTTATACGCGAGAAAGCCTGGCCGCCACTCGGGCCAAAGAAGCGCGGGATGGAGGGGCTGTGCTCGGTTTCGATGAGGTAGTATCGCTGGAGTACCATGACGGCGAGCTTGAGCCGTCGCTGGAGCTTCGCGCAATAATAGCGCATTACTATCGCAGGTGGCAGCCCGATGCCCTCTTCACCTTCGACCCTTCGTGGGCAGGGCAGATTCACGCCGATCACCGCGCTTCGGGCCGTGCGGCGGTGGACGCGCTTATGCCGTCGCGCATGGAGCTGTACCACCCCGAGCAGTTGGCCGATAGCCAGGTAGGCAAGGTGAGCAAGGTGTTCCTGTTTGGCCCCGCTGCGGCCACCATCCAGGTAGATATCACCGATATCTACGATAAGAAGTTGGAAGCCGGCATGGCGCACAAGAGCCAGTTCCCTGATGGAGAAAAGAACCTCGACTGGATGCGCGCTCTCGATGGGCAGGCCGCCGCCGAAGCTGGGCTCGCAGGGCGACTGGCCGAGCGCTTCGCGGAAATAAGGCTCTGGTGAGTGTGGAGAGTGGTGTGCGCAAAGTTGTAGACCGGCTCTGGGGTGAGATCGAGTTCGGACACCCGGCGCTTGAGGAGCTAGCCGAGTCGGAGCCTGTACAGAGACTGCGTGGAATTGCCCTGGCCGGGGCGAGCCAATATCTCTTTCCGGACCGGCGGCCAATAACGCGCTACGAGCACAGCCTGGGCGTAATGCACATTCTAAGCATGCTCGGGGCCGGCCTTGAAGAGCAAGTGGCGGGATTACTCCACGACATTCCGCACACCGCCTTTTCGCATACCGTAGATATCGTCTTTCCGAACAACGAATATAACTACCACGAGCGATTCCAGCGCGAAATCGTTATGAGCTCCACAATACCGGACATCCTTGCCCGGCATGGCATTGACCAGAAAGCAGCGCTCGAACCCGATAGCTTTCCGCTTCTGGAAAAGCCTCTCCCCAATATATGCGCCGACCGCATCGACTATGCCCTGCGCGACCTGCGTCGCGCGGACATGGTGACCGCTGAAGAGGCTGCCGGATTTCTGGAGCGTTTTGTTCCGGCACCCGATGGTCTACTGGTAGCAGACATAGAGACAGCACTCAGGTTCAGCCGACTCTTCCTGGAAGCAAACGACAGAATTCTGGACCGGACCGGTAGAGGCAGGCGCTTATTGGGCGCTCGCCGGGGCGATAAGGCGCGCATATACGACCGGTGATTTCAGCGACAGAGACCTCTTCTCCACCGATGAAGAGGCCATGCGAAAGCTTCGCTCCCTCGACGACAGGCTCGTCCAGGCGTATCTTGTGCTCCTAGAACCAGGCACCATCTTCTACGAGGCAAAAACAGCCGGGCCATCCTTCACCACCCATATGAAGCAACGTGTCATAGACCCACTGGTAAAAGAGCCTGCCTGGGACCAGGCACTCAGGCTCTCACAAATATCGGACGAATACGCACAACAGCTACGGAGCAGAGGTAACGGCCGGAGCACAGAATATCGCCTCTGGTCGTCGCGCATCACAAGCGATATCGAGAGGTTGCTTGAGGGCGATCTGGACGTAAAACGTGAAACGTAAAACGTGAAACGTAACCGCCAAGACGCCAAGATCCGCCAAGGTCCGCCAAGGTTTTTATTGTTTAAGACCAAAAGAATCCTCTGTGAGTCTCTGTGATTCAAACCCATAATACCCTTCGTGCTCTTCGTGCTCTTCGTGCTCTTCGTGTTTAAAACCCATAAAACCTTTGTGATCTTTGTGCCTTTGTGGTTCAAACCGTAGAATCCCTGGCGGATATTGGCGGATCTTAGCGGTGAAACAAAAAGATCGTCTATCAGTGGTGGTGAGATGAAGAATGGAGAAGCAAGCAATGGCCTCTAACGAGCGTCGCGGCCTCGTGTACGCTGCGCTGGCTGCGGCTTTCTTTTCCACGAGCCCGGTGTTCATCGTATGGGCCGACCCGATGCCCTCGCTCATAAAGACGGTGCTTCGACTGGCCATAGCAGCGGTGGCTATATGGGGCCTTTCACGTTTTCAACCTGCCCGGGAGGCGGTCGGTGAGGAGCGCCCTGCCGGTGTCAGCGCCTTGCGCTTCGCTGCCTACGGGCTTGTCACAGCGCTCCATTTCCTCTTCTATGTTGCATCGCTCGATTACACGACCGCCGCGCATGCCCTGGCAATCGTTTATACAGCCCCGATCTTCGTTACCCTTCTTTCGGGGACCATTCTCAAAGAGTCGATCACGCGCCATCAGTGGCTGGGGGTGGCTGTGACAGTGGTTGGTATCGCTATCCTTGCCGGGTTGGAGCCGGCCATGACTGCGCGCATGGCGTTCGGGGATTTCCTTGCACTCCTATCTGCAATCACCTACGCTCTCTATTCGTTGGCCGGGCGTTACGAGCGCGAGCGTTATTCATTGTTCTCCTATGCGTCGCGCGTGTACGGTGTGGGCGCACTCTGGCTGCTGCCTGCCGCCCTCTTTATTTTCCCTTCCGCTCCGGCCGGCTCATGGGGTTGGCAGCAGATCGCCTCTGTGGTGGCCCTCGGCCTTGGCCCGCACGCACTCGGGCACACCCTTTACACTGCATCGCTCAGGCGCGCCCACGCTACGTATGTCAACATAATTGCGTCGCAGGAAGTGACAGGCGGGATATTACTGGCCTTCCTCTATCCCGGGGCAGGTGCCATCGCTCAATGCCTTGCTGGGCGCCGGCGTCACGCTTGCAGGTATTGTGTTGGTGTTGAAATGAGTTCCCCATTCTTTGACTAGCATGGGCCTATAATATATAATCAAGTGCATAGTTAAAGAGGTTCCCGGTAACTCGGCTTAGCGAGATATGCTATTTTGGCTGCTTAGCTTATCTCTCGTCGAGACCCATCCCAACCGAGCGTCTCAGCGAAAAGGAGCCATCGTGACTGAAAAGGGTAGAAAGAATAGTCCTAGCGTTGTAGAAAAAGACGACCAAGAAAATCCCAGCCAAGATAGCACCAAAAGTGTGGAACGCAATGGGAAGACCCCCGAGAGCGTAGTGCCCCATATACTGGTCGCGGACGACGATAGCGCTATCCGGACGCTGCTGAGGACTTTCCTTGAGGAAGAGGATTATCAGATCACGGAAGCTCTCACCGGCCAGGAAGCACTTGAGGGCCTGCGCAGCGGCAACTATGACCTTGTGCTTCTGGATATGCGCCTCCCAGGGATGACGGGCCTCGACGTGCTCAAGCAACTGCGTGAGAAGCAGGGTGACATGCCTGTGATTTTGATGACAGCGTATGGCTCACCCAACACCGCAATCCAGGCTTCCTCGCTGGGTGCGTATGGCTATATCACCAAGCCTTTCGAGCTAGATGATGTTCTGCACAACATCACGCGCTATTTCGAGCGACAGAGGCTCAAGGAAGAGGTACGCTCGCTAAGATCCCAGATGGAGCCGCGCGATCCCTCAGAGCGGATCATCGGCAACTCGCCCGCCATGCACGATATCTATATGGTCATAGGACGGTCGGCCTCAAGCGAGGCAACTGTGCTGATCACAGGGGAGACAGGCACAGGCAAAGAACTGGTGGCTAACGTCATCCATTCCAACTCCACCTACCGACACGGGCCGCTGATCAAGGTTAATTGCTCGGCGCTCCCCGAGACGCTACTTGAGAGCGAGCTTTTCGGCCACGAGAAAGGGGCTTTCACCAACGCCCTCACCCAGCGCAAGGGGCGTTTCGAGATGGCCCATAAAGGCTCCATCTTCCTTGACGAGATCGGCGACATGTCGCTCAGCACCCAGCGCAAGCTGCTGAGGGTGCTGCAGGAGCGTGAATTTGAGCGAGTGGGCGGCTCGCTACCGATCAAGGTGGATACACGCGTGATCGCGGCCACCAACAAGAACCTCGAAACCGAGGTAGAGGCAGGGCGCTTCCGAGAGGACCTCTACTACAGGCTGAACGTCATCCGCATTACCATGCCTCCGCTGCGTGAGCGTAAAGACGACGTGCCATTGCTGGTCGAACACTTCCTTGAGAAGCACCGCTACAGCCCTACCGCTCCCGCTGCTCGCATCTCCGAAGAAGCCATGCAGGTACTTATCAAGCACGACTGGCCGGGCAATGTGCGCGAGCTCGAAAACACCGTGCAGCGCGCCGTAGTAATGGCGCAGGGTGGGATCATCACGAGCCATCACATCGTTCTTTCCAATTTCAGCGACCGCCAGATCATGGATATCGCCCGCCTGGTGCGCGAGAATACACCGCTTGCCGAAATCGTCGGCCAGGCTGAAAAGTTGTCGCTCACAGAAGCATTGCAGGTGTGCGACGGTGACCGCAACGAGGCCGCACGCATGCTCTCGCTCGATCGGGCAGCATTTTATGAGAAATTGCAGGAATACGGGCTCGCGTCTTAACTTCTGAGTTCTGAGTTTTAGTTTCAACTCAGAACTCAGAACCCGGAACTAAAAAATTCACGGCACAACTCCTGCTATAGAAGCGGGTAATAAGGCGTGTATTACGCGTTGTAGAAAAATAATAACTACTTTGTGGGTGCTATGAGCAGAATACTGATCGTCGATGACGAACCGGCCATCGTAGAGTTACTCGAGGAACACCTCCAGAGCGAGGGTTATGATACCGAGCACGCCTTCTCCGGCGAAGAAGCGCTGGCGAGGCTGGATAAATCGGCCCCCGACCTGGTGATACTTGATCTAATGCTGCCAGGCATGGACGGCTATGAAGTCTGCAGGCTTATGCAGGCCGATGCTCGGCTGAACCATGTGCCGGTGATTATGCTCACGGCGCGTAGCGCAGTGCCGAACAAAGTGCTCGGCTACCAGCGCGGGGCCGATGATTATATAGTCAAGCCATTCGACCCCGACGAGCTAAGTGTGAGGGTGCGTGCCCAGTTGCACCATCTCTACCACGATAACGTGTCGGAGCTCACAGGGCTGGCAGGCACCGAGGTCGTCGAGCAGAAGTTACGAGAAGTGACAGCCAACGGTAACGAGGATTGGGCGATAGTCTACGTAGACATCGAGAATTTCACCGCTTACAACGAATCGTATTCCTTCATCGAAGGCGACGACATGATAAATATGGCCGCCCATGCGCTGCAGCAGGCACTGGAGGAAGTGGGCAAACCGGGCGATTTCGTAGGGCATACAGGCGGAGATAAGTTCGTTGTTATCACCCACCCGGACCGCGTTGAGCCAATTCAAGGGGCCGCCAACCGTATCTTCCTGGAGGCCACGCAAGATTTCTACTCGCCCACCGATCGCGAACAGGGCTACCTGGTGATAATTGACCACCAGGGCAACCTATCGCACAGCAAATTATGCTCCCTTGGCTTTGATCTGGTGACGAGCCAGTAGCGCCACACGAAAGCTCATACGTAGAATAAGCAAATGGACCGTCCAGGCGGTCCATTTGCTTATTCTTCGTAATCATGACCCTACGGGCCACAGTGCCAGAGAAGATAAGGGGAGAAGTTTTGGGGACACCCAAGCCCGGCAGGGTTAGCCGCCCCTGCACCCCTATTCTCAGAGGGGCCGAAACCTATATACCCATTGCAAATTGGAGGCTATACTCCTCTTCAGCGGCCAGGATACCCATCAGACTGTGGAGTGCCCGATACTGCAAGGCACGAATAGCGCTCTCGTTCTTGTCCATGATGGATGCTATCTCGCTGTTCTCGTAACCCTCGATAAATTTCAGACAAATCACCTGGCGCTGTTCGGAGGTGAGCTTTGCGATTGCCCCTTCCAACTCATCGGCATCGAGTGTCTGGTGGAACGCGTTGCGCTGCTCAGCAGGCTCGAAGGGCGTGGAAATAATTGTGCTCAATGGAGTGGTATCGCGCCGTGTCCGGTAATGGTCAACCACCAGGTTATGGGCGAGCCTGTACAGCCATGACGAGAAGGGGAAGCCCTGCCAGGTGAAGCGCCCGATAGCCTCCCAAGCTTTCATGAATACCTGCTCGCAGAGGTCTTCAGCGTCCTGCGGATTGCCCACCTTGTAGAATATGTACTTGTAAATCTTGTCGAGGTAAGCGTTGTAAAGCTCGGCAAAAGCTGCTGGATCGTGTCCCGACGCCCGTCGAACAAGTTCGGCTTCGTTGCTAATCATCGTCTGATATAGTCTCCAATGAGAATGGGTAAGCGCCCCTATGAACCGGTATTTCGTGGTTACTGGTTAGTGCTCCATGGCTGGCGGTTAGTTGAATGTGCTAGCCCCTGGCACCTGGCCCCAACCACTCGTTAAGCACAGAGCCAATTTGCAATATATGTGCCAATACATATAATGACAGGGTAATGACATTGTCATGCACTAACAACAGAAACTTGTGGCCTGGTTTTGCAGGAGGAATTTAGTCGTGGACCAGAGTATGCAAACGGTCCCCGAACAATCGATGAGGGTGTCGCCCACCCTTATCATGGTGAACCAGCTCCTGGCTCTCTCTTCGATCGAGCTTCAGCAGATCGTTCATGCCGAGCTTGAAGAGAATCCTGCGCTGGAAAGTGTAGAAACCACCACCTGCATCTCTTGCGGTGCCGGTACCTCCGGTCTTTATTGCCCTGTTTGCATGCAACTGGTCGCGCCTAACGCGATGACCGAGAAGGGCGCCGCCAACGATACCGATTCGGACGACAATGCCGGCAACGGCTCAACTGATAGGGACTACGAATTCGAGAATTACCGGCCAAAGCAAACGCAGGGCGCCCTCTTTGACGAGGACGAGTACGACCCACTCGCCGTGGTGGCCTCGGAAGACGACATGGCCGGGCAGTTGTTGACGGATCTGGCTGTGACTCTGCCTCAAGAGGATTATTATATTGCGGAATTTCTCGTGGGTAGCCTGGACGAGCAGGGTTTCCTTAGCTGTAGTGTGAAATGGGCCGCACGGGAGCTTGGCGTCCCGGTCAGTCGGGTCGAAGCGGTGCTGGAGGCGCTGCAGCGCACCGGCGCTGCGGGCGTGGGGGCGCGTGACCTTCGCGAGTGCCTGTTAATCCAACTGCGCGAAATGAAAGCGGCCAACACGCCGGAGCTTGTGCCTCATGTTGAAGAGATCATCGACAAGTATCTGACCGAGCTTGGCGAACACAAGTATACGGTGATAGCGCAGCGCCTCGGCGTAAGCTATGAGACCGTGGAGGCGGCACGCGACTTCATTAAGCGGCACCTACAGCCGCGGCCTCTGCAAGAGCAGCCGGGTGGGCGCTCGTGGCGTCTCCCCACGCAAACGCGGTTCGTGATGCCCGACGTCATAATCCAGTTGCGCGATGGCAGACTCGAAGCCGAAGTGGTCGAGACCTACCGGTTCAGCCTTCGAGTGAACTCTCTTTACCAGAAACTGGTCGCCGAAAGCGGCCTATCGGAAAATGAGCGCGATCACATCCGCCGTTATGTCAACCGCTCGAAGTTGTTCATTTCCAATATCAACCAGCGCCGCGAAACTATCAAACGGATAACGGAATGCCTGATAGGCATCCAGGAAGAGTACATATTGCACGGTGTGCGCCTTCTTAAGCCACTCACCAGGGCACAACTGGCGCAATACCTGGGCATCCACGAAAGCACCGTCAGCAGGGCCACCGCCGACAAGTACGTGATGCTGCCCAACAAGCAGGTGATCCCGTTCAGCGACTTCTTCTCGGCCTCTCTATCCGCCAAAGACGTGATAAGGGAGATTATTACAACCGAGGCGCGGCCCATCACCGACAAAGAGATCGTACGGCGTCTCACAGAGCAGGGCATCCGTGTTGCTCGCCGCACCGTCACCAAGTATCGCAACCAGCTAGGTATTCTCCCCTCGACCTTTCGGTAGTTGTCACTGAATTGGGAACTGGTGCAGCTCCAACCTATTAGGGAATGGATAGATATTGGGGACACCCCAAGCCCCGGCAGGGAGATCCCTGCACCCCTATTCCCAACTCATGTGAATAGAGATATTTTGGAGACACCTATGCCCCGGCAGGGTTAGCCGCCCCTGCACCCCTTCGTCTTTCGTCACCTTACGCCGCGACGCCCTGGCAGTTAGGGCAGAAGAAGGTGATACGGCCCGATCCCGGCCCCTGGCGCTTCTGCCGGATGGGCGTGCCACACACTTTGCAGGGCTGGTTGGTATGGCGGAAAACCCAATGGCGCTGCCGCCAGGTAGCCTTCTGAGCTTGTGCTTCGATATGCGCCATGACTTCGTCCGTGACCGTCTGGCCCCCATGCAAGAGGGCCCGCTGCGCTACTAGTGGGATGGTGTCGGCCAGGCATTCTTCCTGGTGCGCTGTAAGCTCTCCAACCTTTGTCCAGGGATTTATCCGACACTCGAAGAGCATATCACTCTTCAAGTAATTGCCAAGACCTGCCGCCACCGTTTGATCGAGCAGTACAGGCGCAATTTCCTGCTCGAGATTATCGGGACGGTGGAGGCGTTGCAAGAAGAGCGCACGGTCGAAGGGCACCGCACAAATATCAGGGCCGATATCTCTCAGGGAGGGTAATTCCTCTAAGGGATCACCCTGTCCGATATTGAACACCTGCACGTTGGTAAGCAGGGCCTGACGGGCAGTAGATACGATCAGGCCGCGTGTGCTGCGATCATACTCGATCCGGTGGCGCAAAGAGTAAGTGCGAATCTTGCCGAACATGAGCAGGTGGATATGGAAGTAAATCTGGTCCTCAAGGTCCCAGATCAGATTCTTGCCCATAGCATAGACACGCTCTATCTGTTTGCCGTTCACCAGACCATCGTGCGCTTCGAGCCAGGCGCGCGTTTTCTTGAGCCTGGTATCCACGGCCACGATACGACTTCCTGCGAACTCCGAATTGAGCACGCCCGCCAATCTGTGAACCTCAGGTCCTTCTGACATAGCAGGATATGCATACGCAAAATCAATGCCAGGCGGGTAACTGGTTCAATATGCCTATGGATGTGCAAAACTTTGGGGACCGCCCATTGACGGCGAATACAAAGGGCCATATACTGAGGGAGTTCGGGAGCCGACATTCGCAAGAATGAAAGCTGATGAACAACAGAGGCTCGGACGGTCGTTCGCGATTGTTCGAGTTTTCTGTTTAAGCAACAAAGAGAGGCGGTCCAGGCAGGGGCTACCTCTCTTTGTTGCTTAATTAGCCTTTACTTCACGACAGGCGTCTCGATCTTCACATTCTCGTTGAAGCTCTTGATGCTGATTGTGCGGACGAGGTCCGGAGGCTCATCGGTCAGAAGGGGGCCCTGGAGACTTACCTTGCGGACCAGAAAGTCGCTCGTGCCTACCCAGAGGGTTGTAGTGAGGTCGCCCGTGGCGGTCACCTCGGGGCTGAGGGACTTCAGAGCGGTGGCGGGAACGCTCCCTTTCAATCGATAAGTGTTGGTATTGTCGATTGTCTCGGTGCCGTCCGAGGTAGCTCCTTTGATATTGGCGATAATATCCGAGACACCCTTCGACGGGTCGAAGAAGCTCGCCATATCAAGCTCGGTGGGCATGGGCGCCCATGCGCCGGAGGTCGGGTCGGTCCAGTACTGGGACTTGCCGTCTACCACCACTTTTATCTTCACGGGAATGCCGCTGTATGTCGCGGTAACGTCGCCCATCAGCCCGTTCGGCTTTACTACATCGCCGTCCACGCCCGTGATAAAGATACCCGGCGGCGCTTTCGCCACCTTGCCTGTCTCGAGCGTGAAGTGGAACGAGTTGACGGCCTGGATCGCAGGGGAGGCCTTCTGTATGACCTGGTCGGCGGGCAGCGTGGGAGAATTATCCCCGCAGCCGCTAGCCACCCCGAGAAGCGCAATCCCTAACGTCAGAAACACCGCTCTTTTAGATAGATTTCGCACAAGCATAACTACTCCCCGATTCATCGCTATTGGATAAGCATACCATAAATGCCCGGCGCGAAGTGCAAAGGGAAAGCCGATGGAAAGCCAACCATATGTGGAAACATCCTATCCGATCGCGATCACCATGCTATATTGGGTCCACGGGGACGCCCGAAGAGTTGTCTGAAGGTATGCTGAGATAGGATGGTACGAGATATGTCTGAACCAGTTGATTTTTTGGAAGAAGAGGTCTTGCTAACGGCTGACTATCCTGACGAAAGTGAGTTAGAGACTAATCATCTTCGCAGCGGAAATCTCGCGCAACACCAATCGCTGGTCGAGGAAATAGATTGGCTGCTCAAGCTGCGCACGAAAAACCTCGCCACGCGCCTCCTTGGTGAGGAGGGCCTGAAACCGGAGCTGAGGCCGTCGGGCATGGCAGCGCACACATCCGCTGTGAAGATCATACCCACGCGAGCAGCGCGCATCAGAACAGGTCTGCGGCGCGGAACACTGATGGTAACGCTGCTGGTGGTAGCGGCGGGCGTGCTGGCAAGCGGAGGCTATCTGCTTGCGTCCACTCCCTGGGTATCCAGCCTTTTCTCTGCGTCTGCCCCTAACTCGCCGAGTGCGCCCGTACAATCTCAACAGCCATCAGCACTGCCTGTCATCGCCCAGCAGCCTGCACAGCCACCGCCGGCGGGCACCGGCGGCAGCCAGGATAGCGCTCGCGAACCGGCAGCGCCCCAGGCCGACCCCAACCAATCTACCAACCCGAATACCTCGTCACCCGCCGATTCGTCGGCACTTTCCGGACTCGATTCCCGCGACTTGCGCGATAAAGGTATCGCCGCATACAAAGCAGGCAGCTACGCTGATGCGGTGAATGACCTGGAAGCGTCGGTCAACATGAGCAGCGACGACCCTGTGGCCCAGTACCAGCTTGGGCTTGCATATATGGCCGTGCAGAGCCGCGACCACTCGCTCGACGACGCTGAGCTTGCTTTCCGCACCGCCATATCGCTGCAGCCTAGCTGGGCCGCAGCCTACCAGATGCTGGCCGAAACGCTCATGCGCCGCGGCTACTACGAACAGGCCCTGGCACCTGCTCTTCAAGCCACCCAGCTCGACCCCACCATGGGCGAAGCCTGGATGACCCTGGGCCGGGCCTATTCAGGCGCAGGCAAAGAAGCCGAAGCCACCAAAGCCTTCGCCCAGGCCGCGAAATACGCGCCTGCGCCTCCACAGCAGCCGTAAACGTAAAACGTGAGACGTGAGACGTAACCGCCAAGACGCAAAGAGCGCCTGGCGAGCCTTGGCGCTCTTTGCGTCTTGGCGGTTAAGAAAATACTCACTACGCTATTACCTTGTTTATGGTATAATAAGCCGCTTCTTACCTGGCGTCTATTAGCGTCAGCCAGTTTGCCAACCCAATATTATCCCGTAGACAAAGCATGATTGGACCCGTCGTCAAAAGTCTCCGGCTGGAGCGAAAGCTAAGCCAGGAGGCTTTAGCCAATTCAGCGCACGTCAGCAGCGGTTACCTCTCCAAGTTGGAGCGCGGCCTCTACCGAGAGCCGTCGTATGAGGTGCTGAGCCGCATCGCGGGTGCGCTCGCCATACAGACCGCCGACCTCTATGTCGCCGCAGGCCTCGAACACCTGATCGCAGAGTCTGATCCAAGCCTGGAGCCTGTCATGGCGCCGTACGAAGAGAAGCTGGACGACCTGCCGCGCCGTGACCGCCAGATTATTATGACCGAAATCCGCCGCATCTTCCTGGAAGAGAATGGAGAGGCCAACTGAGCACGCTAAACGACGAGCTCCTCGATACGATCGAGTTCCTCATTTACCGCCACCGCCTGCACACTCGCCTTCCGGTGGAGCTTGGCCCCTTGCTGGAAAGATTTGATATTCGCAGGTACAATTTCACCCCCATGACCATGGGCTTCGCGCTCGTGCGGCCCAAGGGGATGCACCTGGGTATCAACAAGAACCTCGACGTGGCAAGCCAACGAATGGCAATCGCTCACGAAGCCGCCCATATTATCGCAAACCAGCCCCACCAGATCTTCGTTTGCAAGACCAGCGATTGGTCAAAAGAGCAGGACGAGCGCGAGGCCCAGTTGATAGCAGCTTGCCTCCTCGTCCCCTTGAAGATCGTCGCCGAAAATTACCGCGTCGGCGTGGCGAACCAACTCGCAAGAACACTAAAAGTGCCCCCCGACCTTGTTGACCTGCGCTGGTCCTTCGCGCGAGTTCATGGCGACATATAGCGGAATGCGGATTGCGGAATGCGGAATGCGGATTTACGTAACCGCCAAGACACCAAGAACGCCAAGGTTCGCTAAGGTTCTTAAAGGTGCCAGAGGAAGCAGTAAAAAACAATAAGCAGTACGGCCAGTCCGCAGTCCGCAGTCCGCATTCCGCATTCCGCATTCCGCAATTGAAAAGATGACTGACACCACCAAAGTTATTGCCTATATTACCAGGGACAATGCAGCAGGTAGGCGTGAGTTGCTTGTGTTTGAGCATCGGGACTATCCGGATGCGGGCATTCAGGTGCCCGTCGGTACTGTGGAGACCGGCGAGCTGCCCGAAGTTGCGGTGATGCGTGAGGCGGAGGAAGAAACAGGGCTTGCGGGGTGCCGGCTGGTCGCGAAGCTGGGCGTGTACGACTGGCTCAACACTTACACCGGCGAGATGAACGAGCGACATGTGTTCCACCTTGCCGCGCCATGCCGGAACCCAGGATAGCTGGACGTGGGTGGAGACGGATGGGGGCAGACTGTCCGAGCTTGAGGGATATGTATTCCTGCTGAGGTGGGTGGGCCTGGACGAACGGTTAGAGCTGGCCAGAGACCAGGGCCATTATCTCGGCGATATTGGCTAGGAGTCTACTTCAAGCCCATTCCAAAGGCCATCGCTACGGTGGCCGCGTAAATGTGCTCTGTGCCTGCGGACATAAGGGCGAACGCGCATTCGGAGAGGGTCGCGCCCGTCGTGCAAACATCGTCTACCAGGAGCACGTGGGGCGGCGCCTCTTCGCCCAGCCATTGGAATGCGTCGCGGACGTTTTCGTGGCGCTCCTCTCCGTGCAAGCCGACCTGCGCGCGTGTGGCTCTTATCCGCACCAGGCGCTTGTCGACCGGCCACCCGGTCAAGCGGCTCACCTCTCTCGCCAACAAATCCGATTGATTGTAGCCGCGCGCCCGTTTCCTTGAGGAATGGAGTGGCACGGCTACGATCACCGGAGGCTCACCGTCTTCGGCAACCCAGCGGCCGTCGCGGGCGAGAGCGTTCGAAATCAGCAGTGCAAGAGGTTTCGCCAGAGGCGTATCCAACTCGTACTTGAGCTTGTGGATCGCGCTACGCAGAGGCTCTTTGAAGTCCCCTGCACTGACCACAGCATCCAGCCGCTCGATAGACCTCAAGGTCTGAGGAGTACCGATCAGAGCCAAACAGGCTTCGCACATCAGCGTGCCTCGCCGGTCGCACCCTCCGCACCGCGGCGGATAGACCAGGTCGAGCACCAACGACCAACCTCTCGCAAGGCTCAAGGGGATGGCTTTGGACATCGCCTTCCGACGGTATGTCATACCTTACTGCCTGATCCTTCTATAGCCCTGGCGAGCCTCGCGTCGTAGCGTCTTTGCAGTGAAGGTAAATCCGCAATCCGCAATCCGTTTAGCCGCCTATATGCGACATCTCTACTTTGGGCTTGTGGGAGGTTTCGGCGGTGCGGATTTCAGAGTAGCGATCGGAGCGGTGTCTCCAGACCCGGCCAATGAAGGCTGCTATCTCAGGGTCGGATTCGCCACCGCGCAGGCGGGCGCGCAAGTCGTGGCCCAGCGAGCCGAACAGGCAGGTGTATAGGAGGCCCTCCGAGGAGAGGCGGGCGCGAGTGCAGTTGCCGCAGAAAGGCTGGGTGACAGAGGAAATGATGCCTATCTCGCCGGTGCCGTCCCGGTAGCGGTAGCGCTGTGCCACCTCGCCCCGGTAGTTGGGATCGGCAGGCTCGATGGGCAGATCTGCGTGGATCATCCTGACGATCTCGCCGGCGCTCACCACATCATCGAGCTTCCAGCCATTGGTCGTTCCCACGTCCATGTATTCGATGAAGCGGAGGATGTAGCCTGTACCTTTGAAATGCCGGGCCATATCGACAATCGATGTGTCGTTCATGCCACGCTTAACGACCATATTGATCTTGATGGGCCATAGTCCTGCGGCTCGGGCCACTTCCATCCCTTCCAGCACCCGCTCGACCGGAAAATCTACGTCGTTCATCGCTTTGAAGACGGCGTTGTCAAGCGAGTCGAGGCTTACGGTAATGCGCTGCAAACCGGCGTCTTTGAGTGCATGTGCTTTCTTAGCAAGCAAAGAACCGTTGGTAGTGAGAGTCAGGTCTTTGAGGCCGGGCAGCGATGCGAGCATTTCCACAAGCTTTTCGAGGTCGCGCCTCACGAGCGGCTCGCCTCCCGTGAGGCGTATCTTTTCAATTCCTTGCTCAATGAAGATGCGAGAAAGGCGTCTAATCTCCTCGAACGAAAGGAGAGCAGTGGGCGGCAGGAACTGGAAATCGCGCCCAAACACCTCTTTTGGCATACAGTAAGTGCAGCGAAAGTTGCACCTGTCCGTCACGGAGATGCGGAGATCATGCAGTGGCCGGTTCAGTTGGTCGGTAAGATTCGGCATTGAGTCAGGTACTTGAAGTCAGAGGTTAGAGGTCAGAGGCGCAAGGGAATAATCAATTATATCACACATAGAGGAAGAAGGAATGTTGGCAGCCACTGGAGCTAAGATCATCGGACTTTGGGCACCTTGCTCGGTTAAATTGGAGCCGATTCGTTGCTTAATTGCTCGATGAGCCAATAAGCCATGTTGCTGGCTATGCTAAAAATGAGACAGGAAATAAGCCGCCTGCGTCGTTTGCCTATTTGTCGAAGCTGTTGTTGCGGTACATGTCTGCGTGGACCATAGAAATACTCTGTGATCTCCGTGCAATTCATGTGATCCGTGCAATTCAAATCCATATCGTGATCTTCGTGATCTTCGTGATTCCAACAAATAGAAACCTTTGTGACCTTTGTGTCTTTGTGGTTCAAACCGTAGAAATCCCGGCGTCTTTGCAGTAGAGGAGATCCTCGCCGCCCTATAGCTCTATTTCTGCGACCGAGCCGACGATATGTGTGGGTCGATACGGGAAGCGCTCGGCTTGCTCGCGGGTGGTGACACCTGTGAGAACGAGGATGGTCTCAAGGCCGCTTTCGATACCCATAACAATATCGGTGTCCATGCGGTCGCCGATCATGGCGGTATCCTCGGAGTGTGCGTCTATGGCACGCAGGGCCGTGCGCAGCATCAGCGGGTTCGGCTTGCCCACGAAGTAAGGTGCAACGCCGGTGGCCCTCTCGATGAGCGCAGCCACGGCCCCGGTCGCAGGCGCTATGCCTCCTTCCGCAGGACCTGTGGTGTCGGGATTGGTGGCGATGAAGCGTGCACCGCCCATGATAAGCCGTATAGCCCTGGTGATGCGCTCGAAGCTATACGTTGAGGTCTCGCCCAGCACAACATAATCCGGGTCGTGTTCACTGAGCGTATAGCCGATATCGTGTAGGGCCGTTGTGAGGCCGGCCTCTCCAATTGCATAGGCAGTGCCGCGTGGCCTCTGCGAATGCAGAAAACGCGCCGTAGCCACACCCGACGTATATACGTGCTCTTCGGACACCTCAATTCCCGAATGGCGTAGCCTGCTGGCAAGGTCGCGAGGCGTGTAAATAGAGTTATTAGTGAGTATGAGAAAGCGCCGCCCCGCGTCGGCCAACCGGCCTATGAACTCGGCTGCTCCGGGCACAGGCTGCGTGCCCACAACGATTACTCCGTCCATATCCATGATGTACTGCTTAGCCAAGACTCGACCCCCTTTTCGATTGCGGATTGCGGATTGCGGATTGCGGATTTATTTAACCGCCAAGACGCTAAGGACGCTAAGGTTCACCAAGATTTCTATTGTCTTGAATTACAGAGGCTACGGAGGACTCAGAGATCGTTCATGACTTACGATTTACGTTTCATCAACTCGTCATGTAACCAGTAAGCAGTACAGCCAATCCGCATTCCGCATTCCGCATTCCGCATTCCGCATTCCGCGATCGCCCTTACTGGAGGTAAGAATAGACCTTTTCGCCGTTCACGTAGACATGTTCGGGACGCTGGTAAATGTCGAGGGGGTCGCCTGACCATATCACGACGTCGGCGTCTTTGCCGGGGGCGAGGGAGCCGATACGGTCGGACACGCCCAGGATCTCAGCGGGATTTATGGTGATCAGCTTGAGGGCCTGGCCGCGGTCAAGCCCTTCTCGGACGGCCATGATGAGGGTCAGTGGGAGGTATTGTACCGCTACCACCATGTGATCGGTGGTGAGCGCCACCTTTACCCCGGCTCGGACCAGCACGTTTGGTGTGCTTAGGGTGCGGCCCTTCAACTCGACCTTGTACCTGGCAGTGAGGGTGGGGCCGACCACGGCGGGGATATTGCGCTCCACCAGCTCGTCAGGGAGTAAGTGGGCTTCCGTAGAATGATCGAGCACCATGTCAAAGCCGAACTCGTCGCGTATACGCAGGGCGGTCAGGATGTCGTCCGAGCGGTGGGCGTGCCAGCGCATCGGAATCTCTTTGCGCAGCACGTAGCCGATATGCTCCATCTTGATATCGCGCTCGAAAGGCTTGGTGGGGTCGTTAGCCAGCTTCGCGGCGTCCTGCCTGGCCAGGTAGTTCTGGGCTCGCACAAGGTTCTCGCGCATGAGGGCAGCTATGCCAAGGCGCGTAGTGGGCATCCTCTTTTGATCGCCGTAGTTGCGCTTGGGGTTCTCACCCATAGCCGCTTTGAGGCCGGTGGGGTGCCGCACTACCATATCGTCAATACGCATCCCGTGCGTCTTGATGAGCACCGCCAGGCCGCCGATCACGTTGCCGCTGCCGGGCATCACATTCACCGCGGTTATACCGGCCGCCAGCGCATCGTGGAAGGCAGTATCGCCCGGATAGGTGGCATCGATGGCGCGCACCTGCGGCGTGATAGGGTCGGAGCTTTCGTTGGTGTCCGCGCCCTCGCGCCCGACACCCATCTCGCCGATTCCGACGTGGGTATGGGGGTCGATGAAGCCGGGCGTGATAACTTTGCCCGAGGCGTCCACAATGGTGGCGCCCTCCGGTATCTCTACGCCACTTTCGTCGCCAACAGCCACAATCTTACCATCATCGCCTATGAGAACCGTGCCTCGCTCCCACATCTGGTCGCGTCCATCGGCGTCCTGGGTAACAGGCAAAACTCGCCCTCCCTTGATGGCAACAACAGTCATATCTGAGCCTCCTGTTTCTGGCAGCCGCATCCGATTATTTTGGGACAGTTCGTTGTACCACCGGAGCGGGGTGTTGTCAAAACGATGGGCGCTGACCGGTAGGCAGTGGGCAGTGAGGCAGTGAAGACGTAAGACGTAACCGCCAAGGCGCCAAGAACGCAAAGGCTCGCCAAGGTTTTTATTGTTACAAACCATAACAATCCTCTGCGATCTCTGCGCACTCTGGTCTCTGCGCACTCTGTGGTCATGAGCAGGGTGCCCTCTGGGCCGCGAGCTCTGATTCAAACCCATAATATCCTTCGTGGTCTTCGTGATCCTCGTGATCTTCGTGGTTAAAACCGTAAATATCTTGGCGGAACTTGGCGTCTTGGCGGTGAACGGAATCGTTCGCCGGTAGTCCTTTGCACAACATTACGTAAATCTAAGGAAGATGCATCAAGCAAAGATACGTTGTATTACGTAGCCGAATCGTTGACAGCGTTTTCCCCAAAGTGGTATCCTCTGGAAGCGTTTTGAGCGTCGAGTTACGACCTTTCGTACGGAAAGGGTCCCTTATTGCGGGGAGGATAACGGCCACAGCCCAAGGCTGGAGACATGTTTGCCTGCTCGTTTCACTGCACTACTATACAAACAGGATGGCCCTTCAATAGCATACCGGTGATCTTATAGGCTCCCCTGGAGCCGGCACAATTTTCTCCCACTCTGGGAAACGGACACGTTTCACTACCGGCAGTATGGCAATAGCCATCGCCTGTAAAACTTACACCCTCAAGTTTGGAGGCGCATTTTGAGCTTCACCTCACAGTTAAGTGCACGCACCGCCAGAATCATCGCAGCATCAGGTCTTTTTCTCGCAATCATATTCGGAATTATAGCGGCAAATCCATCTTCTACTTATGCAGCATATCCTATTGTTGCGGGCGGCGCGGCCCTTGTCGCAAACACCGACGGCGGCACAGTACGCGTCCGCAACGGCGCAGGCACCACCTACGACCAGGTAGCCGAAGCCCATGAGGGCGAGGTAGTGTCGATCCTCGATGGCCCGGCCAAAGACAGCGGGGGAAGCAACTGGTACAAGGTATCGGCTCCCGGCGGCACAGGATGGGTCATCAGCGATTATCTCCAGGGCACGCCGGTCAAAATTGTCAAGGGCGGAAATGCCACGATCGCAAACACCGACGGCGGCACAGTACGCGTCCGCAACGGCGCAGGCACCACCTACGACCAGGTAGCCGAAGCCCATGAGGGCGAGGTGGTGTCCATCCTCGATGGCCCGGCCAAAGACAGCGGAGGGAGCAACTGGTACAAGGTATCGGCTCCCGGCGGCACAGGATGGGTCATCAGCGATTATCTCCAGGGCAAAATCAGCGTCCCGGCAAACGCCAATAATACTACAAGCAAAGGCACATCTACAGCCGGTAAGTCTGGCGTCTATCAGGGCGGACAAGCCACCGTGTCCAATACCGGCGGCGATCCAATCCGCGTCCGCAACGGCGCAGGCACCACCTACGACCAGGTAGCCGAAGCCCATGAGGGCGAAGTGGTGTCCATCCTCGACGGTCCGGCCAAAGACAGCGGGGGGAGCAACTGGTACAAGGTATCAGCTCCCGGCGGCACAGGATGGGTCATCAGCGATTATCTCCAGGGCACGGCGGGTAGCTCCAATGCCAAGCTCGCCGGACCCAGGCTCACGGGCTTCGCCCGCGTGGGCAATTCCGATGGGGACCCCGTACGCCTGCGCACAGACGCGAGCAGTAACGGCAGTGTGATCACCGAGTTTGCCGCCGATACCTCAGTGGCGATCAAACAGGGACCGTTAACGAGCAGCGACGGCATTGCGTGGTACCAGGTATCCGGCAATGGCCTCACCGGTTGGATGATGGCCCAGTACCTCGTCCAATCTACTGCCCCGGCCTCCCCGCCTCCTGCCGAGACACCCGTGGCGAAACCTGCTGTTGTGACCAAGCCCGCCGCGCCCGCCGCGCCGGCTCCCACAGCCGTTCCGGCACCACCGGCAGCCGCCGCGCCTCCTGCAGCCGTAGCACCACCCGCACAGCCCGCCGCGCCAACGGCCGCGCCTGCTGCAACCCCGGCTCCGCCACGTAGCTCCAGCCAACCGCAGGCCCAGGCTGTATCTGCACCTTCCAGTTCTTCCAGCACCGGTAGCGCCGTGGTGAGCCTGGCCCTCAAGTATGTCGGATCGTACTATGTTATGGGCGGCGTCGGACCAAGGGGCTTCGATTGCAGCGGTTTCGTCTATTACATATTGAACCACTCAGGCGTGCGTATGTCCCGCGACATGTACGCGCAATGGGCCAGCGGCACGCACATCTCAAGCAACAATCTGAAACCTGGCGACCTGGTCTTCTTCTCGAATACCTACAAAGCGGGTCTTTCACACGTCGCCATCTATATCGGCAACGGCAGGATTGTCCACGCCGAAAATGAAAGCACCGGTGTAACTATCAGCGACCTCTGGAGCAGCTACTATAGCTCTCACTACACAGGAGCTGTCCGGCCCAGCAACTACGGCAGGTAAGTCGATCGAATTCGGCAAACAAAAAGAACGGCACCTCGCGAGGTGCCGTTCTTTTTGTTTGCCGCCTGGTCACTTTTGCCGCCTGGTCACCGGTATTCGTCGGACACGATATTGCCATCCTGCACTCTTATGACCCGCCTGGCGCTTGCGGCCAGATGCACATCATGGGTGACAAAGACCACAGACTTGCCCTGGCGGCTCAGGTCGGATAGAAGGCGCATAACGTCTTCGCCCGTCGCGGTGTCGAGGTTGCCGGTCGGCTCGTCGGCTATGATGATAGGCGGATCGTTGGCGAGGGCGCGAGCAATCGCCACCCGCTGCTGCTCGCCTCCAGACAATTCGCTGGGCAAATGGCTTGCCCTCTGTGCCAGCCCGACCCGGTCGAGCAACGCCAGAGAACGCTCGCGACGCCTCCCGGTATAGCTGTTGAGGAAATCCATCGGCAGCATCACATTCTCCAGTGCTGTGAGGGTAGGTAGAAGCTGGAAGAATTGGAAGACGATGCCTACGTTAGCTCCGCGCCACTTAGCAAGCTCATTCTCGCTCATCAGGTGCAATGGACGTCCTGCCATCAAGACCTGACCCCTGGTGGGACGATCGATGCCGGTAATCATGTTGAGTATGGTGGACTTTCCGCTGCCCGACGGGCCGACTATAGCTGTGAATTCGCCAGGATACAGGGCCAAATTGACACCGCGCAAGGCGATATATTCCCTGTTGCCCATCGGATAAGCCTTGACGACCCCCACGAGCCTCCCTGCAGGTAGTTTACCTGGCCTATCGCCCGGCAAGGGTGGGACCGTGCCATTCTCGGGTAAGGTCGCGCTCATAGGGCAATTGTACATTATGGCCGCGTAGTCTTACAATCGCCTTCAGCCATGCATACCAAAGCGATAGCATCTCCTGCCGCGTTAGCCAAGTCGTAGTGCTTACTGCTTACTGCTTACATCTATAAAACCTTGGCGCCCTTGGGGGAACTTAGCGTCTTGGCGGTTACCGTAAATCCGCAATCCGCAATCCGCAATGGGTAGTCCGCACCAAGCCCGGGTGGAAGAGCTAATTGGGCGGTAAGAAGCAGAAAGTTGCCTTTGTGCCTGCTCCTTGTTCGCCGGACTCTATACTGAAGGCTCCCTGCAGGTCACTTACGACGAGCGTCCGCACTATATTGAGACCCAGGTTCCCACTCACGGTGGGGTCGAAGTCTTCCGGCAGACCCGACGCCATTATCCTCTACCTCAATCCTTATTCGAGAGGATGGCTTGCGCATCGCACCGGGTGACGTGGAATCCTCCAGCAGCGAGTCCTGGAACACACGAATTGCGATCTCCCCATGCTTCAGCCCTGCGAAGCCATGCAGGATGGCGTTAGATACAAGCTCATTGAAGAGGAGGGCCAGCAAGGTGGCCTCGTGGGAGCCAACGCGTATCTTCTCGGCCTCAGCCTGTTCAATGTTGATTTTCAGCTTGAACCCCGGCGAGGAGAGGGTCGAGACAACAGCATCGGTAATCTTACGGGCCAACTCGTAAAGGCTGATCAATTCGATCTCCACATCGCCAAGCATCATCAAATCGTGTACTGCAGCGATGCTTTGCACCCTCGATATGCTTTCACGCACGGCCACAGCGCCATCGCTGTCGGCGGGTATGCGGCGCAACTGCATTGAGAGGAGGCCCGCCACGGTTTGCAGGTTATTGCGCACACGGTGGTTCATCTCCTGCAACATAGCCGACTTGGCTTGCAGTCCACGCAACGCCGCATCGTACAGTCGAGAGTTCTCCAGGGCGATCGCGGCTTCGTGGGCGAATGCGTCGAGCAAGCGCACCTGCTCGTCGCTGAAGGTCTTGGCGTCGGAATTGTAGAGGCAGATGCCCCCCATGATTCCGCGTGGGGCCACAAGCGGCACGCAAAACATGGATAGATAGCCCTTAGAGGCGAACGGGATGTCCAGCGCAGCGTCCGAGTCGGGCCGCATAGGAACAGGCACGCCGCGTCCCACCGTGCTGGCGATGATGCTATGCTCGATAGGCAACGCCAGACGTGGAGCGGTTTTCCACTCGTGGATGTTGTTGTGGGTGGGGTGCTGCAGATCGTATTGAGCCACCATTTCCAGGATCCCTGCCTCCTGGTGAAGCTCGTAGATTGCGGCTGCATCGGCACGCACCAGATGGGCAGCCTGGTGAGCAATAAGGGATAGCACTTCGGTCAGGTTGAGGGTGGCGGCGATGTGGGCCGAAACACCCTGCAAAGTTGTAAGCTCGGTAACTTTCTGGCGGAGGGCGCTGTCAGTCTGCTCGTAGAGGCGAGCGTTTTCGATGGCGATGGCTATTTCACCCGCCACCGTTTCGAGAAACCTGATCTCGTTTTCGCTGAAATCGCATTCCTCAAAAGTATGCACGTCTATCACGCCGACGAGCTTCTCATTCGTAAAGAGCACTACAGGCACCGCCAGTATCGAGACGGTCCGCTCCTCCTCGAGGGTGGGCACAAACTTAAAATGCGGGTCGGACCAGGCGTCGGTCACGGCGACCGGTTTGCCAAGCAGCGCCGCCCAACCTGTGAGGCCTTCGCCCAGGCGGAGTCTGAGCTTGCCCACCGAGTCCTGGTTCAGGCCGCTCGTGGCGGTAAGCACGATCTGGTCCCATTCCTGTTCATACAAAAAGATAGAGCAGATATCTGCGTGCGTGACAGCCACCACGGCCTGGGCGATTTCATGCAGCATATCGTTCAGCTTGAGCGAGGAGTTGGCCGCGCTGTTGATGCGATGGAGGGCTGTTAGCTCGGCCAGGCGCTCTCGCATCTGGCGGCCGGGCGTTGCTCGTGAAACGGGCACCTTGCTAACAGCGATGTAGCCCTCAATGGCCTCGCTGACAAGCTTTGGCGACAGCTCTCCCGCATCCGGCAGAGCGCCGTCCAGAGCCTCTACAACGGACATTATGCGTTCCACGAGGGTTTGCACTTGCTCGCCCGAACGAGATAGCTCTTCACCCTGCTCACGCGCCCAGCGGTGGAGGAGCCCGCGATCCCCGCTCTCCAGCACTCCCATCAAAGTTCCTTCGATCGATCTTGTATCAACGCCCGCGTTTTGCAGCCTGGCTACGATATGCTGGACACTCTGTTCGTTTTCAATGTTTATGGACATAGATTTCTCACACCTTCTTTTTATGGACGACTTGCCAACCTCTTCAAGAAATGCAGCCAGTGGCGGGTTACCTGAAAACCCGCTCTGAGGGCCAGGCCATGCGCGGCGGCATTATCGCCCGACGTATCGAGATCGGCACTTCGCACACCCTTCCCGGCCAGGTAATGGAGGGCGGCTAACAGCATACCCCTCCCCAGGCCGATGCCACGGGAGGCAGGCTCAAGCCTTATCTCGTGCAGGTAGCCGCGCCCGGTGCGCACCCCGCTCGCTCTTATGACTCCCACTATGCGCCCGGAAGGGTCGAACGAGAATAATACGCCATCCGGCTCCCAGCCCGTGCTCGATACCAGGGCTTGCATCTCTTCCGGGCGGATAAGCGAGAATCCGCTGTCATAAGATCCGAGGCGGTTAGCCGTTTCCATGTAAAGCTCCGGTGCCTCACCCAGCTCGGCGAGCGAGCGTATATCGTAACCATCCGGAAGGGTCGCCGGAGCCGGATCGTCCAGGTTGTAGCGGGTAAGATGCATATACTGGCCCACGACCTCGAAGCCATGGCGCATGAGAAAGGCGGTCGATTGAGCATCTTCCTGCGCAATAGTGGTTTCGAGAACAGGGTAGCCCCGCGTAGCGCCGGCCTGTTCGACATGAGCCAGCAGCCGCGAGCCGAGGCCATGCCGCCGGTGCTCTGGAACAACGTACATGTCGAAGTTGCCCGGAGGGCGGTCGTGAAAGATAGCCCTGGGGTAGAGCACCGAGGCGGCCACAGGCTCATCGACCAGAAACACCAGCCAGCAGTTATCCCGCAAGCTGAAGCCCGGCCTGTCGTAGAGGCGCGCCATGTCATCGCCGTCCGCCTCCTCGAAGTCTTCGGGCAGGCTGACTGCCCGCAATGTGTCATTCCTCACGCGAGCAAGGGCCGTGTAATCCCCAGGCGAGCCGTCAAATGCTCGCAAAAGGAGCCCGCGTGGATCGCCCTGCCATTTCTTGCCTACATGGATTGGCGGCACATTTGCCTCCCAATTACCAATTACCAATTGCTGCTGTCAGTTGTCAGTTGTCAGTTGTCAGTTGTCAGTTGTCAGTAGACGGTGGGCAGCAATAAACAGTGAGCAACACCTACCGGCATCATCTTCGTGCTCAAGTCGGGTTTGCAGTGGGGGATCCTTCCGCAGGAGATAGGTTGTGCCAGTGGGATTGGATGTCTCCCAGGAGGTCACCGGCGAAAACCGTGCTCCCAACGCCGACAAAGGTTATCTTTGGCATTCTCCACCTCGCTATGAGGATACCAAAACTTTCACCTGGCGCGTTCTGCCAGATGCACAATATGAGCTACTCCCTCTGCAGCCTGCCGCAACATTTGCTGATCCTCTTTGCTATAGACCATCCCGTCGCGCCGAGCACCCAGTTTGAGCAAGCCTACTTGCTCGCCTTCACTTTCCAGGGGCACCGTGAGCGCTCCGTTCCCCACGTTCCCGTCCCACCCTGGTAGAAGATGAACCACCTCCAACGCTCCGTTCTGCATCAGGTACACAGCGCCCGATTTGGCATTGAACGCAGTGGTAGTTTCGTCCAGCAGCCTTCTGCTTAGCTGCCTGGTGTCAAGCACGTCCCCAACCGACCTTACCTGCTGGTCAAACGACTTCAGTTTCTTGGTGGCGTCCCGCGTTTCCTTGAAACGCTTGTCTACTGCCGATTGCAGGAGGTTCTTTATAGGGGTGAAGGTCGTAGTGAGTAGGAGGGTCGTTATTACGATAGCCGCGTCTGATTTCTCACCCGTCGCCGCAACAAACAGCTTTTGGAGCAACGCAATAGAGGCCGAGTAGAGACCCGCAAGTATAGCAGTGAGCGGCACGTATACGAGGGTGCGGTTAACGATGACGTCAATGTCGTACAGCCGGTATCGCAGCACAGAGAAAGCGACTGTTAGCGGTAAGCAAAGAATCAGCAAGTTAGTGATGGGCGCGATTATCAGGTCATAGAGCATTCTAGTGGAATTAGGCAGCCCAGAGTCCTGGAGAACAACGTAGGGCACAAATTGTGCAAAAATCCCGGCTACTAACATTGCCATGCCAAACACTACCCATTTGGTTTGGTGCCTCCGCGCCGGGCCTGACACCCGACGATAGCGGTACACCTGGGCGTATACTCCGATACCCAGCACACCGATCGTAGCTGCAATTATGATCTCAATCGGCCAATTATTCGCATTGATAGGTGAATTGTCGGGGATAATGAAATAGGCGGAAGAATAGGCTATCCAGAGGATAGCCCAAAGACGCATCCACCTCGGCTCAAACTTGCCGTCCGGGAACAAACCGAGGAATATCAGCCCGAAAGTAGTCCAGCCGATACTCAGAGAATTGACGGCAAGCCTCCATTCGGGTTGGGCTGCCACAAGCGTATTTGCGGTAAAAGAGAGAGCGGGGCCAAATGTGATGAGTGTGAACGAGACGGCGATTGCCATTAAGTCATTGGACTTACGCAAGAAGATAATGGTGCCAACAACGAGGAAACCGAGCACCATGATCAGTTCGAGCGCAACGTTGTAGGCAGCATAGAAGCCGGGGGAGATGCCTAGCTGTTGCAAGCCATTCTGCACAGCATGCGGGTCAAGGTCGCCTGCTCTTGTAGTTGATGTGTCAATTATGAAAATAGACAGGAAGTTGAGCAGTTTGCTGAAGCGAACGGGAACGGCAGCAATAAGGATAACCACGGCAAGCGCCATCGCCGCCAGCCAACCCCCCCTGGCGAGCAAGAGCCAAACGCCATGCAAGCGAGTGCGAGTACCTACTTCACTTCCACTTTGGTGCTTGTCGGCACTTGCGGTCGTGCTAGCTTCCACCGCGGCTTGCTGGCTTGCCGGTGCTGCTGTTGAGGGATGCTGAAGGTCCATAGGAGCTTACTCCAACTAAGAATGCCTAACAAAATGTCTAAGACAAGTAGCACCAACAGATGAGAGCACAGCCTATCTCACCAGCTTCGTTGAGCTTATCAAGCAGCAGTTTGTGCAGCTTCTTCCCCACACCTGCCCCTTGCCGGTCTCTGACCCCACGCCAACACTTCATGCCGCTGCCACAACCCATCTCTTGTGGCAACATTTCCCATTGCAAGCCACTTTTGAGCACGAACACCATGCCGGTGAGCGCCGCTCGATCTGGAACACGAGGTCGTCCACCTTTTGGCTTGGGTTCTTCAGCAGGTAAGAGCGGCTCGATTACCTCCCACGAGCTCGTCTCATATCAGTGGTTTTGCCGTACCTAACTCTACCAAATCGGAGGGTTTTTGTTGGGCCTTCTAAGCTTGACACTGCATTTCCGTTACCCTATTATAGCAGGGAGTAATATTAATGCGCCCGTAGCTCAGGGGAGAGAGCAACTACCTTCTAAGTAGTGGGTCGGGGGTTCGAATCCCCTCCGGGCGCGCACCATACAGTTTGACACTCCCACAGACCCTCAAACTGTATCAAGGTTCGGAAAACCGATAGCCACGCCGACTATCCAGCCACAAACTGGAGGTTTTCTACGGTACTTCGTGATAGTCCGAATTGCGATATCGCTGGTATCCTG
This sequence comes from uncultured Chloroflexia bacterium, assembly GCA_963837315.1. Classification (GTDB taxonomy): domain Bacteria; phylum Chloroflexota; class Chloroflexia; order QHBQ01; family JADMIH01; genus JADMIH01. Next base: position 233,554 of record CAWINE010000005.1, read on the forward strand.
GATGTTCCTGGATGTTCCTGGATGTTCTGAGCACCTGGTGGAACTGCGTTGGTATTTTTGGGACGGTTCCACAGGTAGCCTTTTTTTTGAGAATTTTGTCAATAATTGCTAGACTGCGGGGGGTTGCAGATGTCACAAATACAGATCGAATTTGATAACCAAAAGCAGATGGAGCGCATAAGGGCGATGATCACTCCTCCGGAGATCCTTTACGCAGTATTTGACGAAAAAGGGCGCGGCACCGGCTTCGTGGGCATAACAGACCGGCGCATCATTTTCCTGGATGTGGGTGTGATCCGCAAAAAGAAACTTATTGTCTCGCTCCCTTATTCGAAAATCACCTCGATTGCAACGGAAGATACGGGAGGCGTCATTTTTAACAGTAGCTATCTCCTCATCATGGCTGGCAACCGTGAATATGATTTCGAATTCCATACGAAGGAAAAGGCCCATCGCGCTCACGAGCTGATCATGTGGAATCTGCTCGAAAACGAGCGCGCTGGGATAATGAGATAAAAGTTCGCAGAGGTTCAGATTACGAGGAGGAAATCTATGTCCAAGCGTATGTTGTCATACGTGGTAGTGTTGTTTGTAGGCATCATTCTGGGTGCGGCCTTACAACCGTTCCGAGCGCTACCGAGCTTTGCCCAGGCCGGTTGTCAGACATTCCCTGAAACCGGAAAGATAGTCTGTGATCCGTTCCCTGAGCTACTGGCAGACCCACGGTGGGCTTGCTCAGCAGGGTTATCCGCTCACCAATGCCTTCCCTGAGGTGAGCGACACTGATGGCAAAACATATACTGTCCAGTATTTTGAGCGTGCTGTATTTGAGGCTCACCCTGAAAACCAGCCGCCGAACAATGTTCTTCTTTCGCTCTTGGGCGCATTCAGACTGAAGGCCAAATACCCCGGCGGCGATCCCAGCGTTGCCGGCGGGGGGCCACCGCCTCCCGCGCAGGCTACTCCCACCACTGCACCGCCACCACCCGCGCAGGTTTTTGACATCGGGCCTGCAACGATCTATAAGGACTCGATTGGCTATCTACATGTCGTTGGTATTATTCACTATAATGGCACCGACGACCGCGCCAACCCTAATGTGACCATCACGCTATCGGATGCCGCCAAAAAAGTGCTCGCAACCGAGAACTCCTCGATGAGCCCCAGTCTCGTAAAGCCGGGGACGCTTATCCCATATCATGCGATTTTCGACTCGCCGCCCGCTTCGTATGCGAACGTCGAAATTAAATTTCAAGCCGATAAAGCATCCGACTTCGACGAAACGGAAAATCTCGCGAACTTTGCCGTTGACCAGCCAAGCATTATACAGCCGACCACTCAGTATGATCCCGTTAAAGTTGTAGGTAGGGTCGTAAATAACAACCCCAAGGCAGCGACGTTGGTTGAGATTATCGTGGTCATATATGACGGGAGCGGTAAGGTGTTGGACGTGGCTTCTTCCTTCGCCAAGCAGGACACCATCGAGGCCGGTCAATCCAGCCCCTTCGAGGTAGACAGCTATAATGCCAAGGGCGCAGCGAAAGTTGATTTCGTTATGAACGGCACGCCGTCCAACTGAGCGAAAGAGAGGGAAATCGATAATGCCGGCACATCAGTCAATCGGGTTTCTAAAAGGCATGGGGATAGTCTTTCTTATCGCCGGCGTGCTTTTTTGCTTCGCGTATGGCGTTCAAGCTTTCCAGGGTGCCGTTGCGCCTTACGGAAGCATCGAGCATGGGTTGGCCACACTTTTCGCTATCGTTGCGGCTGCTGGCCTCCTCGCGGGTGGCTTTGTATGGTCGCTTTGCTTCGTGCTGGCCATCGTTGCCGAGGGCATATTGGATAATGGCGATCGTCTCGATGAGGTCAATCGTAATCTTTACAGGATAAGACGCGCTACCCGCAATTCATCCCGCTCGGCTTCCTCGATCCAATCCTCTGAGCCTTCGCGCCTGCCAAGAATCAATCGCTAGGCTGCTCATGACCCGCAAGCGCACCATGCCCACGAACTGATCATGTGGGATCTGCTCCAAAACGAGCGCGATGGAATGATGGGATAACTGAGGAACAACAAACTGCACGAAAAGCGCGTGCCTAGCGTGCGGGACTTTATGCCGGGACGTACTGCACGGTCCTCTAAGTAGTGGGTCGGGGTTCGGATCCCACCGAGCGCGCACGACACGCAACCGCTCGCGGTGACTATTCGTTACACGGATGAGCAGAGGCGCGGAGGGTTTTCCTCACGCATAAACACTTGCTCTACTCTGGTATAATAGTGCCATGCCTACACTGGCTATCATAATTGTCAATTACAATACTCGCGAGCTGCTCAGCCACTGCCTCAAATCCGTATACGCGAGCCAAACGCGCAACCGGTATAACGCCATCGTCGTTGACAACCATTCGTCAGACGGCAGTGCCGAGCTAGTCTCAGCGCGCTTTCCCCAGGCAACCCTCATCCGGAGTGACCGCAATGGAGGGTTCGGCTACGCGAACAACCTGGCGCTGCGATGGCTGGCAAGCCAGAATGCTCTCCCGGAGGAAGGCACGAAAGGCGGAAGCATCACCGCGACGGACCTGCCCGGGTAAACAACCGCGGACGAAGTGCCGGAATACGGTAGCTCGCCATACAAGTTCCCCTGCGACTATGTGCTCTTCCTCAATCCCGACACAGTCCTCCCCGAGAACGCTCTCGGGGTCACGGTGGACTTCATGGAGCAGCGCCGCGAGGCGGGCATTATGGGGCCGAAAGTTATCAAGCCCGACGGCACGCTCGATCTCGCATGCAGACGCTCTTTCCCGACGCCCACATCGGGCCTCTTCAAGCTGGCGGGCCTCAGCAAACTATTTCCCAGGAATCGTGCCCTGGCCAGATATAATCTCACCTATTTGAGCGACGACGAGACCGCCGAAGTGGATTCGGTGATGGGCGCTTATATGCTGGTACGCTCCGAGGCATTGGCGCAGGCCGGGCCTGTACGACGAGCGGTTTTTCATGTACGGCGAAGACCTGGACATGGCTTTTCGCGTCAAGGAGCGAGGCTGGAAGGTGTTTTATCACCCTGCCGTGGAAGTGCTCCACCACAAAGGAGCGAGCAGCCGTAAGCAGAGCGAGCGCTCGATACGCGAGTTCTACCTGGCAATGCACATCTTCTACCGCAAGCACTACGCTGAGCGCTACAATGGCCTGGTAAATGCTGTCGTAAAGCAGGTATAACCGCCAGGGGCACGCTTGCCCTGACCCAAAACGCCCTCAGGCCCGTGGAGCGAAAGCGGGTAACCTGAGGACGGAAACGTGAAACGTGAAACGTAAGACGTAACCGCCAAGACGCCAAGTTCCGCCAAGGTCGCCAAGATTATTCAAGATTATTATTGTTTTGACCGTAAAATACCATTAGCGAAGCGAACTCTTGTCACTAAATTCTCTGTGATTTAAAACCACAAAACCTTCGTGATCTTTGTGCTCTTAGTGTCTTTGTGGTTCAAATCGTAAAAACCTTGGCATCTTGGCGTCTTGGCGTTGAAAAATAAGTAGTAAGCAGTAGAAGCATGACACTGGACCAGTCTTCGAGGGCAACAGAAGGGCGTAGGGAAGTGCGTAGTATACCCCGTGTAGCGGGCGGCCACGCGCCTATGGCCGAGCCTGAGCCTGACGCGGCTGAGAACGGCGTGGCGGCTGTCACCCGCATTCTCAGCCCGGAGGAAGCCGTCGCCATAGCCCGCTCGTCCCATGCGCAAGCTCAAATCCCACCAACGGTGGCCGAAGAGACGCGCAGCCCGGTGCCCATACCCTCCCTGCCGCCCGGCAGCGCATGCGCCTCTCCGGCTGACGCCGGTCGTGCTCGTGCTGGTGCAGATGGTGATCGACGTGATGAGCGTGGCCGGCGCATTTGGGCTGGCGTACTGGCTCCGCTTCAAGTCGGACATTATCCCCCAATTCGCCGAACCGGATAACCCCACATACGCGACCATGCTCGCTGTGACGATCGTCACGATGCTGGTCACTTTCTACTTCAGCAGGCTCTATAGCTTCAAGCGTGGGGCCTCCCGGGTGGATGAATTCTACAAAATAGCGGCTGCCGTCTCGATGGGCACCGTGCTTACCCTGGCGATCAACTCGCTCATACTTGGCGATAAATTCGTCTATTCGCGCCAGATTCTGCTGATAGGCTGGCTGATGGCCATCGGCTTCGTCACGATCAGCCGCATCCTTTACAGCGTCGCCGTGGGCGAGCTTCGCAAGCATGGGGTGGACCGTGCGCGGGTGCTCGTAGTGGGCACAGGGCCGACCGCTTACGCAGTCGTAACAAGGCTGGACAAGCACCGCACACTCGGCTACAAAGTCGTGGGCATGGTAAGCGAAAACTACCTGGGCGACGTCCCGCAGGAAACTGTCGGGCGCATTCAAGTGCTGGGCAAGTTATCGAACCTCCTGGAGATCGTGCGCCGTGAGAAAGTGGACGAGGTAGTCGTGGCGCTGCAGGGCGCGTCGGACCGCGATTTGCGCGATATCATGAACTTGATCCAGGACGAAAGCGTGTCGGTGAAGATTTACCCCGATGCGTTCCAGCTTATGACCCAGAACGAAGTGAGCGTCGGCGAGCTGAGTGGCCTTCCTTTGATCACGGTAAAGGATGTAGCGCTGCGCGGCTGGAACCGGCGGCTAAAGCGCGCTTTCGATATTTTCTTCAGTGCGCTCATACTTGTGCTGACAGCGCCCATCATGCTGGTTATTGCCCTGGCGGTAAAGCTGAGCAGTTCCGGCCCGGTCTTCTTCATACAGGAGCGCGTGGGACTGGATGGCAACCCGTTCGCGCTGGTAAAGTTCCGCAGTATGCGTACCGATGCCGACCCCACAGGCTGGACTACCGAAAACGACCCACGCCGCACGAAGGTCGGTAGCTTTATCCGCAGGTTTTCGCTTGACGAGCTGCCGCAATTTTTCAACGTGCTTGTGGGCGAGATGAGCATAGTCGGCCCCCGCCCTGAGCAGCCCGAATACGTCAAGGAGTTCACTGAGAAGATCGGCCAGAGGTATCTGCTCCGCCACAGGGAGAAAGCAGGCATAACAGGCTGGGCGCAAATCAACGGTATGCGCGGCGATAGCTCCATCGAGCTACGCACTGCCATGGACATCTACTATGTGGAGCACTGGTCGGTGCTGTTCGACCTCAAGATCATCGTGCGCACCGTCGTCGCGATGTTCCGGGGCAAAAACGCCTACTAATTGCGGACCGTCCAATTGCGGATTGCGGATTGCGGATTAAAGTATGACCACTGACGACCAAAGAAATCAGAATACAGACCAGAGCGAATTGGAGCCGGTCAATCCGCAATCCGCAATCCGCAATCCGCAATCTAACACATCTTGACGACCGGGGCAATGCCCGCATGGTCGATGTGGGGGCCAAGTCCGACACGGAGCGTACCGCGACAGCGCGTGGCGAGGTGACATTGAGCCGTGCAACTCTTGACCTCATCCGCGATGGAAAGACGCCCAAAGGTGATGTGCTGGCGGTGGCCCGCGTGGCGGGCATTATGGCGGCCAAGAAAACGCCCGACCTTGTGCCACTATGCCACCCTATAATGCTCACATCGGTGCACCTCGACTTCGAGCTGCAAGAATGGGGCATCGAGATAACGGCAACCACCAAAAGCGTCGGGCCAACGGGCGTCGAGATGGAAGCCCTCACGGCTGTCTCGGTGGCCGCACTCACCGTCTATGATATGCTCAAAGCCGTCGAGCGCAACGCCACTATCACCAACATCCGGCTTGAGTACAAAGAGGGCGGCAAAAGCGGGATCTGGAAGCGCAACGATTAGCCCGTTGCATAATCCAGCCCAACCCCAGCACGATCAAGGGACGTCATAGAGGAATAAGCGTGCCCGTGAAGCAAGGGCGAAACTGCGTCCTTGCTTCACGGGCGCGGACCCGCGCTGCCAGGTCATGGGCGCCCCTGCAGGGCGGCAGCCGCCAAATGGGGCACAGGTTTGCTTGTCGCTGTGTCCTCGAAATGGGCACAGTCGCCCACCGCGTAGACGTTCGCTTTGCTCACTTCTTGTCCCCCTGTTCCGTGTCCGCTTCACGCGATGTCTGTACGTTCCGACTTCCCTGCCTGCTCTGGGGTGGAGTGTGCTTCACCTGGACGTCCAGCCCACCGTCCGCTCGCGTAACTTCTACCTCGATATCATCGCCATGGCGGACAAAGCGGAGGTCGGCGCTGCCTTTGCCAACCTGAAGGCCGCATACCTCAAGGCTGTCGACCATGTTCGGGAGGGAGGGGTGGCCCACGATTAGACTGTTGTTGAATCCATCCGGCTCAAAGCCCAGCATAGTAGTTACCATATAAGGCACCGAACCAGCCGCCCAGGCCTGAGGGTGGCAGGCGACCGGATAATGCACCGGCACGCCAAATCGCTTGCGCTCGAAACCGGCGAACAACTCCGGGAGACGGTAATGGTTGAAGCGCATGGCCGCATCCACGATCCCGTTGCATACTTTGGCCGCTTCTTCAACGGCACCATGTCGCCTGAACCCCGCTGCGATTATTGAGTTGTCATGCGGCCACACGGTGCCCAGGTGATAGGCTATAGGATTGAAGCGCCTGGCTTTTGATGTCAGCGTACGGATGCCCCACCCGCTGTACATTTCGTCTGACATCAACTGCTCGACCGTACGCGCTGCCTTGTCCCGGTCGCAGATGCCTGTCCAAATGCGCCTGTCCGGGATTGGAAGAGAGCACAGCGCATGGTTCTCCGCCCTTTTGCAACGCCAGCGCGTAGAAGCCATCTTTGTCCAGCCAGAAGTCTCGGTTGAAGCGCTCTTTCAGGTCGGCAGCCTCCTTCTCCAGTTGGGCAGCTCTTTTCTCGTCACCGGCTCGCCTGTAAAGGTTGGCTATTTCACGTTTGGCGTAGTAAGCATAACCTTGCACCTCCACGAGTGCTATGGGGGGCCGGGCCAGGCTGCCGTCGGCGTTGACTATGGCATCGCCCGAGTTTTTCCAGCCCTGGTTTGCGAGGCCCCCTCATCCTTGGTCCCCCGAGCGCTCTCGTAGTCTATGTAGCCATCGCCATCCGTATCGCCGTAGTCGCGCATCCAGTTGAGTGCCTGTTCGATGTTATCCTTGAGATCGGTGAATATCCGCTTGTCGCCGGTCCATTTAGTGTATTCGCCCATTAGGACCAGAAAGAGGAGGGTCGCATCGATGCTACCGTAGTAGGGCGACTGAGGTATCTCGTTCAGGCGGGCCATCTCTCCAACACGTAACTCGTGTAATATCTTGCCCGGTTGCTCGTCCCGATAGTCATCCACCTTCGTGCCCTGATACTTCGCAAGGAGGCGCAAGGTCTGCTCGGCAATGGACGGACGAAAAGCCAGGGTTTGCAGGGCGGTGATCAGGCTGTCGCGCCCGAAGAGAGTGCCGAACCAGGGCAGGCCCGCGGCAAAGAAGTTTTCCTCGTCAAGACAACTTCTCAAGACATGGAGGTCGCGCAGCGAGCGGTCGAGGACATTATTCACAAGGAGAGAGTCGGTAGTTACAGAGGTCTGGTCGCTCAGCCACTTATCGGCTGACTTATCGAATTGTTTGGTAGCTCCTTTAACATCAGGGTGGAACCTCGTCTTTGGTCGGGCATCCTCTTTCTTCTCCGTCTCGGCCAGGACTACCGAAATAAGGAGTTGTTTGCGCTCCCTCGCTTTCAGGCTGATGTCGAAGTGGGCTGTCTCATCATGTGTGGCCCTGGGTTGCTCCGAGAAGATAGATCGAGACGCTCCTATAAAGGCCGTCCGCGCCATCATACGCAAAGGTGAGCGCATCGCCTTCCCATTTGCTCGGGTGCAGCTTGCCCAGCTTCTTAGGTAACAGCCCGCGCACGTCGAATATGTCCTCGAACTCGGCGCGAAATCGGAAGGAGAGCGGGAAAGATGCGGGTTCTTCGCTGTAGTTTTCGAAGGTAAGCAAGTCGCTCAACATAAGCTTTTCGTTGTCGAGCATGCGCTCCCACTCGATCCCTATCTTCTCCTTTTCAATGAGAGTGCCATCTTGCATGTGCAGGTCAGGGTTGGTCAGCTCAAAGACCGACATGTAGCCCCGCTCGGCGCTTGCCACCAGACTGCTTGGGCGCACGCCGGCAATTTTCATTTCGAAGCCGTTCAGGTAGCGGCAGTCGTGGTAATAGAGGCCGTAGCCATGTCCCTCGCTCATCGGCACTCGCCCGTCGGGTAACGTTAGAAAGAAAATGTCGCCTTCCTTGATGACAATAGCGTCCGATATGTTGCGCACAACCGAAGGCGTGCCCTGGGTAAGCACACGCTGCTTACGCTCGCTCTTCTGCTGGGGCGTCATCTCATGCTTCTTACTGTTTTCTGATTGAGCTACGTGGTCTGTTTGCTGCATTACTTCTATCTCCTATAGCGAGTACCAGGTACCACTCTCATTTCTCATTTCTCATTTCTTCGTGAAGCGAGACCCTGTCCCTGGGCTAAGTCCTTCAGTAAGACATACGCAAGGTGCAGGCCATTGCGCCCGCCCCTTTCAGAGGACTGGGCCTGCACTTGCAGGCGATGATCTATTTCCCATGCGATGTACAAGTGTGGGTGATGTAGAAGCGTGGCGCTCATGTACCCGCACCGGTCTCCTTCACGTTCTGCTGCCGGTTGGATTCGGTGTTGCCTCCCATTTGTGGGCTCTGCTCATGGTGAGGGTTCAAACCTGTGCCGTGCGAAGTTGTGCGTCCGGCGCGCTGCGCCCAACTGAGAGAATCGCCCGCCGGATGGAGCCACGACCGCACCCACCAGCCGGCTACCGCCCGTACTTCCGGCCACCGGCCCACCAGGCCCCTGGTTTCACCTTTCGATGGTCCTGCCATGTCGTTCCTCCAATTACGAATTACGAATTACGAATTACGAATTCCGATTCATACGTAATTCGTGTAATTCGTAATTCCTTAGCGTCAGCTAAGGCCGCCCCGGTTGCGCGCTAGCTCACCGTTGGGCGCGGCATGGCGGATCCAGTCTGCGGTGCGGGCCGCGAGGGCCGAGATGGTGAGGGCCGGATTGGCCGAGCCTTGCGTGGGGAGCACGCTGCCGTCGCAAACGAAGAGGTTGGGCACATCCCAGCTCCGGCACCAGCGGTCAACGACCGAATCGGATGGGTCGAAGCCCATCCGGCAGGTGCCGACCAGGTGGGCGTACCGGCGGACGTACTGGGTCGACTTGGCCCCTGCCGCTCTTAGCACTTCCTCCGCTTTCGTAATCCCGGCTGCCATCATCTTCTTATCGTTGTCGAAGAGGTTGAAGTGCACGTATGGCACCGGTATGCCGAACCGGTCGGTGGCTGTCGGGTGGATAGAGACGTAGTTGCGCTCGTCCGGCAGTATCTCGCCGAGCACACCTATTGCCGCGTAGCGGTTGTAATCCTGCATCGCCTCCAGCAACTCTTCACCGAAGGTGCCGTCCTCGCTGAGTATATGCGACATTGCGATGGGGAGCGGGCTGACGGTCTGCAGAGCATACCCTCTCACGAAATCGTTGCGGGGGTCGGTCTCGTAGAACTCCTCCGAGCAGGCACACGCCGGGGGAGCTTTGTACTGGCGGATCATCCGATCAAATCGCCCCCAAATCACAGGCCCTGCCTGCGCCATTAGGAACTTGCCTACGTGCCCGCTGGAGTTTGCAAGCCCGGCAGGGAATCGGCTCGACTTCGAGTTGAGCAGCAGCCTGGGCGACTCGATCGCGTAGCCCGCCACGATGACGGCTTTGGCGCGCTGCTCTTCCTCGCGAAATCCCCCGTCCTCCGTTGTGCGGAAGTAGCGCACGCTCGTAGCCCGGCCTTCGTCGTCAACCGGTACCTCGTACACCATACAATCAGTGCGAATCTCCGCGCCGTGCTCTATGGCGTAGGGTATATGGCTGACCATAGTGCTGCTCTTGGCCCCCACCTTGCACCCAAGCAGACAGAAGCCGCGCATGATGCAATGCGGTCGCTTACCCACGCGTCCCGCCGGGATCGCTACAGGGCCGCCGGCCACCACGGGGATCCCTAGCTTTTCGCACCCATCTATAAGCACCTGGCCCGCTGTGCCCGCCTCCAGGGCAGCATAAGGGTAGCCATGCGGCTTGCCCCATGGATATAGGGCCGGGCCGGAGACAGGGTATTCGCGCTCCATCTGCTCATAGTATGGCTCCAATTCATCGTAGGAGAGAGGCCAGTCGGCAGCCACGCCGTCCTGCGTTTTCACCTGGAAGTCAGATGGGTGAAAGCGAGGGCAAAAGCCCGCGTAGTGGATCGTGCTGCCTCCCACCCCCTTGCCCGAGTTGTTCGCTCCCATCTCGAGAGGCTCTGTGCCTCCCGTTATCCGCAGGTCGTTCCAGTACATACGCCCCGACCCCGCCTCGTCGGAGACCATATCGCGCTCCGTGTCGTGCCACGGCCCCGCATCGAGCGCCACCACAGAGAAGCCATATCGAGCAAGCCTCTGCGCTAACACGCCCCCGCCCGCGCCCGTACCAACAATACAAAAGTCCACTTCCTCACGCGGGGAGTACTCGCGCATCTCTGTGTCAAGGATCCAATCGGAAGAAAGATGTACGTGTAAACGCATAGTCGCTTAGCTCCGGTTATGAGTTGTGAGTTCGGCTCGGGTCAACTCACAACTCCGTCGGGTTGCTCTCCCATGGCTCGGGTGCGCCGTTGTTGAGCGCGAAGTAGCCACGAGGGTAGGCTGGGCCGCCGAAACCTATCTCATCCCAGGCGTATGGATGAGAGTAATATATGCCGCAAATCTGCCGCAAGGCTATATAGACCCACCAGCGTCTGGGCGGCATCTTTTGCCAGATCTCGCCTGGTGGGTCGCCTGCATTTACGATCCTGAGTACCTGGTCTTGCTGTATGCCCTCCAAATCGGCGAAGTCGCCTCCAAATATCAGCACTGACGTTTGGTCGAGACCATCGAGGCCCCACTCCCATGCGATTTCGTCGGGGGGCATATCGTCGAAGCGGAAGCCTGAGACGATACGCTCTTTGCATCTCTGGTCGATCCAGGGCGCGATGGGCACCTTCCTTTCCTGGGGACGGTGCGCCTGTGGTATGACGCGGTCGCATAGCGCCTGGAGAGTGGCGCGCCTGTGCTCATCGAAGTATTCGTGATCGGGTACGTTGTGCACCCGGTCCATGATCACCCGGCGGGTGGCATCGTCCCAGTGCCCGCGCTGGGCAAGCACGTCTGCTTTTGGATAAAGATCTTTCATGTCGCTTCGCTCCAATTATGAATTTTAAATGTCGATTAATTCACAATTAGAATTTAAGAATTCCTAATTCCCTCAGGGTTAGAGCGCCTGAGCAGCGCAGCCAGGAGGCCGAGGAGGCCCACCGACGAAAGGAGGAGCGGGGCGAACAGGGGTGGCCCCATCGTAATATTGAAGCGCAGGTTACCGAAGCCGCCAGGCATCCGCTTGATCCCTTGCAGATGGAGGAAGAAGCCGAGCACGCCATCGAGCAGCGTGGCCGCTGAAGCGATAGGGAGCACCGTGCGCGCCGCTCGCTCACTGACCGCCGCCGCTACTCCGGCAGCCACCATGGGAGGCGTCACCCATACGGGCGTCCACATCACTCGCTTGTTATAGCTGCCCCGCAGGTGCTCGAAATATGCCTCGCCCCCTGCGAGCACGGCAAAGAAAGCTGAGGTGAGCGCCATATACCTCTGGAACTTGCCATGCGCCACCCTCGAAGCCAGCCGCTCCAGGGGAGTGTGAGGCTCCTCATGGGTTATCAGCTTGCTCAGGGTGGCGGCCAGGTCGGCTCGTATGGGGTCGGGCGTCTCGCGGCGGAGGAGGCCCGCGAGCACGCCCAGCACCCCAACGAGACAGGTGAGGAGGGGAGCAAAGATTGGAGGGCCCATTACGATGTTATACTGGCCCAGCTTGTACCCGCCCGGCAGATTTCTTGATCCCTTTCAGGTGGTAGACGAAGCCGACCACCCCGTCCACAAGCGAGACGAGGGACACCAGGGGCAGAAGTACCCGGCCGGCCTTCTTGCTGAAAATGGTGAGTGCAGAGGCCAGCGCGGCGGGCGGGGTAAGCCACACCGGTGTCCACATCAGCCAATGGTTGAACGCACCACGCTGATGCTGTACGTACGCCTCAAAACCGCTTACGATGGCAGAAAAAGCGGTTATGAAGGCCATACTGCGCTGGAATCGCCCTTCTCGCACTTCCGTCGCCGCTAATCGTGCGTCGTGTTCGGCAATATGAGCCAGGTGCTTTTCTCTGGTGAATACGCTCATGTGTGTCTTTACTTTCTTCCGATAGTGAAATCTCTATCTTGGCGAGGATGTGCCTACGTGCTGGTGTCGTTCTGATGGCACCTGGCCGCTCGAGGGTGGCCCTTCTGCGCGCCTCTTGCCTCGCGTAAGGTCGCCTCCCACTCGCCCGATAGCGAGCAGCCCGAACCCGCCAAGCAAGAGCGCCCCCACCAGCCCCACGCCGATTTCCAACGCTCTCTCCAGGTGCTCATCCTTCATCGTTGTCTTCTCCAAGAAGTGAGAAGTGAGAAGTGAGAAATGAGAAATGAGATGTGAGATCGTCGACCCTGATTCCATTTCTCTTCGTCGACCTCTCACTTCTCATTTCTCATTTCTCATTTCTATAAAACCCGATACGGCGCGGCGTCCTGCCGCTTTAACTCGAGACCCATCCCCGGTCGAGAAAGGTCAGGGCGCAGCTCGCCATCCACCGGGTCGAGCGCACCGTCGAAGATCATATGCTCGATGCGAGCGTGGTCGTGGAAGTATTCGAGGTGCCGCAGCTTGGGCACAGAGCAGCAAGGGTGAACGTGGATAGAGGGCCCGCAGTGAGCAGATAGCGGTATAGGACGTGCCTCGCACAGCGCGCCCACTTTGAGGAAGCCGCTTATCCCCAGGCAGCGGGTAGCGTCCGCCTGTAGCACGTCCACCGCCTCCGCATCCAACATGCGCCGGAAGTAGAAAGGGTCATATCCATACTCACCTGCCGCAATGTCTATGCCTGCAGGCGCTCGGTCCCGGAGGAGACGCAAACCTTCCAGGTCGTCCGAGGAGACCGGTTCCTCGAACCAGGTCACTCCCTGTGCTGCGAACGCCTCCGCGAAGGCTAATGCCTGCTTGCGGCTGTATGCGCCGTTGGCGTCCACGAAAAGCTCAACGTGAGGGCCGATTGCCTGCGCGGGCCGCCTTCACCCTCTCGAGGTCGATGGATGGGTCGGTGCCGATCTTCATCTTCACCCGCTTGAACCCCTGCTCGGCCCAGCCTCCCAGTTGGTCGCGCATCTGTTCTGGAGTGTAAGTGGTGAAGCCGCCGCTGCCGTAGAGTGGCACCGAGGTGCGCACGGCACCCAGGAGCGTCACCAATGGCAGGCCGAGGAGGCGGGCTTTGAGGTCCCAAAGGGCAGAGTCGACTGCCGAGATAGCCATGGCCGCGACCCCAGGGCGGCCCAGGTTGCGAATGGAACCCAGCATCGCGTCCCATGCGCCCGGTACCGCCATGGCATCGTGGCCACCAAGGAGGGTAGGAAAATTGTCAAGGATAAGCTGTGCAGTGGCGCGGTTTGCGTAGGTATAGCCGAGGCCGGTCATGTCTCCCGCGCTGACCTCCGCCACGACGATAGTGCTGTTGTGCCAGAGGTATGTGCCGTCGCCCTCCGGCGCATCGGTCGGTATCGTGTAAGCCGAAGCTCGCACCGATTCTATAGGAACGTCAATCACGGTCGCTTCTCGCGAGTTATGAGTTCTCATTATCTCCTGTCTCATTTCTCATTTCTCCGCCACTCAGAACTCATGACCGGTCAGATAACCTCCCGCACCTTGTCTTCGAGCACGGTCTTTATGATGTCGAAGCGGTCCTTCTCACCCCTTGCCAGGGCTTTCGCGAAGTGGATCGCCTGCTCCGTGGTGATCTTGCCGGGCATCGGAGGCTCGTTGGCGTCCACGACTGCCTGTATGAGGGCAGGGCCGTCGTGCGCGAGGGCCTCACGCAATATACCCTCGGCGTCGTTCGGGTCCTCTATCGTGTAGCCCGCAGCGCCGCAAGCCTTCGCATACGCCGCGAAATCGATAGGCTGCAACTCCACACCGTACTGAGGGTTGGCGTTGAGCACCATCTGCTCCCATTTGATCATGCCGAGCACGTTGTTCTTGATGACCACCACCTTCACAGGCAGCTTGTATTTGACCAGCGTAGCCATCTCGCCCATCAGCATGGTGAAGCCGCCGTCCCCCACGATACACACCACCTGCCTGCCCGGGTTGCCAATCGCCGCGCCGATGCTGTACGGGAGGCCATTGGCCATGGTAGCCAGCGAGCCTGAAAGCGAGAACTGCATATTGCCGCGTATCTGGATGTAGCGCGCCGCCCATGTGGCGATCGTGCCGCTGTCTGCCGAAACGATGGCGTCGTCGTTCAAGAGCTTGTTCAGTTGGTAAGTGACCACCTGCGGCTTCATCGGCATGTCGGTGCGGGTACCCCGCTCCTCCATCAAGCCATTCCAATCCTTCATCCGCTCCTGTGCCTTCTTCAAGAAATCTCGATTTACTTTACGCTCGATGAGTGGCAGAAGCGCCTGGAGCACACCCTTGCAGTCGCCCACCAGGCCAACGTCGACGGAGTGGCGCAGCCCTATCCTCTCGGGGAAGAGGTCGATCTGCACCGTCTTCGCCTTGTCGGGATCGGGGTAGAACTCCATATACGGGAAGCTACTGCCCGCAATGAGCAAAGCATCGCAGTCGTCCATAGCGTCCTGGGAAGGCGCTGTGCCGAGGAGGCCAATGCCACCAGTGGTGTAAGGGCTATCGTCGGGCACCACCGCTTTGCCGAGCAGCGGCTTGATGATGACCCCACCCACCTTCTCGGCTAGCTGCGTGATCTCGTCCCTTGCGCCCAGGCAGCCGCGCCCGGCCAGGATCGCCAGCTTAGAGCTACCGTTGATGAGGTCGGCGGCGCGCTGCACGGATTCCCTGGATGGGAGAGGACGCGGCATAGAGTAGATGTCCTCGCTGTGCATCGCCACGTTGGCAGGCGAGCGGTCTTCGTCGTCTTTGGTCCATTCCTGTATGTCTTTAGGAATGGTGATGTGAGCCACGCCGTGCCGCGCTAATGCGGTCTTGATCGCCTCATCCACTACATTGTTGGTGTGCGCCGGCCCCATGATGCGCTGGTTATATACCGACACGTCCATGAAGAGCTTGTCGAGGTCGACATCCTGCTGGTAGTGGGTGCCGATCAGGTCGTGGAAGGTGTGCCCGGTTATGGCGAGCACCGGCTGCATATCGCACTTGGCGTCGTACAGCCCGTTGAGGAGGTGGATACCGCCCGGCCCTGAAGTTGCCAGGCAGACGCCAAGTCTGCCTGTATATTTGGCATAGCCTACGGCAGCGAAAGCAGCCGCTTCCTCGTGCCGCACCTGCACAAACTTCAGCTTGCCCTCGTTCGTACGCAATGCCTCGAAGATGCCGTTCACACCGTCTCCGGGGAAGCCGAATATCGTGTCAACTCCCCAGCTAATGAGCCGCTCGACCAGCAGGTCAGCTACCGTTTTTGCCATCTTCTTTTACCCCCACTGTTGCTTGTCCATCTTGTTGGCCATGCGAGCCCGGTCCGGAAATGGGTATTGACAACAGGTCCGCTATTACCCTATAGTTGTAAGCATATATCGTACCACGACGTAAATTGGGGGACGAGAAGATGATAGGAGACAATCTAACAATCGAGGATTACCAGGCGCTGGCCGAGTTCAGGTACCAACTGCGCCGCTTTATCGGCTTCAGCGAGCAGATGGCGCGCTCGGCCGGCATAGAGCCGCAGCAACACCAGTTGCTCCTGGCGCTCAAGGGCTTCCCAGGAGGCGGACCTGCCACGATGAGTGGCCTGGCGGAAAGGCTGAGCTTGCGACACCACAGCGCCGTGGAGCTGGTCAACCGTACGGAAGAGCGAGGGTTTGTGCGCAGGAGGCGAGCCGAGGAAGACCGCAGAGAGGTTTACATCGATCTGACCGACGAAGGCGAACAGGTACTCCGCGAGCTTTCACTCTATAATCGCGCCGAGCTGCGTAATCAGGGTCCCGCCCTTGTGAACGCACTCAAAGGCCTGCTGAAGGAAAGCCGGCACTTGGAACGTAGCAAGCCGGTTCTTGACCGGTTCTGCGTTGAAAGTAATGACTCAGAAGTCACAACTCACAACTCAAAACAAGGAGAGTAAGCGCAATATATGAAAGGGATAGACGGAGACGAAGACAATTACATCAAAAGAGCTCTCAAAGGGCTGAGATCGAATTGCACACCCTGGCGAGTCGGACAGCCTGGGTGACTTCATAACTACAGCCCGCGTCATACCGATTTCGCTTATCGCCATAGGCGTGGGAGTCATCAGCTCGTTCGTGGCGCTGGTTCTGTTGAGGCTGATAGGGCTCTGCACCAACCTTTTCTTCTTCCAGCGCTTTGATACCACGCTGGTTTCTCCCGCAGGCAATAACCTGGGCATCTTCGAGATATTGGTGCCGGTGATAGGAGCGATCGCAATAGGCTTCATGGCCCGTTATGGCTCGGAGAGGATACGGGGACACGGCATCCCGGAAGCAATCGAAGCGATATTAATCAACGGGAGCAAGGTGCAGCCGCGAGTGGCTATCCTGAAGCCTATAGCCTCAGCCATTTCGATAGGTTCGGGCGGGCCGTTTGGTGCGGAGGGGCCAATCATCATGACGGGTGGGGCGTTCGGCTCAATGATCGCCCAGCTCTTCCACCTGACGAGCGCCGAGCGCAAGACGCTGCTCGTGGCAGGTGCTGCCGCCGGTATGTCCGCTACCTTCGCCTCGCCGGTGGCAGCAGTGCTCCTGGCGGTGGAGCTTCTCCTCTTCGAGTGGCGGCCACGCAGTGTGATACCTGTGGCCCTCGCCAGCGCCACAGCCGCTGCCACCCGCCAATATATCCTCGGCACGGGCCCCCTTTTCCCGACGCCCGCCCACCCGATCTTTATCGGTCCTCTGGGTCTCCTTAGCTGTATAGTTGTCGGATTGCTTGCGGGGGCGCTGTCGGCGTTGCTCACCCTGATGGTATATGCTTCGGAAGATGCTTTTCACAAGCTGCGTATACACTGGATGTGGTGGCCGGCAATAGGCGGACTTGTGATCGGCATCGGCGGCCTCATTTTCCCGCAGGCGCTCGGCGTTGGCTACGACACTATCGGCGCGCTCTTGCAGGGGAACGTGCCGGCCCAAATCGTCCTTGGCATCCTCCTGGTGAAGTCGATAATCTGGGCCGTATCGCTCGGCTCGGGCACATCGGGGGGCGTGCTGGCTCCGCTCCTGATGATGGGCGGGGCGCTGGGTGGGTTGGAAGCGCTAGTGCTTCCCAACGAAGGAGCGGGCTTTTGGCCGCTGGTGAGCATGGGAGCGATTCTTGGCGGCACTATGCGCTCTCCTTTTACGGGCATCGTGTTCGCCCTCGAGTTGACGCACGACGTGAATATGCTTCTACCGCTGGTGGTGGCGGTGTTCGTAGCCCACGGCTTCACGGTTCTCACGCTACGCCGTTCCATCCTGACTGAAAAAGTGGCCCGGCGCGGGTATCACTTGAGCCGAGAATATGCCGTGGACCCTCTGGAGATACTGAAGGTGCGTGAGGTGATGAGGACCAACATAGCCGCCCTCCCCGCCGCCACCTCCATCTCAAATCTCGCGAACGTTACCGTTGACACGCCGAAGCGAGGCCAGCACCTGATACCGGTGCTGGACCAGGATGATCTCATGGTCGGTGTGGTGACTCGGAGGGATCTTCAACGCTTGCTGCAGGAAGCCCAGGCCGTGCCTCCGGATGGTTATGAGAAGGACCGGAAGCTTGCCGACCTCGTAAAATCCAACCCCCATATTGCCTACGACGACGAGCCACTGCGCGCGGTGGTTTACAGGATGGCTGAGACGGGCCTGACCCGCTTCCCCGTGGTAGAGCGGCGTAACCCACGTAAGATTGTGGGCATGGTCTCTCTGAACGACCTGCTGAAAGCAAGGGAGCGCAACCTCGAGGAGGAGCGCGAACGCGAGCGGGTGCTCAAGGTGCGCTTCTTCAGGCCCACAAGCTCAACCATAGAAATGAGAAGTGAGAAATGAGAAGTGAGAAGTGAGAAGTGAGAATTGCCTGACCGGTATGGTATTATGAGGTCGGCTCGGTTGGCATAAGAAGCCCTTAGCAGGAGAGGTTCATGCGATACGAAACCCACACCCAACTGAAGCGGGCAGCCGTTTTCGAGGCCGCAAAGAAATTCTTCGGGGACGCCGAGGGCGGCCTGGGCATGAAGAAGAGCGCCGAGCAGGGCAACCAGATCGCCTTCTTCGGTGACGGCCTCATCTGGGTAACGGTTTGGCCGGCGAAACCTGGCGAGAAAATCCGAGTGGACGTGGATGTCTCCGATCGGGACAAGGACGCGAAGGCGTTCATAGAGAAGGTTCTGAAAGCGCACCCGGTGGCGGACAGTGCAGGAACTGGAGTCTAGCCCACATGGCTGACAAGGGTAAGCCTGCCCCTGCAAGGCTGTTCGTCCACCTGGCCAGGGAAGCACCGGTTGGCGTCATCTTGCGTCGCGGTCCCACCGCGTGGGTGCAGATTATCCTCTGGCATACAGACACTGACACGTTCGAGTTCGGGCAATGGTTCCATGGGCGTATTAACGAGCGGGCCTGCGATGTCTCACCTGATGGCTCGCTGTTCCTCTATTGCGCGGCTGACTATAGTGAGAGGATATGGGATGCTCCGGACAGTTCCATGTGGCAATGGACTGCCATGAGCCGACCGCCATATCTCACAGCGCTCGCGCTTTGGCCGAAAATCAATGATCGCGCTATATGGGCGGTGGTTACTTTGTGGATGGGCACACGGCTTACTTTTATGGCGAGGAAACAGAGACGCGCCCGGCGAAAGGCAATGTTCCTCAAGATATGGAGGTCAAACGAGTGCTCGTATTAAAGAAAGGAGCTGTGCTGCTCGACCATGACAGCCTCAATGGATGGCATCTAGTTCAGGAAGCATGTATGGCAATATCCTCCAGGCAGAGTGCTCATACCTGCTATATTACGCAAGGACGGCGGACACGCAAGCACATAGCTTACTGCAAGAATTCCGAACGTTCACGAGTATCACTACTTTCTCCTCGACCATACAGTAGACGCAGAAATCAGCCTCGCGAATGCAACCTGGGCAGATTTCGACCAGAGGGGCAGGCTCGTATTTGCCAGAGATGGCAAGCTATTCGCCCTCGAAAACGCCGATCCCCAGGACAACGCGCAAGAGATAGCCGCCTTCAATGAGCAACGCTTCACACCGATAACAGCGCCTGAATGGGCGCAACACTGGTAACTGCTGTTGCGCGCCAGTCGCCTTGACAAGGTTCGTGCCCGACTTATACTTATTGCGAACGCATCCCAGCAAGTCACAGGTTCCAAGTAAGAGTTCAGACTTGGGCAGTGAACGAAGTCGAGCGGGCAGACCATGTGTCTGCCCCCCCTACAACCCAATTCGCAACGCTTACGGTATCAGCCTAAAATGACAAATGAAGCGTAGAAGTCAAGGGCAGTCACTTGGCCTGGGCTGGATCCTGGGTATGGTCCAGTATGGTGTTTGCCTGGCCGGCGGGGGCGCGCTCTGGTTTATTATTGCCCGTAGCACAGGCTTTTTCTGGGGCGATATAATGGCCCAGGCTTCGGCCTGCCTTTTACTGCTCGCTCTTATCGTCGCCGAGGCATGGTGGATACATATGCCCACCCGCCACGACAGGGCGGGCGACTATGTTGCCGATTTCCTGAGCAGCGGGGCCCTCGCAGGGTTTGGTATAGGCGTGACGCTCTTCATTGGACTTTCGCTCCCCCACTAGAGACCAATCCGGTCACGGTTGCGAGAGGCTCTTTTCAGTGGTACACAGGTGGGGTCACACCTCCAAAGTCCTATCACCCTATAAGAACTATTTCCCATAGTCGTTGCGGCGTTCCTGGCGTAGACTAAACTTGCAGGAAACCCGGTGCCACGGTCCTTTGGCCTGCCCATTCCGTCGTGCTGAAGAAAGGGAGCTGTATGAAGGCACCGAATATGAAAATTTTTTGGGTCGCGCTGGCGCTCCTGCCGCTGTTGCTGGCAGGTTGTGGAGGGCAGGATGCCGTGCCCACGCCCAAGCCTGTCAAGGTCCCGCTGATCAGCCACGAACCGCCGCCGTTGGACGCAGGGTGGACCCTTGCCACGATCCAGGGTGAAGGCTTCGCTATCGGTCTGCCACCCGGCTGGGCCACGTTCGACCTGAGCCAGGGCGATCTGGATACCGTGCTCGCTGCAATGAGCCAGTCCAACCCAAACCTGGTGGATGCACTGTCCGGGCAGGTTGCCTCACTGATGGCCCAGGGCATTGAGCTCTATGCCGTTCTCCAGAATAGCATGGCAGGGACCGGCTTTGTCACCAACCTCAACATTATCAAGAAGCCTGCCCCTCGAGGCGCTGACCTCGATCAACTGGCGAAGCAGGCCATGGACGACGTAAAAACGGAGCTCAATATCAGCCAAAATCTGTTCTTTTAAAAACCACGCTGATCTCAACAGCGGCCCGGCTGAATGGGCCATGTACGACCTCAATATGAATATGCCAAACGGCCAGCCTCTGTCGGTTGCATTCACACAATATCTCGCCATCAACAGCGGGAATGCCTACATTTTCTGACGTATACGACCACCAATGCCCAGTCCTCTCAGTATCTGTCAACCTTCGACAAAAGCCCAAAGACCATGACATTCCTCCAAAATCAATAAGAGCAAGCAAGGGAAAAGGCAAAGGGTTGCTTGGAAGCAACCCTTTGCCTTTTCCTATCCTGACTAAATTCTATCTCGACTAGCGAATGAACAGCGGCGCGAGCACCAGCGTGATCGTGCGAGCAGCTTGATCAGCACGTGCAGCGAGGGGCCGGCGGTGTCCTTGAAGGGGTCGCCGACCGTGTCGCCCACCACCGCCGCCTTGTGCGCTCGCGTGCCCTTGCCGAGCACCTCGCCGGTCTCGTCCTTCAGGCCACCCGACTCGATGAACTTCTTGGCGTTGTCCCAGGCGCCGCCGCTGTTGTTCAGCACGTTCGCCAGCAGGATGCCGCCGATCGTGCCCACCATCAGCAGCGCCGCCTACGGCCTCCCAGCCGCAGCATGCAGCGCCCACCAGCACCGGAGTGGCCGACAGCCAGCAGGCCCGGGGCGATCATCTCGCGCAGAGCCGCGCGGGCCGTGATGTCAACCGCACGCAGCGTAGTTCGGGCGCTGAGTGCCCGGCCATGATGCCGGGGTCGTTGCCGGAACTGGCGGCGCACCTCCTCGATCATTGCCCGCGGCGCGACCCACGGCGCGGATGGCGAGCGACGAGAAGAGGTAGACCAGCATCGCGCCGAAGAAGCCGCCGATGAAGACCTCGACCTGCGAAAGGTTGATCGGCACCTGCCCGTTAACCAGCTTATCGGCGCGTATGATCTAGCACCTGCCGCACCTTGTCCAGGTAGGCGGAGAAGAGCAGGAAGGCAGCCAGCGCGGCCGAGCCGACCGCATAGCCCTTGGTCAGCGCCTTGGTCGTGTTGCCCACGGCGTCCAGCCCGTCGGTGATGTTGCGGACCTCGGCAGCCTGGTGGGACATCTCGGCGATACCGCCGGCGTTGTCGGTGATCGGGCCGAAGGTGTCCATCGCCAGGATGTAGGCGCACGACATGAGCATGCCCATCGTCGCGACTGCCGTGCCGAACACGCCGGCGGCGATCTCTGGTGTTCATCGGGAATTGAAGCGACGCCGGGGACGGATTTGACTGTGGTGTCGCCTGCAGGCTGATCGGGTTGCCCTGCGTGCCCAGCCAGTAGCGACGCGCCGAGGGCGATCGAGATCGCGATGGTCGGCAGGGCGGTGGTCTCGAAGCCGACGGCGATACCGGAGATAATGGTCGTCGCCGGGCCGGTGCTGGCGGCATTCGCGATCTCCTGCACCGGCCGCCAGGAGCCTGCCGTGTAGTACTGGGTGATATACACAAAGGCGATATGACGTGGCGATGCCGACCAGGCCCGACCAGGCCGAACCAGAGCCAGAGTGGAGCCGCCCTAGCAGTGAAGTCAAGCATCAGCAGGCTCACCGCCATCATCGCCACCGCAGACACCATGGCCATCACGAAAGTAGCCGCCGATTGAGCGCGGCCAGGGCTGCCTTGTCGGTGACGTCCTGCCGCCCTTGCCGCTCACACGGGCCGAGAAGAGACCCACCAGGGAGGCGATGATACCGAAGGCGCGCACGACCAGCGGGAAGAGAATCCAGGCGACATTGGTGTGCCTGGTGACTTCGTACAGCAGCACGCCCAGGATCATCGCGCCGATGTTCTCGGCGGCGGTGCGACTCGAACAGGTCGGCGCCGCGGCCCGCGCAGTCGCCCACGTTGTCGCCCACCAGGTCGGCGATCACGGCGGGGTTGCGCGGGTCGTCTTCGGGGATACCGGCTTCGACCTTGCCCACCAGGTCGGCGCCCACGTCGGCGGCCTTGGTATAGATACCACCGCCAAGCTGGGCGAACAGGGCCACGAAGGAGGCGCCGAAGCCGAAGCCCACGATCAGGAATGGGGCCTGCGAAGCGCCGTCCGCACCCGCCAGGGCCGAATAGACGAAGTAGATGATGAACACGCCCAGCAGGGAGAGCGACACGACCAGGAAGCCCGACACGGCGCCGCCGCGCAGCGCCACCGTGAGCGCCTCACCGAGGCGTGCGGCGAGCCGCCGATGCCGTGCGCAGGTTGGTCCGCACGGCCACATACATGCCGATATAGCCCGAGATACCCGAGGCCGCCGCGCCCAGCAGGAAGGCGATCGCCGTCAGCACACCCAACTGCCACGAGTTGCTGCGATATTCGAGGTGCCCGCCGTGCTCGCTGGGATAACGGTCAACAAGATGCCGATCAGCACCGCGCTGACGCCGGCCAGGACAGCGATAGTGCGTGTACTGGCGGCGCAGGAAGGCCATCGCGCCTTCGATAGATGGTGCTGGCGACATCCTGCATCTCTTTGGTGCCTGTGTCCCTGCCCAACACATCCCTCATCATGTAGACGGCAAAGCCCACCCCGATGAGGCCCGCCACAGGCACGAACCAGACGAGCAAATTAACTACCGTATTATGATCCATTATGTCTCCTCTCCTCCATGGTCTATGTGTCTTTAAGCGCGGCCCCGTTGCCACACCTTTTTACCCTGTTGCGTACCCGGTGATAGATGTTGGGTGCTGGATGTCGGAGACAACTGCTAACACTTATCACCCAAAAATACATTGGAACGCCCGGCCACACAAGCGCAACCGGGCTAAGGCGTGTGAATTGTATCACATTCTTTCGTGCAATTCAATTGTGTATTACGGCATTTTGCTTACTGCTTATCTGCTTACTCCTTTATCCGTAAATATATTGGCGCCCCTTGGCGTCTTGGCGGTGACGTAAATCCGCAATCCCCTATCCCCACTTACCGGGCCACTGTTCTTGCCGGAGCCTGGCTCTTGTCCGCCGCCTCTGCGGAAGGGGCGGAGCCATTCGTTGTTCTCCCAGATCACCAGCAGCATCGAGGCGTTGAAGATGGACGAGTAAGTTCCCGAGAAGATACCGATCAGGAGGGCGAGCACGAAGCTGCGTATGCTGTCTCCGCCGAACAGGAAGAGGGCGAACAGAGTGAGCATTACCGTGATCGAGGTATTGATCGAGCGGGCCAGCGTCTGCACGACCGAGTAATTCACCACATCCTCGAACCTCTCGAAGCGCCGCTTCATCAGGTTCTCACGCGTCCGGTCGAACACCACAATCGTGTCGTGCACCGAGAAACCGATCACGGTGAGCATTGCTGTGATGAACAGAGAGTTCTATTTCCTCGTTCAACAGGAAGCCCAGGATCGCGAAGACGCCCAACACCACCAGCACGTCGTGGATGAGCGCAATGATAGCGCACACCCCGTAGCGGAAGGCGTTTGGAACCCTGCGGAACACAATCGTCAGGTAAATCAAGATGGCGATGGATGCCAGCGCTATGGCGATGAAGGCGCGCCCGATCAGCTCGCTGCCAATCGTTGGGCCGACGGTATTGTAGGCAAGCACAGAGCTGTCGGCTATGCGCCAGACAGACAATGTCTGCTGCAAGGGTGCCGTGGTCGGGGTGGCCGTCGCCCCCGTTGTGCCTGTTGTGCCGGTGGTCGTGCCGGTAGCAGTTATCGTGCCCGTGGTGCCCACAGTGCCTGTCGACGTGACCGTGCCCGTGGTGCCTGTCACCGTGCCTGTTGTGGTGACGGTGCTTTCGGCCGCCACCGGGGTGGGAGCGAGCGAGATCGTTTCGGTAACCAGGCTGCCAGGCACCAGCTTGGCATCGATAAGCGCATGAGCAATCTTAGAGCGCTCCTGTTCGCGCTGAGCGTCAGGCATGGCGGCGATACGCGGGATGTCCATAGTGACGGTTTTGGTCAAAATAGTGCTGCTCACCGTGCCCGCCTGCACGTGAGAATCGCCGTATCCCACCGTTGCGAGAGCATTGATAAACAATTCGGTATTAGCAGCGGCATCGTTGATAGGAAGGACGGTAAGGCGCGTGCCGCCGGTGAAGTCAATGCCCGGCTTCAGCCCTCCCAGCAGAACGGCGACCACGCCCGGAATAATCACGATCAACGAAATCGCGAGAAAAAGAAAACGTTTGCCGACTAAATCAATCATTGGTTCCTCTTGCCTAGTTGTCAGTTGTCAGTTGTCGGTTGTCAGTAGACCGGTGGCCAGTGGCCAGTAAGCAGTAAGCAGTCGTCAGCCATCGGTCGTCTACTGACAACCGACAACTGACAACTGACAACTACGTCACACTTCGGTCGTGGTCTGTGTTGTCCCCGTAGGTGTCGTTGGCTTGGCGGCATCGAGGTGGAAGGCCCATCTGTTCTTCGCCAGCGGCGTATTGACGATGGCGCGCAGGAAGGTGCGCGTTACCGTGATGGCGCTGAACAGCGACACCGCAACACCGATTGCCAGGGTGAGTGCGAATCCCTTGATGATACTCGCTCCGCCGAAGGTAGAGCCGAACCAGAAGAGAATTGCACAGGTAATGAGCGTCGAGATATTGCTGTCACGAATGGAGAGCCATGCATGGTCGAAGCCTGCCTCCACCGCCGCGCCGAGGGTCTTGCCTGTACGCAGCTCTTCTTTCATACGCGAGAAAATAAGCACATTGGCGTCCACGGCCATACCTATCGAGAGGATGAAGCCCGCGATACCGGCCAGTGTCAAGGTGACCGGCACCAGCTTGAAGAGGGCGAGGGCGAGGATGGAATATATTAGCAGCGCAAAGCTGGCGAGCACACCCGGCAGCCGGAAATAGACAACCATAAAGAAGACCACCAGGCTGAGGCCAATGATGCCCGCCACAATGCTCTTGTTGATTGCGTCCTGGCCCAGCGTAGCCGAAACCTTGCTCTCAGACTGGAGCGTGAGGCCCACCGGAAGCGCGCCGTACTTGAGCTCGAGAGCTAGCGACTGCGCATCGCTGAGAGCAATATTGTTGATCACGCCGGTGCCGCCTGTGATCGCGCCCTGGATTACGGGAGATGTAATAACCTTCTTGTCCAGCGTGATAGGCATATACTTGCCGATGTTGGCGCTGGTGAAGCTAGCAAATGTGTCGGCCCCCCCGTTCTTCAGGGCGAACTGCACTTCAGGCCTGTTCGCGGTGTCGAATATCACCTTCACCTGATTGCCGTCAATCTGGTCGCCTCGAATAACGGTGTGCCAGACCTTGTCGCATGCGAAAGGTGTTGGTGACGGTGAGGGCGTGGTTTGCGCGGTGGTTGTGACGGTGCCGGTTGCCGCGACCGGGGTGGAAGCCGCCACTGCGGTAGGCGTCGCGCCGATGGAGCTTGTTTGTGTGGTAGTTGGATTCCCCAGGTCTGTGCAGACCAACGACCCTGTGGCGGGGGGAGAGGAGCCGCCATCCAGGATTTCGAGGAAAGCGGTCTGCTGTATGACCTCGCGGGCCTGGTCAATGTTTGTAACACCAGGCAGCTCAACCACGATGCGATTGCCCTCGGCGGTCTGCACGACCGGCTCGGATGCGCCCGTGCCGTTGGCGCGGTCTTCGATAATGGTGCGAGCAGCCTCAAGCTGGTCGGGAGTGATGGTGTCACCGGCCTTCAATGGCTGGGCCTGTAACACCAGCTCCAGGCCGCCTTCCAGGTCGAGGCCATACCTGAGATGGACATCCCTTTGCAGGAAAGTGCCGATTCCTGTCTGGTCAACAAGATCAACGTAACCCGCCACCAGTGTAAGCAGAAGAATGCCGACGAGCCACGCATAAATGTTCTGTCGCAAGAGAATGCTCCTCTATAGATATAGGGACTGACATGGGCACAGGGCAAAGTGCCCGCGTTGCCACCCTAAATACCAATTATTCGTGCCTGAAATGTGCGGAGTGTGGGTGCGACAATTTTAGCTGCCCACTTCCGCAGCCAAAAACCAATTATATAGTAGAGGCAGAATTGTGTCAAACGGACCAGGTTGTGTGACGTAGTTGTCAGTTGTCAGTTGTCAGTTGTCTGACCACCGACCGTAAGAGTTCAGGTGTGGTGAAACTGTTGTAGGGGCAGACCCACGTGTCTGCCCTGGTCGGACAGAGAATCTGCGCTCCACCAGGGCAGACACATGGGTCTGCCCCTACAAGTCCCGCCCGCCACGGCGGGGCATAATCGGAATGACTTTGGCTTCGACCTCCTTGAGGTTTACGGGTAAGGGACCGTATTTCAACTGCACAAATAGCCTTATTGCCTGGTTGGGGGTCTGGGTTGTTATCGCTGCTTCGCCTCCTCTCAATGGGTCGATTATCAGGGGCACACTTACCACTTGCTTGTCCAGCACTATTGGCATGTACTTGCCTGCGTTGGCCGCGGTGAAATCGGCCAGTTTCCTGGCCCCGTCTTTTGTGAACGTGATGTGGATGTCCGGGCTACGCGTCGGGCTTTGTGTGAAACGCACTCCGGCAGGGTCGACATCGTCATCCGTAAGTACTGTATGCCATGCCTTCGCATCGTTGCTTTGAGCGTCAAGCCTGTCCCCCGGCGCGCCTACCAGGTCCGTAGCAATGTAAGAACCCACCGGTGGAGGGTCTTCGCCACCCTCCACCAGCTCAAGCCTCATGTGCGCAGCCATCACCGTACGGAGATCCTCCAACGAGCCGGTGCCCGGGGCTTCAACTCTGATGAAGCTGCTGCCCTCGATCTTGACGAGCGGGTCGAATACGCCGATATCCCTGAGGCGGTTTTCAAGCGTAGAGCGGGTCTTCTCCATTTGTTCTGTTGTCACCGGTTGTCCGGGTGTCGTAGGCCATGCCTCTAATAGAAGAGTGATGCCGCCGTCTTCTCGAAGATTATGTGCCATAAATTGTCCCCTCAAAAAGGAGACGCATGGACAGAATGGTTCATTACAAGAACGGCCAAACCGCAGTGAGCCCTGTCGAGTTTGCACTATAGAGCAGCGCCGGGCAGGCCGGTTCCAAGTGCGGAAAGCGCCCGGTCATAAGCGTTCAGATTAAGGTTGTGGGGGCAGACACGTAGGTCATTGACTCCAAGTGATCCGGATTTAGAGAGGCGACACGAGCAACGCACCGCGGTTAAAACCGCGTGCTAAGTCTACAAAGCCTGCCTGCGCAGGCTGCCACGCCCACGATTGTGCCTGATAGCGAGCACCATGTTGGCCCGAGTAGTCCGCGAAGGCGGACTTCGTAATCCTAGCACGCGGTTTCAACCGCCGTGCGTTGCCCGCCCTGCGTTGCCCGCAGGACGATTTAGTTGGAGTCAGTGACCCGTGGGTCCCTACATCCGTTCTTCCACCCCAACCCTGAACTGTAACGCCCAGCCCAGCTATTGACGCAACCCGCGAAGGGCTGTACCATTGCAAGGAAGACATGACACGTCTTTCGGCCCGAATCGTGCTAGACAAATCTGATTGTTGTAAAAATCACCGCCGTCCGAGACCTACAGCCAACACCGCAAATAAAGAAGGGATATGTTACTCGGTTTAGCTTCAATACTTCTACTGGTACTCATAGCAGGCTTCTTCGTCGCCAGCGAGTACGCTCTAGTCAGCGTGCGTAAAACGCGCATCCAGCAGCTTGTCAGTGAGGGGAATGGCACAGCAGCACGCGTAAAGTTCGCTCTGGAGCATCTTGACCGCTATATTGCCGCGGTCCAGATCGGTATCACCATTGCAACCCTGGGTATGGGCGCGCTGGGCGAGCCGGTGCTCGCCTCACTCCTTGAGCCCTACCTATCTGCCATCGTGACGCCCATTGCGATGTATGTCACGGCAGCCACCATCGCTACGATCATCGCCTTCCTGGTTGTCACGATACTTGAAATCGTGCTCGGTGAAATCGTACCGAAGATCACCGCACGCTCACGCGCCGAGCGCGTGTCGCTCCTCTTCATCCGGCCGTTGGATTTCTTCGTATTCATTTTCGGGCCGATGGTGTGGGTGGTGAATTCTTTGAGCAATGTGGTGTTGCGCTTGCTGGGCGTCCATCCCGGTTCCGAGCATGGCAGCGCATACACAATCGAAGAGCTTGAGATGCTTGTAGCTTCGAGCAGGCAGGCGGGTGTGCTGGACAGGGACGAGGAAGTGATCCTGCGGCGCGTGTTCGATTTTGGCGATCTGACAGCTCGCCAGGTGATGCGGCCACGTACCGAGATTGACGCTGTAGAGGCCAACGATTTGCTCGAAGAAGTGGTGACCACGATTGCGGAATGCAAGCATAGCCGCCTGCCCGTCTACGAAGGCGATCTTGACCACATCGTGGGTATTCTGCACGTACGCGACGTCTTCTTGCAGGTCCTGGGCACGCAGCCTGCACCCGCCCTTGCCGGGAGCGGGGGCGAGCAGCCGCATGATTTCAACCCCAGGTCGTTCCAGGCCAGGGACCTGATGCGCCCCATCCAGGCGGTACCCGAGACGCTTGACGTGGCCGACCTCCTGAATAGAATGCAGCAGGACGGCCAGCAGATGGTGGTTGTGATTGACGAATATGGCGGCACGGCGGGCATAGTAACGCTGGAGGATATAGTCGAAGAGATCGTGGGCGAGGTGCGCGACGAGTTCGAGGCCGCCGGGACCGGCGGGAGCGATATTACGGTCACGCCCGACGGCACGATCGTGAACGGCCTCACCCCCATCGACGACGTGAGCGAAGCGCTCA
Source organism: uncultured Chloroflexia bacterium (assembly GCA_963837315.1). Taxonomy (GTDB): domain Bacteria; phylum Chloroflexota; class Chloroflexia; order QHBQ01; family JADMIH01; genus JADMIH01. Next base: position 262,810 of record CAWINE010000005.1, read on the forward strand.
ACCTCGATATCGAGAGCGAAGCGGACACCATAGGCGGTTATGTTTTCGAGATGCTTGGCCGCAAGCCGGAGCTTGGCGACGAAGTCTCCTACAACGGATTCAGGCTGCGCGTCGAAGCACTCGATGGATTGCGCATCGCCAGCGTTCGCATCACGAAAAAACCCACCGCAAACTCCAACGCGGAAGCAGGCCAAGATGAAGAGTAGAAGCGACAGGCCGGGACCAAAGGGGCCAGTGACCAGGGGTCAGGGGCCAGTGACCAGGGGTCAGGGATCAGGGACCAGGGCCAGGGGCCAGGGGCCAGGGGTCAGCGACCGGGTGTCAGGAGCACGGGGCCACGGCTAAGAGGCCAGGCCGTAGACAATCCGCAATCCCCAATCCCCAATCCGCAATCGAAAGGTCCGCAATCGACAGAGCGTTTGCAGAAGATACTTGCCCGCGCTGGAGTGGCGTCACGGCGGGCTGCCGAAGAGATGATCGTGGCTGGCCGCGTGAGCGTGAACGGCCAGGTTATCACGGAGATGGGTACGCGAGCAGACCCAACTACCGACAAAATAGAGATAGACGGTCGCCCACTCGCCACCCCGGCCCCTGAAAAGAGGGATGCATTTGTCTACATCATCCTCAATAAACCGCCGGGGGTTGTATCCACAGCCAAAGACCCCCAGGGCAGACCGACCGTGATTGACATGGTGCGAACCCCACCCGAAGGACCGGCGACCGGCGACCGGCAACCGACCACGGTAAATCGTTCCGCATTCCGCATTCCGCATTCCGCAATAGAAAGGGTTTATCCTGTTGGCAGGTTGGACGCCGACAGCACCGGCCTGATTCTACTGACAAACGACGGCGACCTCACTTTCCGGCTGACGCACCCCCGGTTTGGCGTCGAGAAAGAATACCGGGCGCTAGTGCGCGGCAAACCCAACGCCGAAGCGCTCAAGAAGCTTAGAGAGGGCGTTGAGATCGAAGACGGCATGACCGCACCTGCCAAAGTAAATGAGGTGGGCAGGCGAGGCGACCACACTTGGCTCAGCATCACGATACGCGAGGGAAGGAAGCGGCAGGTGCGCCTGATGTGCGCGGCAGTGGGACACCCGATAATCGAGCTTGAGCGCGTGCGGTTCGGCCCTCAGACGCTTGGTAACCTTCAGCAGGGTAAGTGGCGCTACCTTGCCACGCATGAAGTACACGCATTACGAAAAGCGGTCAAGCTGCCCACGCCCAGGCAATAGCTGCCTTCTTCAAGCGACATTATTTTACATCATCAAAAAGAAATCGAAGGGCCGCCCACAGCGGCCCTTCGATTTCTTTTTGATCGTAAGCAACTGATCTCTATATGGGGTAAGGTAGGGACCGACGAAGGCCCACTCTTCATCGCTCACATCGCTGGGGTATGTTTTGCGTGTTTCGCGTTGTTGGCTTTCCATACCCCAATTCTGTCAATTTCAGTTGCTGAAGTTCATAACAGGCTCTAAGCCTAGCACGCGGTTGTAACCGCCGTGCGTTACCCAAGAATGGAATTAGCCGTAACAAATGCCCTTGGGGACCCCTACCATGGTATCTCGTCTACCCTATTTCTGGACTGCTAGCACGCCGTCAGGTTTGGAGCAAGCACCACTTTGGGTTACAATGCTCTGAGCGATTCAGAAGGAGCATCGAGTGACCTCACATGCAAGCGATCCGGATAGGCACAAGCCAACCAACCCACAGGAAGGGAAATTGCCGCGCACAATCGCCATTGACGGTCCGGCGGGAGCAGGCAAGAGCACGATAGGGCGTCTGCTGGCCGAGCGGCTGGGCTATCTTTTCCTCGATACAGGCGCTATGTATCGGGCGGTGGCGCTTGCGGCTATGCGCCAGGGCATATCGCCATCCAACGAAGAGCTACTTGCTAACCTTTCGGACAACCTGCCGATCCATATCGAAAAGCCGAAGCCGGGCGAAACCGACGGCAGGAGCTATACCGTAATGATCGGCTCGCAGGATGTGACCTGGGAGATCAGGAAGCCGGAAGTGGAGGCGGTGGTTTCCGAAGTGGCCTCCCACCCTGAGGTGAGGTCCGCCATGGTGCGACAGCAGCAGCGCATGTCCCGTCTTGGCCCGGTGGTGATGGTGGGTCGCGATATTACCACCGACGTCTTGCCCGATGCCGACCTCAAGATCTACCTGGACGCCTCTCTACAGGAGAGAGCACGCCGCCGCTATATTGAGCTGCACGAACGCGGCAGCACTCTGACGTTCAACCAGGTCGAATCGGAAATCGCACACCGCGACCGCCAGGACATGAACCGAGAAGCCGGCGCCCTTCGCCGTGCCCCCGATGCAATCCTGGTAGATACAGAAGGCCTATCCAAAGAAGAATCCCTCGATGCCCTGCTCAAGATCGTGTACGAATGGCCGGTGAGACGTGAGACGTGAAACGTGAGACGTAACCGCCAAGACGCCAAGATCCGCCAAGGATTCTACGGTTTGAACCACAAAGGCACAAAGGTCACGAAGGTTTTTATGGGTTTGAATCACGAAGAGCACGAAGGACACGAAGATCACGAAGGTTATTATGGGTTTGAATCACAGAGCGCACAGAGTACCCAGAGGTCGCAGAGGATAATAAGGGAATAAACTAATAGAAACCTTGGCGACCTTGGCGGATCTTGGCGTCTTGGCGGTGAAAAAGCCGTCGTCTACTGACAACTGACAACTGACAACTGACAACTGACAACTATACGTCACTTATCCCTATCGTACCGTCGCAGCGTTGGCACAAAGACGCCGATTAATATTGTGACAATTATCACGCCAACGCCACCCAGGGAGATCGAAGGGCCAATACCTATCACTTTGGCCGCCAGGCCTGCCTCAAGCTCGCCAAGCTGCGGGCCGCCCATGTAGAAGATCATGCCCACTGAGGTCATGCGCCCGCGAAGCTCGTCGGGCGTGGATAGCTGGCGTATCGTCTGGCGCATCACCATGCTGACGGTATCTGCCGCGCCTGTGCCGGCCAGGGCCAATAGGGTGAGCCAGTACAGGTTGGACAGGCCGAAGAGAACAGTGGCTAGTCCGTAGCCTATCACCGACATTATCACGATCATGCCTTGATGCCGCACATTGCCCAACCATGACATGATAAGACCCGCTGCCACCGCCCCAATCGCCGGGGCCGCGTAGAGCAGGCCCCAATACTGGCGGTCCACCTTCAAGATTTGCTCTGCTATTGCCGGCAGCAGGGCTGTCGCCGCTCCAAGCAGGGTGGCGAAGAAGTCAAGGGTCATCGTCGATAGGATGATCGGCGTTCTGCGCACGAAACGGAGGCCGTCGATAGCTGCTTTGAAGCTGACATCCCGCGTTGCACCTTCTTTCGGTCGTGTCTTGATCAAGAATAGGGCGATGATGACCGCAGAGAACGATACAGCGTCCAGCGAATAAATAATCGCAAAGCCTGTGGCATGCAGAGCCACGAATAGACCTGCAATGGTAGGGCCGATGACAGTGGCCACCTGCCACACGATAATGTTCAGCGAGAGTGCGTTAGGCAAGTGGTGGCGTGGCACCAGGCTGGGGATGAAAGCCGACCGGGCGGGGTTATCGAACACCACGGTCGATGCCGCAAGCGCGCTGATAATATAGATGAGCGGCGCCGAGATAACACCGAATATTGTGGCGAGCGCCAGCACGAGCGACGTAGTCGCCATGATGCTCTGGGTGACCATCAGGAGCCGGCGCCTGTCGAGCGCGTCGGCTATCACGCCGCCAAAGAGGAACAGAATAAGAATCGGTATCAGATTGAACAGCCCAAGCAAGCCTATCGCGGCTGTATCGTGCGTGAGGTCCCACAACTGCACGCCGATCGCCACCACACGCATCTGGCTGCCCATCTGCGATATGAAGCTACCGCCCCATAGCAGGCGGAAATCGCGGTGCTGAAGCGCCAGCAAGGGAGAAGAGCGTGCCCCAGGCATTTCTTCTGTGGCGGGCGCGCCTGTGGACCGTTCCGCGGTGGAAACAGCGGCGCTGGGAGCAGCGATGTCCCGTATCGGAGCACCGGGTAGTTGTTCGATAGGTTGGGAGTTGGTCTCCTGTGCGGCCATAAGTTATATTTTAATCTAAATAAGCCGCCAGGTCCAATTGCTATTACTAATTGCTTTTGAACAAGAAATGAGCAGCTTTTGGCCTGGAAATTGTGCCTTACAAAAAGGACAATGGTAACATCGGATCACGATATCGAGTTCGTAGATTAGGATGGGGAGAAGCAAAATGCTTGATACAGAGAAGGCGGGGCCGGCCGAGCAGGTCCGGATTATCGAGAAGTCGGTTGCAACGATACTGGAGGGCGCGGAAACGCTCCTTTCGTCGGGGGCTTCCAGTACCGAAAAGATAGTGTCATACGTGCGCGAGATGCAAAGAGCTGATGCCAGCCTGGCGCGAGCCATGGCATTGGCAGGCGAAGCCGGCCTTGAAGCGGACGCGGCGCGACTGGGGCGCAAGCGTAGGAATATCGATAACTCGGTTGCCGAGCAGATCACCGCTGTAGCTAACAATATGGGCAGGGAGCGCGATAAGTCCATTGCCACTATCAACGCCGTCTTCAAGCTGGGCCATGCGCCCGACGTGGCGATAGATGGGCCTTGCCGGGGACAGTTGCTTTCTTCTACTCTCTTCGGCCCGCTGGACACGTTCGGACGCTCCCTGGCCGGCATCTATTTGCCCTGGAAGGGAAAGATATTCGACGCTGCGAGCGCGACCGGCTGCAATATCTTCACCCGTAGCGCACCTGTTATCGGCCGGCTCATCTGGCCCCTCTATTCCGCCTGGAAGGGGTACCGGCCCGGCAAATTTACTGCCTTCAAGTTCAACACCTACACAGGGCAGGGCGTGCAGGACCCCGAAGTATCCACCCTCAAGCTCGACTACGATAACCCCACCAACCCGCGATTGCTGATACGCTCGGTGCTGGACGAGCTGGTGCAGATTACAGGCAACTACTACCTGGGCAAAGCGATGCTGTGGCGTCCGAGTGGGCGTTACAAGCTCGCGGCCTTCTTCGTGCTGCGCAGGCAAGAGGAAGCCAACCAGACCAAAGCGGCCACACTTGACCCCGACAGGTTAGCTTACCTGGAAGTGGCCGGATTGCGAGCCTATTACGACCATAAATGGCTCAGGGCTTTCCGGCTCATTGTCGATCTGATGCACGAGCAATTCGGCCTGTCGTGGCCACGGTCGCTGCAGGCCTCGTACTACACTGTGCGAGCTATGCTCGCCTGGGCACCCAAAGACAACGACCCCAAAACCATGCATCGATATATCCGCAAGTTCTACAAGCTCGCCGCGGCGCACGGCAACGAGCTTCATTTCGACGCCAAAGAAGCCGGCGACCGCGAGTTCGTCTACTGGGACCTGCACCGCAAGCGCGGCATGAACCCCGGCAGCGACCCCGAGCCCTACATAGAATGCCTGGCACAGTTGCACAGCACCCTCTTCGGTCTGACGCCCCAGGAAGCACGCGAATCGGCCGTCCTGCGCGCCCACGCCACCGACGCCATAGACACCATCACAGGCAAGCGCTCAACCGACATAGAAGCCGACTGGCGCAAAGCCGAAGAATACTTACGCCATGCATACCGCAGCGCGATCGGTCGATGACCGGCGACGGTGAACGTAAAACGTAAAACGTAAAACGTAAGACGGAACCGCCAAGACGCCAAGATCCGCCAAGGTCGCCAAGGTCTTTATAGGTTTAAACCATAAAAATCCTCTGTGATCTCAGTGCTCTCAGTGCTCTCTGGGATTCGAACCCATAAAAACCTTCGTGATCTTCGTGTCCTTCGTGTCCTTCGTGACCTTCGTGTTTAAAACCCATAAAACCTTTGTGATCTTTGTGCCTTTGTGGTTCAAACCGTAGAAATCTTGGCGTCTTGGCGTTGAAAAAAGGTCGTCATGGCCCCGGATTGCGGTTCATGACATAGCGCCATTCGAAGTAGTGCTGGCCCACGTTGCCCATCTGGACGCGCCATTCGGGGGGGAAGTCGGGCACGTAGGTTAGCACGCGACGCTGGTAGGCCTGGATCAGCACGGGCATATCCTTGCCGCTCACGCGCATCTGGGTCCAGTAGGCTTCGCTGATCGGGTAGCCGAGCACAAAGGTCCAGTCGAAGCCGTACGTGCCTTGCATCCCCTGCAGATAGGTCCAGAAGAGATCGGGGATATTGTGCCCGGTCTGCGAGGCGAACGCCGCATATTTAGAGAGATTGCCGTGCGCCGAGTTGACTGCCACGATGCCGTTCACGTCTATCGATTGGTCCACAGGCTGGCCCACCCGGTTGGGCGACTGGTTCTCGCCGTGCAGGCTGGAGACAGCAGCCAGCGTAGAATAGCCTGGCGTGAGCGGGTTGTCTTTGCGCGGGTCGCCCGCCACCGGGATTGTGCATGGCACGCTGGCCTTGACCGTTTCGCTATCCCCGAGCTGGATCTCGCCTGCGATCATCTCGGTGGTGAGAAGGCCGTTGGTGACGTAGAAGGGGTCGTCCTTGTTGCCGTTCGGGTTATTAACCTCCATGCGGCTCTTGTCGTAATATTGCACCATTCTGGTGCCGTTCGAGCCGTTCTGGTAGGTTTCGAGGCCCAGGTAGTTGGCCTGCGGGCCCCACAGCCAGGAACGTTGCGCTTTGCCGTCGGCCACCGGCTGGTCGGCCTTCGCCCATACTTTGCCGAAAGCGTCGTCAGGCTTGAGCAGCCATACTAATTGAATAGAGAGGATGGGCAGCTCGGATGTGTTCTGGATTTGCTCGTAGACCAGCTTGTCGTCCCACATACTCAGCTTGTCGAGCGGGCCGGCGAGCGACTGCTTCAGAAGCGTATTGACTCCGCCCGTCACGCTGAAGCCGGCCACGTTGAGGAGCGCGTTGCCGTTCCGGTCACTATCATCAACCCAGGCGGCAATGTCACCGAGCGGTGTGGTGGTCCTGGCGTCGTACTGTGAGCTAGCGCCTGGCACGACCAGGGTGCCTGTAGTGGTCTTGCTCGTGTTGACGGGGACGCCATCGGGCACGTAGATGCCGCCGGCAGCGTGCCAGAAGACAAAGTAGCCGTGCCCTCGTAATCGGTCGGCGTTGCTACCTACCTGGTGTACCGACTTGGACGAGGTGGTCCAGTAAAGCACTTTGCCGCCTTCTATCCATAGCACGCCGTTCACAGCCGCATTATTCAGCCCTATAAGTCCTTCCTTCACATTTGCCGGGCGTGATAGCGGCGGGTATTTGCATCGTATCGCCGGAAGTGATATTGCCGACCCAGAAGTCGCTGCCTTTGGCGGGCATGACGAGCACCTGCCCCAGGTAGTTTGCGTCGAGGAGCGTGATTGGGTTGGTAGGATCGTCTACGGCGACGTTTTGCAGCGAGGTAACGGGGCCGCCTTTGCCTGTGTCGACATCGTAGTAGCAAATGATGCAATCATAGTCGCCGGCGATATACTTGTAGCCATCGCCCGGAACTTTCTTGCCCGGCTGGGTCCAGACCAGGTAGGGAGCATCGAACTTGATGTTGCCTATACCCACCGGAGCGCCGCTATCGGAGTATTGGTACGACCAGATACGAGCCTCGGATGCTTACTTTACTGTTGGTGAGCACGTTCAGAAGCACTATAGTGGTCTTCTGGATGCCGCAATGACCGCAGCCAAGATGGCCGAGCGCGTAGCCGGCCCAGTCGTGGCTAACTTCGAGCCACTCGAAGGTGGTCTCGCCTCCCGAGCCTACGTCTATGGTTGCAAGTGTGCGAGTGTAAAATTGCAGCGGCTGGCCGGTATCCGCAGCCTGCGCGGCTTGCGGGGCATCCAGCGGGGCTGCTGGAGCGGCGGCTTGACCGGTACGTGAAGATAGCAGGATTGCGACGAGAGTAATTGCCATCAGCAATAAGCATCCCCGGCAGCGCCATTTTGCCCGATTTGTTCATCCCATTCTCCTTCTTTCGACTATTATGGCCTCGCTTTGATTTCGAGTAGGCTCAATCAGAACGCTTCGCGGTATGACAAGGTTGCAATAGCAGATTGTCCGATTGTATCATGCAATAGCTTGATCGCGTTTACATCGCCAAAATTGATTAATCATAGGCCATAGTGCAGGATCAAGGTGCATGTAGGGAAAGAGGGGATGCAGCGGAACGCCCCTGGGGTTTGGAGTGTCCCAAAGTCCTCTATTCACATAAGTGGGGGACAAAAGGGGTGCAGGGGCGCTCCCCTGCCGGGGCTTGGGGTGTCCCCAAATTCTCTCCCATCTAGAGGAGGTGCAGGGGCTCTCCCTTGCCGGGGCTTGGGGTGTCCCCAAAATATTTCTTCTCACTAATAAGTCGGTCGAAGCTGCAATAGAGGACAGAAAGGAAAGAGATAGATGAGCCAACGAACAGTAGTCAAGAGGCACCCTGAGCGGTCGGTGCCCGACGAGGCACAGGACATTCTGGCGCATGGGATAGTGGCGCACCTCGGTTTCTGCGAGGGTGATCAGCCATGCGTGATACCGTTGATTTACCAGTACGACCCATCGGTGCCCGACCGGCTCTATCTGCATGGCTCGCACGCCAGTAGAGCTATGAAGCACCTGGCGACCGGCGCGCCGGTATGTGTGACCGTGACAATGGTTGATGAGCTGGTCATGTCACGCGACGCCCAGGGTCATTCCGCCAACTACCGCTGCGTGATCGTCTTCGGGAGAGGCCGCGCGGTCAAAGACAACGAAAAGAAAGCGCCCATGTTCGAAAGCATGATCGGACGATACCACCCCGGCCGCACAGCAGGACAGGATTACGCGCCGCCCACCCGAGAAGAGCTAATGTCGACAGCAGTGATAGAGGTGCAGATCGAGGAAATGAGCGCCAAAGTCAGGATGGGCGGCCCCCTGGGTCCCCGCGACAACGACCCCGACGCGCCCGGCACGGCTGGGGTGAGGCCGTTGTAGGAGCAACGCACGGCGGTTAAAACCGCGTGCTAATCTTACGAAGTCCGCCTACGCGGACTACCCATATCAAGATAATCGTTGCTATCGGGCACAGCCGTTGGGTTAGGCAGTCCGCGAAGGCGGACTTCGTAAATGTAGCACGCGGTTTTAACCGCCGTGCGATGCCGGCGCCGCGGATTGATCCATCGCAGCTCAGAACCCTCCACTTTGTGATTACTTTGACAAAGCGGCACAGCCCGTGCTATCATCCTACATTGGAAGTTGCGTTTTCGACGCTCATTTCGGCCCTCTTTACTTTTCTAACTTCTAACTTCTAATTTCTCGAAGGAGAACAGGATGGCAGCAGCCAAACTCAAAAAGGGTGGCAACGATGGCGAATGGGTGACTGTCCAGGAGCCTGAGGGGACAAACCTGCCCGCAACCACGGGCAAACGCAAGAAGAAGAAAGTATTTCGGGTGCTGACGGCGCGTGGGCGGCAGGAGCGGGAATGGCTCGATTTGGGCCTGTGGCAGCCCCTTCAGGAGACCGTGGTGCCTGCCGAGGCCAGGGCACCTCAGACGGTGGTATATTACGGCACCTACGGCTCGGACGGCATGAGGCGCGACGGCGCTCCGGGCGGATCGTATTCGTCGGTGTACGACCAGTATGCGATGCAGGGTGGCGACCTGTATACAAACGATGAGGTCAGACGTCTTAAGCAGTGGGATACGCGCAAGCCGATCCCCGGCTTCGACCCCAAGCTTGGGAGTAAGACGCTGGATATTTATTCTGAGGATTGAATTAGCGGCGATGCGATGACAAAGGACGAAGGACGAAGGACGAAGGAGATTTGCTTTCGTCCTTCGTCCTTCGTCCTTCGTCGTCCAACCAGGAGAGTGTAATGCATATAGGAGTGTTGGGTGGTGGAGCGCTCGGGCTGACTGCTGCCATGAGGCTGGCGCGGCGCGGCGCGCAGGTGACGCTTATCGAGAAAGAGAACGAGCTTGGCGGCCTGGCGGCCGGATTCAAGGTTGGGGACAGCGGGACCTATCTTGAGAAGTTTTACCACCACCTCTTCCGCTCGGATAAAGATATCCAGGCGCTGCTTGACGAGCTAGGGCTTGGGCGACAAGCTGGTGTGGCACAACGTTGTCACCGCCACCCTCTATAAAGAAAAGTTTTGGAGGCTGTCGCCAAAGGATATCTTGCTCAACTACCCGATCTCGATCCCCAGCAGGCTGAGGCTGTCGGCGGTGACGGCTTACCTCAAGGCGACGAGCAACTACAAGAAATTCAACAAATATACAGCCGCCGAGTGGCTTGAGAGCCGGATGGGCAAAGAGGCCTATGATATGCAGTTCAAGCCTGTCCTGCTGGGCAAGTTCGGCGACTTCTACGACCAGATAGCCATGCCGTGGTTCTGGTCGCGGGTGCACGAGCGGAGCCTGAGCCTCGGCTATCTGAGCGGCGGCTTCCAGCAAATGTACGACAGGCTGGGCGAGGAGATAAAGAAAGCGGGCGGCACCATCCGCCTCGAAACGGCTGTAACGCGCATCGCCTCCATAGGCGGAGGAAAAACCCGCGTCGAGGTAGACAAGGGAGAGCCATACGAGTTCGATTCGGTGCTGTCGACGCTGCCCACAAAGCTCTTCTTGAGGCTGGCCGAAGGGCTGCCTGAGGATTACCGCAAGCAATATGATTGGGGCGATGCGCTGGGCGCGCACGTGGTGATACTGGCCCTGAACAAGTCGCTGCTTGACCCCATCTACTGGCTTAGCATCGCCGACCCGAGTTACCCGTTCCTGGTGGCGGTGGACCACACCAACATGAGGTCTACCGAAGAATACGGCGGGCGGCACCTGCTCTACATAGGCAATTATCTGCCCATGTCGCACAGATATTTCAAGACGCCCGACGATGAGGTGGTCGCCGAGTTCTTGCCTCACCTCAAGAGGCTCAACCCGGCTTTCGACCCCGATTGGGTAACGGAGCGCTGGGTGTTCAAAGCCCCGTTCGCGCAACCGATCGTGACGCGGGAGTACGAAGCACATATTCCTCCGCTCAAGACGCCGCTGCCCAACGTTTACATGGGCAACATGTTCCAGGTATACCCCCAGGACCGAGGGCAGAACTACAGCATCAAGCTGGCGAACAAGCTGGCCGAGATGATGCCAATCGAAAAATAGCAGTTTCGTAATTAAAGAACAAAGAGGGAAGGCGGCACCTTCCCTCTTTGTTCTTTAATCACCTTAATTGGGAGTGCGGAAAGTACTATTGGACCACTGGATGCGCCAGCATATAATTAGCATACGTGGAAAGCTATCAAGACGCCCTGTTACACAAGGAGGATGGAGATGAAACGATGCTTGCATGTGATCGCTGCGGTGGCATTGCTGGCAACAGGCTATTTTCTCGGCGCATCACAGGTATTGACCAGCCTGGCCGGGCCGCTGGGCCAGGGCAACAATTGCCAGACGTTTCCTGAGACCAAGCAGACCGTGTGCGGGCGCTTCCTGGCTTACTGGCAGCAGAACGGTGGGCTGACCCAGCAGGGCTTCCCGATCAGCGGCGAGCTCCAGGAGAAGTCCGATCTGAACGGCCAGGTCTACACCGTGCAGTATTTCGAGCGTGCCGAGTTCGAATACCACCCTGAGAACCAGCCACCATACGACGTGCTGCTATCGCAGCTGGGCACGTTCGAGTACAAGCGCAAATACCAGTCGGGTGGAGGCGGAGGTGGAGCGCCGCCACCGGGCGCGCCGACTGCTACGTCACCTTGCCTACCGCTGTATGTCGGGACTGCTGGACCCTGTGAGCCGGAACGGGCTGGTGTTCACGGTCATCAGGATCGATCGCCTGGCGAAGCGGACTGATGTGGCCTGGACGGTGAAGAACGTCAGCGGCGGCCCGGTGACGTTCATCTTCGCCAACGCCGACCAGCAATTGCTGGACGAGTCGGACCTGCCGCTGCAGATAGCCGACGCTTCGTTCGTCACAAACGTCACCATCCAGGATGGCGACACATTTACGAGCGGCACAACCTGGAACGGCACCATGAACGACAAAGCCGACCACGCCACGTATATCGGCAACAATATACCGAGGATAGGCAGTGTGCGCGTGCGAATACCGCTGCGGTAGGGGCTAGGGGCTAGGAACAGCTCCAACCAACTTATTGGAGAGATGAAAGAATTGGGACACCCCAAACCCCGGCAGGGAGATCCCTGCACCCCTCTTCACGATAACTTGTGAGAAAAGAGAGAGTTTGGGGACACCCCAAACCCCGGCAGGGAGACCCCTGCACCTCTTCTTTAGCCCCTAGCCCCTAGCCCCTAGCCCCTTACGGTTGGCTCAACCCACTTGCCGTGTGTCTTTATTATGTCAATTAGACGATCTACGGCCTGGGCGGCGGGGACGCCTTTTTCGACGCATTCTTTGCCTACGAAGAGGTTGACTTTGTCGGGCGCGCCGCCCATGTAGCCGAAATCGGCGTCGGCAAGCTCGCCCAGGCCGTTGACGATGCAGCCCATGACGGCGATCTTAACCCCGCGCAGGTGGCCGGTGGCTGTCTTGATACGCTCGGTGGTTTCCTGGAGATCGAAGAGGGTGCGCCCGCACGATGGGCAGGCCACGAACTCGGCCTTGACGGTGCGCGAGCCGGAAGCCTGGAGGATGTTGAAGGCGAGGGCTACCCGCTCGTCGGGCGTGCCGTCACCGCTGATCTCGATACTGTTGCCGATTCCATCGCAAAGCAGGGACCCTATCTCGATGGAGTGCTCGATAAGCCACTCATCAGGCATAACGTCGCCCGTCGCGTAACCGCTGAAGCTGCTGATATGGATGGGGTACTTGCGGTGCGCCTCAGTCAGTCTGCTCGATAGCAAACGGTAGGCACGAATCAGGTAGGAAGGCAGCGTCCCCGCGGCAGCTAACGAGAGCACCAATCCGCGATGGCCCAGCTTGTGAGCGCGAGAGGCCGCCTCCAATAAGGTGTCTACTTCCTGGAAGTTGGGATCATCGCTATGGGCTCCGCTGAGCAAATCTTCCAATTGGTCATAACCCCCGGCAGTTCCGCCGGCCTCAAGCCACAACGGCGCATGTGCGGCGAGGGCGGCCTTTACGCATTCCTCGTAAGCCTGCCAATCTATATCGCTAAACGCGCTTATCGAAAGCTTGAGAGCACCGATCCCGGTCAATTGGGGGGCTACTTTCGCTGCACCGGCGAAATCTTTGCCGGCGTCAACGAGCAAGGCGAGGGCCGATTTGCCCGCCGACGGGTCTTCCTCTTCGCTTCGTCGCCTCAATTCTTCGGCCAAAGGGGCAATCCCCTGGAGGCCGGAGAGAGGGATGCGAATAATATCGGGCCGGATGGCGTTCTGGCCTTTGCGCTTTGCCATATCTGCAACCGCTGAGAATAGATCTTCTCCTGGTTGGATTTCGTGTGAGGCCACCACGGTGGCGTGCTGCAAACCGCCGACCTTCACCGCGCCCGTGGCCACCTCGTAAGTGGGGCGTGGTACATAATGATAGGGGTCACGCAGGTCAGGAAGAAGGTTATCTTTCGGCTCGTTCTCTGCGTACTGCTTCGCAATTTGGCTATTATAAGGTGCCGCCACTGCGAAAGCCACCGGCACCTCTTCCTCCGGCTCTTCGGTGAGAGAGACGCGGATTGTATCGCCGAGGCCGTCATCGAGGAGGGAGCCGATACCGATAGAGGATTTGATGCGCCCGTCTTCGGCGTTGCCCGCTTCGGTGACACCCAGGTGGAGCGGATAGTCCCAACCGAGGGCGTCCAGGCGAGACACCAGGAGGCGGTAGGCGGCAATCATCACCTTGGGATTGCTCGCCTTCATAGAGAAGATGAGCTCGTGGTAGTCGTACTTGCGGCAGATCGCGGCGAACTCGATGGCCGACTCGACCATCCCTTCGGGGGTGTCGCCGAAGCGGTTCATAATGCGGTCAGACAGCGAGCCGTGGTTGGTGCCGATGCGCATGGAGATGCCCCGCTCCTGGCAGCGTAGCACGACAGGCTTGAACTTCTCTTCGATACGCTCCAGCTCAGCTTCGTACTGGGCATCGGAATATTCGCGCACGTTCCAGCGTTTTTCGTCAGCGAAATTGCCGGGGTTGATACGCACTTTGTCGGCATAAAGGGCGGCTTCCATGGCGGCGTTGGGGCTGAAATGGATATCGGCCACCAGGGGCACGTCGAGGCCCATCGCGAGCAGGCGTCGCTTGACCTCGCCGAGAGCCCTGGCGTCCTGGGAGGTGGGCGTGGTGATCCGCACGATCTCGCAGCCCGCCTCGACCAGCCGCAAAGTCTGGGCAAGAGTGGCCTCCACGTCTTTGGTCTGCGTGGTAGTCATAGACTGCACGCGGATGGGGTTGTTGCCCCCCACGCCGACCTTGCCCACCATCACCTCGCGCGTCTTCGGCGGCGATATGCGTATGGGTTCTGCAAATATGGGTGAAGGGGCGTCTGGGCGGCAGACTGGAGGATGATCGGGCTCGTTCGGTTGGATTATTGTGCTCATATAGATTACTGCTTATTGGTTATTACGTACTGCTTACTCTATTTCGTCCTTGATCATTGTACGGGATGAGGCAAGCACTCAGATCTACTCTACGGACCGAATCCCGCCGGGCGTCTCCTAGCCCCTAGTGCAGGTTCACGAGAGGTCTTGTGCAAAGGGGGTGCAGGGGCACTCCCCTGCCGGGGCATGGGTGTCCCCCGAAACATCCCTATTCCCAATATCTCTCATGAACATGCACTAGCCTCTAGTCCCTAGCCCCTAGCCCCAGCTCCCGCACAACCCGGGCAGATGCCGAAGAGAGCGAAGTGGTCCAGGTTAGTCGTGAAGCCGTAGCGCTCCATAAGGCCGGCGCGCAGGGGCTCGAGCAGGCTGTCGTCTACTTCGATGCGGGCGTGGCACTTTTCGCAGATAAGGTGGTGATGGCGGTGGCTATGCAGCTCGTATTCGAGGCGGCCTGTGCCGAGGTCGGTAACGGCTACCATGCCGAGATTGCTGAGAAGCTCAAGGGTGCGGTAAACGGTGGTCTTGTTGGTGGAGGGGTGGCGCTCGGAGACTTTGGAGAGGATTTCCTCGACGGTAAGATGGCCGCCGCAGCCCGCCAGCACTTCGGCCACCATCAGGCGGCGAGGCGTGAGACGATAGCCCCTGGCGCGCAATTCGTTATCCAGCGCAATTGTTTTATCATCAAGTTTCGGCACGGATTCATCCCTCTGTAATAAGTATACCAAACGTGTACAGGGGTGTCGCCTATCAGAGCACCCTGGGCGACCTGGCTGTAGCGACGGCTTTCGCCAGCTCCTCCGGGAATTGTGATCCTACAAACAGGCGGGTGCCATTATCCAGCTCGATTTGCACGCCCTCGTTGCCGCTCACCGAGTATGCGATTCCTGCGCCACGCAGCGAGAAGAGAACACCCACGCCGATATAGTCGCGTACCGGCGCGATTATGTATGGCTCGCAGTAAATGACAGAGAGGACCGGAATCTCTCGTCGCACGAAAGGGGCAAACGTGACATTCAACGTCTTGTGGTCCACAATAACGAGCAATTCGGCCCTGAAGATAACGGCAGGCAACCCGATCCCAACAACCAGCATAAGAATCACAATGAAAACCAGTCCGCCGTCGGGCGTAACCGCGCCGGCAGGCGTATTCTGGAAGAACTGCTCATATATTATGTAAAGTGAAAGCGCGATCAGAAAAGCGGACAAGATAGCCAGCGGCACGCGAAGCCAGCCGAGACGAAACGTCTGCCGCTCTTTGAAGAGGACCTCTCTACTTTTATCACCACCGGTCACGCTCATGCTAGGTGAATTGTACTTGCGCACGGCATGCACTTCAAGCAGATGGGGGCTCGTAAGCGTTCAGAGTAAAGGTGGAGAAAATGGTGTAGGGGCACGTCGCGCCGTGCCCTCGTGGCACCGGCACTCTATTGCCCACCAGGGCACGTCAGCGCCGTGCCCCTACAACCCAATTCTGAACGCTTACCGGGGCTCTGCACCACTCGCCGTACGGAAGGAATGTCGCCATGGGCTATAATAGGTCCGACAATAGATCCGGCGATTTGCTGTCGCACTTGAGCCATGAGTGCGCACCGCACTCGACAGCGCAAACAAAATCTGCCGCGCAAATCGCGTAGTCCGGGGCACGCGGAGTAATACCTGTATGGCCGGCCAGCCTAACCCAAAGATGAAATATAGAGTGATGGTGGACGATAATTTCCACTACATGGACCTGAGCGAGCGCTACCAGGGTGGCGCATTCGACAGTTGCGAGGCTGCAACCGAGAAGTGCAAGCAAATCATCGACACAATTCCTGCAGGCAGAATACCAACCCAACATGACGGCGCGACAATTATTAGGGCTCTACAAAAGCTTCGGCGAAGACCCCTTCATCGTTTCAATGGACGAAGATTGCTCCTTCTCCGCCTGGGACTACGCCGAGCGCCGTTGCCGCGAGATGTGCGGGGAAGATAGATAACCTGCTCCTCTGAAAAAGGGGTGCATGGGCGGCTAACCCTGCCGGGGCTTGGGTCTCCCCAAAATCCGTCTATACACATAAGTTGGGGGACAAAGGGGGTACAGGGGTCTCCGTATATCGCCCCCGAAGTGGTCAGCCGGCTTGACGACAACCTCGATACAGCAGGCGTGGAGCACGAAATAGTCACCTACCCAGGCGCTCCCCACTCCTTCTTCGACCGCAAGTTCGCCGAATACGCCCAGGAATCAGCCGACGCCTGGCGTCGCATCCTCGGCTTCATAGGCAAACAGACAAAATAAGAATATGAGCTAGATTTGATGGCCGGTAATTACTAGGGTTGTCAGGACTTACGCAATCTAGACGTCGCCGGTGGTCGGTCCTCGGTCGTGCTTGCGTAAATCCTGATTGTTTGACAAGGCGTCCCAAAGTTGTTACAATAAGCGCGCATTGGGGCGTCGTCTAACGGTAGGACAGCTGATTCTGGATCAGTAAGTTGAGGTTCGAATCCTTGCGCCCCAGCTAAGAGAATACGCACGAAATTGGCCCGGATATTTAACTATCTGGGCCTCTTGCTTTTGAAACGTAGCCAATTATGTAGCCAAGTGTACTGCGACCCTGAATCTGGACAGAAAAATCAGGGTTGAAAGTTAGTAACCTCAGTTTCTGACTGTAAGGAGAGCCCCAACTCCTGTCGCTCTTGTAGTTCCTGGCTCTGTTGACCAGGCCCGGGCCCCTGTTGCCATTGCTGCTCGAACTCGACGGGCGTCAGGAGGAATCTCGATCATCAACGTCCCGGGAGACCCAAGTCGAAAACAGCCCTGACATGGTGAGCCTCGCCACACTCTGAACGCTCCGACGGCAACCACAGAATGAACCCAATCGTCTTCAAACGAATCAATCGGGACACGACCTGGTGCCTCTTCCCGACAGAACGATTGCAGTTGCAGAAAGGTTGCCATATGGCAACCTTTCTGCAACTGCAATTATGTTCCCGTTTCGGCTAATCGTTGCCGGTTAGCTCTTGTCGGTCACGATAAGCTACTTATTGACATCAGTAAGGAAGTCAACAGCGGCTTGAGGGGTGACACAGTCAGGGAAGAAGGTGTTAGCATCTATCTTCGATGTCTGTCCTCTCGTCGCGTTGTTATTCGGTCGGAAGTAGGGCAGGTTGGAGGGTGGTACACACTGTCCTGCCGGTGGGGACCCACATGGGTATCCTGACATGACACCACGTGTTACCAACCTGTAGGTGTAGGTGTAGAATGTGGACCCTGGGGCTACGTCCTGGAACTGCTGGCCAGAGGGTGCATCAGAGAACCCTGCTGCATTTGAGATGATCTTGGTGATCTGTCCCCTTGTGACTGGTGTGTTTGGTCTGAAGTAGGGCAGGTTAGCTGGTGGGATACAAGGCTCTCCAGGTCCACCACATGGGTATCCATTGATATACCCCCTGATGACCAGGCGGTAGATGTATGGGTAGAAGGTAGAGCCAGGTCCAGAAGGAGGAACATCCTGGAACTGCTGGCCTGTAGGTGTATCTGTAAAGCCTGCAGAGTTCGAGGCTATCTTTGATAGCTGTCCTCTCGTGACGTTGCTGTTGGGACGGAATGTGCCATCAGGATAGCCGTTTATGATGTTACGGCAAGCCAGGCAGCGGATCCACTGGTAGAATGTTTGGCTTGGTGGTACGTCGGTGAAGGTGATGGTGCAAGCTGTGGGGGTGGGTACAGGGACGGTAGGTGTAGACGATGGTCCACCAGGTGTGATTGTGGGTGCTGGTGTTGTAGGTGTAGATGACGATACTGTTGTGGCGCTCGGTCCACCCGTAGTCTGTGTGGGTGCTACCGTAGGTGTGTTAGCGGGTGTGGTGGGTGATGCTACAGGTACCGTTATTGTAGGCAGTGGCACGGTGGCGGTGGGAGGCACTGTAGGAGTGGCACAAGCAGTTACGCTCCAGGTGATACGCTGGCCTGTGCTCACAGGAGGTGCCTGGCCTGTGCTGTCACATGCATACTGCGTGTAGCTCGTCGTGGTCTGCTGCACTCCGACTGAGGTGATCCTCCCAGTCTGCGTTGTGGCGTTAATCAGCCCATAGGTGTAGTCGAAGCTTACTCCGCCACTTTCGTACAGGTTTACTTCATAATCGAGTGTGGGTGTGGTGCTCGTCTCACCGAAGTAGATGGTGCGGTACTCGATGCTGAAGATGCGGTTGGGAGCTGTGCCGGTAGTGGCAGTGTAGATGCCGCAGCCGTTGGCACAGTCGGTACGCTGGTCTCGAAAGAAGGGCATCATCTGGTTGGTAGCCCCTGTCACCGGCAAGCAACTACCGGCGAAGGCATTGTTGTTGGTGCCGAAGGCCAGTGTGCCGTTTGAGCCTACAGTTGCCGCGGTGTAGGAAGTGCCATACAGGGTGAAGGGGAAGGGTAGAGAGGAGATGGCCGTGGTGCAGTCATCACATCCCGCTCCGTCTATACGCGTCGTGGCTGGAATAAGCGCTCCGCTCCCCAGCAAGTAGTTGTATCCCGTCGCGCATGTTGTCGCTGTGGCGGTCGCGCCCACCGCAGTGGGCGTAGCCGTGGCGCCACCACCGATGCTGCCTAGCAGGCGGAATACCTGGTCCGGACCCCCCGCTGTTGGTACGCATGTAAGCTTGGGCTGCCAATCGTTGCCACCCGGGCATGCAAAACCACCACCGGGGTTACGGAACGCAGCCGGACTATTAGATAGTACCGTGCGGTCAGTCCACCCGAACTCTCCGTCGGGGGTGTAGTCCATTCGAGCCTGGACCGATACCCAGTAATTCGTACCACTCCCGCCGGCCAGAACGGCTGGTGTTGTCAGGGGGATTACAAAATTACCGGAAGTATTTGTATAAGCCAACCCCGTAGCCGTATAGACGGGCGTGGCAGGCAATACCCCGGAGTTGGTGTAGAAAAAGACGTTGAATGAGGCCGCCGGGCCTGCGCCGTTGAAATATACGGCCTGCGCATCAACTTCGTTCACGCTCCACGTCTGGCCACTCGGGACGGGAAAATCGTCGGCCACTTGCGAACTGAAAGCAGCGTTGGCAGGTTCAAAATCCTGCGAGACCGAGGAGGTCGTCGCGGGGTTGTTGTACTGGTCGTACAGCGTCACGTCAGGCGCGACGGGCGGAGCAAGTACGCTCTTGCCAGTGGTTGCACCTGTAGTATTCTTGCTAGGTTCGCCTTTTGGGCCTGCGCGGGTGCCGCGCCGGTGACGCCGCCCTGCTGTTGCTGGGGAGCGATCTTGGCGCCACTGGCCCCAGTTCCTAAGCTTGCCGGTACGGAAGCAGGTACTCCAGCCAGGGCTATGCCCCCTGATACCAGCATCACCAGCGCTATCAATAAGAACGGGCTTAGCCGCCAGATCCTTGACCTCTTAGTGTCATCTACCATGTTCCTTACTCCTTCCTATGCTTCAAAGTGTGTCAGGACGGTAACTTTGACGTTGGCGAGCCGTCTCGCCTTACCTTCCCGTTTCGACCCTTTTTCGCCTCTTGCCGTCATCTCCTTTGCTTGTACCATGCGTTCCTTCTCGTGTTATTAAACGACAATAAGTAATCCTGCTGCCTGGTGGTAGCAGTGATTGCCTGGTGGATCCTGAATTGTCGTTGACGGTTGGCGGCCCGGCACAATACTAGCGCCTCTTTGCCGGACCTTTGCCGGACCGCACCCTACTACACGAGCGGGTTTACTATGGCAGAAGCTCCTTGTGGCCAGATTCCGACACGTCCTCACAGTCTACTGCGGAAATTATCTGGCTCTCAGCCCCTATTCCCCTAGCCTTTCCCTGCGCGCAACGTCTCTGCATATTCATGGGGCATAAGGCAAATTCAGACTTTACTATACTGAAGATGCACGAAGCCATTTTCAAACTTTCGTAAATCCACTAACGCAAGCTTGCTTTTAACGTCTTGGGGTAACCAGTAAGTGCCGCTGCCTATCATGATAGGAACGATAATTTGATGGTATTCATCGATAATGCCAGCTTTTATGGCTTCGGCGGCTAAATGTGGGCCACCAATGCCGAAATCCTTATCTGAAGTAACTACTAATTTTTTTATAGTTTCCGGGTTAAACACGCGCTCAATCGTAGTATTTGCTGTTGTTACCTCGGAAAGTGAGCTTGAATAAACTATCTTATTCGCAGCTCGCCAAATTTTAGCAAAGTCATTCATACCTTCGCTTGGCCCGTCTGTTGGAATGGTATCCCAGACAGCTAGAGTCTCGTACATGTTTCGCCCAAGCAGGAACGTCCCTGTATTACGAACAATGTCATTTACGAAAGCATGTACTTCTTCGCTTGGCTTACCCCACTCAAAATTGCCATCTTTATCGGCAACGTAGCCGTCTAGCGATGTGGTTACGGAGTATATTAATTTGCCCATAAAACTATTGTATCATAGTTACCCCAAGCAATCTCGAATGCATGGCATTGGTCGGTTACCTCTGATTCACTACCTTCTTTGTAGCTGTCAAAGACCTCCTGCTTTGTCCATAGATGTATCTCGTCCACATCGAAGCCGTTCCTGAAATCTGAAACACTCTGGATCAGTAAGGTGAAGTTCGAATCCTTGCGCCTCAGCTAAGAAAATACGCACTAAAAGGGCCCGGATACACATTTATCCGGGCCTTGCTTTTGGAAAATGTAGCCGATCATGTAGCCAAACTTCACTCGTTCTGCAGAAAATTACGGTTGCCTCTGCTCCTGTTCCTCCTAGCCTTTGCCTGCGCGCAACATGGCTGCGTATTCGTGCGGCATGATGTCGGGCTCTTGCGTAGCCTCGATTGCCGCCGCAGTCCGCTCAATGGCATAAGGCACGCGGACAAACTCTACCGCCAGCTCCTTACCTTTGGCGCTCAGGACGACGTAGCAGGCCCTCGGATCGCCGTCCTTCGGCTTGCCTACGCTGCCCTCATTGATAACATGCCGGCCGCTCGGCAGGACCCGGTGGTAAGGAATGTGAGTGTGGCCGCACACCAGCACGTCCGCCTCGACCATATCGAGCAGGCGCTCAAGGCCGGCGTCCGGCCGGTCCTCGTAGAGGTATTCGTTTATGCGGCGTGGGCTTCCGTGCACTAACATTACGCGCAGATCGCCTAGCTGTAACGGTATTTGAGGCGGGAGGCTTCTCAGATAGGTCTTATTCTCCTCGGTGGTATGCCGGTTCGACCATGCGATTGAGACTTTGCCCAGCGCCTCCGAATGCGCGTCCTTGTAGGCGCAGCCACAGTCGTCGCTTGAGTTGCCCACGCCCTGATCGTAGTTGCCCATAATACAGGGTATCTCCAGCTCGCGTATGAGGCGCGTCACCTCGTTCGGGAAGGTGGCATAGCCCACGAGGTCGCCCAGGCAGTAGCGCTCGTCAGCTCTGTACCCCTTGCGGTCTATGTCCTCAAGCACTGCCTCCAATGCCGGCAGGTTGGCGTGTATATCTGAGAAGATTATTATCCGGTCCATATCAGCTTCCTTCGCGCTCTTGCGCCTGCACACCGGCAGGTTCGGTATCTTCCGCTTGCTCGGCAGGAGTACGTAGCGCCTGATAGGTGAGCGCGCCCAGGGCGGCACCCACTATTGGCCCGACTATATACAGCCACAAGTCGGTGTAGTCGCCCGCTACAATTGCCGGAGCAAGCGAGCGGGCAGGGTTCATGCTCGCACCTGTTATTGGTCCGGCAAACAAGGCTTCAAGGGCTATCGTTCCACCGATGGCAATCGCCGCTGCCTGCCCTACGGCCCTCACGTCCGTGGCGACAGCCATGATCACGAACATGAGGAGGTAGGTGAGTATGGCCTCGAACACCATGCCCGGTATAGCTCCGTTAGTGGGGTGGGTGACGCCTAAGCCCCCGGCGCTACCAATCAGATAGCGGACGGCAAGGCTTCCCAGGATGGCTCCGCTTGTCTGTGCGAGCAGATAGGGTGCGACGTGCCGGGCGGGAAAGTGGCGAGCCAGTGCGAATGCCAGCGTTACGGCCGGATTGAAGTGAGCGCCCGATATGTGGCCGGTCGCGTAGACCATGACCATTATGACGAGCCCAAAAGTGAGCGCCACGCCCACATGCCCCAACGCGCCGCCCGATACCGAATCAGATACGATTGCGCCGGTGCCGGCGAACACCAGGGCGAACGTGCCAATCGCCTCAGCAGCGACGGCACGAATGAGAGCTGGGCTCACTGCTCGGCTCTCGTTTGCTTGGCCTTCCCTTTCCTCTCATTTGCAATGACGTTCAGTAGGAAGTGAATACGTGTAGTAAGCTCCTGGGCGGTCTTTTCAAAGGCTCGATACTTCTCCTCCTCGCCCTCAACGGCTGCAGGGTCGGGGAAGGACCAGTGCATCTGCTCAGGATCGCCTGGGAACACGGGACAGGATTCCCTCACACGGTCGCACACAGTCACTATGTAGTCGAAGCGCTCATTGACGAGCTCGTCAAGGTGCTTCGACCGGCCGGCGCTCGCGTCAATGTTCATAGAGGCAAGCACCCCCATGGCGTAGGGGTGTACGCTGGACGGCTCCGTGCCTGCGCTGTACACCCGGACCATTGAACCGCCTACCTGCCGCATGATGGCCTCGGCCATTTGTGAGCGGGCACTGTTGTGGGTGCAAAGGAATAGCACTCGCGTGGGTGGCAGACCGTCGCCGTCACCTTTGGGGTCGCCGGTCGCTTGAGGTTCAGCACTGGTAGCGGGTGCCTGGCTCAGAGCGGGGTGCAGAGCTTCTCCTGCCGCTGAGTAAAGGATCTGGAGCTTCGCAAGGTCAAGGCTGTAGTAGACGTCCCGACCATCGTAGGAGCTTCGTCGCTCATGTACTAGCTCGCCCTCCCTCAGCCTCTTGAGGTGATACGATACAAGGTTCTGGGGCTCGTCCACCAGGCGCACCAGCTCGCGCCCTCGACGGTCGCTATAGACCAGGGCGGTGAGCACCTTCCAACGTAAATCGTGAGCCAGGAGCTTCAGCAAGGCGGGCGGCTGTACTCTGGCCGGTGCGAGGCTGTTGTTCATTTATCCTCCAATCTGGATTGTATCAATTCAATTTGAAGTATATTGGAACAAGCGGCACATGACAAGGCCCAGGATGGGCTCGCGTCTCGCGCTACATGGCTCTGTAAATCGCCTATCTGCCAGTCACTGCTGCCAATGGTTGGTCGTCGGTCGTCGCTAATCCGCATTCCGCAATTGTCTGAAGACCCCGCCCGGCGACTAAAGTCGCGGGCTACAGGTACAAAGTCGCCCTTCGGCGACTTACGGTCAGTCCGCGTAGGCGGACTTTGTTATCCCTAGCCCGCGACTTTAGTCGCCGGGCGTGGTCGGCTCCGAATTTTCACACCCCATAGCTACGCTCAGGAACCGCTAACCTGTGTGCATACAATTGCCTGTCTCGCAACGGGACCTTTATTGGTGCTCAGTTTGCCACCGGAGAATTCTAAGGCTTATCGAAGAGGGGAGGGCGATAGTGCTCTATCCTGCCATGGTCGGAACGGCAACCGCGTAACGTGCGATAGCACAGGTCCGTTTTAGAGTACATACTCTAACCAAAACTTAACCATTTTGTCGTTCACGCTAACCTATCCTTCATCTTTTCTTCATATAATTAGAGTACGATGGTAAGCTAGTCCGGTTTGCGCCTGCACGGAGGCGGAGCCGACGATATGACAAAACCCTTTGCATAAGAGCAGTGCTCGAACTAAAAGAGGCTAAAGAAAACAGGTATGAACAGAACAAACCAGAACCACATTTTATCCGCGGCGAGCAATTCGCACACGCCGCCGGCTCAATCAGCTTCATTGGCAGCCAAAGTGAGACCCCTCGCGGCGGTAGTCTTACTGCTGCTCGTATTTCTGACACTCACGGCATGCGATCCCACGGCCCTGGCGGGCTTGCCTTTGCCCCCTGCCACTCAAACTGCTTCGCAGGCTGCGGTGACGCCTGGCACTTCTGCACAGGCCCCGGCCCCCGGCGATACCCCGCTCGCCTCAACTACTCCGGCCCCTGCAGATACGTCCGCACCGTCTATCAGTTCGACGGCTGTTCCTGCCATCCCTACCGAGGATGCGGCAGCCGCCACCTCGACCCCAGCGCTCCTTCCAGCCGCCACCGCGCCGTCCAGTGCAGCAGCGGATGCGATCAAGAGCGTGATCCAGCGAGGAAATGAGGAAGAGGCGCAGGCGTTCGTTTCTAATGACCCCTCTGTCATGGCCGATACATCCACTACAGCCTACTACCAGCAAATGGCTCAGAGCTTCACCGACATGATGAACTCCGGGATCACTGCGGTTAAGCTCGTCAACCTCACCTGGGGGCCGATTACGTTGCAGGATGCGAACACCGCCCAGGCGAATACTACTGAAACGTGGAGCACGACCTTCTCCGACGGTAGCACTATGCAGGAGACCGATCCCAACGTCTATACACTGGTCCTGCAAGGCGGGCAGTGGAAAGTGCAGGATGACCAGCACCCTAACACCCGCACCATGCAGCCGCAGCCCGGTACTCCAGGTACCTCAGGCACGCCGGGCGCGGCTCCCACTTCGGTGGCCCCCAACTCAAACACGCCGGGGCCCATCGCATCCGCGGTCCCGCCGGGAACCAGCGTGGAGCAATCGAGCAACTGGGCCGGCTATAGCGCAACCGGAGGCACCTTCACCGCCGTGACCGGAAGCTGGATCGTGCCCAAGGTGAGCGCCGGCACCGGTAACACGGTGGCTGCCGACGCCACCTGGGTCGGTATCGGCGGAGCAACCTCTACCGACTTAATCCAGGCGGGAACGCAGGCCACTGTCCAGGGAGGGCAGGTTGGATATACTGCCTGGTGGGAGACCCTGCCGCAACCCTCCCAGACCGTGCCGCTCGATGTAGCAGCCGGAGACAATATGAGCGTGTCGATCACCCAGCAAGCTGACGGCACGTGGGAGATCGTGATCCAGGACTTCGACTTCAGGGCAATCGTTCCAGAAGAAGCTGACACACCGCTCCTCGCTCTCCTCGGCGGAGTGGATTGAGGAGTTGCCATCGGTGGGGAGCAGGACGCTCATGCCTTTGGACGACTTCGGAACGGTGACCTTCACGAACGCCACGGCACTTGAGAACGGCAAGCAGAGCACGATCGCCCAGGCAGGTGGGCAGCCGATTACCATGTTCAGCTCGACGGTGCAGGGTCGACGAGGTCGGTTCGGCCAGCCCGGTGCGCAGGGCGGACAGGCGGGACAGCCCCTTGCTCAACCATCGGCGCTCGGTGCTGACGGGTCGAGTTTCTCGGTCACCCGCACGAACGCGCCCGCACCTTTAGTCGTGCCCTGAGGCAACTCCGCGCCCCCTGCCCCTCCGCGCTGATCTTGTCGTAACGACTATTCAATTCAGATAATTCGGACGGAGGTGGCAGCACAGGCAGCGCACGGCGGATGAATCCGCCGTGCGCTGCCTTTTGTTAGGCACCGTTAGTGTTTAGTAGCAGGACCAGGCCCCTTGCATGCCGATGCTCCATGCTTTGGCTGTCGCGAAGATCTGGGACCTGGCGTCCCAGATGCTGTTGCCGCGGTATGGGTTCCAGCCACCGGCCCATGTTCCGGGAGCATACTGGAAAAGGCCCCGGTAGTATCCCCCTCCACCCGCAGCACCGGAGTTTCCGCCCAATTCACAGAGCATAACGCTCCACATCTTTGCGACGCTTTCGTTGTAGGGATATTGGGCGCGAGCCTGCTCCATCCAGAGCCTGTACTGGTCGAGCGTAGACATCCCGCCGCCTGGGGCCGGGGCAGCCGTTGGTGCCGGTGGCTGAGTGGGCGCAGGTGGTGGCGGCGGCGCAGGCGTTACGAGCTCTGCTGCTGCCGGGGTCTCTTCAGACAGATATTGAGCCATTGACCAACCGGTAATACTGTCGGCAGTGATGGTATACCAGGCGATGCCTGCATCGTCGATGACCGGTCCGTAGTTGACGGTTACAGACGTACCGGCGCTAAGAAGGGTCAAGATCTGGCCATCAGAGTTGGGCGCGGCACGCACCCTGAGGGGATCACCCCCGGTGTTTGTGATGAGAGCAGTGCCGGTTATCGGATCGCCCTTGCCCTGAAGAAACTGTCCCGCCATCCAGCCTGTACCGGCGGGTGCCTGCACCATGAACCACCGGTTGCCCTGTGCGTCGCCGGACGGACCGTCTAACACGCTGACGGTTTGGCCTTCATACGCATACGCCAATCTCGGGTAATTGGTGCCTGGGCCGTTGCGTATCCTGATAGGATCGCCGCCGGTGTGGACGACAATGGCCATGCTGTTCGCTACCACAGGCATAGGCTGGGCAGCGGTCGCGGCAAATACGCTACGGGTTTGGTAGAGGCCGGCCAGGGTCGCCGCGATGGTAAACAAAGCCATCGATACCCGTAGCCATGTGATAGGTAGCAGCCGAGAATGAATACGGGGTCGCCTCGCGGGGGGCGCAGCCAGGAAGCTTTTCACTTCAACTCCTTCCCTCCATCTGGAGGTTTCCGTGGCACAGGCGGCACGTGACCGGCCACGTATTGACATGAGACTTGCTAACCACAAACGTATACTGAAATCGCCATTATGTCAATACGCCAAATACCGTAATCTGGGGGCTTCCATGCTCCTTTTCATATCTGCCGGGTGGCAACCGCCTTATCCAGCTCTCCGCTGAGGCTCGGCGCCGGTGGCAGCGAAAAGCTGAATATGCTCCCTTTCTGCTCCACCGAGTCCACCCACATGCGGCCGCCATGGCGCTCGACTATGCTGCGAGCGATGAAAAGTCCAAGACCCATACCGGGGTAGCGGTTATTGGCAGAGGCGATATTGCTTGCCCGGAAGAAGAGGTCGAACACCTGCGACAACTGCTGGAACGGGATACCTACGCCGTAGTCCTGTACAGAAGTGACTATCTCTCCATCTTTCTGCGCTATCGAGATGTCTATCCGGCACTCCTCTGTGGAAAGGGGGGATGTATATTTGATTCCATTTTCGATAAGGTTGGTGAGCACCTGCTCGATGCGCAGGCGATCAGCATTCACGGGCACCTGGTCCGGTGGCGTTTCTACACGAAACAGACAGTTCGGAGCGAGCAATTCCATGCGGCTTACAACCGTCCTGACCAGATCTGCCAGGTCCAGGTGCTCGCAGGCCAACGAGAGCACATTCTGCTCAACACGCGACACATCGAGCATCTCATCAATCAGCCGTCTGATCTGGTCGCTCTTTTCTGCCACTATATCCAGCGTGCGTACAAGGTGTTCATCGTGCTGGGCACGCGCCGCGCGGAGAGCCAGCGCGGCATAGCCTTTGACAGCTGTGAGGGGGGTCCTTAGCTCATGCGAGGCCATCGCGAGGAATTCGTCTTTCTCTTTTTCCAGTCGTTTACGCTCGGCGACCTCTCGCTTCAGCTCCTCATTGGCGGTGCTTAGCTGGGCCGTACGAGCCGTTACTTTCTCTTCCAGCTCTTCATTCAGTTTACGTACCTGTTGCTCGGAGCGCTTTCGCTCGGCGATCTCCTTTGCGAGCTCACTGTTGCTCTTCGCCAGCTCGCCGGCCCGGCGCTCGAGGTCCTCGTTCAGACGTTTTACTTCCTGGCTCTTGTTGAACAGCTCGACAAACACCGACACTTTGGACTCGAGAATCTCGGGCATGATGGGCTTGAGCATGTAGTCTACAGCCCCCACTGAGTAGCCCTTTGAGATGTAGACGTCGCTCGTGCTCAGGGCGGTGAGGAAGATGACCGGTGTATAGCGCGAGCGCTCGCGCTCCTTGATCAAGTCCACCGTCTCGAAACCGTCCATGCCCGGCATTTGGACATCAATCAGGATTACAGCAAAGTCATGCCTGAGTACCTCGCGCAGCGCTTCAGTCCCTGAGCGCGCTTTCACCAGGTTCTGCCCGAGACCCTCGAGAATGGCTTCCAGCGACAGGAGGTTCTCCGGTCGGTCGTCTACCAGCAGGATGTTGGCTTTGTCATAGTGCATTTGTGAACCGTCCAATCGGGGCCAGTGGTTAGTGGTTAGGGAAAGAGGGGTGCAGGGTCTCCCTGCCGGGGCTTGGGGTGTCCCCAAAATTCCTATTTCTCTCAGATGTTGGTCGAAGCTGCGCTAACCACTAACCACTAACCACTAACGCTAAGCAACTCTTTCAAGACGGATACAAGCTTGCTCGTCTCTACGGGCTTTGCTACGTAATCGGAAGCGCCGGCTTCGATGCACTTCTCGCGGTCGCCCTTCATCGCCTTGGCGGTTATGGCTATGATCGGGAGCTTCTTCAGCCTGTTCACTCCTCGAATGGCGCGTAAGGTGCTGTAGCCGTCCATCTCAGGCATCATGATATCCATCAGCACGGCATCGATATCGGTCCTCTGCTCGAGGATCTCTATCGCGTCCCTGCCGTTCTCGGCGTTCAAGACATCCATGTTAAATCGCTCCAGCGCCGTGGTCATCGCGAAGAGGTTGCGAACGTCGTCGTCAACGACGAGCACTCGCTTACCGGCGAGGGCGGCATCCGGCCTGTGGAGCTCCTCTACCATTTTGCGCTGCCGCGCCGGCATATTATCCGCTGCGCGATGCAGGAAGATCGCGGTCTCGTCAACGAGCCGCTCGGGCGATTGCACACCTTTGACAATCACGCTTTCCGCGAGACGACGCAACTGGGTCTGCTCTTTCGTCGTCAACTCTTTACCTGTATAGACTATCACAGGCAGATCTCGAAGCTTGAGCTGCTTCTTGATCTCCTCTATCAACCGGAAGCCGGTCATATCCGGGAGGACCGGATCTAGCACCATACAGTCGAATGGCTCCTCTTTGAGCGCCGCGAGGGCTTCCGCGCCGGTCGCTACCGCAGTCGTTTTCACGTCCCCCTCTCCTATCAGGTCAACGATACTGTTGCGCTGTGTCTCGTCGTTCTGGACAATCAGCAGTTTCCCGACGCGCCGCTTGGCGAATTGCTTCAGGTCCCCAAGCGTGGCGTCGAGCGCCTCCTTGGTCACCGGTTTCGTCAGGAAGGCAAGCGCACCAAGCATGAGCCCCCGCCCGCGCTGCTCATCTATCGAGATGATATGCACGGGGATATGGCGAGTACGGGGGTCGTTCTTTAGACGTTCGAGAACACTCCAGCCCTCACTCTGTGGAAGATGCAGGTCCAGCGTGATAGCGTGGGGCCTGTAATGCCGTACCAGTGACAGGGCGGCATCACCACTCTGGGCTACCAGGCCTTTGAAACCCATGGCCCTGGCCCGGTCGAGCAATACCCTCACGAAGTTGGTGTCGTCCTCGATGATCAACAGCACCTGGTCCTTCGACCCGATCACCTCCCTATCGTCTTCTATCTCCGGCCGGCGATAGCTTTTCGTCTCCATCCTTCGTCCTTCGTTACGCCCATCGACCGGCTCTAGCTCGCGTTCCGCTCGTCCACCGTTTTCTCGGGTCGATCTGTTTGCGAGCTCTCGATGAGCCGAAGAATGAGCCGGCGAAGACGAAAAGCTATCCTTCGCGGGCTCAGGACCGGTATCCGGTTGCGGGTAGCCGGCTAAGTACCCCTCTCCTTCTATGTGCCCGTTGCCTGAGCCCAGTTGCAGGACGTCAGTGTCCGGGCTTGCCGGAACGTTGTCAGGCAGGTAAAGGGTAAAAGTGCTCCCCTCACCCGGTATGCTGTTGAGACGAATCTCGCCTCCCAGGAGCTGCGCGATGCCCCGGCTGATGGAGAGACCCAGGCCTGTGCCCCCGTACCTGCGACTGGTAGTGCCGTCGGCCTGCTGGAACGCCTCGAACACCAGTTGTTGCTTCTCCTTCGATATGCCGATACCGGTGTCCTTTACCTCGAACGCGATAACCGTCTGCGATCGGTTCAGCTCTTCCTGGTCGTGGCTCCAGCCTGAGGTAACAGGGGAGATCTTCAGCGTAACATACCCTTTCTCGGTGAACTTTATTGCGTTAGAGATGAGGTTCTTGAGCACCTGTTGGAGGCGCATCGTATCGGTGTAAATCGATTGCGGATTATTTGAGCCTGATCCCTGACTCCGGGTCGAGACATCGAATTTCAACCCCTTGGCCTCCGCCAGGTAGCGGAAGGTGCGGTCCACGTAGTCGCTCAGCTCCGCGAAGCTGATCTCGGTTTGCTCGACGGTGACGGTGCCCGATTCGATCTTGGAGAGATCGAGGATGTCATTGATCATAGTGAAGAGGTCGGTGCCCGAGGAGCGTATAGTCCTGGCGTATTCCATCTGCTTTGCAGAAAGGTTGCCTTCCGGGTTCTCCAGAAGCTGCTCAGACAGGATCAGCAAGCTGTTGAGTGGCGTGCGAAGCTCGTGCGACATATTGGCCATGAACTCCGACTTGTACTTGGAGGTGAAGGCCAGTTGCTCCGCCTTCTCTTCCAGGTCCTGCTTGGCCTGCTCTACTTCGCGGTTCTTGCGCTCAACTTCGGCGTTCTGCTCGGCCAGCAATTGGGCTTTCACGGCCAATTCCTCGTTGGTCTGTTGCAGCTCCTCCTGCTGGCTCTGAAGCTCAGTGGCGAGAGATTGCGATTGGGTGAGCAACGACTCGGTACGCATGTTGGCTTCTATAGTGTTCAGCACGATGCCGATGCTTTCGGTCAACTGGTCGAGGAAGACCTGGTGGGTTGCGCTGAACCGCTCGAATGAGGCCAGCTCTATGACGGCTTTGACCTCGTTCTCGAAGACCACAGGGAGGACGATTATGTTGAACGGCACTGCCGCCCCCAGGCCCGAGTTGATCTGGATGTAGTCGGCAGGCACATTGGTCAGGAGTATTCGCTCCTTTTCAAGCGCGCTCTGGCCAACGATGCCTTCGCCCAGCCTGAACTCGTTGGACACGCTCTTGCGCTCGCGGTAGGCGTAGCTGGCGAGGAGCTTAAGGCGGGCTTCCTCGCCCGACGTGTCCATCGAGTAAAAGACCCCGTGATTGGCAGAAACGAGAGGCGCAAGCTCGGAGAGGATCATCCTGGCCACCGTGAGGAGGTCCTTTTGACCCTGCAAGATCCGGCTGAAGCGGGCCAGATTGGTCTTGAGCCAATCCTGCTCGCTGTTCTTGAGGGTGGTCTCCCTCAAGTTAGCGATCATCTGGTTGATGTTATCGCTGAGGGCCGCAACCTCGCCCTTGGCTTCCACACGTATCGACCGGGTGAGGTCGCCCTCGGTGACGGCGGTTGCCACCTCAGCGATGGCGCGCACCTGGTTCGTGAGGTTGGCGGCAAGCTGATTTACGTTATCGGTGAGGTCTTTCCAGGTGCCTGCGGCCCCCGGCACGCTCGCCTGCCCGCCAAGCCGACCTTCGACGCCCACTTCGCGGGCTACGGTGGTGACCTGGTCGGCAAAGGTTGCCAGCGTGTCTATCATGTTGTTGATCGTATCGGCCAGCGAGGCGATCTCCCCCTTGGCTTCTACCGAGAGCTTTTGCTTGAGGTCGCCATCTGCGACCGCGGTGACCACCTTGGCTATGCCGCGCACCTGGCCCGTGAGGTTGCCTGCCATCGAGTTCACGTTATCGGTGAGGTCTTTCCAGGTGCCCGCAACGCCCCTCACCTCTGCCTGGCCGCCGAGCTTACCTTCCGTGCCCACTTCACGCGCTACACGCGTTACTTCCGCCGCAAAGGAGCTCAACTGGTCCACCATCGTGTTAATGGTATCTTTCAGCTCCAGGATTTCGCCTCGCACATCGACTGTGATCTTCTTTGAGAGGTCGCCGTTGGCTACGGCAGTGGTGACTGCCGCGATATTGCGGACCTGGGCGGTGAGGTTGCCTGCCATGGAGTTCACATTGTCGGTGAGGTCCTTCCATGTGCCCGCGACCCCCGGCACGTTCGCCTGGCCGCCAAGCTTGCCCTCGGTGCCCACCTCCCTGGCCACCCTGGTCACTTCCGATGCGAAGGAGTTAAGCTGGTCCACCATGATGTTGATGGTGTTCTTGAGCTCCAGGATTTCGCCGCGCACATCGACCGTGATCTTCTTCGAGAGGTCGCCGTTGGCTACGGCAGTGGTCACGTCCGCGATATTGCGGACCTGGCCCGTCAGGTTGCCTGCCATGGAGTTCACATTGTCGGTGAGGTCCTTCCATGTGCCTGAAACACCCTTCACCTGGGCCTGCCCGCCTAGCTTACCTTCTGTCCCCACTTCCCTGGCTACACGCGTTACTTCCGCCGCAAAGGAGCTCAACTGGTCCACCATCGTGTTAATGGTGTTCTTGAGCTCCAGGATTTCGCCTCGCACATCGACCGTGATTTTCTTGGAGAGGTCGCCGTTGGCTACGGCAGTGGTCACGTCGGCGATATCACGCACCTGGCTGGTGAGGCTGCCCGCCATGAAGTTCACACTATCGGTGAGGTCCTTCCATGTGCCCGCAACCCCGCGCACGTCCGCCTGGCCTCCCAGCTTGCCTTCCGCGCCCACTTCCCTCGCCACCCTGGTCACTTCGGAGGCAAACGAATTCAGTTGGTCCACCATCGTGTTGATGGTGTCTTTCAATTCCAGGATTTCGCCGCGCACATCGACCGTGATCTTCCTGGAAAGGTCGCCGTTGGCTACGGCAGTGGTCACGTCGGCGATGTCGCGCACCTGGCTGGTGAGGCTGCCCGCCATGAAGTTCACACTATCGGTCAGGTCCTTCCATGTGCCTGCCACTCCTCCAACCTCAGCCTGGCCGCCGAGCTTGCCTTCTGTGCCCACCTCGCGCGCTACACGCGTTACTTCGGAGGCAAACGAATTCAGTTGGTCCACCATCGTGTTGATGGTGTCTTTCAACTCCAGGATCTCGCCACGTACGTTGACCGTAATTTTCTTCGAGAGGTCGCCGTTGGCCACAGCGGTCGTGACTGCCGCTATGTCGCGCACCTGGCTGGTGAGGCTGCCCGCCATGGAGTTCACGTTATCGGTCAGGTCCTTCCATGTGCCCGCCACGCCACGCACTTCGGCCTGGCCTCCCAGCTTGCCTTCTGTGCCCACTTCTCTCGCCACCCTGGTCACTTCGGATGCGAAGGAATTGAGTTGGTCCACCATCGTATTGATGGTGTTCTTGAGCTCCAGGATTTCGCCTCGCACATCGACCGTGATCTTCTTCGAGAGGTCGCCGTTGGCTACGGCAGTGGTGACTGCCGCTATGTCGCGCACCTGGCTGGTGAGGCTGCCCGCCATGGAGTTTACGTTATCGGTGAGGTCCTTCCATGTGCCTGATACACCCTTCACCTGGGCCTGGCCGCCCAGCTTGCCTTCCGTGCCCACCTCACCTGCGACACGCGTTACTTCGGAGGCGAAGGAATTGAGTTGGTCCACCATCGTATTAATGGTGTTCTTGAGCTCCAGGATTTCGCCTTGCACATCGACTGTGATCTTCTTGGAGAGGTCGCCGTTGGCTACGGCAGTGGTGACTGCAGCGATATTGCGGACCTGGGCGGTGAGGTTGCCTGCCATCGAGTTCACGTTATCGGTGAGGTCCTTCCATGTGCCCGCAACCCCCGGCACGTCCGCCTGGCCTCCGAGCTTGCCCTCGGTGCCCACCTCCCTGGCCACCCTGGTCACTTCCGATGCGAAGGAGCCTAGCTGGCCTACCATCGTATTGACCGTCTTTGCCGTGCGCAGGAATTCGCCCGCCAGGGGCCTTCCATCGATTTCGAGGGCCATTGTCTGCGAGAGATCGCCGCCCGCCACTGCGCCAATGACCCTGGCCATCTCGCTCGTGGGCTGCACAAGGTCTCCGATAAGAGTATTGACCGAGTCGATGGAGGTTGCCCAGGCCCCGGCAACGGTGCCGATGGAGGCGCGCTCTCGGGTCTTGCCTTCCTTACCGACCAGCCTGCTGACTCGCTCGAGCTCCTGGGCCATCTTCTCATTACGCTCGATAACGTCGTTAAAAGTGTCGCTTATACGGCCCGCGAGGCCGGTCCATTCGGCGGGCAGGCGGACCGAAAAGTCGCCCTTCTTCACTGCGGCCAGCGTGCTCAAGAGTAGCCTTGAGTCTAGGGTATCGGTAGCTATGAGCGGGGTGTCCGCCGGGCCACGAACTCGTTGGCTTACCATTTAGTTCTCCTGCGCAATAGAGTCGGGAAATATGCTCGTGATCTTCCATGTGGCATGAGCGGGGTGCCCGCCGGGCCGCGTTTTCGCTCTGCCTCCGTCCTCGGGAGCACCACTATCTCGGAAGGGCTACGCCCGTATCGGAAAATTGTGTATGCAGAGTAGTTTTGCTCGCTCTGGCACATGGAAGGCGGCAACCTGCATCTTAGCGTGACAAGCGATGTAAGAGGCTTACTCTGCATGCGTCGGATTACCTGTTTAGCCAGGCGGCGCAGGGCCGCAAACCAAGAGCACCTGGGCGATGAGCCTGGCTTCACGCACATTCAGCAAGAAATGAGCCCTCCTTTTTGCTGAAGGGACACAAGTCTAAAACAATACGTTTTCGTACCCGGGAGGTGTCAATGGGAATATGGCTTCTATGCCACTCTCCAGCACCACCTCTACATCGGCATCGTACAAATGGGCGTGCAGCGTGTGTTGGGCATCCACATAGGCGTACGCGCCTGGCCCTGCGGTGCCACGTTGCGCTTCATCAGCCAGTGTCTGGTCAGCGAGAGGGAAAGAGCTCGTATGGACGAGAAGGGGTTGTGCCGTTACCCCGCCATGTTGTTGCGCCTGGCTAATGGGTATAGAGTAGACGTTATCAACAAACTGGTCGGCGGTGTACGCCGAGGTGTCATAGATGAGGTTGCTGCCAACCAGGGCCGGATTGGAGATGAACTCACTATCCGAAGTGCCAGTCCCGGTGCCGCCGATCCCTTCCTGTGGTAAAGGCAGCGCCAAGTTAGCTGCGGTGACCGTTGTAGAGGGCGTCGTGCCATCGGCCTCCTTTCGGGTTTGCGCGCTCAGCATCGTCACGCCGGCCGTAGGCTGCTTGCCTGTCTCGACGGTTGGAACGACGCCCAGGCTGTATATGAAGATCGCTTGCCCATCCTCCACCGCTAATTGAGGTACATAGCCGAAGTTCGAGTAATCTATTGCACCATCATATAAGGTCTTCCAGGAATGTGAGACGTCAACCAGCCGGAGCCTCGCCTGCGTGGGAGCGGTTGGGTCACGCCAGGCCAATAGCAGCGTGTCTTTAAATGCGCCTTGTTCAAGGAAGACGCCGTTCATGGTGAGCCCTCCACCCACTAAATACGGCATCCCTCCCGCATCCATAAGGGCATTCATGGAAACTGTCAGCAAGGTGGTTGGTGGCGCATCCTGACCGCTTCGGTCGAGTGAAACAAGAGCCGCGCTCACGACCATCTTGTCGTCTATGGCTTGTGCTCCGGGAGCGGCACTCGAAGCCGGTGCCTGAGCAGTTACAACCAGTGCATGGTGCTCATCAGGGCTAATTTTCGCGCTTAGCAGCGCTCCAGTGGTAGAAAAGACCAGGCGGGCGTTGCCACCATCACCTGCAGTGACATAGAGGTTGGTGGCAGATTTGCCATCTATACTGGCCCCGCGAGCGGCAAGGAGCAACAGGCCCGTATCGCGCCCGAAGTCAACGACCATGCCGCCTGTGCCCGGCATTACGACCGTCGCAGTTATGGGCCCTTTCGGTGCTGTCCCCAGCGCGGATATCGGTTCGTAGACCATGCTGGCTGAGCCGAAAGCGCTGCTTGGCACTATCGGGTTGGTATTTGAGGGCAGATACCTCAGACCCCACACGCCCTGTCGATTGCATATGTAGTAGTTATAGTCAGCCGGATTCAGGTGCAACGTGCTGTAGGTTGGATCGCCCGAACCACCCAGGAGAGTGGCAATAACCAGAGCACGGCCGGCCTTGTCTGGGGAACCTTGGGGTATACCATAATAGCTTGGGGCGGGTGTGGCCGTACCGGTCGGCGTTGCGGTGGCAGTGGGAGGGGTCCAACCAGGACCGGCCACGTCGTACACAACGTACCGCCCGTTTGCTTCGTCCAGGGCGGTGCTTAGGACGCTGCTCCACTGGTCGCTGCCCCGGAGATAGAGCCAGCCTGAGGGTCCCATGTAGTAGAGGCCTGCGGGCGTAGCCTGGGTGCGCATAACTACTGTGCCGCTCAAGGCATCTGTGTACGCCTGGGCTTCAGCTTGAGCGGCCAGCGCATCGACATCCTTGTAACCGGGCTCGATCGTCTCTACCGCGCGTGCGGCCTGGAGCGCCAGGGCGGCAGGCCCGCTCGACCTGTGCGCTGTTGCCACTTCGTACTGGCGGTCTCGCTCCTCTATTTGTCGGGCAGCGTCCGAGGCGAGCGCATCGGCGTCCTTATAGCCTGCGGCAGCAGAGTAGTTTGCCAGTGCATCGTCCCAGCGGCGGTCTGCGGCGGCTTGCTGCGCTTGCTCGTAATGGCTGCGGTTGCTCTCGTCATGCAACCACGACCCTCCCACCCAGCCTAGCACACAAAGCAGCACGACCAGCCCCAGCACCAGCTCGCGGTTGCGCCAGGAAGCCGGTGTGCCGGACACGTCCGGGTCGAGGTCTTCGACCACCGATAGGACGCCGGGGTCGAGGGCGTATTGCGTATTCGCGGCGTATCTGTTTTCCTGGGGACCAGGCCGTGCGGAGCCGTCACGATCCTCGTTGTCTAGATGGTCGTCGCAGGTGTCACGGGTGTCACGACCACCGTAGCCAGGGCTGTCGTCATTGTCATTTCGGCTACCGAAGCTGGGGTTCATGGCAAAGTCTCTATTGGTGTAGTTGAATGAAAGTAGACATGATATCCGGCACAACAATTATAGCACTCATCGCATTGGCACTATCAACACTCCCTTGTGGCAGCGATTGCGTAGTGCATTCGCAATTGAGACGCACCGCAGGGCGCGGTTATTACGAGTGCTGGAGCCGGCAGGATATTAGTCCAAAGCAAGTAAGGTTGCCTCTACACGATGCACCTGCACCCCCTTAGGAGAGCATTTCCGGGAGAACTTTCCCAAAACTCCCTATTCCCAACAGAGTGTTGTGCCAACCAGGAAATGTCCGTGCCGAGCATCCAAGCTCTACTCTGTCATTTTGAACGCAGCCGAGGATCCAAAATTA
The DNA here is from genome assembly GCA_963837315.1 of uncultured Chloroflexia bacterium. Lineage (GTDB taxonomy): Bacteria > Chloroflexota > Chloroflexia > QHBQ01 > JADMIH01 > JADMIH01. The sequence goes on from CAWINE010000005.1 coordinate 300,278, forward strand.
TGACACTGTGCCCTCTAAGTCCGTAAATCATACCGTGGACCTGCTTCCATCTCCGCCCTCATACCGTTGACGCGCTTCATACGCTGTGCTACACTCCCGTGACAAGCTGGAAGCCGCACTAACCGGGCTCATAGATGGCGTTTAGCCCGGTGAGCTGCTGAGTATACTCAGCGGCAACAGAGCAATATCGGAATGGGGTGTTGAGAGTGGCGATCATCGAAGTCACAAATCTGCACAAGACTTTTCGCAGCAAGCTGAAAGAGCCGGGGCTGCGCAGCAGCTTGCAGTCAATAGTGTCGCCCAGGTGGAAAGTAGTCGAGGCGGTCAAGGACATTTCCTTTTCGTGTGAGCAGAGTGAGCTGCTGGCTTTTATCGGGCCTAACGGGGCGGGCAAGTCGACCACTATCAAAATGCTCACCGGCATCCTCTACCCCACCAGTGGGGAGGCGCAAGTGCTTGGCCTCACGCCGTGGCGCGACCGCCAGCGTTTGTCATACAATATCGCCTCTGTCTTTGGGCAGAAATCGCAGCTATGGATCCATCTCCCACCGCTCGACACCTTCAACCTGCTGGCGCGTGTCTTCGAGCTTGACGAGCGTGAGTATAAAGAGAGGGTTCACTACCTTATAGACGTGTTTCAGGTGGGTGAGCTGGTAAAAACCCCCGCTCGCAAGCTGAGCCTGGGTGAGCGAATGCGCTGCGAGCTTGTGGCCGCCCTCATCCACCGCCCCAAAGTGCTCTTCCTTGATGAGCCGACCATCGGGCTAGACGTAATCGCCAAGCAACGGGTGCGCGACCTGATCCGCTACCTCAACCAGCAGGAGGGAGTGACAGTCTTCCTTACCTCCCACGATGCCGGGGACATCGAGCAGCTCTGCAAGCGCGTGATGGTGGTGAACCATGGCAGTATTATCCTGAACACCAGCGTCAGTACCCTGCGCCGCAAGTATCTGAAGCACAAAATCATTGACCTGAAACTCCAGGACCAGGTGCCGCCTGAGGGCATACTATTCCCGGGTGCCACCGTGCTTAAGACCAGCACTTACGGCGTCAAGCTCCAGGTAGATACCGCATTGACCAGTATGGAGGCTATCATCAGCGACCTGGTGGCCCACCACCGGGTGGCAGACATCACCATCGAAGACCCCCCGATGGAGGAAATTATCGCGGCGATCTATCAAGCTCCGAGAGATCCTGAGCCTGCGAAGGATGGAAAGCGAAAGACTGATGTAGAGCGCCAGCCCGGTCCCCACCCGGCGCAGGTAACCTGACCGACAACCGACGACGGCGCCAAACGTAAGTAAGCAGCAAGCACTATGAATAATCCGCAATCCGCAATCCGCAATCCGCAATCCACAATGAGGGGTCCGGGTGTCTGGTGGAAGCGGGGAGGTAAGTACGGGGCGATACTGCGCATCAGTATGGCGAATCACTTTGCCTACGTGGGTGAGGCGCTGCTCCGTGGCGTTTTCCTCGTGTTGATTATTTTCATTTTCGTGCAGCTCTGGAATGTCACGTATACGGTGCTTGGTACGAACCGCATAGGTAATTACAGCCTCCCACAAATGATCTGGTACTTCTCCTTCGCCGAAGCCATCATCATGAGCGCGCCCTTGTTGCGCCGCAAAGTAGATGAAGATGTGAAGAGCGGCGGACTAGCGTACCGGCTGAGCAAGCCTTACAATTACCTCCTCTATCTGGCTGCGGACTACACCGGGGAATGGATCGCACGCTTTGCGCTCAACCTGGTAATAGGTAGCGCTCTGGCCCTGCTCCTCGTCGGGCCGATCACCTTCACGGTGGAGGGGGTGGCCTCGGCCCTCGTGCTGCTGGCCGGCGCTGTGGTACTGGACTTCCTGGGGTCGGCCATCATCAGCCTGATTGCCTTCTGGGTGGAGGATACTGCGTCGTTCTACCTGATCTACAGACGGCTCGTAATGCTGCTTGGCGGTATGATGATCCCGCTCGATGTCTTTCCCGAGCCGCTATCCAGTATAGCGCGCGCCCTTCCATTCAGCTATATCGTATACGGGCCGTCGCGCCAGTGGGTGGCACCAACAGACAGCTTCTTTGTCGAAGCTCTCCCCAGACTAATCCTGGCTCTGCTGGTTGCGGCAGCTATCGTGCTGGTGATGTTCCGGGCGGGGCAGCGAAACGTCACGGTGAATGGCGGATAGGAGATAGTATGCACACTATTCGCGTACATACCCGCTTCGTGTGGGATTATGCAGTCGCAAACTTCCTGATGGCGTTGGAGTACCGTGCCTCTTTTATCAGCCAGGTAGTGGGTATGGTGCTGAATGATTCGATGTGGATCACCTTCTGGTGGATATATTTCACCCGCTTCAAGGTTCTGCAAGGTGTGCAGGGCGGTTATGCGATTCAAGACGTGCTGGCGCTATGGGCGGTGGTGGCGGTGGCGTTTGGGCTGAGCGCGGGCCTGTTCGGCAATATGATGAACATAGCCGAGTTTATCAGCCAGGGAAAGCTCGACTACTACCTGACACTCCCCAAGAATGTGCTGCTGCACGTTCTGGTAAGTCATATGGACATCACGGGCATTGGCGATTTGCTTTTCGGCACGGGGGTGTTCATCATCTTCCTGCGCCCCAGCCCCGAGCGTATTGCGCTGTTCCTCTTTCTCGCCGCGTGCGCAGGTGTGCTGTTCCTGGCGTTCAATATTCTGTGGCAGTCGCTTGCGTTCTGGCTGGGCAACGCTGAAGGGCTGGCCTCCCAGATGTGGCAGGCGTTGATTACCTTCTCAACCTACCCCGACCCACTCTTCCGCGGCCTGGTCAGAGGGCTGCTATTCACGGTCGTGCCCGCGGCATTCATGTCGTACATACCGGTGCAGCTCCTCCGCCAGTTTGATCCTGCCCTCATCGCGGGCGAAATCGCAGCAGCCGCAGGCGCGCTCGCACTCGCCGTGTTCGTCTTTTACAGGGGGTTGCGCCGCTACGAGTTCGGGCAGCTTGATGACTGTGCGCTCCTAGCGCTACCTTGTACAACTTTGCCAACGAATGCGCCGCTTACCCGCCCAACCGCGCGCTTTTCCAACTAATTCTATTCATAAGCAGCGCACGGCGGTTGAAACTGCGTGCTATCTTTACAAAGTCGCCCTACGGCGACTAACGACGGCCTGGATAGTCCGCCATGGCGGACTTCGTAGATATAGCAGGCGGTTTCAACCGCCGTGCGCTGCCTGTATCGCCGCCTCTGTCCGAATTACTCGGAACAGATGCCACGAGATGTGCCCCTACGGGTTCTGGTCTTCCTGGGCCAGCAGGATGGCTGTTTCGAGGCCGGTATTCTGTCCGATGGCCCAAACCTGTCTATTCAGGTGATCGCGCGCCGGAGCCAGTATGGCGCTCTCATAGTAGTTGCGTTGATCGGCAGCCAGTTGCGCTCCCAGGCTGTCGAGAAGCGACTCGGCGGCCCCAAAGAGCTTGGCTGCCGTCTCCTTGTCCCCCGTGTCGAACTTGATCTCTGCGATTCTCAACAGACACTCGGCAATTCCTTTCTTATATTGAAGGCGCTCGAATATCGCCAGGCTCTCGCGTGAGTGCTGGAGCGCTTCAGCGTATACCCCCAGTTTATGCTTTGCCTGCCCAAGCTTCTGCATGGAGCTGGCTATGCCCCACTCATTTCTCGCCTCTTGCCGTAGCATAAGACTCTCTTCGGCGTACTTCCACGCGGTCTCGTGGTCACCCTTCCGGAATGCGATCTCGCTGAGATCGCTATAAGCGTATGCCAGGTTGGTCTTGTTGCCCTGCCTCTTGTATATGTCCAGGGTTGCGGCAAATGATGCCGCAGCCTCGTCGTATTTTTCTTGCATCATCTGCAGGTGACCCTGGCCGATCAGCGCGTCTAGCGTGAAGAGCTCTTTCAATTTTCCTTTTTGCTGGCGAGCATAGGCGAGACATTCCTCGTAGCGCTTGTTTGCTCCTTCATAATCTCCCTGCCGCCATGCGAGCTCCGCGAGGTGATTGAGCGCCCCGGCAAGGCCTCTTGTATGGTTGCTCTCCGTGGCCAGATCCATTGCTTCCAGCAGCCTCGCCTTTGCACCGGCATAGTCTCCACTGCGCAAAGCGGCCACTCCGGAGCAATTCAGGACGCCAACCACCCCATGTTTCAGCCGCGTATCGTCGGTCGCAGACGCAAACTGGCGTCTTATTTTGAGGCTCTTATCGTAGAGGGCGATGGCCTCGGCATAGTCGTTCTGCAGAAACGCGAGCCTCGCCGCGGCGTCGAGGGCATCCATGCGGCACTTGTCCTGGTCAGGGCGCTTTTTGCTGCGCAGGGCCTGCGCCAGGCGCTCTCGGCCCTCGGTCAGGTAGCCTCGGCGCTCCCAGAACAAACCCAACTCTGCCGCTAGTTGAAGCCCGAAACCTAATTCCTGTCCTGCCTGGGTCTTTCGTGCCCATTCGAGGGCGCTCACCATCTCCTCGTAATCTCGCTCCAGCCTGCTCAATCCAAGCTGAGGCTCAGCTCCCCAAATGCGCGTGGTCTCATGCCTGGCGAACGTCACAAAATACTTTGCGTGCTCGTACTGAAGCCTCTCTACTTCACTTGTCTCACGAAGGCGAATGACGGCATACTCTCGTATCGTCTCCAGCATGGTGAAACGTGATTCTGCATCGCCGGTCGCCTCATCGGCTGTCAACTTCGAGACCAGGTTCTTGCGCACCAGGTTATTCAATATTGTTACCAACCTGCTCTGCCCAATGCCCTCATCTACACAAACTCCCTCCGCTCCCTTCAGCGACCACGCCGCGGCGAACACGGCGAGCCTGCGAAAGACGGTTGCTTCATCCGGGCTGAGCAACTCGTAGCTCCAATCCATAACTGCCTTGAGGGTCCTGTGCCGTGGCTCCGTCTGCCTGCGCCCTTGCACGAGCATTTCAAAGCGCTCACGTAGCCGCTCTAACATTTCGTCCACAGAGAGAGTTGGCGAAAGCGACGCCGCTAACTTGATAGCCAATGCATTGCCATCGAGGTGCTTACAGATCTCGGCTATCTTGCTGACATTTCTCTCGGTGACTCTGAAGGTAGCCTCGGCATTCGTGGCCTCAGCAACAAATAGCTCCATGGCAGCGTACGAGTGTAAGTCGTCAAGCCCGACCTTTTCAGGCGCTGCCGGTACCGGCAGCATGGGCAGGTTACACACGACCTCGCCATCGATGTCGAACCGCTCACGGCTGGTGGCTATGATCTTTAGCGCTGATGATTTGTTCAAGAGAGCGGTAACGAAGCCGGCACACGCATCAAGTAGATGCTCGCAGTTGTCAAGGATCAGCAAGACTTCTTTCTTCTGCAAGTAGTAAATTATGCTGTCCCGAAGGGACGATGTGGCACCGCTCTCCCCATTCCCTCCTTCGCCGACGCTGAACACTGAGGCAACCGTTTGTTCCAATAAATCAGGGTCGGACAATGGCCCCAGCTCAATCCGCGCAACGCCGTCTTTGAAATCGGGCGATACCTCTCGTGCCAGGCTCAACGCCATCCGCGTCTTACCGACTCCGCCTGCGCCCGTGATCGTAAGCAAGCGCGTCCTCGACAATTCATCACGTAATCTTTTTAGCTCTTCGTCCCGCCCAATGAACAGGCCCAAATCGGTGGGCAGATTGGTAAAGAAAGCTTTTTCGCACCTCAGGGTCGGAAAGTTGGTCTGAAGACCCGGCGCAACAACTTGGAATATGCGTTCAGGCCGCTCAAGGTCTCTCAGAGCGTAAACCCCGAGCTCCCTGAGCTCAACACCCGCAAGCCCGGGATCCCGCCGCATGGCTTCACGCACGAGCTCGCTGGTAACCAGCGACAACAAGACCTGGCCGCCATGCCCGGCGTCCATCAGGCGAGCTGCTCGATGCAGATCATCCCCCAGGTAGTCGGATTGGCTATGCTCTGCCTCACCCGTATGCAAAGCTGTGCGGACGCGGATTGGGAAGCTCCCCTGCCAATCCGTGCTGCCGAGCGCCCGCTGCATATCCAGCACCGCCTTGAGCGCTTCCGGCGCGGTTACAAATGCAGCCTGGTAGCCGTCCCCTGTGTTCTTAAATGGGTCGCCATTGTTCGCCCGCACTTTTTCTTCAACTATCCGGTCATGTAGCGCGTGATTGCTCACCCAGGCCACAGCGTCTTGCTGCTGGCTCCTGGTGCTACCTTCAACGTCGGTAAATAGGAATGTGCGAGTTACAGACATCGGTCGCTTCGCTCCAATGGTCCATTTCGAATTATGAACGTTGAATTAAATGTAAGTGTTTTACTATCATGATCACAAGTGCTTTGAGAAAGAGCCGCTCCGAGTAAAAAGAGGGCTCCTCTTCCCTGCTTAATGCAATGCCAACAAAATTGTTGGAGGAAAGCGCGCCCTCTCACTTTTGTCATTCCGAGCGCAGAGGAATCACTGCGGGGGAGATGGCGCTTGGATCCAGACATACTACTGCCCAAAGTGATTCCTCGCTCTGCTCGGAATGACAAGCCATCGCTGGCGATCTTTACCGCAACAATTTAGTTAGTACAGCACTTAGTGGGCGGTGGAGTTGGTATGTAGCCCACCAGCCTAATGAGCATGGCAGGCAAACCGCTCTCCCATATCATTGTAGTTGCCTCCTATTGTTGAGTGTAAGCAACTACAATGATATGGAGATTGCCGCGCTCAGGCAACCCTTGAGCGCGGCTTTCTATTTATGACTGTGCCTCACCTAGTCGTAGCTGTCACGCAAAACAAGGTAATCACCTTTCCAGTTTTGGCGGCCTACATTGCGATTATCGCAGGTCAGTGGTCATTCAGGGTTTGACGCGTTACTGACCCAATATCAGGTTGTAGCCATTTGAATCACTTGGCACCTCGAAGACAAGGGTTTCATAAAGGTGGCCCGCCGGCGGCACGTCGTCACTGTATATGTTGGCGAAGTTATATAGCATTCGCGGGTAGCCTGATTGGGCGAATGCCGCCGTACGTTGAACATCATCGGAGGCAAGGTTAAATGTGCGACCCGCGCTATCTTCCATGCGCACGGCGTCAGAATCGATGTGGGTAGGGGGATCAGTGGAATTGAGATTGTAGACTATTGTAAACACCAATGCGTACTTGTTGCCCGCTGCCGCGTGGAAGGCTATGCCTCTCGTTTGCCCACCAAGTACAAGCACATCCTTTGTGTCAAACTGAAAATATGGCAACATCACCTTGCCGGGCGGATCGGGGATCAGCACACCCTTCTTGGCTGCCGGGTTACTGCCGTTCGGATAGCGAGCATCGATCTGGAACTTGCCAAGCTGGGAGAGCAGCACATCATAAGGCGGCTGGTTCTCGGGGTGCGCTTCGAAGACAGCGCGCTCGAAGTATTGCACGGTGTATGTTTTACCATCAAGATCTGACTTCTCCTGGAACTCGTCCGATATCGGGTAGCCTTGTTGAGCCAGCCCGCCGTGCTGCTGCCAATACGTGAGGAATTTACCACCTACCGTGTGTCCGGTCTCCGGGAACTTCTGCGCGCCGGCTTCCGAGTTCACTGTTTGGCCTGGAGCGCCGTTCGGGTATTTCTGCTTGTACAGGAAGTTGCCGAGCAGTGAAAGTAGCACGTCATTGGGCGCTGCGTTCTCGGGGTGCGCTTCGAAGACCGCGCGCTCGAAGTATTGCACGGTGTATGTTTTACCATCTGTATTACTCATCTCCTGAAACTGCTCAGAGAGAGGATAGCCCTGCTGGGCCAGCCCTCCGTGCTCATTCCAGTATTGCAGGAATCGCCCACTTATTAAGTGCTGAGTTTCAGGAAAGTATTGCACTGCCTCCTGTGCGCTAGAGGCTGCATAAGTAGTCCTGTAGCTCGCGGCCCCAGCCAAAAGCGGGAGTAGAGCAATCGCCAAATATATGCGTCTGTAGTTCAACATTACGAGTTCGTCTCCTTAGTGGTCGCGGTGATGGGAGTGCGGTCTTATCATATCCGAGGTAGCAGTACACCTGGCGCCGAGATATTCTACACGATTGTGTATATGGTAAGGCTACGCGAAGCTCCAACGCGTCGCGCCGTACGGCTCGGTTGTACCCAGTGCATAAACAGTCTCCGTCGTTACTTCGTATATGTCCCAGGGTGGCGGCCCTGCGCTCGGTGCGCTGTATGCGCCGTTGAGCGAGGCCGTGCCGTCACCCACAGACACCTCCCATCCCTGCGCACTGTACACCTCGGCTATGCGCCGGGCCGTGGCCTGATCGGTCACCCTGGCTCCTTTACCTTCGAAAATCAGGTCGAAATCGTGAGTGGCGATCGTGAGGACACAGCGCGGGTTGTGCTCCAGGTTCCTGGCTTTGCGGGTGGTTGCGCCGGCACTGAAGTAAAAGGTGCCATCCACCCAGAGTATTCCCAACGGCATAACATGAGGACTGCCGTCCGGGTTCACCGTTGCCAGCCAACATGTATGCCGGTCAGGCCCGCCCGATCCAGGTATTTGGGAAAGGCCATGCTCCAGACATTCGTGAACCTTCGTCCATGGGATCAGAGGTGCGCCGTAGCCATCTATATTTCGCTCGGCCACCGGCTCCCTGTTTGGCTCGTTATTTGCCTTTGCCACTGTTTGTCTCCCTTCGTTTCATAGCCCGGTTGATTGTTCTTGAAGAACTCCACCTGTACGATCGATAATGCAGAGCGCTGCCCACAAGCATGACAGAGGGGCCTTTGCCCAGTCTGTCAAACACGATGATTGTGCCATCTTTTCGAGCTACTGTTTGCACAGTTGTCTTCTTGTATCTCACGATTTGATCGGATCAGGCATTCTTGGTCAGCACCACTTCCATCGCAGGCACCCAGTTGCCACTATCGTCTAAGCGCACGTGGTGAGCGGTTTGTACCCTGCCGTTTTCAGTGAATAGCGCTGTGCAGCCGGTGCCGTCACCCTTCCAGGTCCAGGTGTCGCCATCGACAGCCAGATCACCTTCATGAACGTTGCCGCGACTGTCGTAGAAGCGTGTGAAATATTTCCCGGTAGCCCGATCATAGCCCAGAATTTCGGTACCACCTACAGCCATGTTACCAATTAGGCCGTAGGCGGTATGAAGCACAAAGAACCCGCCAGGCATCCATTCGTACACGTCGCTTGTGAGGATTTTGACCGATGGTGCGCCGGGCGCTGCCACAGTATAACCCTCATTAATCCACTTGCCGATGAATATTTGCAAGCGTTTGTGCTCAGGCCCGGGTTGAGGCGCTTGTTGCTGGGATTGGATAGTGTCGTCGTTTGCCATAATTACGTCTCCTGCGCGCCGGTTGCCGGATGGCGCGGCCCATCGTGGCTATCCCGGCGGCTGGCTACAGGTCAAGTATTGTCGGCAGATAGCAGGATGGTGTTCCCATCAGGATCGTATATCAGCGCAAAATAGATCCCAAACGTCGTGACGTAGGGAGCCCGGCGGCTCCGGTAGCCGAACCCGGTGAGCTCCTTGTATTTCGCGTCAAGAACGGCCCGGTCCTTCAAGTAGAACTCCAGGATAGACGGGTAATGGGCTGCCGGCGGCGCAGGCTCTAAATTATCCTCATTGACAAAGCCGGGGTCCCAGCGTGCTGGGTTGGAATCGAGGAAGAAGGTCAGGCCGCCCGACATCTTGACTTCGACGTGCGTCTTGCCCTCGCTACCTTCTGGGACGTCGAGGCCGAGCCGCCGGTAAAATTCCAGTGATTTGCTCATGTCTCGCGTCATGAGGCCGATCATATACAGTTCGAGAGCCACCGTTCTGTTCCTTTCATAATGATGCAAGGTCGGAGAGCACGAGAGCGACTCCACTTTCGTCGCCGTTCGCTCGGAAGAGGCTCAGACTTTCCGTGAAGAGTTGTCTGGCCCGGTCGCACTCGCCACGACGCTGTGCTATTGACCCCAGAATACGCAGCGCGGATGCTGTACCCCATTTTTCGCCCAACTCTTTGCAGAGGGCAAGGCTCTGTTCCATCAGCTCAAATGCCTCAGCGTCATCACCCAGGTCGTGCATGACGGCTCCCAGAGTGGTAAGTGCCAGCACTGTGCCGTGCTTATCGCCCATTTCACGTCGCTTCTGCAGGCTCTCGCGGGATAATGCCTCGGCACGAATAAGATCGCCTTGCCGGTGGGCCACCTCCCCGAGCTTGTTGAGAGTATACGCGATACCTCTTGCGTCGTCAGCAGCGCGCCTGATCGCGAGGCTTTCTTCATACAGCTCAGCAGCACGCGTAAGATCGCCTCGCTGCAGGAGCATTGTGCCCAGGTTATTGAGAACGACGGCTACTCCCAGGTGGTCCTCCAACCCGCGGTAGAGCGCCAGGCCTTGCTCGTAGAGTGATTCGGCATGATCGAGATCTCCCAGCTCGCGCCGGGCGTTCCCCAGGCTGTTGAACGCCCCGGCCGTGCCCATTGTATCTCCCATCTGGGTATAAAGAGCCAAACTCTCCTCGCACAACTCGGCGGAGCGAACAAGGTCGCCCTGCCCCAGGGCCAGAATTCCCGCACCCCGGAGCGCGATAGCCCTTGCTTCAGGTGCAACCGGGTGGCTGCTTTCGGCGCGTTGAGCGAGCAGATCGTCCAGCCATTGCCGTCCTTCGCTGATATACCCGCGCATCTCCCAGAACCTGCACAGAGCCGTGGCAGCGTGCATTCCAAGCTCCAATCCCAACTCTGCCTCATCCCCGTCCTCGTTTCCGTCCCTATCGCCACTATCCAGTGTCCACTTGAGCGCAATTCGCAGGTTGTTATGGTCAGCACTCAAGCGGTTGAGCCATTCGAGCTGGGAGGGACCCCGCAGCTCATCCTGGGCGCGCCGCGCCAGACGCAGATAGTACCTGGCGTGCAAGCCACGCGTTCGCCCCTCGGCCCCATGAGCCTTCAGCCGCTCAAGCGCATACTCCCGCACCGTCTCAAGCATTCTGAAGCGCGCCTCCTCACCGGTCTGCTCGTCGAGTAGCACGAGACTGTTATCCACCAGAGCAGATAGCGTCTCCAGCAGGCTCTCGGAATGCGGAATGTGGAATTCGGAATGCGGAATAGAGATCTGTTCGTCGTTATTTCGCATTCCGAATTCCACATTCCGCATTGTACACACCTCCTCTACGGCGTCCAATGTACAGCCGCCGGCAAAGATCGAGAGGGTACAGAAGAGGGTTTGCTGGGGCTCGGTCAACAGATCGTAACTCCACTCGATTGTGGAGCGCAAAGTTTGCTGCCGGGTGGGTAGGTCGCGGGCCCCGCCGGTTAGCACCCCCAGCCTGTTCTCCAGCCTTGCGAGCAAAGCCTGGGCAGGCATCATGCTAAGTCGTGCGGCGGCAAGCTCGATAGCCAGGGGTAGCCCCTCCAACCTGTGGCAAATCTCGGCCACTGCCCGCGCGTTAGCATCTGTCACTTCAAAACCGGGGCGCGCCAGCATTGCGCGCTTTGTGAACATCGCCACCGATCCAAATCGCGACACAACTTCCGGAAGGGCTGGATCGCTCAAGGGCGGAAGCGCCAATGGAGGAACTTCGTATACCTGCTCCGGGCGCAAACGAAGCCGCGCCCTGGTTGTTACTATCAGCCGGAGATGCGGCGCTGCGCCTAGCAGGTCCGCAAGCAGCGGAGCAGCAGGCATCAGGTGCTCGAAGTTATCAAGTACCAGGAGCATCTCTTTCTCACGCACGGCTGCGCTAAGGGTCTCGAGCGCTGAGCAGCCTGGTGACTTCTTCGATATCGAGGGTGCGAGCAACGGTATCCAGCACCAGGGAAGGGTCTCTAACCGGCGACAAGGATACAAAAAAGGTGCCGTCGCAGAACTCGTCCGCCAGGTTCGTCGCAATCTGCAAGGCCAACTGCGTTTTCCCCACCCCGCCGGGTCCCGCGAGGGTGATTAGATGGCAGGCTGGGTCTTCAAGCAGTGCCTCCACCTGGGCAAGTTCGTCCTGCCTGCCGATTGTGGTGGGTATGTTTGCCGGCAGGTTGCCTGGAGGCATCTGGGGGACCGGTATCTGGAGCGTCCCCTCGCGAATTTGTCTGTATAGCCTGGTAGTTTCCTCCGCGGGCTCTTCGCCGAGGTTTTCCAGGAGCACACGGCGGCAGAGGTGGTATTGGGCAGCCGCAGCATCTCGCCGTCCCTCGTAAGCCAGCAGGAGCATCAACTGCCTGTGGGCATCCTCCCGCCATGGGTCCAGGCTCAGCAGTCTCTCCAGGTAACCGGCGGCTGACCTGTATTCACCATGCGAAATGTCGTGAACTGCGAGCTTGTGTAACCCATCCAGTAGCATTTGCCGCAGCCACTCTCGCTGTCCTGCCGCCCACTCTTCGAACTCGGGAGCATCGCGTACGTAGAAGCCATCCAGGAAATCCCCGGCATACAAATCGACGGCCTCCCGCAGCCTCCGGTGCGTACGTAGCGTTCCCGATTCTGCTTGCTTGAGGAGCCGGAGAAATAGGGCAACGTCCAGGTAGTACTGGGACATCCTGGTTGAAGGCTACCGTCTGGCGGGTAACCGCCAGGTTCGGCCCTATCAGCTTCTGGAGGTTGGAGAGGGCTTGCCGAAGTCCGTGGTCCGCTCTCTCTTCGGCCATATCGCCCCACAGGAGCGCCATGAGGGCTTCGCGGGAATGGGGGCGGGCGGTCACAGCCAGATAGCAAAGGAGCGCCTGCACTTTCGCCGACAAGAACCCACGAAGAGGTATGCCGCTACGACTGAGGGTCAGACCACCTAGTAATTGCAAACGCAGCTCGTCGGGCATTGCTGATTCTGGGGTAGGGAGTTGTGAATAGACAAGTTCTAGACAAAGTCCGGCTATATTGCCGCCAGTGCACCTAATCTATACCACAGATCGGAACTATAGACAATATGGCAGGTGCATCGCCGGTCGTTAGATAGCGAAGACCGGCCCCTGATGACAGGCTTTTGAAACCGGATAACCGGCAACTTCTGAAAGGAGAAATAAGATGATCGATTTATATATGGAAGCAAAGAGGCGCGAACAAGTATTGTTGCACGAAGCGAGCATAAGGCGATTGCTGAAGGCCGCTGAGAATAGGCAGGCACGCGGGCGTGTGGGACTACGAAACCAGATCATGTCCTGGTTTGGCGGCTCCCTGGAAGCGCCCGGCACAAGACTGAAAATGCAGCCCAAGTAACGGATAAAAGAGATCGAGCATATATCCAAAAGCAGACAAAGGAGGGGAAGATTTGACATTACTGTCCAAAAAGCCACCGAATTATTACTCATATATTTTGCGGTGCTGGGTGGAGGCCAATCTCAATGAGAGCGGCGTAACGCTTTGCCGCTACAGCCTGGAGGACCCGCGCACGGGAGAGCGCCTTACTTTCCCCGGTCTCGAGCCCCTGATAGAGTTCCTCCAGGCAAGAGCAAAAGAGTGTGGGGCGGCTGCCGGGGACGATGGACGATAGAGGATAGACGAATGACGAATGCTTACTGCTTACGTCGTTCGTCCGTCTTCTGACAACTGACAACTGACAACTGACAACTTGGTCACCCACTGACAACTACGTCACAAAGGAGAAAAGGAATGACACGCAGAATAATCTCGGCCCTGGCAACCACGCTGGTGGTACTTACTCTTCTGACTAGCACGACGGGAGTTACTCTGGCTGGCGTTGACGATAAGCAGCAGCCGTCTCGGGCGGGGCTACCGGGCAGGCCCGAAGACGGCGTCGGTACAGGCTTCACATACCAGGGGAGCCTGAAGGATGGCGGCAATCCCGCCAATGGACAGTACGATCTGCAGTTCACCCTCTACGACGCGTTGACAGGGGGCAATCAGGCCGGCAGCCCCATCGTGATGGCAGGTCAGACGGTGACTAACGGCCTTTTTGCCGTGCAGCTCGACTTCGGCCCTTCGGCGTTCCAGGGGAGCAGCCGATGGCTGGAGATCGCGGTCAGGCCTGCAGGCGGCGGGAGCTTCACCACGCTCTCTCCCAGGCAGCCACTCACCCCCGCGCCGTACGCGCTGAGCCTCGCGCCCGGCGCAGTGATCACAGGAAGCGTGCCCCTTGGCTCTGCTGTGGTCTCGGGCTTCAGCACCGGTGACGGAAACGGTCTTTACGGTAATTCCAACGCCACCAACCAGGCAGGCGTCGTCGGCGAGAACGCTAACGGCTTCGGCGTTATCGGGAATGGCTACACGGGCGTGTCGGGCAACGGCTTCCTCGGAGATGGCGTACGCGGCGCGACCACCTACGGCAACGGCGGCGACTTCACAAGTCTCACAGGCGACGGCGTGCATGCCGGGAGCAACGACTCTGACGGTGGGTTCTTCACCAGTGGTACCGGCGATGGCGTCTATGGTCAGAGCGACCAGGGGAAGGGCGGCTATTTTGTAAGCACATCAGGCAACGGCGTTTACGCCGAAAGCGCCAATACAGACGGCATAGTGGGTACTTCAACGTTCACCAACTCAGTAGGGGTCGCAGGGGTCGATAATAAAGGCTATGGCGTCAGCGCGAGCGGCATTACGGGCGTGCTGGCTACCGGCACGAGCGGAGATGGCGTAAGCGCCACGACCACCAGTGGAAGAGGTGGCAGCTTCACCAGCAACACAAACATTGGTGTGTATGGCGCGAGCACCAGCAATGCGGGCGTCTATGGCACGAGTAACACATTCGTTGGAGGATACTTCGTGAGCAACGGCAGCCCCGCCGTATACGGCCAGAGCAACGCGCTGGGCGGCTATTTCACCAGTGCAGGATCCAATGGCGTCTATGGCCGGAGCACCGGCGCAGATGGCATCATAGGCTTATCTACGTACACCAATACGGCAGGAGTTCACGGCACGGATCTGCTGGGGTATGGCATTGTAGGCGCGGGACTTACCGGCGTAGCGGGTTCAGGTACAACCGGAGATGGTGTGGTAGGTACTACATTCAGTGGCAAAGGCGGTAACTTCACCAGCACCATCGGCCATGGCGTCGAAGGCCAGAGCACAACCGGGCTAGGCGGTTATTTCACGAGCGCCAATAGCAGCGCCATCGGGGCGCAGGTGAACAATGGCTCGCCAAGCATATCGGCCACTAACACAGGAACCGGCAGAGGCGTGGTCGGGCAGTCTGACGTCTCGGACGGGGTACAGGGCCTCAGCACATCAGGAACCGGCGTCTCCGGCAGCAGTGGAGGCTCTAACGCAGGTGTATATGGCTCAAGTGTCGGCGGCAGGGGAACGTATGGCGTCAGCACAAATGGAGAGGGCGCATACGGGTATTCGACCGCCAACAACAAGGGAGGTGTGCTCGGCGAGAACTCTAATGGCTTCGGCGTTATCGGCAATGGCTACACGGGCGTGTCGGGCATCGGCACGGACGGAGATGGCGTGCGCGGCGCGACCACCAATGGCAATGGCGGGAGCTTCGCTAGCACCAACGGAGTAGCCGGTTACTTCACGAGCACCAATGGCATCGCCATCTTGGGAATCTTGAATAATGACAATCAGAGTATTACGGGTATCAATAACGGAGCCGGTCTCGGCGTCGCCGGAGAGAGCGTCGGCGGGTTGGGCGGCTACTTCTCAGGCGTCAACGGGGTTGAGGGTCTGGCAACAGGTACCAGTGCCGTGGCGAGTGTCGAGGGCCTCAACCCGAGTACCAACTGCTCAACATGCTGGTCGGGTTATTTCCAATCTAACGTGAATGTCGATGGCACTTTGTACGCTAACTCCAAGGCCTTCAAGATAGACGATCCGCTGGACCCGGCGAACAAATACCTCATCCATACATCTGTGGAAAGCCCCGATATGCTGGATATCTACAGAGGCCACGTCACACTGGACGCCCAGGGTACCGCGTGGGTACAGATGCCCGACTACTTCCAGGCGCTGAACATGGACTTCGACTACCAGCTTACCCCCGTGGGTGCGTCCCAGCCCAACCTCTATGTCGCCCAGGAGATAAAGGATAACAAGTTCCAGATAGGGGGCGGCGTGCCAGGTGCCAAGGTATCGTGGCAGGTCACGGGCGTACGTCATGATCCCTACGCAGATACCTACCGCACCCCTGTCGAGCAGCAGAAGACGCCTCAAGAGCAGGGCCTCTATATGCACCCCGAGCTTTATAACCAGCCCCCATCCAAGGCTGTCAGCACCATCTATAAACAAAGCAGCCCCCAGCAGCCTCTGCCCACCCCCACAGGCAACAAGTAAGACCCGACCGAATGCGGAATGTGGAATTCGGAATGCGGAATGTTGACGATCGCGACCAACGCTCAAGCAATTCGTTCCGCATTCCGAATTCCACATTCCGCATTCCCAACATGAGGAGATTCTCAGTATGAAACGCCACAAACTTTTCAGACCCATGCTATGGTTGCTTTGCGGTCTGGGGCTGCTGGCCTTCGGGGCGGGCCTGGGCTATGCACAGGTCGGAGGTGGATTTGACCTGTCGTGGAACAGCGTGGACGGTGGCGGAGGCGCCCAAAGCACGGCTGGTGCCTATACCCTGGATGGGGTCGTCGGCCAGCCGGACGCAGGCACCCACTCGGGCGGCCAGTTCGCCATGGATGGTGGCTTCCTCGGCGGGATCGCCCCGCTGGTCGAGAATACGCCTACGCCCTGGGCAACCGCTACAGCGACAGCCACACTCACTCCGACCACAACACCAACCGGCACAACCACTGACACAGCAACTCCAACTTCGGTATCAACCACCACGCCAACGAATACAGCGATCGCGAGCCAAACACCAACCGACACACCGACTTACACTGACACACCAACCGATACACCAACAGCCACATCGACTTACACCGATACTCCAACCGACACACCTATCAGCACATTTACCTCCACGGCCACGAGCACACCAACCGGCACGGCCACGGGTACTCCAACTCTGACCGCGACCGCAAGCAGCACAACTACGAATACCCCAACTGAAACCGCAACGCCGACCTACACCGCATCAGATACACCCACTCAGTTGCCCACGAGCACAGCCACGAGCTCGCAAACCCCTACCCGAACACCAACGGGAACGGCTACCCCGACGCGCACCGGCACGCCGACGGGAACGGCAACCGCCACAGCTACATCTACATCCACAAGCGTGCCCAGCAACACACCAACGATAACCGGCACACCCACCAACACGCTCACGCCATCTATCACACCGACCGGTACTGTGCTCACATCAACGCCGACCAACACGCCGACCATTACGCCGTCGATTACTGTCACCCCTACTGGCACCTCAACGAATACCAGTACACCTACAGCCACAGCCACAGCTACAGCTACAGCTACGCCAGCTACAGCCCACAAGCGTGCCCAGCAGCACACCGACGACTCCATCGACGATTACCGGCACGCCTACCCGCACCTCAACGAGTACAAGTACATCCACGCCTACAGCTACAGGTACAGCTACGGCTACAGTGACCAGGACATCGACATCCACCTCAACTCAACTTCAACTTCAACAGCAACGGCCATGCCTACCGGTTCGCCAACCGCAGCACCAACCGGAACGCCAACAGTTACATCGACCACAGCGCCGGCGAGCTCACCCACAAGCACAACTACCCCTCTGCTTACAGCCACGCCCACCGGTTGCACTATCAACTTCAGCGATGTGCACCCTAGCGATTGGTATTACCAGTATGTGCTGAACCTGTACTGCCACGGCGTGATAGCGGGCTATAACAGCAGACCTCCCTGCACCAACGGCACGCCCTGCTTCAGACCGGAAGACTACACCACCAGAGGCCAGATCACCAAGATAGTGGTGCTTGCCTTCAATCTGCCTATCAACACAGCCGGTGGTCCACACTTCACGGACGTCGCAGTTGGGTCAACCTTCTACAATTACATCGAAACGCTGTTCAATGCCGGGGCGATTTCGGGCTATAGCGATGGCACCTTCCGCCCAAGCAACGTGGTAACCAGAGCGCAATTGACCAAGATAATAGTGCTCGCTGCCGAGACGATCAACCCAACAGGCTGGCAGTTGCAAAACCCGCCAACCGCAACCTTTGAGGATGTGCCGGCAGGCTCTACTTTCTACCAGTACATCGAAACGGCCTATGCTCACGGGATAATAGACGGCTACCACTGCGGAGCATCTCCGGCAGGAGAGTGCGTCCCACCCGGCAACAAAGCCTACTTTGTCCCTTACGGTAATGCCAGCAGAGCGCAAATAAGCAAAATCGCCTCCCTGGCAGCGGACCAGACAAGGTAAGAAGTTATGCAAGCGGTCAGGTAAGTATTTCCACGGATGATAACAGGGAGGCCCCAGGACCTTTGAAAAGTCCGGAGCTTCCCTGTTTCCTACCTGTGGACGAGCTTATTAAAAGGCAGGGGCCGCCGAGCGGCCCCTGCTTCCTTCTCTTGCGCGGGTCTTTTGCGCCTGACGATTATTGGCCCGCGAGAGCGTGCACTGCGTTCAACAGCGATTGCCCCTGCGATATCAGGCTGCGTGCCTGCTGTTCGCTGATAGACTGGTGATCGAACGTAGCGCTTTCAAGCAGGTTAGCCATCTGTCCGGCGATATTGTTCCGCTGTGTGGTGAAGCCGCTCAACTGGTTTTCGAGAGCAGTGTAGAGGCTGTCGTCACCGGGTGTGCCGCTCTTGAGCGCTCGCGTCGAGATGGTCAAGCTGTCGAGACCAAGCTGGCCTACGGAGGCGTTGATCTGCTTGTAAACCTGGGCAAGTCTCACGATAGTCTCCTGGTGCGCTCGCAACGATCGCGGCAGTGCCCGATCGAAGACCGGCCCTGTTATTGCCCTGCTGTCCATGCGCGTCGGAGATATAGGCGTATGTACCAGGCACGCCATGCTCCTGCATCGCCGCCACGTAGCCGAGCGACACTGCTACGGACATTCCATCAAAGCCGAGGGAGCCATTGGAAAAACAATAAAAATAGCAACCGGACCCGCTCAAGCGACCGGTTGCTTTTTTATTGTTTTCACCGACCAGGCTTTGCTACGCTTTGCAGGCGTAGATCATTTACGTTGTGCGATCAGCACTTCGTGTCGCTGAGGGTGAGGTGGGAGGGGTTCATACACAGGACGTTGTCGCAAGTATGGTGGACATACTTGCCGGCCGGCACGATGCCCTTGCTTAGCTCGTAGGCCACTTTGTGGGCCGCGCGGGCCATACCATCTGCCCAGAAGGTGCCGTAACCTCTACCTGTGCGCCCGCCTTGCCATTGCCAGCATTCGCGGCGGGAGCGCTTATCGACTTTGTCCCAGAAGCGCTCTTTGCGCAACGATGCCTTACCGGCTGCCTTCTCGGGGCGCACCGCTCGCACCTTACCACACCAGTTGGCCGCCGTTATCTTGTGGGGCCACATTTGCATTACCCTGGTCCGGCGTACGCGGTGCCGCTCAGTCAGGCCGGTCGCGCTCTCGTCCAATCTCGCGGTCAATAGGCCCTCATCGATAGCTGCGAACATCTGGTCCCGTGTTACACCGGCTATGCGGTGAGCTTCCGAGACTGTAATCCATTCGTCCAGGTCACGTACGAATTGGGCTTTCTCAGCCAATTCCGGTGGGCACGGGTAGAATACACCACCGATCGGGGTTTCAATTAGCTTGATTGCTGCACGAGCTTCCTCTTCAAGTTCTCGCCAATTGGTCGCCTCTTCCATCCTGCACACGTTGGCTGCATCAAACATACGCATGACCATTGCGCGGCCGTCCCAGATTTCGATGTAAGGCTGACTTCGTTGTAGCATTTTCTGTTAGTCCTTTCATTAGCTATACGAGCACCAGGTACCAGGTACCGGGCATGCAAGGTCCACTAGGCAATAAGCACCGGGTACTTCGTATTTTGTACTTGGTCGCTGAGTCCGAGCACATCCCTCGTCATAGTCAATCTTAGCGATTCACCTATAGACGCGCATCACTCCTCTGAATTAGCAGCCGGGTTACTTAAGTACTAATACTGCTAGCTTTCCAGTGCGTGTGTCGAGCCGCGTATAATCTCTACTCGCTACTCGCCAGAGTGGCAGGCTCCTCATCTCTTGCCTCGGCTTCTCGCTCGGCAGTATCGAGGCCGGACTGGGCTTGCACCATGGCCAGATCCGGATCATCCGGATAGAGGAAATCGAGCAGCACTTTGATTGCTGCGGCGGTGGGCACAGCCAGCAGCATACCGAGCACCCCGGCCGCTGCTCCGCCCGCAAGCACTGCAAATATCGTGACCACAGGGTGTATTTCGACCACCCGGCCCACGACTATCGGCATCACCAGGTTATCTTCTATCTCTCGCAGGACGAGATAGGCAATCACCACACCGATCGCAGCTCCCGGCCCATTCGCGGCCATGGCTACCACGGCGGCCAGCGTGGCCGCGACCGCGGGTCCAACCAGAGGTATGATCTCCAGAAAACCTGTAAGTATAGCTAGCGGAAGGGCGTACGGAAGGCCGAACCCAAATTGGAGTACCAGGAACGATACCAACGCCATCAACCCGATAAGGAGAAGCTGGCCGCGCAGATAGGCCCCAAGCACGGCGTGTATCCGCCCGGCAACATAGCCCGTGCGCTCCCTCGAGGCGGACGGGACGAACTTCAGCAAATACGATCCAAACTGGTTGCCGCTCAACAATAGATAGAAACTGACGATAATCACCAGCAGCATATCGAGCAGTCTGCCACCGATCATAGTGGCTAAATGCAGCGCGTCACCACTCCCACCGTTGCTTAGGTAAGCGCTGACAGCCGACGTAATGCGATCCGCCAGCAGGTGTGCATCCCAGGTCTGGCCTCCAAAGTCAAATGTGCTGTCACCGATTATCTGCCTGAGGCCCGTTTCCACGAGGTTTGGACCTCTGGCTATAAAGTCCCGAGTCTGATGGAAAAGGGCTGAAGCTCCAAAGTAGAGGCCAATGGCCAGGGCACCCAGTACCACCAGGTAGAGCAGGGACACGGCGAGCCATCGAGGCAGGTGGAAGCGCTCCTGCACGTTGTCTATCACCATGCTGAAGATATAGGCCAGCACCCCGGCGATGATAAATGGCCCAAGGACGCTGCGTGCCAGGTACAGGAATATGACGAGAACCAGCACCAGGAACCATGTCCAGACCCAGCGGGGAGTTTGCAACGAGGCAGCAAAGGACGAAGGACGGAGACTCGGCCCCGCAACCTCTATAGAGGGCACACCGCCTCCGCTCTCTTGAGTGTTTCGCTCTGTCCATGGTTCGGGCATCATATCCTCCTCTTGCTTTGTCACGCTTTTTGTCACGCTTTTTGTCACGCTTGTCCCACTAAGAATCTGTGCCTCGCCGCTTTATACTCTGAAATCATTCACAGCAGGGACGATCCTCACAATTACCGTTTTCGCTTTATTGACTTTGAATATACAGGATTCGCGGCTCTGTTGCAGACAATGATAAGTGCAGAAAGGAGACAACGCAATGGAAAGCAAATTGAATCTATCTACACGAGTAGCCATAATCCCCAAAAGGAAGCTTGCGCCGGCCATAACTCTGGCCTTAGCGTTGCTGGTAGCCTCAAGCGGAGTCTGGGGTGCGGGCGTGACGAGCGCCGCAAGCAACAGCACAACGCAATCCGGTGCCGGGCAGCAGAGCAGCACACAATCCCCCAACAGTGCACAACATTACCAGGACGTGCCGTCCAGCAGCCCATTCTATGCCTACGTGCAGAGCATAGCCGACGCGGGGATAGTCGCAGGCTATCCGTGCGGAACCCCTCCGGCAGGTCAATGTGTCCCGCCTCTCAACTTGCCCTACTACCTCCCCGGCAACACTGTGAGCCGCGGGCAGATGGCAAAGTTCGAGGACAATGGACGCCAACTGCCCGGCATAAACATGGACGGAGGTACCATGCTCTCACCCTGGATCATCTTCAGCGGGGCGAGCGGCGGATCGAACATCACCAGTATTACCAATGCCAACAACCAGAGGAGCTTCTATGCTATCAGCAATGCTTCTAATAGCACGCTGATAGGAGCGACAAATCTCGCGGGCGGCCACGATATCGGCTTTAAAGGGCAACTCTACGGGACCGATAGCATTGGCGTGCAAGCTATCGTGACCGGAAGCAATGCTATAGGATTCTCGGCCGTTACGACGGGCACCAATAGCTTCGGAGTGGACGTCCATGCGTATGGCGACAACGGCCACGCGGTAGGTGCCTACTCCACCGGCACCAACAAGCCCGCGGTCTACGCCCTGGCGGAGAGCGACGGCAGCTACGGGGTTATCGGCCACGCAGACGGCGCTAACAGCAACGGGGTGCGCGGCGAGTCGACGGGCAATAACAGCTTTGCAGTGATCGGCGACTCGAGTGGCAACAGCAGCGACGCGGTGCGCGCCCGCTCCTCCGGGACCGTTAGTTATGGCTTGAACGCCACCAGTAGTGCTTACCGGGCCGGTTATTTCCAATCAACCGACCCTAATACGAGCTGGGCATCGCTCTACGTTGACCCTGGCTTTGGTAACAAGGCAGCCCAGTTCAACGGTGATGTGACTATTACCGGCACTTGCACCGGTTGCGGCCCAACTGAAGTGATGCAGAACGTCGGCAATACGGCTATCGAAGCCGGCGATGTGGTACAGGTCGTGGGTACAGGCCCGGCGGTAGTGGGATCGGCCCCTGTTTTGCAGGTACGCAAGTCCGACGCTGCCTACCAGAGCACCGTGGTGGGAGTGGCCGGGCAGGCGCTTTATGTGCCGAGCGCGCAAACAGAGGCCGCATATCAGCAGCAGCAGGCCGCCATGAGCGACGCGCAGAATCGCCGTAACGCTATCATGTCCGGTAACGAAAGCGACGCCCAAAAGGCTGCCGACCTTGCTAAGATTGTCATGCCTAGCGCCACAATCGATGACGGCGCAGGCACAGTACACCCTGACCGGAACGCCACTAATGTGGCCGCCCAATCGTACGGTATGTTTGCCACCGATGGCACCGTGCCCGCGGTTAAAGTCACAGCTTCCAACGGCCCGATCCATACCGGCGACTTGCTGGTGAGCAGCGATAGCCCCGGCGTCGCTATGAAGGCCGACCTGTCCAAGCCCCTCACCGGCACCGTGATCGGCAAGGCACTGGGCACCCTGGAGAGCGGCACAGGCACCGTGCCTGTGTTGGTAACTCTGAAGTAGGGACTAGGACAGGAACTAGGGACTAGGGACTAGGGACTAGTGCAGGTTCACGAGAGGTCTTGCGCAACGGGGGTGCCGGAGGACGAAGGACGGAGGTCCCCTGCCGGGGCCGGGGGACGCCCCCGAACCTTCCTCTCATTGCAGACATCCACTAGTCCCTGGTCCCTCGAAAAGGGGTATGAAATGCAGGTCGGCCAGAGCACCATGCAACTAATGCAAATCCTCAACTTCGGCCCGGAGGACCTTGAGTACAACAAGCACGGCCAGCTTTCGCCCGCCCAACGCGAGATGATGCAGATAAGGAAAGAAGCTGCCGTGGCCACAGGACGGCGTGCAACGAAAGGCACGCCGTTCGTGCTGCTCTACTTTATTGTTGTGCTGGGGGTTATCGGCGCTCTGTTTGTAGCTACCGGCTCGTTCCGACCGGTGCAGAACGCCCTCGGGGGGCTCACTATTCCGGTGCTGGGGGGCGTGGTGCTGGTGCTACTGTTGATCGTTGCCACCGTACCGAGATCGTACAGGCGCTCGGTGGAGCGGTACCGCCAAATGGCGGAGGCGATGCCCGTCGTTTACCCGGTACGCTATCTGGAGGGCACTATCAAGCTGAAGACGCGTAACGTCAGCGTAGGTGGCTCACCCGAAGATAGCGGCGTCTACATTACTTCCTATTATCTCACCCTGGGCGGCAAAGATTTTCAGGTCGATCAACAGAAGTATAACGCCGTCAAGCAGGTCATCGACAAGCGTGACAAGTACAAGCTCTACTTCGCCGACACCGGTAAATCAGGAGGCATAATCCTCAGCATCGCCCCGAGCGGTGCGAATTCTTAATTCTTAATATTGAATTTATGATTGACCTTACTTAATTCAAAATTCAAAATTAGGAATTAAGAATTGCGTAGCTCAGTCGTCAGGACCGCTCCCGGTGACAACAAAAGAGTGGATAGTGCCCTCGAACGGAGAGCGAGCCGTCTGGGTTAACGTATCATCCCCAGCCAGCGACCACTCTTGCAAGCCGGTAAGCAGGGCTCCCTGGGTTGCTTTAGATGTGACCACCCCGTTCACCATCAAAGTGGCCGACGACCCTACCCGGCTTAGCATCACCGAGTAATTAGTATCGGGCCTGGCCGCTATGCCACTATCCAGCGTTACGGTGGAGTTATCGCTGCCTGTGATCGTGGCCGATATATCAGGTTTGTTTTTGTTGGTGGCATCTATCTGCACGGTGATATCGGGTCCCACATTGTAGTCGAGCCCGCCGACGTGCGCCACTGCGTTGATTGCTGACGGATTAATGGTCGCCGGCGTGAAATCCACCTGGAAAGTCAGGTCAGCAAGGTACGAGGCGGCCAGATAACTCGTCACCCCACCACTACCTGCACCCACTATGAGACCGGCCGGGTACCAGCTATAGGGTGCTCGCATATTGGTGGGGACTATGCCGGTGGCCACGTCCACGCCTCTTGCCATATTGAGACGAACCAGATCGGCAGAGGTCCTGCCATCGGTGGGAGGGGCAGCAGTTGACAGGTCAAGCTCCGCCAGCGGGTAATCGGCGCTGCCCGTTTGGCCGAAGATGCGGGGAGGCTGGCCGGGCGCGGATATGAGATTCAGGTCGGACACACCCTCAAAGGGTAAATCCTGTTGAGCATCGGGGTCGAAGAGGACAATGGCGTTGCCCAGAGCTTTGCCTGTGTGAACGTCCACTTGCACCATGCCTGCTATCGAGGGCACACCCAGAGGCTCAGGGGTGACCGATCTTCCTGTAAAAAAGACCCAGGCCCGCCCGTCCGGGGTGAAAGCCAGGTCGGGATCCGGCCGCGATGCGTTGGCCCAGGGAGGAGGGCCGGTATCTCCGAACACGCCCGAATCATAGCTATTTGGCTTGTAGTTGAGCTTTTGCCATGGCCCATACGGGTTGGATGCCTTTGCCAGCAAGAGAGGCGAATTGGTCCACGTCTCGAAGCCTACACCATACCAGTGCCCGTTAGACGGATCTTTGCGCACTGCAAAATCGACCAGTGGCAATTCCTGAGGCCCAGAAAAAATCGAATCGGCATACGTAAAATCTATGGGGTCGGAATTGGTGCTGACCCAGTGCTCTGTCGTTTTGCTCTTAGGGTTGACACCCCACATATGCCAGGTTTTGCCGTCTTTCACTACTGTGGGATACCTTATCGGCGCCACGTGGGTAAATGCGGGCGGCCCTTTGACTATATTTTCCGGCGTGTTGCCGACATATACATCCACCCAGGCCGGATCCTGGCTACTTGTTGAGAACAGGTAGTATTTGCCACCGGCATAAATGAAATCGCTTTCTTGAAAGCCATTGACGAGATCGGTTCCCTGGTAGCCGTGAGAAACGACAGGGGGATCGGCCTGCGCAGGAGAGTACCACGTTGCAAGCCGCGCCTGGTCGAGCAAGGTAGAGCTTGCCGCCGCTACCCTATCTGCGCTGCTCCATATATGCACGGGCAAAAACGCCAACAGCAAGACAACGAAGCCAAGTAGGAGCAAAGCTCCCCTCGAAATCACCCGGTTACGAAGTAACGCAAGTATGGCCGCTCCTCCTCGCATCCTCTCCTGGATAGAACTGACATCGCGCGCAGCAATTCTGCCTGTGTGGAATTTAGCTTACCTCTCGTAGATTAGAACGGATTAAAGGTAAGATTAAAGATCTCATTAATCAGAGGCATTTACTGCTCCTTCCCGTGCGCGTGTGCAGCCAGGCCAGAGATACTATCCGGCAGAGGGCTGTTGCATAGCGTAGGCGAAAACATCATCGAGCGGCATGGCGTGCCCCACCGACCAGGCCGCGTTGAACTCTACCTCGCTGAGTGTGTCTCGGGTCAGTGCAAGGCTCTCATCGTAGTCGGGAAGCTCCGGGGGATCGATGGGTACGCCGAGGGCTTCGCGGGCGGCGGAGGCTGCACCAAAGAGGCGAGCCGCTCTTGCAGGCCTGCCCGACCAGGCATCGACAGAGGCCAGCCTGTGCAAGGAGCCCGCCACATTGCGCCTATCACCCATCGTCCAGAAAAGAGACAAGCTTTCTGCCAAAGCAGCGCGGGCGCGATCAAACTGCCCCAGCTTTCTGGCTGCGTGTCCCAGGTTGCCCAATGAAAAGGCTTTGCCCATGGCGTCGCCCATCTCGACATCAAGAGCTACAGCATCTTCGCAGTAAGCGATAGAGCGCTGGTAATCGCCCACCAGAAGCGTCAGCAGACCCAGATTATTGAGGGCGCTGGCGACGTTGGTCTGAACGCGCAGGTCCTGGCGCATCGCCAGAGTTTCTTCCAGTAAGGAAATAGCCTGGGCATACTCGCCACGATTGTAAAATACCATGCTCAGGTTACCCAGCGTGCGTGCCACTTCCTCTTTGTTGCCCGATTGCCGGTGCAGAGCGATCGCTTCCCGGTAGGAATTCTCCGCTTTGTCGATTTTGCCTTGCGAATAGTAGACGGTGCCTAAATTATTGAGACCGTTCGCCATGTTGTGCAATTCGCCTAGTTGGCTCCGAAGGGAGATGCTCTCCAGCAGATAGCGCTCGGCAGCCTCCAGGTCGGCTTGCCTTTCCGCCAGGGTGCCAAGCCCGTGCAAAGCCAGGGCGCGCAGGCTTGCCGGTTGTGGGCCTGGATGGTCGAGCACCTCTTCCAACCAGCGGCGACCCTCGCTGAATTCGCCGCGCGCATACCAGAAGCGCCACATATGACCTGCCATCTCGAGGGCTGTAGCAGGCTCTCCGACCTTGAGCGACCAGTCGAACGCCGAGCGAATGTCGCCATAGCTCGCGGCGAGCCTATCCAGCCAGAGCTTCTGGTTCGCTGAGGTCAACTCTAGATGCGCGGCTACGACAAGGGCTACGTAGTAGCGTGCGTGGCGCAATGCAGTCTCGGCCGCTTCACCACGCATCTCCAGTTGCTCGCGCGCGTACTCGCGGATTGAAGCAAGCATCGAGAAGAGCACCTCGTCGTCTTCGCCTGCGTCCCAACCCGACTGCCTCCGCAAGAGGCTCTGGTCGAGTATTGCCTCCAGCCCTTCCAGCTCGGCCCCGGCCACTTCTTCAGCCGCATCGAACGGGAACGGCCCCATGAAGATGCCCAGGTTGCGGAAAAGACGCTGCTCATCGTCGCTCAACAGGATATAGCTAGACTTCGATCGAATGGCGCAAGGTCTGCTGGTGGATGGGAGCATCGCGTGGCCCGCCGGTGAGCAGAGCGAGAGGACTCACCAGGCGCGCATGTAGAGCGGCGAGCGAGAAGAGCCTCGTCCTGGCAGCAGCCAGCTCGATAGCCAGTGGCAGGCCATCGAGCCGGATGCAGATGGCTGCAGCAAGACCGGCGTTCTCCTTTGTCAAAGTGAAGTCATCCTGGGCATCTTGCGCACGCTCGACAAAGAGGGCCACAGACTCGATTTTCGCCAGTTCGGCCAGAGGTGGGAGATTATCGAGATCGGGCAGCTTGAGCGGGGGCACAGCAACCAGTTTTTCGCCGCGAAGATGCAAAGGCGCACGGCTGGTGACCAGCACTTTTAGCTGGGGAGCCGTAGCAAGGAGCGCTGTGACAGTGGGGGCAGCCTCGATAACCTGCTCAAAATTGTCCAGCACCAGCAACATCTGCTTGTCTCGCAGAGCATCTTGCAAATCCTCCAACAATGGATGACTCCCCTGCTCTCGTATCCCCAGGGCGGCAGATAGGCTAATAGGCACCAGCGCAGGGTCCTCCACCGAGACAAGCGACAAATAGATGAGGCCGTCTTTAAAGTCATCCCTGAGTGCCGCAGCAGCCGCCTGAGCGAGGCGCGTTTTGCCAATGCCTGGCGGCCCGGTAAGGGTTACCAGGCGCGTGGTTGAGCGCCAGAGGAGATCGCGCAGGTGAGCAAGCTCAGACTCTCGCCCCACCAGGACTGTGGGCGCGATCGGAAGCGAAGAGAGCGGCTGAAAAGATGAAGACGGCCGGACCGTACTGGGCGCGAGGGCCGCCTCTTCGGCGCTGTCAGCCTCGGAACCTGGGACCTCGGACGCGGAGCCGCGCGCCCATTGCAGGAAAGCGGCGCTCTCCCGGGGCGCGACCTGGAGGTGCTGCGCGAGGAGCACGGTGACCTGGCGCGACGGTCTGCGGCGGCCGGATTCGATCTTGCGGATCAGGTCTACAGAACAGTGCACGGCCTCCGCCAGAGCTTCCTGCGTCAGGTCAAGCGATTGGCGGCGCTGCTTCAGCCACTGCCCAAAGGTAGATGTAGCGTCCATACCTTTCTCGCACCCTATGCACAATATGAGCGATGGAGTCTCGATATAGTTCGCAGCGGGTTATTTTGAGACGATTATAGCATAGTCGATTCTCATGCGGACGCCTCGAAAGATCGTTCTCGAAAGATCGTTAATGACTTTCCAACAATGTACCTATATAATAGTTTAGATGTTCAAGATAAGCGGAGCCCGCAACACAAGATTATCATTCCTTACTGAGCTAGCTATATTATGCCTGCTCGCTGCATGCACCCTCACGATAGCTTCACAGAGTGCGGCTGCGCCGAGCGTTGTTCCCGCCTTTCCCTCGGCTGCCACGGGCCTGCCCAGCCCCGACCACGTGATAATTGTGATGGAGGAGAATCACGGTTACAGCGAGATTATCGGCAATGCCCAGGCTCCCTATATCAACGCTCTGGCAGCCCAGGGAGCGCTCTTCACCAACTCACACGCGATTGAGCATCCCAGCCAGCCGAACTATCTGGATCTCTTCTCGGGATCCAACCAGGGCATAACCGACGATTCGTGCCCCCATACCTTCACTGGCATCCCCAACCTGGGTACTGAGCTAATCACAGCGAGCCTCACCTTCACGGGCTACTCTGAGGATCTCCCCGGACCGGGCTCGACCGTATGCAGCTCCGGCGAATACTATCGTAAGCACAACCCATGGGTCAATTTCACCAATGTTCCGTCCGCCGGCAATCTTCCATTCACCTATTTCCCCTCCGACTACTCCACGCTGCCTACGCTGAGCTTCGTCATTCCGAACCAGCTTCACGACATGCATGACGGTACGATAGCTCAAGGCGATACATGGCTAAACCAGAATCTGGACGCATATAAGCAATGGGCGATGGCGCACAATTCGTTGTTGGTCGTAACCTGGGACGAAGACGACTACTCACAGTCAAACCAGATCGCGACTATATTCGCCGGCCCTATGGTGGTTCCAGGGCAATACTCGGAGCAGATAAACCACTTCAACGTGCTGCGAACCCTTGAGGATATGTACGGCCTTCCCTATGCCGGTGTGAGCGGCCAGTACCAGCCTATCAGCGATGTCTGGACAGGTGGGGCCACACCAACGCTCGCTCCGACCACTTCGCCTACGCGCACCCTGACTGATAGCCCGACACGCACAACAACGCCAATCCCGACCGGCACAGCCACGGCTACGGCTATGGCCACTGCCATTCCTCCTACTGCCACCTATACTGAGGCTACATCAGCAACGCCCACCCAGCCCATAGCCACAAACACCTATTCACCCACTGCAACTATGCCTCCCGCGACAGGTACACCAACCATTGTCTCGACAGATACAGAAGCTTCTATGGACACCGCGACAAGCACTGTCGTCACAGCTACGACAGCGCCCGCTACTACAACTGCGACACCGACACATTCTGCATGCATTGTAAGTTTCCGGGATGTGCCGTCTGGAAGCACATTCTTCCCGTTCGTCCGATGCCTGGCGTGCCTGGGGATTATCGGCGGATACCCGGACGGCACGTTCCACCCTAATAACAACGTGACAAGGGGACAACTTTCCAAGATAGTATCCAATGCGGCGGGGTTCGATGATCCCGTGAGCGCACAATTATTCGAAGACGTGCCTGCGGGCTCTCCGTTCTACGACTACGTTTACCGGCTGGCGAGCCGTAACATCATAGGGGGATATCCGTGTGGCCTGCCAGGCGAGCCTTGCATGCCTGGCAACCTGCCATATTTTCGTCCCATCAACTATGCTACGAGGGGACAGATTTCCAAGATCGTCGCTAACGCGGCTCGTTTGAATGACCCACCCGGCAACCGGCTATTCGAAGACGTGACGCCGGGCAGCACTTACTTTGACTTCGTGCAGCGGCTTGCAAATCGCGGGGCCATGAGCGGCTACCCATGCGGCGGGCCGGGCGAGCCTTGCGGACCAGGTAGGCTCCCTTATTTCCGCCCCGGCAATAATGCCAGCAGAGGGCAGACATCCAAAATCACCACCGGCATATTCTTCCCTGATTGCAATCCTCAGAACGGCGAGTGAACATCCCCGGCTATTCACTATAATCAAGCATGGGAAGTTCAAGCGAACAGCGGCACGACTATGACGTCGTCGTGATAGGCGGAGGCCAGGCTGGCCTGGCCTCCGCCTATTATCTGCGCAAAACCGGCCTGAGCTACACGATTCTCGATGCCGAGGAAGGGCCCGGGGGAGCATGGCGGCACACCTGGGACTCACTGACCCTCTTTTCGCCGGCACAGTGGAGCTCGCTGCCTGGCTGGCTGATGCCGAGCGGCGGTGTAGAATACCCAGGGCGCGACGCCGTACTTGGCTATCTGGGCGAATACGAGCGCCGCTACGCTTTGCCCGTCCAAAGGCCCGTGATCGTCACGTCAGTCTGGAAGCGTGGTGACAAGCTGGTAGCGGAGGGCGATACCGGCGAGTGGTCTGCTCGCGCTATTATCAGCGCCACCGGCAATTGGAAGCACCCTTACATCCCCACTTATCCCGGCCAGGGGCTTTTCAGGGGCACGCAAATGCATTCAGCACAGTATCGCTCGCCTGAGCCGTTTGTGGGAAAGCGAGTGCTGGTGGTGGGAGGAGGAAATTCAGGTGCGCAGATACTTGCCGAGGTGTCTAGAGTTGCTAGCGCTACCTGGGTAGCTCGCAGGCCGCCACACTTCATGCCGGACGACGTGGACGGGCGCGTACTATTTGAAGTGGCTACAAAGCGCTATCTTGCCGGGAATGAAGGCAAGGAGAAATCGTTGCGAGGCGAGGTGGCCGGCGGCCTGGGCGACATCGTAATGGTGCCCGCCGTAAAAGAGGCTCGCTCGCGAGGGGTGTTGACCACTGTGCGCCCCTTTACCCGATTCACCGAAACCGGCGTAGTCTGGAGCGATGGAAGCGAAGAGAAGGTCGATGCCGTCATATGGTGCACAGGGTTCCGCCATGCGCTTGACCATCTGGACGGCCTGGGGGTAATCGAGCCGAACGGGCAAGTCGGCCTGGACGGCACCCGCTCGGTCAAAGAGCCGCGGCTTTGGCTCGTAGGTTACGGCGACTGGACAGGCTACGCATCAGCAACGCTGATAGGGGTTGGCCGCAGCGCCCGCCAAACAGTCGATCAGATAGCCGAGTTCTTGCATCAGGGGAGCCTTGCATGACTGCCCTATGTACGAGTCACCTTCCTGCGACAGATATACAATTGCCAACCAGGATCGTGAATCGGCAAGCAGGCACGTAGAGAAGATGTACAATATTGCGTAGAGATCCGGCGAACTCGGGGCATCGTCGCGTGAAGGCCCGTGTATAATGGCAGTAGCCAACGAGAAATTGCAAGGAAGGTCTATGCTATCTATACCACGGCGGTACCCTCCATGTTAGCAGGGGGTGTCGGGCTTTGAGCTCATGAGCTTACTTGCTCGACCAGGCGCAGCTACCTCAACCTTGTCGACCTGGACAGCATCCGTCAAGCGGGTCATTCGGGCCTTTTGTATCGCGATCCTTGCGAGCAATAGCGGCGCCCGGAAAGTGGCCGTGGGTGTGGTGCTCGGTCTGCTCGTCGCTCTTGCGCTACTACTATACACAACAGGCTCGCCAACCAGCGCGCAGACCGATTGCCGAACGTTTCCCGAGACAGGCAAAACGGTGTGCGGGCGATTCCTCCAATATTGGGACGAGCACGGCGGGCTCGCCCAGCAAGGCCTTCCGATCAGCGACGTACTCGGAGAAATCTCGGCAACCGACGGCAAGACCTACACAGTGCAATACTTCGAGCGGGCAGTCTTCGAATACCACCCCGAGAACAACCCACCCTACGACATCCTCCTCTCACTTATCGGCGTCTACCGCTATAAGCAGAAGTACCCCAACGGCGCGCCCGGCCAGCAAGCCAACAATTCTCAGGGTGCCCGGTTCTTCCCCGAGACGGGGCACACCTTGGGCGGTGGGTTCCTCGAATATTGGAATACACACGGCGGCCTTGCCGATCAGGGATATCCACTTTCGGAGGAATTCACCGAGGTGTCGGACCTGAACGGGCAGACCTATACAGTGCAATACTTCGAGCGGGCAGTCTTCGAATACCACCCCGAGAACCCTGCGCCATATACCGTGCTCCTTTCGCAGCTTGGCACCTTTCGCTACCAACAAGAGGAAATTGTTCCCCCCTGGGTCGCGCCTCCTGTAGAGGTACCGCCTGCCATTGTCCCATCTCCCACGCCGCTGCCAACGGCCACCTCCGCGCCTACGCCTACGTTAAGCCAGCGGATCGACGCCTATATCTCCAAACTAACTCTCACCCAGCAGATAGGCGAGCTGATAATGTTCCCCGTCTATGCCAACTCGTATTCAGCCGATTACAACGTATATCTGCAGCAAGATCAGATTTCCAATGCAATTATGTTCACGGCGTATGACGGTGGAACACTCAAACCCAGGACCCTCGACGCGTTTCGCCAGCTCACCCACGACGTTATTGCCCATTCACCGAACCCAATGATCATCGCCACAGATGAAGAGGGCGGGTCTGTCGATCGTATCGCGCCGTATTACGGTACTTCTCCCTCTCCCGCCCAGCTTGCCGCTACCGGTAATCCCCAAAATGCCTACGCTCAGGCTAAGCTCGATGCCTCACGCCTCATAGACATCGGTATCAATACCGACTTCGCGCCATTAGCTGATATCGATCAGGGTGGGGCCATTGACCCGAACCGGATGTTCGGCACTACTCCTGATCAGGTGGACCGGTTCGCCGGCGCATTCCTGGATGGCCTGCAACAGAATGGTGTGGCAGGGACTTTGAAACACTGGCCCGGCATCGGCTCGGCGAACGCCAATCCTGACTTTTCGCTGCCAACGATCACCAAGACGCCGGCGCAACTGAATGCCACCGACTTTGTTACGTTCCGCAATCTGCTTGCGCATGACCCCGGCATGATCATGGTAACTCACGTCATGGTGCCTGCTTACGATGCGAAGTACCCTGCGTCACTGTCGCCAACTCTAGTGGATGAGGTGTTGCGGGGGCAGCTAGGCTACCAGGGCGTGGTTGTGTCAGATGCCCTGGCAGCCGGCGCCATTGGCTCTTACATGAGAAGCCTTGGCTATACTGACCCGGCGCAGGCAGTCGGGGAGGCGAGCGTGCTGGCAATATTAGCAGGGGAAGACATAGTCGAGTGTCCTAATGATAGCGCCCAGGTTGCGGGTACGGTAACGGCTCTTACGCAGGCCGTGCAGTCGGGGCGTATTACCAGAACACGCTTGAGGCTGTCGGTCGAGCGTATAGTGGCGCTCAAGGTGAGACTGGGGCTGATCTCATTAGAGCCATAAAGACCGGTGCATTAGACTATTGACAGCGTGGCCTCCATGGTCTATAATCTTGATTGACTGATCAATCAACGAAATGGAGGTGGGAGATGCCGCCCAGGGATGAACAGGATTTCGAGGCGAGACGCCAGCAGATCATTGACGGCGCGCTAAAGGTGTTTTCCAGTGAGGGCTTCGAGAAGGCCACCAACAAAGATATCGCAGAAGCCGCTCATATAGGGTCGCCGGGGCTCATCTACCATTATTTCAAAGACAAGACGGACCTCTTCCGCAACGTCGTGGAGGAACGCGCCACCGTTCTGCAATTTATCATGCATGGCGAGGAGATGATGGACCGCGAGCCGCAGGAAGTACTGACTAACCTGGCGCGGGCGTTTCTCACGATGCTGGATAACCCGGCATCGGTAGCAATGTTCAAGATCATGCTGAGCGAAGCAACACGCAAGCCCGCAGTGGCCTCGTTGTTCAACAGGATAGGGCCCTGGCGCGGTTTCACTTTCCTCAACCGCTATCTGCAACACCAAATGGACCTGGGGAGGCTGCGCCGCATGAACTCCGGCGCGGCGAGCCGCTGCTTCATGGGATCCCTCGTGGCGTACATGCTCACCAGGGAGGTCTTCGTCCAGGCCGATTCCGCAACGCTGAGCCAGGAGACGATGGCCAGAACCGCAGTCGAGATTTTTTTGAACGGGATGGCGGTGAGGACGTAGGATATGCGGAATGCGGAATTGCGGATTGCACATTGATGGTCATAGTGCTTACTGCTTCCTTAGATTTGACGTTTCGCGTTTTCTTGCGGCAGGCAAGTTGATTGATTGGTCAATCAAGTTATGTAAAGGAGGGTCGGACAATGGAGACCGGAGATAGAACGAAGGTTGCACAGTCGCCAGGCGTCGACATAGTGACTTGTACCAATCTGGTCAAGCAGTTTGGCGACGTACGAGCGCTGGATGGGCTTACGCTGAGCATAAGGAAGGGCGAGTCATTCGGGGTGATGGCATCTAACGGGGCGGGGGAGGCTTTCGGGCTGCTCGGACCTAATGGATCGGGCAAGACCACCTTCATAAGGATGGTCGCGGGCCTGGTCATTCCTACTTCGGGCAGTCTGACAGTGCTCGGACAGCCCATGCCTGCCAGGGCCGACAAGGTCCGCAATCGCATCGGCTATATGACGCAGCTTCAGGCGCTATACAACGACCTGTCGGTGTGGGAGAACGTGCAATTCTTCGCACGCATCTTCGGTATGAACGACAAGGCGGCGCGAGACAAGCGAGCCGAAGAGGTGCTGAACCTCGTGGAGCTTATTGCCACGCAAAGCCTCTCTAACCGGCAACCTGAGCGGGGGCATGAAGCAGAGACTGTCGCTCGCCTGCGCGCTCGTGCACAACCCCGAGCTCCTTTTGCTCGACGAGCCGACCGTGGGCGTTGACCCCCAGCTGAGGCAGACCCTCTGGGGCTACTTCCGCACGCTCAACGAGCGCGGCGTCACAATCATCGTATCGAGCCACGTTATGGACGAGGCGGACAGGTGCGACCGCCTCGGCTTGATGCGCTTCGGCAAGCTGCTGGCGTCCGGCACGCCAAGCGAGATAAGGGAGCTGGGCGGCAACGAAAATCTTGAGCAGGCGTTCCTGAAGCTTTCCGCCAAAGAGCCTGCACCCGAGGAGGCAATGAGATGAGTTTTCCACGCATCCTGGCAATCGCGGGCCGCATTATCGCGCAGTTCCGGCGCGACCATCGCACGCTCGCCCTTCTTTTCATCGCGCCAATCCTGGTTATGACCCTTTTCGGCTACGTATTCAGGTCCCAGGAAGACCAGACAATCAAGGTGGCCCTGGTCAACGAGGATAGACCCCCAGCCGGTCAGTCAAGTCTCACCGGGCCGATCATCGATAGCCTGAAGTCTAACAACAACCTGGTACTCGTGCCGCTGAACCGGGACGAAGCCACAAACGCGGTGCGGGACGGCTCGCAAAAGGTGGCGCTTATCTTCGGGCCAAATTTCACGCAGAATTTCGCCACCGACCACAAAGGCACGATCGGTGTGTTGGTGGAAGGCTCCAATCCAGGCCAGGCGAGCAGCGCGCTCGGCGTGGTAGGCCAGGCATTGCTGGGAAGCGCGCCGCAATTACTGAAGGCCGCCATCCCACCTCCCTTGAACGCTTCGCTGCCGTCCACCCTGCCCCTCGATATACAGACCATGCGGCTTTATGGGAGCGCGGACCTGAAGATGCTGGATTTCTTCGCGCCGATTTTCATCGCCTACATAGGCTTCTTCCTCATTTTCCTGCTGACCAGCGTGGCATTTTTGCGTGAGAGAACGCAGGGTACGATGGAGAGATTGGCGGCTTCCCCCGTCACCCGATTAGAGCTTGTGTTGGGCTATATGCTCGGCTTCGGCTTCTTCGCAGTGCTGCAAGCAATTCTGCTGCTTCTCTTTACAGTGTACGCGCTGCAGGTGAAGTACACAGGCAATTTGCTTTCCATATTCGTGGTAACGCTGGCTCTTGTGATCGGGGCAGTCAACCTGGGCATCTTCCTGTCGACCTTTGCCCGCAACGAGCTGCAGGCGGTCCAGTTCATCCCCATCGTGATAATCCCACAGGTGCTCCTCTCAGGACTTCTCTGGCCGGTGCAGGACATGCCCGGCTGGCTGCAGGTGATCGCGCGCATCATGCCCCTCACCTATGCGGTCGACGCCATGACCAATATCATGATAAGGGGGCTAAGCCTCGCCGATACCTGGGTGCCGTTGCTCTTCCTGTTCGGCTTTGCTGCGGTGGCCGCAGTGCTCGCAGCCGGAAGCGTGCGCCGAGAGGTGGCGTGATCGGAGGACTAGGGACTCAGGGATCAGGGACCAGGGGTGGGATGGGGCTAGGGATCAGGGACTAAGGATCAGGGACACTGATTAGGGACTAGGGGTCAGCATTACTGCTTACGTCGGTCGTCGGTCGTTTAATGATCCTAGTCCCTGACCCCTGAGCCCCTGGCCTTTGCCCCTCGTCACCACTGGCACCCATCTTGCTACCAAGGATGGGCATCATAGTGTAATATTAACTGCAGGAATTTCTCAAGAAAACCTACGTAAATCTTAGGAGGCATCTGGAATGAGCAATAAACGGACTATTAAGGCGCTCGAAGATCTGGTGAAGACAGAGTATATGGCTGTTGGAGCCCTGGACAGCGCCATAGAGAGTGCTGAAGACAACAAAGTGCGGCGGCAGTACCGCAAATGGCGGGACTCGCACATGAAGCAGGCTGAAGCCCTCAACGACCGGCTGGAGGACCTGGGAGGCGATCCCATTGAGTACGAAGTTGGCGCCGGCAAAGGCCAGGGCGGGCTCTGGGGCAAGCTGACCGGCGGGCATGACGATACCAGCGTGGCGGCCATGAGGATTGGGGCCGAGCGTGGTATCAAACGCTATATCGACAACCTGGACGACATCGAGGACGCTAAGGCGCTCAACATCGTTCGCAAGAACCTCGAGGCCAAGCAGGATGAGATCGAGTGGTACGATGACCAGCTAGGCAAAGAGCGAACCGATAAAGTCGACAACAAGCTTGAGGTAAGCAAAGAGAAAGCGGTGGAGGCCGATAAGGAGATGGATCTGGACGGCAAGAAGAAGGGCGGTCTCCCCTTCCCGCTGCTGGTGGCAGCCGGCGCGATTGGCGCGGCAGCTTACTTCCTCCTGAAGCGCAACGACGATGCCGACTACGACGACTACGCTGAAGACGCCTTCCGCTACGAAACCGACGAGGCTACAAGCGGTAGCACCGGCACCGGTGCCGGCTCCACGGACGGCAACAGCTAATCTCCTGTTTGCCCGCGAGAAATAACCAAAAAGGCCGCCCGCGGGCGGCCTTTTTGGTTATTTCTCGCATCATCCCAGTTGCGACAGCCTGATAATTTCTTGCTCAGGAGTATAGCAATCTTCGCCGCGCAGGTATTTCTCAACGGTTCCCCAGATTTGGTGCACCCATTCGGCAGGGATAACGGGGCGGCCAAGCTCACGCTGGAATTTGCCTGCAGTCCATTCGTCGAGGGTGCGAACGCCGCTGAAGTCGAACATACGGCGTGGCAGGAAGATAAGGTCGGCGGGCTCAGCGCCGGTGGCCGAATAGGGCCGCAGCGCTTCTGCCGTCTCAGCGCCGAACAGGAGGCCGGAACAGCCCACGTTGCCGCCCAGGGTGTCGTTTGCGATAACGATCAGGCGCACGTCCAGGTTCTCGATGGCGCGCAGAGGGCGGAGGGCGCGTTCCAGTGTGGAAGCGGGCATCTCGCCGCAGGCGAGCACGATACGCATGGGGCGGTCGATCCTCGCGGGCAGCTTGCGGGCGGTCTTACGCAATTCGTCGAGGAGCTGGCGCACCATACCCACGCCGTTCTCCATCTGCGGGAACTCTTCGTACTCGCGGACGTGAGGGACTTTACGGTCCGCCATCAGATACCACTCATCCGACAGGAAGGCGAAGTTAGTGCCGATTTGCGTCTTGAGACGGCGCTGCCACTCTTCGACCTGGTCTACGACAACGGCTGCTTCTACGGAATGGTAAGGACGAAGATCGATCTTTAGCTGGTAGTGGCTGTTGCGGCGGAAGCGGGTGAGGCCAACAGGCACCACGCCCACCGTCTGCACGGCCGGGTAGAGGGCCGACAGGTCGCTTATCGAGCGGTCGAGATGCTCGCCGTCGTTGACGCCGGGACAAACGACGAGCTGGGTGTGGGTCTGGATGCCCATATCGCCCAGGAACTTGAGTTGTTCAAGGATATCGGGGATGCGAGGGTTGCCCAGGAGCTCTTTGCGCAGATCCAGCTCGGTGGCATGCACGGAAACGTAGAGGGGTGTGAGGCGCTCTTCGTTGATACGCTCCCAATCGCTCTCCTTGAGGTTTGTTAGCGTAATAAAGCCGCCGTAGAGGAAGGAATAGCGGTAGTCGTCGTCTTTGATGTCCAGGGTGCGGCGCAGACCGGGAGCGTTCTGGTCCACGAAGCAGAAGGGGCAGTGGTTGTTGCAGCGCTTGATGCCGTCGAACGTGGGGTCAACGAATTCGAGGCCAAGGTCCTGCTGCTCAGGCTTCCTGATCGTGAAGACAAGAGGTGCGGGCGTGCCTTCGCGGGACACTTCCAGCGTGAGGCGGTTATTCACCTGGTGGAACTGGTAGCCGACCACGTCCTTGACGGGCGTGCCATTAATAGCCAGCAGCTTGTCGCCCTGGGCGATACCCACTCGGTCCGCCGGGCTGCCCGGCACTACTTTATCTATTACACCGTTCGATTTGAATTGTGCCATTTGAATCTCTCGCCTACGACCGGGATAGCCTTGGCTACCCTGGCCCAGGTGCTGGTTATATGTATGAGCTTGTTGCTTAAAGTGCCGTGAATGCTGCCGTTGCGGAGAGCCTCAAGAAACTGCCGGGGTCCATCGAAAGGCTGGACTTCGGCGTATGCGCGGCCCACTTCGACAAGGGAATGGGCATCGGAGCCTGCCGACATCGCCAGACCATGTGTCCTTGCAAATTCGAGCGCCTTCTTATTATCTTCAGGGTCGATGGAGCGGGCGTTCAGGACCTCGAGTATGTCCACCAGCCCGGCGTCTACCAGGCGCACCAGGGCGGAGGTGTGGATACGGCTGCCTGTGCGCAGCGAGTCGAATGGGTGCGGTATAGCGACCAGGCCGCCCTGCGCCCTGATCCGCTTCGCCGTTTCTTCCGGAGTAAGGCCCTTTGGCACCAACTCGGTGAGATAATAGCCGATGATCTCGCCTTCCTTCGACTTCACTTCCTCTGAAGGTATTATCTTGATAGGAAGGTCGGGCAGCCGCGACATGGCGAGTGCTGCGGCCAGCGCATTGTGATCTGTCACACACAAAGCGCCAAGACCACGTGCCGCGGCGGTATCCACCAGCTTGCGAGGGTCGTTGAGCGAGTCCTTGCTCAGGAGAGTGTGGCAATGCATGTCCACTTTTATGAGGTTGTCGGCGTTATTTCCGGTCATATTTTTCCCGCCCGTTTTGGCGCACCAGCCTATAAGTATACCATAGAAATGAGCGCGGATGCCAAAGTCGTAACAACAGAAGCAAGAGTTCAGGCTTGCGACGGACGAATCTGCGGCACAGGCATCACACTGCGGGTTCAACCGCCGCGCGGTAGCTCGCGTCATAAAACTGAATCCTCACGATTAGGAACCCATTCAGCGAATCGCCTGTAGTATAGCTATATATTCTTCACCATACCGGCATTTTCGGTGCAAAGAACAAACGAGCATATCAGCCTTTATTCGTAAGGAGGTTGTCATGAACCCAAAATTTGGTCTATTTGTGCCCCAGGCTTGGAGCGAGCCGGACATGGCGCGGTCGGCGTGGAGCTAGCGACATAGTTGCAATTAAAACTCCGAGCGCTCGACCTTCGTGTATTTGCCTTCTTCGTCCACCACCACACAAGGGGTCCATTCCCAGGCGGCGGGCGTCTCTGCTTTGAGCCATGGAGCTGCTTTTTCCTCCGCAGGCGTGAGCAAACGAGGGTTTACGTCGAGCGGAGCCAGGTAACTCAGGTCGTCAGGCTCGACCTCTCTGAAATGGGCGTTGAAGTCGTCGTAGATATCACCGAAAACCCCCATGACGTTAGCCTTCAGCTCAGCGGGCGAGAGAGCAGCCCACGCATCGGGCACGCTGAGGTAGTATGTGCTCTGCCGGTGCCCCGATTGCACATGGAACTCGCCGGCCCATGCCATGAGCGTATCGGTCAGATCCACCTCAAGCTTCTTGCTCATCGGAATTCTCCTTACTGCTTACTGCTTAGCGACGACCCTACTTTCCAACGCCAAGACGCCAAGACGCCAAGACATCTACGGTTTTGAACCACGAAGATCACGAAGATCACGAAGATCACGAAGATCACGAAGATCACGAAGGTTATTATGGGGTTGAATCACTGAGGTCACAGAGTACTTAGAGATCACAGAGGATGGTTATGGTGCAAACTAATAGAAACCTTGGCGACCTTGGCGGAACTTGGCGTCTTGGCGGTTACGTATTACGTTTTACGTTTTACGTCTTACGTTTACGCCGCCGTTAGCTGTCACCCAGCGTATCGCTCCAGTAGCCGGTAGATGGCTTTGGTGCCGAATTCGAGGGCATCGGCGGGTACGCGCTCGTCGGCGGCGTGGACTGTGGAGAAGGTGAAGCCATCGGGCAGGGTCATGGGCGTGAAGCCATAGTTTTCGATGCCGAGGCGGGCAAAATGGCGGCCATCGGTTACGCCTGACAACAAAAAAGGGACCGGCACACCGTCAGGGTCGGCTTCGCGGAGGACTTCGGCGAGTGTGTCATAAAGGCCAAGGGTGAAGTTGCCGGGATAAGCATCATAGCTGAGCAGTTTTAGCTCGACATCGTCGCCCAGGAGTGCGCCTAGCTCGCTGAACATATCGTCGGGGGTGAAGCCGGGCAGGAGGCGACCATCAAGAGTGAGGATAATCTCGCTTGGGATGACATTGTGAGCCAGGCCACCGCTCACTACAGTGGGGCTAACTGTGTTGTGAAAGAGGGGCACAAAGTTGCGTGCAAGAGGGCCGAGCATGTCTAGCGTGGCGTCGGTCGTTTCGGGGTTGAGCAGGCGTGGGAGCATCGCGCTCATTTCGGCCGGCAAACGGGCGGCCATCTCTGTTACCATATTCTCCATTACGGGTGTGATGTGGACGGGCAGGCGCTGGGTGTCGAGCCTGGTGAGCGCCCGGCCAAGCTTTGCCATCGCCCCGCCTTTGATAGGGGACGAGCCGTGCCCGCCAGGGCCCCGTATAATGGCCTGCATTGTGCATCGCTGCTTTTCGGCAACCTGGATAGGGTAGAACTTTTGGCCACCCAGGTGAAGAGTGAAGCCGCCCGACTCGCCGATGGAGTAGCGCACACCCTCGAATAGCTCTGGATGGTTTTCGGCCAGGAACTTCGCACCGTAATTGCCGCCGTTTTCTTCATCGCTCACAATTGCCAGGATAATGTCACCGGCAGGCTCTATACCATCCGCTTTGATGCGAAGGAGAGCGGAAACATACATCGCCACGCTGTTTTTCATGTCGAGCGCACCCCGGCCCCATACATAACCGTCGATCAGCTCGCCGCCGAATGGATCGTGCTGCCAGTCCTGGTTGGCAGTGGTTACGACATCAACGTGGGCCTGCATCATGAAAGGAGAGGCGTCACCTCTGCCCTTGAGTCGGGCTATCAGATTGGGCCTGTTGGGGTCGAGAGCCCGCGTGGTAGTGTCGATACCCGCGCCCGAAATGAGATTATCCAGGTAGGAAATAATGGCGGCTTCGTTGCCTGGTGGATTGGTAGTGTCGAAGCGAATAAGGTGCTGCAATAGCTCGACGGGGCGCAAATGAATATCGGAATTTGTCCGGGCTGAGGGCATGGCAACATCACTCCTGTGCGAAAGGTTTACAATAATTATACACGGACGTACCAATTGCGGATTGCGGATTGCGGAGTTCTGGATTTCTCATTTCTCATTTCTCATTTCTATTTTCCAGGAGCCGGTCATGCGAGCCATTGTGGTGGGGTGCGGGGTATCGGGGTTGTCTACGGGGATACGGTTGTTGGAGGCCGGGTATGAGGTAGAGATATGGGCACGGGAGCTGCCGCCGAATACCACGTCTAATATCGCGGCGGCCATCTGGTATCCGTACAAAGCGTTCCCGAAGGAGCGGGTACTGGCATGGGGAGAGCGCACGCTTGAGGTGCTCTACGAGATGGCGGACGAATCAGACAGCGGAGTAACGATAGGCGAGTCGCTGGAGCTGTTTCACGAGCCGGTTGGGGAGCCTTGGTGGCGTGGATCAGTAAGGCAGTTCAGGTTCGCTCGGTCCGACGAGCTACCGGAGGGGTTTAGCTGCGGGTATGTCTACGAGACGGCCACTATTGAGATGGGTATCTACTTGCCTTATTTGATGGGGCGCTTCGAGACGCTTGGAGGGAGGATCTTGCAGAGGGAGGTGCAGAGCATGCTGGAAGTTCTGCGCGAAGCGCCTGTGGCGGTGAATTGCGCGGGGCTCGGCACGCTCGGCTTCCTGCCGGACAAAGAGCTGTTCCCGATAAGGGGGCAGATTGTCAGGGTAGCGAAGTTCCCTATCGAGCGGAGCATGCTGGACGACGAAGAAGACAGCGAAGGGTGCATCGCGTATATCGTGCCCAGGTCGAACGATTGCATTTTGGGAGGGGCGGCTCAGGTAGGCAATTGGTCGTTGGAACCCGACGAAAAGACGGCGCGAAGGATAGTCGAAAGATGCGCACGTCTCGCACCGCAGGTGCGAGATATACAGATACTGGAGCACCTCGTTGGGCTGAGGCCAGGGCGCAGCAGTGTGATGGTGAAGGTCATGCGGCTGCCAGGGGGTGGAATGCTGGGACACAACTACGGCCACGGCGGAGCGGGCGTGACGCTTTCGTGGGGCTGCGCGGAGGAGATTGTACGCGAGTTGAGCGGGTCGTAGAGACGGTCCGTGCTCAGGCTAACTCTCCTCCTTGCGTTGGCGCGGGCTAGGTACTGCCTTTAGCCTTGGTGCGTCGACGTCTTCTCACAACCCTCACGATATGGAGGGGCGAAGGAAGCGAGACTGAGGGCTGAGGAGGCGTGGGAAGAGGCCTGAAGCCGGAGCCGAGCACTTCACGGGCTTCGCTCACGATTACGAAGGCGCCGGGGTCTGCTTCGCGGACTATGGTGGTGACGGCGGGAAGCTCTTGCTGGCGGACTGCTGTCAGGATGACCTGGTAGTCGCGGCCCGTGTATGCGCCCTGGCCTGACAGAAAGGTGACGCCCCGGCCCGTGACGGTCTGGATGCGAGTGGCAATAGCTTCAGGCTGGTCGGATATTATGTAAACTAAACGGGTGGGGCGAAGGCCCTCAAGGACGAAATCGACGGCTTTGCTGGCGGCGAAGGAGCTGATAAGGGCGTAGAGGGCTTTCTCGGGGCCGAAGCGAAGGCCGACCAGCAGCAATACGCCGGCGTTGATAATAACAAGGGCGCTGTTGACAGGAATGCCGCGGAAGCGACGAAGAAGCTGCGCGCCGATATCGTCGCCCCCTGTGGTGCCCTGCATTCTGAATACGAGGCCAACCCCAACTCCACCCAGGAGTCCCCCGTAGAGAGTGTAGAGAAGCGGCTCGGTTGTTACCGGCTGGGTAAGGAACGGACGAAGGAGGTCGAGCAGGAGCGAGTAGACCACCACGGCGTAAGCGGTACGCACCAGGAATCGGAAGCCGCCAAGCCAGACCATTCCGGCAATTACCAGGG
Source organism: uncultured Chloroflexia bacterium (assembly GCA_963837315.1). Taxonomy (GTDB): domain Bacteria; phylum Chloroflexota; class Chloroflexia; order QHBQ01; family JADMIH01; genus JADMIH01. The sequence goes on from CAWINE010000005.1 coordinate 344,169, forward strand.
GGATATTTATGAGCAATACCAGCACGCCAACGGGCACCGGCACGAAAGAGCTTATCACGATGGCCAGGCCGGTCGCTCCCCCGGAAAAGACGTCGTTCGGGATGAGGAAGATATCGTTAGCGAGTGCCAGCAGCAACACGCCCAGGCTTATCAAGGCGTAAGCCTGGATTTGGGGCCAGGCTCGCTCAATGATAGCGCCGCGTGCAGATGGATTCACGCACCTAGTTTCGCATTAAGTCGGAGTGGACGCAATTAGGGAGTAACGTGTCAGCGCTCAGATTTGAGCTGGATGAGTCTGCGACGCGGGGCTCGCACGGCGGTTGAAACCGCATGCTACTCTTACGAAGTCCGCCTGCGCGGCCTGTCGGACCCCAGATCATGCCTGAAATCAAGTCTTATCTTGCCCCAGGTAGTCCGCGGAGGCGGACTTTGTAGACTTAGCACGCGGTTTCAACCGCTGTGTGTTGCTTCGGCACCATAAATATACCGATAATCACTATTTGAGAGAGCTGTGGAATCTTTTCGGACAAATGCACAAAAACAGTCCTATGGGATTCTCATTTTTGCACGTAGACAGGGGTTTTCCACCATGATATACTGGCGTTGGTAGGTGAGTATAAGCTCTCCTACCCTTATTTTTGTGGAAATGTCCAGATACCAGGGAGGATGAATATGGTTTCAGAGCTTGTCAGGCCCGCCATGAAGAGAGTATGGACGCCGGAGTCGGCCGGCAATAAGCCGAGTGAAGTGAGCAAGCTGATCGCGCAGGCAGAGGCCGCCAAGGTGCGCTTCGTGAACTTGCAATTCACCGATTTGATGGGCATCGTCAAGTCGGTGGCTATCCCGATACACCAGTTCGAGGATGCCTGCGTCAACGGCAAGTGGTTCGATGGATCGTCCATCGAGGGCTTCGCCCGCATCGCCGAGTCGGACATGTTCCTTGTGCCCGATCTCTCCACCTGGGCCATAATGCCCTGGGAGATCGATGAGGAGAGCACAGCGCGCGCTATCTGCTGGGTATACAACCCCAACGGCGAGCTGTTCGAGGGCGACCCGCGCATGGTACTGGCGCGGGCAATGGATTACGCGGCAGCGCTCGGCTACAAGCTTAACACCGGGCCGGAGCTCGAATTCTTCCTTTTCAAGGTTAAGAACGGCAGCATAAGCGACGAAACCCATGATGCCGGCGGCTACTTCGACCTGACGGGCGACCAGGGCGCCGACATTCGTAAGGACATGGTCAACGCTCTCGAAGGGATGAATATCACGGTCGAGACATCTCACCACGAAGTGGCCAAGGGGCAGCACGAGATCGACTTTGAGTACAACAACGCCCTTGCCACCGCCGACAATGCGGTGACCCTCAAGTACACGCTCAAGGCGATAGCCGCCGAGAAGGGCTTGCACTGCACATTCATGCCCAAGCCTATCTTCGGGATTAACGGCTCGGGGATGCATACGCACCAGAGCCTGGCCGACCTGGAGAATGGCAAGAACCGCTTCGCCGACGCCGACGATACCTACGGCATCGCGCCCATCGCGAAGAAATATATCGCCGGGCAGTTGAAGCACGCTCGCGGCATGTGCGCTGTGCTGGCCCCGTTGGTCAACTCGTACAAGCGGCTGGTGCCTGGCTACGAGGCCCCGGTATATATCTCGTGGGCGCGGGTGAACCGCTCGGCGCTCATCCGAGTGCCCAAGAACCGGCCCAACAAGCCCGGCGCGGCGCGCATCGAGCTTCGCTGCCCCGATCCTACCTGCAACCCATACCTCGCCTTCGCAGTGATGCTGCGGGCCGGGCTTGACGGCATCGAGAACGACATCGAGGTTCCGGAGCCGGTAGAAGAGAACCTCTACCACTTCGACGAGAGCGAGCGCCGCCGCCGCAATATCAAGACCCTGCCGGGCTCACTGATCGAAGCGCTCGCCGAGATGGAGAAGGACGAGCTTGTGCGAGAGACACTGGGCGACCATATCACCGACCGCCTCCTGGAGGCCAAGACCGAAGAGTGGAACGAGTTCCGAATGCGCGTGACGCAGTGGGAGCTGGACCGCTACCTGGATGTCTACTAGAACGAAAGACGGACAAAATAAGAAAAGAGCAACCGGTTCGCATGAAGCGAACCGGTTGCTCTTTTTGCAAAGGTGAGGAAAAATCAGGCTGTCTAATGTATAATTGTCTAACTATGCGCATCACAGCGCAATCTCGAACCGATTATCAGTGAAGAGACAGGAGCATTCGATGTTTAGACGGTCACGCTTGAGGGCAGGCGAGGTGATCTTCGCACTGGTGGCAATATGCGCAATAGTGGGGCTAGGGCTGTTTGCCGCTTCATGGAAGGGCCAGGGGCCGCAGGCGGTCGCAGATCAAGCCGATTGCCCCCGCCAACTCGCTGCTGGCTAAGCTCAGCCACGGCGTGCCTCCTCTGTTTGGGCCAAACGTGAAGGCCAACTCGGATAGCACCAGCTATGGGCAGCACGAGCCGTAGCCTTGCGGTGAGCCGCGTGCATACGAATACCGTGGTGGTGGCCTCGAAGGACTACCGTGACGGGGACAATAAGCATGTCTGGATCGAAACATCGACCGACGGCGGGGCCACCTGGCCACTGAGCCGGCAATTGCAGATGCCGGGCCTTGACCCCAATGCCTATCCTTTGCAAAGTGACGCCTGTGGTGATGGCCCGGGACGATGGGCGCATCTATGTGGCCGTGCCTGGCTATAACAACAGCAACGCCGTTTTCATCACGTGGACCGACGATGACGGTGTGACCTGGCACAACCCTCGGTGCAAATTTCGCCCACCGACGGCGCGCTGGACGACAAAGATTGGTTCGCCATAGATAACAGCCCGCCAGCCCTTACTACCATCGCATGTACATGATGTACGCGCCGGGGGCCAGACTACGTGGCCGAGCAGCATTCTACCGATGGCGGCCTCACATGGACCGCGCGGCAGCGATCGGGGACAGCGACACCGAGTATACCTACCCGGTGGTGGGCAGCGACGGTACCGTCTACAACTTCATGATGCTCAACTGGGGGGCGGGGCAAATAGGCACCATCCAGTTGACCAAATCAACCGACGGCGGGGCTAGCTGGAGCGCGCCTTCAACGGTGGCGACAGCGAACCAACCCGACAACAATATTCGACCCGCCGACCAGTTCCGCTTCTTCGCCATCATCAGCGCAGCGGTTGACCCGAACAACGGCGACCTATATGCGGCCTGGACGGATACGCGCAATTTTAACACAGATGGCACCGATGTGCTCTATGTAAAAAGCACGGATCATGGTGCGACGTGGACCAGCGCCGATTCACCTTCGGCACGCTTGAGCCACGACCCTACCGGCATAGTGCACGACCATATCACGCCCATGCTCAAGGTCGGCAGCGACAGCAAATTACAGGCCTTCTGGCTGGATACGCGCCTCGACACACGCGACTGCGCGAATGTCGATTGCTTCTTCGATAGCTGGTATAGCTCAAGCACCGACGGCGGGGCGACCTGGGATCCCGATACGCGGGTTAGCACGGTGTCACAGGACCTGAACGTTGGGCTTCCTCCCGGAAGCGGCGGCGCGGCGGGCGACTACTGGGGCCTGGATACTGCTCAGGACATGGTTTATGTCGCCTGGAACGATACTCGCGGCGGTGACCAGGATATATATGTGGCCCGTGGCCTGTTCGAAGGTGGCGGCGGAGGCACGCCTACCCCCACTCCCATTCCGGCCAACACTGCAACTCCAAGCCCTGTTCCCAGCAATACGCCTATAGCAAGCCCAACCAATACCCCTCTCACCCCTGTGCCAACGAGCACGAGCACACATACGCCGACCGATACTCCTACCACCAATCCCTCTGTAACCGCGACGCTCACCGTTGCGCCTATACCCACCCAGACCACTCCGCCCAGCGCGACAACCAATCCAGTCACAACGGCGACAGCTACGCCTTCCGGAGGCACTGCCACAGCCACGCCATCAACCTGCGCAATCCAGTTTACGGACGTGCCGCAGGGCAGCACTTTCTACACTTACGTGCATACCATGGCCTGCCGGGGGATTATCAGCGGGTACCCTGACGGTACATTCCGCCCTGACAACAACGTGACCAGGGGACAACTCTCCAAAATAGTGAGCAACTCAGCAGGCTTCACCGACCCTCAAAACAGCCAGATGTTCCAGGACGTGCCGGTGGGCTCAACATTCCAGGTCTACATAGGCAGGCTGGCCTCCAAGGGATACATCAACGGCTATGCGTGCGGTGGGGCCGGAGAGGCCTGCGTGCCGCCCGGTAATCTGCCTTACTTCAGGCCGAACGCCAACGCCACGAGAGGGCAAATCAGCAAAATAGTCTCCAACGCTGCCGGGTTCGAGGATATGCCCAGCGGGCAGCAGTTCCAGGACGTTGCGCCAGGCAGCACCTACTATGCGTATATCTACAGGCTGGTGACACGCAGCGTGATGTCTGGGTACCCGTGCGGAGCTGCCCCCGCAGGACAATGTGTGCCGCCGAACAATCTGCCTTACTTTCTGCCGAACAACAACGCGACAAGGGGACAGACCTCGAAGATTGTGAGCAATACATTCTTTCCGAGCAATACGTTCTTTCCGTAAGTAACCGATTGACATACAACCGACGACGGATGAAGGAAATGATACCTCACATTGTTGTCCCCCCAACAGCCGATACCGCACTTAGCCCGCCCAAATGCAGGGAGGGACGTACATGCCTACTGACCCGTCTCCAAAAGCTGGGGCCATCCTTATAAGACCGTTCATATTGCTAATATTCCTGGCAATCCTCTTCCTTATGCGAGGCTCCGCATCTGCTGCTTCGCCTGACATCACACGAGCGAATGAGAAGAACGGGCAAGTCAGTCTTACCACAGGCTGCTGGCAGACGGTGTCGAGCCCCAACCTTGGTACCGGCTTTAACGTGTTATGGGGCGTCTCGGTGGTTAGCAACACCGATGTATGGGCGGTTGGCACAGCCGGTAATGATTCGAATTTCGCCTTGATTGAGCATTGGAACGGTGCTGCTTGGACCATCGTGCCCAGTCCGAACCCTGGCCTGCACTTCAATGTCCTCTACGCCGTAGATGCTATCGCCACCAACAACGTGTGGGCGGTCGGATACTATGAGTTGAGCCCTCTTGCAATTCATTGGGATGGTACGCAATGGAGTGTCGTTCCGGTTCCGGGCCTATTCGATGGTGAACTCAGAGCCGTTGCCGCCATATCGTCAGACGACATTTGGGCTGTTGGGTTTTATGTGGATAATGGTTATGATCAACCTCTTACGGAGCACTGGGACGGCAAGCGATGGAACATTGTAACGTCACCTGCTGATACCGGTATATCTCTTGTCGGTGTTGATGGAGTCGCGTCAAACGATGTTTGGGCCGTCGGCCATGGGATAATTCTGCATTGGGACGGAGTAACGTGGAATAATATCCCCGCCCTACCACAGCCCGATACGTGCAATGATGGCGCGCAGCTCAACCTCAATGGCGTTTCGGCGCGAGCAACGAATGATGTATGGGCAGTTGGAACTTGCTCTTATAGAAATGGCCCTCCACAAGCCCTTGCAGCTCACTGGGACGGTATTCAATGGACAGTCAGAGCCATAGGTCTCAGCCCGGCGCTAAACCCAGAGCTCTTTGCCGTTGACGCTGTAACGGCCGATGACGTGTGGGTCGTTGGCTCAGTATTGGACAGTCCGGTTGCGCACAAGGGGCTAGGGCTGATAGAACATTGGGACGGGACACAGTGGGCTCAACTACCAGGCGTGAGCCCCGGAGCCGATAACATACTTCTCGGAGTTGCATCAGTCGCGGGCAGCGACCCCTGGACTGTGGGCCGTTACGATTTGGCAGGTCCACGTCACCCCTTCCAGACCCTCGTAGGTAGATACGCTTTCTGCCCACCTCCTTGCCCCGGCGAGCAATTCAAGGACGTTTGCCCCAGTGATTACTTCTACTCGTACGTGCAGGCCCTCGCCAACGATGACATTCTCTCAGGCTACAACGCTACTCCGCCCTGCCCTAACAGTCTCTGGCTACCTTGCTTCAAGCCCAACAACGACATCACTCGTGGCCAAATTGCCAAAGTCATCTCCCTTGCTGCCAACTTCAACGACCCTGTATCCGATCAGACCTTCGAGGATGTACCCCCTGGTGCACCCTTCTACACCTACACCGAACGTTTGGCCCAACGGGATATCATCAGTGGCCACCCATGCGGCGGCGCAATAGAACCATGCGTACCGCCCGATTACAGGCCATACTTCCGCCCCAATAGTACCGTCACAAGGGGCCAGCTATCCAAGATGGTAGCAGGCGCGTTTGGCTGGCACGGCTTAGGTACCAGCCAGCATTTCCAGGATGTGCCCTCACAGTCAACATTCTTTCACGATATCGGCCAGCTTTACAGCAGAGGCATCATTTATGGCTACCCATGCGGCAGCCCCGGCGAGCCATGCGTACCGCCGGCTGATATGCCCTACTTTCGATCCAACAACAATGTAATACGAGGCCAGACGGCCAAGATAGTGCAACTGGCACGCACCCAACCTACCTCAACCCCCACTTCGTCCCCCACTTCGTCCCCCACTTCGTCCCCCACTCCGTCCCCAAGCTCAACTCCTCCTCTGGGGCTCTCGCCTACCTCTACTTCAACGTCGACGATCGGGAGCAATGCGTTCTTTCCGTGAGTAACTGCTAGTCAGACCTTGCAGGATCGCTGAAACACAAAGAAGCCGAAAGAGCGCCTTTGGTGCTCTCTCGGCTTCTTTGTGATTAAGTAAACTAGGGCCGGATCGCCAGCATGCGGTCGATAGCGAGGCGAGCTTTGCGGGCGATTTCGGGGTCGACCTCGACCTGGGGCTGCATGTCGCGGAGGCAGTCGCGCAGCTTTTCGATGGTGATCTGCTTCATGAAGCGGCAAACGGCTGCGTCGTCGGCGGGCACGAAGGTGCGGTCGGGGTTCTCTTTGCGGAGGCGGTGCAGGATGCCGGTTTCGGTGGCCACGATGTGCGTTTTGTTGGGCGAGTTCTGAGAGTGGCGGATCATCCCTTCGGTGGAGAGGACAAAGGTCTTGTCCTGGGGCAGAGTGCCCTTCTCGCGCGCCCACACGAAGCGGCTTGTGCAGCCACACTCAGGGTGGATAAGGAGGTCGGCATCGGCGTACGAGTCGACCTTCTCCAGGACCTCGCTGGCGCGCAGGCCCGCGTGGACGTGGCATTCGCCCGCCCAGATCTCGAAGTTATCGCGGTTCAGAGAGCGCTTGAGCCAGCTACCCAGATACATGTCGGGCAGGAAGAGTATCTTCTTGTCTTCAGGGATAGCTTTGATGACCGCCTGGGCGTTGCCGCTGGTCACGCAGTAGTCCGACTCGGCCTTGATGGCGGCAGTGGTGTTCACGTAGCTGACCACCACTGCGCCGGGGTTCTGGGCTTTCCATTCGAGCAACTGTTCAACCGTGATGGAATCGGCCAGCGAGCAACCTGCGGTGAGGTCGGGGATGAGGACGATGCGCTCAGGGTTGAGGATTTTGGCGGTCTCGGCCATGAAGAACACTCCGCATAGGGCGATCACAGGTGCGGGGGTCCCCGCTGCCTGTATCGCGAGGCCGAGCGAGTCGCCCACGAAATCGGCCACGTCCTGTATCTCGGGCACCTGGTAGTTGTGCGCCAGGATGACGGCGTTGCGCTCCTTTGCGAGCTGGCGAACTTCGTCCTGCAATGCCTTCACGACCACAGGATCCTGCTGCACGAACCTGAGCAAAGCAGGGTGGAGCGGATTGCGGATTGCGGATTGCGGATTGCGGATTGTTGTGTCGGTGCGCATTTCGCTCGCCGGTCGTCCTTCGTCGATGGTCATCGCCATTAGATTACCTCCAGGGAAAAGTCAAGGGAGCCCGCGGAATGTGTGAGGGCTCCGAGGGATATGTAGTTAACGCCGGTGGCGGCTATGTCGGCCAGGTTGACTAGAGTGATGCCGCCGCTGGCCTCCAGGACGGCGCGGCCTGCGGTCTGTGCCACTGCGGCCTTGAGAGCATCGGGGGTGTGGTTGTCCAGCAGGATAAGCTCTGCACCGGCGGCTATGGCCTCGTCAAGCTCGGCGGGGTTAGTGACCTCGACCTCTACGCGCTGGGCGGGACCGGCACGTTTGAGCGCGGCCTGTACGGCATTGGTAATGCCGCCCGCGGCGCGGATATGGTTGTCTTTGATGAGTATGGCATCGTCCAGGCCGGCGCGGTGGTTGTGGCAACCGCCTACGCGCACGGCATATTTTTCGAGGGCGCGGTGGCCGGGGGTGGTCTTGCGGGTGTCGAGGACGGTGGCCCCTGTGCCCTCCACAAGCTGGGCGGCATGGCGGCTCATAGTTGCAACGCCTGAAAGACGCTGCAGGAAGTTGAGGGCTGTACGCTCGCCTGTGAGAATAGCGCGAGCCGGGCCGGTTAGGCGGGCTACCTCGCGGCGATCACCCCAGGAGCCTTCTTCGGCGGTGCGCTCGATTTGGACGCGAGGATCGAGGGCGGCGAACACAGCTTCGACCACGGGTAGGCCACAGAGCACACCCGGAGCCTTTTGCAGGATGACGGCTTTGGCTTGCGCCTCGGCGCGGCACGGTAGAATCGGTGGTGATGTCGCCACGGCCAATGTCCTCGGAGAGCGCGAGGCGGATTATCTCGGTGACAGCCTGGTTGTATTCTAATTCCGGATTCGGATCGGATTGCGGATTTTATAGTGCTTATAGCTTACACTTCGGGGTCGTAGCCGTCTCAACATGACCTCCTGGAAAAGGGGCGGAGAGTTTCGCCGCCAGATGATTCGACCTTGCCAATGGTGCAGGGTGTCGGGAAAATCGGTCCTGTAGTGGGCGCCACGACTTTCGGCGCGCAGGAGGGCGGCGCGCGTGGCCAGGCTGGCGACCAGGTGCCCGGTGGGCACATCGGCCAGGGGATCGGGCAGACCGGCGGCCAGAGACGCAAGATCGCGGGCATTGCGTGCGACGCCAAGGTCGCGGTCGAGGCGCGAGCCGAGCTCATCGTCCGGATAGAGATGTAAACCCGAATTGGGGAGGATGGCTTGCAGGTCGGCGCATTTGGGAAGGGGGCCGGTGGCAAAATCGGCCCTGGCGGCTCGGCCATCGGAGATAGCGGCTTTGGCCCCGCGCTCGCCGAAAACGAGGCACTCGAGCAGGGAGTTGGAGGCAAGCCGGTTCGCGCCCTGCACGCCTGTACAGGCTACCTCACCTGCGGCGTAGAGGCCAGGCATATCGGTGCGGCCATCAACGTCGGTGCGTACGCCACCCATACAATAGTGAGCGGCAGGGGCCACCGGGATGAGGTCGCGAGCCAGGTCAATGCCCCACTTGGCAAGCTGGCCTGCTATGGCCTTGAAATGGGTTTTCACCGAAGGATCGAGATGGCGCATGGTCAGGTATACGGGGCCCTCGGTTTGCAAATGGCGGGCGAGAGCACGGGCCACAACGTCGCGGGGAAGGAGGGGGTCAACGACCCGGTTGCCATGTCGGTCCACCAGTAGAGCGCCGTCGCCTCGCAGAGCTTCACTAAGGAGGAAGGCGGGCACGCCAGGCACACTGAGCGCGGTCGGGTGGAACTGCACGAACTCGAGGTCGGCAAGGCTGGCACCTGCCTGCCAGGAGAGCCAGAGGCCGAAGCCGCGGTTGCCGGCGGGGTTGGTCGAGCGCGCCCAGAGACCCGCGTAGCCTCCGGTGGCGAGAAGGACCGCGCGACCTCTGTAGACGTTTTCTTCGCTCTCGACGCCCACCACACGGCCTTCTTCCACGAGCAGTCGATCGACAGGAGTTTTGGTGAGGATTTGCACGTTGCCGTTGCGGAGCACGCGGGCAAGGAGTGCTTCGGATACCATCTCGCCGGTCGCTCCTCCGCCCGCATGAAGGATGCGCCGCCTGCTGTGCCCGGCTTCCAGGCCCATATCAGGCTTGCCGTCGCGCCCGTCGAAAGGCACGCCGCTCTCAAAGAGGTCCAGAACGGCACGGCGGCCATCGGCCACGAGCACCTCCACCGCGCTCTTGTCGTTGAGGCCGGCACCGACGGCAAAGGTATCCTGGGCGTGCAGGGCGATATTATCATCGTCGCCGATGGCCGCCGCGATACCGCCTTGCGCCCACCAGCTTGAGCCTGAAGGGAGGGTGCTGGCTGTGACGAGGAGTACCTGCACGCCCGCTTCAGCGGCTGCCAGGGTGGCTGCGAGGCCGGCCACGCCCGATCCGATTACGATGAGGCGAGTATCGTCGTTATGGAGCATCTGGGTGCTCTCTTTCATGCCAGGGTAGCTCACGCTCCCATGTGCCGGCCAGGGGTCCGGCGAATTTATATAGGCCGGCAGGACGCCCCACCCTGCCCGCTTCGGCGCGCTGCCCTACAGATACAAGTGCCCCTGAGGCAAACAGAGCTGAAAACGCCTTCTTGAAATTGCTCGTGTTGAGCCGTTGAATTGCTGGGTCCAGGATGGCGGCGTAGATAGAGCGCAATTCCGGGAGGGTGAACTGCTCGGGGAGGAGCTGGAATGCAACCCAGGAGTAGCGGAGCTTCGATTGAATGCGGGCCATGCCTGCGCGCAAAATCGCAGCATGGTCGAAGGCAAGCTGAACGCTACGCACCAGGCGGACGGGCACCCACTCGGCCCGGAGCACGCCGCCGCCGGGCACAAGCTGTAACTCGTCGCTTCGCTCGAGGGCGACATGAGCCACCGAGATCACGCGGCCACGTGTATCGCGGCCAGGGTCCCCGAAACTGCCCAGTTGGTCAAGGTACCATTCTTTAGCGTCGAGGCCGGCTTTCTTGCGCAGGGCGCGCCGGGCAGCCGCGTCGAACGTCTCGTCTTCGTGAACCAGCACGCCCGGCAGGGCCCATTTGCCCGCAAACGCCGGATCGTCTGTCTGCACGAGGAGCACCTGCCAGGCGTCTTCCAGGCGCTCAGCTTCCCTGACGGTGAAGAGGACCACGTCAACAGCGATCACCGCATTAGGGTTGAGTGCAGGCGCTTGATTGCCCTGGTATTGTTGGGTTATCATATTTCTCTAATTTGACTATAACGGATTTTATTCTTCCATAGTCATTCTATCATAGATGCGATCGGGCTGTCAAGGGGATCGCGAACGGATTACGTTTATCTCACCGCAGAGAGAGTTCGCGGTCAGTTCGCACCCAAAGGGTACCCGCTCATGGGACCCTCCCCAAAGGGGCCCCGTACCCCGCTCATGAGCGCACAGTTACGCAGAGATTCTTATGGTCTAAGGGGTGCACGAAACTCCATGCCAGGGTGTGGGGGTGCTCTCAGTCTCGTCACCATAACGAAAATGTCAGGCTGAGCTGGCCGTGCTGGCTCGATGTTACCTGCAGGTGTACATTATATTGAGCGGTTTGCAGCAGCTATGCCGCAAGTAAGGTTCCGGTGCCACGGAGCCTGCGTGCTAATAAACCGCACCTCCCATTTACTTTTGTAAGGACAGGCGGCGAGATGGTCTGTCCAAAACTCCATGAATCTTCCCAGGTACCTACAAAGAGCCGCCACGTTGCACCCGATTCCACGTTTGGAATATGGGCATATCAACTGCTGCGCGCACCCGCACAATATTCGAGCGGCATCCGGATGCCACCCGTTACTGATAGGGGCGGAGCGTTGAAATTCACAGCCCACGGGCGCGAGGATGTCCCCCGTTTCTACGGAGGGCAGCAAGGACAAGGCAACGGACACCCGCCGCCTCACGCAGACTTTGACATGCCTTGGGACGACGAATCGCTGGTGACAGGGCTAAAAGAGCGAAACGGCCTCGCGGTGCAGTACGCGGTGGAGACGTTCGCGCCCAGGCTTTACCGCTATGCTATCTACCAGCTTGGGGAGCATACAGCCGCAGAAGACCTGGCTTCCGAGACAATCACTCGAATGCTGGAGAAAATTGACCAATACACTCACACCGGCGCGCCGTTCCAGTCCTGGCTCTTCAGTATTGCCCGCAACCTGGTTCGCGACACCTACCGGCGCAAGAAGAACACTGAAGTAATCTCGCTGGATGCCTCCATGGAGAGCGCTGAGATACAGGGCCTGGGCGCATCCGACGGTAGAATCGACGGGATGGCAGACAGAGACGCGCTGTTGCGCATAATGGCCAATTTGACCGACGAGCAGCGTCAGATTCTCACCCTGAGGATCCTGGAGGGGTGGCAGCCGCAGGAAATCGCGGCTCTGCTAGGCAAATCCATCGATTCGGTGAAGTCCCTGCAATACAGGGCTTTGCAAACGATGAAAAGAGAATTGGAGAGGGGCGAGTAGTGACGAGTGGTCAGTGCTTATTGGTTAGTGGGCAGTGAAGAGGGGATGCATGGATACTCCCCTGCCGGGGCATGGGGTGTCCCCAAATATCTCTACTCACATAAATGAAGAGGGGTGCAGGGACCACCCTGCCGGGGCATGGGTGTCCCCAAATCTTCTATATTCTAACCAGGTTGGCTGAAGATGGATAAAAGAGCAGTAAGAGGTACTTTGTGAGCGGAATGGGGCGGCAGCCATTTGATGAGATAGTAGATGAGGCTTTGCAGCGCTTGCTGGATGGCGAGACTGCCGAGGCCATACTGGCTCGTTACCCCGATTATGCAGACGAGCTAGGGCCTTTGCTCTTTACTGCCCAAACGCTAAAGCAAGCTCCGCAGCCGCAGCTACCTCCCGCGAGCCTGGCAGCCATATTGGCCCGCGCTCAAGCCCAGGCCGCAAGCGACCGCAAAACTGCCCCAATCGTCGTGCCACCCGTTGGCCTGGATAAGGGTGTCGCGGCTCGACGAGATCGAGCGCGTAACCACAACCCCAAAGGTTGCCGGGAAGGGCTCGCCGGCGAATCGGAAGACATCATGGGCCGGGCGTATAGCTGCGTGGATGCGGCCTCCGGGGCTGCTGTCGAGAGCACCTGCTGCGCTGGCGTTCGTGCTGGTTCTGCTGCTTGGCGTCTACGCCGTTTCACGTCTTGTCGGCCAGCCCCAGCCTCCGGTGCTAACTGTGCCTACAGTATCGAGCCAGTTCACCCTCGACGGAACAATAGAGCAAATGGCGAGCGATAGCTGGCTGGTAGGCGGCAGCCGCATTTACCTGGACGCGAAGACGGTGGTCAGCGGCACGCCTACCGTCGGGAGCCAGGCTCATATCGAAGGCGACATAGGTACGGGCAACCGCCGGGTCGCCCAGAGCATCACGATCGTAAAGGCGGCAGGCACGGCGACAGCAACAGTCGCAATGCTCGCGACGCCAATAGTGAATACCGGTCCAACAGTGCCGCCGCTGACCGTGACCATATCACCCAGCGCCGTTGCCACAGGCACAGTGCAAGCTATAGCTATCGTAGCGCCTGGAGGAACCGGGGTGCCTGCACCGGCGGGTACGCCGTCGCTGCCGAGACCCGGCACCACGACACCTGGCTCCGTCCTTCGCCCTTCAGTAACGCCCGCGCAGTCCCCCGTCGTACAGCAGCCGACCGCTATCGTTGCCGTACCTACCAGGGCTGCGCCCACCCAGCCAATAGATGCGCCTCTGGCTCCCACCAAAACGCAGACCTCCGCGACGAGTTTGCCGACGTCCACCCGGCAGCCATCGAGCACCGGCGTTCCACAAATACCTGCTACAACCACTGCTGAGCCTGTGCTGACCAGTACACAGGTGTCCCAACCCGTTCCGTCAGCCACAGCTACCATGATTGGACCTCCAACAGCTAGTCCATCGCATACGCCGGAACAGGAGCCCACCGCAGAACCCACCGCAGAGCCTACTGAAGAACCCACGGGAGAGCCTACGGGAGAGCCTACGGGAGAGCCTTCAGACACCCCGGCGCCGCGTCCGTCTGCAACCTTGCGCCCGACAGAGCCACCCGAGCCGGAAGACAGTCCGAACTCCGCTGCCAACTGCACCCGCGCCATCACACACGCCGACCGGTCCACCGCCAACCAGCACAATTGCTCCGACTGCCACAGATCTAGTGCCGACTGCTACTCAAACGATAGCGCCTCCAGCGTCGCCCACTCGCACGGAGGAGCCTCACGAAACTGAGACGGCTGAGCCGACCGGCACGAGCGTGCCAGAGGTCACCAATACTGCTCAGCCCACAGAAACCATCCAGCCGACGCGCACAAGCGAGCCGACGCGGACCATCCAGCCGACGCGCACAAGCGATCCTGGCGAAACTGAAACATCCGAACCGACAGGTGAACCGGAAGGCACCCATACCCCTGATCCAACTCACAGCGCCGGTCGATAACTATATTGCGAGGTACGCCTGAAGATAGCCTTAAAGATACTATACATGAGCCGCCACGATCATCCTGTTCCGGCGTTTGGATAGGCAGAGTCCTCTAAACCTATTACAGACGAAAGGAAAAACCATGAATAAGCAGAATGGCAACGGTAATGCCGACAACAACGGCAAGCGCATGGCGGGCGCACTTATCGTAACGGCTCTGCTGGCCGCCCTGGTGCTGCTCTTCGCAGCATACGGCCCTGGTTCAGCAACGCAAACGGCATCAGCTCAGAAGATCTCGATCTCCAGGCCTGCGGAAGACGGTACGGAGACCAGACAGCCAACCCAAACAGAACATGGCGACCATACGCGCACCCCTGGAGCTACCGAGACGGAGCATCATGGAACCCCTGAGGCCAGCAGGAACCCCTGAAGCTACTCAGACAGAACATGGCGGCGACACACGAACGCCCGAAGCTACCGAGACGGAGCACGATGGAACCCCTGAGGCCAGCAGAACCCCTGAGGCCACAAGGACCCACGAGCCTGATGAGACCGAGCCACCTGAGGCTACCGAAACAGAACACGGTGGCGACACTCGTACTCCTGAGGTCACCAGGACTCCTGAAGCTACTGAGACAGAACATGGCGGCGACACACGGACGCCTGAAGCTACCGAGACGGAGCACGATGGAACCCCTGAGGCCAGCAGAACCCCTGAGGCCACAAGGACCCACGAGCCTGATGAGACCGAGCCACCTGGACTGCCGAGCTCGAGCCACCGGATGCTACTGAGCCACCTGACAGCACAGAGACACCTGAGGCAAGCAGAACTCCTGAGGCTACAGACACACCTGAGGCAAGTGGGACACCCGATGCTACGCAAACAAGCGAGCCTGGGCCTACGCAAACAGAGCTGTCTCCTATACGTCCGATCTTACCGGCCACGATCCCAGGCGCAGGCAGCGCCACTTTCCCCGAAACGAATAAGACCGTGCAAGGCATCTTCTTGCAGTACTGGAACAGTAACGGCGGCCTGCAACAGCAAGGGTATCCAATCTCCAGCCCAATGCAAGAGCAGTCGCAAACAGACGGCAAGTTCTACGCAGTGCAATACTTCGAGCGAGCTGTATTCGAGTATCACCCCGAGCTTACCGGGAGCAACAACGTCCTGTTATCGCTGTTGGGCACCTTCCGCTACAACTCGAGATACCCGAGCGGCGTGTCAGGACAGATGGTGGATAAGAGCGGCACATACTTCCCGCAAACAGGGCACTATGTGGGCGGCACCTTCTTGAAGTACTGGCAGGCGCATGGCGGATTGGCCCAGCAGGGCTACCCGATCTCGGATGAGTTCACCGAAGTCAGCCCACTGAACGGCAAGTCGTACACAGTGCAATACTTCGAGCGAGCCGTATTCGAATCGCACCCGGAGAACCAGGCACCCTACGATGTGCTGCTATCACAGCTCGGTACCTTCCAGTACAAGGGACTATATAGCGGCAAGTAAGTTATTCCGCACCAATCGACTAAGTTTCACGAACAATGAGCAATCGGACCGAGTTAGGCGGCCCGATTGCTCATTGTTCGTGAACATAGAAATAAATTAATCGCGATAGGGTAAAATATCACGTGTGAGCCAGGAAACACAACGACTACATACGAAAACAATAGAGATAAACGGCACCGAGCTTCATTACGTGGAGAGAGGCAGTGGAGAGCCCGTAATATTCGTGCATGGGGGATTGGGCGATTTCCGCACCTGGCTGCCGCAGATGGGGCCGTTCGGCGACCGCTATCACGCGATTTCGTATAGCAGGCGAGCCTTCTTCCCCAACCCGTGGCCTCCCGGCTACGATGCCTCGATAAGAGCCCACGTTGACGATCTCGCGGCGCTTATTGCGACGCTTGGTCTCGGCGGCGCACATCTCGTAGCCAACTCTTATGGAGGCTACATCTGCCTCATTTTTGCTCTTCGCTACCCGAAGCTTGTTCGTTCGCTGGCCCTTGCAGAGCCACCTGTACAGCCCCTGCTGGCAACGCTTCCGGGCGGTGCGGAGATGCTTGAGAGGGTGAGCCAGGCCGCCTGGATCCCATCGGCAGAGGCGTTCGAGGCTGGCGACATCGAGGAGGGAGTGCGACGCTTCCTGGCCGGGGCGGTAGGCAAGGGCACGTTCGAGGCGATGCCCGAGCGCACGCGTAACGCGATAATGAAAGACGCACCCGAGCTGGGAGTATCGATGCGAGCCGACCACGCCGCCTTCATGCCCGATTTCACCTGCGAGGACGCCACCAGGATCGAGGCTCCGACCCTCCTTTAAGAGGCGAGCTTAGTCCCCGGATGTACTACCTGATCAACGACGAGCTGGCCCGCTGCCTTCCCCACGCCGAGCAAGCCCTGATCCCAGCCGCAGCCCACGTCCTCCATGCCCAGAACCCCGAGGAGCATGACAGGGTGGTGCTGGAGTTTCTGGAGAAAAACGTAAAACGTAAAACGTAAAACGCCTCTACAAGTATTTACGTACTTTACGTTTCACACCCCAACCTCGTACAATTGCTCGAATTGGAGGCCCAGGTCGTTGGTAGCCTGCCAGATGGCCGAGAGAGCGGCGCGTACGTTGCGGGCGGCGCATGGCGGGAGATCTTGCTCGGCGGCCATTTTCTTGAGAGCAGTATAAATGTCCATCAACTCGCGCTCGTGGGTGTCGAGGGGCTTTCCCAGTAGGTCTGTTCCATTTTCAGGCATGGTTATGACTCCTTGCTGTCAGTTGTCAGTACACGATGACCCAGGACACTAATAATCTCTGTGGCCTCTGAGTACTCTCCGATCTCTCTGATTCAAACCCATAACAACCTTCGTGATCTTCGTGATCTTCGTGATCTTCGTGTTTAAAACATTAAAACCTTTGTGCTCTTTGTGTCTTTGTGGTTCAAACCGTAGAAATCTTGGCGTTGAAGGTAAATCCGCATTCAAATCAGTCGTATTGCGCGACCGGGCGGGCGTCTACGAGGCGTTTGGCTTTTAGCTCGAAGCGGGGGAGGGTGCCATGCTCTACGCGCTCGATGTTGAAGCGAAGGCCCTCATGGGCGGTGGCGAGGTCTTTGGTGAGGGTACGATGGAGGCTGTGCCAGTCGGTCTCCTGGTCGGGCTTTATCTCGATCTTTACCGTGATTTCGTCCTGGAGGTCGTCTTTGCGCCAGAGGTAGATCTGGAACTCGTCTATCGCCACGTATTCGCGCACGATGGATTCGACAGCACGAGGGTAGACGTTGGTGCCGCGCACCAGCTTCATGTCGTCGGTGCGGCCACGGATGCCGCCATCGTAGATATCCCAGGTGCGCCCGCAGTCGCAGGTAGAGGCAGGCACTTTCATCACCAGGTCTTTGCTGCGGTAGCGGATAAGAGGGATAAAGCCGCGCCCGAACGAGGTGACCACGCGCTCGCCCAGCTCACCGTAGCCTACAGGCTCGGTGGTTTCGGGATCGATTACTTCTTCGACGAAGTGGTCTTCGATGATATGGGTGCCGCCGGGCTGGTGAGAGCACTCGAAGATCATGATGGTGCCGATCTCGGTCATGCCCGCCGTGTCGCCGCACTTCGCGCCCCAGGCCTGCTCAAGCTGGCGCTTGGCGGCAGGGATGCAGCCCGCAGGCTCGCCTGAAGCAATTATCTTGTCAACCTTGCTCTCTTTCGCGAGGTCGATGCCCATCTCGCGGGCTTTCTGCCACATATTCAGGGCGTAGGTAGGGGTGGAGCAGACGGTGGTCACGCCAAGCTCGACGATCTGCTTTATGCGGGCCTCGGTGGTCTGCGCGCCGCCTGGGATGACCAGCGCGCCTATCTTCTCGCAGGCATAGTGCGCGCCCCAGAAGCCTATGAAGGAGCCGTAGCCGAAGGCAAAATAGACGATATCTTCGGGACGGATGCCGAAGCCCCAGAGGCCGTAGCACCACATCTCGGCGATCCACTCCCAGTCTTTGGTGCTGTCGAGCACGCGAATTGGCGTGCGCCCGGTGGTGCCGGAGGTGAGGTGGTAGCGGATGGCGTTGGTGGGGTCGGTGGAGAGCATGTCGCCGAACAGAGGCTTCTCTTGCAGCGATTTCATCCACTCTTCGCGGGTCATAAAGGGGATGCGGCGAAGGTCGTCCAGCGTCTTTAGCTGCTCGGGGTGGAAGCCGGCATCATCCCAGCGCCGCCTGTGGAAGGGCACGGTGGCGTAGGCGTATTCGCACATCCGCTGCAGCTTGATCAGCTGTAGCTGCTGCAGCTGCTCGCGAGGCATGGTTTCGTTCTTAGGGTTCCAGTATTCGCTATAAGTTGGCATCGTTGCCCTCCTTTGATAATACGACCCGATCGACAACCTCTGTTTCCTTTACCGCCAAGACGCGACGCCAAGGTCGCCAAGGATTCTACCGTTTGAACCACAAAGACACAAAGATCACAAAGGTTTTTATTGGTTTGAACCACGAAGATCACGAAGATCACGAAGATCACGAAGATTATTATGGGTTTGAATCACAGAGATCACAGAGTACGCAGAAACCACAGACTATTGTTACGCTATAAACCCATAAAGACCTTGGCGATCTTGGCGGAACTTGGCGTCTTGGCGGTTCCGTCTTACGTTTTACGTTTTACGTTTCACGCCTCATCTCCCTCCCAACCAGTTCTCGCGCAATGATGATGCGCTGGATATGGCTGGTGCCTTCGTAGATTTGCAGGCCTTTGATGTCGCGGTAATAGCGCTCGACAGGGAACTCGTTGGAGTAGCCGCGATTGCCGTGCAATAGGACGGCCTGGGAGGCGGCGCGCACTGCGGCTTCGGTGGCGAAGAGCTTGGCGATGGAGGTGGCTTTGGTGGCGGGTTGGGCGTTGTCTTTGAGCCAGGCGGCTTTGTAGACGAGCAGGCGGGCGGCCTCTACGTCGGCGGCCATGTCGGCCAGGGTGGCCTGTACCATCTCGAAATCGGCGATGCGCTGGCCGAATTGGCGCCGCTCTTTGGTGTAACGAGATGCAGGCGTCCAGGCAGGCCTGAGCGACGCCGACAGCGCCTGCGGCCACGCCCAGCCGCCCGCGATCGAGGGCGGACATCGCCACGCGGAAGCCTTCGCCCGGCGCGCCCAGCATCGCGCTTGCCGGAACGCGGCAGTCTTGAAGGGTGATGCGCACGTGCTCGGAGGCGCGATGCCCCAGCTCTTTGCCGGGCATCGGCTCGCGATGGAAGCCAGGAGTGTCTGTCTCAACCAGGAAGGCGCAGATGCCCTTGTGCCTGAGCGAGCGGTCCCTGGTGGCGAAGACGATGGCCACGTGCGGCGCTGGTGCCGTTGGTGATCCAGATTTTCTCGCCATTCAGAACGTAGGTATCGCCATCCTGGCGTGCGCTGCATTCCATCGAGGCGACATCCGACCCGGCGTTTGGCTCGGTCAGGGCGTAGCAGCCTATCCACTCGCCCGACGTGAGGAGAGGTAGAAAGCGCGCCTTCTGCTCTGGAGTGCCCCATTCAGCGATGCACCCGGCCACCAGGCCCACATGCACTGTCAGGAAGCCGCGCACAGAGGAGTCCACGCGGCCCAATTCTTCGCAAATAAGAGCGTAGCCGATATATGATTGCGGACGGTCCAATTGCGGATTGCGGATTGCGGATTGCGGATTGGAGTCCGTTATGGGTATGGCGAACAGGCCCAGGTCGGCCATGCGTGGGACCAGATGTGCCGGGAAGACGCCTTGCTCATCGGCTTCGCGGGAGATCGGCGCGACCTCCTGCTCGGCGAATTGGCGGGCTACGGTCTGTATTTTCTGTTGTTCGGTTGTGAGGTCAAAGTTCATAGTCGGGGGTCAGGGGTCAGGGGCTCGTCATTCTTGCTTGCGCGATACCGGTGCGATGGTGGATATGAGGTTAAACAATCAGGTCACTATCTTGCGAGATAATCCAGGCGTCCAGGTGACTTTCATCGGGATTCCATTCATGCGGAGTTAGGGAGCCTCCGTGTGACGGGAGTATTGAGCTATTGTCCGGTATTTCGAGTTGGTGCGCCATACCGTCTTTTTCGATACTGAGACGAGAGATATTATCGGCTATGTTAGCATCTACGATTGTTGCGCCAAGCAGCTTTTCCGAAAGCTCGTCCCAATCCTCGTCGCCACCGAAATAGCTGACTAGCGGGCGTTGGATATGGTACTGGTTGGGGTGAGCGGCAACCCAGCGGCCGTCGAAGAGCAGCCAGTTATCGGCAGCCCAGAGGGTGAGGACCAGCCATTCTGACGGGAACGCCCCGGACGCTGCGAGATGGAGGCCGAAGAAACCAGGCCCACCCATACCGTAGCTGCCCAGAGCATGATTCCAGGCGATTATCTCCCTGCCCAGGATACGCCCGACCCCCAAAGCGCGCAAGCTCCTGGTGGGGTGGTAAGGGTCACCTGCATTGTCGCGAGTGGGGACAATATTTCTGGGAGGCTCGGTTTGCCTGGAGCCTGCAGGCATGGTATTCCTGGAAGGCATTATCACAGGACCGCGATTCCTTCGATCTCGACCAGCACCCCGTCATCGAAGAAGCGTGCGACTTCCAGGAGGGCAGTGGCCGGATAATGCGAGCCGAATAACTCCTTGTGGACAAGGCCAAGCTCTTTGAGATGAGCTTTGTAGTCGTCGCGGTCCTGCACGAAGATGGTCATTTTCATGATATTTGCCATAGCGCCACCGGCGGCATTGACAACGCTCCCAGATGTTCGCCAGCACCTGCCTATACTGGCCCACCACGTCGCCTGGAGCGACAAGGCTGCCATTTGCATCGAGTGCCGTTTGGCCTGCCAGAAATAGGATACGCCCGCCTGTGGTCAGGATGCCATGGCTGAAGCCAACCGGCCTGGGGAGCGTATGTGGGTTAATTATTTCCGCTTTTAGGATTCGTAGATCGGGTTCTTCCATAGTAATCCTGCTCATTGTCTACTTTCGGCCAAGTTATAGAATAAGTGCAAGCTGCGCTCAGACAAGGCGTAGATGGCACGCCGCTTCAGGCACTCCACTCCCTTCACAACTGGGCCTGCGCTGCCACTTATCACATTTCACCGCCCCCCGAACTGCGGCTTCTCTTTCTTCTTGAACGCCTCGTAGAAGCGCCTGTGGTCGTCGGCCATTAGCATGAGGGCCTGCGCCTGGGCTTCGGCTTCGAGGGCGGTTACGAGGTCCATGTTCTGCTCGTTGTTGATCATCCGCTTGGTCATGGAGAGGGCCAGGCTGGGGCCGTCGGCGAGGCGGCGCGCCCATTGCCGGGCTGTGGGCAATAGCTCTTCGTGAGGCACCACGCGGTTGACCAGGCCGTAGCGGTCAGCGGTGGTGGCGTCGATGGTGTCGCCAAACATAAGTAATTCGGCGGCGCGGCCCGTGCCTACCAGGCGAGGCAACAGGTAGCCCGAACCCATGTCCACGCCCGCCAACCCGACCCGAGCGAAGAGAAAAGCGAAGCGAGCGCGCTCGGAGGCGATGCGCAGATCGGATGCGAGGGCGATCACCGCACCGGCACCCGCGGTCATGCCGTTGAGGGCTGCGATCACCGGCTTGTCGAGGAGGCGCATATTCTGCACCACAGCGCCCGTCATGCGCGTGAAGGCGAGATGGTCCTTCACGTCGCGTTCGAGCAATTCACCAATGATCTCGTGAACGTCCCCACCGGAGCAAAATGCATCGCCCTGGCCGGTCAAGACCAGCACCTTGACGGCGTCATCGTAGCGCAATGCCTCCAGCAGATCGCGCAGTTGCGCGTACACCTCGAAAGTGAGCGCGTTCAACACCTCCGGCCTGTTGAAAGTAACGGTAGCGATACCGCCGGACACTTCGTAGAGAAAATCGTATTCCATATGCCGTCCAATTTAGTGAGCATGCTCACAACCGTTATTCTTCAACGCCAAGACGCCAAGGTCGCCAAGATTTCTACGGTTTGAACCACAAAGACACAAAGATCACTAAGGTTGTTATGGTTCTATTGTTTTGAATCACAGAGATCACAGTTGCCCATTGCTCATCGTCTACTGACAACTGACAATAGTTCGCTTCGCTCATCAACTGACAACTTCGTCACGACATTACCGCACCGCCGTCCACATTTATGGCCTGGCCGGTGATGCCTCGACTGGCGTCGCTTGCCAGGTAGACGGCGAGGGCGGCGATTTCGTCGGGGGCTATGAGGCGGTTTTGGGGGCTGGTTTTCTCCAGGGCGGCGAGGGCGTCCGCCTCGGACAGCCCCGTGCGGTTGACTATATTGGCGATGCTTGCTTGCGTCATAGGGGTATCCACGAAACCGGGGCAGATAGCGTTGACCGTAATGTTGTGCTGCATCAGCTCGGCGGCGAGCGAGCGGGTCAGGCCCAGGACGCCATGCTTGGCTGCCGTGTAGGCTGCCACGTACTTGTCGCCTACGCGGGCTGCGGTAGAGGCGATATTGATGATGCGGCCGCCATTGCCTTCCACCAGACGCGGGACAAGAGCCTTTGTCACATAGTACACGCTTGTGAGATTGATGGCAATCATGCGGTGCCACAGGTCGTCGGGGTGGTCGAGGAATTTGTGGCTTTCGGCGTTACCGGCGTTGTTCACAATGATGTCCAGCCCTCCCAGGCCCCAGAACGCCGCTTCGGACATGGCCCGCACCGATTCCGGATCGACCACGTCGCAGGCGATGTAGACACATTTGCGGCCTAATGTCTCTATATCCAGACAGACCGTTTCCAGCTCAGAGGCAGTGCGCGCGGTAACCGCCAGGTCGGCCCCCCCACGAGCGAAGGCCAGGGCGATGGCGCGACCAATTCCCCGACCTGCTCCCGTCACCACCGCTCGCTTCCCACTTAGAAGAAAGCCCTCGCCTCCGGCTAATTGCTCGTTCAAATTCATTTCCTCTACGTTTGTCTGACGAAGTTGTCAGTTGATGAGCGAAGCGAACTATTCACATTTCATCGCCCACTGCCCACCGTCTACTGACAATAGTTCGCTTCGCTCATCAACTGACAACTGACAACCTGGTCACCCAATAATACACAAATCTGCGCGTCCTGCGGCGAGGACCGTGTTTACCTCGTTGCTGTTGGTCAGGTAGCCGCCCACCATCGTGAAGATATGCGCTTCATTGCGAATGCGGTCGCTGAGAGGGGTTAGGAAGCCCTTGCCGTAGGGCGGTTCGGCGTCGGGTGTGGTCTGGCCTGCCTGCACGGATATGAGGTCGCAGCCGTGCTCCTTTAGCAAGCCGGCAAAATGTATGGCGTCCTCGACCGTGGCGCCCCCTTTCGCGTAGTCGGAGGCCGTCAGGGCGACCGAGATGGGCCTGTGGGAAGGCCATGCTTTGCGCACGGCGTCGAACAGCTCCAGCGGGAAGCGCGCACGGTTCTCAAGGCTGCCACCGTATTCGTCCTCACGCAGATTGGTGAGAGGGGAGAGAAAGCTGGCCAGCAGGTAGCCTTGCGCGAAATGGAGCTGTAGGAGGTCGAAGCCGGCCTGGCCCGCCATTCGCGCTGATGCGACAAAGCTATCGCGCACATGGTCCATGCCGGCGCGATCTATCGTGCCGGGAACCCGGCTCTTGGCGGTGTAGGGCAGTGCAGACGCGGAGACTAACGGCCAGCGCGCCCTGCCGCAGCGGCCTGTCGAGGCCCCAGAAGCGGGGCTCGGTCGCGCCACGCCGCCCGGCATGGCCAAGCTGTATGCCTACCACGGCATGTGAGCGACGGTGAAGCTCGCCGACAATGTTTGCCCAGGCGGCCTGGTGTGCCTCCTTATAGATGCCGCAATCGTGCGGAGTGATTCGCCCATCTGCTGACACGGCCACCACGTCGGTCAATATCAGGCCATATTCCTGGATCGATTCGGGCAGAGCGCCCCCGGTAAGGTTCACACCGGGCAGCCCATCGACATCGTCAGCAATAGTCATGGGCATAGCCCACACGGCGCGGCTGGGTAGCACAAGCTCGCGCAGAGCCATACGGCGAAAGAGTGGCGGGGTAGCGAAACGCCGGGACGAAGACCCTGCGACCACCCGGCCACCCGAATGCGCGCCCGTCCCGGCCTGAGAGGCGCGCACCATCGCATCCGATTGCCCTGCAAACCAGCTATCTACGCGGTCACCAAAGCGCACGTCGCGGAAATGGAGGTCGTCGTAGGTGATCCTGCCGCTCCGGGTAAGGAGCTGGAATGCGAACTGCATTGGTGGGAGGCCAAGGTAGCGCTTGATGGTCTCGAAGTATGTGCGGCTCTCATGGGCCGCTCGCTGGAAAGTCTCGACGACAGGTTTGCGCTCAAGCTCGTATTCGTTGAGGGCCTTTTCGAGGTCCGCATGCTGCTCAACCGCAGTGACGAGGGCGATGGCGTCTTCCATCGCCAGCTTGGTGCCCGCTCCTATAGAGAAGTGCGCCGTGTGGGCAGCATCTCCCAGCAAGACCACTTTGCGAGTTCTGAGTTTAGACCCCTGACCCTTGACCCCTGATCTCTGACCCCTAACATCGGCGTGCCAGTTACGGGTCTTGAGGGTAGGGAAGCTGATCCATTTCGAGTTGTTGGAGAGGAGAGATGCGCCGTCGAGGTCGTCACGGAGGAGGTGCCGGCAGAAGGCAAGGCTGGCGGCTTCATCGGCGCTCTCCAGCCCGGCGCTCAGCCAGGTCTCTTCTTCGCACTCTACGATAAAGGTGCTGGTAGTGCCGCTGAAGGGGTAGGCGTGGACCTGGAACAGGCCGTGGTCGGTTTCGTGGAAGATGAAGTTGAAGGCATCCAGCACTTTGTCCGCGCCCAGCCAGATATATTTAGCTTTGCCCGGCTCGGTGGAAGGGATAAAAAGGTCTTCGTGAGCATGCCGGATTACGCTGTTGACGCCGTCGGCTGCGATCACCAGGTCACTCTCCGGAAGATCGTCCAAGCCGGTGATTTCGGCGCCGAAACGCAATTCCACGCCTAGCTCAGCGCAGCGCCGTTGCAGGATGTTGAGCAGGCGACGGCGCTCGATGGCGGCAATCACGTGGCCGCCGCAATGGATGGTCTCGCCACGGTACCGCACGTCTATAGCGTCCCAGATTACGAACTGCTCGGTTATCTCGGTATAGGTCTTGTAGTCGGCACGCTGAAATGAGGCAAGAGTACGGTCGGAGAAGACCACTCCCCAACCGTATGTCACATCAGGCGGGTTGCGCTCGAAAATAGTGATGTCGAGGGCGGGATCGGCCTTTTTCAAGAGCAAGCCGCAATAAAGGCCCGCCGGACCTGCGCCAACGATGGCGACTTCTTAATTGCGGATTGCGGATTGCTTGCAATTGGGCGAAGCCCAAGGACCTGCGGATTGCTCATGCTATGATCCGGGCAAGCTGTTCTAGCTGGGATATGTCGTTGGAGGTGGGGAACAGTATCAACTCGTCGCAGCCTGCTTCGGCGTAGCCCCGGATGAACCCTGCCACCGACTGGGGAGTGGTGAGGAGGCCGGCGGCGATGCGCTCGGCGAAAGGGCCTGTGAATGCGTAGTAGTGGCGCAGGTAGCTCGCCCCGGCGTCGGCTTCTGCCTCGCCGAATGCGAAATAGCCTTGCGCCCAGAGTTGCGGCCTGCCGATGCGTCCAGAGTCGTACCAAGCAGCGCGGGCCTTGTCGGCGGCGCGGGCGAACGCCCTGGGAGGGCCGCCACCGTGGACGTAGCCGTCGGCGTAGCGGGCCATGCGCGCGTAGCCGATGTCGCTCAGGCCGCCCACCAGTATCTCCGGCCCGCCCGTGCGCACGGCCTGCGGCACAAGCTTCTGCCCTCTTCCCAGATGTCGCGCAGTGTCGAAAGCTGCTCCTGGAAAACCCTGCCTCGCGTGCGGTAATTAACGCCCGCCGCATCGTAGTCCTCTTTGCGAGCGCCCACCGCCAGGCCGAGCACCAGCCGGCCCCCCGATATGGCATCGAGCGATGCCGCCGCTTTCGCCAACAGAGCTGTGCTCTGGAGCGGACCGATAACGATGGTGGTAGCGAGCTTTATCCGCTCGGTGGCGGACGCAGCGGCGGATAGCGAGAGGAAGGGATCGTAGCTATCGTAGACGAGGCGGTCAAGCACGCCCAGGCTCGAAAACGGACCCTGGTCGGCAAGGCGAGCCCATTCAATTAGCTGCCGCCCGGTAGTACCGGGCACAGTCGTGGGCAAACCAACCCCAATACGCATCGTATAGCTCCCTTGCTCGCGCGATTACGGTCGAAATCTCGACGCTGCGGATTTCTAAAGTATGCCACAAAGAGGTAGGAGGCTCAAGGCAGGTAGGAATGCCTGAGGGTCTACCCGCTCCGAAGCAGGGAGGCCGCACCTGGATCTATCTTGCTCAAGGCGTCTGGCAATTGGGGAAGAATGTATTGCCAACAATCTTGGATGTCTGTCCGCGCGTGGCGTTATTATTGGGCCTGAAGTAGGGCAGATTGGCGGGTGGCACGCAAGGCTCTCCCGGTCCTCCGCATTGGTAGCCCGCCATGACGGAACGAACAACCAGACGGTAAGTATACGTATAGTAAGTGCTGCTAATGGGTACATCTTCGAACTGCTGCCCATTCGGTGGATCATTGAACTCGGCGGCGTTACTTACGATCTTGCTGATCTGTCCGCGTGTGGCATTATTATTGGGCCTGAAGTAGGGCAGATTGGCGGGTGACACGCAAGGCTCTCCCGGCCCCCCGCATGGATATCCGTTGATATACCCTCTTGAAGCCAGCCTGCCGACAAACACCTGGAAGGTTGAGCCAAGTGGCACGTCTTGGAAGGTTTGGTTGGGTTGAGGATCGTTGAAGCCTGCGGAGTTGGCCACGATCTTGGACAGTTGGCCCCTCGTGACCTGGTTGCTGGGTTTGAATGTACCGTCCTGATAACCATTGATGAGACCGAGGCAGGCCAGGCAGTGGACGTAGGGATAGAAGGTCGAGCCCGGCGCTACGTCTGTGAACTGCACCGTGCAGGAGGTGGACGTGACCATCGGAGTAGGCGTAGAGGTGCCTGTGCCGGTTGCGGTGCTCGTGACCATCTGGATAGGAGTGGAAGTGCTTGTGCCGGCTGCGGTGCTTGTGGCCCTCTCGGTAGGCGTACTCGAAGTGGGCACGACAGGAGTTGAAGTTCGGGTAGGTGTGGTTGTAGCGGCCGGTATTGTGGGGCTCGAAGGTGCGACCGTAGGCGTTGGAGTAGCTGTATTCTCAGCATAGCGCGCGAGCGCAAAGTCGGCGCGCGTGGTGCCCGGGTCGATTGCATAGCCGGCCAGCGTTACACGCCCATCCTGAGTAAGAGCCGCGTCCTGAGCTGTGTCGTAACCGAGTATATTGGTGGTGATTAAGCCGCCGTTGCCGAAGGTTGGGTCGAGCGTGCCGTCCGTATTGTATCGAGCCAGGGCGAAATCGCCCGACGAAGTGCCGGTTGCCACAATTTTACCCTGTAAGTCTATGAGTACTGAGTAGATTTGGTCTGTCGTGCTGTTGAAATCGGTGACAACTTTGCCGCCGTTGCCGAAAGTTGGGTCGAGCGTGCCGTCCGTGTTGTAGCGTGCCAGCGCAAAGTCATATGTAGGATAGGTACCGGTCTCACCTCCGACCAGTATCTTGCCGTCGGCGAGCTGCACCACAGACCGGGCGGTATCCTCGTGCGAAGCAAAGTCAGTAACCACATACCCGCCTGTACCAAAGCTAGTATCAAGCGAGCCATCGGGATTATACCTGACCACAGCAAAATCTAACGACGTAGTGGTGCTGACCACGTCTCCGGCCGCCAGGATCTTGTTGCCGGGAGCTGTTGTAACCGCAATTAGCTGGGCCCCCTCACCGGGCAAGGTGGTAACAACTTTGCCGCCATTGCCGAAAGTTGGATCCAGCGTACCGTCTGTATTGTACCGGGCCAGGGCAAGTGAGAAAGTCGTGAAATCAGTAGTATTACCACCAGCCACTATCTTGCCATCCGGTCGGATAGCGATGCTCGCTAGGTTATCAGTGCCTCCGGAGAAGTCTGTAAAGACGACACCTCCTGAGCCAAACGTCGTATCAAGCGAGCCGTTCGGGTTGTAGCGTACCAAACCAAAGTCAGGGCCCGTAGTGTCAGTGTATGTGCTGCCTGCAGCTACGATCTTACCATCGGATTGAACCTGCAGGTCGTGTAGCTGATCGTAGTTGAACGGGCTGAGGTCAGTGTGTACGACGCCACCGTTGCCGAAACTTGTATCAATAGATCCATCGAAGTTGTAGCGTGCTACGGTGAAGTCCGAGCGCGGGCAGCCCGAAGAACAACTATCCGAGATCGACTCTCCCCCCACGAGTATCTTGCTGTCTGCCTGTAAGGCGATTGCTTGTAGTTGATCATCGAGGCTGCTTACGGGGGTAGTTGCAAGTTTGCCGTTGCCATGAAATGAAGGAACGAGGTTGCCATTCGCGTCATAGCGCGCGAGGGCGAATGGCCCCTCGCCAGCCTGCGAGCAGGCACAAATACCTCCGGCAACCAGCCCGCCAGTGCCGTCCAGGGCAATAGACTGGATTCCATCGCCACCGGCTTCAAAATCTGTAAGCACCTTTCCTCCGGTGCCGAAGGTGCCATCAAGGGAGCCGTCCCCGTTGTATTTTGCAAGCGCAAAGTCTCCAGTCGCGCCACTACCCATACCGCCCGCGATAATCTTTCCGTCCTGCGTCAAGGCAAGACCATGGACAACTTCTACACCTGTGTTACCAAAGCTGGTAGTCACCCAACCGCTCCCACCAAACGTAGTGTCGGGCGTTCCATCCAGATTGAAGCGTGCCAGCACGAAGTCAGAGTCGGTATCATAAGCCGGCTCCTCACCTCCGGCTACCACCTTGCCACTGCTATCGATCGCAACCGCAAAGGCAACCGTATCGACCAAGCCCACGACCCTGCCGCCTGTGCCAAAAGTGCTGTCAAGCGTGCCGTCTCCATGCAGCCGCGCCAGCGCGAACTGCTCGTGTGCGGTCCCACCACTCGGTAGAAGAGCGCTGCCGGCTGCTACGATGCGCCCATCGGGGTAAACTGCTACGCCGAAGGCCATGTCGTCAGTATTAGTGCCTCCACCAAAGTTGATCGTCACTTCACCGCCGGTGCCGAAACCGGAGTCGAGGGTGCCGTTAAAATCATAACGGGCCAGGGCAAAGTCTCTATTCTCGCCAGCATTTGCGACCCAACCCGCTGCTACAATCTTGCCGTCAGGCTGGATAGCAAGAGACATGATATCACCGTTGCTCGACCCAAAAGTAGTGATGACCCGGCCGCCAGTGCCAAAAGTAGGATCGAGAGACCCATTGGTGCTATAACGAGCAAGGGCAAAATCGTCATCCTGACCACTGCCCGATGGAGATGTAGAGCCCCCAACAACTATTTTCCCATCGCCCTGCAATACTACCGAGTTGGCCTGATCGGCACCACCGCTAAAGTCTGTGGCTGTTTTGCCTGAGCTCCCGAAGCCGGTATCAGCAGAGCCATCAGCGTTGAACCGCATAACCGTGAAGTCCACGTAACCAGCGTTGGAGCCCAGATAGGAGTAACCCACAGCCACAACCTTGCCATCCGGCTGGAGAGCCACACCGGTTGCTGGCCCCAACCCATCTACTAGGAAGCCGGTCGTGACTTTGCCACCAACCCCGAACGTTGGGTCGAGGCCAAATGAGTTTGGCTCAGCGCCCTGGCCGGAGCGAGCAGTTGCACTATACTGAATAGATAGTCCGAGGATCAGGATAAAAGTGATTCCTATGGTCCACCTAAGGCCATGAGGCGTGTTGACAAAAGCCACTTGCAAGTTATTCCTTTCTCATTGTGGTTAGATACTGACTACTATTATGACGCTTAAAGGCAACATACTGCAAGTTTCTACTGCAAGTTCATCGCAGCCCACGCGTGCGTACCGCTACCTACACAGCTAAGAGCATTATCTCTGCCAGTCTGGATGGAGAAGAAAAGTCTATGAGAATAACTCGTTGCGTCGCTGCCAGACGCCCCAGGCGGCCAGCAAGCCAAGTATCGGGAAGGCCAGCGCCAGCGCCTGGTTGAGGCCGGTGGTGAAGTAGACGCCCTGCCAGATGTTGTCGTATTTGTTGCGAGCCACCTGGCCGGCGGAGTTGGCGCTCTGCACCGCTTTGGTGAAGGCTGGGGCGCTCTCGCCTGTCGACGTGGCGGAGGCGGCCTGTAGCTGGCCCGACGTTACCTGGCTTGCGAGCTTCTGGTGGGCATCGAGCCATGCGCGGTAATCGAGGCGGAACTGCTCGTAGGCCGCGGCCTGGCCGGTGAAGTTGACGTTAGCGACCAGTGGTGCGTGAGGAAGACCAAGCCTGGTTTGCTCGGCAATGGCAGCAGTGATGACGCCCGTGCTGATCTGGTCGCTGCCGGAGAGAAAGCTCTGCTGGCTGCAGTTTGCCGGGCCGCAGAGGGTCTGCTCCACGATGGCATTGTACTGGTCGAAGTCGCTGAGGTGGCTGACCGCGTCTTTCGAGTTGAAGATGGCGATGCTTTCGAGGGCGCGGCCCTGGCTGAGCAGCGCGGCCATATCTTGCACACCGGCCACACTATCGTATGCTTCGCGCACCATCACCTGGGTATCGGCGCTTGCCTGGCCCAGTTGCAACTGCATCAAGAATGCGAGGGCCGCGCTCACGATCAGAGCCGCGCCGACGGGCCAGGACCACCTGTAGTGCATCCGCCGGACTGCGACGACTCCGCCCAGGAATATTATCAACAGCAGCACGGCCACACCTATAAGGACGTATCGCCAGTTGGTGATCTCTTGCGCCGCGCCCGCGTAGGTGGTCTCCATCTCCTCGACCTTATCCGATTCGAGACCGCCGAGGGCAGGGATGAGACGGGTGTTCATGGTGGTGCGGGCATCCAGGAACGCCTGACCCGCCTGGGCGGTCTGGCCCCCGGCGTAATATGAGAACATCGCGCCGATCTGCTGGATGTAGTCGCTGGCCGCGCTATCGGCTGCGGCGTAGACAGCGTTTTCACCGTGGGTTGGATCGCTCAGGTTGCGCCAGGAGATGCGCGCTTCGTTGTTGAAGTCGGCCCAGCGGGCGGTGGCGAGGGCCTGGGCTTGCTGCTGGGCGGCTCCTGTAGTTTCGAGGAAGGTGGCAGCCGCGCTCATATGGTCGAGGGCCGCAGAGCGCGCACGCAGGGCCGCATCCACGCTCACGGAGCCTTCGTCCACGAAAGTATGGTAGGCGTTATATGTGGCAAGATTGGCCTGCCAGGCAATGAATCCCGCCAGCAGCCCGAAGGCCAGCGACGATGCGATCACCGCCAGCATGAGCGAACGGAGCCGCCCCACGCGTGTATTACTCCGAACTGACAGGAGCGGCAACCGGAACGGCGGGAGAAGAGGTGCCGGCAGTTGCCGGAGGCTGATTAGGTTGTGTGGTTGTTACTGTTGACATGGTTCTACTTACTTACTGCTTAGTCACTACTTGATCTGCCCCTTACGTCGGGCTGACCGGCTGAGCCGAACCGGCACTACTGACAACTGACAACTGACAACTGACAACTCACGTCCTATTGCTCATGCCGTAGACGCTGTCCATCGCGTCGGAGGTGGCTTTTAGGGAGTTTACTTGCTGGCGGAGGGTGCGGGTCATATCGTCGGTTGCGCCGGTGTAGGAGAGCACCTCGGAGGACTTGATGCGTAACACCTGGGAGTGGATGGTGTCGAGAGCGCTGAGGGCGTTCTCCATCTGTGCGTCCCAGCGATTGAGCGCCACGGTGGTGTCGGTGAGATTTTGCATCTGCTGTAGCTTGCCGTCCATCTCGGCGTAATACTGACCTTTGAGGAACTCGTCCTGGGTGGTCTTGATCTGGTCATCCAGGCGCTTGATATCGTCGGAGAGGCGCTGCATAGTGTTGGACGATTGGAGGGCGGTCTCGACGCTTTGAGATTTGGTGGCGAGCGCATAGATAGTGGAAATCAATTCAGGGAGGTCGCGGGTGGCGCTCTGGAGGGCGTGCTGGGTGCCCGGGTCGCCCGTGGCGGCGATGGCATTCTCGATATTCGCTTTCGTGTTGAGGGCGCGCTGCACGGCATCCCGGTACTTGCCCGTAAGCCTGCCCAGGTCGACCGAGGATGGGGGCGCAAAGCCCGGCAATCTGGGTCCGCTACTGCCCCCTGCCGAAATACCTTTGAAAACATTTCGAAGCGAGAGATAGTAGAAAAGCGCGTAGAACGCCAGCCCCACGAAGAAGAACCACCACCCCCAGGCAATAGAGCCGATAAGAAGTACCAGCAGCGCCAACGCCAGCACCGGCAGATACCTGCGCGGGTCCTGGCTCATTAGCTGTTTCAGGAATTGTCCGAAGGTCTGGTTATTCATTGGTTGTCCGTGGGCTGTGGGCTGTGGATGGTAATAATCGGTCGTCGCTCGGCGGTCGCCCGTCTACTGACAATAGTTCGCTTCGCTCATCAACTGACAACTGGCAACTACGTCCTCTGCCCCGGCAATTTCCCTGTACTCGACAGGATTTTGCCTGTCTTGCCTGTATGGAGCTTGCCGGTCTTGTTGATGGCGTCGTTGGCGTTGGTGGAGACGAGGCGGCCGGTCTGCGGGTTGATTACTGCGCTGAGGACGACGGCCTGCGGGCTGTTGATTTGCACGGCCCTGGTCAGGGCTGCGCTCAGCTTGGCGGTGGCGGCATCGACCGCGCCCATATCGAGGAGCGCGAAGCCTTCCTGGGAGAGGCTGGCGATCTCTTCCTCGCCCGTGTAGCGGGTGAGCTGCTCGTCCATCTTCACTTCACCCGGCGAGCCAACCCAGCGCACGAAGAACCAGGCCGAGCGGTCCAGCTCGTCGGCTAATTCCTGGCTGCCCACGTTGTAGAGGACGGTGGGCACCAGTATGCGGAAGGGGATATTGGTGTTGCGCGGGAGTGGTCTCAAGCTCGATCACGAACTTGGGCTCCTCCTGGGTGAGCGCACCGATAGGGATTACCCACTTCTGCTCGTTTATCTGCTGGGCGGCGCGGTCCTGCACCGACGGGTAGACCTGGCGGACGCTCTTTATCTGGGTGCCTACAGGCGTGTTCAGTACCAGGCGCACGTTGCTGGCTTTGGTGCTCTGCACAGCCTGGAACAACCCGGTTACGGCGTCGGACAGGCCGCGAGCGTCGGGCAGCACATCGGCCTCGCCTCCGGTGCTGTGCGCGATGGTGCGAAGTTGATCAGCCTCCCAGGCCGAGCCCACGCCCCAGGCGTCCACGCGGATCCCGGCTGCGGCCAGCTGGTCGGCGGCGTTGTAGGCGTCGCTGACCGGCAGGGTGCCTTCCTGCTTGCCATCGGTTATCATCAGCACGCGCCGCTCGTATTGCGAATAGGGGCGAGAGGCGCCCAGCACAATGCGCAGGCCGCTGCCCAGGGAGGTCGCCCCGCCCGCGCTGATGTTCTGGATGCGACTTGAAAGCTGTTCCAATGCTGGTACAGAGCCCGCCCGGTCATCGGCTGGATAAGCTCTTCGGCCTGGTCGCTGAAGAGGGTGATATGGATCACCACGTTGTCGGTGGCCGGCACCTGGTGTAGGAGGCGCAGCAAAGCCTCTTTAGCCGAATAGAGCTTCTGCCCTTCCATGCTGCCCGACTCATCGAGAACGATGCCGAGGAACACAGGCACATTGCCGCCACCGCCGGCACCATCATCGTCGGCTCCAATATCATAGAGCGCACGAGCTAGATTCTGCCCCTGGAGGACCTGGGCTTCGCCGGGATGCGGGGTTACTCTAAACTTTACCATTTGAACTCCTTAGCTTACTGCTTACTGCCATTCTTCCACATCGAAGTATATACGCGCCAGCACGTCCTCGCGGTCAGGTGCGTCGGGGGTGCGTTGGAGATAGCGGCGGTAGGCTGCGCGGCAGGCCTCGCCTATTTCCGCAGGATTGTCGGCCTGGTGGGGCTTGTGGTCGGGCCACTCTATATTGGTGGGGAGCTTCCCTTCCTTCGATAGCCTGTAGGCGGCGTACCACCAGTCGGCTTGCAGGCGGTAAAAGTGGGTCGACTCGGTTTTGTCGTTGAGGCCCGCGATGGCGCGGCCCGCGAGATTGAGGTCGCCCACCAGCGCCTGAAGGTTGGGGCTGCTGTGGTTCAGGCGGGTGACGTTGCCGCCTTGTTGGTCGAGGAAATTGTCGATGCGCATCAGGTACAGCTCGATCAGGCGCAACTGGGCGTCGACGTAGCGGAGGGCGTTCTCGCTCACGGCATCCAGGACGTTGATGGCGTCGCCGGTCTTGTTGAGGGCAACCAGGCTATCGGCCCAACCGAGAATCGCGTCGGCGTTGGCCGGGTCGGCGGCCACCACGCGGCCATACAGGTCGGCGGCGGGGCCATAGCGTTGGGTCTGCTTGTAGATGTCGGCGAGCGCTTGCTTGGGGAGCACCTCGCCCGGCACCTGCTTTATCAGTTCGTCGTAGAGCTGCTCGGCCCGGTGAAAATCATCCACGGCTTCTGCCGCCTGGGCCTGCACCAGCAGGGTGCGCCAGCGGGTGGCGGGGGTGCTCAGGCGGTTGGCCTGGTCGAGAGCGGCACGCGCCTCGTTCACCATGCCCCGTATTGTTGAGGGCGGCGGCGCGCAGGAGATGGCCGTCGATGCTGGCCGGATAGGTCTTGAGGGCGGCATCGATCTGCGTGAGCGCCTCGCTGTAGCGGCCCGCCGCCATCAGGTCGCGGGCGGGCTGCAATACCTGGGCGGCAGGGTCGGCGCTGCTGAGGGCGGGGAACGCGCCGATCTTGCCCGTAACATTGTTTAATAGCCTGCCGGTTATTATTGTGCTCTGTACGGGCACCAGCACGCCGGAGAGAGGACTTGTGGTGCGCCCTGCCATCGGTGTGCTTGCCTGAACTCTTGCCCGCTCCTGGCCAAGTATGAAGCGCTGGATACCCTCCAATTGGTCGAAAAGCTCGGTCACCGTCTGGAAGCGCACGCGAGGGTCGGGGTCGCGGCCACGCGAAACGAAGTCGTAAATCTCGGGCGAGACAGGCCAATCGCGGTGGGACGGCGCGCCGACTAAGTTGCGTATTCACGTCCACGCCGAGGAGGGCTGCAAGTGTGCTGACGATGGCGAAGAGGTCCATGGTAGGCGACTGCTCGCAGATCCCGCCGATTTCGGGCGGCGCGAAGCCCACGGTGCCCCAGGCCTCGCGCTTCTGGCCGGGGAAATATTCCATTGCAGTCCCCAGGTCGATGAGCACCTGGCGCTTCTGGCCATTGTCGTCAACCTGGATGACGTTGCCCGGCTTGAAGTCGCGGTAGACGACCGGGGGAGTGCGGCCATGCAGGTACTCGAACGCGCCGCGTATGCCCATGAGGAGGCGCAGGGCCTCGCTTTCGGGCAGCGGGCCGCCGTTCTTGTCGTAGAGGTCTTTCCAGCCTGTCGCCCTGTACGTAAGCCATCACGATGTATGGCACGTCATGTTCCTGCACGACATCGTAAATGCGCACGATATTGGGGTTGTCGAGGCGGATGAGCATTTCTCGCTCGTCTACTGCCTGGGCCAGCAGCTCGGGGTCGCCGGTGTTGAGGATTGCCTTGACCGCGACCGGGCGGCCCTCCGGCTCCTGGCGGGTCTTGAGGTTGAGGTCGAAGCCTTTGAATACCGCCCCCATGCCGCCCCCACCGACCAGTGAAGCGATGCGATACCGGCTCGCCAGCACCTGCCCGACCTGCAGCCTGCTTACAACCTCAGCATCGGGGTGCTGCACCGTAACACCTGTGAAGCGCTCCCCGCACTCCCGGCAGAACTTGGCCCCCGGCCTGAGAGCTGCGCCACAGTTGGGGCAAACCGTAGGCGTGGCGGAGGGCTGCGCCTGTGCCTGCGGCTGACGCGCCGTCGCCAGATGGAAGGGCGACCGATGCGCTCCTGGGCGCTCCACATGACGGGCAATAATCTTCGCCTGGTGGAATGGTAGCGCCGCAAACGGAGCATTTGACGGCAGTTGAGGCAGGCGCACTTGATCCTGCAGCAGAAGCAGATGCTGAAGACGGAACAAGCTGAGACAGCGGCGCGCCGCAATTGGGGCAGAACTCTTCGCCCGCCTTCACCTGAGTTCCGCACACGGGGCACTTGACTGTAGACGGAGCGGGCGCAGATGATGGGGTTGCCGTGGGGGCCGCGCCGTTACCCGATTTTGGGGCGGACGCGTGCGCAGCGGCAACGTCTATGGGCGAGCCGCAATTGGGGCAGTACCCATCGTCGGGCACAACCATTTTATGGCAGGTTGGACACTCTATTGTCTGTTCTTTTGCTTTGCTTTTGGCCAACGAAGTTCTTTCTTCAATGGGCGCACAGCGGTTGAAAGCGCGTGCTAGTCTTACAAAGTCCGCCTTCGCGGACTACTATTGCCCGAGACAGTCCGCCATGCGGACTTTGTAAATGTAGCCCGCGGATTTATCCGCCGGGCGGTCCGTTGCCGGGCGATCTGTTCACTGGACAGAGTTTTTGCGGGACGGCGTCGGATTATAGTATACTCACTTCACTTTCTATTGCATAGTGCG
Organism: uncultured Chloroflexia bacterium; assembly: GCA_963837315.1. Lineage (GTDB taxonomy): Bacteria > Chloroflexota > Chloroflexia > QHBQ01 > JADMIH01 > JADMIH01. The sequence continues at coordinate 380,923 of CAWINE010000005.1, forward strand.
CTCCCCGCCGTCACCGCCCTCGCAACCCTTCTATCTGAAACTACGTAATCAGAGTGTCGAAAGGTTGCATGGAGAGAACTATAATGCGAAACAGGTCGTTTGCGCTGAATACAATTGAGGTGATTGTGCCGGTAGTGGTGGCGGTGGTACTTGGGCTGGGAGCGTTCCTCTTCCTGACGCCAGTGTTCGGGCAGGGTCACCAGGCCGATCCTGGCGTAATACGCATCTATTCGAGCGTGCCGATGGACCAGTTCGCCAGCATCACTCACGGCGTGCAAATGGCGATTGACGAAGCGGGCGGGCGCGTGGGCAATTACAAGATAGATTACGTGCCGTTAAACGATGCCGCCCACCTTGAACGGCAAGTGGGACGCGGGTGTGGAGCTGGCGAACGCCCGCCGCGCCGTGGAAGACCCCGATGCAATGGTCTATATCGGCACATACAACAGCGGCGCGGCAAAAGTGAGCATCCCGGTGCTCAACCGGGTGAACATGGCCATGATCAGCCCCGGTAACACTTACCCCGGTCTCACCAAGCCGGGCACCGGAGCGGCGGGAGAGCCGTGGATCTACTTTCCGCTGGGTGTGCGCAACTACTTTCCGCGTGGTGCCCGCCGACGATCTGCAGGGAGCTGCGGCAGCCGCCTACGCCAAGCAGATCGGCGCGAAAACCGTTTACGTGCTGGATGACACCGAGCTTTATGGTAAGGGGCTGGCGAGTATCTTCGCGCAATCGGCCCACAGCCTCGGCATCAACGTGCTGGCGGGACCTGAAAGTATCGATGTACACGCGTCAGAGTATACTGCACTTGCCGCTAAGATAAAGCAGGCCAACCCCGACCTTGTCTATTTCGGCGGCATATCGGACAACCATCCGGGGCTTGTGCTGCGTGACTTGCGTAACGCGGGCTACCAGGGATCGTTCATGGGTGGGGACGGCATCGCGGACGATCTATTCATCAGCAATGCGCAAAGCAATGGCGTGGTGACCCAGGGGGATGTCTACTCCACGCTGGTGGGCCTCCCCGCCGCCAAGCTGACCGGCGCGGGCGCGGCCTGGTACCAGCGATACAAGCAGAAATATCCCAACGACGACAACGAGGACTTCGCTCCCTTCGGCTACGAAGCCGCCAAAGTAGCGCTGAGCGCAATCCAGCGCGCAGGCGCGAAGGACCGGGAGAAGATTCGCGAGGCCGTAGCCGCCACCGGCACCGCCCAGATTCAGGGCGACCACATCCTTGGCGAGTGGAAGTTCGACCAGAACGGCGACACTTCACTCGTGACTATAAGCGTGCAGAAGCTAGGCCAATCGCCGGACACCGGCAAAGCCGGCTGGCTCTACCAGGGGATCATGTCGTACAACCCTGATACGAAGGTCTGGACCTTTGTGAACCAGTGAGAGCGAATGCGGAATGTGGAATTCGGAATGCGGAATACTGTTAGTCCCTAAACAAACCTTGGCGAACCTTGGTGTTCTTGGCGTCTTGATGGCTAAGATAATCCGCATTCCGAATTCCACATTCCGCATTCAGAGGAGTGGCCATGACAGTAGTTTGTCCCAGTTGTGGGGCGGCCGGGCAGGAGGTGGGCAAGTATTGCGAGAACTGCGGGTTCTTTATCGCATCGGCGGATATGCAGTCTTCGGCCCCCATGCCTGCGCCTGCGGGTGCGGGCGCTAATCCTGCGCCTTCTGCTTCCGGCGCGGCAGCCCCTACTATTCCTGCCCCTGCTTCGGGGATAATCTCGGCGAGCGCTTCGCCGGCTCCGGCGGGCAGCGCGCAGTTTGCCGTGGTGAGACAAGGCGCGCCAAACCCTGCCGAGGGGTTTACTATCACTCGGGCGGGCGAGTATATGCTGGGGCGCAGCGATTTGGAGAGCGGCAGCCAGGCTGATATTGACCTGCGCGAATGGGTGCAGCCGATGGACCTGCACGGGCAGATGCAATACCTGGTGCATCGTAAGCAATGCTATCTGGGATTGGCGGCGGACGGCGCGGTCACGATTCGCCAGTGCCCCGGCGCAGAGTTCGATACGCTGGTGAAGGTGGCGGGCGGCTCGGCGTTTACTCCGCTGCAGACTTTCGGTACCGTGCGGAATCCTCGCCCTGACGGCTCTTACGAATTAGAGCCGGGCGACCAGGTATTCATGGGCGACCCCGAGGCCATACCATTGTTCCAAAAAGGCGACCCGACCGCACGCGGCAGCTATCTGGTTATCGAGCTATTACCCAGGCCATAGGAGTATTTGTGCCCGATTCTTTCAACGTTCGTGTTTGGACCAAATCGCTCCCCAGCCGCACACACCTCGAACGTAACGAAGACCTGGCCTGGTCGTCCACCAACGGCGTGGCTCACGCGGTGATAGATGGCATGGGCGGGAGCAGGCGCGTGGTGGACGGCAAGGAGATTGGAGGCGAGCACGCGGCTGCGATGCTCGGCAAGGTGCTTGACGAGAGGTTGCAGAGCCTTCCGCCCGATCTCTCGGTGACGGCGGCCCGCGAATTGCTGCATGTGGTGGTGGCCGAAGGTGGCGAGCGGGTCTACAAAGAGGTGAACGCCCAGGGGCAGATACCACCCGAGCAGATACCTGACGGTAAGACCGCCGAAGACGTGATGGCCGCTGCCGTGATGACCACCCTTATCTTTTGCGAGAACGGGCGGCGCGCGGTGGTCGGGCAGAACGGCGACACACGAGCGTATTTGTATTCCGATGGCGAGCTGATATTGCTGACCGAAGACCAGGATGCCGTGCATATGGATATGGAGGAGGGCAAGCTGACACCCGACGAGGCCCAGGCAGCAGACGAAGCCGTGGATGATTTCGACGGCTATGATATCGGCAAGCTGGACGCGACGGCGCGCAAATATTTCGTGCAGCGCAACCTGGTGTTCGGGCAGATAGGGGACGAGCCTGAGCCGCAGGCACCCGTCTTCTCGACCATCCAGTTGCAGCCCGGCGACATGGTACTGATGTGCAGCGACGGCGTCTACGCCAACCTCACCACCGAGGAAATCAGGAGCACGATGGCGTCAGCCGACCCGGCTACCGCCCTAGTAGATCGAGGCGACGCCCGCTCCACAGAGCGCACCCTGCCCGACGCCAACGACCTATCGGCTCCCTACAACTACCGCGCCCACCAGGACGATACGACGGCTATTGTGTTGAGGGTAGAGTGGAGCTGAAGGACGTAGAGACGAGGACGGAGGACTGACGACTGATAACTGACAACTGCATCACAAAGGAGATTATGCCAATGGAGAATAAAGGACCTGTCACGAATTGCCTGCAGTGCGACAAGTGGATACCGGGGCCAGGGCCGAAGCTGTGCGATGAGTGTAAGGCCAAGGGATATCGCATTTGCGAGAATTGCGGCCAGCGTGTGGCTAACGAGACTACGCCTTATTGCGACGTATGCGCGGAGGAGATTGTCGGGACGGGATAGTTCTTCGATTGACGCGGCTAATCCCGTGAGAAAATAGCGGCGCAAGCATCTCAAGGCGGCGGTTTCACAACCTTGCTTGTGGCACTTCGTTGACAGTATGGAAGCAATCGTCTATGCCTCGGGAGCTGTCTTTGCGAAAGGCGCAATTAATCGGCTGGCTTGTTGTTGGGAATGATGTGCCTGGCAGTTGGCGCGGCGGTACTCATTTCCGGTCTCAACACATCTGCGCCACCACAGCCGAAAGCAACGCTGACGCTCACACCTACGGTTGTACCAACTGCCGCCCGTCATCAGAGCAATGCTCTAGACCACGTTTTTGATCCGCGATTACCGGTAGTGTCGCAGACTTTGAATGGCATCACCCTGAGGGTACAGACGCGTAATGCCGATCTTAACCGGATAATACTGAACTGTACAGTAGACGGGCCACCTCAGACCTACCCGTATTCCTTAGGGCTCAATTATATTAACTGGGCGCATCTTGTTGCCAATGGGCAAGACTTACCTTCACTCGACTTTGGTGACATTTATCTCGGAGGCTGCAGTGGGCAAAATATGCCTGGCGAATTCCCCTCCCACTACCCGACAACGTTGAACTACGACACATCTCTTCTGAATATCACATCAGATACCCTTGCGCTACATCTGATAGCACCTATTTTCGTGGATAACCAGCCCAGCCTACCGCCGGTTCCGGTGCCCACGAACGTTCCTGGCGTCCCCACACCTACGTCAGCGCCGCCCACACAGATTCCTCCACCCAATACAGTGCTGACTTACACGCTGGATTTCAGCGTACCTATCGATAAACGCTGTAGAGTGGCAACGATAAATCATACAGTTGAAGCGTCTGGCATCAAGATGGAGCTGCACTATGTCAGCGTCACAGCCTCGGAAACACGGTTTCAGGTAGGCTATTTGGGGGATGATGTTTCATTTCGCCCGGTCGCCTCGGCTAGTCTATACCCAGGCCCGAGCGTAAAGCCAATAGAGATACAGAGTGAAAGCAACGTATCAAGCGAGTACAGGTTCAGCAATCTCCAACAATCGCTTCTCGATATCAAATCGACAGATTGGACGATAACGGTGGATAACCTACTCGACGACTCCGCCCCACCAATGCCACCCACGAATGGCCCCTGGACCTTCCACTTCACCATGCCGCTGGCAAGCATATGCGCGTCTGTGCCTGCGCCAGTGGGCACTACCACACCCTAGGCTTGGCGCCGCAAGAGGGGGTGCAGGGGGTTGCGGGGGAGCCGGATGTCTCCGAATTCTCTCCGCTCTCATAGGTCGGTAAAGAGGGGGTGCAGGGCTACTCCCCTGCCGGGGGTTTGGTGGTGTCCCAAATTCTCTCATTTATCTAATGAGTTGGTCGAAGCTGCACTAGGCGCACGCGCTGCCACAGCGGCAGGCGATCTCTTCTTCGTAGACGTCGGCGATCTGGGTGGCTATATTGCGCCAGGAGTATTGGAGGGCGTGCTGGGCGGCTTGCTCGCCCATGCGCAGGCGCAGGTCGGGGTTCTTCAAGAGATTGTGGACCTGCTCGGCCAGGGCGAAGTGGTTTTCTTCGGGGACCAGGAAGCCTGTCTCGCCATCTTTCACGGTGAAGGAGAGGCCGCCTACGTTGGAGGCAATCACGGGGGTGCCTGAGGCCATAGACTCCACTGCCACCAGGCCGAACGACTTGTAGTGCGAAGGCATGATTGTGATGTCCGCCGCCGAGTAGTAGAGCGGCAGCATCTCCTGGGGCTTTGAGCCTACGAACTCCACCTGCTCTTCGAGGTTGAGGTCGCGGTGGAGCTGGACGATGCGGTGCAGCTCGGCGTTTTCCTCTTCGGTCTGGTCGCCGCCACCCACTATCAGCACCTTCAGGTTCTTGCCTGAGCAGGTGCGGCTAACCACAGCCACCGATTTCGAGCAGGGTATCGAGACCCTTCAGGCGCTCGATGCGGCCCACGAAGAGGAGGATTGGAGTATCGAGATCGGGCAGGCCAAGCTCGCGCCGCACTTCGGCGCGGTCGCGTGGGTGGAACAATTCGGTGTCTACGCCCGCCGGAATGACCGTGATCTTGCTGGGGTCGGCCCCATAGAGGCTCACCATCTGCTCGCGCTCCAGCGGCGTGGCCGCGATTATGCGGTCGGTCCACTGCATCACCTGGCGCTCGCCGGTGATGCGCGCACCGATCTCACGGTCGCGCTCGGCCTTGGCGACGCTGTTTTTCAGCTCGCCCAGCGTATGGAACATCTGCACGGTCGGCACGTCCCACATCTGCTGCAGCCAGTGCGCGGCCAAGCCCCGACAGCCAGTAATGCCCGTGGATCACGTCGTACTTGATATGCTGGCTCTGGGCGAAGAGGTCTATGTTGCAGACAAACTCGTCAACGTGATAGAGGAGCTTGTTCTTGTCGTAGGGTGCCATAGGCCCGACAGGCAGGTGGATCACCCTGGCGTTGTAGCCGAGCGGCTCGATTTGCGCGGTGGCCGTGTCCTGGAAGCGGGTGAAAACGTCAACGCTCTTCCCGCGCCTGCCCAAGCTCGCGACTCAGCTCGCGCACGTATACGTTCATACCGCCGGTCTCGCGCCCGCCAAGCAGCGCCTGGGGGCAGGCCAACGGGCAGGTATGCATGCTGATCATTGCTATTTTACACATGGTTTTTATTGCTTACTTCTTATTGCTTATTTTGGTATTTATGACTATTGCTATTGATGGGTGCGCGTTTGGTGGGAGACGGATCTGTCAGGAGAGGTCCCCTGGACGCCCGGTGGAAGGATGGCATAACGCTCGGTATACGTAGGTGTCTTTTGCGCCGAAGTCGTATTTATATGGCTCGTCGCCTCGGAGGAAGTCGAAGTAGCGGATACCCTGGACGATGGCTTTGTGTATTCGATAGGCCAGCAGGGCCGCCCCTGCGCTGTATGAGGCGAAACGGGGAGTGTAACCGGAGTTGTAGAGGTAAAGGCGATCGCCGTAGTGGAACGAGAGATAGCTGGAGGCAGGCTCACCATCAACCTCGAGGATGGCGAGATCGAGCCAGCCGGTACCGGCGAGGTCGCGAGCCATGTTGAGGAAGTACGATTCCATCCGTGCGTCCATGAAGTGCGCTTTGTCCGCGCCACTCTGCCTGTGCAGGGTGAGGAAAATGCGCATCTTCTCTTGAAGCTGCTCGCGGTCGGTGGGCGGGACCAGATACCAGCGGACGTCGTCGCGGCCCTCCAGCTTGCGCACTTTTCGGCGTAGCTCGTGGCGGTCCTTCTTGCGCAGGCTCATCAGGTAGGTGTCCCACTCCGAAGGCAATTCCAGCACAGGCGAAACGTCTTCGGGGAGAACCTCGAAGGAGAGTCCGCGCTCCTCCCCTAGCTTTTGCAAAATGTCACGTGAGGGCGAAAACTCGGGCAGCGAGTGGAAGTCTATGGCGTCCCACTTGTCGCGGATTTCGAGCAGGTAATCGAGCACGGCGGCCCAAACAGGTTCAAGGTTCTCGGGTGCAGCTATCACGTCCAGGTAATCGGCAATGTCTATGCCACCGACAAGCTGTACGACCCGAACAGGCTGGCCGGCACGCTCCGGACGGAGCTCACCACGTACGTAGGGCTTGACAGGAGGCAGAGGCTCGCGGGAAATAAAAAGAGGAGCGATGCCCACAGGCGCTCCTCGTTCAGCACGCAATACCAGCAGATGGAGCCTACAGTCAGCCGAGCCGCCGAAATGCCGCCACCACGATTGCTGCCACTGCCATGTCATGAACACCACGTTCGAAGCCGCGCCCGAGAGGAGGGCGTCCCATTCGTCGCATGTGACGATAGAGCCTGATCCCTCGTCACCGAGAGCAGCCTCAAAATCATCGCTAACCTTTAGTTTCAGCCCCGATGCCGTGGACAACATGCTGCGCTGCACACCCTCCCATATTTTCGCCCGGTACCGTCATGCACTTTCATACATATCTTATTATATCAGACGTGGCAAACGGTTCATTTGTGAGAAATGAGAAATGAGAGTATGGATGGTTCAAGATCTCATTTCTCATTTCTCGTTTCTATTACGCTCTATGCTGATCCCAGATAGGATCGTGAAAGCTTGGATCTTCCAGGTCATAACGGGTGTCGGTTCCCCATAGAAGTGCCGCTATCGCAAGTATTGCCAGCCCGACCATAATTATTAACATTTCCATTCTCTGCCTCCCCTTTCTTTTACCGCCGTGCCATTACTTGTATTGTGTTTGCAGCCTTTTGCCTGAGGCTACCAAGCGACCGCCGAGCCATACCATAAATGGGCTTCCGCGCCTTGCATGCACTAACGTGGATTCCGCTCGCGCGGACCTGAGCAATCGTGAGATATCCGCTTCGTCTAATATCTCCTGTTGTCGCCTCTTCCCTTCAGCGTACCAATCCATCACTCCACCTCTCCTTTCGATAACGGACCCCCATTACTCTGCGATCCGATTACCCTCTTGACTTTCTATTATTAACCATCTATAATTGTTTTGATGGTTATATTGTACCATAGGAAACCTAACCCGTCAAGTGCTTTTTGAAGGTTAAAAGGGCTTATTTTAGAACAATCATTCGTGAAACAGCCGCTACGACTGGTAAATGAAGCCGAGGAAAATGATATGGGTGAGACCGAAACAGAAGAGAGAATTTATTCAAAAGTGGGGGGCTGGCTCTGCCTGGATTTCAACAATACGGTGCAATCGTACAAGCTCCGTAACCCGGATTACGACTATTTCAAGAGTTACAGCGACCTTGCGGTGTGGGCTCGTCAGGCTGAATTGATAACGAGGGAAGAGGAGCGAGCGCTAAACCACAAGGCAGCCGCAATGCCTCAGCAAGCGGAGCAATTATTGGGAAGAGCAAGGGCACTCCGAGACGACATTTACACACTTTTCTCCACCATTGCCATCGAGGAACAGCCTGCAAGCGACCTGTTGGAGAGGCTAAACGGCGAGCTTGCCGAGGCCATGTCACGCTCGTGCATTGAGAAGGCGGAGGATGGATACAGGTGGGGCTGGAGCGGGTTCCCGGACGAAATGGAGAGCCTATTGTGGCCCATATTGCGCTCGGTGGCAGAGCTGCTGGTAAACCACGAGAAGCTGGAAAAGGTGCGAGAGTGCGCAGGTGACACCTGCGGCTGGCTCTTCGTTGACACGAGCAAAAACCACAGCCGCCGCTGGTGCGATATGCGCGACTGCGGCAACACCGCGAAAGCCAGGCGGCATTACCAGCGTAAGGTGAAGATGGTGGTGGCTAGTGGCTAGTGGCTAGTGGCTGGTGGCTAGTGGCTAGTGGTTAGTGGAACAGGGGTCTGGGGTTGGACCTGGAAAGGGGTGCAGGGAAGTCGCCCTGCCGGGGTGTTAGGGGTGTCCCTTATATTTCTGTTGCAGTAGAAAGTAATCAGAAGAGAAACAAACAGGCTCGGATTGCTCCGAGCCTGTTTGTTTGCTGCCGGGAAAAGAGGCTTATCTGTTCTTGAACTTGGGGTAGAGGAAGGGAGGTATATCCAGCTCGTCGCCGTTGTTTGAGGTGGCCGGGCGGGGGCCGACGGGGCGGATCGTGGCAGAGCTAGGCTGCTCGATACCATGGGTGGGCGGCGGAGCCGGGTTCGGGCGGCTCTGGCCGTTGCCGCTATATTCGGTGGGAGGGTGGAGAGCGCTGTTGCCGTGGTTTGTAGGTTGGGTGTGGCCAGGCGTGTGCATGCCCAACTCGCGTGGCACGAAGTTGGCACGCGGCTCGACCCGGCGGGCCGAATCGAACCCGGTGGCGATGAGGGTGATTTTGACGTCGGCACCCATCTCAGGATCGATTACCGCGCCGAAAATGATGTTAGCCTCAGGGTCGGCGGCCTGCTGGATGACGGATGCCGCTTCGTGCACTTCGAGCATACCGAGGTCAGCACCACCGGTTACGTTGAAGAGCACGCCTTTAGCACCTTCGATGCTGATTTCGAGCAGAGGCAACTCGATAGCCTGGCGGGCGGCGTCTATACAGCGGCTATCGCCGGTGCCGCGCCCGATGGCCATGAGGGCCGAGCCTGCTACCTGCATGATGCTCTTTACGTCGGCAAAGTCGAGGTTTATAAGTCCAGGCTCCGTGATCAGGTCGGAGATGCCCTGGATACCCTGCCGCAGCACGTCATCGGCGATGCGGAAGGCCTCGTGTAGGGTGGTCTTCTTGTCGGCTATCTGCAGGAGGCGGTCGTTGGGAATAGTGATCAGCGTATCGACTTGCTCTTTGAGAGCCGTGATACCTTCCTCGGCGGAGAGGCGACGACGCGAGCCTTCGAAAGTGAACGGCTTGGTGACCACGCCAACAGTGAGAGCGCCGATCTCACGCGAGATTTGCGCTACGATAGGCGAAGCGCCGGTGCCGGTGCCACCGCCCATCCCGGCGGTGATAAAGACCATGTCCGCTCCTTTTAGCACCTCGAAGAGCTCTTCGCTGCTCTCGTCGGCTGCGCGCCTGCCGGTCTCAGGGTTGCCTCCTGAGCCAAGGCCTTTAGTGAGCTTATCGCCTATGCGTATGCGGGTAGGCGCATCCGAATGCACCAGGGCCTGGGCATCGGTATTCACCGCAATGAAATCGACACCTTTGACACCCGCCTGTATCATGCGGTTGATGGCATTAGAGCCGCCACCGCCAACACCTATCACCTTGATCTGGGCAAAATTCTCCGCCGGGAGATCTTTATCACGTCCGTGGCCATGCATTGGCACCGGCCTGTTTGAGTTGCCGCCGACAGGTGGAAACATCACGAAACTCCTCCTTACCCCCGATAGTTCTGTTGCAGCGATCTGTACACCCAAGACGAAGGGCTACGATGTATCGGCGCTGAGGACCGACAGCTGAGCTAATATATGAACCCCTCCCGAAAACAGAAGGATTATCGACTGATAATACACTATCAGCGCAAATGCTTCAAGCCGGATTACCCCGATTCTTAGCCGAATATCGCAAATTCCGTTAAAGAGGTTAAGAACCTGGTATTTTGTGCCTTTTAGTCTGGCCTAATCTTGTGGCAGGAACCTTTTTAGCCACTTGGCCAATAAACCAAGTTGCTCTTCGCCTATCTTAGACTTTCCGGTGCTACGCCCCGAGGTCCCTGCATGAGGGATATTCCCCTGCTTCATACCCCACAGTATGAGGCCCACGCTCGTCGCGTATGCCGGGCTCTCGAAGGCGTCGACCAAGCCACCGATGCGACGCGGGCGTCCGATACGCACGGGCATCCTCAACTTTTGCGAGGCGAGAGGCTCGACGCCGGGCATAGCCGCTACGCCACCGGTCAACACTACTCCCGCGGGCAGTAATCCCTCGTAACCGCTGCGCCGTACTTCGTCGCCTATCATACTGAAAAGCTGGTCAAGCCGTGCTGCCATTACTTCGTTCAGCTCATTGCGCTTTATGAAGCGGGTTGTACCCTCGAACGTCTCGGCCTCAAGCATCTCCCCGTCATCACCACTGTCCGGTTCCAGTGGGGTATCTACCGCCTCCAGCGTGGCGCGCCCGTTTGAGTAGCCGTTATGTGCGCCGGCGTACGCCGGGCAACTCGCCTCACCAGGGTGCGACTTGCCGTTGGTTGAAGGGGCGGGGGCCTTGTCTTGCTTGTATGTGCCCGGTGCCACCGCGTGTCCGTACTGCAGCTTCAGCGATTCGGCGGTCTCGTATGGAATATTGAACACGATCACCAGATCGTTGGTCAGTTGCCAGCCCCCGACGGGCAGCACTCGTGTATGCCACACAGAGCCTTCCACGTAGATGGCTATATCGGTGGTGCCGTGTCCAATATCGACATGGACCACACCCAGGTTCTTCTCCTGCTCGGTCAGCACAGCCTCGGCTGAGGCGAGTGGAGACAGCACAAGGTCGTCCACCTCGACATTGGCTTTCTGCACGCAGCGGATCAGGTTTTCGCGAACATTACTCGCGCCGGTCACGACATGGGTCTCCACATCCAACCGGAAGCCCGAAAGCCCAACGGGGTTGCGAATGCCGTCCTGGCCGTCTATCGTGTATGTGCGTGGTATGACGTGAAGAACATCGCGCCCTGCCGGCAGCGCTATAGCCCGCGCAGCCTCAATCCCCCGCGACAGGTCGTCAGCACCGATCACGCGGTCAGGGTGGGCTACAGAAACCAACCCACGGCTGTTCAGCGAAGATATATGGTTGCCCGATACAGAGACGTAGGCCGACAGAATGCGGCACCCTGACTGCCTCTCGGCAGCCTCCAGCGAGTGCTCTATGGCTGCGCTGGCTTTGAGGATGTCGGTGATCATACCCTTGGCAACGCCTTCGGAGGCTACAGCTCCTGCACCCAGCACGTTCAGCCGGTTGCCGGATGCCGAGTCGCTTTCCGCCACGATGGTGCATATTTTGTATGTGCCGACATCGATGCCGACAATGATTCTGTCGTTATTGGGCATAGCATTCCGGGTCTACGTAAAAAGGAGTAGAGCCCTCCCTCTCCGCCTTCCCGTTCCTCCTGAATCGTGATGGGGAGATTATTTTACTCCGCTTATCACTTTGGAGGAGCGTTTTTCCACGCGGTGTGGATAACTTGAGTGGGTTGTAATCGTGGGGGATGGGCCTGCTGTGCTTTTGGCTATTATAACCCGTTTTTCAGCAATGAGAGCGGAAAATCATCCAATATACTGAAGGCATCTGTTATTTCTTAGAGCGTTCCCCATAACTTTTAAGTTGGGTCACGCCTGTGCTAGAACATACGTTTCCCTGACCCCTGATCCCTATCTCGTAATGGTCGGGCGGTCAACCGAGCGGACATCGAGAACGGACCATTGTTGGCCGGTCTGGGTCGATTGCATGACGACTGCCTGCACGATCTTTATCTGCTGATCGAGCTTGTCCCCGGTACCGAACTCGATGCGCTGGCCTGTGGAAGTGATCGCGGCGATACCGTCGTCGGGCGCCCATTCCATCTGGCGCAATTGCAGGCCGGTAGCCGGGGGCAGTGTCAGGTAGATTTGCTGGGCGATATCCGAGGCGTCGGCCTTGTTGACGGGCATCGGCTGGCCGATTTTGAGCGAATCGGACATCGGGCCCCGATCGAAGATGGTCACGAATCCATCGAGGGTGGTGGCTGCGCCCACGACGACATGATCGTCACTTGCGAGCAGCGGTGTGCCGTCTCCTAAAACCCAGACAACGGCAGGGCGGCGCTCCAGAACATGGATGATGACGCTGTTGGGCAGGCGCGTCTCAACCGAAACGTCTTTGAGAAGAGCCGCCTTCTCGGCAAGTCGCTTCTGCACGGCGGCTGGGTCGATTGTGAAGATATTGGCTCCCTGCACTCCTGCAATCTGGTTAGCCTCGTCAAGGCTCAGCACCTTGCTCCCTTCGACAGTAACCGTCGAGACGATATATTCGGGCGAGGTAGCGAAAGATACGCTCGCAGCCAGTATGAAGGCCAGCCCGATAAGCGCAAAGATGCGCCCGCGCCTGACATCCTCGTTGAATAAGCTCCAGCCGCGCCTCTCCGCCGCACCACCCTTCTTTCTGGAGTGCCCATCGTCGGGCACCAGCATAGGGCGCGGGCTGCTTACTTCAGCCTGCACATGCCGGAATGGTGCCCGGTTGCTCTTGTTTATCTTTGCATCGCTCATGGCTTTGATGGTTGGTGGTCACTGATCGTCAGCTATCTTGGATCTGAGGATACCATATCCGGCGACCGCCCGGTTTTCCACAGTGTTAGGGGAAAAGGGTCAATGCTCCGTGGCAGAAGGGGTACTGGAGGGTCTTGAGCCCAGCTGGCGGTTGCTCGATTGACAGCGGCGCGCTTCAACACGCGGACGAGACTGCATTGAAAGGATCAGCCCAAGAGCCACCGGTGGTCAAAGTCAGGCTGAGCGCATTACTAAACAAACAACATACGAGTCGCGTACCCAAGCTCGGCGTTGTTATTCTGAGTGGAGCATCCTGCAAGTCCATGTATATTTTGAATGGGACCGTAGAGGCAGACCTGAGTGTCAATGACTCCAACTAATTCAAAGTGAAGGCAGCGGCACGAGCAGCGCACGGCGGTTAAAACCGCGTGCTAGGTTTACAAAGTCCGCCTTCGCGGACTACTAACCCAATGATTGTGCCCCACTAAAGGCATGGTATTGGATCGACTAGTCCGCCAGGCGGACTTCGTAGACTTAGCACGCGGTTTTAACCGCTGTGCGATGCCTGTGTCGCCATCTTTGCCTGATTTAGTTGGAGCCAATGACCCACGTGTCTGGCCCTACGATCTTACACGGACTTGCAGGATGCTCCACTGAGTACCTTGCCAACAAAATCGAAGAATCAGTTCCCAGGCGCTCTGCCTGGGAACTGAATTCTTCAGTGCGCTCAGAATGACAAAACGCAAGGTGGCGCTCATATAGGCCATGATTTAGTTGGCACGACACTGAGCGCCGGTCTGGTGATCGCACTAGCCCGGTTACCGTCAATTGTTTGAAGAGGGCGGCTCGGGAGTCCAATTGTTGGAGTTCTCTACCAGCTCTGGCGACCCGCCAACTGCCTGGTGGGGACATTGAGGCGGTTGAAGAGGTTGGTCGTGGCGATCATGAGGAGTAAGGCCGCGAGTCCCTGCTCGTCGTAATGGTGGGCGGCCTCGTCCCAGATCGCGTCAGGGACCGGATCGGCCTGGTCGGCGAGCCTGGTGACTGCCTCGGTGAGCGTGAGGGCGGCACGTTCGGCATCGGTGAAGTAAGGTGCTTCCCGCCAGGCCGCCACGGCGAAGAGGCGCTCGTCTGTTTCGCCTGCCTTCTTGGCGCTGCGTGCTCCCGAGTCGACACAGAAGCTACAGCCGTTGATCTGGCTGGCTCGCATATGGACAAGCTCAAGGGTCGCCGCCGGCACGCCACCGCTTCTCGTGGCCTTGATCAGGGCTTGTATGCCGCTAGTGACGTCAGGAAGGATTGCTGCTGGGTTGTGCATCCGTGATTGCATGGTATGTCTCCTTCTTCTTATTGATAAGTCTTGATCTTGACGAGCCTGGCCGTTTTTGTATCATGGAAGGAGCCGGTCTCCCTGTCACATTGGCGAGGATTCGCTCGTCAACAATATGACGGAACGCGACGAGCGAATGTGACAGGGAAGTATTGAGGGGATGAAGGGATGCGACAAGGATGTTAACGCTGGATGAAATGAACGAACCCGTCTGGTTGGCGGAGCGATTTGAGGCTAACCGAAGTCACCTGCGGGCGGTGGCCTACCGGATGCTCGGCTCGTTGAGCGAGGCGGAGGACGCCGTGCAGGAAGGCTGGCTACGCCTTAGTCGCTCCGACACGAGCGGCGTCGAGAACCTGCGCGGATGGCTAACGACGGTTGTGGCGCGTGTGTGCCTCGATATGCTGCGCTCACGCAATTCTCGGCGCGAGGAGTCCCTGGATGCGTCCGTGTCCGAGCCCATCACGAGCCGTGAGGGAGGGATCAATCCCGAGGAAGAAGCGCTGCTGGCCAACTCGGTCGGCGTTGCGCTGCTTGTGGTCCTCGACACCTTAAATCCCGCAGAGCGCCTCGCGTTCGTACTGCACGACATATTCGCTATGCCCTTCGACGAGATCGCTCCTATCGTGGAGCGCTCAGAGGCCGCGACCAGGCAGCTCGCCAGCCGGGCTCGTCGCCGGGTGCAAGGAGCTGATACGGTGAAGGACGTTGATCTCACTTACCAACGAGAAGTGGTCGACGCCTTCCTTGCCGCCTCGCGCGAAGGTTCCTTCGACGCGCTGCTCGCCCTGCTCGACCCTGACATTGTGTTCCGAGCCGACCCCACGATTGCGGCTGCGGGCGCGCCAACCGAGATCCATGGGGCCGCTTCCGTGGCCAGGCAGTTCTCGGGACGCGCCCGGGGAGCGCGGCCTGCTCTCGTGAACGGATCCGTAGGAACTCGTCGTAGCCCGGCACGGCCGGCTGTTCCTTGTCCTCAAGCCCACGATTATAAGCGGCAAAGTCGTCGAGATCGAAGTGATCGCCGATCCTGTACGGCTCAGCCGGCTACACGTTTCGGTTCTGGACGACTGAGTTTAGCTCTCGAGGAGTTCCTCAGGGGAGGTCGCCGACAAGCTCTATTTCAGGCTCGAGGTCGATGCCGAATTGCTCGCGGACGCGTTGCTGGGCCAGCGCCATCAGGTGGAGCACGTCGGCTGCGCTGGCCCCGCCAAGGTTCATCATGAAGTTAGCATGCTTGGGCGAGAATTGCGCCTGGCCATATCGCTCCCCTTTGAGTCCCACCTGCTCAACCAGGTAGCCCGCCGAATAGCCAGGAGGATTTTTGAATGTCGACCCGGCGCTTTTGCCCTGCGGCTGCTTAGCCTGCCGCTCTTCGAGATAGGCGCGCATTCTCGCCTCGCAACTTTTATCCGTGTCGAGGTAGAGGGTAACATCAGCGCTCAGGATGATCTCGGAGGGCGATAGGGCGCGCGCACCATGGGCTTTGAAGCGGCTTGTTCGGTAGCCCAGCTCAAGGGCATGTGCGGGCCACTCTTCTATCTGGCCATCGGCCGTAAGCACGCTGATAGAGATGAGATCGTCCCTGAGCTCTTTGCCGTGCGCGCCTGCGTTGCTAACCACGCCGCCACCCACGCTGCCGGGCACGCTGTTGGACCATTCCAGCCCCGTCCAGCCCGCCTCGCAGGTGATGCGCGCCAATCTGCTGAATAGTACGCCCGAGGCCACATGCCAGACGCTTGTACTCTCATCAACGAGCTTATGGGATATGTCGCGAGTCTTGTTGTGGATCACAAGACCGCCCACTCCGTAGTCGCTAACCAGCAGATTCGTGCCGTTGCCAATAACCAGGTAAGGCATGCCGTTCTCGCGGGCGAACAGCACCGTTCGTACCAGCAGATCAACTGTGTCGACACTAACAAAAAGGGAAGCTGGGCCGCCGACCCGAAGCGAGTCATGCTTGCCCATGGGCTCATCGCGTATTACCTTGAGGCCGGTGGCTGCTTCCAGCTTCATGGCGACGTCAGGCGTGAACGTCCAGGTCGAGCGCCTGGCCTGCATATCTTGCGGGATATGTCGTTTGGTTGGGGCCGAGGCTTGCCTCTTTTTCTCGCAGAGCCGAAAGAACTGCATCTCCCACTTTCCAGACGTCCCCCGCTCCCATCGTGATGAGCAGATCGCCCTCTTGCAGATCGTCCAGAAGCATTTGCTCGGCGCCATCGAGCGTTGGAGCGAACTCTACGTTCGAGCCGGTCATCCGGTCGGCTATGCTGCGACCGCTCAGGCCCAGGGTGTCATGCTCACGGGAGGCGTAGATTTCGCTTATATAAATACGGTCGGCTGCGCTGAGAACTCGTGGCGAACTCCTGCAGGAAGTCGCGGGTGCGGGTGTAGGTATGAGGCTGGAAGAGCACGCAGAGCCGTCTGCTCGGGTAGCGCTGGCGGGCGGCCTGGAGCGTGGAGGCGATCTCAGTGGGGTGGTGCGCGTAGTCGTCAACGACCACCACGCCGGCAGCTTCACCTTTGACCTCAAAGCGGCGCCCCGCACCAATGAAATCGCCCAGATGACGCGCCACCTCGCCAGGCTCCATACCCAGGTCAACACAGACGGCCAGGGCGGCCAGGGCATCGAGCACATTGTGCTTGCCGGGTAAGAGAAGGGATAGACGCGCTGCTTCCTTGCCGCTGCGCAAGGCCACAAAGTCGCTGCCGCCCTGACGGTTGGCAATAATGTTGGCAGGCCGCCAGAGCGCGCGATCTGAGGTGCCATAAAGCTGGAATCTGAAAGGCGCATCACCCTCTGCAAGATCGTCCGCCAGCCGCCTTGTGCCCGCATCGTCGGCGCAAAGGACGAGGAGGCCGCCGGGGCGCACGTTGAGAGCGAACTCGCTGAACGCAGCGTAAATGGCCTCAGGCGTGCCATAGTATTCCAGGTGGTCGTTCTCGATATTGGTGATAACGGCCACTTCAGGGTGGAGATGGAGAAAGGAGCGGTCGTATTCGTCCGCCTCGGCCACCAAGTCGTTGCCCGTGCCCCAGTGCCCACCCGCTCCCAGGCCGCGAATAGTGCCCCCTACCATATATGACGGGTCTCGCCCGGCTCGCGAAAGCACCCAGGCGATCATAGCCGAAGTGGTGGTCTTGCCATGTGTGCCGGCCACCGCCACGCCCCGGCGCATATCCATAAGCTGGCCCAGCAGCTCTGCGCGCTTGACCACGCTCACGCCGCGCTCTCCAGCAGCCAGCAGCTCAGGGTTTTCAGCAGGCACGGCAGCTGTCACGACCACCCGCGTTGCGTTGCCCAGGTTGGCCGCATCGTGCCCTATATGGACGCGCGCCCCCCGCGCCGCCAACTCCCCGGTAGCATCCGAAGCCACGGCGTCAGACCCCGAAACAGTCGCACCCAGGTCAAGCAGAGCACCGGCCAGGGCGCTCATACCTGCCCCGCCGATACCTATGAAATGCCAACGAACGTCGTCCATACGAATTACGAATGTACGAATTACGAATTACTTCCGGTTAATTCGTAATTCGTAATTCGTAATTCGTAATTATCAGAGTGCTGCTTTCATTGCCCGCCAGATAGTGTACACGATAACGATGAGGAGGAAAAGGCCCACTGCGCCGGTGGCGATACCTGCAAGGGGGTTCGTTACGGGCATAGTGGCGATACCCAGCGTTACCTGCGGAGCGGAGGTGGTGGGGTTGTTGCCACTGCGGCTTACGTAGTCGGCCCAGTAGTCGAAGCCTTGCGACAGACCGATTACGGCTGCTACCGCGCCAAATATCCCCCCTATCAGGTTGTCTATAATGCCCGGACCGCTCTTGCTGGCAAGCTTACGTGCTATCCACCAGGAGAGGATCACCAGAACGGTGAAAAGAGCGCCTGTGGCAACCGGCTCAAAGGGCGAGGCGATCACGATCTGGGGCGTGGAGATACTGCCATCGGGCTTGTCGGTGGCGATTGCGACGAACTGGCCGCCGACGTTGAGCAGCTTATTAAGGAAGAGGTCGAGCTTGGGTCCAAACTTGGCGGCCACCAGCCCGCTGAAGAAGACGCCAACCGTCCACAGCCCCATGATCCGCCAGCCCATGTAGAGGCCCATCCCCACGGCCACCGCCACAAGGGGTAAGACGAGTTGCCACCATTGGAGTGTTATTACCATAATCTTGCCTGTTGCGGATTGCGGAGTTGCGGATTGCGGATTGCGGATTGCGGATTATTTCCGCTGCCTACGCCTATATTCGGTCGCCCGTCGCCGGTCGTCGATTAATCCGCATTCCGCATTCCGCATTCCGCAATCGGTTAGTTTCTCCTCGGCTCGAACCGCAGCACACGCTGGGTTCTTGTGGGTTGCGTGTCGGGGCGTGAGATGCTGGCGCTCTTGGAGATGTTGAGAAGCAGGCCCACGCCTGCAAGGGTGATCACCAGGGAGGAGCCGCCGTAACTGACGAAGGGGAGAGGCACTCCGGTGAAGGGTATGGCTCCGCTCACTGCGCCGATATTGATCATGGCCTGAGCTGCTATCCAGGCTGTGACCCCCGTAGCAAGGAGCGCGCTGAAGCCGTCCGGGGCCATCTGGGCCACCCGGAAGCCACGCCAGGCCAGCACCAGGAATAGCGCGATCATTAGCACGGCACCGATGAAGCCCACTTCCTGGCCCCAGACCGAGAAGATGGCATCAGTAGACTGCTCCGGCAGCCAGCCGAACTTCTGGCGAGATGCGCCCAGCCCCATACCCGTGATGCCGCCCGAGCCGAGCGCCAGCAGCGACTGCACAGTGTGATAATTGATACCAAGCTCCTCTGCAGGGTCCCAGGGGTTCATAAAAGCGAGCAGACGCTGCATACGGTAGGGCTCGACCAGGGCTGCAAGTAGAAACGTCACCGTGGCAAGAGCAAGCCCGCCGAGCATGTGCGGGATGGCGGCGCCCGCAACGAAGTACATAGTAATGCCGATAGCGAAAATTACCAGCGTGGTGCCCATATCGGGCTCAAAAAAGACCAGCCCACCCAGCAAGCCAAGCATGATACCGAACGGCACCAGGCCATTCGAGAAGTCGCGCACCTTCTCGCCTTTGGTGGAGCACCAATCGGCCAGGTAGAGCACAAAGGCCAGCTTCGCCAGCTCTGACGGCTGCAAAGAGAAAGGCCCGAACTCCAGCCACCGTCTGG
Source organism: uncultured Chloroflexia bacterium (assembly GCA_963837315.1). Classification (GTDB taxonomy): domain Bacteria; phylum Chloroflexota; class Chloroflexia; order QHBQ01; family JADMIH01; genus JADMIH01. The sequence goes on from CAWINE010000005.1 coordinate 400,489, forward strand.
CGCCGTTGACAGGCTCAGCGACAAGCTCGACCAATATCAGCAGAGCTGCCGCAATCAAAATAAACGGCACCGAGTAGCGCCGCCAACGGGTGTAGGGCACAGTTGTGGTGACTATAAGGGCGAGCGCACCCACTATCAGCCATTGCACGTGCTTGTCGATGAGGTTGCTGTTAGTCGGGTCTATTCCACTGGAGGAGAAGACCATGAGCACGCCAATGATACACAGGATACCAACCGAGGCCAGTATCCAATAGTCGGGTCGTTCAAATCGTCGTGTGCGGGTAAGAGCCATATCAATTGCGGATTGCGGATTGCGGATTGCGGGTCAGTCCTCGGGCTTGTGGCCTCTGGAATATCTAGTTTAGGCCATTAGAAGGCCGAGGGGATGGTTTTCCACAAGAGGTGCCCCTCTGAAAAGGGATGACAGGGATCGCCTTGCCGGGAGTCGGGTGCCCAACAACTCACTCCATTCAAATGAGTACCGCAAAGAACGTCGTGCATCGATTCACTGCCGGGGTTTGTACGATGTCCCAAAATAACCTTGTAGTTGCGGGATGATGCCCCCAGGGCATGATCACTCAGAATGACAAGGTCAGGATGGCACTCGAGGCACTGACTTTATATCACCCATGCTTTGTCGAGGGACAACTAGGTAAGGGAGGCCACAATGGCGCGGAAGCGTTCGCCGCGATCAAATTCGTTGCGGAACATACCGAAGGAGGCTGTGGCCGGGGAGAGGAGCACCGAGCCACCCTCGGGAGCGGCCTGCCCCGCGGCGCGGGTGGCGGCCTCGAAATCGTCAAAGCGGCCTATGATGTGCGCTCCTGCTTCGCGGAATTCGCCCTCCATGAGGTCTGTGGCGGTTCCCTCCAGTAGGACCACCCCGAGGGTGCGCGCCGCTACGAGTGGGGCAAGCTCAGCGAAATCGAGGCCCTTGTCGGCCCCGCCTGCTATCAACACGACCGGTCCCTCGAGCGCTTCGAGGGCCGCCTGGGTGGACGCGGGAGTGGTAGAGGTCGTGTCATTGTAGAAACGGACGCCGCGAAGGGTTGTCAGGTATTCCAGGCGGTCCGCGACGCCCCGGAACGAAGCCAGCCCTGCCCGTACAGCATCAAAAGGAGCACCCGCCAGGAGCGCGCAGGTAGCAGCGCAAGCGGCGTTGACGAGATTGTGCCTGCCGGGCACCTGAATCACATCAGGTGCGGCGATCGCCGTACGCTCACCGGCCACGCCAAACCACGTTAGCATGCCATCTGCGAGAAATAGACCTGGCGTGCGGGGCTGGCTTTCGAGGCCGAACCACGCCACGCCTGCAGGCGCATCCTCCGCCCATCGCGATACTATAGGGTGGTCTGCGTTCAGCACGGCCCAATCACCTGCATGCTGGTGGGTGAATACGAGCTTCTTGGCATCGCCATACTCTTGCATATTGGAATAGCGGTCCAAATGGTCGGGCGAGAGATTGGTGACCGCGCCGATATGGGGCGAGATGGCAGGCTCGTCAAGCCCCTCCAGTTGGAAGCTGGACAGCTCGAGCACGACAGGCGTATCGGGAGTGATACGGGGCAGGGCTTCGAGAGCCGACACGCGCAGGTTGCCCGCCAGGAGCGCATCAGCCCTCCAGTGGCGCAACATCTCCCAGGTCCACGTCGCGGTGGTCGACTTACCTTTCGTGCCTGTGACAGCCACCACAGGGCCTGAACAGAGACGGAGGAAGATGCTCATCTCCATCTCGATAGGCTTACCGAGCTTGCGCGCCAGGTCAAGCCAGGGCGATTTGTTCGGCACAGCAGGATTCTTGACGATCAAATCAGCCCACTCGAAGTCTTCGACCCTGTGCTCGCCAAGCGTGTACGATACGTCCAAACCTTCAGCAGCGAGGGCGTCTATAGACTCCTGCATCTTGTCGGCGCTGCGAAGGTCGGTCACGCGTACCTCGGCCCCGTTGCGTGCCATGAACCTCGCCACCCCCAAGCCCCCGCCATGCACGCCCAGGCCCATGACAAGCACCCTGTTGGGAATGCGGAATGTGGAGTGCGGAATGCGGAATATCCTGTCGCCAGGCATCATGCGTACTTATCCTTTGCCGTTCGTCTATTCCGCATTCCGCATTCCGCACTCCACATTCCGCATTTATACAAGGGCCAGCGCTACGCCCAGCATACCGGCAACTATGCCTACCATCCAGAAGCGGGTGGTGATCTGGGTCTCGGACCAGCCTATCATCTCGAAGTGGTGTTGTAGGGGAGCCATTCTGAAGAGACGCTTGCCCCCGGTCAGCTTGAAATAGAGCACCTGGAGGATGACGCTCATTGTTACGGCAACAAACACCACGCCGATCAGGGGCAGCAGGAGCCACTGGCCGGTCATGAGCGCGCAGATGGCGAGCAGCGCGCCGAGGGTCAGCGACCCCGAGTCACCCATAATCACCATGGCCGGGTGAGCGTTGAACCAGAGAAAGCCCAGTAGCGCGCCCACTATGGCGAAGCTGAGATAGACCACCGGCTCTTGCTTTTGCAGGTAAGCAATTATGCCATACGAGACGAAGGCTATGGCTGTCGTGCCGCCGGCAAGCGAATCGAGGCCGTCGGTAAGGTTTACCGCGTTTGCCATACCCACGATGAGAAGTATGGCTATGGGAATATAAAGCCAACCGATAAATACAGGCTGCGCGATGAAAGGAATGTTTATAGAGTTCAACCCAAGGAAGAAATAGAGTATGCATGCTGCAATAGTGGCTATGGCAAGCAGCCAGGCCAGTTTGAAGCGGGCCGTCATGCCGCCACGATTGCGACCAACAGTGCTCATCAGGTCGTCCACGCCACCCAGGGTACCGCATGATACGACGATGCCGAGCGGCAGCAAGAGCGACTTGAACGTCAGGATATCCATGAAAACGCCTATTACGATCACGAGAGGGATAAGGAAGATCAGGCCGCCCATAGTTGGCGTGCCGGTCTTGACCTGGTGCCCTTCGGGGAGTTCCACGCGAATATGCTTGCCGATGCCACGATCGCGCAGCCAGTTTATGACCGGCTTGCCAACGATCATACCGAGCACGAATGAAACCGCCCCCAGCGTGAGAGCGCGCACCATTGCCAGGGCCTTAAGTGCAGGTGGAGGCGGGAACAGCGAGCCGGCAAAGGCTGATACGCTCTTCAACTGAAGCGCCGTCGCGCCCACCACAGGCGGCACCTGGGCGGAAGCACTTCCTCCAGTTACAGTAGTAGTTGGAGTGGCCTGTGCGCTTGCAGTAGCGATCAGGTCGGCCAGACTCTGGTGCGGCAAATGCGGCAGAGCCGATCTTGTATAAGTGACAAGGTCAGCAGCGAGGCCGAACATGGAGACATAGTTCAATCTATTGCTCTAATGCGAATTGGTGTAATGCGTCAGAAACGTGAGCGAAGCGGATCTTGTCTCGCATGGTGGTGCGTCGTAAATGGGTGAGTACCAAAAATGACACCTTTCTCCTTTGTCATTCTGAACGAAGTGAAGAATCTAAAATGCCGGTTCTTGTGCCCGTCAAGTTATTCGTGCCTTCGCGGCGCTCAGCGCTTCGCCCGCAAGACTGCAGGGAATCAGAGTGCCCCTTGACCCTATCATTATGAGCGAAGCGAAGAATCTCGTCCATCGAGTATCTTCTTTGGGTTCGTACAATATCAAGGGCATCTGTATCTGCGAGATTCTGCGCTTCGCTCCTCTGGAAATAGGGGTTTGGGGAAGTTCCCCAGGAATCCCTCCTATTTTCATTCGCGGAGGTGGCCCGCAGGGTCATGATTACTCAGAATGACAAGGTGTAGTTGGCACTCGAAGGCATACATTCCAGGCTTCCGATTCCGGAACTTATTTGCGTAAAGGCAACTTTCCGCTGCATATTAGCATAACGGATTGATCGGAATGTGGCAATCGGCTCACCCAAATAATCCGCAATCCGCAATCCGCAATCACGGCGCGGGTGTTGGCGTGGGGATCGGCTCGGTGGGCTGCACTTTCAGGTACATAAGGAGCTGCTGCGCAAGGCGGCCCCAGGAGACGGAGGCGGTGTTTTCGCCCCACTGGCTCGTCTTGGGGTTCATTATAGCGATATAGAGAGTGAACTTCGCTCCGTTCGAGGGTGCCCAACCCATTGCGGAGGCCAGTGAGCCATCGGCCTGGTAGACGCCATTTGCTACGATCTGGGCGGTGCCGGTTTTGACCGATACATGGTAGCCCGGTATGGCAGCGTAATGTGCTACGCCGCCGTTCTCAACGCCCCAGGCCATCATGTTGGCTACATCGCCTGCCGCCTGGGGGCCGACGACGCGGCGCACTTCGGTCCGGCTGTTTTGTTCGAGCACCTGGCCGTCTTTGCTGATTTCTTTCATCACGTAAGGCTTGAGTAAGATGCCGCCGTTAGCGACAGCCGACGCGGCCGTTATAAGCTGGATTGGGGTAACCGCTGCGGCCTGGCCGAAGGCTGTTGTATAGAAGTCAATGGGGCTGTAGCCGTCGCTATCGGGCCAGTGTACCTGGCCCGCCACTTCGCCTGCCAGGTCTATACCGGTGCGCTGGCCGATGCCGAAGGTCTTGAGATAGTTGAAATATTTGTCGGGGCCCAATTGCTCGGCTGCCCACATGGCGGCTATATTATCAGATCGGGCGAGACCTTGCTCCATGGTCTCGTTGCCCCATTCGGTCAAAGTGGCGTTGCAAAGCGAGGTTCCATATTTCACAATACAGGCTTTTCCGTAAAAGCTGGTGGTAGACATGACCGCGCCCGCATCGATAGCCGAGGAATAGGTGAGGATTTTCATTGTAGAGCCGGGCTCGCGAATATCGTTCACGGACGGGTTCTTGAACAGCTCGTAGTTGCTCGGGCTCACCTTATTGAACAGGTTGGGGTCGAAAGAGGGATAATTTGCCATTGCCAGGATAGCGCCCGTGTTGGGGTCCTGCACGATTGCGTAGCCGCTGTCGGCCTGGAACTGAGTTATCGAGGTTTGCAGCTCCTTCTCGACCAGGTACTGGATGCCGCTATCGATGGTGAGGGTGAGGTCTGAGCCGTCCACAGCGGGCTTGGTTTGAGCCTGTTCGAGGGCCAGCGGCCGCCCGTTGGCGTCCCGCTCCGCGTCTATCGAGCCCGCCGTACCTGCCAGCTCGGTGTTATAGTATTCCTCAACGCCATAGTGGCCCTGGTTATCGTAATCGGCGAAACCGAGCAGCGAGGCGGCCAGCCCCGCTTTGCCGTCCGGCCCGTAGGCCGGATACTGGCGCAACGGTTGAGGATCGAGGGTAACAGTGTATTGGTACGCAGGATGCTGCTTCTTGAAATCGTTCACTTTGGTCGTTGTGGCGTCGTCAACCCGGCTGGCAACTTTGATGTTGAGCCCGGAGGCTTGCCTCAGGTCTGTGAAGAGGGTGTTGGGGTCTTGCCCGATTACCGGAGCGAACAGATTTACCAGGTCGTGGAGGTCTTTGTCCACCGTCAGGTGGGTCTTGTCGATATAGATATCGTTGGCGGTGGTGTTGCCGGCCAATAACTGCCCACGTGTGTCGAGGATAAGACCGCGCCTGGGCAGGATCGTGTCTGTCCACTTGATGCGCTCCTCGGCCATCGTTGATAAATTGCTGTACTGCAATATCTGCAGCTTGAAGATGGTGAAGAGGTTATACAGGCCGAAGACCGTGAAGAAAAGGAGCATAGCCCACAGCCGCCAGCCCTCGACCCTCTGCGGGCGGGATGCTTGCCGTGCTCTCTGGTTGAGTGTTGTCTGTGCCATAGGACCTCGTTGAGTGAAACGTGTAAAACGTACTGCTTACTGACGTATTACGTTTTACGGCCGTCGGCGGTCGTCATACATTTAGTTTTACGTTTACCTCCCGGCGTGGGCAGCGCGGGCGTTGGGGCGGATGGGAGGGTGGTGAGAGGGCCCGGTAGAATAGGGAGGTAGGAGTAGTGGTTGTCGAGGGGGACCATCTTCAGGTCGTTGAGGGCTTTCGCCTCGATGGTGGTTTCCGATTGGGCCTTGCCGATTTGCAGCAGCAGGTCGTCGTGCCGGCGCTGCAAATCGGTATGCGTGCTTTGCAGGGCCTGGAGGGTATAGTTGGCATCGGTGACAGCGGTCACTTGCGATAGATAGATAATACAGACAGCGGCGATGATCGCCACGGCGGTGAGGATGGCAATAGCGGGATGGAGGTCGACCGAGCGGAGCAGCCGCGGCCTGATACCGGACATCTGCTGTCCTGCTGCCGACATGACCGAGCGCGGCACCAGCCGGAGGGGAGAGAGGGAGGATCCGGCGCTTCCTTTGCTTCGCCTGTTTATGACCGCCGCCTGGGCGTGGTTTTTGCGCCTGTTAGTCATGATCATATTCTTCTGACACCCTACGGCTATTCAAGCCGCACCTTTCTTTTGCAAAGCCGGCCCGCTCCGGCTGATCCTTTAGAACACTATCCGCGAAGAGGGTCCTTCACTTCATGCAGTGCTCTGCTAACTGAATTGCGGCATATTAGAGCGCTAAGCTATGCCTTGTCATTCTTCGCTGCACTCCTCTGAATATAGGGGTGCAGGGGCGGCTAACCCTGCCGGGGCTTGGGGTGTCCCCAATACTCCCTATCGCATTACTTCGCAATGGTATCACGCAGTTTCAATCGAGGCTCGGCTCTCCACAAATGCACATCCGGCCTTATTCCGCGCAACTTCCCTGAATGTTGCTACTCGTCACTCGCTACCCTTTCCGCGATGCGTAGCTTCGCGCTACGGCTGCGCGGGTTGCTGCGAGCTTCCTCGGGCGTGGCCTCCATTGGCTTGCTATTGATGGCCCGCAGAGTGGGCTTGCGCCCGCACATGCAGACAGGATAGTCTGGAGGGCATATGCAACCCTTCTGTTCCTGTCTGATGAAGAGCTTCACCACGCGATCTTCCAGCGAATGAAACGAGATGACCGCCAGCCTGCCGCCCGGTTTCAGGACGCGCACAGCAGCACTCAGTCCTTCTTCCAGCATATCGAGCTCACGGTTCACGGCGATGCGCAGTGCCTGGAATGTTCTGGTTGCCGGGTGGATTGCATGGCGCGTGCGGCCTGCCACCCTGCCGCCCTGTGCCGCGTAAAGTATGGCCTCAAGCTGGGCGGTTGTCGTGATCGGCTCGCGATCGCGGGCCTCCACAATACGGCGGGCAATGCGGCGCGAAGCCGGCTCCTCCCCATATTTGTAAATGAGGTCGGCAAGCTCGTTTTCGGGCATGCCGTTCACAAGGTCTGCTGCTGTCACAGTGGCACGAGGGTCAAGGCGCATATCAAGGGGGCCATCAGCTCGGAACGAGAAACCCCTATCAGGCGTATCAAGCTGCATCGAGGAGACGCCCAGGTCAAGCAGCACCCCATCGGCAGGCGAGAAACCCTCCTGTTGCGCCACTTCATCCAGTTTGGCAAAATTAGACTGCACCAGCCGCACGCGCCCTCGCTCTATGTAGCCGCGCAGCCGCTCACCCGCGATCCTAAGCGCCACAGGATCAACATCCAGGCCTGAGCAGCCTGACGCCCTCAGCCTGCTCCAGGATTGCCGCAGAATGCCCGCCCGCGCCCACGGTGCCATCGATATAAACGCCGCCGCTGTGGACCTGAAGCCCTTCCAGCACTTCACCCAACAGCACCGGCACATGCGGTATAGAATCAGGAGCAGCCGGTTCAGCCAACAAAATCACTCATTTCTACGCAGTTGTCAGTTGTCAGTTGCCAGTTGTCAGTAGACGGATGGCCGTTTTTCATCGCCACCAAGATCGCCAAGGTCGCCAAGGTTATCATGGTTTTGAATTACGAGATGCGAGCACAGAGGATCACAGAGGTTATTATGGTTTAAACAATAAAGATCTTGGCGCTGGCGACTTGGCGTCTTGGCGGTTACGTATTACAGTTTTACGTCATCATCCGTCGGTCTACTGACAACTGACAACTGACAACTGACAACTCCGTCTCAATACTGCCCGGACAGGTGCGACGAAATCACGTCTACGTTTTGCTCGATGGTGGTGTCGAGCGCCTGCCAGGCTTGCTGGTCCCAGATTTCGATGTAATCGCCCAGGCCGATGATGGAGACGTTGCCATTGATGCCCGCGTACTGGCGCAGGTGGTCGGGGATAATCACCCGGCCCTGCTTGTCGATTTCCACAGGCTCGGCTGCTGAGAAGACTGCGCGGCGAAGGTTGCGGGCGTCGACATCGCCGGTGGGGAGAGCGTTAAGCTTGGCGGCCAGAGGTTCCCATGCTTGCTGTGTAAAAAGATAGAGGCAGCGGTCGTTTCCACGCGTCATGATCAATTCGCCGGACAGGCGGTCGCGGAACCGTGCAGGCACTGCTACACGACCTTTGTTATCCACCGAATGTTCGAAACGACCGAGGAAACATCTACTGATCTCCACACCATTTTCCAAGTTATCCACATTTCCCCCCACTTTTCCCCACTTTTCGCCACTTTTTCCACATCCTTCCCCATTATATTGGGGATTCTCCACATTGCAAGCCTTTCCACATTCCGCGGCCAAGCACTTCACCACGAAGAACACGAAGGACACGGAGGGCACGAAGAATGTTATGACTCCAGAGAGCACTGAGGGCCGAGCCACGAGTTTGCTTGTTTACGTTTGCGTTTTACGTTCCGTCTACCGGGTGGCCCTGGTGCGCTCGGTGGCGCTGGCGTGGGCCAGCAGTTCGAGCGTGTCGTCGAGGGGTTTCAGGTCGACGGGGCCGTGGCGGCGCTCAAGCGCCTGGGAGAGGAGCAGATCGGCAAGGCGGGGGTTTTTGGGAGGAGAGAGCCGTGCAGGTAGCAGCCGTAGGCGTTGCGGTATACCGCGCCTGCGGTGCTGTCTTCGCCATTATTGCCGCCGCCAATGATCGATTTACCGAACGACTTGCAGCCGGGGTGAAGGAAGGTGCGGCCCGAGTGGTTCTCGAAGGCCACGATAGTGCCTACACCGGGCAGAGCGCAATCCACCAGCACGTTGCCGATATAGCGCGTGTTTCCGGCGTCGGTGTGCGCGTCGAACAGGCCAATACCCGGAAGGTCGTCGGCATCGAAGGGGCGGTAATAGTGGCCAAGCAGCTGGTAGCCGCCGCAAATGCTCAGCACGACCGCGCCGCGCTCGACTGCCTCCTTGAGGGCGTCTCCCTTCTGCCCTTGCAGGTCGCGGGACACCGTAATCTGCTGCTTGTCCTGCCCTCCGCCAAAGAAATAGAAATCATAATAATCGGGATCGATAGTATCGCCTACGCTAACTTTGTCCACCGACACATCTATGCCGCGCCACTGCGCGCGCTGGCTGAGCGCCAGGATATTTCCACGGTCGCCGTATATATTCATCAGCTCAGGATAGAGAAAGGCAATTCTAAGGTCCATTTGTCAGTCTTCCCAGAATTGGCTTTCCACCCAGCCTCGGCTGTGGAGCAGCTTGCGGAAAGCCAGCATCGCTGTGTAGGTGGGCAGCACGTAAAGGGTTTGCTCGGCGGGGAGGACAGAGACGGCTGCATCCAGCGCCACATCAAGGGAAGTGTTTACGTGGATAGAGGACGGCTCAACGCCCGCATACTTGAGGCGGTTCGCCATATCGGTGGCACGAATGCCCGACACAAACAGACTGCCCGAGGCAGTGCAGCGAAGCCGTCAGCACTTCGAAGTCGACGTCCCACAGCCAGGAAACGTCGCGCCCGTCGGCGATAAGTCGTTGATAATAATAAGTAGGTTACGAGGTGTGCCTGGGCCCGGTATCGTCCGGCAGGGAAGAGCATCCTGAGCACTTCATTGAAACCTACAGGGTTCTTCACAAGGGCCATCAGGAGGCTTTTGTTGCCTTCGCCTGGTATTGGCACACGCTCGATGCGCCCGAAGGCCGCGGTGAAGCTCGCTAAGCCCGCCTTGATATGCTCGATAGACACTCCGAAAGCAAGGGTGGCGGCCACCGCGGCAAGGCCGTTATATACATTATACAGGCCGGGCACGCCAATAGTTATCTCGGCTTCGCCGTTGTCGGGCAGGCGCAGTAAGACGAGGCTGCTGCCTGTGCCGTTCAGCTTTACGCGGGTGGCGGCTACGTCGGCCTGGGACGCTCAAGGCCGCAGTTGGGGCAGCGCCAGTGTCCCAGGTGGCTGAGCAAAATCAGGCTATAATCGAGAGGGCTATTGCAGCGTGGGCAGGAGATCGAGTCGGCGGCGTGGGGTAGCTCGCTAAGCGAATGGCTGGCATCCTCAATGCCAAAGGTAAGTAATGGAGCGCGCAGGCCCCGGGTTATAGCCAGGGCTGCAATGGCGGGGTCGTCGGCATTGAGCACGAGGTCGCGCCTGCGGCGAGAGGCGAGGAAGGACAGCACGCCACTTGCTGTAGATAGTATCAAGCTCGCCATAGCGGTCGAGCTGGTCGCGGAAGAGATTGTTGAGAAGAAGCACCCTGGGCCGCACCGCCACAAGCACAGCAGGCATGGCGGCTTCGTCGACCTCGAAAAGACCGGCACGATAGCTGCTCGGTAGGCTGCCGGCCGGGCTGGCCGCCCCGACGACAGTCGAAATCAAGCCTCGCTCAAGATTTGAGCCTGAGCGGTTATGCAACGGGGCCATACCCGCTGCCTGCAATATCGAGGCGATCATGCGCGAAGTTGTGGTCTTGCCGTTAGTGCCGCTCACCATAAGCGAGCCGCCGGGAAGCTGGACAGTGATGGCGCGCAACACGCCCGGATAGACCGTCTGCGCCACCAGGCCAGGCAAGGCGGTCCCCCCGCCCCTGCCCGAGGAGCCGGGTCGCGAGCGCCGACATCTTGCCGGCTGAAACTGCTGCTGCTAGAACGGGGTTTTTCATTGTCGAGTTGTCAGTTGTCAGTTGTCAGTTGTAGCTGTCAGCGACGGCGAGTAGGCAGTAAGCAGGTGAACCCTGACCCCTTAGCCCTCTGGTCGTCCCTGGTCTACTGACAACTGACAACTGACAACCGACAACTTATCGGTCCACATTATCCAGGTTGTGATCGAACTCTTCGTACTTGACTTCGCCGAGGGGGTAGAGGAGACGGCCGCAGGTGGGGCAGGCCACGAGGTCTGTGCCTGCGCGAGCCTGGCGGAGGACGGCGGCAGTAATGCCTATGTGGCAGCCGGCGCAGAGGCCGGCACGCACCGCGACGACTGCCAGGCCGCCTTTGCTGCGCCGGAGCCTCTCATAAAATTGCAAATCGGCCCAGGGAAGCTCTGTGATGGCGCGCTGGCGTTTTACCTGCAAAACCCTCGCCTGGCTGAGCAGCTTATCCTTCTCTTCAAGAAGGCCGCTATGGAACTGCTGCTGCTCGGTGGTGATCGCCTCAAGCTCCCTTTCAGCCGCGCTCTTGCGCTCCTCGGTCTCTTCGACAGCTAGCATCGAGTTCGAGTGACTTGCTCCTCGAGCGACTTGATCCTCTCCTTGAGATGAGCCACCTCTTCCTGCATCTGGCCTAGCTCTTTCGGATTTTTCACCGATCCGTCGTACATTTTCTTCTCAAGGCGCGCGTGTTCGTCCCAGGTACTCCTCGGTGTCGTGTGACAACTGCTTGAGAGCGGCTTGCTCGCGGGTTAGCAGGCCTGAAAGCTCGTCAAAGTTAGCACGAGCGGCTACCAGCTCAGGAGAGTTGGCCATTTGCTCATCTATCTGCCTCATGCGGGCAACGCGAGTATCGAGGCCGGTATCAATCTGTTGCAGATCGTAGAGCGGGCCAATGCGGCTCATGTGGGGGATGCCTCCAATGCCAGACGTACGGGCATGAAGATAGCATAACAGATTGGCCGAGGGCGGGCAAGCGGGGACGAAGTTGTCAGTTGCCAGTTGTCAGTTGTCAGTAGACGACGGAAAGCGGGCGGTGAAACGTGAGGCACGGAGCCCAAACCGTTAATATACTCCATGACCTCCGTATTCTGTGCATCCTCTGTGATTAAAACCATAAAAACCTTCGTGACCTTCGTGGTTAAAACAACAATAAAAACCTTCGTGACCTTTGTGTCTTTGTGGTTCAAACCGTAACAATCTTGGCGACCTTAGCGGACCTTGGCGCCTTGGCGGTGAATAAAATCGGCTAGCGACGATGTGCAAAACCCTATTGACAGGCCATAAAATCAGATGTAGAATTAGAACAGAAGTTCTGAGTTGTTTCGCAGTTTTCAGAGTAAATGCGGAGGTATGAGAGATGTTTCTAGGATGGTTTGATGACACCCGCAAGAAAGACCCGCACGAGAAAATCGAAGAAGCGGTGGAGCGCTACGTCGCCAAGTTCGGCGCCAACCCGAACCTTTGCCTACTCAACGCCGCCGACGTAACCAAGTTCGACGGCATGGAAGTAAAGGTAGTGGACTACGTTCGCCCCAACCATTTCTGGGTAGGCCGGGCCGACGGAATGGCTGCTTGACAAGGGGTAAGTGGATTAGTGGTTAGTAACCGTTCTAACCATCTAATCACTCGTTCTGCCAGGCTTCTACGACGATTCTGCCCTCTTCGAGACGGGCAAGCTCAGGAGGGTGGGAAGCTGCCAGGTAACCGGTGTCGTTGTTGGCTGGAAAGCGGGTTATGATGCCGGCTATAGCGAGCTGCGTGGGATCAAGGTGCAGAGCGCACACGATTGCCTCGTCGTCGCCACCGATACCGGCGTGGACCAGCCCTTTGAGCTTGCCCCACACGACAACGTCACCTTCGGCCACGATCTCCGCTCCCGCCTCTACGTCGCCCAGTATGCACACGTCGCCACCGTAGTGCACAGATTGGCCCGGCATGAGATTGCAGCGCAAAAAGAGACCGGGCGATGCCTCAGCCATCTCTTCCTGGCCGGGTTCGGTACCCACCATCCCTGAGCCCCTGCTCTTCAGCCCCAGGCTTACGCCCGCGTCGCCGGCAGCGAAGGAGGGCGGACGGCTGGCAACTCCGTAGTTTTCGGCCACCATTCGGCTCTGCGCCGAAAGGCTCACCAGCGCCAGCACTCGCATCCCGTTTCGGGTCAGCATCCTGTAGAGCACGTCGAAATCCGGCCCTTCCAACACACGGTGGCCCGCGTTCAGCGTGACCCCTGACCCCTTGAAAAAGCCCGGCTGCGCGTTGATTCGCGTAACCAGCTCGGTCAATACCTGCGGGAAAGGCACATCATCGTCCAGAATGAGCAATAGCCCCTCCCGCACCCCCTTGATGATAACCGCATCCGAGACTTGCAACGTGTGGCCTCCGTGAGAAGTGAGAAGTGAGAAGTGAGAGATGTGAAATAATATGGCTGATGTACGTAATCGAGCTACCTGTATGCTATTGTAAGCGGCAATCGCGGATATTGCCACGTATTCCACGTAGCATGGCTATCTCTTTCACATTTCTCGTTTCTCGTTCTACTCGTTTCTCACCGCCTACTTACTCACGTGGAAATAATCCTTCATGATCTCGTCGGCTACCGGCACGGCATAGGTCGAGCCTTCCAGGCTTTCCTGGCCGCCTTCCAGGAGGACTACTATGGCTATCTGCGGGTTGTCGTAGGGAGCAAACGCAGTGAACCAGGCGTGGGCGCGGCGTACTTCGACGCCATCCTTGATGGCTATCGGATTGCCATACTCTGCAGTGCCTGTCTTGCCTGCCCACTGTACGCTTTTGAGGGTGATATGACCGGCTGCCGTGCCCTTCACGGGGTCTGACACCACGTCATGCATGCCTTCGCGCACCAGGGCGAGATTCTGAGGAGATACAGGTACCTGCCGTATCGTTTTCGACTGGAAGTCCTGCACGATTTTGCCCGAGGAGTCGGTCACATTTAGCACCAATTGCGGCTGGTAGAGCGTGCCACCGTTCGCTACAGCAGCGGTTACGTTCACTAACTGCAGCGGAGTGACCAGGTTATCGCCCTGGCCTATAGCGGTGAACAATGTGTCGCCCAGCGACCAGGGGTTGTCGGGCGTGGCGGTTTTTTTCCAGGTCGGGTCGGGGGCAATGCCGGTGGCTTCTCCCGGCAGGTCTATACCCGTAGGCTGCCCCAGGCCGAACGCTTCAGCATAGCTGTGCAGCTTGTCTATGCCCAGGCCATTGAAGTCCATCGGCGTCGCCGCGCCCGGCGTGTAGTAGCGTGTAAAGACCTGGGTGTCGGTGCCGTTATCGTTGTGGATAGTGCGATCTACCTGGTGAGGGCCCGCCATGATATAGAAAAAGGTATCGCTCGATTCGGTAATGGCCTGCACAATATTGAGGTCGCCGTGACCGGCAGCGCGCCAGTCGCGGAAGGTGGTGCGCTGGCTCTCGTTGAATGTATACGGCACCTGGATGTAGCCTGGACAGAACACCGTCGTATCAGGTGTGACCACATTCTCTTGCAGAGCGGCGGAAGCAGTGATCATCTTGAACGTCGAGCCGGGAGGATACGCGCCGCTGACCGCTCGGTCGAACATGGGCAGTGTGGGGTCCGAATTGAGCCTGTCGAAGTTGGACTGCGAGATGCCGGACGAGAAGAGATTGTTGTCGTACGAGGGGAGCGATACCATGGACAGAATCTGCCCGGTGTCAACACGCTCCACGATGGCGACGCCTGCCTGCACATTCGCCTCTTGAAGGCCCTTCTGCAAAGCCTGGGTGACGCTGATTTGCAATCCGGCATCTATTGTCAGGGTGACGTTGTTGCCCGTGATAGGAGCCTGGGAGGCGATCTGGCTCACGATATGCTGGTCCGAATTGACTACAACCTGGGCGATGCCTTTGGTGCCGCGCAGGTCGTTTTCCAGGACCGATTCGAGGCCCGTCGCCCCGACTTTGTCGTCAGGCGCATAAGTATCCTGGTTCTGGGAGTATTCTTGCGGGGAGATCGGCCCGACGTAACCCAGAAGGTGAGCGAAATACGGGCCATTCGTGTAGACGCGCACCGGCTCGGATACCACACTCACGCCGGGCAGTTGGGCGTGCATGGTGTCCAGCTTGACGGCCACATCATAGGGGATATTGCTCAAGACTATGACCGGCTTGAGGCAGTTATCGAAGTGAGCGACGAAGTTGTACTCCATCGCGTTGTATATCTTGATACCGGGGAGATCGGCAGCCTCAGCACGAAGCTGGTTGCCTGCTGTCACGGGGACATCGCTTCTGATGAGGAAGAGGTTGGCGCTCTTGGGTGTGGAGGTCATGACCTGCGTGATAGAGTCGAGCAGGATGTTCTTGTTCACCTGCAACGGCACGGAGAGGCGATTCGCCACCTCCACCATCTTGTCGGGCGGTAGATCCACCGGCTTCAGGGCGATCACGTCCCCCGTTTTGAGGGTATCGGAGAGTATCTTGAAGACGGCAGCCCCTTCGAGCGAGCCTGTGGCGCAGTTCACGTCGGGCAGGTCGGAGGGCGTGACGGCCACCGAATAGGATGGGTTGTTTACCACCAGGCGCTGGCCGGTGCGATCGTAGATGACACCGCGGCTGGCGGGCGTGGTGATCAGCTTTTCGCGATTGCCTTTGGCGAGATCGTTATACGTGGAGCCCTGCAGGATCTGCATATTGTATAGCTGCACGGTCAGCAGCACAAACATGATCCCCAGCGCCACGTATAGGGCTCTGTAAGAGTGCTTGATAGGGGCATCTACCATTCTACGCGTACCCTCCTGCCTATACGCTCGCTGAGCCATAGCAGCGCGCTATAGGCAACCGGCATCAGGATAGTATTGAGCACGGCGGCGGGCAGGGCGACCCGCAGCAAATTGTCAAGAAATGGGACTTGCTGCCCCAGCGCAAAAGCCAGGAGCATAATCATTACCTGGTAAAAGAGGGTGGCTATGAAGACGGTGGCGAGAGGCACGAGCACCTGATTGCGGAAAGGGTCCGTCTGGCCCAGGCTGGCGAGCAGTGCCACCAGCACAAGCAGGAGAGCGTTGCTGCCGATGGGGAAGCCGGGGCCACTCATCAAATCGAGCAGCAAACCGCCCATGAAGCCCCAGATAATAGCGTCGTGAAGCCCCTCGACAAGACAAACGGCCACCACCAGCATGACGACAAGCTCAGGCCGGGCAGGCAGCGGCACCGCCTGGGGCAAAATCACCGATTGCACAAGCGAAGCGACGAAGAGGATTATTGCGCCGATGTAGACCATTTCTAATGCGGAATGCGGAATGCGGAATGCGGAATTGCGCTTGCTGAAACGAAAAACCCACTCGACAGCAGGTTCCAATCATTCCGCATTCCGCATTCCGCATTCCGCATTACTTAGAAGTTCCATTCGTAATCACGAGTACGTTCCCGAGGGTATTCAAATCTACGAAGGGAACGGCCAGGGCTTGCTTTTCCATTTGAACGTCGTTCTGCGGGACGTCGAACACCTGGGCGCAGATTAGGCCCTTTGGGAAGGTGCCGCCAAGACCGGAGGTGATCAACATATCGTTCTTCTGCACGTCGGCATCGCGTGGGATGTGTGGACATCACCATATTGCCGCCCTGCTGCCAGCGGCCTTCAAGAACGCCGGGCGTTTGCGTGCGCTGGGTGGCCACAGGGACCAACGATTGAACGTCCGTAATGAGCAGCACGGTCGAGCGATCAGGCTTCACAGCAGAAATCTGGCCAACCAGGATGCCGCCGGGGCTGACCACCGCCATACCGACCTTGATGCCCTGGACTGTACCTTTATCTATAGTCAGGATTTCGGATAAGGCGTTTGGATCGCCACCGATGTTGTTGGCGAGCACAGCCTGGATCTGAGGCTGGTCGGCCTGGAACTTGAGCATTGCCTTCAACTGGTCAGCCTCGGTTGCCTTCGCTTGTAGCTGGGCGTTTTCAGTTGTCAGCGCATCAACAGCCTGCTGGAGTTGTTTGTTCTTCTCTTCAAGCTGCTTGGAGTTGCCTATCGCCGCCATCCAGTCGCCCACCGTGGAGGTCACGTTGCTCGCGGCCTGCTGGATTGGAGTAAGGACGGTGTTTGCAATTGTTTCGACAGGCTGGAGATTGCGTCCCTGGCTCAGCAGGATCAGCGCCAGGCTTACCATCACCAACGCCACCAGCAGGTAGAGGGTTCGCGTCCAGGAGAAGGAGCGGTCTTTCTGTTTCATGGACGTATGGCTTTCTGTCAGAACGGACGAAGGACGAAAGTCGAAGGACGAAAGTACTTCTTTGGTCTTACGTCCTTCGATGAGCGAAGCGAACTATCGTCCTTCGTTCTAGTCCTAGTGAACGATTAGCGGTGCGCGGCGGTTCTGGGCACTGGACTTGAGGATGCGATCGTACTGTTCGAGAGATTCGACGATGCGACCGGCGCCCCTCACCACGCAGGTGAGAGGGTCGTCAGCGATATGGACTGTCATCCTGGTCTCGATAGAGAGCCTGCGGTCAAGGCCTTTGAGGAGCGCGCCGCCGCCGGCGAGGGTGATACCGTTCTGCATGATGTCGGCCACGAGCTCAGGAGGTGTCTCTTCGAGGGCCAGCTTGACCACCTCGATAAGCTCCGACACCGGCTGGCTGATCGCTTCACGCAATTCCACGCTGCTAATGTCAATGGCCTTGGGGAGGCCGGTGACAACGTCGCGCCCGCGCAGGGTTACGGCCAGCTCTTCCTCAAGGGGATACGCGGAGCCGGCGGCGATCTTGGCCGCTTCGGCCATGCGCTCGCCTATATGCAGGTTGTGCTCGCGGCGCGCATACTGGATGATCGCCTCATCTATCTCGTCGCCAGCAGTGCGTATCGAGTGGTTGATGACGATGCCGCCGAGCGAGATAACGGCCACCTCAGTGGTACCGCCGCCGATGTCGACGATCATTGAGCCTATAGGTTCCTGCACGGGCAGGCCCGCGCCTATGGCCGCGGCCATTGGTTCTTCGATAGGATAGGCTTCGCGCGCACCGGCGTTGATGGCGGCGTCGTGCGCGGCGCGACGTTCAACCTCGGTCACGCCGGAAGGGATGCCGATCACGACGCGAGGCTTGGGCGACATAAGGCCCTGTGAGTGTACTTTGCGGATAAAGTGCTTGAGCATCGTCTCGACCATATCGAAGTCGGCGATCACGCCGTCTTTGAGAGGGCGAATGGCGACAATATAGCCGGGCGTCTTTCCGACCATCGCCTTGGCTTCAGCACCGACTGCGTAGGGTTTGCGACTTCGCTTATCGATAGCGACTACAGAAGGCTCGGACACGACAATGCCCTTACCTCGGACATGAACAAGTGTGTTCGCCGTTCCCAGGTCTACTCCCAGGTCACGGCTGAACAGGCCGAACAGTGCGTTCAATGGGCCAATCATTAGTGTGTTTCTCCTCAGGGCGGCAAGCCTTTATGCCACAATAGAATAACGAGTAGGTGAGTCGAGAAGTCAGCCTCCGTACTTCCTCCTACAGGCTAGAACGTGTCTATTGTAGCGCGGCACTGCGCCCAGGACAGGTAACAGTAGTTTATTATGAGTGTGGGCAGCCCATGGATATGCCCGAAAAGTGCCTTATGCGACAGAATTTATTCTCAACTGCGCTAGACATGAGTGACAAAGCTGCTTCAGGTAAAATCCAAGCTTACAGCCCAAAAACTGCCCTCTGATTATATGCCAGCGAATCGGGTCTGTCAAGGCGAACGGTCGTATCTTGAGATGTTGCGGCATAAGAATACTGCATATTACTTACTGATTATTCCCTTTTACAATTATGGCAAACGCTTGCGCTATTGACCTCTTGACGATTCCCTTTTACGTTTTGCGTTTTATATCTTGTCGAGTATAATCAAGGCCTATCTCTAGCCTACTCTTACCCTGCTAAAGAGGAGGACCCGCCCCTGTGCTCACCTCGACTACGGCACTCCTGAATCGCAATACTCCCCTGTTTGATTGGTACCTCATGCCGGAGGCATACTCCGCTCCCCTCGTTTACGACGCCATACACGAGTTTGATATCAATGAAGGCGAGACCGTACTCGACCCCTTCTGCGGAACGGGCACAACACTGCTGGCCGCCACTATGACCGGGCGTAACGCGGTCGGTATTGAGGTAAACCCATTTCTCTGCTTCGCATCTCGCGTGAAAACACGGACTCGACTTCGACCTGCCCCTCTTGCGCCTGGAGATAAAGAGGGTGCTGGCCGACGCGCATCTGCGGCTCGACCGGGTGTGCGACGACACCACGCTGCAAGCCGCCCCTCTGTTGCCCGAAATGCCGCGCATTGAGACGGTGGATTGCGCGCAAAGTGGCATGCAAGATAGTAACACTGAGGGAGTGCATCGCAGAGTACGTGAGCGAGGAAAATCGCGACATTCTGATGCTGGCGCTGGCCTCCATCCTGCGCGGGGCGAGCAACATGAAGCTATCGCCCCACGCCTTCGGCTCCCGCGAAGTGAAACAGGACGCGCCTGTGCTGCCCATGTTCGAGATGAAGCTGGCGAAGATGCTGGCGGACATCGAATGGCTTGAAGAGCGGCACCGTGTGCGCAACATAGGGCGCGGAGAGGTCGTGCAAGGCGATATTCGAGCTCTTGCAGGTCTGCAACACCCGCTATTACCCGCCCGGCTGGCGATAGGCTCGCCGCCTTATCTGAACAACCTCGATTACACGATGCAGACACGGATGGAGCTATTCTTCCTCGGTTTCGTGAGCAGCATGGACGACTTGAAATCCCTCCGCAAGCAGATGATGATCTGTGATGCGAAGGCCACCTACCGCGACATCGAGGACTGGCAGCGTGTAACCGAAGTGGCCTCGGTAGCCAGGATCGCCGCCGAGATAGATGACAAGCTGGGTGATAAAGGCTGGGGCTGGGACTATGGGCGCATGACCCGCCAGTATTTCGGTGGCCTGCTGCGAGCTCTAGAAGCCGTCAAGCCAATGCTGGCCCCTGGCGCGAAGTTAGTGCTCATCATAGGCGAGTTCGGCCCACGCAGGCGTGCTCGTGCCCGTGCCCGATCTCGCCGCCGAGCTTGGCCTCCTGGCAGGCTACACTCACCCCGAAGTGCGAGAGCTACGCACTCGCCGCTCGTCGTCGCACACCTTCGGGCTGAAGGAAAGCGCAGTGGTGTTGTGTAATGGCGGTTAGTGGCGAGTGGCTGAGTGGAACGCTCTCTATCACTAACCACTAACCACTAACGGCCACCTTCTCCTTCGCCAGCATCTCCTTCAACTGCTCTGCGGTGCGCACGGCCCCGCCACCGTAGTGGTTGTTGGCGAAGACGAAGGTGTTGGTGGCTGTCTGGTCCAGCTTTTCTATCTTGGGCACCCACTCCTGTAGCTCTTCGGGCTTGTATTCGTAGTTGTAGCGCTCGAAGGCCTCATCATGGTGCCACCACTTCTTGGCGTTGCGGCCATGGAAGCGCACGTATGCTGTCGGCGCTGTTGCCACGGCCACAGGCGGTATCAGGCCCTTCATATGCGGCTCGTCCACGCAGCAATAGCCGAGGTTGTTGCTGGCGGAGTAGCTCCATCGTGTCGTCGGTGACCCAGGCGCTGTTGCGGAACTCCACCACCACAGGTAAATCGCCCATCCGGTCGCGGAAAAGAGAGAGATAGTCGCGGTTCTCGGGCGTTGGCTTGAACGAATTTGGGAACTGAGCGAGAACCGCACCTAGCTTATCCTCGTCTATCAAGGGTTGAAGGGCCTGGCGGAACAGGTGGAAATTCTCAGGCGTGGCTCCGCCGTCCTCTGCCTCGCGCTCGTGCGTTAGCTCTTTGCTGGCCTTTATCGTGAAGACGAAGTTATCGGGCACCTTTGAAGCCATCGCAGCGAGAGTGCGCGCCGCCGGCATCCTGTAATAGGTGTAGTTGATCTCAGTCGTATTAAATAGGTGTGAGTAAAAAGGCAGCATATCAGTATCCTTGATCCCCTCCGGGTAGACGGGACCTTTCCAATCCTGGTAGCTATATCCGCTTGTGCCGATGTAAATCATTGCTTTGTCCTTTCGGTAGTGGGACGAGGCGTCAGGGGCTAATGTACAGCTTCAGCCCACTATTGAAGAATTGAGGAATTTTGGGGACACCCATGCCCCGGTAGGGGAGCGCCCCTGCACCCCCTCAATCATTCGTTTCATCCAATGATCCCTGACCCCTCGCGGCGCAACGAATTGCCGTCGCTTTCGTGCCGTGTTATCATGATTTCAATGTCCGGCTTTCGTGGCTCCTGAGACGGCAGCCGCCGGAAGCACTTTAGTTACAGAAAGAGCCAGAATTATGCCACCAATCATCGTCGCGGGGCTGGGGCCGGGAGCCTGGGAGCAGGTCACTCTTGAAGTGAAGAGCCTGCTCAACTCGGCCACTACCATTTACCTACGCACAAAGACGCACCCCACAGCGGACCACCTCCCCGCGCACCTGGATGTTCGCAGCTTCGATTACCTCTACGAGCGCGAAGCCCGCTTCGACGACATCTACCGCCAGATAGCCGAAGAGCTGCTCAAGCTGGCAGCCGCAAGCGACCAATCCATCGTCTATTGCGTGCCCGGCCACCCGAGCATAGGTGAAGCCTCGGTGCGCCACCTGCGCGATATGGCAAAGGAGCGTGGCGTCGAAGTCCGCACCCTGGCCGGCCTTTCCTTCATCGAGCCCGTCTGCACAGCCCTCAACCTCGACCCCCTCCAACACGGCCTCCAGATCGTAGACGGCACCGAGCTGGCGGGGTATGGGCCGACGCAGGACGAAGGACGAAGGACGACCGACGACCAGACGTCTGATCAGAATCCGGACAATCCGCAATCCGCAATCCGCAATCCGCAATCCCAAGAGCCTTTCCTATTCAGTCCCTACACCGTCCCGGTAGAGCCGCAGGCGTTTCCGGCGCTGGCAGGGCTGTCGCCGATGTACCCGGTGATAGTGTCGCAGGTATACAGCGATCGTGTGGCTTCGGCTTGTAAGCTGGTGCTGATGGAGCGATACCCGGACGAGCACCCTGTTACCGTCGTGCTCAATGCTGGGGTGCCGGAACAGGAGCGGGTGATCGAGACCACCCTGGCCGAGTTGGACCACGGGCACGGCATCAACCACCTGGCCTGCGTCTACCTGCCGCCCCTTGAGCCCCTCGTGCTGACCCGCGAGTTCAATTCGCTGGTATATGTGATGGGGCGTCTGCGCGGACCCGGAGGCTGCCCCTGGGATCGAGAGCAGACGCACGATTCCATCAAGCACAATCTGCTCGAAGAGGCTTACGAGGCGGTAGACGCGATGGACGCGGACGATCCTGACCTGTTAGCAGAAGAGTTGGGCGACTTGCTGTTGCAGGTGGTATTTCACTCGCAGCTTGCGGTGTCCGACGAGGAGTTCACCCTATCCGACGTGATCGGGCACATTGTCTCCAAGCTGATACGTCGTCACCCGCATGTGTTTGGGGACGTACAGGTGACGGGCGCGGAGCACGTGGTGCGCAACTGGGAGATCATCAAGGCGGGCGAGCGCGAGGCGAAAGCCAAGGCTGGCCGCAAGTTCCAGTCGGCGCAGGCCGCCGAGCAAGGGCTGGAAGGCACCGGCCTTCTATTGAGCGTGCCGAGAGCTATGCCGAGCCTTGAGCGCGCCCAGCAGCTACAGGTGCGCGCAGCCCGCGTGGGGTTCGATTGGACCAACATTGAAGGCGTATACGATAAGGTACGCGAGGAGCTGGTGGAATTGCAGGCCGAGGAAGGCAAAGAGCGCCGGCTGGAAGAGATGGGCGACCTCCTTTTCGTGCTGGTAGTGCTGGCAGAGTGGATGGACATCAACGCCGAGGAAGCCTTGCGCCGGGCCAACGACAAATTCATCCGCCGGTTCACCGCTATGGAGCAAGCGATAGTGGCAGGCGGCAACAAGCTGCGCGGCATGAACGTTGACGAAATGGACCAGGTGTGGAATCAGGTCAAGCGCGATGAGCAGCAACACGCCGAGGCATAGGTATGTGGCCGCCCGCCCGGTGCCTGCCTCGCGGCTGGCCCGGATGGGTCCGCGCCGCTGGGCGTTTCACAGGCCGGTGCGCGCCCGCAGCACCGTTGGCACGGTAGTCCGCAGAGTTCTTGTGATACTTGTTGTGCTCTTCGCGCTTGGGCTGGCCGCTGTCGTGGCACTCAAGGTGTGGGTTGACGTGCAGACCTCTAGCCTGATCTATATGCCCGACGACAGCCGGCTACCCGTCCACCATGTGGCGATGGTGTTCGGGGCGGGATTGGACGACTTGGGCGGGCCATCCGAAATGCTCTACGACCGCGTCGCCACCGCCGCCGATCTGTACAAGGCCAACAAAGTGGACAAGTTGCTGATGACGGGAGACAACAGCGAGGCAGACCATAACGAGGTCGAAGCCATGCGCCGGACAGCCGTCCAACTGGGCGTGAACGACAACGACATCGTGCTGGATTACGCGGGCTTCAACAGCTGGGATAGCTGCTACCGCGCCCGCGAGGTATTTGGCGTGACCGACGCCACCCTCGTAACCCAGCGGTTCCACCTACCTCGCGCTCTCTATGCCTGCAACGCCCTCAAGGTGAACTCGGTGGGCGTGGTGGCCGACCGCCAATCGTATTCCACCATATATAACGAGCTACGCGAATACCCGGCTCTCGCCAGCACAGCCTGGCGTATCCTGGCCAACGACCAGCCGAGGTTCCTGGGGCCGAAGGTGGATATTGACGCGCCGCAGCGGTAGGGCTCAGAGGATCGAAGGCCGGATATTTGCCATAATGTACCGGCGCAGGTTCGAACTGACGACTCACTTGTCCAGTGCGCTGACAACGAACACGGTTAAGGCTGTGGGCAAACTCCCTGCTGCGCGTCGCAGCGAGCCAGTTCACGATGTAAGGCTCTTTGGAGCGCTTGCACGTCTGAACTTGCCGTCTAGTATTCGCTCGGTCGTTGTGCAAGGACCAGGACTCTGGAATATGTGGCGACCGTCTTCAAGAGCACTTCTGCCATAGACTGCTGAGCACCAGCGTATCATTTCCAGTGCCTCCTCCGGTCTATTCCAACGATGACCTTAGACAGCCTGGTAAGTCCGGATCGACAAACCAGCCACGTTCGCTCACGGCACCATTTCAATCCTATAAGGAAGCGCCATATATCGTGAACTTGATTATTTGATATCAGTCTGGATAGCGCAAATTTAGGTCATCAGGTCTCTTCATACGCAGGTCTTCTTTATCATTGGACGAGCCTGTCCGCATCAGCAGGGTTATGCATAGATCAGATTACCTGGGTGTCGAAACTGGTTCCTGCCGCACTAGGATCGTTGCCGGCTCTAGCCTTGTGTCGCAACGTGGCCACGGCTCTCAAATTGCTTTCAAATCGTCGGCACCCAATTTTCTTTGATTGCTGTGCACTCAGCAATTCGCTTGTAGCTTCGCCATTATCTCCGACAGGGTAGCTGCACTATGTTACTGCATCATAGTGGACAGTGCGAGGAGTTATTTCTGGCCCAGAGCCCCCACAAGCACCTTTCGCGCCATTGGCAGGGCCACCCTCGTGCCTTCACCACCGTCTTCCACAAGCACCGCGACGGCGTATGTGAGTGAGTTAGCGTCTTTGCCCGCGAAGCCGATGAACCAGGAGTGTGAGGTGCCGCGACCCGTCTCGGCGGTGCCGGTCTTGCCGCCGACGGTCGCGCCCGGGATAGCAGCGCCGTTAGCCCAGCCGGTCTTCGTGGATTCGAGCATCAAGGCTTTCATCGTGGCGTCGGTGGCAGGCGAGAGCACCTGATCGAGGTCGTGGGGCGTGAACTGCCATTGCGTTTCGCCTGTGGTAGGGTCTTTGATCGACTGCGCGATATAGGGTGCGGGCAGGTTGCCGCCATGCGCGATGGTCGCGGCCACCAGGGCCATCTGCAAAGGCGTGGATAGGACGTCGCCCTGGCCGTAGCCGGTCGCCGCCATAAGGTTCTTACTGTTGGCAAGATCGTTCACGTCCGACACGATGCTGCTCGCCTCAACGGGCAAGCCCAGATCGTAAGTCGTGCCGAAGCCGAAGCGTCGCGCATACTCGGCCATACGGTTTGGGCCTATCTGCAGGGCCAACTGCGCGAACACCACGTTGAGCGACCACTTGTACCCCTCGGTAAGCGTGAACTTGTTGCCGTGGTTGGCAGGCCGGCAGGTCGAGCAATCGACGTGCTCATAGCCGCCCGAATCCACTTTTATCTTGCCGGTATCGGTGAAGATTGCTGTGGGCGAGGAGACGCCTGTATCTATGGCCGCGGCGGCCGAGACGGTCTTGAAGGTCGAGCCGGGTGGGTAAAGGCCCTGGGTAGCGCGCATCAGTAGAGGATTATTGGTGTCGCTCAGCACCGACGTGTAATAATCGATGAGACGCTTGTTCTCCACGCCCCAGTCGGGAGAGTAAGGGTTGAAGGAAAGCTGCTGCGGGTCTATGTGCGGCCAGGAGGCCAGGGCGAGTATCGCGCCACTTTGCGCATTGAGCAGTACAATAGCGCCCTTCTGCTGCCCCAGGGTCTGCTGTGCGAGGGTCTGGAGGGCGGGGTCAACGGTCAGGTAGAGATCGCTGCCTATTGTGGGCCGGTTCAGCGCAATGCGCTGCTCCTCCAGAATAGGGTTGAGCGCCCTGTTGCCTGACAGGTAATCGTCAAATGAAGCTTCCAGGCCTGCCGAGCCGTACACGGTGGGATTATAGTAGCCCGCCAGGTAAGAGAGGTTGGGATCCGGGTAAAGGCGGTGGACGTAGCGCGAGGGGGTAATAACTTCGCTGCTGGCCACAACGGCGCCGCCCGCGTAAATGGACCCGCGCCTGATCTGCAATTGCTCGGGTACCTTGCGCGGGTCCTGTATTACGTTGCCGGTATTCGTAACCACGGTGGCGTTCTTGATAACGTCGGCGGCCACGATCTGCTCCCGCAACAGGTGCAGGCTGAGCAATGCGAAGCCGACCAGAAGGAAGCCACCGAGCTGCTGAACGTTGCGCCTGAAGCGCTCGTCAGGGGTGAGGTTTGGCTTCGCTACGCGACCCGTCACAGTCAGCGTGGTGAAAATCATCAGCAGGATAAACGCCCCGCCCAGGCTGATAAGCCAGGTAGTCTCATTGGGTGGCGAGGTGTCGCCAGGCGACCTGGGCAGCGTGTCGCTTACAATGCCGAAGGCCAGAAGCCCGGCGGCAAGCACAAGCGATAGGGTGCGGATAGTGTTTCTGAGGAGTAGTTGCATAGTGGTTGTGTAACCAGTTGTCAGTTGTCAGTTGTCAGTAAACGCTGGCCGTCGGTCGTCCGTCGCCGGTCTACTGACTACTGACAACTGACAACGGTCAGATCAGCTTCTGCGTATTCCCATTTCCTCGTTGCGCGGATATACGCAAGAGGAGGCCAATTATTACGAAGTTGGTTATGATTGACGAGCCTCCGTAGCTGATGAATGGTAGGGTAATGCCTGTGAGGGGGATC
Organism: uncultured Chloroflexia bacterium; assembly: GCA_963837315.1. Taxonomy (GTDB): domain Bacteria; phylum Chloroflexota; class Chloroflexia; order QHBQ01; family JADMIH01; genus JADMIH01. Next base: position 426,754 of record CAWINE010000005.1, read on the forward strand.
ATTTTGATGGCGCCGCCCATGATTATGATGGCTTGCAGGCCAAGCACGGTGGTGAGGCCAACGGCCAGTAGCTGTTCGTAGCCGCTGCGGGCCAGGAGGGCGATGTGGTAGCCGCGGTATACCAGGAATACGAATAGGCCGATCACGGCCATCGTCCCGGCGAGGCCCAGCTCTTCACCGATAGCCGAGATGACCATGTCGGTGGGCACAGCAGGGATATAGCCTGGCGAGCCGAAGCCTATGCCTCTGCCAAACACGCCACCCGACGCCAGCGAGAAGAGCGACTGCACGATCTGGTAGCCCTCAGTGCTGCCGGTAGGCCAGGGGTTCGAGCCAGATTTCAACTCGCTTCTGTATATGCGTGAACTGCGATGCGAAGAAGGCGTTGAGCAGGTAGGTCGCGATGAAGAAGAGGCCAAGCCCGCTTACCACGTAAAACGCCTTGCCGCTCGCCACGTAGAGCATAGCCAGGAAGATGCCGAAGAAGAGCAGCGCGCTCCCCAGGTCGCTCTGTATCACGAAGAGGATCAGCGCCAGCGCCCAGAGCAACAGCAACGGCGCCAAATAGGGCAAGGGAGGCAGGCTGATAGGACCGATCTTATATGAGGAGACAAGGAGATCGCGCTTTTCGTCCAGATAGCCTGCCAGAAAGATGACCAGTAGTACCTTGAGCAACTCCGAAGGTTGGAACTGGAAGAAGCCGAGGTTGAACCAGAGCTTCACTCCGCTGCCGCTGCCCGCATCGTTGCCGAAGAAGAGCGTGGCCGCTACCAGCCCCATGCCAATGAAAGCAAAAGTATATTTGTAGCGTCGCAGCAGGTTCAGGTCGCGCACGAAGACGCACCGTAACAACTAGCGCGACCATGCCCGCTGTTATCCACACAACCTGCTTATTGGCGATGCCTCTGAACGCATCCGACAGGGAAGGTTCGAGGCGCTGTATCATCACCAGCCCGAGGGCGACCAGGGTGCCTACAAGGGGCAGCAACACCTGGTCGGCGCGCGGGCGCGTGATGTTGAGCAACACGTGGGTACCGTACAGGAGGCCAATGAAGAGGAAGCCATCCAGAGATCGGTCCACTGCCACTGCACGCTGCCCGTGGGAACAAGGATGACCATCAGCATTCCCACAATGCTGAGCATCGAGGGAATAATGAGCAAGCGGAACTCGGTCCAGCGCAGACTACGCACCCTCGCGAAGAAGCTGATCGGCCGGCGTATCTGTTGCGAGGGGCTTGTGTGTCCTGGCACTGTAGGTGGCACGTTTCGAGTGGGTGTGTTGGGGATTAGCGCAGGTCTGGCGGGCATTAGATATATTTACCTAGCAAAGGTTTGAGACGCTCCTTCTCATCATCCGGTATTAGCTCAGGCGAGGTCATAATGGCGTTCTGAAGAGCGGTTGCGCTGGGGAACTCGTAGTTGTCGGGCATGGAGTCGATCAGCGCAGCCACCGTGTCTTTGGCAAGCTGCACGTTCTTGTTCAGGTTACGTACCACGAGATCGACCGTAACGCCATCGTGGTCGGGGTGCCAGGAATCATAGTCGGTAGCCATGGCGAGAGTGGCGTAGCACATCTCGGCCTCGCGGGCCAATCGGGCCTCAGGCATGGCCGTCATGCCAATCACCGACACGCCCCAGCTTCTGTATAAGAGCGATTCGGCCAGCGTCGAGAACTGCGGGCCCTCGATGCAGATATATGTGCCTCCCCTGTGTACGGTGGCTCCTGCGCCCTCGGCTGCCTCGATTAGCAGGGCGCGGAAACCGTCGTCGTACGGGTGTGACAGCGATACATGCACTACCGGGCCATTTTCGAAAAAAGTGCGCGGGCGATGCACTGTGCGATCTATCAGCTGGTCGGGCACCACCATATGCAAAGGCTCTATCTCCTCTTTCATGCTGCCTACCGCGCTCACAGAGAGAAGATGCGTTACACCCAGCGTTTTCAGCGCGAAGACGTTGGCACGCACCGGCACATGGGTGGGGTCGATCCTGTGTCCCTTGCCATGCCGCGAGATAAAAGCCACCTCCCGGCCCGCGATCTTCCCCAGCACTACGGGGTCGCTGGTCTGGCCGAAGGGCGTTTGCACGTTCGTTGTGCGCACGTCCGTCATGCTCGACATATTGTAGAAACCCGACCCACCGATTATGCCGATTACTCCAGTTTTCATCTTATCGCGTGCTCAACCTTTATGCAGCGGTCCATGACTACCAGCAGACCGGCTTGCCTGGCTTTCCGAGCGGCGTCTTCGTCTATTACGCCCAATTGCAGCCAGATTGCTTTCGCGCCTACTTTGATGGCCTCATCCACAATCGGGCCCACGTATTCGGGCCTGCGAAAAACGTCTACAACGTCTGGAGGCTCAGGTATATCCGAGAGGCTTGTATAAGCGCGCTCGCCCAGCACATCTGTCTCGTTAGGATTGACCGGGATTACTTCGTAGCCATGACGTTGTAGGTAGCGGCCGATGTCGTTGCTGGGCCTCCGTGGATCGGATGATAGCCCCACGACCGCCACCCGCTTCATCGCGAGTATCGCATCGATATCGTCCTGCGCTGCGAAGTTTTCACGCTCGCGTTTTGACAGCAATTAGAACTCCGTTTCTACGGCTTGACGCCTACTTGGACGATGGTTAGCTGCAGTATCCAACCATTTTTCTTAAGGCCAGGACGCCAAGAGCGCCAGGGCTCGCCAGGTTTTACTGAGAAAGGTAGTGAGCAGTAAGCAACATCCCCTACTGCATTTTACGTATCCGTCGCTCGCTATGCATGACAATGCACAGTATAACACAGAGTCAAAATTGGGCGTAAGGAAATGGTACCATTTGGCTACCCGGTCAGGCTTGCCTCGGAAGCGCCCAGCCGTGCGGCCGGGGAACGCTATTGCAGCAAGTGGATAGCATTGGCTGAGCCTTTTCCAGGATAATTGGAGATAGCTGATACAGGGAACTCCACTCCTTGAGATCTTACATAAACAGGAGTAACAAAATGGCTACAGATGCGAACACAACAGCGGGGCAACCGGCCCCTCACGCGGATAGGCAGCTCTTCATCCATACACCGCACCGGCAAGAGACACGCAATGTCAACTTGATTCAAGAGGCAGAGCTGGCGGCAGGTAACTTCAACCAGAAAGTTGCCGTGCGGCTTACAACCATCTTCCAGGCGATGCCCACCTTCTGGGCGATTGTCGCCTGGTTCGTGCTCTGGATCGGGGCCAACGCCACTATCGCCCGCTTCGACCCCCTTCCATGGCCTCTCCTCCTCACGCTGGCATCGATACCGCAATTGCCACTCATGGTGGTGATAATGGTGGGCCAGGGTCTGCTGGGGCGCAAGCAGGAGCTACAATCGGAGGAGCAATTCAACACTACCCAGAACACCTACAACGATATCAAGCAGGTGATGCAGCACCTCAGCGCTCAGGACGACGAGTTGGTGAAGCAGACCAGGATGTTGATTGCGCTAATGGAAGCCGCTGGGGCAGGCACAAATCAAGCAGACACCCACTAAACGCGTATGCAGGCCGCCCAGTGCCCGGGCGCTTTCTGCACCAGAGGTGGATCGATCTCGCGGCAGGCTGCGATAGCGATGGGACATCGTGTGTGGAAGTGGCAGCCCCTGGGTGGGTTGATGGGTGAGGGCACATCGCCCGTCAGGATGATACGCTCGCGATGAGCCTCGGCCACAGGGTCGGGAATGGGAACTGCTGACAAGAGCGCTTTCGTGTAGGGCATGAGCGGGTGCTCGTATAGCTCGGTGCGGTCGGCAAGCTCCACGATCTTGCCCAGGTACATGACAGCCACGCGATCAGAGATATGGCGCACCACGCTCAGGTCGTGCGCGATAAAGAGATAGGTCAGTCCGAACTCGGACTGCAAATCCTCCATCAGGTTGATAATCTGGGCGCGGATAGAGACGTCGAGGGCCGAGATAGGCTCGTCGGCCACAATGAACTCCGGGTTGACCGCCAGGGCGCGGGCGATGCCGATGCGCTGGCGCTGTCCGCCGGAAAACTCGTGCGGGTAGCGATTGGCGAAATATGGGTTGAGGCCAACCACACGCAGCAGCTCCTGAATACGCTCCTGCCTTTTCTGGCCGCTCGCCAGCTTGTGCACTTTCAATGGCTCGCCGATGATGTCGCCCACGGTCATACGCGGGTTGAGAGATGCGTAGGGGTCCTGGAATATCATCTGCATCTCACGACGCAGGTGGCGCATCTCATTCGGGGACGCCTGGACGATGTCGCGGCCTTTGAAGATCACCTTGCCGGCGGTCGGTTTGTATAACTGGAGGATTGCGCGGCCTGCCGTGCTCTTGCCGCAACCCGGATTCCCCCACCAGGCCGAGCGTCTCGCCCTTTTTGATGGTGAAATCAAGGCCGTCAACGGCGCGCACGGCACCTACCTGCCGGCGGAAAAAGGCTCCGCTCGTGATAGGGAAGTGCATCGTCAGCCCTTCCACTTTGAGCAGCTCGTCGCCCGGAACGAAGCCATCGACAGCGCGGTCGCTTGTCTTCACACGATAATCCGTGGTCGTTCCGGTGTTAGGAGGGCTGGTAGCGGCCATGGATCTACTGTTCCTCCTTGCGAGCTTTATATGCACTATCTGTCGTAGCCAGGGTCTCAGATCCATCCGGACCGGCTACAGTCTCCATGGGCTGGCCGCTACCAACCGGCTCCGGCACAACCGGCAATCCGGTCATGTCGAGCAAGTTAATGTTGGCGGCTTTCACCAGCGTTTCGTCCACTATTTCGTGCGGCTTTGTTACAGTTATGTCAACCCAGCACGCCACCTGGTGGCCCAACTCTATACTGCGCAGAGGCGGCATCTCAAGCTCATTGCGAGCCTCGCGATAGGTGCAACGCGGGAAGAAGGGGCAGCCCGGGATTGGACGCGCCATATCGGGGGGCATGCCGGGTATCGGGTCGAGGCGATCTTTGCGCTCTTCGTCGAGTCGCGGCACCGATTTGAGAAGGCCAAGCGTGTACGGGTGGCGCGGGTCGGCATATAGCTGGCGGGTGGCGGCCTCTTCCATGATACGCCCGCCGTACATGACGATCACCCGGTCGCACAGACCCGCCACCACTCCCAGGTCGTGTGTGATAAAAATGACAGCAGTGTTGAACTCGGCCTTGAGGCGTCGAATAAGGTCGAGAATCTGTGCCTGGATTGTCACGTCGAGAGCGGTGGTAGGCTCGTCGGCTATGAGCAGCTTGGGATTGCACGAGAGGGCCATGGCGATCATCACGCGCTGGCGCATACCGCCCGAAAACTGGTGGGGGTAGCTGTTTAGTCGCTGTTCGGCGGACGGTATGCCCACCAATTTAAGAAGCTCGATTGTGCGGGTGCGCGCCTGCCCCGACGTCATGCCCATGTGCAGTTGCAGGGACTCCCCTATCTGGCGGCTGATGGTGAGCACAGGGTTTAGCGACGTCATGGGGTCCTGAAATATCATGGCGATCTCGTTACCCCTGATATTGCGTATCTGGTCATTATTGTACTTGAGCAGATCTTTACCCTTGTAGATCACCTCGCCCGCGTCGATCTTGCCCGGTGGCCAGGGTATCAGGCGCATAATAGAAAGCGCCGTGACGCTCTTGCCCGAACCGGACTCGCCGACGATACCCAGCGTCTCGCCCTCGGCAAGATCGAACGACACGCCGTTGACCGCACGCACGACCCCGTCGTGAGTATAGAAATTGGTTGTAAGGTTGCGTACCTGTAATAGCTGTGCCATGATTCCCTTACTGCTTACTGCTTACTTCTTATAGCCACGATGGATGACCGCTTTTCATAACCGCCGGACGGCCGAAGTGCCACCTTGACCCTGTCATTCGGAGCGAAGCGAAGAATCTCGTCGTTACAGATTCTCTTGACATTGCACAAACCCGAAGACGGTACTCGAGGGACGAGATTCTTCGCTGCGCTCCGAATGACAGTCCGTAGTTAGTTCGCCGGCACTTTGTTTGCACCTTTTCTAAACAGTAGCCTTACCTCTCACCTTTCGTCTTTCGTCGATCCTCACCTGTTCAATCTCGGGTCGAGGGCATCGCGGAGGCCGTCGCCGAGGAGATTGAACGACAGTACGGTTACAACAATAGCCAGGCCAGGGAAGATGAGCAGATGGGGGGCGCTAAAGACGCTGTTTTGCTCGGTACCTAGCATGGTGCCCCATTCGGGTTGAGGAGGCTGCTGGCCCAGGCCCAGGAAGCCGAGAGCCGCTGCGTCCAGTATGCCTGTGGCTATACCGAGCGTGCCCTGTACGATAAGAGGAGTGAGGGCATTGGGCAGCACAGTACGAAACAACGTGCGCACAGGCGGTACTCCGAGGGCGCGGTCGGCAAGTACATAGTCTTGCTCTTTGATGGAGAGGACGCTGGCGCGTACAATGCGCGCGTAGACAGGAATCGCGACAAAGCCGATTGCGAACAATGCGGGCAAGAGAGGATTCAAACCTCCGCTAAGAATAATGGGGCGGAGTATGGACACCAGCGCAATCGCCAAAAGCAGGCTTGGGAATGCCAGCAAAATATCCATGAAGCGCATGATCACGTTGCCGAGCCAGCCCGCGACGTAACCTGCGGTCGCGCCGAGCAGTGTGCCGACTATAATACCGAATGTGACGGTTGCTATGCCTATGAAAAGAGAAACCCTGGTGGCGTAAACCACGCGGCTGAAAAGGTCGCGTCCATTGCTGTCCAGGCCGAAGATATGCTCTGTCTGGCCGGCGGGACAGCCGAACAGGTGGATGCATGGTGGCGTGCGTACCGCGTTATCAGGGGAGAGATAATCTATGGGATCGTAGGTGGCGATAAAGGGAGCGAAGATAGCCACCAGCAACAGGATACCGAGGATCACAAGGCCAATCTGGGCCGAACGATTGCGTAATAAATGGCGCAGCGCATCGCGCCCCAGGCTGGTCGAGCGAGGTAGCGCAACTTGCTTGGGCGCGGGCGCTTTAGACAGTGTCAATGTGCTCATAACTGTGACCTAGCTGAGACGGATTCGCGGATCCAGGTATGCATAAGAAATATCCACTATAAGATTAACGAACACGAATATCAGGGCGATTATCAGAGTGAAGCCCTGCACAACAGGATAATCGCGGGCAAATATCGAATTGACCAGGAACGAGCCGATACCGGGCAAACCGAACACCGTTTCGGTCAGCACCGCACCACCCAGTAGGCCGCCGAATTGCAGGCCGATGACCGTTACCAGGGGCAGAAGGGCGTTTCTCATTGCGTGGCGGAAAAGAATGACACGCTCGCCCATACCTTTGGCGCGGGCTGTACGAATATAATCATTACCCATTACATCAAGTAAATTCGAGCGAGTGAGGCGCGCTATGATCGCCAATGGAATCGTGCCCAGGGTGACAGAAGGTAAGATTAGATGTTTTACAGCGTCCCACCACAAATCCAAACGGCCTGTGACGAGCGAGTTGAAGGTGTACATGTTTGAGAAGAAGGTCAGCACAGCCTTCGGGAATCCGCTCCAGTCCTGTAGATTCCATACTGTGGCCAACGGCGGCACGGTCAGCCCGGCAGTGATACGACTGCCGGTGGGAAGCTGGAAGGGCGTGTTACGCAGTACGACACCGAAGAGACCCGCCAGCAGCAGACCAAGCCAGAATATCGGCATTGACACGCCGAGGTTCGCGCCCATCATCGTGATGGAGTCGATTATGGATTTATGGCGATAGGCGGAGATTATGCCCAGGGGCACTCCCACCAGAATTGCGAAAGTCATCGCGCCGATAGCAAGCTCAAGGGTCATCGGGAGGCGTTCGAGGAGGATGTCACCTACCGGGCGGCCATACTTGATGGAGTTGCCCAGGTCGCCGGTAACCAGTTGGCCCGCGTAGCGGACGAACTGCACCCCGATATTGTCATTCAAGCCATAGCGCTCCTTGAAATCGTTGCAGACTGGGATGGTAGCATGCTCGCCTAGCATGGCGAGGCAGGGGTCGCCCGGAATCGACCGCACTAGCGCAAATGTGACGAAGATGATGCCTATGAGCACCGGAATTATCAACGTCAGGCGTTGTAAGAGAAATCGTCCCATAAGGGGATCTCCGAGAACGAAGCTACGGTGACCGGTTGTGAGTAATCCTGCAAGAGTTCGTGGACGAGTGGCCCACGACTCTTGCAGGATTACTCGATCAGAATCTGTTCGATTCTTGCGACAAGTCTACTTGTTCAAGTTGGCCGAGAAGAGGCTGCCCCAGTAATCGAAGTTGCCGGTATTACCCTTGTGGAGCGGATTCTTTGCGTCCCACTGCACGGCGTAAGTCATCACTACGTCTTTAGCGGTAAGAGGCGTGCCGTCCGAGAACTTGACGCCTTTGCGCAGGTTGAAGGTCCACTCGGTCAGATCGGTATTGGGCGAGTAGGACTGGGCAAGGCCAGGCACCACGTCAACACCGCCTACCTTGTAGCTGAGCAGAGAGTTGAAGATCTGGATGCAAGCGCGGATTGTCTCGCCGTCTGTCTCATCGGAGCAGTAGAGGCTGAGAGGCTCGGCATTTTGTATCCAAACCAACTGGTCTTTGCCGGGGACCGACATGACGTTGAAGTGCTCATTGCCGAGTGGGCTGGTGTGGGCACCGGCCACATTGGCGTTGAACACAACAGCGGAGCCGCCGTGAGCAACCGGGACCATCGGGACATGCTGCTTGATCAGGCCGTTGATCTGACCGTAGAGCGTATTGCGCTGTGTCTGGTCGGCAGTCGAGCCTGCCTGCGTGATTAATGCAGTGATGTCAGGCCACTTGGTGCCGAAGTTGCCGCTTGCGCCCTTACCGAAGTGTGGGTCCATGAAGTCGGTCTGATCCGGGAAGTCGGCACCCCAACCCAACAGGAAGAGTTGGAGCTTGCTCTTGGAGGCATTGTCGAGGAAGGTGCCCGACTCCTCCTGGTCTATCGTGGCGTTGATGCCGAGATTCTTGAGCTGCGACTGGATCTCCTGAGCCACTTTATCAGGTGTGGGCAGATAGCTGCGGTCCACGTTGCGATATGAGAGCTGGATATTGATCGGCGTAGCGACGCCCGACTTGGCGATCAGTGCCTTGGCATCAGTTGGGTTGTATGGATACCACTTGTCGCCCTCGCAGCCGCCAGGGATGGCGCACGGGGTGAAGTAATCGGCCACGGACGAGCCTGCCGGATAGAACTTCGTGACAATGGCCTGCTTGTCAATGCCTTCGGCGATAGCCTGCCGGATCATCGGGTTGTCCAGCGGAGCCATGGTGTTGTTTATGCCCAGGTAGAAGATGTTGAGAGCATCTCGGGGGATGAGATTGAGGGTCTTATCAGCCTTGATAGTGGCGAAATCGTTGGAGTCAGGGTTATCAATGCCATCGGCTTCGCCCGACTTGAGTGAGGTGAGCCTGGCCGCTGCCTGTGCATTCCACTTGAAGACGATGGTCTTGGTCTTGGGCGGGTCGCCCCAGTAGTTGGGGTTCGCAACGAGGGTCATGTGGTCGCCCTGGACCCATTCCTGAAGCATATAAGGGCCGGTGCCGATAGGGTGCTGCAAGAGCGCAGGGCCGCCGCCGCCGGTCGCCTGAAGTTGCTTCTCAGACACGATGCCCACCGAAGAGAAGGCTACCTTGGACGGGAAGGCCGGATCGGGAAGGCAGAGGGTGAACTTGACGGTGTTGTCGTCCACCGCCTGGATGGACTTAATGGTGCCACCGTACTTGCAATCGGCTGCCGAATAATTGGTATCGGTGGTGCTGAGCGTGCCGGTCACCATCGTAGTGCTTGACACCGTGGTGGTCGCTGCTGCCGTGGTATTCGTAGCCGCAGGAGCTGCAGTTGTGTCGGTGGCCGCAGGAGCCGCCGTAGTACTGGTGGCTGCGGCTGCGGGCGCGGTGGTACTGGTAGCAGCCGGCACCGGTGTGGCAGTGGAATCTCCACCGCAAGACGCCAATATCGGCAGCACCATCAATAGAAGTGCAAGGACAGCGAATTTCTTCTTTGAGAACATGTAGCTTTTCCTCCTATGGTTCTGCATTTGGTTAATGCTATCTGCCCGCAGACGGCCGGTTTATACGGTATGTAGCAAAGTGGTTGAAATCACCGGGTCAGTGAGGAGGCAGATGTCTACCTGTTTTGGGAAGGAATAGAACGGCGTCACCCCCTTTCTAAAGGAAAGTGCCCAAAGAGTATTAGTATCTGCCATTATAGCAATAAACACCCCGGTGTCAAGAAGTTGGTTCACGAAATAGACGCATTCTGCCCCATTCCCAACAAAAAGGGCCAGGATGTACGTCTCATACGCACACCCTGGCCCTTTTTGTTGGGAATACTTCTTATGTGAGCTTAGCGCTTGGTATACTGAGGTGCCTTACGGGCGCGCTTCAGACCGGGCTTCTTGCGCTCCTTGATGCGGGCATCTCGAGCCAGCAATCCGGCTTTCTTAAGCACCGGGCGGAAGCTGGCATCGGCCTGCAGCAGAGCACGGGCAAGACCATGCCGCACAGCGCCCGCCTGCCCCGTCACGCCACCGCCCAGCACTTTCACCGTTATATTGAACTTTGAGACGTTATCGGTCAGGGCGAGAGGCTGCTCAATCATCTGGCGATAGACAGTCCGAGCGCCAAAGTAGTCTTCCGGAGACTTGCTGTTGATGATTATCTGCCCATTGCCGGGATAAAGCCTGACGCGGGCCACGGCGCTCTTGCGGCGTCCCGTGCCATAGTAATAAGCGGGTTTCTCTGCACGAGTGGTATTGTCCATGGATCTCCTTGTTAGTTGTTAGTGGTCAGTAGACGGTAGGCAGTTGTCGGTCTACTGACCACTGGCACCTATTTCACTTCTAATGTTTCATTCTCGCGGTTGATCTTCAACTCGACGGGTTTCTGGGCGGCGTGAGGGTGCTTGGGGCCGGCGTAGACCTTCAGTTTGCCAAGCATCTGCGCGCCCAGGCTGTTTCTAGGTAGCATACCGCGCACCGCGGCTTCTACGGCGAAGGTGGGGTGCTTCTTCATCATTTCGTTGAAAGGCACCGTCTTGAGGCTACCCAGGTAACCTGAGTGGCTGTAGTAATTCTTGTCGGTGGTCTTTGCGCCGGTCACTATTACCTGCTCGGCGTTGATGACCACCACGAAATCGCCTACATCTATGTGAGTGGCGAAAGTGGGCTTGTTTTTGCCGCGCAAGTACTGGGCAACCAGGGTCGCCAGGCGGCCTAACGTAGCGCCTTTGGCGTCAATGAGGTACCACTGGCGTCCGGCATTGGCCTCGGCAGCTGTCGGTGTATATGTCTTGGTGCTCATTCTATCTTTATCTCCATTTACTCTAAGGTTCCAGGGGAAGATTAGGGAACTCCCCTAAAACCCCGAACAGGGAACACCCCTGCCAACCCCTCTAATATTCTACCCACAAAAGGCATAAGCCTTGCGGCCTGGCCGTTGGACCGGCAAGTGCACGGTCGCGCCTCTCTATTAGCTCTTCCATATTCTCTACAGTACGCTTGCCTGTCCCCACTTCGAGCAGAGTGCCAACGATTGTGCGTATCATTTGCGGCAAGAAAGCGTTGGCTACAATGTCGAGTGCCAGAAGGCCGTCTTCATGCTTACCCCTTTGCGGCCCCGGCTGGTCCCAGGCCCAGAAGTTCGCATTCGGATCGAGGCGATATAATCGCGCTAGATGTACGGTGCGGATCGTGCTCGCCTTTCCCGTCTCATCGTCTTCCGGCGGAACTCCCATACCGTTTCCCGCAAAGGCCGCCATGTCATGAGTACCCATCAACTGAGCCGCCGCCCTCTCCATCGCCTCGACATCTAGTGCCTGCCTCACGTGGAGGCTGAAGCGTCCCAGCATTGGCAGCGGAGCCGAAGCATTCCACATCACGTACCGGTATGCGCGCTTGCGGGCGCTGAACCGGGCGTGAAAGCCCTGGGGTGCGACCTCGGCGCCTGTCACGGCCATATCCTGAGGAAGTATGCCGTTGAGCGCCCGCTGTATCGCACCAGGTGCATCCAGCCGGTCGCGTTCAGGGAAATCGAGGCTGGCGACCTGCGCCCAGGCATGCACACCGCTGTCGGTGCGCCCTGCCAGGGTCGCCCTTACCTGGACGCCCGTCAGTCGGGCCAGCGCTCCCTCTAACTCCCCTTGCACGGTGCGCCCCTTCGCCTGAAGCTGCGACCCCACAAAGTCGGTGCCATCGTACTGTATTAATAACTTAAGGTGCATGAGCCTACTGCTTACTGCTTACTGCTTATTGTTCCCAGGCAAGCAGTAAGCAGTAGGCAGTACGTTTTACTCTTCTACCAGTTCAAGCTGGCAAACCAGAGAGCCGTCGCCGGGGCGCTGGTGCAGCTTGTAGATGCGGGTGTAGCCGCCGTACCGCTCGCTATAGCGAGGGCCAATGTCTTCGAACAGCTTGCGAACCATCAGAGAGTTCGCCAGAATACTGGCGGCTCTATCACGGTTCTGCAGCGTATCTTCGCGGCCCAGGGCCACCACCGCATCAGCCATCGGCTGAAGCTCGCGAGCCTTGGCCTCCGTCGTGCGGATTCGCTCGTGCAGCAACAGGCTGTTGAGCTGGTTCCTGAACAGCGACCGCCGCTCGCCGCTCGTACGGCCTAATCCCCTGCCCGATATTCTATGTCGCATCTCGATCTCCTTGATTCCAGTTGTCAGTTGTCAGTTGTCGGTATTATCTGTCGCCGTTCGTCGTTCGTCTACTGACAACCGATAACTGACAACTGACAACCGGTCAGCTCACTTTCGTCTCTTGGCTTTGGGCCTGGCTTCTTCCTGGCCCGTATCGGTGGTGCCGTCGCCCGGCAATATATCTGCTGGTTCGGAGGCAGGCTCGTCGTCAATGTAGATGCCGCCGGAAGCTTCAGCTGTGCCTTCGCTTACGCCTGCCAGGTCGACTACCTGGGCACCCGACACGTCTAGATCGTCCGTAAGACCGTCGCCCACTTCCATATAGGCGTCGACCTCGGGCGTGGCCTCGTACTCGCCATAGTCGACGTCCATCTCGTCATCTTCGCCCTCGATGTCCTCTTCCCCACCCTCGCCTTCGGCGTGTATCTCGTCCTCAGAAAGGTCGAGCGGCGTGCCCGGGGGTATGAGGTCGCGGCTGGATAGAGATTGGTGAAGCTCGTCGAACGATTTCTCGCCGAAGTTGCGCAAGCCGAGCAGTTCTTTGCGGTCCATGCGAAGCACCTGCCCCACTTTCGTGATGCCGCTTCTCTTGAGACAGTTATACGTGCGCATCGAGAGGTTGAGATCCTCGATAGGCATCTCGAAGAGGTGAGCAGGAATCAGCACAGCGCCCGGTAGCTCGCGTCCTGCGGCGGCTGACGCAGACTGCTTGTTGAAGTTGCTGATAAGCGAAGAATGCTGCGCAAGGTACTGGGCGGCAAGGCTCAGCGCTTCGCCGGGGTCTATGGTGCCGTCGGTCCAGATTTCTATGAGAAGCTGTTCGCGACCTTCAAGGTCTTGTTGTTCGTAGGTGGCCGAGCCGTTACCATCGGCGCTAACAGCCGACAGCATTTCGGCGTCGGCAGCCTGCACCAGGTAGTTCACCTTGGGTATCGGCGAGAAGATAGCGTCCACCGGGATCGTGCCGATAGGCATACCTTCGCGCGCCTCGAAGGAGATATATCCTCGCCCGCGCTCGACTGTAAGCTCCATCTCGAGATGGGCATCGGGCCCGTCGAGGTTGGCGAGCACAAGCTCAGGGTTGACCAATTCAACGTTGGCCGGCAGCTCGATATCGCCCGCGCGCACTTCGCCCGCGCCATGCTTGCTTAGATTGAGGCGCACGCCGCGCTCGCTATAGGAGCGAAGGCGAATGCCCTTGACGTTGACTACTATCTCTGTAACGTCCTCGCGCACATTGGGAATGCACGAAAACTCATGATAAACGTTTTAAATCCGCACGCTCGTAACCGCAGAGCCGGGTAGCGACGACAGCAGAATGCGGCGCAAAGCGTTGCCCAGAGTGATGCCGATACCCGCTTCCAACGGCCCGACCGCGAAGCGGCCATAGTTGGTGGCAGTAGCGACAGCCACTACATTAGGCAGACTGCTTATTGTCCCGTTGCTCAAAGTTGCTCTCTCCTGTGACCTAAAACGTAAAACGTAAAACGTAACCGTTAGTCGTTCGGCGTAACACGCACGGCTGAGACCTTACGCTTTACGTTTTACGTTTTGCAATTTACCGACTATAGAACTCTACGATTAGCTGCTCATTCAGGTCGAGGCCAAGCTCTTCGCGAGCGGGAACACGCTCTACGCGGCCCGAAAGATTAGCGGCGCTCACCGCCATCCAGCCTGCGATCTGCTTGCGAGGCAAAGCGATTTGCACGGTCTGGAAGTATTCGTTGCTGGTGGAAGATGGGTTGACGCCTATTTCGTCGCCTGGCTTGCAGATGAACGACGGAATATCGGTCTTGTGGCCGTTCACCGCGATATGACCGTGGCGCACGATCTGGCGCGCCTGCGAGCGAGAGTCGGCGAAGCCGAGGCGGTAAACCACATTGTCAAGGCGCATCTCCAGCACGAGCAGGAGGTTCTCACCTGTCAGGCCTGGTCGCTTCTCTGCTGCCTCGAAGTGGCGGCGGAACTGGCGCTCAAGCACGCCATAAATACGTCGAGCCTTCTGCTTCTCCCGTAGCTGCAGTCCGTAGTCCGAAACCTTGCGGCCACGGCGCTGAGAGTGCCCTCCTGGGGGCTGCTGCCGCCCGGGCTTTTCGATTGTACAGTTCGTGAAGCACTTGTCGCCCTTCAAAAAGAGCTTCATGCCTTCGCGCCTGCAAAGTTTGCAAACCGGTCCTGTATACCTAGCCATTTTTTCTCCAGATAAGAGTGTATATGATATGCTCGTTACTCAGGCGAGCCACGCCGGGGACAACATTGCCGCGGTATCCCCACGTCGCAAGCCTGGCCACACTAAAAGTGCTCTTATATTCCAAGGGGAGGACAGGGAGGGCTAATCTCCCACGCCGACCTACTTTAATTCTAGCTTAATTTTGAGTTCTGAATTAAGACGATTAATTAAGAATTCAAAATTAAGTTTCGAGAATTCTACAGATTCGCTTATACGCGCCGTCGCTTGGGAGCCCGGCAGCCGTTGTGCGGTATGGGTGTTATGTCGCTGATAGCAACCACCTGGATACCGGCGGCCTGGATTGCACGGATTGCGGCTTCGCGACCCGCTCCTGGTCCCTTCACGAATACTTCTACCTGGCGGAGGCCGTGCTCCATAGCGCGGCGGGCCGCACCATCAGCCGTGATCTGCGCGGCGTAAGGAGTGCTCTTACGTGAGCCTTTGAAGCCTGTCGCGCCTGCGCTGCCCCAAGAAAGGACATTACCCTGCGGGTCGGCCAGCGTCACGATTGTATTGTTGAAGCTCGACTGCACATAAGCGGTGCCGCGAGGCACAACCTTGCGCTCGCGCCTTCGCGCCCGCGCCTGCCGTGCCTTTGTTGCCGATACCTTGGTACCCTGTTGCTTCTCAGCCATTATCTCTCCCCTACGATAACTTTGAATTCTTAATTCTTAATTTTGAATTAATTAAGAATTAAGAATTCAAAATTCAAAATTATTTCTTCCGTCGGACGCCTACGGTGCGGCGAGCACCACGGCGGGTGCGGGCGTTGGTACGAGTGCGCTGGCCATGCACCGGCAGGCCGCGTGAGTGCCTGATGCCGCGATAGCACTTGATTTCCTGAAGGCGCTTGATGTTCATGCTAACGGTGCGTCGCAGGTCGCCTTCCACCGTGTACTCTTTGTCCACAGTCTCACGAAGGCGGTTGACTTCTTCCTCGGTCAGGTTGTTGACGCGAGTATCGGGGTCAACGTTGGTTTTCGCGATGATCTGCTTCGCGCTGGTCGGGCCGATACCAAAGATATAGGTAAGAGCCACTTCCACCCGCTTGTTGCGGGGTATGTCCACACCGGCAATACGTGCCACGATTACCTCCCTTTTAGCCCTGTCGCTGCTTGTGCTTCGGATCGCTGCAAATAACCATTACCACGCCAGCGCGCTTAATGACCCTGCACTTCGCGCAACGCGGCTTGACGGATGCTCTTACTTTCATTAGCTAATTTCTCCTATTCCTTACTTCTTACTGCTCTACGTTTTACGTTTTACGTGTCACGCTTTACGCAGTCGTCCGTCGTATCTTTACTTGACCTGATACAATCGTTCGACGATGCGACCCCTTGTCAGGTCGTAGGTCGAGAGGGCGATGGCAACTTTGTCACCTGGAATGAGGCGGACCGGACTCAGCCGCAGCTTGTCGTCCAGGCGGGCCGTCACCATGTGGCCATTGTCGAGCTGCACGCGCCAGGTGCCATTCGGCCCAGGCTCGAACACCTTGCCTTCTACCCTGATTTCGTCTTTTTTCTCTGTCAAAGTACGAACCGTACTGCTTATTGCTTACTGACTATCCGTTTCCACTGCCCGACTTCCGCTCTGAATAGATAGGAAGACGTAAACAGTAGAAATGGAAGCACCAAACGGTAATTATATCACAACGCTACGGTAAAGTCAAAATGTCCGGGCCGTGCTCGGTAATCGCCACGGTGTGCTCAAAGTGGGCCGATTGCTTGTGGTCTTTCGTTATCACTGTCCACATATCATCGAGGGTTTCAGTCTCTTCAGTGCCGATATTCAGCATCGGCTCGATGGCGATCACCATGCCCGCCCTGAGCGACACCCCACGGCCTGCCTGACCGTGGTTCGGCACGGAAGGCTCTTCCCAGAGCTTGCGTCCAATGCCATGCCCGCCGTATTCCTGCACGATGCCGTAGTTTCCGCCTTTCTTGATACGCTCTTCGATTGCGTGCGATATATCGCCGACGCGATTGCCTGGCCGTGCCAGCGGGATGCCTGCTTCCAGAGAAGCCTTAGTGGTGGCCAGCAACTTCTCAAGCTCAGGGCTGATCTTGCCCACAGGCATGGTCAGCGCCGAGTCGCTCTGCCACCCGCGGTAGATCGTCCCACAATCGAGCGAGATAATGTCACCTTCCTTCAAGACGCGGTCCCCAGGGATGCCGTGCACGATCTCTTCGTTCACCGAAGCGCAAATCGTTCCCGAGAAAGGTGGCAATGCCGGGTGAGGCTGGTAGTTCTTGAAGGACGGGATCGCGCCCTGACTCCTGATAAACTTATACGCCATCTCATCAAGCTCGCCCGTAGTGACGCCCGGCTTGACGTTCTCGGCAAGCAACTGCAACGTCTGAGCAAGGATTCGCCCCGCCTGGCGCATCAGCTCGATCTCTTTTTGTGATTTCAGATAGATAGTCATCTGTTCCTCAATTTCGAATTACTTAATTTTGAATTTGAATGAAGGTCGTTAATTCGAAATTCGAAATTAAAATTCGAAATTACCGTAAGCACTCCATCAATTGCTGCGTAACTTCTTCCACCGGCTTTTCGCCGTTCACTTCGCAGAGAATGCCCTTTTTGCGATAGTAGTCTATTATCGGCTCGGTGTCTCGGTGAAATACTTCAATGCGCTCAACAGCGGCCTCTCGGGTGTCGTCGGGGCGCTGGTATAGCTCGCTGCCGTCGATATCGCAAACCCCCGGCACTTTGGGCGGGGCGGATTTCTCGTTGTAGATATGCCCCGATTTGCGGCAGAGCCACCGGCCTGACAGCCTGTCTGTCAACTCGCTGTCATCGACATGTATGTAGAGAGTGACATTCACTCTTTTTCCTTTTTGCTCCAGGGCTTCGTCCAAAGCCTCAGCCTGCGGGATGGTGCGCGGAAAGCCATCCAATAGCACTCCGCGTTCAGCATCCGGCATCGACAGCCTGTCCAATACCATAGCAATCACGAGCTCGTCGGGCACAAGTTTACCCTTATTTATGTATTCGCTTGCGACCTTTCCCAATTCAGTGCCTTTGGCAATGTTATCTCTGAAGAGGTCGCCGCTCGATATGTGAACCAGTTGCAACCTCTTTTCGAGGATTCCAGATTGCGTGCCTTTGCCCGCGCCGGGCCCCCCAAGCAGAATAAGTATCATTCGGGTGACTCCATTGTCACGAGGTTATTGGCTAACGGTTGATAAATCCTTCGTACCGGCGCATGAGCAGTTGCGATTCCAACTGTTTCATCGTATCTATAGCCACACCTACAAGGATCAGGAGGGATGTGGCGCTGAAGTTAAGGAGGGTCACCCCTGTGATCTGCGAGGCAAGCCAGGGTAAGATAGCCACCACACCCAGGAAGACCGCGCCTGCCACCGTTATGCGAGTTAGCACGGTGTTGAGGAACTTGTCGGTATTCGGCCCCGGGCGGATGCCCGGAATAGCCCCTCCCGATTTTTGCAGGTTCTCAGCGATGCGCTGTTGGGAGAAAACCACGCTTGTATAGAAGAAGGTAAAGAGCACAACCATCAGGAAGTAGATGACGTTGTATGCAAGGGTGGTGGACTGGAAGTTACCGTACAACCAAAGCGCGGCGTCTCGGATAAAGCCGGTCGAGGCGGCGGTGAAGAAACCTGCCACGATGACAGGGAAGCTCATGATCGAGAGAGCGAAGATGAGTGGGATCATGCCGGACGAGTTGACGCGCAAAGGGATGAACGACGAGCCCGCCTGCCTCATCATCCTGCCACCGCGCATGATACTGCGCGAATAGTGGACAGGTATGCGGCGCTGGCCTTCGTTGATCAGGATGATACCCACCACCGTGACCAGGCCGATAACCACGAATAGCAGTATGTTGAAGATGCTCGTACCTGTGCTTCCGGTCTGGCCCAACTGCAGAGCCTGCACGGGCAGACGGGCCACGATACCGCCGAAGATGATGATCGAGATGCCCTGGCCGATGCCGTTCTCTGTGATAAGCTCGCCCAGCCACACCAGGAAGAGAGTACCGCATACAAGGCTGATAATTACCACCCAGCTCTGGAGCCATTGCGCGCCGACCAGGCCGAAGCCGGGAAGTGCATTAAACTGGCTGTTGAGAAGCTGCGCCTGCCCAAAGGCCTGCAGAGCCGCCAGAGGCACAGTCAGCCAGTGCGTGTATTTGTTAAGCTGGTTGCGGCCCGACTCGCCTTCTTTGCTCAGCTCGGTAAGCCGCGGAACCACGCCCGTCAGAAGCTGGATGATAATCGAGGCCGTAATATACGGGTAGACACCCATGGCCGCCACGCTGAAGTTTTGCAGCGTGCCACCCGAAAAGATATTCAGCACATTGAAAAGCGCGCTGAACGGGCTGCTCGGGTCGGAAATGCTGTTCAAAGCTGCGAAGTCGACGCCTGGAACGGGGATATGGGCTATGATGCGGAAGACAAAGAGCATCGCCAAAGTGAAAAGATCTTCCGGCGAAGGTCACCTATCTTGAAGGCGTTGATGACTGCCTGTAGCATTTATGCGGTCCTTTCGGTAAGGACGAAGGATGAGAGACGAAGGACGAATGTTCTTGTTCCGCCTTCGTCAGTCTTTCGTCTTTCGTCTACTCGTCCTTCAGGTTCTAGGCTTTCGCCGCCTGGCGGGCTTTCATGGCTCGAATAGGCGCTTCGGTGCGGCCCTTGGAGCGGCGAGGCTCGGCGGCCATTTCGAGGAGGGTAATGCTGCCACCCGCGGCCTCGATCTTCTGGCGTGCGCCTTCGCTCACTTTGTGAGCGCTGATATGAATAGCACCCTTCAGATCGCCATCGCCCAGGACTTTGAGGGGCTTTTCCGGGTCCCGAAG
Organism: uncultured Chloroflexia bacterium; assembly: GCA_963837315.1. Taxonomy (GTDB): domain Bacteria; phylum Chloroflexota; class Chloroflexia; order QHBQ01; family JADMIH01; genus JADMIH01. The sequence continues at coordinate 446,432 of CAWINE010000005.1, forward strand.
CAGGCCCATCTCGAGCAGAATTCTCGGGTGTGAGGGTTGTTCCGGCCTCTACATCGGTCAACTGGCCCAGATTGACCAGATTGAAACGGATAGACCAGATGTTAGTAAAGCCGCGCTTGTAAGGAAGCTGCTGCTGGATAGGCGTCTGGCCGCCCTGGAAGCGAGCCGGGACGTTGCCGCCTGTGCGTGACTTCTGTCCCTTCGTACCCCTGCCGGCAGTCTTCACATGCCCGGAGCCATGGCCGCGCCCGACGCGCTTACGGTCTTTATTGGCGCCCTTTGGCGCCCTGATATCACCCAGTTTCATTGTACTAAATCCCTTTCGTCGACGCTAATCAGCGCCTCGCGTTACCGGCCCCAAGCCGGGCCGTCACACTTGGGCCAGTGGCCAGGGACTAGGGACTGGCGGTTAGTAATTCTAGCCCCTAGCCCCTAGCCCGCCTGGTCACGCTTCCTCGACATTTACAAGGTGCTTGACCTTGTAGACCTGGCCCCGGAGTTGGGGGTTGTCGGGGTGCTCTACTGTCTGGTGAAGACGATGCAGACCCAGGGCCTTGATGGTGGCCTTCTGGTCGTGCGGGTAGCCGATTGAGCTCTTCACCCAGGTGATGCGAAGGGTCTTGCCCTCCACGGCTACTTTGCTGAAATTAGGCTCTGCCACGTCCGCCTCCTGGTCTACCCTGGCCCTGGCCCTGACCATCGCCACGGTTATCGCGTTCGCCGCGTCCGCGACCCGGCCCACCACGCCTACCGCGCTCTTCGCGCTGAGGAAGCGCGGGCTTCTCGGCTACAGTCCGTGGCGCGATCGCCTGCATCCTGCCTTCGCGGATGGCCTTCTGCACTGCCACGTCCTTGCGGTAAAGGCGACGCTCCATCTCTTCCTGGGGGATGCCACGGCGCAGCGACTCGCTCTCCACCGAATGGAGCTGCGAGAGCGCAAGCAATGTGGCCCGCACCAGGTTGATGGGGTTGTTGTTGCCAAGCGACTTGCCGAACACATCGTGTATACCCGCAGCTTCGAGCACTGCACGGACCCCGCCACCGGCGATCACGCCTGTGCCGGGAGCGGCAGGTTTCAGCAGCACCGTGCTCGCCCCGTAAGAGACATTCACGTTGTGCGGGATCGTGCCGCCGACCATCGGCACCCGAATCATATGCTTCTTGGCGTCCTCGCCCGCCTTGCGGATCGAGTTCGGGAACTTCAGAGGCCTTGCCTGTGCCCGCACCAACGGTGCCTTTGCCGTCGCCCACCACCACTACGGCGCTGAAGTTGAAGCGACGTCCACCCTTGACCACCTTGGCCACACGGTTGACTTGTACAAGCTTCTCCTCAAACTCCGAGACAACTCTTTCTCTTTCTACTCTGGCCATTTTTCCTCCAAAACGTGAAACGTAAGGCGTAAAACGTAATGAGTCTTCGCGTAAACCGCCAGGCTTCCACTTGAGCCCTTACGTTTTACGTTTTACGCTTTAGAAGTCCAGTCCGCCTTCGCGGGCGCTATCGGCCAGGGCTTTGATACGCCCATGGTAAAGATAGCCGCCCCGGTCGAAAACTACTTTGCTGATGCCGGCTGCTTTGGCACGCTGCGCTACAAGCTTGCCGACCGCTTTGGCCTCTTCTATCTTGGAGGCGTCGGCCACGTCTTTGTCGAGCGTGGACGCCGCCACCAGGGTGTGGCCCTTGGTGTCGTCAATAACCTGCGCGTAGATACCGCTCAGGCTGCGGAAGACGTTCAAGCGAGGTCGCTCGGTGGTGCCAATCACCCTCGACCGGACTCTGCGCTGCCGCTTCTGTCGCGGCGTCATTTCATATGGTTTCAATCTCATTGTTGTTTGTCCTTCAGTTGCCTGGTCTAATACAGGCTGTGCTTACCTACTTCTTGCCACCGACTTTGCCGGCCTTACCCTGCTTGCGGCGGATGCGCTCGCCCTGATAACTGATGCCTTTGCCTTTATACGGCTCGGGCTCGCGGAACTTACGAATGCGGGCGGCTTCCTGGCCCACAGCCTGCTTGTCGATACCCGATATGGTGAAGCGGGTGGGCGTTTCGACGCCGAAGTTGATGCCGGCTGGTGGGTCAACACGTACCGGGTGCGAAAAACCGAGCGAGAAGACCAGCGCGGAGCCGTCTTTGGCGACGCGATAGCCGACGCCCGCGATCTCTAGTGTACGAGTGAAGCCGTCCGTGACGCCCGCCACCATGTTGGCGATTAACGTGCGGGTGAGGCCATGCAGCGAGCGATGCAGCTTATCCTCAACCGGGCGCGTCACGACAATCTGGCCGTCCTTCTGCTCAATATTGATTTCGGGCCGGAACGACTGCTCAAGCGTGCCCTTGGGCCCCTTCACCACCATGTGAGAACCATCCAAATCGATGGTCACACCTTTAGGCAGTGGTATTGGCCTGTTACCGATACGAGACATAGTACTTTCTCCTTAGCTGCCGTTGTCAGTTGCCAGTTCTCAGTCCTTCGTCTGCTAACAACTGACAACTGGCAAGTCGTCACCAGACGTAAGCGACTACCTCACCGCCGAGGTTTTTGCCGAACGCCTCGCGGCCCGACATGACACCATGCGGCGTAGAAACTATCGTCACACCCAGGCCATTGAGCACGAGCGGGAGGTCTCTGCGCTTCTTGTAGATGCGCAAACCAGGCTTGCTCACGCGCTTGAGGCCGGTCAGCACCGGCTTCTTATCCGCGCCGTACTTGAGCCAGACGCGGAACATTCTCCCACCCATGTCAGGTGGCACGTCAAAATCGCGGACGAAACCTTCATCCTTCAGGATTCGCGCTATTTCCATCTTGATGCCGGAAGCGGGTATCATCACGCTCTGGTGCCGGGCCATGCTCGCGTTGCGAATGCGCGTGAGCATGTCGGCAATAGGGTCTGTCATGTTCATAAGCCGTATTTTCTCCTTGCGGCAACGGCCATCAGGCCGTCCTAAGCACTTCTACCGAATTTTGAATTCTGAATTTTGAATTTTAAATTAATTCAAAAATTAAGAATTCAAAATCCATAATTGGGGCACTACCAGCTAGACTTCACAACACCCGGAAGCTTGCCTACCGAGGCATGCTCGCGGAAGCAGATGCGGCACATTCCGAACTTGCGTATGTAGGCGCGAGGCCGGCCACATATCTTGCAGCGGTTGTGGGCGCGTACCGTGAATTTCGCCGGCCGGTTTGCCTTAGCTATCATCGATTTCTTAGCCATTATTTCTCCTCTTTTGCATATAGAGTCCGGCTTGCGGAGTCAGCTAATGGAAGCGGTCATTCCGCATTCCGAATTCCACATTCGGATCAGCCCTTTTTGAACGGCATCCCCAGCAGTTGAAGCAGGCGGCGACCTTCTTCGTCGTTCTGGGCGGAGGTAACCACTACGATCTCCATGCCGCGAATCTTGTCTATCTTATCGTAATCGATTTCCGGGAAAATAAGCTGTTCCTTCAATCCAAGGGTGAAGTTACCGTGCCCGTCGAACGACTTGGGCGATACGCCTGAGAAGTCGCGCACGCGGGGTAACGTTACATTAAAAAGCCTGTCCAGGAAGTCGTACATCCTGGTGCCTCGCAGCGTGACCATCACGCCGATGGGCATACCGGTTCGCAGCTTGAACGCCGCAATAGACTTCTTCGCGCGGGTGATCACAGCTTTCTGGCCGGTGATTTGCCCTATGTCACCTACGGCGTTATCGAGCGACTTGGCGTTCTCGCGAGCCTCGCTACCCATGCCGATGTTGATGACAACCTTCTTCAGTTGAGGCACCTGCATCCTGTTCGCATAGCTGAAATCTTTCTGAAGCGCAGGCACCACTTCCTCGTCATACCTCTTCCTCAACCGAGACACATAGCCCTGAGGCAGCTTGCCATCGCTGCTTGCGCCGTTGTTCTTAGCTGCAGCCCTGGAGCCACCGCCACCGCCGCCGGCGGGCCTTGCGGCCTGTTGCTGCTGTGGTTGCTGTGGCTTTCCCCCACCCTTGGCGGGAGCGCTCTGTCCCTTCTTGTTATCTTTATCTGCCACTCTAATATCTCCTTAGCTCTCGGCTGGTCGTCCTCAAAAGGTTACAGCCCATTTGAATGCGGAATGTGGAGTTCGGAATGCGGAATATCTTGCGCGGTCGTTATTCCGCATTCCGCATTCCGAATTCGCCATTACCGCCGTCCGCCCCATTTTTCCTGGCTGACGTCCGATTCGAATTCGTTACCGCAGTGCTTGCAAATGCGCACTTTCTGGCCATTTGTCAGCAGGGTGTAGCCGATACGCACGCCGCGACCACAGCTTGGGCACACAACCATGACTTTGGCGGCGTTCAGAGGAGCTTCGCGCTCGATGACGCCTGCCTGGCGAGCACCTTGCGTGCCGCGTGTGTGTTTCTTAATAATGTTGATACCTTCGACGATAATTGCGTTATCGGTAGGTCTTACCTCGCGCACCCGGCCTTTCTTACCTCTGTCCTTGCCGGCTATTACCAGCACGGTATCATCTCTCTTGACGTTCATAATAATCTCCTAACGGGACGATGGACGACCGACGCATCGGACGAAGCGTAGGTTGCTTTCGTCTTTGGTCTTTGGCCTTTCGTCGTCCTACAACACCTCAGGCGCGAGCGAAACTATCTTCATGAACTGCCTTTCGCGCAATTCACGGGCCACAGGGCCGAAGATACGTGTGCCTACAGGATCGTTCTGACCTTTACCTTTGATGATTACGGCCGCATTGTCGTCGAAGCGGATGTGCGAGCCGTCGGGCCTTTTGTATTCCTTGGAGGTACGAACGACTACCGCGCGCACAACCTGGCCCTTCTTGACAGTGCCGCCGGGCGAAGCCGATTTGACCGCCGCCACGATAATGTCGCCCACGCCGGCATACTTGCGCCGCGAGCCGCCCATCACACGAATGCAGAGAAGCTCTTTAGCCCCCGTATTGTCCGCCACGCGTAGGCGGGTCTCTTGCTGAATCATCTCATTCCCCTTCGGGAATTACGAATTACGAATTACAGCGGAATGCCGGCGACAATTCGTAATTCGTAATTCGTAATACTACAGTTTCTCCGCCTTCGCGATAATCTCGATTACCTGCCAGCGCTTGTGGGCGCTCATGGGGCGGCTTTCGATGATGCGCACCATGTCGCCTTCGCCGCTGCCCATCTCGTCGTGCGCCATGAACCTGACCGAGCGACGCATGACTTTCTTGTAGATAGGGTGGGCCTTCTTGCGCTCCACCAGCACTACAACCGTCTTCTGCATCTTGTCAGAGACGACGCGTCCAACCTCAGTACGCTTCGACTGAAGATATTCAGGCAATTGCTTGCCACTCTCTGTCTTTTCTGTTTCGCTTGCCATTCTATGTAACTCCTGTTATGACCGTAGCTTCTGCTTACTGCCGTTTCACGTTTCCATCTAACTATCTGCGCCCGGCGCCGAACCGGCCCAGCAGGCCGCGCCCACGGCGTGGTGTTTCCTTTGAGGTGGCCGCCACGGCCTCAGTTTCGGGCTCTGCCTCTTCTCCTGTGTACTCGCGTATAAGCTCGCGCTCGCGCAGGGCAGTCATGACGCGGGCAATGTCGCGCTTCACCACCGGTATGCGCTGGTGGTTCTTAATCTTGCGAGTGGCAATCTGGAAGCGGAGGTTGAACAGTTCCTGGCGGTTTTCTTCCAGAACCTGGCGCAACTGGCGCTCGCTCATCTCGCGAATCTCTGCATTCTTCATCGTATTATTCCTCGTCCTCAGCTTCCGGCTCTGGCTCAGGCACGGCAGTGCCTTCAGCCTGGCGCACCACGAAGCGAGTCTTGACCGGCAGTTTGTGCCCGGCCTTGCGCATGGCTTCGGCCGCCACGTCTTCGCGCACTCCCGAAATCTCGAATAGCATCCTGCCGGGCTTGACCACTGCTACCCAATGGTCGGGCGCGCCCTTGCCTGAGCCCATGCGGGTCTCGGCTGGCTTGGCGGTCACGCTCTTGTCAGGGAAGATGCGAATCCACACCTTGCCACCGCGCTTGATGTGGCCTGTGATGGCGCGACGTGCCAACTCGATCTGGCGGCTATCGATCCAGGCCGCTTCGAGCGACTGTAGGCCGAACTCTCCGAACGACACCTGGTTACCGCGAAGGGCCTGCCCACCACGGGTGCCGCGGTGCGGCTTGCGATACTTGACTCTTTTTGGCATCAACATAGCTAATTACTCCGACTGGGTCGCGCCAGCGGCCTCGCCGCCTGACGCTGTCCCTGATGTATCCGCTGCGCGAGCCTGAGGAGCCGGACGCTCGCCGCGATCACTGCGCTCCTGGCGTGGGGCGCGCTCGCCGGCTCTTCCACCGGCACCACCGGGTGCGCCTGCACCCGCACCTGCACCCGCACCGCGCTCGCCGCCTCTAGGGCCTCCACGCTCGCTACCACGATCATCGCGGCGATCCCGGCGCTCGCGCTCGGGGCGAGGTGCGGCGGTAGCTATCGGACGCTCGGTCTGCAACAGTACGTCGCCGCCCTTGCGCTCGATCACGTCACCCTTGTAAATCCACACCTTCACGCCGATGCGCCCGTAGGTGGTGTGGGCATGAACCTGCCCGTAATCAATGTCGGCGCGGATCGTGTGCAGAGGCACCCGGCCTTCGCGCTCCCACACCGAGCGGGCCATTTCGGCACCACCCAGGCGGCCGGAGATGCGAATCTTCACACCTTTTGCGCCTGAGCGCAGCGAGCGCATGACCGACTGCTTGAGTGCGCGCTTGTACGATACGCGCCGCCCGATCTGCTCGGCGATGCTCTCAGCGACCAGATAGGCATTCAGCTCAGGCTGCTTGATCTCTTCGATGTTCAGCTTGACCTTCTTGCCGGTCATCGTTTCGAGGTCTTTGCGGAGGAGGTCAACGGCCTGTCCACCCTTACCGATGACGATACCGGGCTTGGCGGTATGCAACGTCACGTCAAGCTGGTTGGCCGAGCGCTGGATCTCGATCATAGCCAGCGAGGCGTTAGCAAGGCGCTTGCCCACTATCGCGCGGATGCGCACATCCTCATGCAGCAGGTCGGTGTAATTGCGGTCCGCATACCAGCGTGACTGCCAATCTCTGATTATTCCAAGTCTAAAACTTACCGGGTGGACTTTGCGTCCCATGCTTCCCCCTTCGCTCATTGTCGGTTCTCCAGCGTCCGTCGTCTACTGACAACTGACAACTGACAACCGACAACTTGGTACCTAGATTTCTCTTTCCTCTACGATAACAGTGATGTGGCTCGTCCGCTTCAATATAGGGGCTGCCATGCCGCGGGAGCGGGAGCGGAAACGCTTGACGGTGGGACCCTCATCGGCGTAGATGTACTTGATGTAAAGGTCCTCAGGTATCATCTGGTAGTTGTTCTCGGCGTTGGCCGCGGCGCTCTTGACGATTTTCATTACCTCGTTTGCGCCGCCGTGCGGCAGGAACCGCAAGATGGCTACCGCCTCGTCAACCCGCTTACCGCGAACGGCATCCATCACAAGACGAATCTTGCGTGACGAGCGATGTATGAACCTGGCTTTTGCTATTACTTCCATTTGCTTCTTTTCCTTATCAGTTGTCAGTTGTCAGTTGTCGGTTCTTCGTCTACTGACAACTGGAACTACTTGAGCCTGGTGGACCTTTCCGTCTTACTGCCGTGGCCCTTGTAGAAGCGGGTGAGAGCGAACTCGCCCAGCTTGTGTCCGACCATATTCTCGGTCACATATATTGGTATGTGGCGGCGACCGTCGTGTATGCCGATAGTGTGGCCCACCATATCAGGCGTGAGGGTGCTCGCCCGCGCCCAAGACTTAAGAAGGCGCTTCTCGCCCCTGGAGTTCATCCTGAGGATTTTCTCCTCCAGGTTATGGTCTACGTATGGTCCCTTTTTCGAAGAACGAGTCATCTTGTCTCCTTCGGAGAATTACGAATTACGAATTACGAATTACAGCAGAATATTGGCGAAAATTCGTAATTCGTAATTCGAAATTCGTAATTACCGCTCGCCTTTGCCGGCGGCCTGAGGGCCGCGGCGGCGACCACGTATGATAAATTGGTCGGTGCGCTTGTTGTTGCGGGTGCGATAACCCTGGGCGGGCTTGCCCCACTTGGTCTGGGGCTGGCCTCCGCGTGGGGCCCGGCCCTCGCCACCTCCATGCGGGTGGTCAACCGGGTTCATGGCAGCGCCGCGTACTTCGGGCCTGCGGCCAAGCCAGCGACTGCGACCCGCTTTGCCTATTCTGACGTTTTCATGGTCCACGTTTCCCACCTGGCCGATTGTGGCCACGCAGTTGACGTGGATCATGCGTACCTCGCCCGATGGGAGGCGAACCTGCGCGTACTTCTCGTCCTTGGCCATAAGCTGTGCGCCCGCACCCGCGCTCCTGACCAACTGCCCACCCTTGCCGATATTCAGCTCCACGTTATGGATCTGCGTGCCGAGCGGGATCCGACGGAGCGGCAGCGTGTTGCCCAGGCGGACTTCAGCCTGGTCTCCCGACATGATCGTTTCACCAACCTTCAAGCCGAGCGGGGCGAGTATATATCGCTTCTCGCCGTCAGCGTAGTTGATGAGAGCGATGCGGGCCGAGCGGTTGGGATCGTACTCGATGGCTGCTACCTTGCCGGGGATGTTGAACTTGTCGCGCTTGAAATCTATAATTCGGTAGAAGTGCTTGTGCCCGCCGCCGCGATGGCGCGTGGTGATGCGGCCCATGTTGTTGCGGCCACCCGTGCTCTTCTGAGCGGTGAGGAGCGACTTCTCAGGCTTGCTTTTAGTTATTTCCTCGAACGTCGCCACGCTCATAAGACGTCGGCCAGGCGAGGTCGGGTTGTATTTCTTTACTGGCATGATTCCTCCGAAACGTAAAACGTAAAGCGTAAAACGTAATTGTTATCCTAATGACGTAAAACTTAGCCGTTATACCTTACGTTTTACGTTTTACGTTTTATGCGTTAGATGCCCTCGAATATCTCAATCCTCTGGCCTGGGGCCAACGTTACGATTGCTTTCTTCCAGCCGGTGCGATAGCCGCGCAGACGGGTGCGCTGGCGACGCAGCTTGCGGTGGACGTTCATGGTGTTCACGGCGAGCACGGTCACATTAGGGAAAGCCTGCTCGACCGCTGCCTTGATCTGGATTTTGTTGGCGTCGGGAGCCACTTCAAATGTGTAGCGGCCCTGCTGCATGAGATCCGTGTTGCGCTCGGTCATGACCGGGCGGCGGATTACTTCGTGAATATGCGGCATCTAATTAGTCCTCGCTCTCTTTCTTGTCGTCCTTATCCTCGGCATACGAGCCATAGGAGTAGGTGGAGACCACTTTACCGGACGCATCCAGAAGCTCTGCCTCATCGCCCTTGTCGTTCCAGATGGGGCGCTTGCTCTCGAATGAATACCTGTGGCCGGGCGCGCTGAAGACGGTAAGCTTGCCGCCCGCGTGCAGCTCGGCGCCTTCGGGGAAGGTGAACGCCTGGTCGTGATCGTTCTTGTCACGAAGGACGTAGCCCGCAATATCTACCGGGAAGTCGTTACTGTTTTGCAATTCAATATATTCGTCGCCCTCGAAGTGGACCCTGGCGATCTTCACTGTACCGGCGGCGATTTTTGGTGCGCGTTCTTTCTTCTCTTTTGCAGGCGCTTCACTCTCGGTCTCGGCGGGAGCCGCTTCAGCTTTTGCCACGGCCTTTGCGGTACTCTTTCGAGCGGGCTTGCTTTCGGCCTTGACCTCCGCTGCCTCAGGCTCAGCAGCCGAAGCCTCGCTTGTCGCAGTGGGAGCTGCGATTGTTGTGGTGGGAGTCTCGCTTGTTGCAACCGGAGCAGCCGGAGCAGCAGCCGGAGCGGTTTCGGCAACGACCTTGCCATTGCTTGCAGGAGCGGCATAGCCCCTCAGCACCAGCTTACGGCGTCCGCCCGCATTCCCCAGAATAGAAGTAATGACATCGAGAGCGGCACGTGGCATAATCACCACATCGTGCTTGAGCATATCCACCACGCTCAGCATATGAGCGCTCTGCATGGTAACACGAGGGAGATTGCCCGCGGCCATCTTGAGAGCAGTCTCTTCGCCCGTGATGAAGATCAGAACCTTCTGCTCGGCGATATTGAGGCTGCTGAGAGCAGTGACCATCGCCTTGGTGCGAGGCTCGAGGGTGTCGAAGTTGTCCACCAGTACCAACTGCCCGTCGGCCAGCTTGCCGGAGAGCACTCCGCGTATAGCCAACCTGCGCATCTTGCGCGGCATATCCTGCTCGTAAGAGCGAGGGTGTGGACCGAACACCACGCCGCCATGCCGCCACTGCGGGGAGCGGGTGGAACCCTGGCGGGCGCGGCCGGTCCCTTTCTGCCGCCACGGCTTCTTGCCTCCGCCTCTCACATCTGCGCGGGTCTTCGTATCATGCGTACCCTGGCGGGCGTTAGCCTGCTGGCGGAGCACCGCCTGCTGGATAACAGCGTGGTTAGGAGTGACGCCGAAAATAGCATCACTAAGATCGATCGTCTCGACCTCTTGCCCCTCCAGGTTGTATATTGTCGCTTGCACAACGTTCTCCTTCGGAGAATTCATAATTTTGAATTCGTAATTTTGGGTTAATTGAGAATTCAAAATTGAGAATTCAAAATTACTTCTTCACTGCCTTGCGAACGATCAACATTCCCGATGTGGGGCCGGGCACCGCGCCTTTGACCAGGATGAGGTTGCGGTCGGTGTCAATCGAGACTATGCGCAGGTTCTGCACTGTCACTTGCTGGTTGCCCATTCGGCCTGCCATCTTGAGGCCCTTGAATACGCGACCCGGCGTGGAGCCTGGGCCGATGGAGCCTGGGCGGCGTGCGCGGTCGGACTGACCGTGGGTACGAGGCCCGCCATGGAAATTGTGGCGCTTCATCACACCCGCGAAACCCTTGCCCTTACTCTTGCCTATCACATCGACGATATCGCCCTCAGCGAACATCGTAACATCGATACGCTGGCCAACCTTCGGCCTGTCGCCGTTGGGGTCTACGGGCAATTCGTGGATGCGGCGCACCAGGGGCAGCTTGCGCTTGCGCAGGTGGCCCTGCTCGGACTGGCTCAGCTGGCGCTGCTCTGCATCGCCCCAACCGACCTGCACGCCGTAATAGCCGTCGCGCTCAGGTGTCTTGACCTGAGTGACGATACAGGGTCCGGCTTCGATGACGGTCACGCCTGTAGCCAGGCCGCCTTGCTCGAATACCTGGGTCATGCCCATCTTTCTGCCTAAAATGCCTTTTATCATTTCGGTACTTGCTCCTTCTTGGAGTTTCGCTTGCCCTACCTACTGCTTGCTTCTTACTGCCTACCGTAGGTACCTGCGGCGTCGAGATGCCGAGGCAAGATTCCCGCTATATATTGATTTCTTCTCCGCAGACTTTGCATATCCATCTGGTAGACCCGCCAGCTGCGGACTCCTGAGCGGTCACCATGCTATTCCCGCAACCCGGACAGACCGGGTAATAGATTTCCAACAAATAGGGCTGTAGCTCGTACTTTTCGTCAAGTATGAAACTTGAGCCGCAGCACCTGCACATCCAGACAAGAGGGCTGTCTTGCTCCGGGTATTGGCAGCCCATCATATCGCCGCCGCAATCCGGGCAGAGGAGGGTGGAAGTATCGTTCAACTTTCACTCCTCTTGTCAATACGTACTTACTTGATCTCCACATCCACGCCGGCAGGCAGATTCAAGCGCATAAGCGCGTTGATTGTCTTCTGGGTCGGCTCAAGGATATCGATGAGGCGCTTGTGCGTCCTGATCTCGAAGTGCTCCTGCGAGTCCTTGTCGATGAAAGGGCCGCGGATCACCGTGAACTTCTCGATCTTGGTGGGCAGCGGCACGGGGCCAGCCACCAGAGCGCCTGTGCGCTCGGCAGTCTCCACGATCTGCTGCGCCGACTGGTCAAGTATCCTGTGATCGAATGCCTTCAGTCTGATGCGAATCTTTTGCTTGGTTGCCATGACTCTTCCTTTGGTTGCCGGTTGTCAGTGTTTACTGCTTACTGGTAACGTTTCACGTTTCCGTCGTCCAAGGCACAAAAAAGGAGCAATTTCCTTCGCCTCTCGAGCAACGAGCACGGCGTATGGAAACAGCTCCCATACTTTCAGTAGTCACCTGGTCAAGGTAACCACACGCCCGTGGACGTGCGTTATACGCTTATTATTCAGTTGTGCGTTTTTTGCCTTTCTTCTCAGCGGCGCATAAACGCGCACAGTAAACAATTATATAGGAAGCGCAGGTGCGTGTCAAGGCTTATGCAAGCCAAAAACAAGGGTGATGAGAAGTCGGTATGTGGAGGGCCCTCTTGACCTTGTCATTCTGAACGAAGTGAAGAATCTCATCATTGCAGGTAGTCTTGGCTTTGTACAAACCCCAAGAGTGCACTCTAGGGACGAGATTCTTCGCTTCGTTCAGAATGACAAAGGGTAGCCGGGCGGCCCTTCCCAAGCATCATCTCCACTTTGCATCTGCCCTGAGGACCAATCAGGGCCAGACGCATCTAAACGGCGAACGGGGGAGCAGTTACTATCAGCAGCCTATCCAGGGCATCGCCACCACCGCCCAGTGCGACCAGGCCAGCGGCGTGCTTACAGGCTATCAAGCGCACATTGCCGGGAGCGGCACGACGATATCAGTTGCAGCTACAGAGGAGGCCAGAAGACTGGACTAGCACTATTGCCCATCATACATTGCTGCGGGTAACCATTCGCCACATCCAAATCCATCCCAACAACAGCGCGAAAAACAATATGGCACCGGCCCAGAGTGGAAGCGTGCCAGACCTTACAAGTCAAATGGAATAATAGGCACAAACCACCTATAAGCCAGAGCGATAGACGCGCAATTCGCGTGGTGTCTTACTGTGGTATGCTCTCTATTCTTCAGTCCAAACAATGCTCTTAGCCTTTAGCCAGTCAGAATCACGAGGCCCCGAAAGCGAGCGCAAAAATAATGGCTCGCAAGCAATGGGATCCAGGCATCGCCGATGCCTGTTAGAGACCAGAACTTCCCAGCTAATGAAAGCTATCACCACCGTAAATACAGAGGACCACAACAGAACCAGAAGTCTTTCTCTTTCCCCATGATTGCTCTCCCTTCGCGCTCGGCGGTTAAAGAGGTATGTGTAGCACTCGGTCTTCCAGTTCATCCGGCAGGCTGGCAATAGCTATGATCAGCAGATCCTCGATGGCTTGTCTAGTAGAAATCGTTGACCTGATTGCGATCACCCCAGGCATTGCCTGAGCCCTGGGCAATCCGTTCATAAGCAAAGTCAGACATCGTTCTCACGTCGTACGTGATAAGTATACGTTCTTGACTGGCAGCCCATTCCAGAATCAGAGGATCATCTGCACTTAGTAATCCCACATCTTGCACACGCACAATGTCGAGATCAGGCTGCCTTAGTAGCAAGCCACGGAGTAATTGGCTCCTGATATTCTCATCAGCGAGGAACTTCATTACTTGTTCTTGAGGCGAGCCAACAGTCGATCACGCAGTCCGGCTTGGCTACCTTGCCGTGCCTCTATCCTTGCCCATACCTCTTCTTCGTACTGCTGGCGTTTTCGTAAATATTCGTCCACCTCGTCTCTATGGTGCAGATAATAGCCAAGCACCGAGTAAACATCGCCAAGATCAAGTGTATCAAACATCTCCGCTATCCCTTCGGCGCTTTCACCATCCAGGTAGGCGGCGATTACTAAATCAAGGGTCACACGGGTGTTCCCCACACGGATTGTGCCCTTGGAGTCTACTCGCAAAGGTACAGGTTCGTTGGGTTCACTTTAAATCGCCTGAGCCATAATCTGCACTTCCTTACTTCAGATTGACGTTAATCAACTCCAGTATAGGGTCTTTAAGCAGCTGTTCTAAATTGTCTATCTTCACATCGGCAAAGAGCATTGAGAGGCGTCGGACAGCAGCTAAGGCTTCCGCCTGGCTGGTAGGTTCAGATGCTGAGTTTACAAGCGATTCCGCAACATCAGCAGCCAACAATCGCTCTATCAACTGCTCAGGTGTGGTATTCAGTCGCGCTGCCTGCTCGAGCAAGAGTTTATAGGCAGGTTCGGATACGTGGATAGTGTGTTCTTTCATTCATAGTCTCCCAGCCCACCCGAATCAACTATATAAGCATAGAGACCCGGTTGCGAAACCGGGTCTCTACTACTATATCACTATATTGATTTGCAGGTAAGTCTTATGCTTTCGCCTTCGCCACCAGCTCCGTAGCGATGCTGTTCGGCACTTCCTGGTAGTGGTCGAACTCGAAGGAGGACGACGCACGGCCCTGGGTCATGGAGCGCAGGTCGGTCGTGTAGCCGAAGAGATTGCTCAGATGGCACATATCCGCGCACGATGTGCGAGCTTGCTCGCTGCTCGGTGCTCTCGACGTGGCCTCGGCGGCTGTTGAGGTCGCCTATTACGTCGCCCATGAACTGCTCGGGGGTGAAGATTTCGATCTTCATGATCGGCTCAAGGATAACGGGCTTGCCTTTCTCCATGGCCTCCTGAAGTGCGAACGAGCCCGCGATCTCGAAGGCCATTTCGCTGGAGTCCACTTCGTGGTAAGCGCCATCTACGAGCGTGGCACGAACGTCCACCACCGGATAACCTGCGCGCCCGCCGCTCTCCATCTTCTTCTCGATGCCTTTGCCGACCGCCGGGATATATTCCCTTGGGATAGAGCCGCCCACGACCTTGTTGATGAATTCGTACCCGCCGCCACGACCCGAAGGCTCGAACAGCACAGTCGCGTCAGCGAACTGGCCACGACCGCCTGTCTGCCTCTTGAAGTAGCCACGGGCGCGCACAGGCTGGGTGATAGTCTCTTTGTAGGCCACCTGCGGGCGGCCACGGTTGGCTTCCACCTTGTACTCGCGGAACATCCTGTCGAGGATGACTTCGAGGTGAAGCTCGCCCATGCCCGAGATGAGCACCTGGCCGCTATCTGGGTCGGTGCGCACCTTGAAGGTGGGGTCTTCCTCGGCGAGGCGGATCAGGGCGTTATCCATCTTGTCCTGGTCCATTTTGGTCTTCGGCTCGACCGCGATTGAGATCACAGGCTCGGGGAACTTGATAGTCTCAAGCACAGTGGGCTCGGCGGGGTCGCAAAGCGTATCGCCCGTGAAGGTGTCCTTGAGGCCCACGATGGCGGCTATGTCGCCGGCGTAGACTTCCTGGACATCTTCGCGATGGTTCGCGTGCATTTGCAGCAGGCGGCCCACTCGCTCTTTCTTATTCTTGGTGCTGTTAAGCGTGTAAACGCCTGTTTGCAGCTTGCCGGAGTAAACTCGCATGTAAGCCAGGCGGCCCACAAACGGGTCGGCCACGATCTTGAAGATGAGAGCGGCGAAAGGCGCGTTCTCGTCGGTCGGGCGCTCCACCCAGTCGTCGCTTCCGGGGACCTGGCCCTTGACAGGCGGCACGTCCAATGGCGAAGGCAGGTATTCGATCACAGCGTCGAGCAATTGCTGCACGCCTTTGTTCTTCAGGGATGAGCCGCAAAGCACAGGCACCAGGCGCAGGCCGATAGTGGCGCGGCGCAGGGCAGCCCGTAGCTCGTCGTTGGTGATCTCGTCGCCTTCCAGGTAACGGAGGGTCAATTCATCGTCGCTCTCGACGATAAGCTCGACCATCTTCTCGCGCTGTGTGGTGACTTCATCGGCCATATCGGCGGGGATATCGGTCTCCTCGATATTAGTGCCGATGTCGTTCGTGTGGATATATGCCTTTTGCTCGATCAGGTCCACCAGGCCCTTGAAGCCCGATTCTATGCCGATAGGAAGCTGCACAGGTACAGGAATAGCCGCCAGGCGGTCCTTGATCATGTCGATGGTGCGCCAGAATGATGCGCCGGTGCGGTCCATCTTGTTCACGAAGCAGATGCGAGGCACGCCGTAGCGGTCGGCCTGCCGCCACACGGTCTCTGATTGTGGCTCTACGCCTGCCACTGCATCGAATACGACCACACCGCCGTCGAGCACGCGCAGAGAGCGCTCGACCTCGACTGTGAAGTCAACGTGGCCGGGAGTATCTATGATATTGATTCGGTAATCTTTCCACTGGGCCGTGGTGGCAGCGGCGGTGATAGTGATACCACGCTCGCGCTCCTGCTCCATCCAGTCCATAGTGGCGGAACCTTCATGTACCTCACCGATCTTATAAATGCGGCCGGTATAATATAGTATGCGCTCGGTAGTTGTAGTCTTACCGGCGTCAATATGGGCTATGATGCCTATATTTCTTGTTTTATCCAGAGGAAAAGCTCTGGGCACGTTATTTCTCCTTACACAATTTTGAATTCTAATTTTGAATGCTGAATTGAGGCCTTTGAAGCCTCAATTCAGCATTCAAAATTAAGAATTCAAAATTAGAATCTGTAGTGTGCGAAAGCCCTGTTAGCTTCCGCCATTTTATGTGTATCTTCCCGGCGCTTGATCGTCGTGCCGACGTTGTTCGCGGCGTCCATTAGCTCAGCAGCGAGGCGGTCCGCCATGCTCTTGCCGGTGCGCTTGCGAGCAGCCCCAAGTATCCAGCGAATTGCGAGCGACTGGCGCCGGTCACCCTTGATCTCGACAGGCACCTGGTAGGTCGCGCCACCGACCCGGCGAGGCTTGACCTCGATCACCGGTGTAGCATTGCGCATAGCCTGCTCGAATACTTCGAGGCCCGGCCTCTTGGCGCGGCGCTCAAGCTCGTCGAGCGTGTTATAAATGATCGTCTCGGCGACGCCCTTCTTGCCGCGCATCATCAGCTTATTGATGAACCGTGCGACCAGCAGGCTATTGTATTTCGCATCCGGCAGAAGTGGATGCTTATCAAATCTACCTCGTCGTGGCATGTAGCCGTGTCCTCCTAATTACAGAAATGAGATGTGAGACATGAGAAATGAGAATACTGGAAATCACTAAGTTCTCATTTCTCACATCTCATTTCTCATGTCTCGTCTTACTTCTTACCCTTCTTGGCCTTCGCCGGGTTCTTTGTGCCGTACTTTGAGCGGCCTCGCTTGCGGTCCTTCACACCCTGGGCATCGAGTGTGCCCCGGATAATGTGGTAACGCACGCCTGGCAGGTCCTTCACACGGCCTCCGCGGATCAGCACAACCGAGTGCTCCTGGAGGTTGTGACCCTCGCCGGGTATATAGGCGGTCACTTCCATGCCGTTGGAGAGGCGCACACGGGCGATCTTGCGGAGCGCCGAGTTCGGCTTCTTAGGCGTCTGGGTACGTACCTGGGTGCATACACCGCGCTTTTGAGGCGAGCCTTTACCTCTGCTCACTTGTTGGGTGGACGAATTAAGGTTGAAACGCAGTGCCGGTGCCTTGGTCTTCTTGGTCGTAGTCACCCGGCCTTTGCGTACAAGCTGATTGATAGTCGGCATTACTTCTCCTCATCATAAAACGCGGCGCATAATCCGCACAGAATATCATTATACGCGAGCAGGCGGCGCATGTCAAGCGTAAATTGCCCACTCTTGCGCGTTTTGTGGGTATTCGCGGGGCAGAATTATTCGGCACCCTCACTCGTTCTAAACGGTGTCCATGAGGGCTTCAGTTGGGCGCGCAACATTGTGTCGGCTGCCCGCAACTGGCCGGCTCCTGCTATGTAATTCGAAGTAAGCCCTCGGCGAATAGCAGGAACAGTAGATTAGTCGGGGTGACAGGATTCGAACCTGTGACTCCTTCGTCCCAAACGAAGTGCGCTACCAGGCTGCGCTACACCCCGTGATCCAATAATCGTACACAAATTATACCCGTCATGACGCCCGGGCGTCAAGCTGATAATTGCCTCTATTTCACCGCATAGGGAGTTCACGGCCCAAAGGGCACCCCGCTCATGAGCGCAGAGGCGCGCCCAGAATATTATGGTAGGATTCGTAAACCATAATAATCTCTGCGTAACTCTGCGTACTCTGCGCCTCTGCGGTGAATCACGGTCGTGCAAGCTGAGATGGGACTAATCACCAATCACCGAGATAAAAGCTGGCATGCTTGTTGCCATCCCCTACAAGCAGCATTCTATAGACGACCGACAGAACCGGAGGCTTGGCATGGCACAACGAACGTATGTGGAAGAGATGGCGGTATTCATAACGAAGGCGAGCTATGGTGATCTCTCGGAGGAAGCTCGCGCTCAGCTAAAATTGCGTGTGCTTGACACAATAGGCTGCGCTATCGCCGCGCTCGGCGGCGAGCCTGTGCTCGCAGTCAGACAGCAGGTGGTTGAATTCGGTGGCAGAGGCCGGTGCACTCTCATAGGCATGGGAGAAACAAGCTCGCCTGACCGGGCTGCATTCTATAACGGCGCGCTGGTCCGCTACGTGGATTTCATGGACAACTACATGGGCAAGAAGCAGTCCGGCCACCCTAGCGACAACTTTTCTTCAGTGCTCGCAGCCGCCGAGTACGGTTCCGGTACCGGCAAGGATTTCCTCGCGGCCCTCGCGCTGGCCTACGCTGTGGAAATCAAGCTGCTGGATTGCATTCCCGTCGAAGAGAAAGGCTTCGACCATACGGTCCACCTGGCATACTCCATGGCAGCGGGCATCTCGAAGGCGCTCAACATGGACGAAACGGAGACCGCCAACGCCCTTGCAATAAGCGGTACGGCTTTCCAGGGTCTGGTGACGAGCCGCTCCGGCTATCTGACCAACTGGAAGGGGCTTGCCTCCGCGATGGTGGCGCTGGGCGTGACAAATGCCGTATTTCTCGCGATGCGCGGGGTGACAGGCCCTCTGCAGGTGCTGGAGGGCTCAAACGGCCTGATGAAATCTCTGAGCGAAAAGCAAAAGATCGAGTGGTCCAAGGACGACCTCAACCTGGTCACCCGCACATCGGTGAAGGGTTACAACGCTGAAGTACACTCGCAATCTGCCATCGAGGGTATGCTTGAGTTGCGAAACGAGCATCATTTCAGCGCCACGGACGTGGAAAAAGTCGAAGTCACTATCTTCAAGCAAGCATTCAACATTATCGGTGAAGGCGAAGAGGCGGGCGACAAGCACAACGTCCAGAGCAAAGAGCAGGCGGATCACAGCCTGCCTTATATCATGGCCGTGGCGATCCTGGACGGCGAAGTCACGCCGAAGCAATATCAAGTAGAGCGCATACGGCGCGATGACGTGCAGGAATTGCTGAAGAAGGTGCATGTGCAAACCCAGATGCACGTCGGTAAGAAGGTCTTCGAGGCCCTCGACACATACACTCAAAAATACCCGGACGAGATGCCTTGCAAGATCGTAGTCAAGCTAAAGGACGGGCGCGAGCTAGAGTGCGAGAAGACGGACTACCAGGGCTTCTTCAGCCGGCCCATGTCGCGTAAGGCAGTGGTGAGCAAGTTCGAAACCCTTACGCGGGACTTTGCAGATGCCTCTTTACAACACAACATCGAAGAGGCGGTAGACAACCTCGATAACATCAAATTGGCTGAGTTGACGAGGCTGTTAGGCCAGATGAGCGCCAGGGAGCAATAATCTGTCCCGCAGGCAAAAGGCCGTCCAGCACGACCTTTTGCCTGCAGAAAAGACTACGGCTGGGTAACCGCCCCGTACACTATCTTGGATAGCTGCGCACGGGTGGCGTTATGGCCGGGGCGGAAATACGTTCCGGGGCAAGGCTCTTCATGGCCGCCACAGACGTAGCCCTGGAAGAGGTCATGGGCAAAAGCAGTCTCGACGTACGGGTAAAAAGTGTTGCCTGGGGCCACATCAGCGAAGCTGGGCGTAGGTGGGTTCAGCAGGTGCCATTTGGACGGATTGGCCACAATTGCAGTGATCACCGTTATCTTGATGAGTTGCCCGCGCGTCACCTGGCTGTTCGGGCGGAAGTAGGGCCGGGCCAGACTATCGCAAGGCTCGCCGGAGCCGCCGCACGGGTAGCCGCCCACGACGCCGTAAGAGTAGGCCGATTCCACGAAGTTGTAGTAGGTGCTGCTCGGGGCCACATCGGTGAAGTGTGGGCCGCCATCGGTGCGGACCGGCAGACCAAATGCACCCATTGCTATCTTCGTCATCTGGCCGCGAGTGGTGGCGTTATTCGGACGGAAGGTGCCGTCGGAATAGCCTGACACTATACCGTTGCAGTACATCCAATCTACCGGCAGGTAGAACCAGTCTGAGATCTGCACGTCGCTGAATGACATGTTGCAGGAAGGTGCGGTCGGCTGGCCTGTGGGCCTGGGGCGTGGAACAGTGGCGCTTGCCACCGATGTTGCCACCGGTGTGCCGTGCGGGGGTGGCGAAGCATGCACGGCCGTAGGGGGAATGGTAGGTTGTGGGAGCGGAACACCCGCGCCATCTGATGTAATCGAAGACGCACTGGCACGTCCGGCCAGGGCCACCAGGACCACTGCTGCAATGGATATGGCAAGCGAAATCGACGGCCATAATAGCCTTTTTACTGTTGTTGTATCTATTTTCCTGTTCACTGTGAAATCCTCTTTTCGTTCGGGCCGAGATATTTGGGAGGAATTAATATGATTACCCTCTCCATTAGCATACGGGCGCTCGGAACGAGGCACAATGGCACATTGGCCCTAAAAGGACGTGCCGGTTGGTGTAGATCGGATGGGACTTTCGGTGATCGGGAGGATAGGACCAGGGGGAATGCGGAATGCGGATTGCGGATTGCGGATTGCGGATTGCGGATTGCTCGTACTGCTTACGCCTATACCTTTAAAAATCTTGGCGAACCTTGGCGGAACTTGGCGTCTTGGCGGTTAAGGTAAATCCGCATTCCGCATTCCGCATTCCGCATTCCGCAATTCACCCGCGTTTGCGGATGCGGCGGAGCAATAGTCCTGTTGCCTGGTCAACTTCTTCGGAGCGGAGAGCCTTTGCTGCTCCGAGGTAGACGGCTGCGCCAAGCACTACGCCGGTGGTCGCCAGTATGATAGCCTCTATTTTGCCCGAAGCCGGGATGAGATTGCGCAAGAAAGGGAGGAGTAAAAAGAGGATAACGCCCATCGCTAACGCCGCGGCCCCACTTCTGATGATGGAGAGCCACAACCCTTCCGAGCGGAGGCCCCAGCCGGGGAGCTTGCGGCTGAGCAGCGTCCATAGAAGCAGCATCTCAAGGGTTGTGGTGGTAGCCAGGCTCAGGGCAAGGCCATCCTGGCTCATGCCGAGACCGAGGGCAAGGAAAGCCGCCAGGGCCAGATTAAGGCCGACTGTCACCAGCGACACGATCACGGGCGTTCTGGTGTCGTGCAGGGCATAGAAAGCGCGGGTTACCACCTCTACCACCGCATATGATACTAGGCCGAATGCGAAGTAGCTCAATGCGGAGGCCACAAGCTCCGTGGATGTGTCGTTGAACTTACCGAACTGGAATAGCGCAACAACCGCTTGCGTACGCAGCACAAAGAGGCCCACTGCCGATGGTATAGTCAGGAAAAGGAGCACCTTTACAGCCCTGGTGAGCGTGACCCGCACAGCCTCAAGGTTGCCCTCGGCAGATTGTGCGGCCATTGTTGGGAATGTCACCGTTGCAAGCGATAGTGCGAATACCCCATGAGGCAGGAGCATCAGCAGGTACGCATAGTTGAAAGCCGCAAGCGCTCCCGCCTGGAGAATGCTGCTGAAAGAGCGTATGGCGACTATGTTCAGCTGGAAAGCCGCCTGCCCCGCAATCCTGGGCAAGATCAGCTTGCCGACTTCTTTGACCCCCGCATCACGCACGTTGAGCCGGAGCGAGTATCGCATCCCGGCACGTACCAGTCCGGGGACTTGCACCCCGAAATGGAGCAGAGCACCCGCCACCACGCCCCAGGTCAGCCCATAAATGCCCATAGTAGGTGCAAGGAAAATAGCGCCGCCGATAATCGCCAGGTTGTAGAAGACGGGTGCGAGAGCGGGCAATAGAAAGTGCTGCCGCGCGTTCAGGATGCCCATCGCCCAGCCGCCCAGCCCGAGGAAGAGAGGCGACAGCAGGAGTATTCGCGTAAGGTCAACCGCCAATGCCTGCCCGTCCGCATTCGCGCCCGGATCGATCAGTGAGCCCAGGAATTGGTATGGCAACAG
Organism: uncultured Chloroflexia bacterium; assembly: GCA_963837315.1. GTDB lineage: Bacteria > Chloroflexota > Chloroflexia > QHBQ01 > JADMIH01 > JADMIH01. Next base: position 468,442 of record CAWINE010000005.1, read on the forward strand.
GGCCATGGCGAGCCCCAGCAAGCTGAGTAGAACCACAGATGCATTGATGAGAGTGGATGTAAGGTGCCAGGCTTCATCTTCCTGGCCGCGACCCATGAAGCGGCTGAAGACAGGGATGAAGGCAGAGCCGACCGCCCCGCCGATAATAATAAGGAAGAGAGTGTCGGGTATGCTGAAGGCGCGAAGGTAGGTGTCGTATTGCGCCGACGTGCCGAACTGCCCCGCGATCACCGCCTCGCGCACCACGCCCAGCACGCGGCTGACGATAAATGCCCCACCCACAATCATTGTGTTGATCGCCAGTCGCCGCCCTACACCCGTGACCGCTGGAGGTAAGCTCTCGCCCCCGGCCACAGCCGAAATCTCGTTCGCGCCCTCAAGCGGGCTATCGTCCGACAGCACCACTGTTGAGCGATCTAAATTGTCAAGCTTGCGGGTTCGCATATCTCATATAGTCCGGATGCTCGGTCGTCCGTCGTCCGTCGTCCGTCTACTGGCAACCGGCCCAATCATACCATCCGTGGCGCAAAGGGCCTGCCCCACAACACGTGGGCATGCACCTGCATTTCAAGGTGATTTTTCGAGGCATAAGGTGTCACCAGCTTTTCAACTTCCCGGTCAAAGGCAGAGGCTGTATCCGGATTCATGCGCTCCCGCGAGAAGCCATTCATAGAATGGAAGGATTCGATATAATCTTCCACGCCCTGAGTGAATGGCACGGGAGTGGTGTACTGCTCGCTCTGCTGGATAAAGATACCCCGACGTTCCAACTCGGGAATAAGGTCGAACGGCCTGTAATCAGGATTGGTTGAGAAGTGGGCACACACTTCCTCGAGTTGCTTGTCCCAGGGCATTGGGAGCAGGCGTACGGCAACGATTGCAAGGTACCCACCCTCGCTGAGGACATGGGCAAAGCGTGGAAGCACAACGTCCCAGTCCATCCAGTGAAGGCTGGAGCCGGCCATGACCAGGCCGTACGGCGGATTCAGTGGCGCTTCCTCAACAGGCGCATGGATCCAATTCAGCCGTAAGTCAGCTCCGCCGGGTAACCTTTTCCCATGCTCCAGCATCTCAAGCGAACAGTCGACAGCGTCTACTCTATCTACGAGTGCCGCCATTGGGCGCGCCAGCTCTCCCCTCCCACAGCCTGCATCCAATACTATCCGTGGCCCATCCCCTATCAACCCAAGAAGCATATCAAACGTCTCAGGAGGATATGGGGCGCGGTGCTTGTAGGCATCCACAATGCTGCGATCCCCAAACTGTGATGCGTAATCGGACCATAGGTAGCGCGGTTTGAGCGGCATTTCCCGTCCTCTCGTCTGTCCCCTCATATGAATCAATTGTGAATAGCTACTACCTCGCCGGGTAAACAATGAGGGGTATTGAGCGCAACGTGCCTTGTCATTCCGAACGAAGTGAGGAATCACTGCGGGCAACACTATCCTTGTGTCCAGGCGCCATCTCCCACATAGTGATTCCTCACTTCGTTCGGAATGACACTCCACAGTTGGCTTTCTTTCCCCTAACAATTTAGCCGGTCAGGCACTAGCCATAAGTCGGCAACACACGAGTGCCTATGATAATTTGGCTGATCCGGCGTCTTCGACCCCACGCTCATAGGAGACGCAACGGTTGGCGAGTCCCTTCTTGACACCGCTTGGTGACGCAAATATACTAACACAACATCGCTATGGCACAAAGGCTGAGAGTGAATTGGTAGTTTCAAAAGCCGCCAGCTACCAGCCGTTATACTGATCTTTTTATTCTGATTCCTGATCCCTGGCGGTTGATAATTAATCGTCAATAGCTAATAAGGAGCAAACCGATGGCTAACAAAGATGATGCTGAGAAACTGCGACAGAATACCAATCTGCCGGGCGAGCGGACCAAGTACATACTCGATGAGGAACAGATACCCAGGCGCTGGTACAACATCCAGGCCGACCTGCCCACTCCACTGCCGCCTGTGCTGCACCCTGGTACCGGCCAACCCATCGGCCCTGCCGATCTGCTGCCGCTCTTCCCTCTTGAGATCATCAAGCAGGAGGTGAGCCAGGAGCGCTATATCGACATTCCCGACGAGGTGCTGGAGATATTCCGGATGTACAGGCCCACGCCTCTCTACAGGGCGCGCAGGTTGGAAAAGGCGCTCGACACCCCGGCGCGCATTTTCTACAAATATGAGGGCGTCAGCCCTGTGGGCAGCCATAAGGCAAATACTGCCATACCGCAGGCATACTATAATAAGGCCGAAGGAGTGAAACGGCTGGCCACCGAGACGGGCGCAGGCCAGTGGGGTAGCGCGCTCGCCATGGCGACCCAGATGTTTGGCCTTGAGTGCCAGGTCTATATGGTCAAGGTGTCGTATTTCCAGAAGCCATATCGCCGCTCGCTGATGGAGCTTTTCGGCGCTCGTGTGGTGGCCAGCCCCAGCCATGAGACCAACGCCGGACGCCACATCCTGGAAGCCGATCCCGAATTCGACAGGTAGCCTCGGTATCGCTATCTCGGAGGCGGTAGAGGACGCCGCTATGCGCGAGGATACCAAGTATTCGCTGGGCAGCGTGCTGAACCACGTGCTGATGCACCAGACAGTGATCGGCCAGGAAGCCCAGGCGCAGATGGAGATGGCGGGCTTCTATCCCGATATCGTTATAGGTTGCGTGGGCGGAGGCAGCAACTTCGGCGGGGTATCTCTGCCGTTCGTGGGCGACAAGATAACCGGCAAAGCTCCCAACGTGCGTATTCTCGCAGTCGAACCCTCAGCCTGTCCAACCCTCACCAAGGGGGTATACGCCTACGACTTCGGTGACACAGCCATGATGGCTCCCATGGTGAAGATGCATACCCTGGGCCACGGCTTCGTGCCCAAGCCGATCCATGCGGGCGGCCTGCGCTACCATGGGGCCGCGCCCATCATCAGCCACCTGCTAGAAGGCGGCTTCATCGAAGCGAAAGCCTACCCCCAGAACCCCGTCTTCGAGGCTGCCGTGCAGTTCGCCAGAACCGAGGGGATCGTGCCCGCCCCCGAAATTGGCCCACGCCATCCGCGCCGCCATCGACGAGGCCCTTCGCTGCAAAGAAGGCGGCAAAGCCGAAGACCATCCTCTTCAACCTGAGCGGCCACGGCCATTTCGACCTCAGTGCATACGACCGCTACCTCAGCGGTGATCTCGAGGACTACGAATACCCGGTGGATGAAGTGGAAGCCGCCCTGGCGAATTTGCCGACTGTGGCAAGCTAGGACGAAGGACGAAGGCAAAGAGACCTTAGCTCACCGCAGAGGCGCAGAGAGCGCAGAGGTTCGCAGAGGTAATTAAAGGTTTGGAGTAAGAAAACCATAAAAATCTCTGCGAACCTCTGCGCTCTCTGCGCCTCTGCGGTGAGCTATAAAAACGGTCGTCCGTCGTCTGATCCTACGGCACAACGCTAAAGCTCACGCTGTACGCCGGATCGGGCGAGTTGTTGGTGTGCAAGTCAACTCTGTAGTCGCCTGTAAGCCAGGGCGTGCTCTTCTTGAGGGTGAAGCCTGTGTAATAGGTGCCTTGCCCGGTGAAGGTGCGGGGTATCTCGTAGAGAAGGTGGCCGTCGGGGCCATACCAGCTTGCCTTCATCGACGTGATGCCGCCGGGGCCGAACTGACCCTGCACCGCCAGCGTGAAAGTATCCGTTGTGTGGTATGCAGTAACATTGCCTGACGGCTCCCCGGCCCCAAGGCCTGTTACCATTTGCGCAGTTACCACACCGTCTGTGGGTTGCTCTTGCGCGGGCGGAGCCGTCGGCGCAACAGTCTGCGGCTGCTGCGTCGGTTGCGGAACAGTGGCGGTCGGAGGCAGCGCTTGTGGAACAGTCGCGTTTGGAGGCGGCGCCTGTGTCGGAGGCAACTGCACCGCCGTTGTGGCGGTCGGCGGCTGAGCCTGCGGGGCGAGGGTGGGTTGCTGGACCGGCGGAAGCTCGATAGTCGGCGAAGGCAGGGAAGTAGGCTGCTCAGATTCAGGGATGGTCGGTATTACCGCCACGGGTGTGTTCACCGCGGGGCGCAAAGCCACCACAGCCGTCTCGGTGGCATCGGGGCTGCTAACCGAGCTCGGCGAGAGGATTTTCGTACCAACGACGACGAAGAAGAAAGCGCACGAGAAGAGGAGTAAAAGTAGAGCCAGCACGTATGCAATCCGCGCGCTCCTCGATAAGCCCAGCGGCTGCATCTGCACGCTCTCGTCTTGCCCGGTATCCTCGTAAGGATAATATTCGTCGTCTTGCGGCGAGACAGGAGGAGCGGGAGCAGCCACAGGCGGTGGAGCGGCGGCGAAAGACTCGTCTGGAAAAGCATCCTGGAAATCCTCGTCGAGGTTTCGCTGGCCGGCCCCGGTATCGATGCTTGGGGGACGCCTGAGATGGCCGGTATGCAGGGCACCTGAGGACATGGAAACATCAACCAGTTGGCCGCCACAGCCGGGGCACCTGGTATATGCGTCCGGCAATTCTTCCAGGCGTGTGTAAAGTATACAGTTGGGGTTAGGGCACTGCTTCATTCTGCTATAATCTAGCACTAAGAGGCACGAATGCCAAATCGGAACCAATATGTCTGAAGATATCCACATCCCTTCGACAAGTTCTTGCTCCGCAATTCAGGAGCAGGTTCTTCGAGTCGGGTATCACGATCGAGCCAACCTGCTACCTCTCCTCTACCCCTTGAAGGCAGGGTGGGTAGCCCCCGAGTCGCCATGGAACCTGGAGATTGCAAACGACACGCCCGCAGCCCTGCTTGACGCGCTGCTCGACGGACGGCTTGACGCTGCTTTCGTCACACCAATCGGCGCGCAGCTCTACGGAGATAGGATCACCCCGCTGGGAGGCTGGGGGCTGGCTTCTGAGGGTGCGACCGGCACGGCGCTGCTGCTCGCGCCTCAGCGCATCGACCTGATAGATGGCAGCGATGTCTCCATCCTCCCCGAAGCTGTCGACTCCACCGCCGAGCAGATCCTCCGGACCATCTTGAAGCCGTACTACGACATCGCTCTTAATCTACGCAAGCCGGGCGAGCCTGACTACAGCGAACAAGGGGCCAGGCTCGTTTACAGCGACGCCGGGGCGCGGCAGGCAGCTTCCAACCCCGCCGGGTGGGTAGCCGAAGACATGGGCCTTGCATGGTGGGTGCTGACCGGCCTACCCATGGTGTGGGAGCTTCTATGCGTGCCCCGCGACCTCCAGGCGCGCAAACCGGGCGCGTCCGAAGCGCTACAGACGCTGATGTCCCTCTCCCAAAGGAGCGCCGGTGAGCAGAATGCCACAATCGTCCAGGAGGCAGCCTCCCGCCTCAAGGTAGACCAGAAGGGTGTCAAAGAGCTTTTCGCCCGCCAGCGCTACACCCTTGGTCAGAAAGAGCAAAACGGCCTGGCTCACTTTCTGGCTATGGTCGGCCGGCGACGATAATTGCCGGTGGCCGGTGGTTCCTTAGTTACCTTGGAAGTTGCACCAGGTCATCCAGAGCCAGGCGCTCCAACGGGCCGCCGGGGTCGAGGTCGAGCACCCTGTTGTACTGCTCCCTGGCGTCGGCGTAACGGCCCAGCGCCTTGTACGCCTTGGCGAGGTGAAAGTGGTACCGAGGCACGTCGGGTGCGGCTTTCACGGCTCCTTCCAGTCCGCTGAGGGCATCACGCGGCTGGTTGCAGAGCACCAGCGCCCAGCCTACAGCATCAAACGAAGCGGGATCGTCCGGGTGAAGAGCAAGAGACTCCCGGGCTGCCGGCAGCCCCTTCTCGCAGCCGAAGCCTCGCACATCGGTGTAAAAGCGCGACAGGGTTAGAGGAGCGTTCGTGTCGCTTGGGGCGGCAATCCCCGATATCTGCAGATTCGCGGCCTCGATGTACTCGTTCTCGGCCTTATCGTAGTCACCAAGCGACTGGTAATAGCCGGCCCACTGGAGGTAGACCTCGATACTGTTGGGCTCCAAACTCTGAAGGACAGTCAGCTCCTGCTGGGCCTCGTCCCATTGCCCGCGCTGGATATAGAGGTTAGCAAGAACGTGGTGTGGCAGCGGGTCACTCGCGTCGAGCTTTATCGCCGTCTCAGTCTGGGTGGAGGCCGCATCATCCTGGCCCAGATTGAGCAGGGCCAGGGCAAGCCGGGCGTGCGCAGGCTCATAGTCGGCACTCCGAGCAAGCGCGCTCTGGAGCGAATTCTAGCGCCAGCGCATTCTCGCCCTGCTGCAAGTACGACCCTCCCCAGATCGTATCTATTGCCGCCTGGCCTGCTCCCTTTTGCGCGGCCTGTCCAACCGCCGCCTGCGCCTGGCGCAATTGGTCGACAATCTGTGCCATTTCATCGTCGGATAAACCCTCGCTCAAACCCGGAACATGAAGGTCTGGGATTGCGGATTGCGGATTGCGGATTGCGGATTTATTGTTGATGGAGGGTAGCTGCAAATCGGGTTGTGCAGGAGCGAGCAGTTGGGCGAGCTTTACCCGCGCAGACTGGCCGTAGATATCCGTGCCTGAGGATAGGCTTTGGAGGTCCTGGCGGGCAGCCTGCCAGTCGGCTTGCGACCAGTGGAGCATAGCGGTGTGCCAGCGAGCTGAGCGCGCTTCCTGGGAGGTGGAGGCTATGTCGCTGTAGGGAGCGGCGGCCTCGCCTGCTTGCTGCCAGGCGTCCAATGCGTCCGTGTCTCGCCCCGCGAAGGCGAGCACGCGGCCAAGCTGGGTCCAGGCTGCGGCCCGCAACGGAGGGGTCGCCTCGTTGATGGCGATACGTGCCTGCCGCTCGGCACGATCGGCGTCGCGGCGCGCCAAATAGGCATAGGAGAGATCTAGGCGCTCTTGCGGCGAGTCGTATATAAGTAAAGTTTGCTCAAGAAGAGCCTGCGCATCGGAATAGCGTCCCTCGCCCAGCAGCGTTTCAGCCCGCCGCATGTCGTAATATCCCTGGGCAGAGCGATCGTTCCACGCGAGTGCAACCAGCCCAACTAGCGCAGCCGCCAGAAGAACGCTTCCGACGCGGTCGAACTTCTTAATTCTTAATTTTGAATTTTGAGTTATTGGCTCCGTTTCGCCAACCCCTTCAGGCTGTACGTCGCGCATCTAAGTACCTTCCGCGAACTCAAAATTGAGAATTATGAATTAAGAATTTTCCGGTAGATCGCATGGTGTTGGGCGGCGATCTGCTCTACCGAGAAATGCTTGAGCACTCGCTCACGGCCCAGGTGGGAGAGCCTTACGTGCTGCGCTGGATCGTTCAGCAGGCATCGCAGGTGCCAGCCAAGCTCGCCGAAATCGCCCTCGTGAAATACGAGCCCGGCATCGCCCATCACAGCCGGTATCTCGCCCGAATCCGAGCCGACAACCGGCACACCGCACGACATGGCCTCGACCACTACCCTGCCGAACTGCTCGCGCCAGTTGGGTCGCGTTTCGGAGGGGAGCACGAAAATATCGAGCGCGTTCATGAAGGCAGGAAGATCGCCATTGTGTATCACGCCGGGAAAATGTACGCGCCCGGCCAGGCCAAGATCTACGGCTGAGGCCAGCAATTCGGCCTTCAGCGGGCCACCGCCCGCCAGCACAAGATGCGCTGATATGCGCTCCTCAGCCACTTCGGCGAAGGCGCGAAGAAGGGTTCGCAATCCCTTCTCCTCCACCAGCTTGCCGGCATAGCCGATCACGCATATATCCGCGCTCAAACCGAGGCTTCGGCGGCCCTCAGCACGCTTCTCGGCGTTGGGAGCAAACGCGTGAACGTCAACCGGGAGAGCTACCACTCGTAAGTCGCCTCTGTAACCCTTGGAACGCAACGTCTTGGCTACGAGAGTGCCGCAAGCCAGTATCAAATCAGCACGGCGAAATGAGTATCGCTCGAAAAGGCGGAAAGGGATTGGATAGCGCTTCTTGATGTTCTGTGCCGCGTATAATATCACCCGGCTCTCAGGTAGGAAGATGCGCCGCAAAAAGAGCACGCAAGCCGCGATAAATGCGTGCGCCTCTTCATAGCAATAGATAATGTCCGGCCTGTAGCGCAAAAGCTGGTAAAGCAAACTGGGGAAAAAATAGACGTAGTAAAGGCCGGTAAAGACGGTGCGAGCGCTCACCAGGCGGTATCCGCTATCACCGGACGGCTCAACGTGCACCATCTGGCCGGCGCGCTCAGGCCAGCGCTTTGGTGTGAGCAGAGTCACTTCGAGGTCTGCGCACTTACCCAGCGCCGATAGTGGCTTACGATACTCGGCCACAACGGCCGCGTGCCAAAGCCAGAGGATTTTCAATTGCGGATTGCGGATTGCGGATTGCGGATTAGACACGGGTTTACTGCTTACTGCTTACGGAACAATCGTTCGATATGTTCATCAATCATTTTTTTCTTCATCGCCAGGACGCCGCCCCGGAGGGGACCCCGTAGTTCCGCCAGGGTCGCCAGGGCTTCTACAGGTCTGAACCACAAAGACACGAAGATCACCACGATCACTAAGGTTATTTTGGGTTTGAATCACAGAGAGCACTGAGAACACTGAGATCACAGAGGATTTTATTGTTTAAACCTCCAATAGCCTTGCGTATCTTTGCGAACCTTTGCGTTCTTTGTGTCCTGGCGGTTACGTTTCACGCTTCACGCTTCACGTTTTCTCCGGGCAAGCACCGCGCCATACAAGCTGCGGGTTTGCGCCGCGGTGCGCTGCCAGGTGAATCGCCTGGCACGCTCGCGGCCTCTTCGAGAGAGAGATGCTCGAAGCGCGGGGTCTTGCCAGGCACAGACGATAGCTTTTACCAGTGCCTCCTCATCGCCGGGAGGCACTAGGAGGCCCGCGTCACCGACCACTTCTTGCAGGGAGCCGCCGGACGAGGATATCACCGGGCAGCCGACCGACATTGCCTCCAAAGGGTCGAGGCCGAAGCCTTCGTACGCCGACGGATAGACGAAGAGGCGCGCTGCCGCCATCAAAAGAGGCTTGTCAACTTCGCTCACGCGGCCCAGGAAACGGAGCGGAGCGTCAGGCCCGACCATGCCGAGGCGCTCTGCTTCCCCGGACACGTCCGGGTTGACGCCGCCCGGCACCGGCACCGAGCCGCCAATCGCCAGTAGCGGCCTCTCTCCCGTTTCACTGAAGAGCGCGTCAGAAGCGGTGCGCCATGCCTGCATCAGAAGCGGCACGTTTTTGCGCAAATCGAATCCGCCCAGATAGAAGGCGTAATGCTCGGGCAGGTTATGGCGGGTGCGCACCTCCTGCAACTCGCCAGGCGAGTAATGAGAGTGCTGCTCCATGCCCAGGTAGACTGTTCGCACGCGCCCGGGCGACACCTTCAACACCTTTATAACATCGAGTTGTGAAGCGTCAGAGTCGGCCACGATAAGGTCAGCGCGCCTGACCGCCGCCGCCGCCACGGCGAAATAAAGGCGGGTAGCCGTCGATCCGCTGTATCCGGGCAACACCCATGGTATCATATCGTGAGCTGTTACCACGACCGGGCAGCTTTTGACGCCGGGTAGAGGCATGGGTGCGATAAGATAGGGCATGTGAAGGAGCTGCGCCCGGTGCCGCTTTGCCGCACGTGCCACGCTCCATTCTTCCCAGTAAAGCTTATCCAGATTGTCCACTTTGCCGCCCAGTAAAGGCAAAGTCCGCTCCTGAACAGCCCGCCCGCGAAGACCCATGGGCACACTATCATCTGGCGACGGAACCTGCTCATAAGCGGGAGGAAGAAGCATGGTGTAAGTATCGTGGATAGCCTGCGGAACACCCGGCAAAAAAGGAAGTTCGTTCAATGCAGCCCACAAATGTCTCAAGTATTGCCCTGAGCCTGTGCGCGGTCGGTCCCAGAAATAGCCGTTAATTGCCACGTGCATAAGTGGGTACATTATAGCATGTTTGAAACTACCAAAAGGGGCTAGGGGCTAGGGGAGTGCAGGGGTACTCCCCTGCCGGGGCTTGGGGTGTCCCCATAATCTCTCTATCCCCCAAGTTGAAAGGGGTGCAGGGGCGCTTCCCTGCCGGGGTTTGGGGTGTCCCCAAATATCTCTCTTCTCTAAGTTGGGGAAGAGGCACTAGCAAGGGGCTGGAGGGGGTGCAGGGCGCTCCCCTGCCGGGGCTTGGGGTGTCCCCAAAATTCCTCTCTTCTCTAATAAGTTGGTTGAAGAGGCACTAACCCCTGGCCCATAATGTCCACATGCTTGACGCCCTCATGCCTGGCTGGTATAGTAACCGCTGGCGCTTGAAAGGTTGCAAATATGGATAGTACGAACAGAGCCACCGGCGACGTACCGGACGAGCCGAGCGACGATTCGGGCGCCGAGTTGCCCGAGCCCGAGCTGCACGAATTCGAATGGCAAAAGCCGGGTGCTGGGCGCGGCAGGTACAGCCCATATGAGGATGACAGCGAGGACGACTACGAGCAGTTTGCAAGGCCCGAAGAAGAGCCGCTCCGCAGGGAGCTTGCCCAGTTTGCCTTCGTTCGCGAAGAAGACGATCGTGAGGTACGGCTCTCGTTTCGCGATGTGCCCGCCAACGAGATTGCCAGGACCTTCCGAGGCTCAGGCGCGCTGCTGATTAGCATAACCGCCGAGCGAGCATCTGTCCAGGCTCCAATGACGGCACGCCCTTCACCCGAGGCCACCGGACAGGATGATGCAGTCCCTGAAGGCACTCCATTACCGAGGGGCCGCAGAAGGCGTCACCGAGGCGGCCAGGGCGCACAAACTTCCGACAATCCTGTCACCCTGCCGGTGCGTCCTCACAGGCACACCGGCGAGCTGACCATGCGCTACTTCTTCTCCCTTCGCGAGACCGTATACACAGTCAACATAACCTCGCCCACCGGCATAGTAGAATCGATAGCAAGCATTTACCCATCCGCCGGGCAATCCGAGCGCGAGATACAGTCGCGCCTCGCGGTGCTTTTCAGAGAAGTGGGAAATGGGAAATGAGAAATTACAGGTAAGCAATAAGCAGTACTCCCTACATCATGTCAACAATCCGCAATCCGCAATCCGCAATCCGCAATTCACTCCGCCTGGACCTCACGCTGGAGCCTGCCTCCGACCTGCTTGGGTGGGCGGTGCGCATCACGTCGGCTGAAATCGGGCTGGGCTACAACTACGTGGGCCTGGAAGAGCGGGTTGCCGATGATGGACTTGATTGGGCCGAAGCCCTCTCAACAGTTGAAGGGCTGTGCGGGCGCTGCTCGCAGGCCAATCTGCTGGCGTTTGTGCAGGCGGTCGAGGCAATGGGCCGGGTGATTGTGCCGCCCAGAGCCGCCACTCTCAGATTGGTGCTCGCGGAAACCGAACGAATCGTATCTCATCTTCTCAACGCCGCCGACACTATGGAAGCGCTTGGCTTGCACGACCGCGAGTCCTCGTTGCGCGACCTGCGCGAGAGGGTCATACAGGCGACCGCCGAATGGAGCGGGGCGCGCATCCAGCCGGGCCTCATCGTGTATGGCGGGCTGACGCGCAATATGGACGAAGGGCAGATAAGAAATCTCACGTTGGCCATCCGCCAGGTGGAGCGAAACCTGCGCGCCGGGGTGACCTCCATTATCAACAGCAAAGAGATCGCCGCGAGATTGGTGGGCCTCGGCACGATACGAGGGCAGGAAGCTGTGATTGGGGGCCTGCGCGGTCCGGTCGCCAGGGCCTCCGGCGTTGCGGTGGATATGCGTGCGGCCTTCCCCACAGGCGCTTATGAGGACGAAGGAGTGACCATCGTCGTACAGCGTAACGGCGATGCCTTCTCGCGGCTTGTGGTGCGCCTGCTGGAATGCCTGGAAAGCTTCCGCGTGATCGAACAGGTGCTTGACGACGTGCCCCCCGGCCCTGTCAGGGCCCGCGGCAGCGTAGAACTGCGCGAAGGGAGCGGTATCAGCAGGGTTGAGGGGCCGCGTGGCGAAGTGTTCTGCTGGGTGAAAGGCACAGCCGAGGGCCTGGGCGGTCTGCACCTGAGCGCCGGATCGTACCCTACCCTTGGCGTTCTGCCGGGGCTCCTTCGGAATCAATGGCTCGAAGATCTGGAGCTAATATTACTGTCGGTGGACCTCTGTCTGCCCTGCGGCGAGCGTTGACGTATGATATATGCTCTCGCCATCCTGATACTTACCGCTGCGGTTTGCTGCGCACTCACCTTCCCGGCGAACCAGGGCATAGCCGCCCGCATCGTGGCGCTGGTTGGGACCATCGCGGCGTTCGCGGTCGCGCAGGTATTCGAGGGCGTACAGGGCGGGGGCACTGGGGGTGCGGCGATTGTCTGGCCCGATTTCATGAACTGGCTCGGTGCATCCTTTTATTGGAGCGATACGCTGGCAGCGAGCCTCGGAGCCTGGTGCATTTTAATTGGCGGGTTATGTCTGCTCAAGCTAGGCGAGGGCGACGACGCACCTCGCCGGATTGCCGCCGCTACCCTCATCATCGCCACCCTTTACAGCCTGGTTTACACTGTGGACTTGCGGGCATTCGCAGCGCAGGTATTGCTCCTTGTGCTCCTCACCTGGGCTGTTTTGTGGGGCGAAGAGCAAGCAACGGGACCCGGGTCGGCGGCGCTCATTTTTCGCCGGAGAGTTGCGCAGATTACGGGCGCATTGACTTTACTGGCGGCGGTTCTGCTCATTGGCCGCACAACGGGTGGGATCTACAGCGTCGAGGATATGTCTCTCTCGGCGCTCACCTTCTGGCCTTTGCTGCTGATTATCATTTTCGTTGTCTTCTGGACCGGCCTTGTTCCTTTCACCGGGTGGAGCGGGTTGGTGCCCGGCAATACGGGCGACAACACCCTTGGTACGCTTCTGCAAGGGCTTGTGCTTACTGTGCCTGCGATTGTGCTGGTGCTGCGGCTCCAGGCGCTAATTACCAACCTGGCCATTGCAGGGTCTGTGCCCACTGACTGGAAAGGGTTTACGGGAGCACTGGTATGGCTGGGAGGCATCACCACGCTCACAGCAGCCGCCGGCACGGTGGTGTGGGCGGGCACAGCCCGATGGAGCGCCGCCCTTACCGCCTTCGCATTGGGCGGCGCGGTCTGGGCGCTGGGCCTCGATACACCTACGGGTAGATATGCCGCCATAGCTATCGTGCTCTCATATGCCGTCAGCCGGCTCGTACTGGACCTCTCCACCGGCCAATACGACTGGCTCACACGATTGGCGGCCGGCCTTTCGCTGGTAGGAGCGCCTCTCACTGCAGGTTTCGTGGGAATCTGGCTCCTGGCAAGCGGCCTGGTTGAATCGCGCCATGCAAGCCTGGCAATCGTGCCGGCAGGAGCTGCAATCGTTGCTGCTTGTGGTGCTGCCCTCCATCTGGGAGCACCAACCAGGAACGACGTAGCAGGAACCAGGTACCAGGCGGCTTTAGGGTATTTCGTACTTGCTGTTTCGTTCCTGGCGCTCGTTGTGGGGGGAGCTTTGCCCGGCCTCTGGCTGCCGCAAGTAGAAGCTATGGCGGGCGTCGCGGGCGGAGGCGCACGCCTGGGAACAGATTGGACAGGGCTGATGTCGGCGGGCATATTCTTGCCTCTGACCCTGCTGGCGGGGGCCGCACTCGTTTTGGCAGCATTCGGGTGGCTGTTGCGCCTCTGGGTCAAATCGCGTACGGCAGGCAACAGCGTGCTGCTACCCACCGCGGTTGCGCGCCTACAGAAGTTGAACCAGAATATAGCCATGCCCCAACCGGTCCTCACGAACCCACCTCCTGCGGTCTGGTGGCTCTCGCTGGTGTGGCTGGAGAGCGGCATCTACGGGTCCGGCTCCCTGCTCAGCAGAATCTCTACCCGCCTCGGCACCTTATTGGCCCGCCTTGAAGGTCGCTATTACTTCCCGCTCGCACTGATATTGACCTTGCTCATAATCCTGGCGATAACGCGTTGAACGGTTGTCAGTTGTCAGTAGACGGACGATGGACGATGGACGACGACCGACGACCGACGACCGGCGGCTGATAGCTACTGACACTGACAACTGACAACTGACAACTACGTCACACTGACAACTACGCACCATGCAACCAACATTGCCTAACATTCTCATAGCCCTTGGCGGCCTGGCGCTGGTGACACAGCGCAACAGGTGGGTGGTGTTGGGCGCGCTTCTGGTCCAGTGGGTGGGATTGGCGCTCCAGATCGCTCCGCTGGCAGCGGGCATATCAGGGCTGCCGGTTGAGATCGTTACTGCACTGGGCTGTTGCGGTATATTCGGCCTGACAATCTGGAATCTTGAACGTGGCAGAGAGAAAGGGAACCCGCAATCCGCTCTCGTCCTCGGAATCCGCAATCCGCAATCCGCAATCCGCAATCCGCAATTGGCAGACCAGCTCTGGCTCTGGGCCACCGCGCTGGTGGCAGGGGTAGCCGGGTTTGCGCTCGCGCAGCTTTATCCGTTGGGCGGCAATGCGCAAGACCTCGTCACCTTTTACTGGATGTTGCTGCCCGCCATTCTGGCCCTGGTCATCGATGGAGCGAGAGAGCCTGTCAAGCTGGGAGTAGGGCTGCTCTCTCTGTTCAACTCCGGTATGTTGCTGGTTTATATGTTTGGCGCGGGTTCGCCAGGAGTGGTTTTGCTGGGGTTGGCTGCCCTCAGCAGGTTGGCGCTGGCCGCCATAGTGGGTTATGCATGGCTCTTCCTCAAGGCCACCTATCTCGACCTCAACTTGAACGCGCTGTTCGACCTGCGAGATGGCAAGGTCGCCACGCAAAAAGGGTTGATGGTGGTGCCCGAAACCCAGGGTCCGGCAGTAGAAACGGCCGGTGATGGCGAGGAGGCTAACCCTAATGCTGACTAGCCCGCTGACCTGGGCGATAATTGTGCCTGTGCTGGGTGGGCTGGTAGCTGCTCTCTTCTTGGTGGTGCAAAACAGGAGGAAGACGTCTTCGCGATATCTGCTCTGGCTGAGGCTGGGCGCGTTCATATTGGTGATTGCTGCGCTGGTCGCCGAAGTAGTCTTGCTGCTGGTAGCGAACGGCAGCGTCATCTTCTACCAGTTAGGGATCACACTGGCGATGTCCACCCCAGCGCGGTTGGTGCTGGTGGCGGCTAACGTATGCCTCTTTTGCGCGGCCATCACAGCCTGGACGTCGGAGGACGAGGCGCATAGCCCCGACCATGAATGGGGTTTGCTGCTTACAACTCCCACATCGAGCCTGCTGGCCGGTGCCGCCCTATCGAGCGACCGGGTGGTGGCCGCGTTATGCCTGCTCGGCGCGGCGCTGGCCGCCGCTGCCCTGGCTCTTGCACGCCCTCGTACCCCTATCGGCCCAAGTAGCGTTGATAATGACAATCTTCGCGCCCAAACACTGCTGGCACGACGGGCCGCGGGTGGGCTGAAGCACCTGGGGCTGGCCACGCTTGGGACGGGTCTCCTGGTGGTGGGAGCAGTGCTGGTGGCTCGCTATGTGTTCAACCTGGAGAACAAGGGGCTGCTACAGCTTGGCCTCGCCTTACTGGCGACAGGCACCATCGTACGTGCGGGCAGCATGCCATTCGCAGCCGCATCGGCAGACACTATCCAGGCTGGTCCTTCGGCTTCTCTTATGATACTGGGAGCAGGCACGCCCGTCGCGCTGGTGGCGGGCCTACTTATGCTCGCGCCGGTCGAAGGAAGCCTGGCGGGAGGAGCCGCCGCCGGCTGGCTGGGGGCTCTAGGGGCACTGCTCGCTGGGGTGCGCGCCCTTGGGATTCTGTTGGAAGAGCGCCAGAGAGTGGAGCGCGACGCTTCAGTGGAAAGGCCGACGGGAGAAGCCAACCTTATAGCCATGACGGTGGCAGTCGCGACCGGCTGGGCTATATTCGGCATATTATCGGGATCGCAGGCAGGTGCTGTGGGCGCGGTGCTGATAGCGGGCAATATTGCCCTGAGCTTGCCCATCCTCGTAATGGGCCGCCGGTGGACGGCTGTCGGGGTAGCGTCGCTACTGGGCTTGCCGCCGTTTGGCGGGTTCGCCGGGACCCTGCTGGTGGCCGGCAGCGCAGCGAACGTGGGAGGCATCTGGCTGGCGATGATGCTGGCAGGTTCAGCTCTAGTGGCGGCCGGTTGGCTGGGTACCGCGGGTTGGGGGAAGGACGAAGGACGAAGGACGAAGGACGATAGTTCGCCAGGCGCTGACCGAACGACTACGGACGGCCAGGTAAAGCAAACGAATAGAAAAGCAGCGGGATGGCGGCGGTGGCTGACAGATCCGGCTTATTTGATGGCCACTTTGCTGGTAATCGCGCAGTTGGCACTATTCCTGGCGTCTTCCCAATTGGTCACTCAGTTGAACGAGTGGGCAAGGCTCCCATGGTTTACATCACCGTAATTCAGCGGACCTGAAAGAGTCTCTCTCCTCTCCCAGGCATCGTGGATATACTGTCGTAAAGCTAATTCAATATCGTGTGACCTAAAGCTATGTTTACCGAATCCGCAAGGCAAAGATCTCTTTCCGTATTTCACCTGCATATGGGCGGGCCGGACGGCGATGCGCTGGAATGGCAGGCGCTAAAGGCACAGCGGTTCGAGGCGCGATTGAAGACCATCGGCGTGCGCTTTGTGACCTCGGCCTGGGACGCCGACGTTGTGGTAGTGACAGGATTGCTGCTGGTAAGCACCCTCGACAATGTGCTGCGAGAGCTTTCGAACCTCCCACAGCCGACCGTGCTGGTAGCCGTGGGCGATTGCGCTATCAATGGAGGCCGCTGGGCACGGCTTAGAATGCCTGGCCTCGCTACCTACCCCCTGAGCCACTACGCCGACATACAGATCAGCGTGCCCGGCGACCCACCCACCCCACAGGCCTTGATCGCCGCTCTAGCAGCCGCCTCCGAACGCCTTCGCCACCCCGGCGAGCGCCTCAGCAACTGGCCGGACGAGTGAGCGGTGGGGAGCGGAACGTAAAACGTAAAACGTGAAACGTAACCGCCAAGACGCCAAGATCGCCAAGGTTTTTGGGCTATACTATTAAAGCTATGTGGTATCGGCGCTCTCTGATTCAAACCCATGGAAGCCTTCGTGAACTTCGTGCTCTTTGTGGTCTTCGTGACCTAACCAATAAAAACCTTTGTGCTCTTTGTGCCTTTGTGGTTCAAACCGTAGAATCTTTGGCGGATCGCGGCGTCTTGGCGGTTACGCACCACCCACTACGCGCTCACACCTCAACCGCTACTCGGGCGGGAGCGGTGCTCTTGACGTGGTAGAGATCCAGGAGAAGCTTTCGAAGGCGGTCTGGCGTGAGGTTGCTTACCAGGCGGCCGTTGGCGGCTACTGAGATCGACCCGCGCTCCTCGCTCACCACAACGGCTATGGCGTCCGAGTATTCGGATATGCCGATAGCAGCACGGTGGCGGGTGCCGTAGTTCTGCGGGCCGGTGATGTTGTCGGAGAGAGGCAGCACGGCTCCGGCGGCCACGATACGCCCGTTGCGGATTATCACGGCGCCATCGTGCATAGGCGAGTTGGGATAGAAAATGTTGGCGAGAAGCTGGCGCGTCACCTCGGCGTCGATCGGCACGCCTTTGTCAGCGTAATCTTGCAGGCCCGTCTGCCGTTCGAGCACGATCAGCGCGCCGTGCTTCTGGCGGGCCAGCAGCGCCGCAGCAGCCGATACCTCATCCACCATAACTTCTGTCAGCTTACGCCCGGTGGCCCCGGTGCGATTGAGCCAGTTGCCTGTACGCCCAAGTTGCTCCAGAGCGCGGCGTAACTCAGGCTGGAATATGATGGAAATCGCCACCAACAGCGCAACCCCTGAGTTGCGTAGCAACCAGGTAAGGGTAGTCAACTGGAAAATCGAAGAGAGGAGAGCGGACGCGAGCCAGAGGATAATAATGCCGCGCACAAGCTGCACGGCGCGCGTGCCCTGCACCACCGTCAGCAGTTGGTAGAAGACCACCGCAACAACAGCTATGTCCAGAACGGTCGACCACGTTATTTGCGATAGTACGTATTAAATCTGAGGCACAACTCTCTCGATTGCGGATTGCGGATTGCGGATTATTTGTCTTTATTCTATATAGGGAAGGGAGAAAGGGCAAGTTTAGCATTAGCGATGGCAAGATCGCCCAGACCTGGGATATGTTTGACGCGCTGTATATGCGGCGGCTAATGGGCGCTCTCCCAGCTTGGGCTGCGGAACGCGGGCAGCCGTAATCCTCAACCCATCCTAAGCGCCGGATGCCGACGTTAGCCTGACTTAGCCAACACTTTCGCGAAGTGATAAGTCTCGGTAGGGTGGGCACCCTCCCTTGGGCTGCCCACTTTTAGCTCAAGAGCAAGGCCGTCGTCGATGATTCGGCCTTCATAATCGACCCTCATCACAATTTCCTCACCTTCATCCATGTCGCGAAACTCGGGACTGAAACTGATCGCGTCGCCTTTCAATATAAATGGACCCCGCAGCAGAGTTCCCTGCTGCGGGTTATCCCGGTAAAACCACCCGATAACCTGCTCGGGCGTGCCCAACGAAACACAGTTTATCACCAGCCCATCCTCATAAAAGCGTAAATAGTCGAAGAAGACCCGGGTATCACCCGCCGAAGTCTTTGGCGGGCCGGCATATAGGCCATCGAACCGTAGCATTGTATTCTCCTTAGCGGCAAAGCTAGCCCTGTCCAGTCTATTGCTGACCTGAAACTAGGGGTGCAGGGGCGGCTAACCCTGCCGGGGTTTGGGGTGTCCCCAATACTCCCTCCTCTATTCACATAAGTTGGGGGACAAAGGGGGTGCAGGGATCTCCCTGCCGGGGCTTGGGGTGTCCCGAATCCCTCCATTACTAATAAGTACCGGAAAGAAGGGGTGCAGGGGCGGCTAACCCTGCCGGGGTTTGGGGTGTCCCCAATACTCTATCCTTTATTTTCATTGGTGGTGGCCCGCAGGGCCATGATTACTCAGAATGACAGGGTCAGAGTGGCAGGCCACGCACCGCTTGCGCATTGGCCCTGCTTTTTGGAGGAAGACGTGCTTCGTAGAACCGTCCAGGCAATCCATCAGTGATTATGATTATATACGGATGAAATCGAACGACACCAAGCTCAGGAGAAGCTATAGATGGCCCTCGAAATGCGAGACACATGTGAGAAGTGCGGAAAGAAGCTCAGCCCTCAGGGCGAAGCTCATATTTGCACGTACGAATGCACCTTCTGTAAAGAATGTACTGAAGAGATGAAAGCGGTCTGCCCCAATTGCGGAGGCGAGCTGGTCAGAAGACCGAGACGAAAGTTCTGAGTTCTGAGGTCTAACTTTCAACTCAGAACTCAGAGCTTTCGGCTATTTCCTCGCCGATTTGCGTCCTCCGCCCAGCGAAGGGGCTGTCTGGCGATCGCTTTTCAGAGGGGCGCTGTTGAGGGCACCGGTTTCCTTCTCGCGGGCCATTCGGAGCATCTCGCTCTGGAGGATGGGGAGCCGGTCGTTGTTAGGCTCTAGCCGCAGCAGCCTTCCGTAGAGGCGGGCGGCCTGGCCGTATTCGCCCATGGCGGTAAGCTGCTTCGCCAGCAGATGGTGGCCCGGTACATCCTCGGGAGCCAGCGCCAGCAACTGGTGCAAGGCAGCGATGGCTTCTTCAGTACGCCCTTCCTCGATGAAGACATCGGCCAGCGACCTTTCGCCTTCAACTGCTTCCTTCACCCTGTTCGACTGCACGTACATGTTCAGCAGGTGCTGACGCGCCTCTATATCGCGGGGGGCGATACGCACTATCCGCTCGTAAATGCCGATAGCCTTATCGTGCTGTCCCAGGGTATAGTGCAGGTCGGCGGCTCTCTGATAGGTGCGCATTGCGTCTTTCAGCAGCCCGGCCTTCAATTGCAGCTCGGCAAGCATATTCAGCTCGCGAAGGCCGTATTCGGTCATACCAAGCTTCAGATACATGTCCGAGAGCTTGCGGCGCACAGCCACATTATTAGGCGCGAGGCGAGCCATGTGCCCCAGCGTTTCAAGGGTCTTTTCGTTGTCGTTGACCTTCTGGAAAAGCACCAGCAGATCGTTAAGCTCGGCCAGCGCCTGGTTGAGCTGCCCCTGCCTGAAGTAGATATCGGCCAGGCGGGTGTAGACCGAGTAGTCGTTGGGCATAATCTGCTTGAGCGACTGGAGAGCTGCCATGGCGCCTTCCCAGTTGTTTTGCGAAGCGTTAGCCTCGGCCAGCCCGTAGTAAAGCTGGATAGGCTCAGAGAGGCGGGCGAAGCCGTATTGTGGGCGGGGAGATTGTATCGTGCTGGGGGCTGGGGTTGGTTCTACTAGCCCCTGATCCCTAGCCCCTAGCCCCTGGTCAGGGTCGAGCCCGCCACTGGTCTTGAGCAGGTCGAGAACGCGGGCGTAATGCTGGGCGGCCACTGCGCCATCTTTGGCGGTGAGGGCCAGGTCGCCTCTGTACTGGCGCATCAGCACTTCGAGGAAGAGCCACGAATTGTCGATTTCCTGTGTATCGGCGGTAGCCATCAGCAGAATGCCCTGGTCGAGCGCATCGGCTGCGATGTCAAGCAAGTCAGAGCGTCCGGCCACCACGGCCAGGCCATAGTAGACCGCGGGCACAGGCTTGAGCTTGAGGGAAGAATGTATCTCTTCCATGAAGAGGCGATTGTCGGCTTTGTCCTTTTCCGCCCGCTCCAGCACGCTCTCAAGGGCATCCCACTGGGTCGGCTCGTTCGCGCGCGCCAGGGTGATGTAAAGGCGTATCAACGCATGATCGTTGCCGGGGTCGAGATGGAGGGCGCGGCTCAGCTCTGCGAGAGCGTCATGATGGCGTCCGAGCGCCATAAGGTAGGTGCCGATAGCGAGCGCCACTTCGGAGGAGTTTGGCAACTTGACCTTCAACCCCTCTGCCTCTTCGAGAGCGCGGTCGGGATTCCCGGCGGCGAAATGCCTCTCAGCCACGGCGAGCAAAGCCTTAGCGGCGTCGTCTACCTTGCCCGCCTCCATGAGGAGGATGCCCAGGCGAGTTTGCAGGGTGGGGTTCTCAGGCTCCAGTTGCAGAAGGCGCCGGCAAACCTCGGCGGCATATTCCGGTTCCCCTCGGGCAACGAAAGTGTCCATCACGGTCTGGTACTTGTTGACGGCCTCCTCCACTCGGTTCAAATGGAGGTAAATATCGCCCAGCATTATGTGGACAGAGAGGAAACCCGGCTCAGTGCCTATCACAGCCATGCACGAGTCGATAGCCACGTCCCACTGGCTATTGGACATAGCCCGCTCGCCCTCGGCAATCAGACGCTGCACAAGCAGGCTCTGCTGCTCAACATTGGCGAGCATTGAATTGGGGAGAGAAACTATCTGGTTTGAGTCCACGCCATTGCGATTGAGATTGGGCGCAATGCCCTCTGCACCGGACAGTTTGACTGTACCTTGTGCAGGCAATGCAGTTGTGGGGTCATCGGGTATGGAGGATAGAGGACGCGACTCGCTCGATTTTGGGAGCTTGCCGCTATTGGTCGGCCCACTGTTGGCGACCGAAGAGGCGCGCAAGTACTCGGTGATAGAGCGAAGACTACTGCCGGTACGCATCATTTGCGTGGGATTGTCGGATGACCCGGAGTGCGGAAGGGTATTGGTGCGATCCATAATCGAGGTGCCATCATCGCCGCGCCTGCCTATAACCGGCGTGCCAATATCGCCTGTGCCCATATCTATTCTGGTGGCTTCTATGGATGAAGGCGAGGGTAGGTCGGGAAGCCTGCTTGGGTCAAGCGCTCCGCTGCCGCGGCTGATACCAAGCAATTTGCTCTGGATGCTTTTTGCGTAGAGCTCCTCGGCGCGCTTCTCAAGCTTTGCCATGTCGGGGTGGTTGAACTTGCGCTCTTTGAAGATACTGACCAGGTTGGTGTAAAGGGAAGAGGAACGGCCCGGATTGTTATCGGCAAGGTGAGCTTCGGCAGCGGCGGAATAGAGCTCGATAAGCTCATCGGCTTCGTTGCGAGTAATCTGATCCATATTGATCAGAGTGAGGGCGCGCTCGAAGGCGGCGACGGCCTTGGGAAAGAGTCGCTGCGCGAAATAGCATTGCCCGATCACGTAGTTGGAGGACATCGCGAACTCGGGATCTTGCTGCGCTCGCTCAAGGAATGGGATAGCCACATCAGGCCTGCCCATTTGCTGGTTCAGCAGGCCCCCGGTGTAGAAGACGGAGGCGCGCTTGGCCCCTGCTCGTACGGCCTGATCGTACAGCTCCATCGCTTCGCGGAACTCGCCACGGTTTTTGGCTTCCTCGGCGCGCTCCACAAGCTCCACGGCCTCCGGCGACTCCTCATGCTGCGGTAGCATGCCGGTACCGGGCATAGCAGTTATGCGCGAGCCGCCGACTTCGGCGTTGTCGAGCGAGATAGTGCCTGCGCTCTCGGCCAGCCTGCGTTTGACAGTGTAGGCCCAGCGGCGCACCTCAGGGTTATCAGGGTCGAGCGAGGAGGCGGCATCAGCGTGGCCCTGGGCCTCGCCCAGGTGCCCTTCATTCAGCTCGATCTCGGAGAGGGATATGTGCTCTACAGCCTGGGCCTGGCGGTCGCCCACTTCCTGCGTCAGGTCGAGGAGACGCGAATGGACCTCGCGGTTGTGGGGCATAGCACGCGCCAGCTCGCGCAAAGAGCGGATAGCCTCGTGAAACTGGTTCTTTTGCGTGTAAAGATCGGCCAGACGCATATATGCGGCGAGCGCCTGGGGCTGCTTTCCCAGGGCGAGATGTATCTCGGCGAGCCGGTTGAGCGCAAAGAGGTCGCTCGGGTCGCTCTTCATCAGGTCTTCGTAGGCTGCCTGTGCCTTGGGCCACTCGCGCAGCCTGAATAGACACTGGGCCATATTGCGCTGGGCAGTCCTATCGTCGGGAAACTCAGCGAGTGCCCGGCCGTACTCTTTCATAGCGCGCTCCCACTGGTTAGCCCAGGCATATTCATGCGCGCGCTTCATCGCTGTATCAAAGATTGCCTTGTTTCCCGCCATAAAGCAGTTACCGTCCCAGGTTGATGAACGAAGTGAACTATTGTCAGTAGACCGTGGCCCGTCGTCGGACGTCGGTCATTAAAGAGCGGCAGACGTACATAGCTACCGTATTTCGAGTATAGCACAAAAAAAGTGCCCGAAATATGGGACAAAGGGACCTTTCTGCTGGGAGAGAAGTACTGTCTTACGAAGTTGTCAGTCATCAATTGTCGGTAGATGGAGGCTCTTGCAGGATCAAGGCCCATTTTAGAGAGAAGGGGCGCAGGGATCTCCCTGCCAGGGCATGGGTGTCCCCAAATTCTCTCTTTTCTCTAACAGGCCATGGTGAACAAGGGGTGCAGGGGCGCTCCCCTGCCGGGGCATGGGTGTCCCCAAATTCTCTCTATTATCCAACAGGTTATCATGGAGATGGGTGCAGGGGAGCGCCCGTGCCCGGGCGTGGGTGTCCCCATAATCCTCCGTTCCCTATAGTGAGGGGGTGCAGGGGCGCTCCCCTGCCGGGGTTTGGGGTGTCCCCAAATTCTCACCATACTCTAAGTTGGGAAGGGGGTGCAGGGGCGCTCCCCTGCCGGGGTTTGGGGTGTCCCCAAATTCTCACATTTCTCTAATATGGTGGTTGAAGCTGCACCAGGTGCTGGGGGACGTTGCCCTATGGGCTACAATGATATCAGTAGCTTCTTGGGGGGATATTTTTGATGAACGACAATTCGCGATCTATGAGGGCATCCAATCCGTCATACCTTGAGGACGCGCGGCGAGTGTTTGAGGAAGCCGCGTTTGTCGCCAATATTGGCGTGAGGTTGGTGGAGATCGGACCGGGGTGGGCAGAAACCGAGCTGGAGGTGCTGCCCAGCCACTACCAGCACACAGGCATAGTGCATATGGGCGTGCAGGCTACGATGGCGGATCACACCGCCGGCACTGCAGCTACTACCGTCCTTCGGGACGGTGAATTCGTGCTGTCGGCTCAGTTCACTCTGAGCCTGCTGAGACCTGCTGCCGGACAACTCCTTCGGTGCCGGTCGACGGTGCTCAAGCAGGGACGGCGGCTTGTAGTTGCCGAGTCGGAGATCCATGCAATCGACGATGGCAAGAGCACGCTTGTTTCCAAAGCGACGGTTACTCTGGTTGTGCTGAAGGCACGAGAAGCCACAGAGTGAAAGAGCGGGTTGATTAATCTCTCTGATTAAGCGATTCTAATGATGCGTATTGCTTCGCATTGTGGCAAGATATGATAAGGCAAGGCTTATACGGGCGCAGCTCTTCCGAGAGAGCACAGCTCATTGCGCGGACGGCACGTGCCAACCGGAAGACCACGAGCATATTGCCGTCTTCGGAAAGTTCCTGATACAGCAAGGAGAAGAAGAATGTTGCGTAGAATCGTTATCCTGTCGGCAGGCATCTTGATCCTGCTGGCGGCCGGCGGTGTGACGCTGGCGGCGGCACACGGCACTGATAAAGGAAGCGCAGGCACGACCACGACCATTGTCACCACCGCTCCGGATGTGTGCACCATGAACTTCCCCGACGTCCCACCGGGCAGCACGTTTTACAACTATATCCATTGCATCTATTGTCAGGGCATCATAAGCGGTTACCCTGACGGCACATTCCGGCCAAACACCGACGTCACAAGAGGGCAGCTATCCAAGATAGTTATCCAGTCGGCGGGCCTCGGCAACGGCAATCCAGGCTCACAGCTTTTCCAGGACGTACAGCCCGGCAGCGCCTTCTACACGGACGTCAACCTGCTGGCAGAGTTCGGCTATATAAACGGCTACCAATGTGGCGGGGTGGGCGAGCCTTGCTCACCGGAGATGTACAGGTATTTCCGGCCCAACAATCCCGCCACGCGCGCTCAGATTGCCAAAATCATTGCTCAAACAGCAGCCTGGAATGACGACCCCGGCAGCCAGATTTTCACCGATGTCGCACCGAGCAACACGTTTTTTGCCTACATACAGCGCCTCTCGATACACAACGCGATCTCGGGCTATCCTTGCGGCGGCGTTGGCGAGCCTTGCGATCCCCAGAACAGGCCCTACTTCCGCCCCGACAACCTTACCACCCGAGGCCAGTTATCAAAGATAGACGTGTATGCATTCTTCCCAAGCTGCCTTGGTCCATAAATTCTGAAGATGATCACATGGATATAGAAAAAGGAGCGCTTCCGGCGCTCCTTTTTCTATATCCATGCTATCTACCGCGTGCCGTTTCCCTTATTCCCATAAGTCGTCCGGCGATGCTGCTGACCTCTATCCGCTGACCCCTGGCCTCTGGATCCCACGCCCTGGGGCGCAAAGCGAGGGTCTACTCGCCGCATGCGGTAGTCGCTCGCACTCATGAAGACGTGGCGGCAGAGGTCGGGGTCGCAGAGGCGCGAGCAGATACGCGGGTCGAGGCGGTCGAGGTCGCAGTTGGAGGTGACAACGGTGGGCAGGCGCAGGTTATAGCGGTAGTTGAATATCTGGTATAGCTTCTCGACCGCCCAGGGGGTGGACTGCTCGGCTCCCAGGTCGTCCACGATCAGCAGATAGACGGAGCGTATCTGCTCAAACCGGTCGTCGTAGGTGATGTCGCTGGCCGGGGCGTAAGCCGAGCGTAGATGGTGGAGCAGGTCGGGCGCAACGGCGAAATAGACCTGCATATGGTGGTCCTGCACCACATGGTTAGCTATGGCGGCAGCAAGATGCGTCTTGCCCGTACCATAGCCGCCCAGCAAAAGGAGCCAGCCCTCCGGGTTGGTGGCGAAGTCGGCTGCAGCATCGAATGCCTCGGTAGCGCCGGGCACTTCGGGATCGAAGCTGGCAAATATCTTGGATTGGAACGCATCCAGGTTGCTCAGGCGATAAAGATCTTCGAGGTTGCGCTGCTCGGTTGCCTGGGTGCGGCAAACACAGGGGTAGAGCTTGCCGAAGCGTGGGTCGCCTACCGACGCATTCATCCGCAGCCAGCCCGCGCCATGGCAGTGAGGACAAACGTCGTCTACTGACGAAGGCCGAAGGACGAAGGACGAAGGCTGGGCTTCCGAATCGATCTTTCGTCCTTCGTCTTTCGTCCCCCGTCCTTCGTCACCTGTCCGGCCTGAAGAGGAAGGCATATTTTCCCTTTGTATATTTTTCGGGATCGAGAGATCGCTCAACAGGTCCCCTATCTTTTCCATTCTGCTTGCCCTCCGCTGCCCATCGTTCAAGGATACGCTCTATATATCGCCAGTTTCTCTTATTGTTGGTGACGGCCTCCTCGAAGGCGGCCTCTATCCAATCCGGCGGGTACCGGCCCTCGGGCATCCTGCAGTCTTTCGGCCAATATCGGCGTCAGCAGGCCGATATTCTGCTCATATAAAGTATACACGGTGGGACGCTCGATGATAATGCGGATTGCGGATGCGGATTGCGGATTGCTTCGTCACCGGCGTGCACCATGTATGGCTGCACCAACGGTGTCTCCACTACGTCGATCTGGCCTTTAGCAAGAGCCTCCACCCATGCCTTGTTGTCTCGCGTGTTCAGCAGATACCAGTACTCATACGCCGATAAAGAATCCTTGTCGCTGTCGCTATCAATGCGCAATCCGAAATTGGCAATCCGCAATTGCAACACCGTGCCTCGCGCCACCGCAAGCTCCAGGCCCTCTCTAAGCGCATCACCGAGCGAGCGAGGCCCTTTACCCTGCGATAGGGCCGATTTCAGCCTGTCCTCTTCTTCCAACTCGCCCAGACTGACCATCCGCGGCGACGACCCGTTGGCCCCGCCCCGCGCCAGCCGCCAGAAAAGGTAAAGCGTGACCTTCATCTCCAGCAAGGAAGTAATCTGAGGCAACACGTCCTCAAAGAACCCCTCCGGCACCCGGACGGTCTTTTGTCTGTCTGTAGAAAAGCCGGTGAATGGTTTCATACGTCAGTTGATGAGCGAAGCGAGCTAGTGTCAGTTGTCAGTTGCCGGTCGACCGGCAACTGACAACCGAGCGATCTACTCCTCCTGCCTGTATACTTCCAGATCGGCGAATTTGGTCGTGCGGTTGAAGAAGCGGAGCGGGATCGTGGTGAGCGGGCCGTTGCGATGCTTGGCTATATGCACTTCGGCTATGCCCTTCTTTTCGGTCTCCGGATTGTACATTTCCTCACGGTGGATGAACATCACGATGTCCGCATCTTGCTCAATACTCCCCGATTCCCTGAGGTCGGACAGCATTGGGACATGGTTGGTGCGGCTTTCTACGGCGCGAGAAAGCTGGGCGCAAGCCACTACCGGGATATTCAACTCGCGGGCCAGCACTTTCAGGCCGCGGCTGATCTCGGATACCTCTTGCACGCGGTTGCCGTCGCGGCGTGATGTGCCCGTCATAAGCTGGAGGTAGTCAATAATGAGCAGGTCAACGCCCACCTCGGCTTCAAGACGGCGCGATTTGGAGCGAATCTCATGGATAGTCAGGCCCGCGCTATCGTCAATATAGATAGGCATCTGGGCCAGCCGCCCGATAGCATCCGACACGTTCTGCCATTCTTCGTCGTTCAGATAGCCCAACCTGAGGCGCTGGCTGTCCACACCGGTCTCAACGGCAAGGAGGCGCTGCACAAGCTGCTCGCGGCTCATTTCCAGCGAGAAGACTCCCACCCTTGAACCGCGTGCGGCGGCATTATGAGCTATGCCGAGGCTCAAGGAGGTTTTCCCGACCCCCGGCCGAGCTGCCATGATGATCAGGTCGCTCTTCTGCAGGCCGCCTGTTACCTCATCGAGGTCGTGGAAGCCTGTGGAGACGCCAACCACGCTGCCGGGGCTGTGCTGTATGGTCTCGATGCGGTCATAATATTCGTTGAGCACCTGCTCGATCGAAGCGAAGTCTTTGGTGGCGGTGCGCTGGGAGATAGAGAAGAGGATTTGCTCGGCCTTATCGAGCACATCGGAGGTCTCTTTTTCCTCCGAATAACCGAGGGCCGCGATCTCGCCACCTGCGGAAATAAGGTGGCGAAGCACCGCAGCACGCTCCACGATATGAGCGTAATACTCGATGTGGACCGCTGTAGGTGTGCTGTTTACCAGCTTGACCAGGTAGCTGTAGCCGCCGATATTCTCAAGCTTGCCGGAGCGCTCCAGCTCGGCGGCAAGGGTGACCGGATCGGGTGGCTCGCGCCGGGCGTAGAGGTCGAGCACCGCGCCATAAATCCAGCCGTGAGCCTCGCGGTAGAAGTCCTCGGGGCGGAGGAACGGAGCGATCTTGATAACCGCGTCACGGTCAAGGAGGAGAGAACCGAGTACCGCCTCTTCTGCCCCCAGGTCGTAGGGGACGGGGCGCTCGACCATATCGGACATACGGTGCTACCTCAGGAAGGTGTGTCTCAAAACAATCTCTAACAACTCAGAAAACGCTGTCACGGCTACATCCTCGCTGTAGCACCGGCGCTATTCAGTTATGAATTATGAACGATGGATCGTGACCAGAAGTGGTTATCCTCAAAAGTGGTGGATAACTTCCCCTTTATTGCCGGGCACCGGTTACCTCGTACGGGTCCAGGTAGATGGGATTCCAATAGTAAAGATGCTCAACGAGATAGTAGCCACGGCTGGCAAGCTGATCGCGCAAGTGATCGAGCCCACTCGCCTCGATATATCACGCCTCATTACGCAGCAAAGGGATCGGGTGCCGCGTTTGGGGTTGCGCTATATCGGGTAGGCCGCCGAAATCGGGGATCGTAATAGCGTTGTCAAACTGGCCGGGGTGGTATAGATCGAACTTTGTCCACGCTCATACTCAGGTAGCTTTCCTGCCGCGTGCCGATCCCCTGTACCGTATCTAATAGTTGCGGTAGCCAGGGCAGAAATGCCCCTCAGGTACGACCAGGGCGACCGCACAGCTTCGCAAGTGGCTGGCCGGTCGCTCGTGGAGGTCGACCTGGGCTTCGGCTGATGGCATCTATTGGATAACCAGTCAGGGCACGGTTATGGATACCATGCCCGCACGAAAAGAAGCCATTAGCCTACGCCAAGCTTGATAAAGTGCGTTATGAGTGCGTCTTTCCTGCAAGCTCATAACTCCTATGCATGGCCCAAATGCCAAACTATGACTCGGTTTGCGCCTCTGTGCTCTGGTCAGTGTCGGTGGTCTCATCGGCGTCATCGGCGTCATCGCTGACAGTAGTGTCGTCGGTCTCGTCGGTCTCGTCGCTGTCGTCGCTGTCATCGCTGACAGCAGTGTCGTCTGTCTCGTCCGTCTCGCCGGTCTCGTCGCTGTCGGTAACTGCTTCGGGCTCCTCGGCGGAGGCCTGGGCCGGCGCGGGCCCTGTGGCGGGGGCTGTCGTCGCAACTACGTTGGCCTTACCATGGGCACCGGCAACCTCGGGGGCCACTTCGACGTTGAATTTGGCGGAAACGCCCTGGCCAAGATCGGCGGTCGCGCTATAGGTGCCGGTCCTGTGTATCGCTTCGTCCAGCTCGATCTTGCGGCGATCGATACTGATCTGATATTGCGACTGGAGGGCAGTGGCAAGGTCTGCGGCGGTCACGGAGCCGTACAGGCGGTTCTCGGAGCCGACGCGAGCGCGGATAGTAATCGTTTTGCCCTCAAGAGCGGCTGCCGCTTGCTGGGCCTCGGTAAGAACCTTGGTGGCTCGGCGAGCGTAGACGCCTGCCGACAATTCGGCCTGCTTGAGCGACCCGCGTGTGGCTAGCACAGCGAGCTTCTGCGGCAGGAGGTAGTTGCGAGCGTACCCGTCGGCCACTTCCTTGACCGTGCCTGCATCGCCCAGGCCAGCCACCGTCTGAGTCAGAATTATTTTCATTCCTGGTATCGTCCCTCGTTCTCAAAAGTCAAGGCAAAAACCTTGCGTAGCATTATACCATAACTAACGCTAGTCCTTTTGAAAAAGGATAAAGAAAGTTAGGGGACACCCCTAGCGCCCCGGCAGGGAAGGTCCCCTGCACCCCTACTTGAACTTCTGGGTAATGGAGAGATATTGGGGACACCAATGCCCCGGGCAGGGTTAGCCGCCCCTGCACCCCTCCTTCTCCATTCACTGGTCACTGGTCACGGTCACCGGTCACTGGTATTTCGCTCTTTACAGATTGAGTTTGACGACCCCACATGGGCCGGAGAAGCAGAAATGCCAGCGCTATTGCAAGGAGCCACATGGAGATTATCGTGGGGATATATGACGGCCATACGCCCAGCACAAGAGCATAGACGGACAGGAAGAGGAGAACATAAAATGGATATACTTGAGCCAGGGTTCTTCTTGGCCTGCCGGCTCCGCGAGTGGGCTGCAAATTACGGGCGAGAAGCAACAGGGCGGCATCATGTGTGTACAGGTCAGGGCTGAATAGAACGGCCAGCATTGCGGTGACGCCAAAACGGTTGGCGAAACCAGGGGGAGCGCGACCAGACAAGATACGTAGCGGCAAGGCTCAACAACCAGGCGATCAGGGCCACCCAGAGACTTAGTCCGTGGGGAAGTCGATAATGGTGAGAAGCACGCAGGAGGCATAGAAGCGGGATAAGAGCAAGTGTGCCGACGTGGAAGCTGACAGGCGAGTATATAAACATAGGAAGTGAAGATACCAAAGCGCCCGGCAAATGGCTCCATATTGCCACAACAGAGCCTGCACGAGGGACGCGAGTATAAGGGCAAGCCTGGGCAAATAGAGCCACGAGAAGAAAAGAGCCAGTGAGGTGAACGCAACCAGCGCAACCGCAGAGCCGATCTGCGCCTTTACCCGCCTGCAGTAACAAACGGCCATCACGAGAGGACCACCGATACAATCGACATGTGACCTATCAAAAGCGCTTCGATGAGCGGCGCAAAGATGAATATAGCAGACAAAAGCAAGCTCGGCGCGTCATACACCCAGCTCCGGAACGAGCGCGCCAGCCAACGCCTACTCCGATAAGCACGATCCACTGCACGGCCAGCCAGAGTAAAAGGCTACGTTGGCAGGAAAGAGCGCCACCGGCACGATCAGGGCGGCCACGTAGGTGGGTAATTGAACGGCAGCACGCCGCCTGGATAGGTGATGGCCCCGCCCGCGTATGCGAACCGCCGTCGGAGCAGCAAGACTGTCAAAGGTCGGGTGCCTGCCCACCAGGAGAAGATGAGCGCCTGTCAGAAAAATGGTGAAATCTTTGCCGAACGGCCCATCACCGATCTGCCGCAACAGGTAAAGGCTGATAGTAAGCACAAGCAGTAGAAGCCACGCAAAGCGCAGCAGCCTTTCGGAGTATGGGGTAAAGACTCGCATAAAACCTACTGCCTCCTTTACAAGCTTTGCGCTCATTTTATCACCAGTGTCAGATCAACTCTTGATTACTACACATACGGTATCGCATGATTGCTATACTTCCTACCATCGCTGGCCCAATCGGGCTAGACGATTATGGACAAGGCTGTGGTAAGATCCAATCATGAGTTCAATATCTGGCAAGCTCGGCTGTATACCTTTACATCCAGCGAATAACGCGCAAACCATAGTTGGGGATGGGGCTCTGCAGGTACTTTAGAATATGAGATCAACTCGTGAACAATCCAGGGAGACGAATGTAGAAGTAATCATCGAGAGGATTGGGCAGGTGCTATGGCGTGTAGACCTCCGCAATATTGGACTACTTCTTCTTGGCTTCGTCAGCGCAATCGTTGTGCGTCCTGCGCACAATTATCCGATCAGTGACGATTGGGCTTAGCCCGAGCAGTCGGCCGGTTGCTGGACTTGAATTACACAACCACGGAGGGCGGACAGGTTATTGGCCTATCACACTTCGCCTGGGGCGAATATTTTCGGTGCTGTTCGGACAGAGTTTCAATACTCTCACTGCTTCAACCCTGGTCATGAGCGCTATTGCTCTGGTAGCGTTTTACCTTCTGTTGCGCCAGCTAAAGGTGCGCCCCACCGCTGCGCTGTTAGGGGCAGCTACACTTGGCTGCAACCCTCTCGTAGTCTTTCTCAGCTATAGTTTCATGACCGACGTTACTTTCCTTGCTTTTATGCTCCTCGCCTGTCTCTTCTTTTTGAAAGGATTGGAGAAAAATAACGTCCACTGGCTGGTACTGGGCAGTATCTTCTCAGGCTTCGCCTACCTTGACCGGCAGTATGGCATCCTGATCGTAGTTGCGCTGTTGCTGTCTGATGGAGGACGCACGCGTGGTCCTGGCGAAGCGTGGGCGCGATAGTCATTCCATGCATGATATCTGTTGTCGGCTATGGACTTTGGGAGCATACCCAACCTCCGACCAGCTTGCAGTCCTGTTTACGACGAATCTTACTTTGCTGGCTGACAATCCATTTGCTTTCGTAATGGATCGTGTTCAAAGAATGGTGCTGATATCCTGGCCAATGGGATTGTTCTTACTCCCTTGCTTGCGATTGCCGCGTCGATCTTGTACGCGCTACCGTTTTCGCTGTTTACCTGATTTTCGAGCTAGAGAGTTCTCGGTCAATGGAAGCGTACTGCCCGCTCATGGTGATGTACTGGATCGTACCGGCTATGTGATGTGGTATTACAACGCATCGCCAATCTGGAACGAAGCGGTCTGGACTATCCTGGGTATAGTGAGCGCTCTTTGCTTATCGATGTATATCCAATGGCTTCTGGAACGAGCAGTAGCATGGGGTCGTCTCCGCCAAAAAACAGGCGCTCAAGCTGACGGGGCCCAGATGCTTTATATACTGGCCGGATTGATTGTAATAGCTGTCTTCGCTGTATCGCCCGGCCTCAACGATCGCTACTGCTTCCTGTAGTGCCCTCATGATCGTGCCATCTCTACGGTACCGAGATCATGAGATAACTGCTCTCGCCGCGCAGGATCAAACGGCAAACGGCACAGATAGTTGCAGTTGCGGCAATTCTTGGGTTTGCGATTATAGGACAGCGAGACTATATGGACCAGCATCTGCACGCTGGCAGACCGCCGAGGGGGCGGTGTCTCGCGGCGTGCCCAGGAATGAAGTTGATGCGGGCTTCGAATGGGTAGAGTGGAATCTGATAGATTGGAATGACGACAATCTTCGAGACTGAACGGGCAACTCTTGGAATAACAGACGCCGGGTATGGCGCGTTAGATCAGGTTTACCGTGTCAGCGATGTATTGCTGCCAGGCTATGTGGGAGAAAGCTCATCAGCGTACATGTCGTGGCTGGATGGTGGGCAGAAGCGGTATGTGCTTTTGCTAAAGCGTAAATAAGAGAGAGGGCTCATGCTATAGTACAGATGTCGCGTCACAATGGTTCCGTTGAGCTATTCCCGCAGACCTGTGCTCTATGTACACTTGGTTGAAGAACCAGAACCACGCAGCCCCCAAATTCGGTCAAAATAACGTAGTGCTTACAAGAATTGCCAGATATCCGGAATTAACCCTTGCAGCGATGGCGCTGGGCGCACTTTACTTCGCTCTGATGAGCGGGCACTTTAAACAGCATAGATGGGCTCTTGGTGTATCGCCAGAGTGAGATCCCTTGCCTACGAGCATTCCATCTTCTTCAGCAAACCGCTCTGGGATAGCGCGCCCTGGATGTCAGAGCAAATATGGGATTGGGCTCTCAATATTATATTTACCGGGCCTGCTCCTCACCTCATGGATACACCCGTACGTGCCGATGTATGGCACCACACCTTATGACTGGTCTCTCTACTACGCAGACCCTTATTATGCCTGGGCAGGTGCGCCCGTCACGTGCTCATCACGGTTGCCGCCGCTTTTCTTGTAGGGCTTGTATGCCGAGAGTTGGGCTTAGTTGCCCGGCCTGCCTATGGGCGCTCGCCCTATATGGGTTGGGGTCACCCGCCATGATCTAACGCGCGGGGATTGGAGCCAGCAGTTGGAAGCGCTCTGCTGGAGTGCGGCCATAGACGGCGCGCTGCTTTAGCGGCCTAGCACGTCAGGCGCTATATTTTGCAGCATTTGAGTTGCCTATGCATTGCTGACCAGGCCCGTTGAAGGGGTGCTGATAAGCATAGTGGCGTTACTGTTGCTCGTATCCTCCACACAGTGGCGAAAGTGGTCTTCAGCTGAGTGGCGGGGAATAATTGTGGTGAGCATAGGGTGCTTATTCGGATTGGGGGTTACACTGCTCGTCAACTGGGCGAGGTTTGGCTCACCATTGACTTTCGGATACGGAAGCGAAGGCTGGAGAAACCCGCTCTGGATTGGGCTGATCGGCAGCACCATCAGCCCTGCGCGTGGTATCATCTGGGAGTTCCGGCGGTAGTGCTCATACCCCTGGGCTTGCGATGGCTATTCGACCATATGCTGACAAAAAGCCCACCCTTTTACTCATAGGCCTGAGCGTTGCCAGCTCATCAATGTGTCCGCCTGGTGGTGGTGGTGGGAGGAAGTGGAACTTTGGGCTACGGTTATTCGTTCCTGCGTTGCCTGTGATGGCCGTGATGGCTGCGTGCGGGCTGATGAAGTCACCGCAAGACAGGCGAAACCGCACGCCGCTCTTTCTTGTGCTCGGAGGGCTGCTCTTCTCGATACCATGCATATTGACCGATCTGGCGGCGGGCTACGGAATCACATATAACGGCATGGCTGACAGCTTCAGGGTCGATGGATACCCGCTATTCAGTGCGTTCCAATTTCTGCAACATATTTTCGCGACCGGGCCGCTCGATCTCAATGGGATAGATATTCTGTGGGTACGGCAAG
This sequence comes from uncultured Chloroflexia bacterium, assembly GCA_963837315.1. GTDB lineage: Bacteria > Chloroflexota > Chloroflexia > QHBQ01 > JADMIH01 > JADMIH01. The sequence goes on from CAWINE010000005.1 coordinate 502,934, forward strand.
CGGGTCAGACCGGTGGATTAACGCTACTGCCGATGGCACTCACGCTGGCTTTGACGGCCGCCCTGGGAGTGAAGGCGATCGCGGCGCTGAACAATGGAAAGCAACTACAGCGAACTGCGGAGAGCAGAGTGAAGACACTATTACAACAACGACCGTTACTGCTACTGCCACCGGAGCCAACGACCGGTAAAGATCGTATGATAACCGCACGGCCCCAGTCTGAACGGTATTGCCGCACCCAGCAATCGCACAGAGTCGGTGAAAGGATAGACCTGCGCAACCTGGGCGTTATTGTCGCAGGGTTTGCCGGAGTGCTACTCCTTATCCCTCCGGCACGCATATATCCTGTTACGGACGATTGGATTTACTCCCAATCGGTCAATGATCTGGTCCAACTCGCAAATAAACCGCACGACTGAAAGCAGCCTATCGCGATCGGGCATCTTGCCTGGGGTGTCGTCTTCGCGGCGCTATTTGGCAATACCTTCACGGTGCTGACGGCTGCCAATATGGTGATGAGCCGGGCATGCCTCCTTACCTTCTACCTACTCTGGAGAAACTTCGAGTGAAACCGAAGCCGGCGCTATTCGGAGCGGCGCTGCTCGGCTTCAATCCATTTACATATATATCAGCTACAGCGTCAAGACCGACGTGACGTTTCTTTTCTATAGCGTGGCGGCTGTCTGTTCTACATACGCGGTCTGGAGGGTAAAGGAAAGCGCTGGCTCTGGTTGGCGGGGGTAGCCGCCGCGCTCGCTTACTTACTCGGCAATACGGCATACTTGTGATCGTAGCGGCGCTTGCGTATCTATGGCTATCTCGCCGTTGGACCTGGAGGCAGGCAATAGCGATCAGCGCGCTGCCTGTGGCGGCAGTGGTAATCTATGCGATATGGCAACACTTCCAACCGTCACCCCTCATAGACATACAGATGAGCATGGTTCACGACACAATATTCGCCGACCCGCTCAAAATCTAACAACCGCATGTTGAGCATAACCTGGCTTGTAACAAGCCTTGGGCTTTCATTGGCTCCGCTGGTAAGGCTGCCACCGCGCGCCTTCTGGGCGGTCCCGCATTCGCAGTTATCCTCTATTATCAAATTGAAACCTGCGCTATACGGGCAGCGTCTTTCCAGAAAACGGCAACATCATTGACAGCACAGGCTTTCTGATGTACGCCTACAACCCCAGCCAGGTATGGAACCAGAGCGTGTGGAGACTGCTGGGAATAGCGGGCGGGGTTGTGTTCAGCCTCTTTCTTGTGGGTTGGATCAGGGATATAGCGGGCTACATCCGTAGCAAGCCCTGGCGCAACCCTGATGTCGCAGGACGCCAGCATTTGTGCCGCTGCGCGCTGGCAGGCATGACAGTGGCCATTGTAGTGGTCGCTACGCCGTTTCTCTTTGACCGCTACGGGTTGGGCGTGCTTCCTATGCTGATGATACCCGCTCTACGCCGTATGAGTAATATCGGTGTTGATCCCAGGCAGAAGAGCGAGAGCGGCCGGAGTATCTCGACCGGCGAGAGTGCGATCGCGAAAACGTGGGAGCTGGGGCTGGCGTTGGGCGGTGCTCTTGCCTATCGCCGCCTTCTCACGGGTGGCGATCCGCGATTACAAGGAGCACGCCACTGTGCGCTGGCAGGCTGCGGAAAGCCTCATCGCCAAGGGGATAAAGGTGAATCAAATAGAAGCGGGCAATGAATGGGACGGCTGGTACGACTTTAAAAGCGGTGCGCAATATATCCGCGAAACGGGAGACCTGACCGATATTGACTATCCAGCCGCCGTGGTGATGGACCCTATTTATAATGTCGATGATCTGCCGGTCAACGGCTATGAACAAATCGGGGCGTTTGCATACCATTCGTGGCTGGATGGCGGCGCAATAAAGCAGGTATTGATACTGAAGCGAAAGTAGCAGAGCAGCCACCCCTATCTGGAAGGCCGGTTGAGCGGAGAGCCAAAGATGTCAATGAGCGAGCTGGGCAAAGCCAACAATCCCATAGAACTACCGGTAGGTGCGCTGGGACGTGACGACGCGACAAAGATACTCAACCGAAACGATGGGGAGGCGAAGAGCAAACACCGGTGGCAGATGGCGTTCTTTGTGGCCGTGTGCTGCATAGTGCTGATAATGCTGCTGGGGCCTGGGCTGGTACCCCCCAAAGTGGACAACTTGCACTACGTCTATCTGGCGCAAAACATGGTGCAGGGCCGTCTGAGCGTAGACGACATACCGGCAAGCATATTCGGACGTCGTGACCTGGAACGGCCACAAATATCTGCCCCTGGGTCCACTGCCTGCTGTTGTGCTTATTCCTTTTCTTGCCGATACTGCAATTGGGGGTGCATATCGTGTGGATCGGCTACCTGTTAACCTTGCTCAACATCTGGCTAATGTACAAGATACTGGGCGTGAGTGGAATAAAAGACGAACGCAGGCAGTGGGCATTGTTGCTCTTTTTCGGCGGCACTGTTTACCTGTCGGTTGCGCTTGTCGGCTGATCCTACTTCCTGGCCCATATCCTGACCGTTACATGTCTCTTGCTGGCCGTATTGGAGGTACTGACCAAACGCCGCCCCTGGTTGATAGGGCTGATCCTCGGCCTGGCCGGTATGACCAGGCTAACATCTATCTTCTGCCTCCCCTTCTTCCTCTGGCTCTTGTGGCGCGGCAGCGTGACTAACCCGACAGCGAACTCGTCCCTAGAGGCAAAGGACAGCAAGGCCGGAATGAACCGTTATCAGAAGCTGGCCGTGGATTGTGCACTCTTATTTGCCGGCCTGGCAGGACCGCTGCTTCTGTTGGGACTTTACAACTATCTGCGCTTCGACAGCCCTCTGGAGAGCGGCTACAACTGGCTGTGCTGACGTTGCCGGCTTTTGTCAGGCACACGAGTAAGGGTTGTTTAGCCTGGCACACGTGCATAAAGATCTGTTCATGATGTTCTTGCAGGGGCCAACGGCCTATCCCTCGGACGATGCGCCTGTGCTCTTATTCCCATATATCATGCCCACGCCATGGGGGATGGGGCTGATCTATACGTCGCCCGCCATATTCTACGCATTCCGAACCAAGCTGAAAGAGCCTTTCGTGCAGGCCTGCTGGCTGGGCATCGTAGTGGCTATGATACCGATAATTACTTACTACGGAATCGGCTGGATACAGTTCGGTTATCGCTACGCCCTCGATTTCTTGCCTCTGGCCCTCCTGCTGGCCGCTCGTGGCTTTCCGAACCCGATGTCACGTCTATCAAAAGGATTAGTACTTGCCAGCGTGGCTGTAAGCACCTGGGGAGCAATTATCCTGTTGATATGGATTCATGTGGCAGGATAAGCATAAGGCGTAACCCGCATTCCGCGCTCATTCGGATACAGTTACAGTCGGCGCGATCAGGAAAATGGGAGGACGCCGGCACCGGCTACATAACCTCATCGAGAGCCAACAATAGCATCAGATTGCAGAATACCGGCGATACTGGTTTCAACCTGGCTCTCCTTATCGTATCCTTCGTGCTGGAGTTGTTGAGCCAGCCATATATGGATATCGGGCCGGTTAGGCTCGGCAGCCTTCGCATTCAGGCCTTCACGCCAGGCTTCTGTATCCATGCCAAGCCCGGCGAAACCTTCTGCCGTTCGGAGGGCTTCATCGCCCAGGGCGAAATAGGTCCCAGCAGCGCGAAACAGCCTCGCTGCGCCGGCTACGTCGCCACGTGCCTGTAGAACGCCGGCACGCATGGTGACTGTCGGCTGATAGTTCGGCCGTAATGCATCCAACCTGTCAGCCATTTGCTCAACAATGATGTCAGTTTTGCGATCCGAAGCGCTCTCCTTTAGCACCACTACATTCTCAAATTTCACTACATCAAGCCACCCCTCACGGGCATTCGATATGCCATCAACAAGCTGAGTATCAAGCGAGCTAATGACCCAGTAAACGTTCCCATCCGTAGATTGGCGGAAGAGCAGAGGATCACGAACATCGTACGCCTGCGCAGGCGGCTGACCATGCCAGTAAAAGTCAGCCACATTGTAGCCGAGCCGGGGATCGTCGGCGAAAATAATGAGGTCTTTGGGGCCGGCCTTCTTGGATAAATAATCGGCCGCACCGCGGAAATCCGGGCGATAAGAAATAGTGGAGTGCGTGCTCGGGTTGATATAGTTGAATGCGCCAAGAGAAAAGGCTAAGAAGATAATACCCACTAACACCGCGCCCCCCGCCTTGAGGAATCTGGTAGCAGACTGATTCTTACGCTGAATAGAGCCGGCATCCCAAACCGAAGCTACAGCATTCCCGATCAATAGAAAATATAACGGGCCGGCGAAAAGAGCATACCGCTGGTAAACGAGATTGGTGGTCGCAAGAACTGCGAGAATGAATGACGGCACCAGGCAGTACAGGATGCAAATGCTCACACCCCGCCCATGACCCTGGCGGACGCCTGCATAAATGCCCACAATAGCGATCAGGAGCAGACCAAATGAAATGACAGATGTGAGACTACCGGTGATGCCCAGGCTGGTGAACCACATCAAAAGATTGACAGGTAAGTCTGCCAGCGACCTGATTGAGAATTTGCTCCAGTCAACAGGTGTGCGAGGAACCCTTGTTACCTCGAGCAGCATCACGCTACCTACCAATATCAAAATAGCTGACGAGATGGACAAAAAGAGAAGGTTACGTCCCTGCCCCTGTTGGCGACGACGAGCCCAGGCTTGCCAGAACGCCCAGGCAAGGTACACAGCAAGGGCAGGCAGGGCAAGCGTTAGAGCAACGTAAGCATTGAGGAGACCGGCGACCGAGGTAATAGTGAAGCCTACCCACCAGCCAGCTTTTCCGGTCCGCTCTGCCATAATCAAGCAATAGAGAGAAGCAGTAGTAAGCAAGGCGAGAAGCGAATAAGGCCTGACGTCATGCGCGTAATCCAGCATGACCGGCGAGAGCGCAACCATGAAAGCTGCTATCAGCCCGGCCGTACGGCTGAAAAGCTCGCGTCCAAGCCCATACACTACCAGAGGGAGAAATATCCCTGCCAGCGCTGACGGCAAACGCACAAACACAGATGATATAGCAGGATCGAGGGGCTGCGAGACTAACCAGATCAGGGCGTAGTACCACGAGGTCTGAGTACCTATCCAGCCAAAGCGGTTGGTGAAGATGAACGAGAGCCCGCTGTGTGCGGTCTGTATCGAGAGAACTTCGTCATCCCATAGGCCATAGGCATTTATCCAGCCCAATCGTAATATCAACCCAAGCAGGAAAATACCCATCAGAAGAAGAGTAGTGCTTGAGAATCGTTGTTGCGCGCTAGATTTCATGATGCGGTGTTAGGACCAAATAGCCAGGCTGAGTGAGATAATCTTACCATGCCCATGATGGCGATACGAATAGCCTGACAAGGAGGAACACGGAGAGACAAATGTACCGGGTTCAATAGTGATGCGTATGTGGCCTTAACGAGAGGACAATTGCGGCACATGGAGCCCCACAACAAGGGAAAGAATGCGCGATAGACACCGGCAGACACTGACCTCATCGAGCGCCAACAGTGGCATCTGTTTTTAGAATGGCAGCAATTCTGCCTTCAACCTGGCTCTCCTCATCGTATCCTTCGCGCTGGAGCTGCTGCGCCAGCCATTGATGCACTTCGGGACGGTATGACTCCATAGATTTGGATATTATTCCTTCCCGCCAGGCGTTCGCACCCTGGCCGGCCGCGCTAAAGCCTTCAGCCGTTCTCAAGTATATATCGCCCGTCCAAAAGCCGGTAATCGCCTGCTGGTAGATGCGAGCGGCACCCGCCGCATCACCACGCGCCTGCAGGACCGCTCCCCTGAGCAGGAGGGTAGGAACGAACCCTGGATCCAGGGCGTCCATTCTGTCGGCCATCTTTTCAACCAGGTCCGCCGCCGTACGACCCGAGGCGCTTTCTTTCAATACCACCACCCGCTCGAGCTTGACCACCTCCAGCCACCCCTGGTCGGAGCCTGCCAGCTTATCCATCAGTTGAGGGTCAAGCACGCTCACGACCCAGTAGACATTCCCCTGCATTTCCTGCCGGAACAGGCGAGGATCGCGTGCATCGTACAAGCGTGCCGGCGGCGTGCTGTGCCAGTAGAAATTGGTGACGCTATAACCGTGAGCAGGGTAATCGGCAAGGATGATAGTGTCCTGAGGACCGGCCTGCGCGGACAGGTAAGCGGCAACCCCGCGAAAATCCGGCTTGTAGGTGAGGCTCTCATGGGTTGCCGGATTGAGATAGTTGAGCGCACCCACAAGATATAGCACCACAATGAGCGATGCGAAGACCAATCCGCTCGGACGCGCCAACTTGCGGATTGGCCCACTACCCGCCGGAGCGGGCCCTGTCTGCAAGGCCGCGCCGACCGCATTGCCTATCAGCAAGAAATAGAAGGAGCCTATGAAGAGGACATACCGTGGGAACACCAGGTTAGAGGTGACCAGCGCCGCAAGCACGAACGAAGGGCCAAGGCACAAAGGTACGCAGATAAGTATCCCCTTACCATGACCTCCTCGAATGGCGGCATATGCGCCAAAGATGGCCATCAGCAGTAACCCAAGGGAGACCAGCGAAGCCAGCGGACCTGTGAGTCCAAGATCCGTGAACGAAGCGAAGACGCTGACAGGCATATTGGCCAGGGAAGCAATGGAGAACTTGCTCCAATCTATTGGAGTGCCCGGAAGCTGCAGGTATTCCAACAGCATCAAGCCGCTCACCAGGCCGACCACACCAACGGAAAGCAACAAAAAGAGTAAATTGCGCTCGTGAACGCCTTTGTGTCTTTCTGTCCAGGCGCGCCATAACACCCAGGCGAGATAAGGAAGGAGCGCGGGCAGCACCAACGTTACGGCCAGATAGCTGTTGAGCGCATTGGCGGTTGCAGTCACCACGAAACCCAGCCACCACCCTACCTTCCCGGTGCGCTCCGCCAAGACCAGGCACAGGACCGAGGCGGCAGTCAGGAATGCAAACAACGAGTAAGGGCGCAGGTCATGCGAGTGGTCGAGCAGGATGGGGGAGAGAGCAGCCATCAAAGCCGCCACCAGTCCGGCAGTGCGGCTGAAAAGCTCGCGTCCCAGCCCATACACAACCAGGGGAAGGAATGCCCCTGCCAGCGCCGAGGGCAAGCGCACCAGCACAGGCGATACTGCAGGGTCGAGGGGCTGTATCAGGAGCCAGATGAGGACGTAGTGCCAGGAAGTCTGGTTGCCTACCCAGCCGAAGTGGTTATTGAATATGAAGGGCAGCCCGCTTCGAGCGACTTCGATGGAGCTAACTTCGTCGGTCCAGAAGCCGTGGGCATCGATCCAGCCAAGCCGCAGCACCAACCCCAGCAGGAAGATCCCTGCCAGCAGAAGCGCTGTATTGGAGAATCGTCGTTGCCTGCAGGATTGCATGATGGATGCGGACAGCAGTACCCGAAGGCTAACCTATAGTAATCTTAGCACTCATGCAGCACCGGTTCAATAGCCAGACAAAGAGCAATCTAGGGTGACAAAGGTACCGGCAGGCGGGCAGTGCCTCGCCAGAGCAATTTGGGTTTGACATATATACCAGCCCCGGCTCAAGACGGCAGAGACTCTCTAAAGTGGAAAGGCGGGTGCTATGAGGTATACTGCAATTGTCTTGATTATTTATGCACTCCGCAGGCGGTAGTACATCTTGTACCGGCCTGCTTACCCTATTAGGCTATTCCGACATAAGTAGCCGTCATGATACTCTCTAGGTGTAGCCGGTGCTTGCAATTGGCCCGCATGGCTTCCAATGCATAAGCTCGTGCGCGGAATACACCAGACGATTGCCAGAACGTCAATCCAGGAAATGCCCTAATATGCGCTTCATGACAACCACAGGAGACCCAAAGCGGCTTCCAGGGCCGATGATACCCAGGCCTCAACGGCAGTCGTACGCGGCGCAGCCATAGCAAGAGCGACATGGCTTGCCCCCACCCTTGTGCTGGTGGCTGTGGCGATTTTCGGTGTGGTCACACTCCTTAATTTCCCCGCTACTTTCGTAGATGAAGGGTTCAAGCGCCAATCGTGCATGGTCCTTACTTCAGACAGGGCAGGCCTTCGCGAGCATGGACAACGGCGTTTACCAGCACTATGACGGCTACTGGACCTATTTCCCTTACCTGGCAACTTCAATCCACGCAGTATTTATCTGGATATTTGGCTTGAGTTTGGCATCCTGTCAGGCTTGCGTCTGTGTTCTTCGGATTGGTCTTGCTTATAGCGATATATTTCATCGGACATAAGGCTCTATGGGCACCGCGTTGGCCTGATAGCAATGGCTCTTCTTAGCGACATCTTCTCCATTCGTATTATCTTCACATCTGGGCCGCCATGATATCATAGTAGCCGCCTTCGGATTCGGTGCCATTGCCCTGTATCTCACCGACACAAAATCTTCATTCTCACTCAAAAGTGTTTTGTCCGGGCTTGCGGTTGGACTTGCCCTGGATATACATCTGAACATCCTGATTTTCGGTCCAGTGATGCTGACTTTATTCTTGCTGGATTACGGCAAGAATATCTTTCGTACTGGACGTTTCTGGGGTTTCGCTCTGGGTGGGTTACTTGGCGTACTCTTCTTCGCGGCGATGCACATAATTCGATACCCGCAGACATACTTTGCTATCGCCAGCCTGGGCAACGGCACGACGCGCACACCTCCTATTCTCTCGGTCGATCCAGGCTTATGGCATTGGTCATTTTATTACAACCATCGATTTGCTTGATCTACTGATTCTCCCGGTGATGATACCGGCAATCATATTCCTGATCCGGCGTCAATCGCGCTCCGATATAAGGGTAATAGCTCTGTTCGGCATTTCGATCCTGGCGATGGCCGCTCTCATTCGCTTCAAAGGGCCATACTACGCGATCTTGATCGCGCCGACGATACCACTCATAGTGGCCCCCTATCTTGAGAATATCACTCAGAAGTTAGGTAAAGTGACAGAATGGGCGTTCTGGCGAAACCTTTCTGTGCTGAGCGTCGTCGTGGCAGTAAGCATAATCAACCTTTCTCCGGCTATGCGTGGGAGCGATGCCCAGTTCGAGAAAGTTCTGAGCTATTTCCGGCAAACCGTTCCGAGCGGGAGCCTGATCTACGGCACACCCACATACTGGTTCGCTCTCACCGACACACGATATGTCAACTGGGAGCAGATCATCTTTCAGCAGAGGACAATGCCTGGCGGCACATTCACAGGTGCTATGGAGGCTCTCAAGCCCGATTATCTCGTGGTAGACGGTTACATGGAACAGTATACCTTCGATGATGATTTGTGCCGCGCAACTTACCGCGACATTGCGTGCGTACCCAGGACAGAGCTCGGCACTCTTCTGAAAAATGACGCCACGCTGGCGGGCGAGATTAAAACCGACGAGTATGGGGATATTCGCATATATAAAATGAACTGGGCCAGCGCGTATGCGGGCGGGGGACGTATTGGGCTTTTACAGACAGGATACACCCCCTAATGCACTTCATGACAATTACAGAACAAACGCCAACGGCGGCTCCTGAAGCCGGTGACGCTCAGGCTATAATAACTGAGGGTACCGCAGCTAAAGCAAAAGCCACCTGGCTGGCACCAACTCTGGTGCTGGCGGCTGTAGCGGTTTTCGGTTTCGTTACCTTGCTGAACTATCCCGTCACAGGCGTGGACGAGACCTGGAATGCCAACCGTGCATGGTCGTTCCTGCAAACCGGCCACCAGTTCGCAAGCGTGGACAGCGGCGTTTACCAGCAGTACGACGGCTACTGGACCTACTGGCCCTATCCTGGCACCTTGATCCATGCGGTGTTTATCTGGTTATTCGGCGTGAGCCTGGCATCAGTCAGGCTTGCCTCCCTCTTCTTCGGCTTGGTCTTGCTTACAGCGGTATACTTCATCGCCCGCAAGCTCTACGGGCAACGAGCTGCCGTCATAGCCATGGCTCTTCTCGCGACGTCCGCTCCATTCGTATTATCTTCCCATATGGCTCGCCACGACATCATAGTAGCCGCTTTGGGGTTCGGGGCGGTCGCCTTGTACTTCACCGATGGAAAATCCTCGCTAACAATCAAGAGCGTTTTGTCCGGGCTGGCGATCGGGTTAGCCCTGGATATACACCCGAACGCGCTGATTTTCGGGCCCATCATGCTGACCTTATTCTTGCTGGACTATGGCAAGAGAATATTCCGCACGGGACGTTTCTGGGGTTTCGCTCTGGGTGGGTCACTAGGGGTGCTCTTCTTCGTGGCTATGCACATCCTTCCATACCCGCAGACCTACTTTGCTTTCCAGCATTGGCAACGGTTTCTCCCACACACCACCTGTTTCGCGGTCGATCTTGGGCTCTGGCGCTCGTCTTTGCTTGGCACCATTGATTACCTTGACCTATTGATCCTCCCGGTTATGGTGCCGGCAGCGATATTCCTGATCAGGCGCCAATCGCGCTCCGATATCAGGGCACTGGCCCTCTTCGGCATATCGATATTGTCGATGGCCGCCGTCATTCGCGAAAAATCACCGTTCTACGCGATATTGATCGCCCCTACCGTGCCACTCATGGTAGCGCCCTACCTGGACAATATCACTCAGAGAATTGGCAAGTTTACAGAGTGGACATTCTGGCGAAACTTCATTGTTATCAGCATAGTCATCGTCGTTGGTTGCATCAACCTGTCTCCGGCCATACACGGGAAGCGATGCCGACTTCAAGAAGGTGCTGGGCTACCTGCGACAGAGCATTCCGAGCCGGGAGCCTGGTCTACGGCGCACCTACATACTGGTTCGCGCTGCAAGATACACGTTATGTCAACTGGGAGCAGCTCGTCTTACAGCAAAAGGTCACGCCCGGCAGGACGTTCTCCGATGTAGTCAAGGCTGCCAAACCTGACTATCTCGTGGTGGATCCCTTCATGGATGCTTTCATCCTGGATGACGATGCGTGCCACGCTAATTTGGCTGAACTGCCTTGTATACCCAAAACAGAGTTTAACGCTCTCCTTGAAGCAAGACGCCACATTGGCGGGCGAGATAAAGACCAACGCGTATCGGAGACATTCGCATATATAAGATGGACTGGGCGATTACCCAGTCGGGTGCAGGGCGATAGCCAGGCTAGAATAGAATCTCTCAGAACACACGATAAACGTGTATAATTGCTCAATAAACCATACAAACTCGTTGGTGGTACATCCAGTACTAACCTGCTTACCGTATTAGGCTATTCCGAAATGAGTAGACATTATGCTACTCTCTAAGTAATGATGTCACTACGGGCCACCACAGGAAATGAAAATAGGACAGGATTACCTGGGGTAACTTTCCCTCAAGCCCCCTATTTTCAGAGAGAGACTCTACATTGGCAAGCGAGTTTGAATACACGACGCGTCTGGGGACATTCTCATTCACAAAATGGATTGGGTGAGCACCCAATGGGGTGCGGGCGATAAGTGGGAGATTTCTGATGAGACCTATGGTAGAAACAGACCGGTTTACAGAGAAGTCCGGCCACCTCTCGACAGCAACCAGGCCCAAGCTGGTCTATTGCTCGATTATCGTGCCGGTGTACGAAGAGGAAGAGAATATCCCCCTTCTACACGAGCGGATCACGAAGGCAATGGAAGGAGTGGAGGCCAGCTACGAAGTTGTGTACGTGGACGATGGCAGCCGGGACGGCAGCTATCCGCGCCTGCTGGAGGTCAGCAAGAGCGACCCACGCGTCGTAGTCGTGCAGTTCAGGCGCAACTTCGGCCAGACTGCAGCGCTGGCTGCCGGCATCGACAACTCAAACGGCGAAATCGTCGTGTTCATGGACGCCGACCTGCAAAACGACCCCGCTGATATCCCGCGCCTCCTGGAAAAGCTAGAAGAGGGCTACGATGTGGTCAGCGGCTGGCGTGTGAACAGACAGGGATGCCCGCGCTATCCCGCAAGCTCCCCTCAAAGATCGCTAACGGGATTATCTCCTGGACCACAGGAGTGCATCTGCATGATTACGGGTGTACTCTCAAAGCGTACCGCCGCGAGGTCATCGAGCATGTCAACCTCTACGGGGAGATGCACCGCTTCATCCCTGCGTACGCCGCCTGGGTAGGAGCGTCGATCGCCGAGTTGCCGGTGCAGCACCACGCGAGAATGTACGGCAAGTCCAAGTATGGGCTGGCACGCACCCTCAAGGTCGTGCTCGACCTGCTAACCGTGAAGTTCCTGGGGAGCTATTCGACCAAGCCGATCTACATCTTCGGCGGGCTAGGGAATGAGCTCGATTCTTCTGAGCGTCCTGACTATCAGCGCCGCTCTTGTCAACAAGTTCATAAACGGGGTGTCGCTAATCCAATCGCCGTTGCTGCTGCTGTCGGCCCTGCTTTTCATCGTGGGTGTGCAACTGGTAATGATGGGCTTGCTGGCCGAGATCGGCGTGAGAACCTACCACGAGTTGCAGGCCAAGCCAACCTACGTGGTACGCCGCGTGATTCGTAATAGCAAGTGAGACACGAACTCCAACCGGTAAAGGGAAGATAAGGACGCCGACATGTGTGGTATTTGTGGCCTGGTGACTTTCCAGCCTGATATTATCCTGAATGAAGAGACTCTGCGCCGCATGTGCGGCACTATGCGCCATCGCGGGCCCGACGACGAAGGCTTCTACATGGAGCCCGGTATCGGCCTTGGGATGCGCAGGCTCTCTATCATAGACCTGCAAAGCGGCCACCAGCCCATCCATAACGAAGATAAGAGCGTATGGACCGTCTTCAATGGCGAGATTTACAACTACCCGGTGCTGCGAGAAGAGCTGTCCGGGAAAGGCCACCAATTCTATACCCATTCAGACACGGAGATAGTGGTCCACGCGTACGAAGAATGGGGAGACCGGTTCGTCGAGCGGCTGAACGGGATGTTTGCACTGGCGGTCTGGGACAGGAAGCGTCGCCGCGTTCTTCTGGCCCGAGATAGAACGGGCATCAAGCCACTATACTATTCGTCCGAGGGTGGAGTGCTGGCGTTCGGCTCCGAGCTGAAGGTGCTGCTGGCCCGGCCCGAGCAGAAGCGCGAGGTGGACCTTGTATCGCTTGGGCAGTACCTGGCCCTCGAGCATATCCCACCGCCACGCAGCATAATTGCGGGCGTAAACAAGCTGCCCGCCGGCCACCTGCTCGTCTTCAGCGATAAAGAAGTGGAGGTGAAGCGCTACTGGAACCCGGATCTTCGGGCCAGCGAGGTGCGCCACGCTCCCTCTCTGGCGCGGAGCAAAGGCGAGCTACTGGATCGCCTGCGCGAGGCCGTGCGGCTGGAGATGATCAGCGACGTGCCGATAGGGGTCTTCCTGAGCGGCGGGATCGACAGCAGCGCGGTTGCCGCCATGATGAGCGAGATCCAGCCCGGCAAGGTCAAGTCCTTCTCGGTAGGTTTCGAGGACCAGTCGTTCGACGAGTTCGAAATATGCTGCGCTGGCAGCCAAACACCTGGGCACCGAGCACCACACAATGCGGCTTGAGCCTCACGCTCTCCTGGAAGTAGTGCCTCGGTTGGCCGACATCCTTGACGAGCCGATGGCCAACTCGTCTATTATCCCCACATACGCGCTATGCCGCTTCGCCAGCAAGCATGTGAAGGTGGCGCTGGGTGGCGATGGTGGGGACGAGATGCTTGCCGGCTATTCGACCTTGCAGGCCCACAAGCTGGCGCAGATGTACGGGCGTATGCCCGGATTTGTGCGCAAGGGGCTGATAGAACCCGTAGTGGAGCGGCTCCCGGTCTCGATGAACAACCTCTCGTTCGATTTCAAGGCGCGTCGCTTCGTGCGCGATGCTGTGCGCCCAACCGAGATGCGCCACCACCTCTGGCTGGGCAACTTCCGGCAAGAGGAATTCGGCAGGCTACTCACGGCAGACGTGCAAGCCGACCTGGCGGGCGTCGACCCGCTGGCGCCTGTTAGCAGGTACGCGGCGGAATGCACCGCGCAAGACGAACTGAACCGCGTGCTCTATATGGATATGAAGCTCTACATGGAGAGCGACATCCTGGTGAAGGTGGACAGGGCCAGCATGGCGAACTCGCTGGAAGTGCGCGTGCCGTTGCTGAACCGCGTGTTCGTGGAATATGTGAACGCCCTTCCACTAAACTATAAGCTGCGAGGCTTCACGCGCAAGTACATATTCCGCGAAGCGTTGCGGGATAAGCTGCCCAAAGAAATACTGGACCGCAAGAAACACGGCTTCGGTATGCCGGTGTCGAAGTGGCTACGCTCCGACCTCAAGGAGCTGGCCCAGGAGCATCTCTCCGAGAGCAGGCTTCGCCGCGATGGCATATTCGAGCCTGCGTACGTGCAGGGCCTCCTGTCGAACCACCTGGCCGGGCGGCAGGACAACCGCAAGCCGCTCTGGACGCTGCTTGTGTTCCAACTATGGTACGATCGCTACATTGCGCGGGCAGCAGGCGGTGACAGCGAATGAAGCCTGTGAAGCGGGCGCGCCGGTGGAGGCCGCATAGGGGTGGCTGCGAATAACCTGCGCATTTTGTTGCTGAACTACGAGTTCCCGCCCCTTGGCGGTGGAGCGGCCACAGCGTCGGCCCAGATCGCGCGGCAGATGGCCCGGCGGGGTGCGAAGGTCGTGGTGCTTACTTCGCATTTCCGCGGGCTGCCCAAGCGCGAAGAGAAGGATGGCTACAGGATATATCGAGTGGCGGCCATGCGGCGTAACCTGGACCGCTGCTCGCTGCCCGAGATGGGCGGGTTCATCGCCGGGGCCGCTTTGCCCGCCTTGCGTCTGGCGAGCCAGTTCAAGCCCAACCTGATGCACGTCTTTTTCGGCATGCCCACCGGGCCGGTCGGCTACATGGTGAGCAAGCTGACAGGGATACCGTATCTGCTGTCGCTGCGCGGCGGCGACGTACCTGGACGCCAGAGCGGCGCCCTTGCCTTCTCTCACAAGGTAATGAGGCCGCTAACTCGGCAAATATGGTCGAGGGCAAGCTCGCTTGTGGTGAACGGAGAGGGTTTGCGCGAGCGAGCGGCCCGGACACTCCCGGGCAAACGGATCGAGCTTGTACCGAATGGCATTGACCTTGACATATTCCACCCAGGATATGCGACAGACGAAGCGCGCAGTAGCATACGCCTCCTCTTTGTGGGACGGCTGCACGAACAAAAAGGACTTGCATCGCTGCTGGAAGCTCTGACCTTGCTCAATCCCGCCCAGAGGCAGTTTGTGACGCTTGATTTCGTGGGCAGCGGCCCGGATGAGGAGCGTCTGAAAGGGCTGGCCCAAACGGCGGGTCTTGGGAGCAAAGTCAGCTCAAGGGCTGGCTTGCCCGCAATGAGATAGCAGCCTGCTACCAGGGCGCCGACATCTTCGTCTTCCCATCCCTGGAAGAAGGCATGCCAAACGTGGTGCTCGAGGCGATGGCCTGCGGCAAACCTGTAATCGCCAGCGACATCCCCCGGCGTGCGAGGTCTTGTCCGCGATGGAGAAACGGCTTGCTCGTGCCTCCATCCAGCTCGGATGCTCTAGCAGAGGCTCTAAGCAAGCTAATAACGAACAGCTTGTTACGAGAGCAAATGGGGAAGAACAGCCAGTTGCTCGCGACCCAGTCTAGCTGGGAAAGCACAGCCGGCCAATATCTGGCTCTGTCTGAAAAGATAGTATTCGGCCAACGAGATACACAACAAGCAAAGCTATTCCACGAAGAAGCTTTACGTTAGCAAATACGAAGGAGAACTATATTGGAAAACGTCTATACTCAGCAGCGCACCGGGACTTTCTATGATGGATACTGGCCCAAGAATGTGCCGGATTACGTCAAGACCAGAGAGCATGTATTAGAGATCGTTCCAAAAGGGAGCTATCGAAGAGCTTTGGACGGTGGCTGTGGTACAGGAGTATGTTCCCTGGCGCTGGCTGAGCTGGCTCAAGAGGTAGTGGGGTTCGACCTCAGCGCAGGCAGCCTGAATACGGCCCGGAAGCTCGCGAAGCGGATAGGGGCGACCAACGTACAATTTGAGCAAGGCTCCCTGCTCGCCGTACCTTTTGCCGACAAAAGCTTCGATCTGGTGTTCAGCTGGGGAGTGATCCATCACACTATCAACCCTATAAAGGCGCTGGATGAGCTGGTGCGTGTGCTTGAGCCGGCGGGACGTTAGTGCTGGCTGTCTACCTGAAAACCCCATTGACCCCGGTGCACGAATTCATACGACATACTTGCTTGCGCACTCCAAAGCAATGGAGGAAAGCGATACTTGGGTTCTTTACAGGCCTGACCAAAGTAGCAGAGCGGGTTGGCTTCAGACCGCGGTCACGCGACGACGTGCTGCGCATAAAGTCGCTCATCGAAGACTGGTATTTCGTGCCGGAAAAGCACTTCTTCAGTATCAGAGAGTTACACCAACTCTTTGCGGACAGGGGTCTCACGTATAAGGTCGTGGAAGCGCAAACAGGGAGGTTTCGGAGCACCTCTAACTTCATAGTTAGAGGCAAGAAGCGTGACAAGTGAGTCATAGCTGGCCGGCTGATGCCCATTCCTATTTTTCACGTTGTCGTAAGCGTATTATTTTGCCGGACCTATCCAATATATAGGCCAGCTTTCTCTCGAAGCAGGTCAGCAGTAATATCATGGAAGCGCAACGAAAATCCTTTATCCCGCGTATACGAGTACCATTCTTCGCAAAGGCCGCGATCAGCCTCCTGCTACTGGTAGTCGTGCTCCTGAAAGTAAATCTACAATCCCTGCTTGAGAGCCTGGCAAACGGCAACCCATATCTTATCGCCCTCGGTATCTTCATTGCATTTGCTGCATGGTGCGTCAACGTTTACAAATGGCAAGTGTTGCTGACGGGCGAGAGGGTCAATTACCGGGAATTACTACGACTCGGTTTCATCGGGCAGTTCTATAACCTGGTAGTACCCGGCCAAATAGGCGGAGAAGTGGTCAAGGGCTTCCGCCTGGGGCGCATGGGAGTCCCTGCCGGCACCGCGGCGCTTTCCGTAGTGCTCGACAGGATCACCGGGCTGGTTTCTTTGTTGGTGCTTGGTGTGATAGGCGCTATCGCGCTGCCTGGCACTGTGGGGCCTCATCAAGAGCTGGTGCTGTGGGTAATCGGCATAGCAGTGGCTCTTGGGGTTGTTATGATAGCCCTGGTTGCCCGACGGGCACCCGACAAAGAAGCTAACAGTTCAGTGTCGTTGAGGAATCCTGTTCTCTCCAGAACGCTCGACCTTGCGAAAAGTATACCCACCTTACAAGGTGGGTTACGGTCTCTCGTGCTAGCTTTATTATGGGCTGCGCTCTACCAGATAGCAGTTGTTTATATCAACTACCTTTTCTGTCTTGCGCTGGGTATCCCCATGAGCTTCGTCCAGCTACTCTGGGTGGTTGCCGCTGTTTCACTTCTGCAATCATTGCCAATCTCGATAGCGGGTATCGGCGTTCGCGAAGGGGCCTACGTATATCTCCTCAGCTTGCAAGGCGTGGCTGAGCCGGCAGCCCTGGCCTTATCCCTCTTGACCTTCAGCACTCAGATATCGTTTGCGTTGATTGGGGGACTATTGCAGCTACAAGAGGTGTTGGAGACTAGACGTAAGGGCATCTTACCCAGTAAGTAGACTTCAGTAACCTAATGCCGGCTGAGGTTGCAGACCACTGCACCTCGAATTGCCGCTGCGTCGCATGTGTAATTAGCTTTGATCCAGTCGCTCACGAGAGGGATCTTATCCAGCGGTTGTGCGTTTGGAGTTGGCCAAAGTGGCTCCTTGATACCGATGATCAATCGGGGTTGGTCTGCGATCAATTCGTTCTTAGTTCGCGCAAACCAGGGCTCTTCCCAGTATTTAGTAAGATAAGCAGCACCAGGATCGCGGGCCGCTGGAGGGCGGTTGCTCAATCCATAGATCTCTGAGGCGTTATAGTAGACCCATATTTTCTCATCAGGTTGAGTGTGGCTATCAATGTAATTCACAAGCCCATCTAAATCGTACAGGCTACGGTCGTTGTCGGCATAATAATCTGTATGCCCCAATGTGACGGCCACCTGTAACGCAGGCACTTGAGGCAAAAAGTAGAACACAGACAGCGCTATAGCAGATGCTATCGCCAGGCGGGACCAACCTAGTTCAGCGAGCCCTCGCAAGGCAACTCCCAATAACTAACAACAGCCAGTGTCAGAACAGGCATAACAGAGATCATATAGTGAAGGAAAGCTTGTCCTGGCAGTGCGCTAACAAATGATGCAACCGCAGTCAGCAGAACCACGAGAGAGGGCCAGATTCGCCTCTCGCCAGCGATACTTGCGTTGGCGAGCCATTAATAGCACGAGTGGCGGCAGGAGCAGGAATAGATACCTAATAGTTGCGGGGATCCCCTGGAGCAGTTCTAATGCCCGGCCCACGATCGAGCCACCCTGGCTATATTTGCTATTCAAGTCGATCAGATCTGAATTTAAGCTCTGACAGCGCATCCGAATTAAAAGAGGTATGGACCCAGCACCAAAGCCACAGGTATACTCGCCCCTAACAAAATTGACCACATGCCCTCAGCACGCCACGAGTTTGCAAGCGGCTCATCAAAAAGCCACCGCTTATCATTAGCACTACCATGTAAAGAGGACCTATCAGTGCCACTGAAGGCTTAATGAAGCATTGCTACGGCCCACATTGCTCCGCTAGCAACCAGGGCCCTACCGGAGCTGCGTGGATGCTCATGGCCGGCTCCGATCATGAACATGTAAAGCCCCAATAGGACGAATGGAGCCTGAAAATATTCGAGGAGTGGTGCAAGGAATTCGGCACGTGCCTGTAAAACGTCAAATTGAGTCGATGGACCAACCACCAAGTAAATCGACCATCAGAGCGGCCACAAGCCCGAAGAGAGTGCTGTTCAAGAAACGCCTGGAGAAGCTTATCAGGAGAAAGCAAGTTGCTAGAGCGGCTAGAACCCCGAAGAAGTGTAGCAGCAACACGGCATTACGCTGGTCTAGCAACTCGGCAGCTAAATATGGCACAAGACCCACCTGGGTCTTGGTTTCGGTTCTGTATTCAAATGCAAAGACGAAACTCGAAAATCGACCTCAACCGAGCGGCCTGCGCAAAATATGCCGGCTCGTCAAATGATATCAGGTTGTTTGATAGTGTCGACCAGCGCAGGAATAGCACTGAAATGGTGATGAGCATGTACGGCCATGAGCGCTCCAGGCGGGCGATCCGGATGCAACTCGATCGCAGGCCACCACAACGAGCCAGATTGTCTCTGACGGCCCGTAGCAGTAAAATCTGTGCTTTGTGATTGGTCTACTGACATGCTCTAGACAAGGGTTATGTAATCAAAAACGTCCGGGTATCCAAGGCATCCTTCTTCGCAAATTGCGCCACGAGTGTTACATGAGAAGTCAAAGGCTATATCGCAAAATGTACTAACGTTCAGCGTACTTGTCCTCACTTTAGTCTCCCACCGATGATAGCTCTGAGACCTAAAATTTTGCCGCAGCAAGGTCAAAGACAAGCAAGCGGCACTTGACAGGAATGAGCTGCATACTCATTAGGGAGGTGTATGAAATAACCGAACCAAGCTAATCTTAGCATCCATACCCGGGCAATTCAATAGCCAAATAATGGGTGATTAGAGGTGACATATGTACCACACCAGGAATACGGTACAAGCGATGATTTTGCCACAATTTGTCATAATGCAATAAGTAGTACATTCGTCCTTCCGGAATGTGAGCAAAGGACCATTCCTACGTGGCCGGCAGTCTGCTATTGTCAGGTGGTCATTATTAACATGCTGCTACTTGACGTTGCTATCAATTAGCTGAAATAGATCTGGAAAGTAGGTTGTTCCGGCCAGATGAAGATTCCGTTCCTTGCTAAGCTGTGTGTAAGCGTTATTCTGCTTGCCGTGCTGATTTTCAGCATCAACATCCCGTCCATCGCTGACGCCATCGTGCATAGTAATCCTTTACTTGTACTTGGTGCCATTTGTGCTGGAATATTCTTCTTCGTTGTTAGCACACGTAAGTGGCAGATACTCTTGGACGGCACAGGATGCACAGCCGGCTATATGCAGCTACTGCAATTGAACCTGCTGGGGCAGTTTTATAACATGGTCCTGCCAGGGCAGGTGGGTGGCGAAGTAGTCAAGGGTATAAACTTCACACGGTTCAATGTAAGCACGCAAAGTTCTGCGGTGTCGGTACTGGCGGATAGGGCAACGGGTCTACTCGCCCTTATGCTGTTGGGCGTAATAGGGCTAGCGCTCTCGCCCTCCAGAAGCGACGCAGCGTTGGTGCTGCTGCCCTGGGTATTGCTCTTGATTGTTCTCCTATCTGCCCTGGTGGTACTGCTGGTGGCTGGGCGGGGATTCGGTGTATTGACCGCTATAAGCAGAGCGATACCACTCCCAAAAAATAAGGCTATTGAAGCAGTAGCCGACCAGGTGCGCTCCTTCAAATCGATACCGCGGGGTTGGAGCTCACTCACGATGTCTTTGATGCTGTCTTTTGTGGCTCAGGCTGTGATCGGTCTCATGAATCTGCTTGCGTGCGTCGCGTTGGGTATACATTTAGCCCTTCCACTCGTTATGTGGATAGCGGCGGTCGTTCTCGTTGCACAGGCTTTACCGATTTCCGTGGCCGGTTCAGGGGTGCGGGAAGGCATGTATGTCTATATGTTAGCACAATATGGGGTGGACGCTCAGGTAGCGCTGGCGGTATCGCTGCTGAATCTTTTTAGCTCAGATAGCTCCTGCTCTGGCAGGCGGCATTGCGGAGTTCAGTAGTGTACTTTTGGAAAGGCGCAGGGCGAAGGCCTTAGTGACAATCGACAGTTGAGGGTGCATCAGGCACCGAATCTGATCATATGGGCGAATAGCATATAGTAGGATATATGGGTCGCCCTCCTTAGGAACAACGTGGAGTATGCACGACCCGCACTGGATGGTATTATAATCAGTGTTAGTACTCTGCATGCAGCACTTCATCTAAGGAAGCCTAGCGTCTAATGAAACGCCAGTTACACGAGCAGGTTATGGTAAACCCGATCATCGGGCATCCCTCGGACACTCTGAACCTGCACAGTCGCACATAGCATCCCCAACGAGAGCCCTCCAAGGCCCTATTCTGATAATAGGTGCCCATACCTTCGTTGGCGCCAGCCTCCTGAAAAGCATCTCGGGTTCTCGAAAGGATGTCTATGGGGCTACTTCTTTTCCCCATTCCTGGAGGCTTAAAGATGTAGCCATGTCGCAGGTGCGCCAGCTTGACCTACTCTCCGATGGGGAGTTGAAACGCCTCGTTGATGACATCAAGCCACGTACGATCCTCAACTGTACTGCCTGTGAGACAGATCAGAATATTATTCCAGAAGAGATGTATAGAACTCGCTTTCTTCTCACTCAGCGGCTTCTCACCGAGATAGAAGGCCGCGGCGTGGCAGGCTACATTCATATCACTTGCGTTAGCAGGGTAACCGGCAAGCCTGAGCAAGACCTGACCGCCGGGATGGTGGCTGATCTGATTGCTCCTGATCTTGTACTTGAAAGTGATGCGGCCGTCGCCGACGACGCAGTATCAAACTTCTCAGTTATTATGGAATGAAGAAGCAAGTGCCGTGCGTTGGGCTGAGACTGTACGCACCGTATCGGTCCGATGCTAGACCTGGGCGATACACAAGCTGCGGCACCGGCAATATTGGACGCCGCGACACGAGAAGAAGTCAGCGGCGCAATCGGCCAGATCAAGGCCGATTTATATATAGACGATGCCTGTAGCGCTGTCATTCTAATGGCAAGCTGTCTTGATGAGCGGCAATATGGATTGGTGTTCGACGCAGCTTCCGCTTCGAACTCAGATCGATATCGCACCAAGATATCCAATGCAGGATGTGATCTGACTGGATCCCTTCCACTCGTCCCGAAGATGGACTGGCATCGACGCTGGATTGGCTTCGCTCGATAGGTGGATTGGATGGTTGGCGTCGGTTGACAACCGAGCCTGCTGATACCGCTCAGATCGGTGCCAAGAACAGTATTTCCGCGGTTATTGCTTGTTACAATGAGGAGCTTTCCATACCGATCATGTATCAGCGTCTACGCGATACGTTCATTCGGCTGGGTATAGATTATGAAATCATCTTTGTCAGCAACGGGAGCACGGACGGAAGCGAGGAGATCATCCTCGATATCTCCAGGAACGATCCAAACGTGATAGGGATCACTCACTCACGTAGTTTTGGTGCTGAGACATCTTTCCGAAGCGGGTTGGAAATAGCCAGCAAGGAAGCTTGCGTGCTACTGGATGGTGATCTACAGGACCCTCCAGAGATGATAGAGCAGTTCGTAGAGAAATGGCATGAGGGCTACGACGTGGTATATGGACGTCGCGTAAAACGCGAGGCCCAATACTTATGCAAATTAGCTACAAGCTTTTCTATAAGTTGTTCGCCTATTTTTCTTATATTCCAATACCGCAGGACGCCGGCGATTTTTCACTGATGGACAGGAAAGTTGTACAGCATATGCTTCGCTTCAAGGAGAGGGATCTTTGGCTCCGCGGTATTCGGGCGTATGTAGGCTTCAGGCAGACCGGGGTGGACTATGTGCGGCCGGATGGGATGTTCGGTAAAACCTCGAACAACATTCTGAAGAATATTGGATGGGCAAAGAAGGGGATACTTTCTTTTACACGGATGCCCCTGGATGTGCTGAGCAATATCTGGGTTCTATTGGTATTCGTGAGCATTCTGCTGGGTGCTCTCCAAGTTGCAGCCCGACTTTTGTTTCCAGATTCTACGGCCTGGGGCATAACCACGGTTCTTGTCATCGTACTCTTCTTCGGGTCGATCAATCTGTTTGCGATCAGTCTCCTTGGCGAA
This sequence comes from uncultured Chloroflexia bacterium, assembly GCA_963837315.1. Lineage (GTDB taxonomy): Bacteria > Chloroflexota > Chloroflexia > QHBQ01 > JADMIH01 > JADMIH01. Next base: position 525,820 of record CAWINE010000005.1, read on the forward strand.
TATATTGCCAAGATATTCGATGAGGTCAAACAGCGACCCTTATACATACGCCGTTCTATCATTCGCAATGGTGAAACCAAACCTGTCAATGAGGTCTTTCCAGATAAGGAAGTCTATTGAGGGTTAGCGCTTGAAGAACCGCGATCTCATCGTGAATAGCACTTCCTTATTCAACATTGGCTAGCGAAAGGGAACAGGTAGCTAGAGTATGAAATTGATTATCCTTTGTGGTGGGCAAGGTACCCGTCTGAGGGAAGAGACGGAATACCGTCCTAAGCCTCTGGTCGAGATAGGCGGCAGACCCATAATCTGGCATATCATGAAACACTATGCTCACTATGGCGTAAGCAATTTCGTGCTTTGCCTTGGCTACAAAGGCCATATGTTTAAGGACTACTTCCTCAACTACGAGGCCATGAATAACGACTTCACAATCTGTCTTGGCGAGAAGAAGCCGCATCGCATACCACAATGCCCACCATGAACAAGATTTCCGTGTCACGCTGGCCGAAACGGGACTAGAGACAATGACCGGTGCACGCATCAAGCGTGTGCAGGAATATACGACAGATGATACCGTTATGGTGACTTATGGCGACGGTTTGAGCAACGTGAACATCTCACAGTTGCTGCAATATCACGAATCCCATGGGCGTCTTGCCACTGTGACCACAGTCAGAAATATCTCCCGCTTCGGTATCATCAATACAGATGAGGATGCCAATGTCAGAGGCTTTAACGAAAAACCGCAAACCGGCGATTGGGTCAGCGCAGGTTTCTTTGTGTTCAATCGAGGCGTATTTGATTATCTCGATGCCGACCCAAGCTGTATCTTGGAGCGCGGGCCCCTTGAGCAACTGGTAAAAGATGGTGAACTGATGGCATACCGCCACGAAGGCTTCTTCTATGCCATGGATACATATCGCGAATTCCTCTACTTGAACGAACTCTGGGATAGTAACAAAGCCCCCTGGGCAGTGTGGGAAGGAAAAGATGAGCCAAATAAACAATATGACGAGCCTTTATCCGCCCTCAAAGGCATTCACGTCACGGGCATTCTGGCTTGATCGCCCAACGCTGGTAACCGGGGCCTCAGGGCTCGTCGGAGGCTGGCTTGTGAAAGGTTTGCTCGCGGCGGGAGCCGAGGTCATCTGTCTGGTGCGTGATTGGGTACCGCAATCAGAACTCGTGCGCGACGGCCAGATCGACCGGGTGCGAATAGTGCGCGGCGACGTCTGCGACCAGGCACTACTTGAGCGCGTCCTTGGCGAATATGAAATTACCACGGTGATGCACCTGGCTGCCCAGACCATCGTCGGCGTTGCAAATAACAATCCAGTTTCGACCTTTGAGAGTAATATCCGTGGCACGTGGTCTCTCTTGGAGGCGTGCCGGCGCAGCCCACGCGTCAAGCACATCGTGGTGGCCTCGTCCGATAAGGCATATGGCGACCAGGAGGTGCTACCATACGACGAAACTACTCCTTTGCAGGGTAGGCACCCTTACGACGTCAGCAAATCATGCGCAGATTTAATTGCACAAAGTTACGCCGTGACCTACCGCCTGCCGGTGATAGTAACGCGTTGTGGGAATTTCTACGGTGGCGGCGATTTGAACTGGAATCGCATCGTGCCGGGCACCATACGCTCCATCCTTCGCGGCCAGCCACCGGTTATCCGCTCAGATGGCAGGTTCGTGCGAGACTATTTTTACGTAGAAGACGGCTCAGCAGCCTATATGTTGCTCGCCGAGCAGTTGGATGCACTTCCGGAGCTGCGAGGTGAAGCTTTCAACTTCTCGAATGAATTGCAGGTTACAGTACTGGAACTTGTGGAGAGATTGCTGGCACTCATGCACTCGAACTTGCGTCCTGAGATTCGTAACGAGGCAAGCAACGAGATACGGCACCAATATCTGACTGCTGAGAAGGCGCGGAAGATGTTGAACTGGTCACCCCTCTTCTCGCTCGATACCGGCCTTGAGCGCACTATCGAATGGTACAAGGAATACTTCAATCTATGACAGCTCTTACAGATCCTGCGCAGATTGCTATCGAGGAAACTGCCGGTCGTTTGGCACGGAAGGAAGTGCTCAGGTCGAGGATCCTCGATTTGGTCGCAGAATACCATGCTGAGGCGTTCCCGACACGCGAATTCGTGCCGGGCGAAAGCTATATACCGGTATCAGGCAAGGTGTTCGACGAGAACGAGATGCGAGCTATCTGATCGACTCGGCCCTCGACTTCTGGTTGACGACCGGCAGGTTCGCGGCCCAGTTTGAGCGTAGCTTCGCACGCACATTCGGGGTTCGCCATGCATTGATGGTAAACTCCGGCTCGTCGGCCAACCTGGTTGCGCTCTCATGCCTTACGTCGCCTTCGCTTGGGGAGCGTCACTTGAAAAAAGGTGACGAGGTTATCACAGTTGCGGCCGGCTTCCCCACGACCGTCAATCCTATCATCCAAAACGGCCTCGTTCCGGTGTTCGTAGATGTAACGATACCCACCTATGATGTGGACGTTACGCAACTTGAGGAAGCGTTGAGCAAGCGAACTCGCGTCGTAATGCTGGCACACACGCTTGGCAACCCGTTCAACCTGGCCGCAGTCTCCGAGTTTGCACACAAACACCATCTCTGGCTGGTTGAGGATTGCTGCGACGCGTTAGGTGCAACTTATAATGGTCGTCCTGTTGGTACGTTTGGTGATCTCGCAACTGTGAGCTTCTATCCTGCTCATCACATAACCACAGGCGAAGGCGGCTGCGTGCTTACACAAAGCCCGAGGCTCAAGAAGCTGGCCGACTTTTTCCGTGATTGGGGCCGAGATTGCTGGTGCGATCCCGGCAAAGACAACACCTGCGGTAAGCGCTTCGAGTGGCAACTGGGGGGCCTGCCATGCGGCTACGATCATAAATATACTTACTCACATATCGGCTATAACCTGAAGGCGACCGATATGCAGGCGGCTGTGGGTCTGGCACAACTATCCAAGCTTCCCGGCTTTATTGAGGCTCGCCGGCGCAACTTCCGAACTTTACAGTCAGGTCTTGCAGACTTGCAGGAGTTCCTCATTCTACCGGAAGCTACCCATGGGGCCAATCCAAGCTGGTTTGGTTTTCCTATCGCCGTGCGCCCGGAGGCACCCTTTACGCGCGATGAACTGGTGCACTACCTGGAAGAGCACAAGATTGGCACGCGTTTGTTGTTCGCTGGTAACCTTCTCAGGCAGCCCGCCTATAAGGATATAGCTCATCGGACCATCGGCGACTTGCCAAACTCAGATTTTGTCATGGATAGGGTCTTCTGGATTGGAGTTTACCCTGGGCTGAATGAGCAGATGATGAACTACGTTGTGGATACATTCCACCAATTTGCACGAGGCAAGTAATTGCAGGCAACCGCAATACAACATAACCGCGGGTTGCGCCGTCATCACAAGCGACATGCCGGAAATAATGGATGCGCTTGGAAGAGACATCGAGCGATTCTCGGGTAAAACCGTGCTTATAACCGGCGCGAATGGCGTGCTGGCATCCTACTGTGCCGATATGCTCGCCTACGCGAACCTACATGCCTTGACGACCCCGGTGCGGCTTCTGTTGCTTGTACGTTCATTCCCTACGCCGTACGGCCGATTAGCACACCTCGTGGGGCGTGAAAACATCAGCTTCATAGTTCAGGACGTTTGTGAGCCACTTGAAGTAGCAGGTCCACTTGATTTTATTATCCATGCGGCTTCTCCCGCTACACCTCGCAGATTCATCGAAGACCCGGTGGGCACATTGGATGCTAACTCCTACGCATTGCGCGGACTGCTCATGCTTGCTCGGGCTCACGAGGTCGAGGGATTTCTTTTTCTCAGCAGTAGCGAGGTCTATGGGAACCCGGAGGCAGCCAATATACCTACTCCAGAGCCTTATATTGGACGGTTTGATTTTACTCTTACGCGGTCCTTCTACGCGGAGGCCAAACGTTTCGGTGAGACACTTTGCAGGGCGTTCCATCAGACGTATGACGTGCCAATCAAGATGGTTCGCCCTTTTCATATTCATGGTCCTGGACTGCGCTCAGACGATGGGCGAATCATCGCCGATATGATAAACCTGGCTCTAAGTAGCGCTCCCTTTAAAGCTTGCCAGTGATGGTACCGCGACACGAACTTACGGATACATATCGGATGCCACGGTAGGGTTCCTCAAGGTCTTCGCTTAATGGCGGCCCGGGAGAGGTATTTTAATGTCGGTGCGGATCAGCCTGAGATCAGTATCCTGGATCTGGCAACGTTGATTTCACAATTGTGCGGCAGAGAGGATCCAGTCGAGATTTCGAGAGCGAGCAGCCCGCAAGGCTCCCCAAAACAGAGTTTGCCCAGATTTGAGTAAGATCCGTGAAGCTCTGGGTTACAGGCCAAAAGTGAGCCTGGAGCAGGGTTTGGCCCGCACGGTGAATTGGTTCCAGGCGCAGAGGGTTGAAAAGATGGAGAGGATATAATGAGCCACGATACTAAGAGAATGCTCCAAACAAGTCAGGATTTTGCAGAGCACAAGGTCTCACGTGAGGAATACTGGACGCAGATGCAACAATATCATCTTATTCTGCGGCAATATAGCCAGATGGTAAAATCGGCCGGATTGAACAGGATTGAAGTAACGGAGAGTAGCCTGTACATTGTCCTGCGTAATGGCCTCAAGATACGCTGGCTACCTGAAGATATACGCACAGTTCCTGAACATTCTTATCAATCACGGAGAGTACGAAGCAGCTGAGTTACATATCATAACCCGACTGATCGAGTCATGTAAGGTCGTCTTTGATGTTGGCGCGAATATAGGTTGGTACAGCCTCCACATGGCACAATTATTGTCCCCCAAGGGCGGGGAGGTCTACGCATTCGAGCCGGTGCCAAGTACGTTTGCAGAATCGACTCTATAATATCGTGATTAATGGTTGCGGCGATCTCATACATTATCACAATGTGGCCCTTGGCGAGACGACGGGCACGCTCCAATTTGATGTCCCGGCCTTCAGCGGAAGCGTAGCAGCATCTTCACGAGTTCTCTTCCCAGATGATGAGAACCATCTGATAGAATGCCAGATCACAACGCTGGACACTTTCATGGGGAACTATGAAATCGATAGTATCGACTTCATAAAATGCGATGTCGAAGGCTCCGAACTTTTCGTCTTACGTGGTGGGCTGAAAACGATTAGCGGTATAAGCCAATCATCATGCTGGAAATGCTAAGGGAATGGCGGACGCTTTTTGACTACCATTCCAATGACATCATCTTGCTGCTAAGCAAATATGGATACGACTGTTGGGCATACGATGACGATGAAAAGCAGTTTGTCGAGATTTCTTCAGTGAACAACTCGTGCCTTCACACCAACTTTTTCTTCTTACGAGTTCGACACCAAGGACTTCAGGCAACGCTCGACGTGAAGCAAGCTGTTGCAAATGGATTAGCATCTTGAAGAATCTTGGGAGTGGAAGGTGATTTCAGACACGACGCCAATCGATCAGCTTGCAAGCACTATACGTGCACATGCTCTTCGTATGGTGCACAAGGTCGGTGCCTCGCACATTGGCAGTTGCTTGAGCATGGCCGACATCTTGGCTGCGCTCTATGGCGGCATCTTGAGGGTCAACCCTAGCGAGCTGGACTGGCCGGACAGAGATCGCTTCATTCTCAGCAAAGGACATGGAGCCGCGATCGTGTATGCTGCCTTGGCCGAAGCAGGGTTCTTCCCGTTGGAATGGCTTGACACTTATTGCCAGGATGGCTCGCTTTTGACGGGGCATCTGACACGCGGTGTGCCTGGAGTAGAGTTGTCAACGGGCTCTCTCGGACATGGTTTGCCGGTCGGTTGTGGCATGGCCCTGGCTGGAAAGCAGGGCAACAGGCCCTACAAAGTGTTTGTCGTACTTAGCGATGGCGAGCTGGACGAGGGTTCGAATTGGGAAGCGGCGCTTTTTGCAGGACATCACAAACTGGATAATCTGGTAGCCATAGTTGATTACAACAAGATACAAAGTTTTGGCTCGACCCAAGAAGTACTGGATCTGGAGCCGCTAGCCGACAAATGGCGGGCGTTTAGATGGTCTGTGCGAGAGATCGACGGACATGATATGCACCAGATCGAGAGCGCTTTGCTAGAGACACCTTTCAGTGCATCCAGTCCCAGCGTAATAATCGCCCACACAGTGAAAGGCAAAGGCGTGAGCTTCATGGAAGACAATCTGGCATGGCATTACAAGTCACCTTCAGGCCAGCAGTTGGAGCAGGCACTGGCGGAGTTGGGAGCAGAGGAGATATGAGAACAACGTACTTGAAGACGCTTCTCGAACTCGCAGAGCACGATGACAGGATATGGCTGCTCACCGGCGACCTCGGCTATTCTGTATTAGAGCCGTTTGCCACCCAATATCCAGACCGTTTCGTGAACATGGGGGTGGCCGAGCAGAATATGGCAGGGGTGGCCGCCGGGCTAGCTATGACTGGTAAGGTGGTGTTTGTATATTCTATTGCGAACTTCCCAGTCATGCGCTGCCTTGAGCAAATTCGCAACGACATCTGTTATCACAACCTAGACGTGAAAATCGTGGCGGTAGGGTGTGGGTTAGCCTATGGCTCCCACGGTTACACGCACCATGGGGTTGAAGACATAGCTGTTATGCGTGTGCTTCCCAATATGACAGTGATAGCTCCCGCTGACCCGGTTGAGACCCGTCTGGCTACCCAGGCCATAGTGGAACGCTCTGGCCCTGTCTATTTACGGCTCGGCAAGGCCAACGAGCCGGTTTTATATGAGAGAGAACCTGCTTTTGAGATAGGCAAAGCTATCGAGGTATGCCCAGGCTCCGATGTGACCTTAATCAGCACCGGTAGCGTCCTCGGTCTTGCGCTCGAAGCACAACGCGAGTTGTCGTCTGAGGGGTGGTCGGTGCAGGTACTTAGTATGCCCACCCTTGCGCCACTTGATAAATCTTCCGTCATTGAAGCCGCCAAGCGGACCGGCAGGATAGTCACACTGGAAGAACATGGGCCTGGTGGCCTCGGGAGTGTAGTTGCTGAGGCGCTAGCTGAAGAGGGGTATGGTATAAGGTTCCATGCACTGCGCCTCCCTCGCGGAGCTATCAAAGAAGCTGGCAGCCAGGCTACTCTACTTAGGGCTCATGGTCTATCGAGTGCCGGTGTAGCGGAATGCGCCAGGGCGTTGCTTGACTTGGATTCCAATCCTCATCAGACAAAACCTGTAGAGGAACGGATTCTTGCACGTCCCTGATCCATTAGAAAGTAAGATACCTCTGGGTCATGCAAATCAAAGCACCTTGTACCGGATTGTTGGAGCTTTGAGAGCTTCAAGATCTTTCTGGGCTTCTTTCGTCTTCAAAACTCCTGTGCGTTACGCATAGTGGCGCAGGTGCGTTCGGCTGCCGTGCACCCCGCCATATAGCCAGGCATAAGCCGGAACAAAGGCCCTTGTCTCGTTTTCTCCACAACTTAATACTTGCCGCTACTGGTCCACGATTGCGAATAGTCTACCTGGCCCTGATCGCGTTGCCATTCCTGGCATTCTATCTCTATGCAAGCGTGATTTCCCCTATCCATGACGGCCTGCCATTCGACTTCGCTACTTATTTGAAGGCCAGCCAACTGATGATCGCCGGCGGAAACCCGTATACGCTCCCTGGAAACCCTCAGGTGCCGGTCGTCCTTGCAGGCACATACATCTACCCTCCCTTCTGGGCATGGCTCTTACAGCCTCTCGTGCAAGCCACACACGATTTGCAAATCGCCGTGTTCGTGGTAGTCGGTCAGGTTTGCATGGGCGTGTTCATCTGGTCCATTGTCCGAGCGCTGAATTTGCGCTCTTTTCAGGCGATACTCATTGCTGCTATGGCGATAATAGGATTCCAACCGGTGGTAGGGGGCTACGCTGTTGGGCAGGTAAGTGTCGTGCTTCTTCCCCTCGCCGGCCTTTGGCTGTTGGCCTGGAGCCGAGATCAGGGCTGGGGCCACTTCCTACTGGGTATTGCAATCGGCGTCAAGGTAATCCAGGCTCCGGTGCTGCTCCTTACGGTTGTGTGGAGACGCTTCAGGTGGCTGGGGCTTGCAGTTGCGGGCCTACTCATCACAGTGCTGGTGGCGACGCCATGGTTCTTTCCCCAATATGTCAGCCAGGTCTACCCTGCTCTTCGCTCAACATCCGACATCCGCAACCAGTCCATACCCGGCGTGCTGACCCGTGTGTTTCACCCCGGTTATTTCTGGCCGTCCGCCCAGTCTGACCCATCGTACTTGGATATCACAATCATCACTCTGATCTTCTCTGCGGCGTTAGTGCTGGTGTCCGCCTGGGCTCTGTGGCAAGCACCCACCGACAGGCGAGGCAGGTTACACGCGGCAGCGCTGGTGATCACGATCTCGCCTCTGATCGCCCCTGTTGTGTGGGGTGACCATATGGCCTTCCTCATTATCTGCCATCCTTGTGCTCGGCTATTTTGCTTTCATTGAGCGCAGGTACGGCGTATTGGCGACCGCAGTTGGCACCTGGATCTTGATCAACGGAGGGGTGCCCGTGGCCGCCGTCATGTTGCTGAACCCAGGAGGGTACAGTGTTGCCTGGGTTCAGATTATGGTGGCATTGGCTCCAGTTGCCACGATCGCCCTATGGGCTACGGCGCTCCGCGAATGCAGGCGCACCACCCAGCTAGTCCGACTGCCGTCTACACAGGCGATCGGCATCCTTACTCCGTCAGCAACGCAGAAAATGGGCAATGTCGAACGGCCATGATCTTGTGAGTGCCTTGCGTACCACCTAAGATGCACGCCACTTAGGCAGCCTTATGAACGGGAAACCTGTCCCCTCTGCCAGGTATTAGGACGATTATTTCCTTCGGATAGTACCTATTGCACCCATGAGGAGTACGCACATTTCGGCTGCTTCCACTATAATTGGGTAAGCTCTGTTCGGCGCAGGACAAAGTACCATGTTATGAAGGGCGTAAGCCACACGGCATAATACTTTGCAGACTACAGATACCGATAAGTTATTAACCCAGAGCATTCCTTCTGTTGCTATAGCAGCGGGAAACCGTGCTGCCGTTCAGAGTCGGAGCGTAGCGCGAGAAGGGCTGAAGTACGCCTTTGTTGTCTGGCTGGCGGTGCGGCTGGGGCTCTCGGCTTGGGGCGCCTTCATCATGGCCGTCGCGCCCGAAGCGTCTCATGCCCAGCTCTACCGCGACTACCCTGGTCTGGTTCTGCCCAGGCATGACCTTTACGGCTATACCGTTGGCCTGTGGAACATTTACGATACTCGGCACTATATAGACATTGCTCAGCATGGCTATCAAGGCGACCTGAGCTGGATGACCGCCTATTTCCCGGGCTACCCACTGGTGATCAAAATGGTGACCCCGCTGGTGTCGGGCAATTCGCTGCTGGCTGCTCTTCTGATCACTAATGTCGCAACCCTCATTTACTTCTGGTATCTCTATCGCCTTGTCGAAATGGACTTTGGATACAAAGTGGCGCGGCGGGCCGTGTTCTTCAGCGCGATTTTCCCTTCCTCTTTCTTCTTTTTCCTGGGCTACACCGGATCTCTGGTCCTCGCCTCAATGGTCGCTTCAATCTACTATGCGCGCCACGGAAAATGGTGGCTAGCGGGCCTGCTTGCGGCTGCCGCCGCCCTCCTCAGTCAGCCGGGGGTCTTTATCCTGTTGCCCTTAGGCTTCATCTATTGGCAGCAATACCGGGCCAATAGAGCACGCCGGTCGCTGTCGAAGAAAGTGGAGTGGGTGTGGCTACTACTCGCGCCCCTGGTTGCCCTGGCGTACTTACTCTATCGCTACTTGTACCTGGCCGCTCCTATATCCGGTATTACCGACCTGGGCGGCACCGAGAAACTGACCTTCCCTGGTTATCCGCTCATCAAGGCTGTCCAGGCAATAGGGATCGATAACTCTACATTTCTACCATTCAATTTGATGGATATTGCCTTCATTCTGTTATCCATCGCGCTTGTCGTGGGTGTAGCCATCAAGGTGCGCCGTACGCCGTATACCCTTTTTGCGATTGCGCTGGGCCTGGCCAATCTCAGCGTCTATATGTATCCATATGTATTCAGACCGGAAGTCAACGCGCCCCGGCGGCTACAACTTATTTTCCCTATTTTCATACTCCTGGCTCTTATTACAAAGTCGCCACGCACATACCGCATTCTTGCATATATCTCCGTTGCGCTTTTCCTTGTAATGTCAGGTCTCTTTGCAAATTGGATATTCATCAGCTAAGCTCGACTTTGTTCATTTTGGCATCTGCGTTCAGCAACTACTCTGAGACAGTAGGCGCGATGAGGAAGATAGTTATGTCCCAGGCGACGTGGCTGACGATCAGCGCGCCGGTGGACATGCCTGCCGCGGAGAGAGCGCCCCAGTAGCCGCCCGCCACGGTGGCAGCGCCGATGAGGGTGAGGTTGCCGGTGACCAGGTGAGCGCCTCCGTAGGCGGCGGTGCCGAGCGCCAGGCCTGCGGGCTTTCCCAATAGCTTCATCAGGCGATGCTGCACGACGCCGCGCCAGAATAGCTCTTCGGCGGGACCTATTATGGTGAAGAGGCGGGCGGCAAGCTCGCGCCGGGAGCGGAGACGGCGCAGCGAATATATCGCCTCGATCTCGGAACCGCCTTTGGGCAGGATTATCCGGGCTACGCGGTCGCCCACCTGGAAGACCACATAAAGGCCCGCAGCCGAGGCGATGCCGAGCCCGATCTCTTTCGGGCCGATGCGGGTCTTGCGCAGGTCGGGCTCGGCCACCAGCGATAGCGTGCCGAGCGACAGGCCCGTCATGGTCATGCGGTCCCAGAATTGCGTGCGCGGGCCGCGGAAGGTGAGCGCGAACGCCCCGTACGCCGCGGCCAACCCGCCCAGCAGGGTACGATCTTTCAGGACTTTCTGTAGCTTGCCCATCCTATGCCGCCAATCCCGGTATCACGAGCGGCAGGAGCAGCCCAAGCACCATCAGGAGACCGAAAGCGGCGTGTAGCTGGGCCGTTTCGAGGTCTATCTTGGCGATGGCACGCTGCTGGCCCGCCACGCCCAGTTCGGCGTCGCGCAACTGGCGCACCAGCAACGGCATGGAGAGCATCGCCAGCAGGCTCGCGGGAGGGAGCCAGCCGAGCAATACCGATACGCTGAGGGCCATGTACGCCCCCACCACCAGCGAGATATAGCCGTAGTAAGCGGCTTTGCGCCCGTAACGAATTGAGAGGGTAGCCGAGCCCATGCGGGCATCGTCCGTGATGTCACGCCACTCGTTGCCGTGCAGGATGGCCGTCACGAGCAGGCCCACAGGCACGCTGAGGGCGAGCGCCTGCCAGCTCCATAGGCCTGTGACCGCGTAATATCCACCCATCACCATGAGCGGCCCCATGAGGGCGAAGACCAGCGGCAAACCCACTGTCCTGTACTTGTACTGGAGGGGAGGAGCCGTGTAGCCCCAGCCGCCCACCAGCGCGATCAGGCCGAGAGCCGCGATGGGCCAGCCCCGCTCGATGATCAGGTAGACGCCCAGCAGAGCGGCAACCAGGAACGCCACACCCACCACTGCGAAGGCCTCGCGGTCGCGGATGCGGCCCTTGAGGATGGCGTGGCTGGCGCGGGGAGACGTGATGGTATCCACGCCCCGGCGCACATCGAATATTTCGTTGGTGACGTTGGTGCCGATATGGAGAAGCACCGAGGCGAAGAGCGCAGCCAAAAAGAGCGGCCAGTTGAAGAGGCCGTTGAGGGCGGCCAGCGCGCCTCCCGCTGCCACCGGCACCACCGATGCGGTGAAGCTGAAAGGCCGGGCGATCTCGACCCACGCGCCTATGTGCCGCCAGATTTTGGTGCCCACACCCAGTTGGCGGTCGTCGGCCAGGCTGTTCACGGGAGCGACCGCCACGGCTGCAGCGGAGACTTCTCCCACAGCCGGAGCTGCGGCGGCCACTGTTATAGGCGCATCGGCGCGTGCCGGGCTCGGTGCGCTCACCTTCTGGCTGCCGTAGAGGACGGCGGCATCGAAGATGGCTTGCATCTGGTCTTCGTCCTGCACGGTGGGCTGGAGAAGGGGCAGGTCCATACCCGCATCGCGGTACTGGGCGGTTTTCGACGCCACGTCCTCGCGAGTGCCGCATAGCATGAAGGCATCGAGCATTTCGTCGGGGATGAGGTTAGCGGCTTTGTGGTAGTCTTCGGCGCGCCAGGCGGCTGCAATCTCGTCGCGCAGCTCTTTGTCGAAGCCCACCTGTTGCAGCGAGAAATCAGACAGCACGCTCATCATATATATCACGAACGGCTCGCGCTTGGCCCGGTTGAGGGCTTCGCGGCGGGTCTTGTCGATGAAGGTGAGCAGGTAGCCCGCTACAGTGACGGCGTTCTCCGGCCTGCCCGCAGCAATCGAAGCGGCGCGTATCTTGGGCACCATGCGGCGCAAGTTGGTGATCAATTCGGCGGGGCGCGAGAGGTAGCCGTCGGCCTTTTCGCCCGCCAGCTTGAGGAAGGGCGTGCGGTAGGCGGCAATGTAGATGGGCACGTGATGGACCGGCGCGAACATCGGCTGCACAGGCGGGAGGCCGGGTGCGGCGGACGGTATGCGCTCGCCACGCCAGAGAGCGCGCACGGTGTCGATGGCCTTGCTAACGCTCTCCACACCGGCATCGGGGGTGTATGGGATGCCCATCTGCGCGAGGCGGAAGGGGAGGCCGGTGCCCATGCCAAGTATTACGCGACCCGGGGCCATGTCGTCGATGGCGCTGATGGTCATGGCGAGCACCACAGGGTGGCGGGTGAGCGGGTTGAGCGCGCCCAACGCTATCTTGATATCGGGCACCTGGGCGGCAATGGCGGCCGCGTAGCTCACGGCATCTCGCTCGAAATAGGAATCGTGTATCCAGACAGAGTCAAGCCCGCGCTTGCGGGCATCGTTAGCCCAACCCACCACGTCAGAGACATCGCCCCTGGCAGCCAGGCCAATACCAACAGGCTGCAACAGTTCCCCCATCTTGTCATCTCCTCCGGCCACTCTCGGACCGATTGTAAATCATATCACAATATAATTGTACTGCCGGATATATGGCTTGTCAATGTTCCATTTTACATCTTTGCCCCATCCCGGTGTTCTGCCCTTCAGCCTGTGATCCCTGGCCGGCAGTGGAAGCCAGGGTTGATAAGCTCATAAACAGGCGATATAATCCGTACATGCTTCGCCGCAAGCATTAGATACGCGCTTTCCTACCTCCGGCGTGGCAGTTTGCGTCAGCCGTTTGATCCTACAGACTGTCTAAAAACTCGGAGCGGACCCCGCCCGGCGACTAAAGTCGCGGGCTAGGGATAGCAAAGTCCGCCTACGCGGACTAACCGCCAGTCGCCGAAGGGCGACTTTGTACCTGTAGCCCGCGACTTTAGTCGCCGGGCAGGGGTTTCAGACTGTCTCTTAGAAGTGCGTGCAACAGAAAGGGGCTGACGATGAACCGAAGTTTGGCATTACGCGCAGGGCTGTTGGCTGCAGGAGCACTCAGCCTATTGTTATTAGTGGTGGCGATTGTGCCCCGGCAGGGCTTCGCAGCAAGGCCAACCTTTGGCGGGCCGCGCACAGGTGCAATCGCCGCTTCCGCTGCACAAAGAGGTGCGGCTCTGCCCATAGGTGGCATTCCCGGCAGCGCTTATTACACGAGCCTGAGCGCCTTGAGCCCAATCGAGAACCCTGTCACAGCCGGTGGCGCACAGCCTGCCGTCACGCCCACGGCGTGCGTGCCGGAATGGGTCGTTGTAAACAGCCCCAATCCTGGGCGCAGTAATAAACGAGCTTTACGGGATGACCGGCAGCGGCAACGACATCTGGGCGGTGGGCTACTACTATAATGGCAATCTCGACCGGACGCTGACAATGCACTGGGACGGGAGCGCCTGGAGCGTGGTGCCAAGCCCTAATATCAGCTCCAATAGTCGCCTTTTTGGTGTAAGCGGCAGCGGCAGCGACGTGTGGGCTGTGGGAATCTATAATGCTAACCCCGTGATGGTCAATCACGCCCTGACGATGCATTGGGATGGCACCACCTGGTCGATAGTGACAAATCCCGACCCTGGGACCGTTTCGGAGCTTGTCGCGGTGAGCGGCAGCGGCATCGATGCGTGGGCTGTGGGCAACTACGGTACCGGTACAGTCCAACGAACGCTGACGATGCATTGGGACGGTAGTACGTGGGCCGTGATGGCAAGTCCTAACGCCAGTACAGATAACAACGTGCTTACCGCGGTATTGGTTAACGGCAATGATGTATGGGCTGTAGGCTACTACGCTGCCAGCGGTCCGACCGGAGACGCTGACGATGCATTTGGCAGAAAATGCCTGGACGATGGTAACGAGCCCCGATCCTGCCACGATAAACAACGAGCTTTACGGTATTAGCGGCAGCGGCAGCGACATTTGGGCGGTGGGCCTTACCAGCGGTAATGATGATGTATATCACCCGCTGACGCTGCACTGGAACGGAAGCGCCTGGTCTGCCGTACCAAATGCTGACCCTGGCAGTACCGAGCTGGACGCAGTTAGCGGCAGTGGCAGCGATGTGTGGGCTGCAGGCGGGGGCCCGTTTGGCGAGGGCCAAACATTGACAATGCACTGGGATGGGAGCGCCTGGACCGTGGTGCCAAGTCCCAATGTCGGCACGGGGTTCAACAACCTGAGCGCTATAAGCGGCAACGGCAACGACGTTTGGGCGGTAGGCGTATCCGCAACAGTCGGCGGGTATAATACGCTGACGCTGCACTGGTCCAACCAATGCATCACAACTACACCTTCCCTCACACCCACACCTACGACCCCCGCGACATCCACGGCAACGAGTACTCCTACAAGAACCAACACCGGCACGGCTGTCCCCACCCACACCAATACACCCATCTCAACCTCACTCCCCACGCAAACTTCCAGCGTCGCAACGAGCACGTCGACACCAACAGGCACAGTTACGCCCACCGTACTCGTCGGAACGCCCTCTGCAACACGCACGCCTGTTCCGGCCGCTACCGGCACGGCACCGGTATCGCCATCGCCATCGGCAACAGCGACGGCATCCTCATCCGCAACAGCAATCGCACCTTCCGTCACCCCAACGGCCTGTTCAATTACCTTCACTGATGTACCCCAGGGCAGCACTTTTTACTCATATATCCACTGCCTGGCCTGCCTCGGTATTATCGGCGGCTATCCAGATGGCACGTTCAGGCCGAACAACAATGTTACACGGGGCCAGCTATCCAAGATCGTTTCCAATGCCGCAGCCTTCGCCGACGCACAGCCCAACCGGATATTCCAGGACGTGCCGGCCGGCTCAACCTTCCAGGTCTATATAGGCAGGCTTGCGTCCAGGGGCTACATCAGCGGCTATCCGTGCGGCGGGCCGGGTGAAGAATGCTTGCCGCCTGGTAACCTGCCCTATTTCAGGCCCGACGAAAACGCCACCAGGGGACAGATCAGTAAGATCGTATCCGACGCCAGGGGTTTCACTGATCCGCCCGGCGGGCAGATGTTTGAGGACGTGCCGCCAGGCTCGACCTTCTACACCTACACGGAGCGCCTGGCATCGCGCTCCATCATATCGGGGTATCCATGCGGAGGAACGTCAGCACCATGCATAGCACCCGGCAACTTGCCGTACTTTCACCCCAACAACAAAGCCACGAGAGGCCAGACTTCCAAGATCGTGTCTAACACCTTCTTCCCCGATTGCGCCCTACAGCGTAGATAAAGGACGAAAGACGACCGGCGACTGTAATTTTCAACGCCAAGACGCCAGGATCTACGGGTTGAACCACAAAGGCACAAAGATCACCAAGGTTTTATTGTTTTTAATCACGAAGGACACGAAGAGCACGAAGAGCACGAAGGTTATTGTGGGTTTGAATCACACAGATCACAATAGAAACCTTGGCGAGCCTTGGCGGAACTTGGCGTCTTGGCGGTTACGTCTCACGTTTACGTTTTACGTTACTGCTTCATCCGACGAAATACCGCATAATGGGCCGTCCTTCGTGGCGGCGAAGCACTTCTACGAAGCCTGCCTTTTGGAAGGCGGAGAGGAGGCCGGTGTAGGCTGAGGCGTCGGCTTTGCGGTCGCCTGCGGTGTCCAGAGGGTAGCCTTCGATGATGGTCGCGCCCTGGGAGACGGCGTAGACAACGGCGGCCTCAAGCAGCTTGAGCATTAGCCCCTGGTGGCGGTAGGCGCGGCCGATGTAGAAGCAGGTGATTGTCCAGACAGGCTGGTCGTCCACTCGCTTGAATATGCGCACACGCTCTTCGCGGATTGCGGATTGCGGATCGGGGGTGCAGGGAACTCCCTGCCGGGGTTTGGGGTGTCCCCAAAATCTCTCTTTTCTTCAATAAGGTGGGGTAAAGAGGGGTGCAGGGAACTCCCTGCCGGGGTTTGGGGTGTCCCCAAATATGCCTCTTTCTCTATTTGGTCATAGGTCGGATGAAGGATGAATGAAGGCATAGGAGCCGCCATCCTGGCGGGCGGGCTTAGCAGCCGGATGGGCGTGAACAAGGCGCTGCTGCGCTTGCACGAGGACGGGCCGACGCTAATCGAAACGGTGGTTATGAGGCTCGCGGAGGCTGGACTTCGTGCGCCTTTGCTGGTTGCTAACATGCCCGAAGAGTATGCTTTCCTCCGCCTGGAGTGCCTGCCCGATGATATCGAAGGGGCGGGGGCGCTTGGCGGGATTCTGACTGCGCTCACCCACTCCCGGCATAGCAGAGTATTTGTGGTGGCGTGCGATATGCCGCTACTGAACGCGGGGCTGCTAAAGCACATGACGGCGATAGATGGGGATTACGACGCGCTCGTGCCCAGGTGGCGCGACGGAGACCGGGTCCGGGTCGAGCCGCTGCATGCAATTTATTCGACCGGGTGTGTTGATAAGATAAAAGAGCAAATTGCGAAAGGAAGGCTGAAAGTGAGCAGCCTCCTGAACGAGATAAACGTTGCGTATGTGGCCGAAGATGAGATAAGGCGATACGACCCCGATCTCCGCTCCTTTTTCAACGCAAACACGCCTGAGGAGTGGGAGATGACACGCAGGTTTAACGGCGAACATCGGTGAGCGCAACCACTCTTGATCTGTTTGCTAACGCTTACGTTCGCCTTTACCTGTGAGGCGGATACTTATCTCCTAATATTTCTTCCGGCGTAGCGGCAGCCAGCGCGACCACCAGCACCGACGGTCCGGCATTACTGGCCTGCTCGAACACCGCCTGCACCGCCCGAAATACGGTGTCCTTGTCACCAACTGCAACCGTGCTCAACGGCCCGACTTTCACATCCAAACCAAAGGACGAAAGAGTTGCAATCGCTTCGTCGACAGGGGGTGTGTATTCGTTTCGGCCAAGAGCATATAGACTTATCTGGGCTGTTACTGTCTGTTTCTCGATCACTTTCTTGCCTCCTACTATTGCTGCGAACCTCCTCTCATGGTGGGAGTTCGCTGGTGTTTCCTGCCATTCTAAACGAAAAACCCTCCGGATGAGCTGCCCGAGCAGAGCGTCCAGGAAGCCACTCCGGCTAATTTGCTGCGGTCCTGTGTGGTACAAGAGGTGGAAACCTGGGTAAAGGCAACCCCTGGTGGGTGCCCTGGCCGGAGTTATCTTCTCTCAGAGACTGACTGAAAGCCCCCGCCCGGCGACTAAAGTCGCGGGCTACAGGTACAAAGTCGCCCTTCGGCGACTTACGGTCAGTCCGCGTAGGCGGACTTCGCTATCCCTAGCCCGCGACTTTAGTCGCCGGGCGGGGTCGGCCCCGAGTTTTCAGCCCAGCTCCAGGAAGGATCCGGCTGGCAGTGTGGGGTTCTGATAGGTTACAATATAGCGGTATAGCCCTGACCGCGGTTTTTATCGGTTTTGGGGGAGAAGATATCTCCCGGAAAGTTGTCGATCTCTTGCTGAAAAAGACCTCGCCCTTCGTCCTGTTGGCGGTCGGGTTCCTTGCAGTCGTTGCGTTCGCTCTGTCCGGTTGTGATTTTGCAACCGGGTCGAGCGCTAACGTGCTCCCGCCCACGCCTGTACCGACGCCTGCAGCTGCGCAAGCCACCCCGAGCGCACAGCCGGCCGACCCCCGACAGATACGCCGGCAATCTTGCCCACAGCCGCCCCCCCAACGGTATCCGTTGCGCCGCCGACGTGCTGGAAGTGCTCCCGCTGATACGGCTACGGATACGCCGTCGCCGGAACCCCCAGCGCCGGTGCCGACCGATACGCCACAACCTACCGCGACCGGCGTACCGGTCCGCCCCACCCGCACAGCCAGGCCACTATTGCCCACGCCCACGGAAGCTGCGCTGCCGGACACCCCGAGGGTCGAGGCCACTTCCGGGGCACCGTCTGACGCAACGGCCCAGCCGGGTGCCACTTCGGGCAGTACGGTAGTGAACGGGCAATCATACGACGCCTACGTGCCTGCCGCCACCAAGCTGCACCAGTATTACCACTTTACTTGCGAATTTGACGCTGCCTGGGTGGTGCTCAAGACTAACGGTATTGACGTCACGCTGGCCGACCAGCTCGCGATAACGGGCCAGGACAAGAGCATCGAGCCTAAATATGAGGAGACCGACCAGGGCGTCTTCATCTACGGCGGTGATATCCTGCACTACTATTCAGGCGACTATACCACCAACTTCCTTGCGCGCACCACGGGCGCGGTTATGGCCAGAGTGTTCGAGCATTACGGGCTGAACGTGACGCCGGTGCACACGCAGGACGCTATGGAAGCCGCGTTGAGGCAGGGCAAGCTGGTTTGGATCAAGACCACAGCCGATTTCAAGCCGGGGCGGCCCGCGACCTGGGTAATGCCCGATGGCACCACCTACCAGACCGTGCTGGGCAACGACCACGCGGCAGTGGTGATGGGTTACAGCGACCGTGGCGCCCACATCCGTGACGTGCTCGGCCCGACCAGCACCAACGAGGCCCGCCAGTATGAATACGATGTGCCCTGGCCCAAGTTCATGGCCGCCTGGGACCAGCAGCAGGACGATGGGCTGGCGGTCGGGCCGTGACGGTTATGAGTTATGAGTTGCTGTTTATCACGCCGGTGGGGACCTTTCGCCGGCGGTCTAGAATGATATAATTATCGCCATATGAATCGTACCGATATCGCGCCTGCTTCAGCTCGGCGCGCTCGAATGCCTCTTATCATTGTTATCGGATTCGTAATCGTGGTTGCTGCCGTGATCGCTTCCCGGCTATTTGGCTTGTGGGGAGGCACTCCCCTCTTGGGACCTGCTCCTGACGCCGTAACTGTGACCTACACAACCGAGGGAGGCGTCGGAACTGGGTGGGGCACGGTCAATTCGCCTATGAAAGTGGATGTGAAGGTTGGCTGGTCTACCGGGTCGCAGGACACGGTGCTTTCGGACGTCACCCTCCAGTTGCTCGACCAGTCGAACCGGCCAGCCGTCTTCGGCACAGGCGTCATCACCGATGGGCTTGATATGAAGCCCACCTTCGATATTGCCACCTGGGAATGGGATGGCTCGGTGCCAAGCAAGCCGGGTGTGTATCACGCACAGGTGCAAATAAAAGCGCTATATAACAAAGCGCGAGACGGCACTGTCGACCTGCCAGGCCCCACCGTTGAGGCCAGAGCGGAGAGCGGCCCTCCTCTCACCGGAGGCTATGTGTTCGCGCAGAACGCCAACTTGTGGATACTCTCTACCGACCTCTCACGGCAGAGACGGCTCACCTATTTCCCCGACTTCTACGAGTACGCCGACCAGCCGTCATGGTCGCCCGATGGCAAGACGATAGCCTTCACTTATTCGCCCAAAACTGATCCCTCGCAGTTGCCCGCCACCGATATATGGCAGGTCGACCCGGACGGCAGCAATCCCAGGCCGCTGGTGACCCACCAGGATGGCGAATCGCTGCTCGACCCATCGTGGTCGGCTGACGGCAAGTACCTCTATTTCACCTCCGATACATCCGCATCCACTGTCTTTACGAACGCGACCGGCAGCGGCGGCAGCGGGCTGCTGGCAGGCGCGACCGTGGCAATCGACCGCCTCGACCTGGCGAGCGGCAAGCGCGATCCGTGGATGCCCGCCGCACAGATGGCGATGAACAACGTGCCGGGCGGCGACACGGTCTATCTGCAATATGTCCAGTCGCAGAACGGGCAGGATGGGCTGGCCGCGCCCTCCGAGCGATTGATGAAAGCAGGCGCAGGTACGAGCGCAGGCGCGCCGGTGAAGCTGGCCGACGAAACGCAGTTCCAGCTAATGTATGCACCCAGGATGTCACCCGATGGAAAATGGACGGCGTTCGCGGCGATCAACGTGCCGCCTGCACCCCCCGTGACGCCCTCGCCGAGCGGCGGCCTGGATCTGTTCACCTGGCTCGGGCTGAAGCCGCAGACAGCCGAGGCACACGGCCTGCCCTGGGATATGTATCTGGTGCCTTCGGCGGGCGGCCAGCCCATCAGGCTGAGCAACCTGAACGAGGACCAGCCTGTGTCGGCGTGGCTGGATAATTCCACCCTGGCCTTCATGGGCACTTACGGCCTCTACAAAGTCTCGATTGACGGCAACGGCAACCCGGTGGGCCAGCCAACCAAGATGCGCGACGGCGTTGTGCACGGCGGGCTAACATGGCACAGCCCTTGAACATTGTATACACTACAAGAGGTTCCATTCTGAAAGGGAAACGATGAAGCTCGCCAAGAGATGGGTATTGCTGGTGGTGATCGCCCCGGCGATCTTGATGCTAGCTGCGTGCGGTGACTCCGGGGCAGCGCAGCAGACGGCAGGACAGGCGGCTGTAGAGGGGCTGCCCACACCGGATGGGCGCATCCTTACCGCTAACCAGGCTTCGAACACCGTGTCGCTGATCGACGTGGCCACCGATACCGCCTACGGAACGGTCGGCACCGGACTACAGCCGCACCACGTGGTGGGCACGCCGGACGGTAAGCAGTTCTGGGTATCGCTTTACGGCGAGAACCGGGTGCAGGCGTTCGATGCGACCACCTTGAAAGAAATCGGCTCTGTGGATGTGGGGGCGGTGAACGACGACCTCTCATTCAGCCCTGACGGCACCAGGCTATACGTATCGCTCGGCAAGAACGATGCTGTGGCCGTGGTGGACGTGGCCAATATGAAGCTGCTCCAAACGGTGCCGGTGGGCAAAGTGCCGCACGGGGTGAAGGTATCGCCCGACGGCAAGCTCCTGGTGGTGACCAACACGGCGGACAATACTGTGTCGGTGCTCACGTTGCAGCCGGAAGCCAAAGTGACCTCTACCGTCAAGACGGGAGCCAACCCATTTGAGGTGGTCATCGCCAACGACAACAAGACCGCCTATGTAAGCAATTTCCTGGGCGACTCGATTTCGGTGGTGGACCTGTCGGCGGGCAAGACCACGGCCTACATAAAGAGTGGCCAGCAGCCCGCCATGATGTCCATCGTGCCGGGGAGCAACGGCGGCGATAATATCTGGATCGCTAACACAGGCTCAGCCGAGGTATGGCTGGTGGACGCGGCCACGCGCAAGCTGATAACCCGTCTCCCGGCGGGCAAAGGCAGCCACGGCACGGCGATCACACCCACCGGCAAGCTCTACGTGACCAACACCAACGACAACGACGTGACGGTGATCGACACAGCGGCCCAGAAGGTGCTCACTACCATTCCCGTGGGCACCAACCCTAACGGCCTTACCTTTATGGCCCCGCCAAAATAGAAGAGATAGCTGGGCGTTTCGGCAAGCACAGTACCCGTCACCTGCGTAGGAGCGCCTCGATCGTAGCCAGACCTTCCTCTAGCGTGGTGCCGAGGAAAAGACCGGGCGTTTTTTCTCGCCAGGCCGGCTGCGAGGTGTAAATCGCGCCCCCGTAACCCACCATGGGGTAACCGGTGGCAGCCGCCTCCGGAAGGTAGGTGGGCCATTCAATGAGGGCGCGGGCAGGCTCCTCGGTCATGGCCGACAGCACTACAAGGGAGGAGCCGGCCTTGAGTACGAAGGCGGCCAGGTCGGCCAGGGGCACCGCCTGGCCCAGGTAGAGCACCGGCCAACCGCGCCTGCGAAGGAGCATCGCCAGCATCAGCAGGCTCCCGTCGTGCCACTCGCCAGGAGCACAGGCCATGACTATAGGCTTGACCGGCCGGGGAGCAGGGCCCGTAACGAGCCACATCAGGAGGCGCTGGCGTAGAAAGCCGCTCGCCAGGTGCTCGGTGGCTACTCCCATACGCCCCGAGGCCCACTCGCTGCCGATATCCGACAATACAGGGAGCATAACTCCCAGTGCAAGCTGCTCGGGCGAGTAAAAGGCAAGCATCTCACCCAGCAGCCTGTCTGCACCCTCCAGGTCATGGGTGGCCAGGGTGGTCAGGAGGTGCCGGGCGTGTGCGTCAAGGGACACTGTAGACTCTTTCTCGACAGGACCGAGGAGGGGCGCGGGAAGAGTGGCGGGCGGAACGCCTCCTTGCTCGAGGTTCTGCAGGGCGCGCATTGCCTGTCCGGTCTTCATACCCAGGTCTATCTGGCCCTTCACCAAACGGATGAGCTCGATATCATGCTCCGAGTAAAGACGGTGACCACCGGCGGTACGGGCCGAGCGCGGGAAACCGTAGCGCCGTTCCCATACTCGAAGCGTGGCGCCGGGCACCCCCGTGACCCGCGTGACAGCCCCTATATTGAAGATCGGCTGCTCCCTGGGCGAAGTTGCCATCTCTTGCCTCTACCTCCTGCCCGCATTATACAGGCTTCGACTGGATCTGTCAAGATTATCTATGCAATATCTATGCAATACCTTGACAAGATTTGTGCCGAATGCTATAGTACTTGAACAGAGATCTCAATAAGGAGGCCGGCGATGCCAACGGCCATCGTAATCGGAGCAGGAATTGGCGGGCTGGCGGCAGCAGGCAGGCTGGCCCGCGCAGGCTACAAAGTAACGGTTGTAGAGAAGGAGGCCGGCCCGGGTGGACGCGCCTCGCTTGTGCAGCAGGGAGAATACCGGTTCGATGGCGGGCCAACTCTCTTTCTCATGCCCCAGATATTCCGAGAGACTTACGCTGCGCTCGGCGAGCGCATGGAGGATCATCTCGACCTGACACGCCTCGACCCCACCTACCGGGTGCACTTCCACGACGGCACGTCGCTTGATCTCACGGGCCAGTTGCCGCGCATGCAGGAGCAGCTCGAAAAGATCGAGCCGGGGTCGTTCGGGGGCTTCCTTCGCTTCCTCGAAGAGGGCCACCGCCACTACCGGACCTCGCTGCGCAGCTTCGTGGGGCGCAACTTCACCACCCCTTTCTCTTACTTCAGCCCGCGCAATCTCCCGCTCATGTTCCAGGTGAAAGCCCTCACCAAGCACGCGGCAAACACCGCGCGCTACTTCCGCGACCCGCGCCTTCAGGCCGCCTTTTCGTTCCAGAACATGTACCTGGGCCTCAGCCCCTACCAGGCACCGGCCACCTTCTCGCTCCTTCAGTACACCGAGCTGGCCGACGGAGTTCGGTACCCAAAGGGCGGCATCTACAGGGTGATCGAGAGCCTGGCGGGGATAGCCGAAGGGCTGGGAGTCCATTTCCGCTACAGTAGCCCGGCGACGCGCATCAACGTGGATGGCGTGCGCGCCAGGGGTGTCACCCTGGAGGGGGGCGAGAGGCTCGTGGCCGACATCCTGGTGTCGAACGCCGATCTCCCCTATACCTACGACGAATTGCTGCCGAAGGAGGGGGCCGACGGTCGCCTTGCCCGGATGAAGTACACCTCTTCAGCCCTGATCTTCTACTGGGCGCTGAGGGGTGAGAGATCGAGCGAGCTTTTGCACCACAACGTCTTCCTGGCCGACCACCGCTACCGCGAGTTGTTCGACCGCATTTTCGTAGGCCTGTCACTGCCCGAGGAGCCTTCATTCTATATCTGCGCGCCGACTCGCACCGACCCGGGCGTTGCGCCGCCTGAGGGAGACAGCCTCATGGCGCTCGTGCCGGTGGGACACCTGGACGAGAAGCGGCCCCAGGACTGGGACGCCCTGCGCGAGAGAGCGCGGGAGGCGGTGCTGCTCCGCCTGGGCGAGATGGGGCTGGGCGACATCAGAGGGCGTATCATCTCTGAGCAGACCATGGACCCGCCCCGCTACCGCGACGAGCTGAACCTGGCAAAAGGGGCGGCCTTCGGGCTAAGCCACAACTTCATGCAAGTGGGCTACCTGCGGCCTCGCAACCGTCACGCCCGCTACGGCAACCTCTACTTCGTAGGGGCCAGCACCCACCCCGGCACCGGCCTTCCGATCGTGCTCATCTCGGCGCGCCTGGCGGTCGAGCGTATCTTGAGCGAGCAGGCTTCAGCGATAGGAGTGCGCAGGACGGCTCCGGCCACCGCCGGGGAGGCAGCAAGGTGAGCTCGCAGACCACCACAATCTCCTGGGAGAGCATTCTCCTCTCGTGGGCATACGAGGCGCTCGACGACCACAAAGCTCCCCACCGGCTGAGCGTGGCCCCGGGTGCGCTGCACGCAGCTTACCGGCACTGCGAATGGATCACAAAGAGCCATAGCCGCACCTTCTACATGGCCTCCAGCCTCCTGCCACCGGACAAGCGGCGATCGGTGCGCGCCCTGTACGCCTTCTGCCGGGTGAGCGACGACCTGGTGGACCGCGAGGGGGGTGATCCGCGCGCCGCCCTCGCGGTCTGGAGGGCGCGGCTGGCAGGCCCACTCTCTCCAGAATTCGACCCTGTGGCCCTCGCCTGGGTCGATACGCGCCTCCGCTACGGCATCCCCGACCGCTACGAGCAGCAGTTGCTCGATGGGGTGGCCCGCGACCTCGAGTCGAGGCGCTACGCAACTTTCGAGGAGCTTGCCGCGTATTGCTACGGCGTTGCCTCCACGGTGGGGCTGATGGCGATGCATATAACCGGCTTCTCGAGCACGGAGGCCATCCCCTACGCGGTGAAGCTGGGGGTGGCTCTGCAGCTCACCAATATATTGCGCGACGTGGGCGAAGACTGGCGGGCAGGCCGGCTTTACCTGCCCCAGGAAGAGCTGGCCGCGTTCCGGCTGGACGAGGATGGCATGGAACAGGGACGGGTGGATTTGCAGTGGCGTCGCTTCATGCGCTTCCAGATAGAGCGCAACCGCCGGTTGTACGCGGAGGCCCTGCCGGGCATCGCGATGCTGAGTCGCGACGCCCGCCTGGCGGTAGCGGCTGCTGCCGATCTTTACAGGGCTATCCTCGAGGACATCGAGCGACACGATATGGACGTGTTCAACCGGCGGGCCCATCTTTCGGGTTGGGAGAAGGCACGGCGCTTGCCTGTCTTATGGCGGAAGTCAAGGTGAAAGCGAGAAATGAGAAATGAGAAATGAGACGACTTATAACATGTGAAATCTATTTCTATAATTTCTCATTTCTCATTTCTCATTTCTCATTTCTCGTAAAGGAGCAACCACGATGAAAGCGGTCATAACTGGGGGCAGCGGGCTGATAGGCCAGGCCCTATGCCGGAAGCTGGCAGGCGACAAGCACCAGGTCACGATCCTCAGCCGCAACCCGGACAAGGTGCGCGGCTTGCCAACGGGAATAGAGGTAGAAAAATGGGACGGGCGTTCCTCAAATGGCTGGGGACACCTGGTTGAGGGGGCGGATGCCATAATCAACCTGGCGGGTACAAACCTGGGCGAGGGGCGCTGGACCGAGGCACGCAAGCGGGAAATTATGGATAGCAGGCTCAACGCGGGCCGAGCAGTGGTCGAGGCGGTAAGCAAGGCCACAAGCAAGCCGCGGGCACTAATACAGGCTTCAGCGGTCGGCTATTATGGTGGGCACGGCAACGAAGAACTGACCGAGCAAACAGGTCCGGGCAACGACTTCCCGGCTCGTATATGCGTTGAATGGGAAGTCTCCACCGAGCCCGTAGACGCGATGGGAGTGCGGCGGACAACTATCAGGACCGGGGTCGTGCTGAGCAAAAGGGGCGGAGCTCTCCCACGAATGGAGCTCCCGTTCAAGCTCTTCGCAGGCGGCCCCATAGGCAGCGGCAAGCAACCCTTCCCCTGGATCCATATCGAAGACGAGGCACGCGCTATACTCTGGCTGGTGGAGCATGGTGGAACGGGCCCTTACAACCTTGCCGCCCCGCACGTCCTCACGAACGCCGAGTTCAGCAAAGCCCTCGGGCGGGCCATGGGACGCCCTTCGGTCATGCCGGTGCCCGCCTTTGCACTCAAGGCACTCTACGGCGAGATGTCCATAATCCTGCTGGAGGGCCAGCGCGCCACCCCGCAACGCCTGCTGTCCGAAGGCTTCGACTTCCGCTACCCCGAAGCCGCAGCCGCCCTCCGCGACCTATTCAAGTGAAGGGTCTTAGATACTCGCCAGCCATGGGCCGAGGGCGCTCGCTAGCGCACTGCCGAGGGTTTGGGGCCATCTCCATAATACCCTCTTCCACATAAAGACGGGGTGCAGGGGAACGCCCCGCCTGGGGTTGGGGTGTCCCCATAATCCTCTGTTCCCTATAAAGAGGGGGTGCAGGGGAGCGCCCCTGCCGGGGTTTGGGGGTGTCCCCCAAATATCTCCATACTCTAAGTTGGGAAAGGGGTGCAGGGGCGCTCCCCTGCCGGGGGTTTGGGGGTGTCCCCCAAATCATTTCAATTCCCTACAAGGTTGGTTGAAGCTGGAGGGGCCTGGCTTGCGAGCAGAGCCTCTGCTTCCCGGGGCTGGGTTTCGTCCACCTTGTCTTTCAGGGTGACGGGTGGGAGCAGGAACCACGAGGCAAAGCCCATTATCACACAGATCACCCCGGCCAGGACGAATACCATCGGTATCCCGATGGTGGCGCCGACCGCGCCGGCCACGCTCATCGAGAGGATAGTGGCCGAATTGGTCATAGTGGCGAAGCCTCCCGTCACGCGGCCCAACTGTCTGTTGGGCACCACAATCTGTATGAGAGTGCTACCGCCCACTTCGATGGGAGCGACGAAGATACCGAGGAAGATATTACCTACCAGGAAGAACCAGTAGTCAGGGATGACCAGAAAGACCACCAGGACAGCCCCGACTCCAGTGAGGGCGATCACGAGGAGCCACTTCGGTGCGAGGCTTGCCATGAAGTTGCCTATCACCACGCTGGAAACGATCATGCCTGCGCCAAATACAATGTCCAGCAGGCTAAAGCGCCAGGCAAGCTCTGAGCCGTCGAAGCCGAAGCGCGTCTTCAGATAAATCACCCACAGCACGTTGATCGCGCCCACTCCAAGCATTGTGAGGGTGAAAATAATGGTGAGGGTAGCCATGGTGCGGTTCAGCACCAGCGCCTTGAGCCCCACCAGAAGCTCCTGCCAAACCCTGCCGATTGCGGATTTCTCCATTGCGGATTGCGGATTGCGGATTGCGGATTGGTCGTCCTTCGTCGCCTTGGACAGGTGTTTGGGAATGCGGATTAGCCAGATGGCTATGGCGGAGACCACGAAGCTGGCGGAGTCTACGACAAAGGCTACCCATTCGTTGCCGGTGCCTGCGGTTGCGAGGGTGAAGCCTGCCAGGGCGGGGCCTATCAGAATGGCGAGCATTTGGGATGTTTGTGAAAGCGAATTGGCCGATAACAGCTGTTCAGAGGGCACGAGGTTGGGGATCAGCGCCCCCTTCGAGGGGAGGAAGAGGGTGCCGAAGCCCCCCATGATGAAGCTGAGGGCGTAAAGCAGGAGCAGATCGTGCGCCATGAAGGCGGGGATCATCAAAAGGGCTAGACCTGCGCGCACGATGTCGGAGACGAGCATGGTGATGCGGCGGTCCCAGCGATCCACAAAGACACCTGCCAGCAGGCCAAATAAGAGGCGCGGCAGGGAAAAGGAAATCATCAGGCCGGTGACCGCCAGGGTGGTCTGTTCAATATCTTTGTAGAAACCGCTGACGATCACTGTGAGGGCGAGGAAAGAGAAATAATCGCCTGTCTGCGAAACGATCTGGCCGAGCCAGAGGTTGCGGAAGCCGCCGTTCTTGAGAACGGACAGGAAGTTAATCTTAGGGGAAGGCGTATCGGGTGGAGCGGTGGGGCTTTCGGGCGGAATGCTCGATATCTGGTCTTCGACGAGTGACATTTCGGTTTGATCCCTGGGTAAGAATAGCGGGTGCACTTGAAATTATGCTTCCGCAATATACGGCCTGTCGAGCCGAATAGTCAATCGGCCAATATGTGTAAATTACTCCACAAAACCAGCAACCGGCGCGCCTGCAGGCGCGCCGGTTGCTGGTTTTGTGGAGTAGTAAAGGCTCAGCGAGTAGTCTGGACGCCCCAGGTAGCATCATTATCGTCGGCCGCATCTATGGTGATGCGCTCCTGATCGGTGCCTGTGATAGTCATCGTATAAAGCTCGTTGTTAGGGAGCGCCGGGTCGCCTCGTTGCGAGGTGAAGACGAGTTTGGAGTTATCGGGCGAGTAAGCGGGCCAGAAGTCGTCGAAAGCGTTATTTGTGAGCCGGAATTGCTCCTCGCCGCCCTCGCGCATGGTGTAGATTTCGGGGTGAGGGCCGTCACGGTCGGAGGCGAAGGCGATGCGGTTGGCAACGCTGTTCCACTTGGGCTCGTAGTTGTTGCCCGCAGTGGTGATCGGTCCGAAGAGACCGCTGCCGTCGGGGTTCACAGTGTATATCTGCTCGGTGCCGGAGCGCTTCGATGTGAAGGCGATGCGGTTGTTCGCGCCCCAGGACGGCTCGACGTCGGGGGCCGGGTCGACCGTGATCTTGGTGAGGCCGGTGCCGTTAGCGTTCATCACGTATAGGTCGCCGGTGCTGGCGCCGCGTTCTGAGACGAAGACGATCTTTGTGCCGTCTGGCGACCACGAAGGCTCGTAATCGCGAGCTGGGTCGTTTGTGAGGCGGGTCTGGCCTGACCCATCCGCGTTCATGACATAGATTTCTTCGTTGCCATCGCGGTTAGAGTTGAAGACAATCTTGCTGTAATCGGGCGAGTAAGAGGGCCAGTCGTCGTCGGCTGGGTTGTTGGTAAGCTGGACCGGGTTGGTGCCGTCGCCCTTGATGCGCCAGATATCCTTGTTACCGCTCCGCTTGGACATGAAGACGATTGCGCCCTGGCTGATAATGTTGATCGTTGGTGAGGCGGTGGGGGTGGCGCTGGGCGGAGTGCCCGTCGCCGTGGGAGTGGGGCTGCCGGGGGTGCCGGTGGCTGTAGGCGTGCCCGTGCCGCCGGGCGGCGTTGTGCTGGGCGTCACCGATGTATTGGGAGGGGTCGTAGTGGCTGCAGCAGTGCCGGTGGCTACAGGTGGAGTGCCTGTTGGCTTGCCGGCATCCTTGTAGCGCCAATCGTAGTAGTGCAGGCCGATGTTGCCCATTTCAACCTGGAAGCCGGGAACGTTGGTGGGCACATAGGTCAGGACGCGGCGCTCGAACGCCTGGATCATCACGTCTTCCTCGACACCCTGAATCTTCACGCGGCTCCAGTAAGCATCGGAGATAGGGAGGCCGGACGCATAGAACCAGGGGTCGATGAGGCGAGCGTTGACGATCTGCCCGCTCTGGCTGATGGGGCCGCTGGCGTTGAGGAAGCCCCAGAAGATGTTAGGGATGTTGTGCCGGGTGGTAGGCTCGAAGTAGGCGATTTTGCTGTTGTCTGAGGCCTTGCTCTGGTCGTCGCCCACCTGCCCATCCTTGTTGATAGTGGCAGTGGCGAACTGGCCCACGCGGTTAGGCTGCGGGTGGTCGCCTTTGCGAGTATTGGATACCGAGCCGAAAGCTGCGTAGGTGGGAGCGTTGGTGTCGTCCGTGTCGCCCGCGATAGGGATCTGGGCGGGGTAGCGCTCGATGAAAGCGTTGTTGCCTATCTGCATCTGGCCGGAGATCAGCTCGATAGTGAGCAGGCCGTTAGTGACGTAGAACTGGGCGTTGGGGTCTGCGTTGGGGTTATTGATCTCCATGCGGCTCTTGTCGAAATACTGGACAAGGCGCGTGCCGGTGCCGTCGGGAGCGTCCACATACTGTTCCTGAGCTGCTGCGCTCGGCTGAGGCCCCCAGAACCATGTGCGGCTCACCTGGCCCGAAGCGACGAGAGAGTCGGTGCGGTCCCAGATGCGCTGGAAGGCGGGATTCGCGAAGTCTACGGCGGCTGCCGGCATTGCATTGAGTAGAGCCACGCTGCTCAGCAGCAGTGTAGCGGCAACCCCACCTAATTTCGCGCTCGTGTTAATTTTCAAGTTCATATTACCTGTTCCTCCTGTTTTACCTGAGCTTGGACCTTTGTTCCTTCTTCCTACTTTCCTGCTGTCCATTCGGTGCGGTCCGGCCCCTTGTCCGTCCCACTAGCATAACGGTCCAACCAAGCATGGGTTGCGCAAAGCTAGCCCATGTCTGCGTGAGTATAGCATCGTGCGTATCGCACACGTGTGGTTTTCCACCGCAGGGCGATGGCCGGTGATGGCGTGAAACGTGAATGGAAATGCCAAGACGCCAAGAGTTCTATTGTTTGAACCATGAAGAACACGAAGAACACGGAAATTCTAATTGTTTGAATCACATTGGATAGACAAGGCACAACAATAGAGAATCGATACCTTTCTGGGCACTCCTATCGCTGATATAATGCTATGCAATAGGAGGAGTTGATAGGGAAAGTGAGAAATCAACAGAAGCGGAGATGGTACTGGACATTATGCCTGCTATTGGTGCTGGCTTTTGGATCTGTGCTGGTGGCTTGCGCAGAAGCGGGCAGTTTACCTGCACCAGTAGCTTACGCACCTGATAGAATTCAAACTGGCGTTTCTCTGGCCGCCACCGCTACACCAAACAGCAAAGAGCAAGCTGCCACAAGAGAAGCAATAAATGTTAGTGCAATACGAACGAGTGTGGCGCTGACAGGTGTGCCCACGTGGACTCCAGGTGCGCCACCTCCATATACTGGCCCAACCATGACGCCTGCACTGGGCATCTTCGGCGGCGAGCCTGGAAACGATGACCCTCACCAACCAAGAATTACCAGTGCCTGGAGAGGTTGGGTTGACGGGCAAATTCTTACCGTATCCGCAGGAAATGAAGGACCCGCAGACGAGCCGACGCAAGGTTTGATACAAGTCTTGACTGGAGATATTACGCAATTCTATAGGACACCTCAGAAAGTAGGCGCGTTAATAGTAAAGGCAGAGAATAACGGCCAATTAACCCTTGTTTCAGAGGACGAGCTAAGCACATATTTGTTCGATCTTTCCGCTCGACAATGGATTGCTACACCTGGTCAATTACTTACCGCAATTGCGCGTCCAACCTCCACGGAAGTAAGCTTGCAAGGAATGTATATTCCTCGCGGTGGGCTACAACCGTCGCCTATAACAATTTATAGCAGGTGGTCCAGAGGTTTTCCCGAAGGGTGGTTTGACGATGGCTCAGATCCTCCTGTTCCGCCTATGTCGGTTGAGTCAGGAAGTGAAGGTAAGGGAGGAGATACTCAGCAGGGGCTTATCAGCGTAAGCGTTTGGCGAGAAGGCTACGCACTTTACTACACTCCAATGAGAGCCGGGCCTATACGCATAAGCGGTAAGATTGGAGATGTAATTGACCTTATTACTGAAGATAGTAAGCAGACGCTCGCATTTGACCTGGCCTCGCGCACGTGGCTAACACCCACATCCAAATAACTTGGATCGGCACGAAAGAAACGCTGACTTGCCCTCGTCTGACTACATCCTCTCTTGCCCACCTGGGCAAGTCAGCGCCATGCCCCCACAACAGTTTCTCCCTCCCTAATCTGAAACACTACCGGCAACCAGGTTGTTGACGGTGTATGATCGGTAGCCTATCCTCGTGTGAGCACATTGTTTGTGAAGGGAAAGCTATTGTTATGGCTGGGCAAGCTATTCAAAACTACTTGAATGAGGTGCACAAATGAGAAGCAAAGTTACCAAAGAGGGAGTGCTGATCCCTAAGAGGCTACTTGAAGGGATTGACGAGGTGGATATCCGCAAGGAGGAGGGGGCGATTCTCGTGGTGCCTGTGAGCGGCTCGGACCCGATATTTGAGCTGGGGAGGCACCCGCTATCTGTTGATTTGACGGATGCTTCGGAGAAGCACGACCGGTACCTGTATGGCCGCGAATAGGTGGCTGCTCGATACGAGCGGGGCGAGTGCTGGATTCGGATGATAGAGAGCCTTACAGAGGAATTGTAAGTGTAAGGGCGTTGTGGGAGACAGGGCGGATTATGACGGAGTTTGACGAAGCTATTGGAAAATGGCCTATACAATGAGAGCGTCTTTCAAAACCAAGTCATTGCTGTACAATCAGCATATGGCCAGACCGGTACTCAGTCGCATCACCTACCGGTCGCCTTTCAGAGGATAGTATGAAACGAGCAACCTGGCTAAGGGCAGTCGCGGCCCTGACATATGCCTTCGTGTTGGCACAACTTTCAGGCTGTGGGATTGGATCTGGCGCCGGACAAGTGGCGCCGCCGACGCCGAGCCCCGTTTCCAGTGCATTCCCTGCCGCCCCTGCCGCCCTGACAACGAGCGAGCCAATTATGCCCGAGCCAGTAATCAGCGTCTATCCCCCTGCAAACAGCGCAACAGCAATTGTGTATGCGACTGCAGGTGCCCAGCGGACCGCTACATCGATCTCTTACTCTGCCACCGAGGCAGCCGTCGTTACCGCCGTAGCAAAGGCCGCCCCTACCTACGCTGCACAGCAAACCGTCCAAGCGGCAACTGAGGAGGCGGTAACGCACCCCACGCCCCAGAGTGCACGCGTGGAGCGCGGCAAGGCTTACCCCTTCGTCCTGGACATAGTCTGCAACGATTACTACGCCGACTTCGACGGTAGTTTCTGGGACGTATTGGAGAAGAACTTCGCACCCACACCACTGAGCTACCCCATACTGAGCTACCCCGCCCAACGGGGTACTATGACGC
The DNA here is from genome assembly GCA_963837315.1 of uncultured Chloroflexia bacterium. Classification (GTDB taxonomy): domain Bacteria; phylum Chloroflexota; class Chloroflexia; order QHBQ01; family JADMIH01; genus JADMIH01. The sequence continues at coordinate 558,766 of CAWINE010000005.1, forward strand.
TTACCGACGACGATCATGCCATGTTCGAGTTCGATAATGGCTCCATCCTTTTCGCCCGGCACGTCGGGCCCAAGGTTCTACCTGGCAGTTGTGGGTAAGCAAGTGCCCTAAGCAAGTGCCCTAAGCAAGTGCAATGTAGTGAGGCATCAGCGTTTGGCCATTTTATCTTTCTACAAGATCGGCTGGGTTTTGAAACAAACTCTAACCTCGACTTTGTACAATTTTACAATTGAGGCTACGCATCAAGCCCGTAACGCTCGTGCCTACGCCTTCGACTTTTTACACATCACCCTTTGTGCGGGATGTACAAATACGTGTTGATTAAGTGCTGCGCTCGGAAGGCACATGTGTCGTGCTCAATTCAGAAATTGTACAAAGTCGAGCTAAGTTGTCAGTTGTCAGTTGACGGCGGGCAGCGGACAGTGCAACGTAACCCCATTAGAATCCTCTGTGATCTCAGTGTCCTCTGTGCTCTCTGTGATTCAAAACCACAATAATCTTCGTGACCTTCGTGACCTTCGTGATCTTCGTGATCAAAACAATAGAAACCTTGGCGAACCTTGGCGTCTTGGCGGTTACGTCGGTCGTCGGTCGTCAATCGTCTACTCTGACAACTCGAAACGCGCTTGCCCGCGCTCGGTGGTTGTGATATAATTACCGGGTATTGCCAAAAGAGGTGTAGAGGAAAAAAAGAAGTCGCCTCTCAGCAGCGTGATAGAGGAGTTGCCCACAAAGAAGGTGGGCCCATGGGCAGGTAGCCCGCAGGAGGTTTTTGGATTGGGATTGCAGACCGAGCGTAAGCAACAGATTATCGGTGACTATAAAATACACGAGACCGATTTGGGGTCTCCAGAAGTACAGATTGCTATTCTGACCACACGCATCAACGACCTGAGACCGCACTTCGCAGAGCACAAGCACGATCACCACTCGCGCCGCGGACTTCTTCAGATGGTCGGACAGCGCCGAAGGCTGCTCCGCTATCTCTTCAAGAAGGATATCAATCGCTACCGCGAAATCATTTCTCGCCTCAACATCCGCGACATCATGAATCGCCCCGCCGCATAGTGCGTTATCGGGGCGTTTAGTTACTAGCTGTCAGCCATTAGCCTTCAGCTATCAGCTTTTTGGGCTGATGGCTCAGGCGTAGGCTAGTAGCTATAGCTTGCTTAACAAGAAATCACTGAGGTTGAAAGACACAAAAGCTGATAGCTGAAGGCCGATAGCTGACAGCTAACCTAGGAGATACATAGTGAAAAGAGAGATTAAACAATATAGCGCGAACGTGGCCGGGCGCGAGCTTACGATTGAGACCGGTAGAGTGGCCGAGCAGGCGTCGGGAGCCTGTACGGTGCAGTATGGCGACACGATCATACTGGCAGCCGTGGTGGTCGCCAAGGAAGTGCGTGAGGGGACAGATTTTCTTCCCCTGACAGTAGATTACGAAGAGAGAATGTACGCCGCCGGCAAGATTCCAGGCGGCTTTATCAAGCGCGAAGGGCGCCCTTCGGAAATGGCCACGCTGACCGCACGCCTCACCGACCGGCCCATCAGGCCCCTGCTTCCCAAGCAGTGGCGAGCCGAAATCCAGCTTACAATTACCACCCTTTCGACCGACCAGGAGACTGAGCCCGAAATCCTGTCGATTATCGGCGGGTCGGCTGCCATGCTGCTATCCGACGTGCCGTACGATGGACCTGTGGGCGCGGCCAAGGTGGGATATATCAACGGCGAGTACGTGCTGAACCCCACGGCGCAGCAGTTGCTCGAATCGCAGCTTGAGCTGCTCATCGCGGGCACAGCAGACGCCGTCTCGATGGTCGAAGCGAGCGCACACGAACTACCCGAAGATATCGTGCTTGAGGCTATTCGCTTCGGCTGGGAGAACGGCATCAAGCCGGTCGTGGCTATTCAGAAGCAGATGGCCGAAGAGCTACAGCCGCAGAAGCGCGACTGGCAGCCCCCGACGGTGGACACCAGCCTCCAGGACAGGGTTACCGAATGGGTCGGTACGCGCCTGCACGACGAGACCACCAACAAAGACAAGACCGTACGCGAAGCCGCCACCGATAACATCAGGGCCGAGGCTATCAACCACTTCGTGGAAGAGGCCGAGATACCTGCCGAAGATAAAGCCAAGATCCTGGCCGGCGTGAACAAGGCCTTCGACACGATGCTGAAGGAAGAAGTGAGGTCGGCCATACTCGAGCGCGGTGAGCGACCTGATGGGCGCGCTCCTGGCGACATCCGCGATATTACAATCGAAGTTGGCGTGCTACCACGCACGCACGGCTCCGCTATCTTCACCCGCGGCCAGACCCAGGTGCTCTCCGTGGCAACCCTCGGCACAGGCGCGGACGAGCAGATACTTGACGGCCTGGGCATCGAAGACACCAAGCGCTATATCCACCACTACAACTTCCCTTCGTTCTCCACCGGCGAGACAAGGCGCGGGCGCGGGCCTTCCCGCCGCGATATAGGGCACGGCGCGCTGGCCGAGAAATCACTGATGCCTGTGCTTCCATCCGAGAGCGAATTCCCCTACGTGATTCGCGTGGTGAGCGAAGTGCTTTCCTCCAACGGCTCGTCTTCTATGGCCTCGGTGTGCGGAAGCACATTGTCGCTGATGGACGCGGGCGTGCCTCTGAAGGCTCCTGTGGCAGGTATCGCCATGGGCCTCGTGGAGAGCAAGGACGGCAGCCAGCACAGGGTACTGACCGATATCCAGGGCATCGAGGACGCGCTTGGCGACATGGACTTCAAGGTGGCGGGCACGTCCGAAGGCGTGACGGGCCTTCAGTTGGACCTGAAGACGGCAGGCCTGGCCTTCCCGATCATGGAGGAGGCTTTCGCGCAGGCTCGCGAGGCTCGCTTGTTCATCCTGGACAAGATGGCCGACGTGATCAGCGCACCCAGAACACAGCTTTCACCCTTCGCGCCTCGCATTCTGCGCATAAAGATCAACCCTGAGAAGATCGGCGCGCTGATCGGGCCGGGCGGCAAGAATATCAGGGGCATCACCGAGAAGACCAAGTGCAAGATCGACGTCGAGGACGACGGCACCGTGCTGGTCGCCTCGGCGGATGGCGAGAGCGCCAAGCAGGCGATCCGCATGATCGAGGGACTGACCAAGGAGGCCGAGGTAGGCGAAATCTACCTGGGCAAGGTTGTGCGCATCATGCCCTACGGTGCTTTCGTAGAGATACTGCCGGGCAAGGACGGGATGGTACACATCTCGGAGCTTGCCGACTACCGCGTTGAGAACGTCGAGGACGTAGTAAGCCTGGGCGACGAAATCAACGTCATGGTAATTGACGTAGACCGCCAGGGCAAGGTCAGCCTGTCGCGCAAAGCGGTGCTGACCGGCGAGATGCCGCCCCCCAGGGCCGAGCGTGAGCGAAGCGGCTTTGGCGGAGGCGACCGTGGTCGTGGCGGCTTCGGCGGCGGCGATCGCGGCCCCCGCGAGGGTGGTCCCAGCGGCCCGGCGGCCCCGGTGGTCCCGGCGGTGGCTACAATCGCGACCGCGGCTCCCCGCGAAGGCGGTGGAGGCGGTTACAATCGCGACCGTGGCCCCCGCGAAGGCGGAGGTGGATACGGCGACCGTGGCGGCAGCCGAGGCGGCTACGGTGGCGGCGACCGCGGCCCCCGCGAGGGCGGCGCCCCAGGTGGGGGCGGCTATGCAACCGTGGCCCCCGCGAGGGCGGCACCGGCGGGACAGGCAACCGCTGGTAAGAAGTCGACAATAAAGAAAGGGGTCGCCATGGGCGACCCCTTTCTTTATTGTCGACCCAAACGTTGGATTAGCGATCGGAGATTGACGGGCGGCGCACCACCAGCCAGCCGAGCATCAGTAGAACTGAGCGCGAGGGCCAGCAGAGCGAGCATGGTGGACAGCGTCCCATCCGGGTTGCCTGTGGTTGGGATAAGAGATAACCACTGTCGAGTATTAAGATCGAAGCGCAAGAGCGAACCGTCCGCCGCTTGCAATGTCAATCTCCCTCCGACTTCGCTTGTGATCCGCACTGCGCCCACTTGATTTCGTGTTGGGTAGTCATTTATCCTTCTCGTTGGTCCATCTGCCGCGACCGTGCCTGTTATTGGCGTTTCCACTAGAATGATCCCTTGACTGGGCGCGCCACGTGCATGGCCTGCGAAGACAAGAGTGCTCAAGCCTCCAGTTTCACCCGCCCAGTAATTTACTTCGCCAAGCATCTTACCTTCAGGCATGTCTTCAAGCGACCGGTTATAAATCTTTCCATCAGTAGTGGGTGTGCTGGGATAGGGCGAGGGCATATCGGCAACGCTTGTTTCGATTGCTTGCCTAGTCGCCAGCATGTTGGGGATTGGAGAAACAGAGATCGAGGGCACTTGCCCTGAGGCGGGACGTGCCCATTGCCGAGTGGCAAGGTCAAACACAAAACTCGCGTGGTTATTGGGATCGCGAGGAACGACAGTGACCAGGGAACCGGATATTGAAGCAATCCGTACTTCTCCTACATTCACAGGGGTTTCATACGTCACAGCGTCACTAGAGCCGAGATAAGCCGGCTCGGGGACCACGAAAATAATGCTCTGCGGAGGGGGATTATCAACGCCTATCCCCCCGCCTCTATAACCTGCTGCCACAAATATCCATCTTCCATTCACGTAAACGTCCCAGCAACTGGGGAACTGAGGCATACCGTCATGAAGCGGGCGTACGCAATCTGTGTCCTTTATCATGCCCACACCCAGAGTACGTGTAGGCTCAGGAGTGTATGGAGCTGGTCCCAGCGTGGGCGTTAGAGCGATGGCAGTCAAATGCTGATTATTCCAAATCACGAGCTGGGTAGCTGCCGCCGCGATAGTAGGGTCCATGAACCAGCCCGGTGGGTAGCCCGCCTTGAATTCCTGAAGGGATTCTGTAGCATTTTCTGTCGGCGAGAGAGCCACCACTGGATCTGTTAGGGTGGCAGTAGCTGCAACCGGTGCTGCGGTTGACGTGATTACAACTGTTGGTGTGGCAGGCGGGGAGTGGGCAGTATCGCAAGCGCTCACAGCGATGAGCATTATCAAGCCCACCATCGCAGCCGTTATTAGCAGACTACCTTGTGTGCGATGAGAGATCATGTCTCAGCATTCCCAGCGATTTTGTATCAGGGCCTAATTCATGGCATGGCCATAGTAATTGTGGACTGTGAGTATAACTTAAAGAAGAGGTAGGCATCAGATGCCTACCTCTTCTTCATGTCTATTTCCCGCTATGGAGTTTATGACTGGCGATCGGTGCTTGACTTGCGGCGCACGAACCAGCCGAGGGTGAGTATGCTCAGAGCTATGGCCAGCAATGCCAGCGTGGCTGGCAGCGTCCCATCCGGGTTGCCGGTGGTGGGCATACCGGGGACGACGCCGGTCGGTAGCGGCACGACCTCTGTGGTGGCTGTGGCTTCGACCGGAGCCGTAGGAGGTACAGGCACAGCTGTTGCCTCGGTGGTCGATGTGGGAAGAGCCCCGGTTGTGGCTGTTGCTATTTCCGTAGGTACTTCTGTAGCGGCGGGCACGCTGGTGTCCGTAGCCACGGCTGCGGGCGTATCAGTGGCCACGGCTGCGGGCGTATCAGTGGCAGCAGGGACCGCGGTAGCGGGCACGCTGGTATTTGTGGGCGCGGCGGTAGGCTGGGCGATGGCGGTGGCATCAGCGGACGTGAACACGCAGAAGTAGATAACTGACTGGTGGTGGCTTGAGGCACCCTCGAAAGTGATAGCCCAGCGGCCCTCCCCGGCAGTCACCAAAGTCTGGTCGATGGTCAGCGGTAGCGGGCCGACGCTGCCGTCGGGGCCCACACCACCCGATATGGGGTGCGCAGTGCCGATTACCCCCCCACTGGGCGCGGTAAACCAGAACGATACCGATTCACCTCCCGTAAAGCCGGTAGCTGTGAAGACTATTGTGGTACCAACAGTGCCGTAGTGAGGCGTGGCCCCACCATCTACGGTGCCTGAGGTATCGCAGCTAACCGTTTGCGCCATGGCGCTGCCGGGCGAAAGAGCTGCCAGCCCAGCCGCTAATCCTAGCGCCGAGGCCAACAGCAAACCGAACAGTACTAATCCGAAGCGTCTGGACATAATCCCTCCTCATGATGTGTATAATTGTACAGTGGCACGATTAACGTACAGAGTTTGTGGACTCTGCGCGAAATTAAGCAAGATTGGTGCCACATGGTAGTATTTCGGGTAGAGAGATTAGCCTTGTGAAAGACCGGCGATGCAAAGCGCAATGAAAAGAAGGGTAAAGACCTTTCTCACCGCAGAGGCGCGGAGACTGCGCCTCTGCGGTGAATCCGTAACGAGAGTCGCCAAACGCCTAGTGTACCCCTATCCACGCCTGCAAGGGTGCGGAGAGGAAGTAGAGGATGAAGGCGGCGCTGATCACGTACATGAGCCAATGGACTTTGCTCGCGGCACCGGTGAAGATCATCATGGCAGTGAAAAGTATCACGCCGAATCCGATCCCGTTGGTGATGCTGTAGGTGAGAGGCATGGCGATCATGGTGATAAGCACCGGGAAGGCCACGCGAAAGTCGGTCCAGTTGATCTCGCGGAGCGACTGGATCATGAAGAAGCCGACGATGATGAGGGCAGATGCGGTGGCCTGTGGCGGCACAATCGAGATTACAGGCGTGAGGAATGGCACGAACAGGAAGATCACGCCCACGGTGATTGCGACGATGCCTGTGCGCCCGCCCGACGACACGCCCGCGCCCGATTCGATGTAGGTGGTGGCGCTGCTGGCTCCGAACGCACCGCCGACGATAGGACCTATCGAGTTCAACCAGCAGAGGTCTCTCGACCTGGGGAAGCTGGCCTTTCGCGTTCAGAAAGCCTGCTATCAGGCCCACACCAACGAAGGTGCCCATGGTGTCGAAGAAGTCGCTCAACATGATAGAGAAGGTGTTGATGGAGCTGCTGATGGGGCCATGCGAGGCGAAAGCACCCAGGTCGAGACCGAAGAAGGCGGGCATAGCAGGACCCTGCACCCAGGGCCACACAGGGATAACGGCCCAACCGGTAGCAGCGGGATAGATAGCGCCGTTGCCGATTGCCATGCTGCCATAGTTGAGCAGTATCGCGAAGATGGTAGCGCCCAGGATACCAACCAGCAGGGCCGCACGCATCTTGCGGGCCTCAAGCCAGGCGGTGAGCAGCACCCCGAACACTGCCACGAGAATAGTTAGGGTGCCGAAGTTGCCCAACTGCACGGGCGGGGCTGTAGGGTCCTGGGCTAACCCCGGATTGCCTTGCACCAGGCCCCCGTTGATTAAGCCGATATATAGTATGAAAAGGCCGATGCCCGCGGCGATAGCGCGCTTCAACTCCATCGGCACGATGTCCATGATAATCTGGCGGAATTTGGTGAGCACCAGGGCGGTGATAATGATGCCTTCCAGCACAATGATGCCCATTGCTTGAGACCATGAGAGGCCCTGCGCGGCCACGAGCTGGTAGGTGACGACGGCGTTGAGGCCCATACCTGGAGCCATCGCGAAGGGCCTGCGGGCGAACGCGCCCATCAAAATGCAGAGAAAGCTGGATATCCAGCAGGTAGCTGTAACTGTGGCCGCGAAATCGAGCTTGAACCCGCTTCTGTCTGCCACACTCGAAAGGATGCCAGGGTTGACGAATGCTATGTAGGCCATCACCAGGAACGTGGTGACGCCCGCCATGATCTCGCTGCCTACGGTCACATTATATTTTGCCAGTTCAAAGTAGCGTACTAGCGCGCTCTCGGGCCTGGGCTCGATCTCGGTCTCGGTCTCGGCGCCGGGCGCGCTCTGCGGTTCCGCAGTAGTTGCCATCGGAAAGTCCCCCCTCAGTTCTGTATTGCGGATTGCGGATTGCGGATTGCGGATTGTCCAACCGCTTGTATAGTGGGCGGGTTGTTCTATAGGCGGCTCCTTTGGTGCCGTTATAGGAAAGCCGGTAGAGGGACGCGCGCCTCTACCGGCTTTCTACGGATTAGATTGGCTTCTCCTCACTTTGGCTCCTCGTCAGACGAAAAACCCCTTTACGATGCGACATCCCGGTCGCAACTCGGTGAGGGCAGGATTATATAATGGTCCCTGGCGGTTTGTCAAATCGGGCCAGTGGCTATTCTTCGACCTTGCGCTTTACGCCTCAACAGCGTCGGCTGGGACGGGGCAGCGGAAGATGAGGGTGGTGCCGTTGCCCGGCGCAGAGACGATGGTCATGTCGCCTTGAGCGTCACGGATGCGCTGGCGCATCGAATGTAGGCCGATCTTCTCGCCCGCACGCGGCCTCGGGAACGGCTTGGTCGCATCGAACCCCTTGCCGTTGTCCGAGATAGTCATGAGTAAGGTAGTTATCGGCCAGCAAGAACGAAACACCAACCCTGGTCGCGCCGGCGTGCTTGCGGGCATTCGCCAGGCTCTCCTGGACCAGCCTGTACATCAGAAGCTCGATGTAAGGAGGCAAGCGTTCTTCAAGAGGGTTTTGAAGGCTGACCAAAATGCCTGTGACCTCCGAATAGCGATCTATGTGGTCGCGCAAGGCAGGTATGAGGCCGTAGGATGTTAGCACTTCGAGGCTAAGATCGGAGAGGAGGGCGCGCACTTCGTCTACGATGACCAGAATCAGGTCACGGGCGTTCTGCAGTTCCTGGGCAGCCATTGAGTACTCTTCGCGCTCGTTGCGTCGAACCATCCGGTCGGTGGCGAGAAGCAGCACGCCTAGAGACTGCAAAGGACCATCATGAAGCTCCATGGAAAGTCTTCGGCGCTCAGCCTCCTGGGCGGTAAGTAGCTCGGTCAGAAGCTGGGTTTGCTGGACAGCTTGTTCTTCAAGCCGCTGTTCGGCGGCCTTGCGGTCGGTGATATCGCGAGCGGTGACCAGCACGCGGCCATCCGGCAGTTGCTTGGTGCTTGTCTCCGCATGAAAAGTGGAACCATCCTTGCGCACCATAATGCGTTCGAGGGTCAGCGCCTGTCCGCTGAGCATTTCGTCACGGCGCGGTGGATGAAGCGCCAGATCTTCCGGCGAGGCCAGATCCCAGAGATTTCTTCGCAGGATCTCTTCGCGTGTGTACCCGCACATCTCATAGCCAACCCGGTTGACTTCAAGAAAAGCGCCATCCAGGGCGGTGAGGTAAATACCCTCTGAAGCCTGTTCCATCAGCATTCGGTAATGCCCCTCGCTGGCCGTCAGAGCGGCCTCGACCTGTTTTCTTTCGGCCAGCTCCTGCTGTGCTGCGGCGTAGAGGTGCGCGTTTTCGAGGGTGAGGGATGCCAGCTTGCCGAAGCGGTCCAGAAGCGCTACCTCTTCGGAAGTCACTGTGCGGCCTTTCTCGAAGTGGCCAAGGCCGATCACACCCACGATCTCGCCATGGGCAAAGAGAGGAATGCCCACCAGCGCATGAATCTCCATCCGGTCAAAGTCGTGGCGGCGATCAGGCCAGGCGGCGTAGTCGTCGATATTGAAAATCGCGCCGGTCTCCCAGACCCTGCCGCTCAAGCCCTCGCCACACCGCAAGCTATAGCCGATCTGGTTTTCAAAATAACCCACGCCTGCACGCACCACGAGCCTGGGCTCGCCGTCCACACCTTTTTCGACAACGTAAAGGTACGCGTGAGGCGTCTCGATCAGAGAGGCGGCACGAGCAACAATGGCTTCGAGCAGGCTATGCTGGTCGAGGCGATTTATGAGGCCCAGCATAGTCTCGTAGAGAGCATCAAGCTCTTCGTTTTGGCGTCGGAGGATATCTTCAGCGCTCCGGCTGTCGGTCTGCATACCAACCCTCATGCTCGATCAGGTTTGAACAGGTAATTCGTTTGCAATAGCGAGGTATGCGCACCTCTTGCATAAGCCCTAACAGCGCAAATCAGGTATGCGAGGGCTTGTAAGAAGATGATCCTATCTTCCACGGAGAAAGAACGAGAGGAAGGCCGCTGCCGGGCTCTCGGGGCACAACCCTAGCGAGGCAGACGATCATCACCTGGAGGGACAATCGCCGGTGCCAATTCGGGGGCCTGCGGAGAACTGCCAAATCCTTCACCTGATATGCTCCTGGCTGGTCTGGATTGTGCCGCTCGTGCCAGGCAACAATTTAAAACAACAGGTAAGACCTAGACCGCTCGAGTTTCCGGTTTCAGTTCGTCGCTATTGTACAGCCTTCGATGCATTTCTGCAATTCTCTTCCAACTGAAGAACAGCGCCAGCTTGCGCGAGCCGGCGGAGAGCGCCAGCCTCAGAGATGGGTCGCACGCGAGCCGCTCGATTGCAACTGCCAACGCCTGAGCGTCACCAGCCGGCACGAGGAGCGCGTTCACGCCGCTCTCCAGAGAAGGCCAGTCCAATTGCGGATTGCGGATTGCGGATTGCGGATTGCGGGGCTCTAGATTATTCATTGGCTGTTGGTCCATCGTCTTTCGTCTGGCGTCTTTGGCCCTACGTCCTTCGTCTTTCGTCCTTCGTCCTTCGTCCTTCGTCTGAGTGGTAATCACGGGCAAAGCGTGCTCAAGCACGGCCATGAGGCTGCCTCGCCGGAAGGAAGCACCGTCGGCATACGGTAAAACGGCCATATCGGCGGAGAGGAGGGCAGCCGATACTTCGCCGGGAGTGAGAAAGCCCGTCCAGAGCAGGAGATCGTCCACACCGAGGCTTTGCGCCAGGGTGTCGAGCTGGGCTGCAGTGGCGCGATTGGTGGGGTCGCTTGAGCCGAGACCGCCGCCAACCATCATCAGGCGATAGGCACCGGCGACGTTGCTCGATGCGCGCTCGCGGAGAAGAGCGAGGGCGCGAAGCAGGTCGCTGATGCCTTTGGTGCTGTTGAGAAAGCCGAAGTAGGCCAGGAGGGTCGTTTCGGAGGAGATGCCGTGGTTGGCCCTCCAGAGGTCACGATTGAAATCGGAGGGCGGGTTGTTGGGGATATTGGAGCCGATGGGTATCAATTCGACTCGCCGCACGCCCCAGGAACGAAGGCGAGCGGCGTCGGCAGGGTTGGTTGCAACCACGGCGGTGGCACTGCGCGCAAGCAGCCTGTTAGCCCACTCACGCAAGGGCCCGGCCTTTGGGAAGAGATACGGAACCAGCAGGTCATGGAAAGTCACCACGACCGGGCCGCCCCAGAGGCGTCTGAGCAGCAGAGGGAGCAGATTGATCGTTGGCCGCATCTCGTAAGCGCCTGTCTGGTACTGGATGTGGGCCAGCGATGCCCGCGTGCCACGCAGCGTTTGGAGGGTGGCGCGAGGAGTGATGCGAAGCGAACGGATTGCGGACCTCTCGATTGCGGATTGCGGATTGCGGATTGCGGATTGGACGATCGCCGGTGGGTTACCTTCGTCTTTCGTCTTTCGTCCTTGGTCGTCATACGACCTGGTGAGCACCTGGACATGCGTGCCTTGTGCGCGCAAAGCAAGAGAAAGCCGGCAGGTGTAGTCGCCTACGCCGCCGCGAGCCGGGGAAACTCTCCGCTAATAAGTAGAATGGAAGAGTGTGCAGCGGGGCGGCGAGGAGGACGGAGGCCACTGCGCAGGACTTTCGAGTAGATACGGAGTTGGGCGATGCGCAGTGGGCGCTTATGGCCCAGCAGCCATTTCGCACCCTCAGAGATCGATTGGGCCACGTACGTGCTGAGCAGATAAATCCGCACGAGGTTGCCGGTAAGGTGGCCTTCATGCTTGCGGAAATAGCGCGCCTTGCTAGTGTTGAAGTTGATGTGGCGCGATGCTACAGCCTGGCCGGTGCTCTGGCCGCCGAAGTGGGTGATCCTGGCGTCCGGCAAGTAGACCACATCCCATCCGGCGTTATGGGCGCGGCGGCAAAGGTCCATTTCCTCGCTGAACATGAAGTAGCCGGGATCGAAGAGGCCACACTGCCGCAACATGTCGCGGCGGCAAAGGAGGCCAGCGCCGCTCAGCCAGCCGGCGGATTGGGCGACATCGTCCGGTTGGTCGAGCATATAGAATTCTGCGAAGCATGGACGAGTTGCGAAAGAATGGCTGTAGAGGGGTGGATTCGACGAGGGCAGTGGCGAACGTGGGGAAACGCCTGCGTGATGGCTGGAGCGAGCCGTCGGGGTTGAGCAGTTGCGGACCGGCGATGCCCACCGAGGGGTGAGCGTCCATGTAATCACACATATGGGATATGGAGCCTGGGTGGCATACAGTGTCAGGATTGAGCAGGAAGACGTAGTGGCCTTTGGAGGCTCGGATACCTTCGTTGTTGCCTGCCGAGAAACCTGCGTTTTGGGCGAGGGAGATCAGGAGCACATGTGGGAACTCAGCGCGGACAAGCGCAACGCTATCGTCGGTGGAGGCGTTGTCTACGACGATTACCTCTGTCTGTGCCCACCGGACGCCACAAGCGGAAGGCAGAGAACGAAGGCACTCGACAAGCAGGCCCCCAACGTTCCAGTTGAGGATGATGATACTGAGGTCAGGCATTAATGGTCAGAATTTTGGGAGTGAGAAGTGCAGGATGCACAAAAGGCGGTACTTCCCACCGGGGATTGCGGTGTACCCGGAACCCTCCATTCGCCGGTAAGTTTGGTGCACTTGCATTTGAGTGTAGGGCCGAATGATGGCATTCATTACTCTAGCATAGTGAGAAAGGCAGCGCAAAGGCGCGAGGGTACGTAAGCGTTCAGACTGTAGGAGGAGAAAAGGTCGTAGGGGCAGACCCGTGTGTCATATGTTCCAACTAATTCGGTTAGGGGACATCGCACGGCGGATGAAATCCGCGTGCTATATTTACAAAGCCCGCCTACGCGGGCTCCTATCCCCTCAATTGTGCCTGATACCGAATATAATGATGGGGCTTGTAGTCCGCGAAGGCGGACTTCGTAATCCTAGCACGCGGTTTCAACCGCCGTGCGCTGCTCGTGTCGCTGCCTTCACTTTGAATTAGTCGGAGTCGATGACCCGTGTTTCCACCCCTACATCCCTAAATCTGAACTCTTACGAAGGCACAAAGCGAATGCAAGGTCAGCATCTGGAGTGCCGGTTTGATCGTGTCATTCCGCGTGCTACGCCAACCGAATTGTTGGGACTGAGAGTACCAGCCTACCTCTTGTCATTCTTCGCTGCGTTCGGAATGACAAGAGGTAGGCTGGTGGCCCTTCGCGGACATTTTCTCCACTTTGCATCAACTCTTCTCGAAGGCCGGGCAAGCGTTGACAACCCGCAGGTGGCTGGCTAGAATGACCTCTATATAATGGGAAAGAGGATTCCCAAAATGGTATCACGGGACGGAGAAGCGATAAATGAGGATGAAGCCCATAGTGAGCGACCATGGATCGCGCACTACGAGCCTGAGGTGCCGCGCACGGTTGAGATGCCGGACGTTACCTTGCATGAGTTCTTCGAGAGAGTTGTCGGAGAATATCCGGGCAATGTCGCCACCATCTTCTTCGGTGCGAAGCTGACCTATGGCCAGTTGAACGAGCAGGCCAGCCGGTTCGCGGCGGGGCTGCAAGCGTTGGGCGTGCGACCGGGCGACAGGCTCGCTATCATTCTCCCGAACTGCCCGCAGTTTATGGTGGTATTATTCGGGACGTTAAAGGCAGGGGCAGTGGCCGTGCCGCTCAACCCGGCTTACACGCCTGGAGAGTTGCTCTCGCAACTCAACGACAGTGGCGCTGAGACGGCGGTTGCGCTGAATACAGTTGCGCTGCGAGTGCAGGAAGCCATGCCGGGGACGCCTGTGAAGCGGCTGGTTGTCACGCAAATGCAGGAATATCTTTCGCCTCTCATGAGCCTGATGCTCGGGGTAAAGGAGAGGACCGAAGGCCTGGCTGCGGACTTGCAGAGTGACGGAATTTATCGCTTCGCCGATCTCATTAAGAGCAGCCCTGTAGAATATACTCAATCGGAGATCGGGCCGGACGATCCGGCGGTGCTGCTATATACGGGCGGCACCACGGGGACGCCAAAGGCCGCCACACTCACCCATCGCAACCTGGTAGCTAATGGCTGCCAGATGTACGCGTGGCTGTGGGACACAAGGCCCGAAAAACACGATGTTTTCCTGGGCGTGATGCCGCTCTTCCAGAGCTACGGCCTGACTATGGTGATGAACCTGGCTATCGCATGCGCGGGAGCCATTATCCTTTTGCCCCGGCTTACAATGAAGGACGTGCTGAGGACCATAACACGCTTCCGGCCCACGGTGTTCCCCGCGCTGCCGGCGATATTCAACGCTATTACCCGCCACCCGTTGTCACCCCACTATGACTTGCGCTCGCTGCGAGTGTGCATTTCGGGCGGCGCGCCCCTCCGGTCCGATGTGACTGAGACATTCGAGGGTATGACAGGAGCGCGGCTGGTTGAGAGCTACGGGCTGACAGAAATGTCATCTGTAACACACTGCAACCCGATTTATGGAGAGAGGCGTGCCGGGAGCATCGGCTTGCCGCTGCCGGTGACAGATGCACAAATCGCGGATCCGGAGAACGACCAGGCACTGCCTGCGGGCGAAGTGGGTGAGCTTATCGTGCGTGGGCCGCAGGTGATGGCGGGATATTGGCGACTGCCCGACGAGACCGCTGATATGATCCGAGACGGCTGGCTTCATACAGGTGACCTGGCATGGCAGGACGAAGACGGCTATTTTTACATCGTAGACCGCAAGATGGATATCATCCTTACGGGAGAGTTCAGTGTCTTCCCACGAGAGATCGAGGATGCGCTGCGCGAAAGCGATAAAGTAAGCGAAGTGGTAGTGCTGGGCGTACCGGACAAGCAAAGCGGCGAGGCTGTGAAGGCTTATGTGGTGCTGAAGCCCGACATCGAGGCGACAGAAGCCGAGCTGCGCCGCTTCGCTGCTGAGCGGCTCGCCGGCTACAAAGTGCCCACGCGCATAGAGTTCCGCGAGAGCCTGCCCAGGAACGCGGCAGGAGGTTATTCGCGCAAGGATCTGCTATTGGAAGAGATGGATAAGAGCAAATAGCAAGGCCGCTCTGAAAGGTATTCAATCCCCTACTTTGGACCTGACAATAGAGCCATCAGGGAGGTTACCTGCTGTGTTCGGGCCGCCGGCAGGATTTCCACGGACCTGGGCGACAAGTCCAGCCGGCGCCGTACTTCGGGCTAGGCCGGGTTATCGCCCCAAAGAAGTGTGCTGAGGTTGCTCATGATCGCTTGCCGGATAGGAATGGATTGACAGCAGGAAAAAGACTTCATTCATTGCCGAGCTCCCCCACAATCTCGGCGCATGTTTCACTCGGAGTTTTGCCGTTCGTATAGATAATCTTTTTTGCAAGTCTGTAGTTTGACGGGTGCCTGATGAATTGCTCGTTCATGTCGAGCAGGCGTGGGTCAACTTCGCCTACTTCCTCAGCGAGGAGCTGGGCAAAGCGCTCATTCAGCACTCGCACCGATTCGTTGGGGTCGGGCGAAGGCAAAAGGAGGAAGACATAGGGATATGGAGCGAGGGCAGCCTGCACACGTGAGAAGAGGCGCGTGTCGTCGTAAACGGAGTGGCCCGCTCCAAAGTCAATGACGCAGCCGGAGTGGTCGGCCAGGATACGCTCGACAGAATGAGCCTCAAAAGGCTTCCAGTAGCGGAGAAGGGCAAGCATACCGTCGTCGGATTTGGCGAGGCGCGAGACTTCGGCTTCGTTGTAGCCTATTTCGTTGTAGTATTTCCATCGCTCGTCATCCAGGCTGTAGCGCGGCAGATGGAGCTCTTTGGCGAGAAGTTCCGCGACGACGCTTTTGCCTGCGCATATGGGGCCGATTAATATGATAGTTGAATCCATTATCGAGAAGCTGAGGCTGTCTCTACCTCTAATTCCTCAAAGCAGGGTATCCTGGCGCGGACGGCGTCGACCTGGGTCATATCAAGGTCGGCTATGAGGACGATCTCCTCTTCTTCGGCCTCGGCAAGGATATTGCCCCACGGGTCGATGATGGTGGAATGGCCGCACCAGTGCGAATCGTCGCCCTCACCGCAGCGATTGGCGGCCACCACGAAGAACTGGTTCTCGATGGCGCGAGCGCGCAGGAGGGTGCGCCAGTGCTCAAGGCGAGGGTGAGGCCATTCTGAAGGGATCCAGAGCACGCGCGCACCGTGGTACGCATATTGCCGCGCGCTTTCAGGGAACCTTATGTCGAAACAGATGAGGGTGGACCATTTGCCGAAGGGAGTAGCAATAACGGAGCCGGGCGCGCCGGGGCGTAAATATTGTGGCTCTTTGAGGAGCGGGAAAAGGTGTTCTTTGCTGTACTTTCCTAACAGCGAGCCGTCGGGGCCGATGACATAGCAGGTGCTGTAAACACCATCAGGGTGTTTAACCGCAAACGAGCCGCCGACGATAGCCATCCGAAGACGAGCGGCAGTATCCTGGAGGAATTGCAAGGTGGTCGCGCCATATTCTTCGGCGAGGCCGTCCAGGCGGTCCAGCGAATAGCCTGTGGTCCAGAGCTCAGGCAGAAGGGCGGCTTGCGCGCCTCCTGCTGCTGCCTCATTGAGCAGGGCCTCGGCGCGCACGATATTCTTCTTCGGCTCGCCTGAAACGATTTGCATCTGGATAGCAGCTACACGAATTGCGGATTGCGGATTAGGGATTGCGGATTGCATGGGCCGGACCTCTACTACTATTTATTGGGAATTATAGCATAGAAGAGGCTGGCGGCTTGTCCGGAGAGGCGGGATTGGGTATGGTACCTGCTACCGAAAGGTATAGCGCTTTCATATATCCGAATTCAGGGCCTTTGCCAAAGCGCAAATCGAAATCTATGTCGCTGAGGATAATCTGGAAGCAGCCAGATCCTGGCTGGAAATGTGGAGATCGCTCGATGAGGATAACCCTGCTGTGTGGTTCTGGTCGCTGAAGCTAGGCAGAGCGCCGCGGGGGCGCAAAAGCAAGAAAACGTGAAACGTAGAAACGTAACCGCCAAGACGCAAAGTACGCAAAGGCTCGCCAAGGTTTTTATGGGGTGGAACCATTAGGATCCTCTGTGCTCTCTGTGGGCTCAGTGCAATTCAAACCCATAGAAACCTTCGTGAACTTTGTGCTCTTTGTGTCTTTGTGGTTCAAACCGTAGAACCCTTGGCTGTGAAGAAAAGTGTCATCGGTCGCCGGTCCGATAGGATACTTCTTAAGGCGTATTTTCTCGCGCTTCTAATGTAAGATTAATCCTCAACTATTGACAGGACTTGTGAAATATGGTACAAATATGAGTCAGGGACGAAAAGGCAAGGAGAAAAAATCGGAACGATAATACGCAGGTTGAGGCGTGAAATCATGGGTGCGTGGCCCGTCTGAAACGAGTGCGGAGCCACGCTTTATAGTCTCAAGTACCTGTTGGTCCGACGAATTCGGGCCTTTTCGAGTCTGATGGCAGAGTTGGCGGGCTGAAACTTATCGTAATACTGTCGCGTTATATATATAGGAAAGCTAATTGTTTCGATGATTAGCAGAAATATCAACAAGATTTGGCGACCGCATATAAACCCTGCAACAGATAGTACCTTACAAATGGTGGAAATTGAGATTTACCCACCCGCCACACGGAGGGGCATCTCATGCCTGGAGGTAACATATAGAAATAATATGTTTGGAGGTAGATGGGAGAATTGGAGATGCTGTTAGAGACAGTACACCCGGCCCGAGAAGAGCAAGCGACGGGCTGGGATATACACGCTGTTGACGTCTGGCGCAAAGCGCCAGGCAAGCCATCGCGCGCAACCCGAAACACTCACGACCACGGCGACCATGGCAACCACGATAATCATGGAGATCATGGCGAGAACCACGACCCCCAGGGACTAGGTACTGTCGAGAGTTACTACGATTTCGAAGACCTGGATATTCGCGAATTCGACGGCGATGAACCTGAGATGGCGGAACTGGTTTTAGCTGGAGAGGAGAGCGATGTGATGAATTTGGATGCGAGCCAGACATCCGTTATCGGCGGGATGGAAGATGAGGACCTGTTGCACTATGAGGGTGCGACCGGCTTCGACCACAAGAGCGCGGAAGACTCCGTAGGGATGTATCTGCGCGAGATTGGCCGGGTATCCCTGCTTTCTGCCACCGAGGAAATTGCTCTGGCAATAAGTATGCAGAAAGGCAAGCGAGCCGCCGAGCGGCTGTCGCAGCCTAGTGACCTGACTTTAGAAGAAATGAGCAAGCTGCGGGCGGAAGACGCACGTGGTCGTGCAAGCCGCCGCAGGCTGATCGAGGCCAACCTCAGGCTGGTAGTGAGCGTGGCGCGCAAGTACGCAGGCCGCGGTATATCTCTGCTCGACCTGATACAGGAAGGCAACTTCGGCCTGCTGAGGGCCGTTGATCGCTTCGACTATCGCAAGGGGCACAGGTTCTCGACCTATGCCACGTGGTGGATCAGGCAGGCTATTACACGCGCCATCGCCGACCAGAGCCGCACGATCCGCCTCCCTGTGCACATGGTGGAGGCCGTTGGACGGCTGACACAGGTATCGCACAGGCTGCAGCAGAGGCTGGGCCGCGAGCCGTTGGCCGACGAGATTGCGGAAGAGATGAATATCACCCCTGACAAGGTGCGCCAGATTGTTGGCGCATCGCAGCAGACGGTGAGCCTTGAGATGCCTATCGGTGAAGAGGAAGACGCTTCGCTGGGCGACATCATCGAGGACCGCAACACTATCGCGCCGGCGGACGCCGCCAGCCAGCAGATACTGAAAGAAGAAGTAATCGACATGCTCGATGGGCTGACGGCCCGCGAGCGCCGCGTGATCGAGCTCCGTTACGGCCTGGAGGACGGTTACAACCGCACCCTGGCCGAGCTCGGCGACGAGCTTGGCGTGTCGCGCGAGCGCGTGCGCCAGATCGAAGCCGAGGCCCTCACCAAGCTGCGCGCCTCCAAGGAGACGGGCAGGCTGAAAGAGTACCTGGACTAAATACCGCATAAATTCTATGGAAATAACAAAAGGTCGCCGGCGGCGACCTTTTGTTATTTCCATAGAATTTATCGGATTGGCGAACGCCGCTGCCAGGGCCGGCGGCGCAGTCCGGCTTCCATGCTGGCCAGAGCCGCGTCCTTGCGGGCGATCTCTGCTTCAAGATGCCGGATATAGTCCAGGCGCGCGTCCAGCTCGGCTTGCAAGCGGAGGAGCGTTTCGCGCTGCTGGGCAAATGCTATGTCGCCAAGCGCATGAAGAGAAGCAATGGTCCCGCTATAGAGGAGCGATGCGTCCCCTCCCGATATGGCTTTCACCTCTATAAGATGGTCGGGCGCATCATCTGGAAGATGGAGCGAACACTCCCACCCGGCGCGTAAGAATCTGTCGTCGTTGAAATGCTCCTGCAACTCGGGGCGAAATATGCAGGGCGTACATTTTTGCCGAAGCTGTCCGTCGGCGAAGACTTGCACTTCGACAGGCGATCCGGTGCCGGTCACGTCTGCCGCCCATCCTTTGACATATAGCTCGCCCGGCTTGATCCATAAGCAAGATTTGGCCTTGCCTGCAGGTAAAAGGGAGGCAATAGTGCCGAGAAATAAGAGCGATTTCGACCCCTCTGGACGATATGGCTTTGACCATGATAGGGCGCGTGGAATCGCTGTTGGGGAGATTGCAGGAGCAGTCCCAGCCGGTATTGAGAAACCTCTCGTCATTATAGAGATTTCGCACGTCGGGGCGTTGTAGAGAGGGCCTGCACTTTTGCCGAAGCTGCCCATCGGCGAAGACTTGCACTTCGACAGGCGAAGCGGCCCCGGCCATGTCCGCTGCCCAGCCGCGCAGGTTCAACGTGCCCGGACCCGTCCAGAGAGCATGGTCGACGCCGCCATGCGGCAAATAGGCGAAATGCAGATCGGCAAAATCGGGCGATGGCTCATTGACGACCAGATAAATGTCCTGGTGGAAATGCAGTCCAAATGGGACCCGCCCATAAAATGGACGTCCGGTGGCCTCAACGATGGCACTGCGCACAAACGCTTCGGATACTATGGCTACGCCATAATCTTTGGTATCTACCGAGGCAATCTCGCTAGCTTCGGAGAACCAGATACCGCTCTCCGGCATGGTTTCATACAGCGGCAAGCGGCTCGCGTCATGGACAGTGAAAGCGAGCAGTCCGCCCGGCTTCAGGAGGTTACAAAGTCTCTTGAGCCATCGTGCGAAGGTCGTGGGCGGGAGATGGCTGAATAGGGAAGCAACAAAAATGCAATCGAAGGTCTGGTCGCAGACCAGGGCGTCGGGGTCAGCGGCAGAAACGAAGCCATGCACACCGAACTCGGATTGCTGAAAAGCAACAGCATCGGCCTGGATATCGGAAACCCAGATGCGATCGGGTGGCATCTTTTGGACCAGGAAGCGTGTTAAACGACCATAACCGCCGGCGAAATCGAGCAGGGATGTTAGGTTGTCGAAGGACCCGAACTTCCACTCAACGAGCTGCTCTAGGATCTTGAATAACTGCGAGCCGGAGGTGAAGTAATCGGAGCGTGCAATCGATTCGCTGCCGCGTGAGGAGGCAATGAAAGTGAACATCTGGTCGTTGTTGTGGATGGTAGTGTTGATGGGCGCTGCCAGGTCCAGGGCACTTTGCAACAGGGCAGAAATGGCATGGTCATCGGTGCCAGTATCGATAGTCAAGCTTATGCTCCGGCTTTCGGTGTGCGCTTCGCGGGAAAAGTTGAGATGTTGGATTTCGGACGTGCAAGCGTAGTCTCCCAGAAATAACTGGGGCCGGGGCAATTATAAGGGAGTGCTGTTGTGACGTCAAACAGGCTGGATCTAACCCGATTGGCTGATGGCGGGGGTTCAATAGGCTTGCATGTCAGGGAGTCTGCGCGGATACATTGTGTGGAAGAATGGAGAAGTAGAAGCTCGCACGCTCTGCAGGCTGGCGCTTTGGGCAGTCTCTTCGCTAGATGCGGCCTGGGATTCCGATCGATGCCTCCCGTTTATTTATAATTATGTATGGGGATAACAAACGATTCAAACGATTATCAGATGTGGATAGCGCCGGTTGGTCACATGAAGAGGAGTATAATAGTCATCCGGAGCAATTCACTACAGAGACGATCTACGATTGCTATCGATCCCCAGATATTGTGGGCCAACAACCAGTATTACAGGACGTTTGAGCGGAACTAGTTATGACAGTCTGGTGTATTCATTGCGAAAAGTGGACTGAGATACCCGCCGATCTGGCGAGTAGCGAAACACTCGTGCCGTGCGCGTATTGCGGCTCGACCCTTAATGTGGAGAGCCGTTACAGCGTTTGTCTTGAGTGCGGACGATATCACCGGACCGGGTACGAGGTGTGTCCATTCAAGGTGGAGGGTGTGGAGCAACTGCGTGCACCTGCGTTGGCTATGGGAGGATACAGCACCGAAGCGCAGAAGAGGCGCAGCAAGAAGCGTGGCGACGAATATTACTGGCAGCTTTTCATCGATTACAGGGATAAACCGGTTGAGCCTGAAGCGCCGCTTGAGCCGGGGGCCGGAGAAGATGAGCCACCACACCCGGCGGATGTGCAGGGATATAGAGAAGATCAGCCCAATCTTCAAAGAGTTGAGCGAAACGGCAATAACCATGGCTATGGCTCGCCTGCCGGGCAGAATGGAGCTCACGCAAGCAAGAACGGAACGGTAACGGTAACGGTAACGGTAACGGCAAAGCGAACGGTTACGTGAATGGGAATGGGAATGGCGGCAGATATGGTAGTAGCAGCGGGGGTTATGCAACGCACAAAGTCGATCTTGCCGTGAGCGAGAGCACACCGGTAATGCTCTTCCCCGAAATCGAAAAAGAAGCAGCAGGCCGCGACGAATCCGCGCTGGCGCCTGTGAAGGCACAGGCGGACAATTACAACGAATTCGACTACGAGCTGATAGACGACCCATCACGCCTGGCCCAGGTTGCGGAGATACTGTCGCAAGAGACGATTGTAGGCATAGACACCGAAACCACCGGACTCGACCCCTATATCTGCCAGTTGCTCCTTCTCCAGATTTCGACCCTCGACAAGGTCTATATCATCGATTGCAAGAGGTTGGTGCCGCTGGCCCTCAAGCCGATGCTTGAGAACCCACAGGTCTTGAAGGTGGCGCAGAACGCCAAGTTCGAGTACGAGATGCTGAAGCAGCAGGTGGGCATCACTCTAGCGGGCCTATTCGATACGATGCTGGCCGAGCGGCTCATAACTGCCGGCATCGGGCGCGAGATTTCGTTGAAGGCCATCGCGCAAAAGTATATTGGGGCCACGCTGGACAAGAGTGTGCGCGAGAGCTTCTATAAGATTGCTTCCAACGGCGACGCTTATCTGGCTCCCGAACAACTGCACTACGCGGCTCGCGACGCCTTCATTATGATCCCCATCTATAAGCTGCAGCAGATCGAATTGAAGAGGCACAAACTGCTCCAGGTGGCCGAGCTTGAGTTCCGATGTATCGCAGCGGTGGGCGATATGGAGCTTGCGGGCGTGAAGATAGATGTGGAGCGATGGCGCAAAATCATCGTAGACGTGGCGGTGCAGCGCGACAAGGCGCAGGAAGAGCTAACAGAGCTGCTCGCCCCTGCCTCGATGCAGGCCACCATGTTCGGGGTGCCCTCTATCAATCTCAACTCGAATGTGCAGCTGATGGAGGCATTCGCCACCCTGGGGGTGGATCTGCCGGATACGATGGAGGCCACTCTGGTCAAGTTCAACCACCCGGCCGTCGCCAAGCTGCTCGAATACCGGGGGCACGAAAAAACGCTATCTGCTTTCGGCGAGAATGTGTTGAGCCTTATCAACCCCAAGACGGGGCGCATCCACCCTGATTTCAACCAGTATGGGGCGGACACGGGGCGCTTCTCGTGCACTCGGCCGAATGTCCAACAAATCCCGGCTACGTCTGACTTCCGCAAATGCTTCATCGCCGCGGAGGGATATAAGCTTGTGACGTGCGACTATAGTCAAGCTGAGCTGCGGATATTAGCCGAACTATCACAGGATGTAGCGTTCGTGGAGGCGTTCAAGTCGGGGCAGGACCTGCACACGCTGACGGCGTCGCAGATGTTCGGTGTGCCGGTAGAAGAGGTGCAGAAGCCTCAACGGTCGGCTGCAAAGGCCATCAACTTTGGGCTGGCTTATGGAATGGGACCGGGCGGGCTGGCACCAAGGCTGGGAGTAAGTCTGGATGAGGCCAAAGAGCTAATCAACAGATATTTCAAGGCATACCCAGGTATACAGAAGTGGCTAGATCGGACAGCTAAAGAGGCAGTGCGATTGGGATATAGCTCGACGCCTTTAGGGCGCAAACGGTTCTACAATATACCGGACGAAAGCCTGAAGCGGCACAGCGAGGACGAGTGGCGCAAGCAGATAGCGGCAATCGAGCGACAGGGGAAGAACACCCCAATCCAGGGATCTAATGCTGACATGACCAAGCTGGCGCTCATCAATCTGCGCACCGCGCTGCAAGGTTGGGACGCCAGAACGGTGAATACTGTGCACGATGAGATCGTGGTGGAGGTGCGGGTAGACCAGGCCGAGGAGGTAAAGCATATAGTCGAAGCGGCCATGGTGGGGGCGGGGCAGGCCATACTCAAGGAAGTGCCGATTGTGGCCGATGCAAGCGTGGCGGACTATTGGAGTAAGTAGACATACACCCGTGTGCTTGCATTACTCACTAAATATGGTACAATTCCGGTGTCCTGAGCCGGGTAGATTCGGGCTGTAGTGAACTAATCTGCCGTCGTTCGCTAAGATACTCACAGAGATATCTTGTTCTCAGTATGACACCGAAGATTGATAATTATGCCGAGGCATTGAGGCGCGCAGGAATCTATGCCTGCGAGTTGAAATAGGCACTTTTGCCTACTCTGACCTGCATATATAAGGCTGAAATTAGGCATGTTTGCCGAATTCGTTGGCACCGGCGGCCTGTATACTCTTGATATCGTCGCGATCTTACAAACGTAAGTGCAGCCCGGACCCACGCAGCCGGCTATCGAGGGCATTAGTTCTTGCTGTCCAGAGGAATACCGGTGGGCGGTGACCGGCGAGCAGTGCTGGATTGCGCGCTACATCGCGGAACTTTCTGTTCGGAATTAGCGTCCACCTGATAGGATCGTGGGCACTTCACCTGGAGATGGGCCTATGAAATAGAGTTAGTCCAGCCTAAAGTTGGGTCACGGATGACCGAGGACAAGCGACCACCGATAACGGATAACCGGCAGTGGGCTTAAGACGTCAATTGCTGGAGGAATAGGCCGGTGGCTGACGGATAACGAAGCTTATCAATTGGACGAGGAGGTATCACCTGATGAACAATCGCTATCGATGGCTTTCTCTTATTGCAGTAGTCGTGCTGGCAGTGACCACACTGGGAATTGGCATCCATGCCGGCTATGCGCAGGGTAACAGCCGGACATTCCCCGAGACCGGCAAGACCGTGCAAGGCAGCTTTCTCACCTACTGGACCCAGCATGGTGGATTAGCCCAGCAGGGCTTTCCTATCTCCGACGAGATCCAGCAAGTGTCCCAGACTGACGGCAAGACATACACAGTGCAGTATTTCGAGCGTGCGGTATTTGAAGAGCACCCGGAGTTCGCGGGCACTCCTAACGAAGTTCTGCTGAGCTTACTCGGAGTGTTCAGATATCAGCAGAAATATCCCAGCGGTGCTCCTTCGCAGTCGCCAAACAACGAGATTAACTCCCAGTTGTTCTCCCAGACGGGGCACAGGGTGGGTGGCAAGTTCCTCGACTACTGGAACAGCCACGGCGGACTGGCCCAGCAGGGCTTTCCTATCTCCGACGAGTTCATCGAGATAAGCGACCTGGACGGCAAGCCGTACAAGGTGCAATATTTCGAGCGAGCCGAGTTCGAAGAGCATCCTGAGTTCGCGGGCACTACCAACGAAGTGCTGCTCTCGCAGCTAGGCACTTTCGCATGGCAGGCCAAACAAGCACCCCCGCCCTCTGCACCTACTCCGACGAGCCCTCCGCCGCCAGTCTCCACGCCGGCACCCCCTCCGCCTACAGCAGTAGTTGGGTGCGACCAGGGCGTGCCTGACCCGAAGGATGCGACAGTAGCTCCCAAGTGCGGCCCGATAGGCACAGTATTCCAGATAACCGCTCACGGCTTTAACCCCAATGAGCAGATCAGCTTCTGGCTTACTACGCCGAACCAGCAGGTACTGGGAACGCCCGCACCGGTCAACATTGGTAACCATCCAGGCTCGTTTAACGACCAGTTTGACAGCAGCTTTCTACAGCCGGAAGGCGACCAGGCTAATGGTATCTGGGCACTCACATACGAGGGCAAGGACAGCCATCACCAATCTATCGTCTGGTTCAAGATCGTGTCCGCCTCGGGTGGCAACCCTAACCCTACCCCTACATCTGCGGCCGGAGGTGGATGTTCCGGCGTGCCAGCCTCCACAGCTAACATCAAAATCTCACCCAGCAACTGCGAGCACGCAGGCACAAGATTTACATTCGTAGCGGGTGGGTTCCAGCCTGGAGAGAAGGCAGGCGTATATCTCACCGGCCCGGATCAGGCGGTCTACGGCGCGCCTTTCCAGGTGGACGTCAACGGCCAGGGAACTACGAATACAGTTACGCTCACTACCGATTCGACCTTCCCGAAGGGCAACTGGGCAATCACGTTTGAGGGCACCAGCTCGCACCACAAGGAAATCGGCTACTTCAAGATTACTCCTTAGCGTCTGCGATGTTAATAAGAAAAGAGCCAACATGTCGCTTGTCGCGACATGTTGGCTCTTTTCTTATTTAACTTCTCTTAGGGTAGGCGCGTGCCGTCTGAGCCTTCGTGGTGATCGATGTTCACATAGGCATCTATAAAAGCGCGGATATTCGGCTCGTCATAGGTGTCGAAGCGCTGGATACGGCCCCACGAGGTGAGCACGATAGCGTTAGTAAGACCCGCGTAAGGCGAGAGAATCAAGCGTTGCTTACCGGGGGTATTCTGGTAAAGCTCGGCAAGTGAGGTGAGCTTGTCCACTGTGGGCTTGTCCAGATCAGGCTTATAGTTGATCACGACGCCACCGTCTTCGAGGCCATGCACCTGCATGGTTACAGGTAAATCGGCCTGGTTCGTATAGACTTTGAATTGAGGCACGTTCTGAGTATGAGGGCCGGATGTAGGTGGGTCGGTGGAGTACTGCGCATGCTGATCGGTGGCGTTCACCAGGTGTGTCCTATCAGCCATAATAGGCACAGCCTCGCCAGGTTTGCCGATATCGCGTAGGACGAAATAAGCTACGATAGCGAGCACCACAAGCACGACCGCGCCGGTGATACCATAGGTGCGAAGCTTCTGAGCACGCATGCGACGCTCAACCTGGGCGCGAGCCTGAGTCTGGCGTTGCACGCGGGCTTCGCGCCTGGCGGCTTCCTGGGCGGCAAGCGACTGCACTTCGGCGGTGGTTAGCTTGGGCTTCGCGGCCTGTTGCTTGGTCGCCTGCTGTTGCTGGCCCTGCTGCTGGCCCTGCTGTGGGCGCTTTTGCTGCGGCTTGTTTGGCTTTGCTTGTGTGCCGGATCTACTGCTCAAGAATATACCTCTTCTCTATATTGCTGATTGCGGATTACGAATTGCGCATTTACCCTCTGCAAGTAATAGCAGGGTCGAGCGAATTGCCTTTTATTCTACCATAATCTTCACATGGGATGAAAGACGGCCTATTTGGGTCATTGCGAACGTCACACAGCGGGGAGACCGTAACTCACCGCAGAGGGAGTTAGGCTAAACGGGTCGTCCCGGCGTCTACTGGCTTTTCATGACCCCTATGTAAGGGAGGTTTCGGTAGCGTTCTTTGTAGTCAAGACCGTACCCGACTACGAATTGGTCCGGGATATCGAAGCCTATGTAGGCGAGCCGCACGTCGAGGAGCCGTACGCTGGCACGGTCGAGGAGCGTGCAAACTCGGAGGGAGCTTGGCTGGCGGCTGCGAAGGAGCTTCATGATATAGCCAAGCGTAAGGCCTGTATCGACTATGTCTTCTACGAGGAGTACGTGGCGGCCGGATATGGGTTCATCGAGATCTTTGATAACGCGCACGCCACCGCTGCGCCTTGTATCGGGCCCATAGGGAGTGATCGCCATGAAATCAACACTTACCGGGATGTCCGTGGGGATTGCGCGCATGAGATCGGACATGAAAGGAACAACGCCCTTCAGCACACCGAGCAAGTGGAGCGGGCGGTCAGGGGTGACGCCAAGACTCCTGTAATCCTGCGCGATCTCGTAAGCAAGCTCGCCTACGCGCGACTGCAATTCTTCTTCAGTTATGAAGGGTTCGATTGTGACGCCGGCGGTCATAGTGGCCTTATCGGCCGGGACGGAAAGGGCCGTGCTCAGGACCATATATCTCGCTCTACTGCTGTTTCGAATGCGGAATGCTGAATGTAGAATGCGGAATATAGCTTATACATTTCGCGCTTCACGTCGTGCTTCGTCCTTTGTCATCCGCAAAGGGCATCTCAGCTTCGATCTCTTCGGGTTTGATACCGAAGCGGTCGAGGATGCGGTGGTAATCGCGGCGATAAAGGAGCTTGATATTGATTTCCGGATAGAGCGCCCGCAAGAGGCGGAGCTTGCGGTTCTTGCGACGTACAAGCGACTGCCGCATTGTGGTTAGCTCGATATAGAGATCGTATTCGACCAGGTAGAAGTCGGGCGAGAACATTTCAACGGGACGCCCGTCGCGCCACTGAAGCGGGAAGTGGTTGGGCTCGTAGAGCCATTCGATGCCGTAGTAGTTGAGGAGACGGGCGAACTCGGCCTCGCTGGCATGGTGGAAGTCTATGCCTCCAATAGTAATAACCCCACCTGGAGGGCTCGATTCTGCACCGGGTCCGGGAGGATTGTTGGGGGCTTGAGGTGCGGTAGGATTGGCGGAAGAGAGGGTAGGTAAATTGGACGGTGGGGTATCTGCAGAGTCGGAAGAGATAGGGGCGGGAGGGGGGCCGTTGTGGACGGCAGGGGTGCCGGAGATATCGGGGGAGTTATTGGCGGCGGTAAGGGGAGTGCTTGAGGCTACGAGAGGGAGTTGAAGCGCCGGAGTGCTGAGGGGTTCCGGAATTGACGGCGGAAAATCGGCTGTGGGAGAGGGTGATTTGGGAGAGGCAATGTCCGGAAGATGGAGACGTTGCCGGGGTGCCCGGGCTGCCGGTTTGCGAGTTCCCGACCCTCGTTTTTTCGGCCTCTTGAGCTGTTCCACTTCTATGTCTTGAGGCTCCGCGACGTCAGGTGGTACGTGGTGTCGTGGCATTATTGTGGCCCTATTCTAGGTGCCGTCAGTCACCCCGATAACATCATGTAGCTTGCTATGTTAACATAATTATATAGTATGGATGCCATTCGCACAATACGCTTTTCCACACAAAAGTGCAGATAAAATAAGCAATTCTTATACCAATGTACCGCCAACCAGGCTCAGCGGCAGGTTTTGCACAGTCGGAGCACGATCAGCTCACAAAAACCCAGTTGATGAAGAGGGCTGACAGGACAAGGAATAGGCCGGAAGAAGCCATAACCACATAGCGAAATACGCGTGGCTTATCTGTAATGAGAGCCAACAATATGAACATTGGGAAAATTATGAGCGCGCGGCGAGGCATATCCACTTCAGGGCGAGAGTCATTGGGCCAGGTAACGCAAAGGCTGACGGCGGCCAGGACTACAGAATAGAGGCCATAGGTGATGGAGCGAATCTTTACGGCAGTAAGGATAACCAGGACAATCATCAAGAGGGTGAAGAACGTATCGAGTATGTTGGCAGACAGCACAGGGTTATCGGGCCGCATGGCAAGCAGGGCCGTTACCAGGGGCTGGCCTGGGAATACTACTGATTCACCCGCTCCCAGGTCTGTGGCCTTAGTGAGAGGTACGTCAATATTCAAGTAGCGATAAATATTGTAGCCGGCGGCAGTAATAGGGCAAAGCAACAGCCATGCCCAATCCAGTTTCCTCAGGTAGGAGAGCGACTTCTTATAGGTAACAAACTGCCGCCAGTACATATAGCCGAGAGGCAGTATCAAAAAGACGCCTGGTTGCTTAATCAAAGCAGCACACCCGGCCAGCACGCCGGCCATCCACCATTTTTGCTGGCGGCCATAATATAGCGCTGCTACCGTGAAAGCCAGGAGAGGAGCTTCCGTATAAGGAAGGAAAAGATAAAAGGCGGTGGGGAAGACGGCGCTCAGAATGACGGCGCGCCGCGCTACATTTTCACCGTAATCGGCATCTACAAGGCGGTATAGGTACCAGAAAAAGAAAAGCACCGAGACGTTGACCACTAATATAGAGGAAAGGAGCAAATGTCCGGATAAAATAAAGCTAACCAGCTTGATCAACAAAGGAAAGCCTGGATAGAAGGCGGTCAGGTAGCCGGGATCCGAGCTGTAGCCGCTATCGGCGATAGTGATGTAGTGGCGAGCATCGTAGACGTTCCAGACGTCGAGCGTCAGCCCCTGGACATCGTGGGTAGGCAAGCTAAGGCCGGGATAAGCCTGGAAGAGTTGATCATGGGACGTCGCGGAGGCAACCATCGTAATGAAGATGCCCCACACCGAGAGCACCAGTCGCACGACGATCCATACAAGGAGCGCGAATTTGAGGCCGTCTTTGGCTACTATTCGCTCGATGACGTCACGCTCGCGTATATCGAGCATGGGGACCGTACCACCGCGCATCTTGTCATATGCCGAATTCAATACTGTTCTCCGGTAATGGGGCTATACGTCGCCATCCAGTGCGATACGACATGATGCTCACGCCCCTACGCTACTTAGATTATAGCGTCTGGCGTTACTATTACACGAGCGGAAATAGGTCCTATTAATGCAAAGTGATGGTACTAGCACGGTCCTACTACCACGCCTAATTTTACCTGCGGCCGGTTACCGATAAACGACTCCTAACGTGCCCTGGAAGACCTGAAAATAAGACAGCCAATAATAGCAGCCCTATAAAGCTCGCCAATATACCTGCCTGCAAAGTGACCGGCCTGTATATGAATACAACCGTATGCGCTCCAGAAGGCAACCAGACCCCTCGTAGTGCGTTATCTACCGTCAGGATAGGCTCCGCCTGCCCGTCAACAGATACCTCCCAGCCAGGAAACTCCTGATCGCCGAGGATAAGCAGGCCCGCGATAGCGCTCTGTGTGGATATTCGGACACTCTCAGGTTGGTAACTCACGATGGTCACATGGTCGTCGCGAGAAGCCGTGGTATCAATGGGTAGCACAAGCTGCGCGGGCAAAGGAGCGGAGAGCATAGCCGACCCTGCCAGGTCGAATGTGGCATCGGCGAGCCGTCCAAGCCGTTTGGTAGGCTCGGTTTGCACCTCGACTTTATGGACTAACCAGGCCCTGGGTAGTGCGCGCACGTTTTCGAACACGCCGGCTCCCTGTGGCCCGCCGTCCAGCACTTGCTTGAATCTGGGGCTGCTGAGATCCGTGAACGCGAAGGCGCTGAAAAGGAGATCGCCTGAGGCCGGCTTACCATCCACCATCAGTTCACCGCCGCTGTACGGGTTGCCGGGACTATATTTCAGATGAACCGAATCCGTTGTCAAAGCATCAGGAGTTGAGAAGTAAAAATAGAAGGACCGCCCCTGGGCTTGCCGGACGGGCGGGAACGTTATGCTCCACCAGGTAGCGTCCTGCAAGGACGAGAGATCGAGTTGCTGTGTGGCCAGGTCTGCCCTATCTGATGGGCTTGACTTCAAATGGAAGACGATCTGGCCGGCAGGCCGAGCGAGGCCGAAAGTGCCGAATACCTGTATCTGCGTCAGGTTGTCCTGGCGGGCGACGAACGTCTGCCCAACGGTACGCTGTCCCCCTATCGGCCTTGTGAGCAGGTCCGAGCTACCGCCCAGTTGCGAGGCATCCTGGGCGAAGTTGGGGTCCTCGCCGGGGGCCGTAATTATGTAGCGAACATTTAGCGCGTCCAGGAGGTGCGACGCCAGTGTGTGGATGGGCCTGAAGCCGCCCTCGGCCGTCTGCCTGATACTGGAATCGGCAGCAAGCATAAGGTCGTGGTATGCGAGGGGCTCGATGGCATCGTAACCGCGCACATCGGATAAGCCGTACATCAAGTTGGTATTCGGCGTAAAAGTCCAGTTGGTGGCTGCAGTCCTGAATAGCCCTTGCTGAGCCTGCTGCTGAAGAAAAGTGGTCACCGGGGTGGAAGGATAATGGGCGCTCTGGGCAACGGTAGGGGTATAGTCGGAGTGCGCCTGCAATAAATCGGCTAACAAGAGAAGAGGGAGGCAAGCCAGCAACGCCCTTCCGATTACGGGCCGGCGGAAATAGGTCCAGATAACCAGCCAGAGGAGTACGCACGATACGACTAACAGGACCAGTGAGCGCACAAGCGCCGATTGCCAGATTTGACCCTCGGCCGGCGAGGACGGCAATTCGAAGAAGCTATAAGCAAACGCCCATGGAACAATTATCCCGACAACAAGGAGCAGCACTGACGCCGTCCCCGCATATAGAGCGATAGTAAAACGTCCTCGACCACGCTGCAGCCATGCCTGAATGCCCTGCACTCCCAGGCCACCGAGCAGGGCCAGCGCGAATTCGGCTACAAGGGTCATACGCTGCGTCGCCATATCACTCGAAAATGTTGCTGTTACGAGAAGCTGGCGCAAAACAGGCGCGTTGAAGACAACCACCATAGACGTCACTACCAGGATCAGAAGGAAGAGAGCCAGGCGGCGCTGGGCGCGTTGCGGCGCGAGTGGGGAGAAGAGCGCGAGCAACACTACCAGCAGACCACAATAGATATTGGCTTCGTTGTAGTTGGATTGAGGTCCCCACCACGAAGCATGGGCCGGGTTGCCGTAGAGGTCGGGGCTTAGCGAAGTCCAGGCATAGTAAAAAGGGAGCCAGAAGCCGTCGTACCGGACATCCGCACGGTAAACGCCTGTCGCGCTGTTCATGACGTATTCGGCGAAAGGAAGGAGCTGCACGGCTGCCAGGCAAACGCCAAGCAGACAAGCGGCCAGCCACAGTGCCAGGCCACGCATCATGAGCTTCCAACCCCGCGAACGCAACCTGCAGAGCCGGAAAAGCGCAAAGAGGCCCGTCGCCAGGGCTAGCTCATAAGCGGTCTCGGGGTGGCCCGCCACGATAACGAGGCCCACGATTGCCGCCACAACTGCCAGGTTGCGGGCGCTCTGCTTCTCTATGAGGGCGGCTGTGGCCCACCAGAGCCATGGGAGCCAGAGCGCCACGGCTGTCTGTGGAAAGAGCAACCAGACGGTCATGAAACGCTCCGAGGCCAAAGCTTATAGATGAGACGGCTGCCCCAGGAGGGCCAAGGCCGGCAACGCGCCGCGCCATAAGGTACATACCCAAAAGCGCCAGGAATATCTTCAGCCAGGCCCGCAAGGCCAGCGAGAGAGCTCCCGGAAAGAGGAAATAGAGCCAGTTCAGAGGATTGAAGAGCCCTGATTGCATGTTGGCCATGAAAGGCGCACCCAGCATGTTGTCGGGGTTCCAGAGTGGGAACTGACCTTCGTGCAGGCGCTCGGCGCTGTATTGCAGCCACGGTTCGAATTGCGTGGCATCGTCGCCCAGGAGGCCGTTGGTGGGAGCAGATGAGCCGAGCGCCTGCTGACCGCTCCAGGGGTAATAGCCGGAAAGAAGATTGGCAGGCGAGAGATACTTGCCCGTGAAAAGAGCACCGCCCAGAAAGAGCGCGGCTATCAGGGCACACAGCAAGGCAGCCTGGGAGGCTTCGCGCAGTGTAACGAGAGATGCGGCGTCTCGGCGTACGATAGACCGAGGCCTGGTTATGGGAGCAGACGATAGCTCGCCTGCCGCGAGTGACGGAGCAATTCCGGTGTCGTGATAGCGCAATACGACCCACCAGGTGCGGTGAATTGTAATGCGACCTGCCGCTGCCGAATGCCACTCGAAGTGGCATCCTATCGCATAAGCTTAGCAGAGCAACATTAGAATGTACTGAAGGTTTACTGAAGATCTGATGAAGTTAGGCATATTGGCGGTTTCCACCGGTTTGCCACCATTCGGAAGGCTACGGTATAATCGGGATGCGGTTGGTGCGCCGTGTTTTGATAATAGTTTTGGAAAGAGGGTTTGGAGCGTGCAGGCATTACAGCGATTTGAGGAGCTAGTCGAGCGGGTCATGGAGGGGTCGTTTGCGCGCCTTTTCCGCAGCCCAATACAGCCTGCCGAAATCGCCAAGCGGCTGGAGCGCGAGATGGAGGCGCACCCGACCATCAGCGTGGGCCGCACCTATGTGCCCAACCATTACGTTGTAACCTTGAACCCGGACGATTTCGCCGAGTTCGAGCCGTTCCGGCACTCGCTGGAACATAATATGGCCGAGTTTATTTCAGACCTGGCGGCTGAGAGAGGCTATTCGCTGGTGGCCCGACCCAAGGTCACGCTGCAATCGGGGTCCGGCACGCCGAAGCGCGGTATCGATATCGAGGCTCGGTTGAGCGACGCGCCGGCATCGTCGGTGGCAAATACGACGCGCGTGGGCTCACGGTCGAACCAGTCGGGCACCCCGAACACCGCAGAGCAGCCACTGGAGCGCACCCATGCCATGCCCAGGGTTGAGCGCAGCCCCGATCTACACTCGCCCAACCGGCCCGCCTCCACGCCCCCTCCCGCCCACTTGAGACCCGTCGCAGGCGACCTGGCCGGGAGAGAGTTCGCTATTGCCAAGACCCTTCTCTCTATCGGGCGTGGCCTCGATAACGACCTCGTGATAGACGATCCCAGGGTGAGCCGCCACCACTCGCAGGTCACCTTCCGCCACAGCCATTACCTGCTGCGCGATCTCCGCTCCACCAACGGCACATTTGTCAACGGCCAGCCGGTAGAAGCCGTTGTGCTTGAGTCAGGCGACGTGGTCTCTATTGGTGGATTTGAGATGTTGTTTGAGCAAAGTGCCTGACGTACAGACGCTGCCATTCGATATTTTCATTCTGGGGCTTCGGATCGCCTTCATTGTATTGCTGTATCTCTTTTTGTTCATGGTCATGAGGGTGCAGGTGCGCGATTTGCGCAAGGTCGTGCCTGTAGAAGGTCTGCCACCCAGAGCACGATACGGCAAGCTGGTCGTAGTCGAGCCGGGGCGAAGCAGATTGTCGCCGGGCACCACCTTTACGTTGCAAGCGGTCACCTCTATTGGCAGGAAGCCAAGCAACAGCATCACGCTTGACGACGATTTCGTGTCGAGCGAGCATTCCCTCATAAGCTGGCGTGAAGGACGACCCTGGCTTGAGGACGCGGGTTCGACCAACGGCACCTACCTCAACGACTCGGATGTCACCCGCCCGGTTGCCATGTCCGAAGGCGACATTGTCGGTATTGGCGGTGTAAGGCTGAAGTGGACTGAGAACTGACGTAATTACGAATTACGAATTACACGAATTACGAATTACGAATTTTGGCAAATGTAATTCGTAATTCGTAATTCCCAGGGGGCCGAGATGGACGACGGGAGAGGCAAAGCAGAGAGGCAAGATGATGGCGAGTTCGACCCAGCCTGGCCTAAGAGGCCTGAAACCGGGCAGTCGAACGGGGCGCGGCCTCGCCTGGACCCGCCGCTGATGCCCAGGAATAACGCCGGGCAGTCCGGCACTCCGGGAAGGGCTGACGAGAACGTGCAGACCCCACCATCGAAGTGGACCTCGCACCCGACCTCGCATAATAGGCAGGGCTACTCACTGGACGACCCGCAATCTACCCGCGTGCTGCCCGTTGTGGAGGGGCCGTCGCGGTTCGAAAACGGTAGAGCCGGCGACGAAGGACGAAGGACGAGGGACGAGGGACGACAAAATCAGGTGCCCCCACAGGTGCGGGCGCAGAAAGGTGCAGCGCAGGGCGGCTCGAAGGTCCAGCCCTGGCAGCCGGAACAAAGCTCTGATACAAGGGCTGGGCAGGCGGCGTCACAGCCGCAGCAAAGTAGGGCGAGCCAATGGGGCTACGAGCGTGACGAACAGGGTTTCGATGAGGACGATTACGATAGCTACGCCGACCGCACGCTTCCCTACACGCAGCAGCAGTGGCCACCTCGCCGGCCCCAGTCACAGGCTCAGGCACCGGCACTCGGCACCACGGGTTTACCCGAAAGGCCGCGTTGACGCGAATAAGGGGTACCTGGCTGTAGACATAGATGGCGTGAAGCAGCGGCGTGGAGGAGGGTGGATATTGTGGCTGCTTGCCGGAGTAATCAGCATCCTGCTGATCGCGGGAGCAGCTTTCGCACTGGCATGGCAGGGACAGTACTCAGGTAAGGTGTTCGCCGGAGTGACGGTGCTTGGTATCGATGTGAGCGGCAAAACACCCGACCAGGCCAGGCAATTATTGAACGACAAAATCAAGGCATTCAGCACCGAGCCTGTGGTGCTCACCTGGAATGGTAAAGAGTGGCGGCCCAGCCTGAGCGATCTGGGCGTTAAAGTGAACGTTGATACGACAGTTGACCAGGCTTTCGCGGTTGGCCGAGATAGTGATTTCTTCGGCAACGTGGGGCAGCAATGGAACTCGGCCCAAAGCGGATATGTGATACCGCTGACGGTGCAATTGAGCGAGCCGACGCTGCAAAGTTACCTGCAGAATATCGCCGACAACGAGATCAACGAGAAGCTGGACGAAGGCGACGTGCGCCTCAACGGCAGCCAGATAGCGGCCACCGCTGGGCAGGAGGGTCGCACGCTCAACATCTACGGGAGTATCGATGCCATCCGAGCATCGGTGGCGAAGCTGGAGCCGAGCGCGAAAATAGCTCTGCCTGTCGATGTCGTGGAGCCGACAGTGTCGGCAGACGAGCTGAACGAGGTCAAGAACCTTCTTACGGTGAGGCTGAGCAGCCCTCTGACCACCACAGCGTCTCCACTAACCCAGACATTCACCATCAGCCAGCAGCAGCTCATCGACTTCACCACGATAGACCGCAATCCCGACCGCACGGCCAAAACGCATATACAGCTGGGTTGGAAGGACGACCAGCTTAAGATTCTGGCCGATAAGTGGGCCAGTGAGGCGAGCACCGCGCCAAGTGACGCGAAGTTCAGTTGGAGCAATAACGCGCTTGCCGTCAAGAGCGAGTTGAAAGACGGTTTCAAGACCGACAGCGCCTCGATCATCAATGCGATCAAAGATAGCGCCGATAGTCCGGACAAGCGCACCTTCACGCTGCCAGGCTCCGTAATCACGCCCACTATATCGAGCAAAGACCTGCCATCGCTGGGTATCAGCGACCTCCTAGGATCGGGCACCTCGACCTTCGTGGGATCGTCGCCGGAGCGCGCCACCAATATCGCCGTGGCGGGCCAGTTGCTGGACGGCACGGTGGTCGCCCCGGGGGGCACCTTCTCGTTCCTCCAGACGATGGGCGGGATAGATGAGTCCCATGGCTTTGTGGTGGGCTATGTGATAGCGGCCGAAAGAACGGTGCTGGGTGTGGGTGGCGGAGTTTGCCAGACCTCTACGACTATGTTCCGGGCGGCGTTCTATTCTGGACTGAATATAATCGAGCGCAACCAGCATGCGTACAGGGTGAGCTGGTACGAGGCCGACGGCGAGCCGGTAGGTTTCGATGCGGCGGTGTTCGATCCGGGCGTGGACCTTAAGTTCGTCAACACTACCGGGCATTATATTTTGATACAGACCGTGCTCGACCCGAGCAGGATCACCATCAATATCTACGGGACGAAGCAGCCGGGCACGGTCAGCCTGGAGGGGCCGCAGGTTTCGGACAGGGTATCGCCCCCACCCGACATCTACGAAGTTGATCCCAGGCTGGCACCCGGCACCAAGAAGCAGGTGGAGACGGCACACGCCGGGCTGACCGCGGTCATCACCAGGCGCATCGCGACGCCAGGCCAGGCCGACAAGGTCGACACGTTCAAAAGCGTCTACCAGCCCTGGCCGAACTGGTACGTGGTGGCTTCCGCCGCCCAGATCCCACCAGGCAGCCAGGCAGCACCCAACCCCACGCCAAACCCGTGAAACGACCGTTTTTTCAACGCCAAGACGCCAAGGATTTTACGGTTTGAACCACAAAGGCACAAAGATCACTAAGGTTTTTGTGGTTTTAAATCACGAAGATCACGAAGAGCACGAAGAGCACGAAGGTTTTTATGGGTTTGAATCAGAGTTCGCGGCCCAGACGGCGCCTCGCTCATGACCGCAGAGGAAGCAGAGATCACAGAGGATTATTATGGTATAAACCTATAAAAACCTTGGCGATCTTGGCGGAACTTGGCGTCTTGGCGGTTACGTCTTACGTTTTACGTTCCGGAGGATAGATGAAGAGCGACGAGCGGGCACGTAAGATCGAGGATTATGGGAACGCTTACCAGGAGCTTATTGTTGGATTGAAGGCGTTTCCGAGCGAGATGTGGGGTTACCGCTCTCCGGTTGACCCATGGACGATCCATGAGATTCTGGTGCATATAACAGACAGCGAGGCGAACAGCTTCGTGCGGTGCAGGCGGCTTATCGCGGAGCCGGGTAAGGACGTGATGGCATACGACGAGAACGGTTGGGCAATGGCCCTCGACTATGCCGGCCAGAGCACTGAAGATGCAATTGAGCTATTCCGCTGGCTGCGCGGAAACACCTATAAGCTGATTAAGACACTTCCCGAAAGCGTATGGTCCAATACGGTCTACCACCCCGAGAACGGCACTATGACTATGGACGACTGGCTTAACGTCTATGAGGGCCACGTGCGGGACCACTTGCCCAGATGAAGCGGATTTACGACGAGTGGGCAGTGAGCCATGGGACGTGATTAGTGAGCAGTGGATGTGTCGGGTCGAAAAGAGGGGTGCAGGGAATCTCCCTGCCGGGGCATGGGTGTCCCCAAAATCTCTTTCCCCTGATTATACGTCTGCCAAGAAAGCAGGCAAGAGAAGGAGGCAACTAGATGCAAGCAGCGTTGCGCGCTCGTCTCGATGGCGAGATAGACAATCTCAAGCAGAACCACAGATTCCGTCAGCTTCGCGTGGTGGGTGGCGCGGAGATGGCGGTATGCGTGATCGACGGCAAGGAAGTTATCAACCTGTCGTCCAATAACTACCTGGGCCTGACCACTCACCCGCACATGAAAGAGGCAGGTATAAATGCGATCAAAACGCATGGTGTGGGCACGGCGGCGGTGCGCACCATCATCGGCACGATGGACTTGCACGAAGAGCTGGAGACGAGGCTTGCGGCGTTCAAGCATACCGAGGCCGCCCTCACTTTCCAGTCGGGGTTCGCTACCAATCAGGGCATCATACAGGCTTTGATGGACGAAGGCGACGCTATTATCTCTGACGAGCTAAACCACGCGTCCATCATAGACGGCATCAGGCTGTCGAAGGCGTCAAGGCACATATTCAGGCACGCCGACATGAACGACCTGGAAGCCAAGCTGAAAGAGGCCCAGAACGCTCGCACCAAGCTGGTCATCTCGGATGGGGTGTTCAGCATGGATGGCGATATCGTGAAATTGCCCGATATAGTTGAGCTGGGGGAAAAATATGGGGCGGCGGTGTATGTAGACGACGCGCACGCTTCGGGTGTGCTTGGTAGAAATGGGCGTGGAAGTGTGGACCACTTTGACCTGAACGGGCGGGTGGACGTGCAGGTTGGCACCCTATCGAAGGCGTTCGGATGCCAGGGCGGCTACGTTGCGGGCATACAGCCTCTGCGCGATTTCCTGATCCACAAAGCGCGCACCATGCTATTCTCGAATGCTTTGCCTCCCAGCGTGATGGCCTCCTGCCTGGCGGCGATAGACGTCCTGGAGAACGAGCCGGAGCGGATCGAGAAGATGTGGGAGAACGCCCGCTACTTCAAGAGCGCCCTGAAGAAGCTGGGCTTCGACATCGGTGAGAGCGAGACACCTATCACGCCCGTGATCGCAGGCAGCGGCGAGCGCGCCATGAAGCTGAGCGACCGCCTCTTCGAGGAAGGCATATTCGCGCAAGGCATAGGCTACCCGACCGTGCCTGAGGCAAGGAGCCGCGTGCGCACAATCGTAACGGCCGGCCATACCAAAGAGAACCTCGACACTGCCATTGCGGCCTTCGAGAAGGTGGGCAAGGAACTGGGGATTATTTAGGACGAAGTTGTCAGTTGTCAGTTGTCAGTTGTCAGTAGACCGGTGGGCAGTGGCCGATAAGCAGTAAGCACTACTTGGTCGTCGGAGATCGGTTCGTCTACTGACAACTGACAACTGACAACTGACAACAAAGATACTCCATGGCCCGGAGAATGCTGTAATGAAAGCATATTTCCCGAAGGAGGAATGCATGCAAGTGAATTTTGAAGCGAATGAAGCGGCTGCGGTAGTTGATGCGCTGCAATCGTATATGTCGGACCTGCGTAGCGAGATCAATCACACCGAGAATTACGATATGAGGGAAAATCTGAAAGCCAAAGAAGCAGCATTGCTCTCGGCGGTTGCGAAGCTGGGCGGCTCGGCAAGCAACGGTGGGATGTCAGATGTTGGGGCAAAAAACCCACCGTGGGGATAATATTTTAGTATGAAATGAAGAAGAGACGCCGCGGCGTCTCTTCTTCATTTCATACTAAAATACCTTCTTCAGCAAGCCAATCGCACCCTGCTTCCACGGGACGCGATGGGAGACGCCTGAGGCGTTCTTGAACTGGTCGAGATGCCCTATGTACCACTTGTAGTTGCGTACCAGGGCGTCTTTGTTAGAATGCTGAGGCTTATAGCCGAGCACACGCTCGGCTTTTTCTATCGAGACGAACGAGTCTTTCGAGGCGGTCTCGTACACCCACTTGTAGAGGGGCGAGAGATGGAGCATTTCCAGGAAGCGCAGGATCAAGATGGCGGGGGTGGCCGGGAAGCCGACGATATGCTTGCCTTTGCCGGCTTCGGTGAGCACGGCCTGGTAGTCCTGCCTCATAGTGGTGAAGACTTTGGCTCCGATGTTGAAAGTGTCGTTCACTCTTTCGTCAGGGAGGGTCATGCAGAGATAGATACCCTGGCACAGGTCTTCCACGTCCAGAAGCTGGTAGCGGTTCTTGCCACTGCCGATCATGGGGAAGTTATGACCTGTGAGCGCCCAGTCGTAGAGCAGTGCGAAGACGCCCAGGCGCTCAGGACCGACGAACGACTTGGGCCGGACAATCGGCACGAGCATTCCTTTGCCCCGGTATTCGAGGCAGACCATCTCGGCCTGGATTTTGGCCTGGCCGTATGGGCCGACACCTTCCAGCTTATCGTTCTCGTAGAGAGGATGGTGGTCGGGGATGCCGTATACGGCTGTGGACGAGATCATCACGAAGCGCCGCACCTTCTGATTGTAGGCCACATCCAGCACCATGCGCGTGCCTTCGACATCGGTGGTATAGATGTCCTTCGGCGAGTAAAGAGGTAGAGCAGCGGCGGTGTGTACCACCTGGTCGACGCCTTGCATGGCCTTCTCGACATCCTTGCGGTTGCGGATATCGCCCTTAATGGCGGTGATCCTATCCTTTTCGGGATAATCGAAATCGGCGATATCGAGAGAGACGCATTCGTGGCCGCGCTCGAGCAAATAGCGGATAAGGTTGATCCCGAGGAAACCGGCTCCCCCTGTTACGAGTACTTTCATAATTATCCTTTCCTCTAAAGTTTAGTCGTTTATGCCGGGGATATCTTCGATATTGTGGAAGATTTGTTGCCCCAGCGCTTCAGCAAGCTTGACCATGTTATCTGCACCCTGCGACGCACCGCCAACACGCAGGCAGGCATCGCATCGCGCCGCCATACTTGTGGCTACAGGGTGGAAGATTTCCGTGAATATCTCGTCGCCCAGCCGCTGCGAGCCTGCAGTTTCGATAAGGGGCAGGGCCAACCATTCCCCTAACATCGGTATGTGCCCGGCCCTGAATATCCTGAGCGCAGCCCGGTTCATGACGCGCACGTTCTCGGCTATCAAGGCGGGGTCATCGTTTGTGCCTGAGCGGTAAGGCCCAGCAACGAAGATCAGTAGGCGCTCGATATTTTCCAGGGTAACTCTCCGCTCCTCACGAGTGAAATCGGCAAAGCCGGTGATGCTGCATGCCGTTCAGTCCCAGTGCTCGCCCAGTTCTTCTCTGCGTCCTGACCTGGTCCTCGAAGATGACGACTTTAGGCTGAGGCTCATTGTCGTTAATCTCACCTTCAGGGTCCTGCCATGGCGTGCCCAGGCGCTCGTTTTCG
Organism: uncultured Chloroflexia bacterium; assembly: GCA_963837315.1. GTDB lineage: Bacteria > Chloroflexota > Chloroflexia > QHBQ01 > JADMIH01 > JADMIH01. The sequence goes on from CAWINE010000005.1 coordinate 599,904, forward strand.
GCTTCGATGTTGGCTTCATCAAGCTTTTCGAAGAGGATCACCGGGGTACCTAGCTGCTGTCCTACGGGCAGGTCGGCAGGCTTCCATTCTTGTTTGGAGACCTCGCCGGTGAAACCGAGCATCTCGTGCAGCTGCTGGGATGAGAATGGCAGGAACGGTGCCATCAGGACCTTCAGGTTGTTGATGACCGACAAGATCACGAACACCGAGGTGGCCGCGCGCTCGCGGTCGGTTTTGAGCACCTTCCAGGGAGCGGTCTCGTCAAGGTAGCGATTGGCATCGGTAGCAAGTGCCATCACTTCGCGCAGCGCTTCCTTGAAGTGGCAGCCTTCTATCAATTCACCGACTTTGTCGAAAGCGCTCTCACTGTTGGCGAGGAGGGCTTTGTCGGCATCGGTGAGTTGGCCCGGTTGCGGTACCTTCTCTTCGAAGTTGCGCGTCGCGTACTGAAGCATGCGATTGACGAGATTGCCGTAAGTAGCGACAAGCTCGTCGTTGTTGCGACGGTAGAATTCGGCCCAGGAGAAGGCTGTATCGCGGGTTTCGGGGGCGTTGGCCGTGAGGAAGTAGCGCAAAGGGTCAGGCTTGTAACGGTCGAGATAGTCGGGCAGCCATGGCACGCCGCCACCACCTCGAGAGGTGCTCCCCTTCTCGCCCGTTTCGCCCGTCAGAAACTCGTTGGCAGGTATGTCGTATGGCAGCATGTGGCCGCCATAGCCTATCAGCATAGAGGGCCAGATAATGGCGTGGAACGAGATGTTATCTTTGCCGATGAAATAGTACGAGTGGCTGGGGGGCGGCGCGCCTTCGGGTTGCAGCCACCACTCTTTCCATGCATCGGGGTCACCCTTGAGCGCAGCCCACTCTTTGGCCGCCGACAGGTAGCCGCATACTGCATCGAACCAGACGTAGATGCGTTTGTCCTGCTGGTGGTCGAGGGGCTCTGGAACGTCCGGGATGGGCACGCCATAATTAAGGTCGCGGGTATATGCGCGGCCACGCAGCCCCTCGCGTATCCAGTTGAGGGCGAAAGCGGTCACGTTGGGCCGCCAGAGGTCTTTCTCGGTTTCGAGCCATTCGCGGAGAGCAGGCTCCAGCTTGGGCAGGTCGAGGAAGAAGTGCTCGCTGGGCCGGAACTCGGGCGTGCTGCCGCAGAGCTTGCATCTTATGTCAATCAGATCGATGGGGTCGAGAGGCCGGCCGCAATTGTCGCACTGGTCGCCACGCGCGTTCTTGTAGCCGCAATGGGGGCAGGTACCCTCCACGTAGCGGTCGGGCAGAAAGCGCTTATCCACCAGGCAGTAGGGAGCGATAGTGGTGTCTTTGTAGACATAGCCCTTCTTGTAGAGAGCCAGGAAAATGTCCTGCACGACGCCTTCGTGGATAGGAGTAGAGGTATCGGTGTAAAGGTCATAGGTGAATCCCATGGCATGCCAGAGGGAGACATTTAGACGGTGCATCCTGCGCGCCCAGATTGACGGAGACACTTCGGCTTTTTCGGCAGCCACCATGATAGGGGTGCCGTTCATATCGCTGCCGGAGACCATGAGCACGCGGTTGCCCTTCATGCGATGGTAGCGCGCAAAGATGTCGGGGGGCAGGTATGCCCCTGCTATGTGGCCCAGGTGCCGTGGCCCACTCGCGTAGGGCCATGCGACGGCTATAAAGATTTTTTCGGGTTCAGGCATTTATTTTGAAATTTGAAGTTAGAAAATAGAAATCAGAATTCTTTGGGTCGTCGTTATGCTGCGCTTTTATGCGGGTCGGAAAAGTGGCATACGGAATATTATATACTAACAGCGCTTTTCTGCCCATAGCTCGTCTGGCTGGATCAGGACCATTGACGGCCAAAACAGGGGCTATTGGCCCTAACCGGCATTCGCCAATTAGGGTAAGGTATGTACAGACGGATAAGATAGCAGTAGTTCCAGAGCTACCCAATGCTAGAAAATTCTAATATAGGGTAGCTCTGGAACGTGACCAACAGAAAGAGTTCGAGATATGGTACAAGAGCTGGCACCAATAATTTTGATGTGTATCGTAGTCATTGGTTCCTGGGTGGGCGCGCTTATGTTGGCGGCCAGGTTCCACGGAAATAGTAGGCGGGACACTTGATGGCCTTTGATCCCGGCCGGCCAAACGGTCGCCCGGTTACAGAAAAGTTGAGAAACCGGCAGTGGATCATCCGACCGCCGGTTCACACTTTAAATGCCTCATAGCGATAAAGTTCGACCCATAGATGCAGCCTTTGTAGATCGTGCGGCAAGGCCGGAAACGCTTTGGTTGGGCAAGGCATAGAAGGTATGAGATGCTATACTGGGGGATGTATTAGCGCAGCCTGGGAGAAGCAGGCTAATTGAGAAGACCGGTATTCCAGGTGATATAAATAGGCGTTGATACGGGTAGAGTACGTTGGGACAGGAATGCGGGACGGTGATGCTGGTAGACAACGAAGAAGAAGGGCAGCCGGCGAGACCCGGGCTGATGTGGGTATGGAGCGCAGCTACCGGCATTGGCGTTGGGCTCGGATGGTATATTGTGCAGATGACACGAATCCCTCTGCTGGCGGGAGTGCCGATGGCAATATTCCAGGGGCTTGTGCTCGTGAGGAACCTGAAGCTGGCTTTGATTTGGGCTGCGGTGACAAGTGGGACGGTAGGGCTGGTACTCGTGATCCTCACCCCGTTGGGAGCCCCATTGGTGGTGGGCAGGGGATGGGTGGCCGTTGATATAAACGGGCCAATCCTCCTGCTGATGTTCATCGGGGTGCCGGCGGTGGCTTATGCTCAGTGTCTTGTATTGAGCCCGTGGGCAGGGAGAGACAGCACTATTCGTTGGTTTGGTGCATCCGTGTTCAGTTTCCCGATTGTAGCGCTTTTTGGCTGGTTGCTGAACGATGTCTGGGTGCCCGATAACCTGTTGCACGGGCTGATCGACGTACAGCCGTTCGAGCCGAGGCTGTGGATAATAGGCGCTGCCTGGGGAGCCTGTATGGGATGGGCGTTGGCGAAGATGCCGGGGATTGTCGAGCCAGGCAACTGGGAGAACGCAGACAAATCACCATATAAGTGTTATTTTCCTAAGTGATTATTCTTCGTCAGTCGGATCAACACCCCCGCTAACCTGGCCGGCGTGGTCGGCGGCCATCCCGCGAGTGAGCCAATCGTCCAGCGACGAGTAGAAGGTGGTATGTGGGATCTTGGCTGCAGAGTCGGAGTTCTCGTTAGAGGAGGATGAGGACGCAAAATGGACCACAGCGAGCGGCTTTGAGAGGTCAGGCAGGAGGAACAGCACGTCGTCCTGATCGACGCGGACTCCGACGGCTATGGCACGAACGTTATGGAGGGGATGGCCGGATGCGGCTTCTTGCATAAGCTCACGCTCGTAGCCGCCACCTTCCCCGATGCCCACGTATCGCCAGGGGGGTTGCCAGGGGATGGTTTTGAAAGTATCTGGAGTGAGGTCAGGCATCTTTTGCTTTCATTGTACACTTTTAGGCTTATGCCTGTACACGCCTCGCAGGCCGTTCAAGCGCACTTTCGCGATGTCCTTCAGCATCCGGTAGGAGTCTTTGACGGGGTTGACGTTCGCACCCTTGGAGTAGAACCAGCGGACAGGCACCTCTTTTATCTTGTAGCCCCATTTTAGAGCCAGGTAAAGCACCTCGACGTCGAAGCCGGTAACGAGCGCGCCCTGCACATCGGGGGTGTTGTCACCGTACAAGTGGAGGCTGCGGAAGAGGGTATATGCGGCCTCTTTGCGGAAGGCCTTGAAACCGCACTGGGTGTCGTTGAACTGGGGTAGGGCCAGTATGCGCACGAAAGTGTTGAACACGCGCCCCATAAGATGGCGATAGAACGGCTCATCGATGCGGACCGCGCCTTTGCCCTCGCGAGAGCCCATGGCGATGTCGTATTTGCCTTGCAGGTATTTGAGCAGCTTTTCCACTTCTTCGATAGGAGCGGAGAAGTCGGCGTCGGAATAGAGGATGTAACGGCCCTGGGCAGCAAGCATACCCGTGCGCACGGCGTAGCCTTTTCCTCGATGCGGATTGCGAATTACTCTGATTCCTGAACGCCGGTTTCTCACTTCTGCCTTCTGCACGAAGTCATCGGCCAGGTCTGCCGTGTTATCTGAAGAGCCATCGTCTACCACCAGCACTTCATAAGAATAATCGCGGGTTTCGAGGTAGTCGACTACCTTTTGGAGGGAATCGGGGAGGCGGGCCAATTCGTTGTAGGCCGGGATAACGACTGAGAGAAATATCTCGCCGCTGGGTTGTGGATTAGTGATTGCAGCTTGCAGATTGGTCATCGCGCGGGCAGTAGGCTGTGGAGAGTGGGTGAGGTGGTTCAGTTGGTAACGGATACCGGTTCGCAGGTCATAGCTACGCGCCCCTTGGGCGCGCACGCAAGAGTATAACATAGGCGTGGTTGGGTCGCAAAGTGCATCGCTTTTGCGCGTTGGCTTCGATCGATTGCGGGAAAGTCCGGGCAGCTACGCCCTGTTGCTCGCATACACCTTTTGTAGATTCCCTTTACACTACTATATGATATAATGTTGCCACGCCTGCCGGTGCTGATCATGTGTCGTCGGCCGGTGTGTCGCATGATCCAGATGGAGTTATGCGCCTGCATAGGCACAGAAGCCTGATATAGAGGGGGCAATATGGCAGCGAAGCGTCGAACTTTTCCGGCCCTCTGGCTTTTGATGGGATTATTGTTCCTGTCGTCGTTGTTGCTTATACGAGATGATAATCATACGCTGGCTATGCCTGCGCGCGCCAACGATGCTCCTCTTGTTACTGATTCACCAACACCGGGGTGCGGGCCTCACTTTGAGCTGGTATCCAGCCCCGATAATGGCACAGGACACAACCAGTTATGGGGAGTGTCGGCGCTGTCTGCCGGCGATGCCTGGGCCGTTGGCTCTTACCGCGCCGGCACTAACGACCAGACCCTGACTATGCACTGGGATGGTACTCAGTGGACTATCGTCGTAAGCCCAAATACCGGCGTCGAAAGCGCGCTATATTCGGTTGCAGCAATAGCGCCTGATGATGTGTGGGCTGTGGGATACTCCCTCAGCCCGTTTCATACGTTGACCATGCACTGGGACGGCACGGCCTGGACTATCGTACCCAGCCCCAGTTTGGGTAGCAATGGAAGCATGCTAAATAGTGTCACGGCGATATCTTCCAACGATGTGTGGGCCGTTGGAGGCTACACCAATGAGTATGAGCAAACTTTCATTCTCCACTGGGATGGCACGTCATGGAGCGTGGTCCCAAGCCCCAACCCAGGGAGCGGGGCGGACGTTCTAAATGCTGTGTCTGCAGTTGCAGCGAATGACATATGGGCAGCAGGCATTTATTGGGATGGCACTAACCAGCAGCCTCTAGTACTGCGCTGGGACGGCACCAACTGGTCGGTATCACTGACTGCTATTATCCCTGGAGGCGATGGGCGTTTCATGGCGCTCACGGCAGTATCGGCGAGCGACGTGTGGGCGATGGGCGATACCTGCGAAATGAACTGCGGCCCAACGGCCACTCTCACCTATCACTGGGATGGGTCCAGTTGGAATGAGGTGCCAAGTCCGAACGTGGGCAACGGGAGCATGATATTGGGGGCGTCCGCGACAGGGCCGAACGACGTCTGGGCGGTTGGGCTTGCATTCGGCGACTTATTGAATCCCGCGCTTGCTCTCCACTGGACAGGCTCAGCATGGAACATCGTTCAAACCGTGGCGGCAGGGTCAAACGGAATGGGACTGCGTAGCGCTGCTTCTTTCTCCACCAATATGATCTGGGCTGTGGGGTCTTACCCAAATGTTGGAGGCACTAATCAAACCCTTACCGAGCGCACCACAGATCCATGTGCAACCCCCACACCAACGGCCACAGGCACTCCACCCACTGCCACCTATACCCGCACTCCTACTGCAACCGTTACAGCGACTAATACGCCTACCAGCACACCCACATCCACGCCAACGGTCACAGGCACCCGTCCTACAGCTACAAACACACCAACTGTACCTAGCGCCACGCCTTTCACACCGGGCCCGACAAACACAAGTGGCGGCTGCTTCAATGGCGGCGATATTCCTGTTACATGCACTCCCACCCCTATGTCAACGAGCACCCGCACGGCTACACCTGGTATCGACCTGATACCAATGTTTTATGGCCAATTGACAGACTGCGAGGGGGACGCAAGCTTCTCCCTCGAAACAATGGTAGACCCGCCTGACGCCTATGTGCCTGTGACGACCACCATGCGATTTTCCAGCGACGGCTGGGGCTCACAAGATTTCATCGTGCCTCCGCACCAGGGTCTCTATTCGGTTAATTGCACCACAGGACCGTGCCATGCGGATGGCGTCAACTATACGCTCATTGTTGATCTCAATAACGATGTGGCTGAGACCAACGAGCAGAACAACTCTTTGACTCAGCAGTTATCCTTCATTCCCTGCACGCCGAGTACATCTCCTACGGTCACTCCACCGCTGCTTACTCCTACGGCGGAACTTACGACCACACCTTCAGCGACGAGCACGCCGGCCTGCGCGCCTTGGACCGAGGTTGCCCAATATCCGACCACAGATTTCAGCCTCATGGCGACCTCGTTTAATGGCGACGTATTCGCGTTCGGTGGGCGCGACGCCAGCTACACGCGGCTGATGAGCGCCTTCAGATACGAGCCCAGGCACCGATAAATGGACGCAGCTCGCTACTATGCCGCAAATCTGCTTCTGGTGCAGCGCGGTGGCTGTCGACGGACAAATATGGATCATAAATGGCTCTCACGACCAGGGCGGGTCTAATAATTCGAGCATTTACGACCCTATCCAGAACAGATGGAGCACGGGTACCAATGGACTGGTGGCGACGTACGGGCAGTCGGTGGTCTATCTAAACCGAGTAATCTACCGCATCGGCGGCTTGAGCGACAGCGGCTACTCGAACACAATGGAGGATTACGGTCAGAGCCTGCTCGCGCCGATGCCTCAAGGGGTCGCCTGGGCACAAGCGGCGGCTATAGGCGGATATGTATACGTGGCGGGAGGTAGCACCGGCGGAGGCCTTACTGATAAAACCTATCGCTACGATCCGGCGACGGATAGCTGGGACGATGCGGCCATAGCCGACCTGCCTGAGTCCCGGGGCTGGGCCGGATCGGGCGTGGTGGACGGGCGATGGGTGATAGCGGGCGGAATAGGCACCGAGGGGAGCGCCCTGGAGTGGGATCCACAAACGAACACCTGGAGCACTATCGCCCCTCCGCTCTACCCTCGTAGCGATATGGGGGGAGCGGTAGCCGGAGGCAAGCTCTATCTGGTCGGAGGACTTGCCGCGACCCTGAACGAGGTGACCGACAAAACACAGCGATATGATCCATCAGCCTGTATGACCCCCACAGCAACTGCCACGCTAACCACCCCCACAGCAACTGCTACGATCACCGCTATCAATGCCGCTACGCCCACGGGTACAGCGGTCACGACGTATGTCCCCACGCCCAGCCCCACCGGCTGCCCGGAGCAATTCTCGGACGTGCCACAGGGAAGTACTTTTTACCCTTACATCAGGTGCCTTGCCTGCCTGGGCATCGTGTCGGGATATCCGGGCGGCACGTTCAAGCCCAACAACAATGTGACCAGGGGGCAGATCGCCAAGATAATCTCTAATGCGGCCGGGTTCACCGATCATCAGCAAGCTCAGATGTTCGAAGATGTGCCGCCAGGCTCAACTTTCTTCGATTTCATAGGGCGGCTGACGTCTCGCGGCTTCATGCAAGGATACCCATGCGGCGGGGGCGTACCCAATGGGTCTGAGCCTTGCGTGCCGCCAGGCAACCTCCCATACTTCAGGCCCAACAACAATGCCACCAGGGGGCAGATCGCCAAGATCGATACCAACACGGCGGGCCTCAACGACACACCGAGCGGGGAAGTATTCGAGGATGTGCCCGTTGGCAGCACGTACTACACTGTCACATACAGGGTGGCTGCTCACGGGATAATGTCCGGGTATCCGTGCGGCGGACCGGTCGATCTATGCGTGCCACCAGGTAACCTGCCATACTTCAGGCCCAACAACAACGCTACGAGGGGACAAAGTAGCAAGGTTGTTGATCTGACGTTCTTCCCCGAATGCAATCCACCGGACGGACGGTAGGCTTAATATCATAGATACCAAAACAGGTACCCGGCAGGTGCCTGTTTTGGTATCTATGCAAGGAAATCTGCCTGCACACCAACCAGTTTGAAGCGCTATTGACGCAACCCCTAACCTCTGCTAGAATTGCGATTACCTGGCTTCACGCCAGCCAGTATCTCAAGCACCCGAGATACTCGAGGGCAGGTCGTATTCTCACGCTTCACGGACTAAGACGTCAGGAAGGAGATCGAGAACCAATGCAACTCAACGACCGAAAGAGGATGGCCAGGGCGGTGGCCGGATTCGCAATGGGGCTGGTGCTGAGCATGGGATTGGCCTGGGCCGGTCTCGCCTCGGCTGGTGTTCCCACTTATGTGCTGGGTGTCAATTCCGGCACTGCTACTGATACCAGCAGTATTAATACCGGTAGCAGTAAGCTGTACGGCCAGCTTGCCGATAAGGTGTCCAAATCTAACTCTGATACCAATACCACGCTGAGAGTGATCGTCCACCTCAAAGACCAGGCTGACCTCTCTCATTGGCCTACCAACAGCCTCTCTGATAGGACTTCGGCTATCAATGCCCTCAAGGACGTGGCTCAGCGTACCCAACCTCAGGTGGTCCTGGCCGCTCAATCCACTCCTAACGTCTCCATCTACGAGCGTTACTGGATCTTCAACGGCTTTGCCATGCAAGCCCCCATCTCTGCCATCCAGGCTCTCTCTGCCCGTGATGACGTCGATTACATAGTCGAGGACGGCTATCTCCAATTGCCTAAAGATGAGTTGATCCCTTCCTCTTCCGGACCAGACGACCCTTCAAGCAACTGGAACATCTACCAGGTGAATGCTCCCCAGACCTGGGCTATCGGCTACGACGGCACAGGACGGGTGGTAGCCAACCAGGATACAGGCGTCGATGGTGCTCACCAGGCTCTCTCTGCCCGCTGGCGGGGTATCCAACCTGGCCACTCCCCTGCCAATTCTTGGCTCGATCCTTTCGGCATCAGCCCCTCCTTCCCAACCGACCTGGTTGACCATGGCACGCACACAATGGGCACCACCACAGGCCGGTTTGGCGACAATACAGGACCAGACGAGATAGGGCAGGCGAAGGGAGCCAACTGGATAGCATGCCGCATCTACGACAGCAGTGGTAAGGGGCCATTCTCGTACATGCACATGTGCTTCCAATTCATGGCAGACCCCGATGGCAACCCCTCCACCAACGATCAGCCAGATGCTGTGGGCAACTCCTGGGGAGACACATCGTCCGATTCATTCCCGGACACGGAGTGGTGGCCTGATATCATGGCATGGCGAGCGGTGGGCATAATCCCGGTATTCAGCAACGCCAACAGCGGACCGGGACCAGGCACAGTGAACGAGCCAGGCTCATACCCGATCGTGATAGGAGTGGGAGCGGTAGACATCAACCGCAACATAGCAGGCTTCTCCAGCCGAGGACCTGCCGACAATCTCCCTCCCTGGAACAACCCTGCCAACTGGGAGAGGAGCGACTGGAACCTCATCAAGCCTGAGGTCGTCGCTCCTGGCGTCAACGTCCGATCAAGCATACCTGGCAACGCGTATGCCAACTTCTCAGGGACATCGATGGCATCGCCGCATGTAACAGGGCTGGCAGGGATATTGAGGCAGATCAGGCCAGACCTGACCATAAACGAGTTCTACAACATCATCATCGACACGTCATATTTCAGCCCAACCTGGGGCATACGACCGAACAACAACTATGGTTGGGGAGAGATAGACGACTATGCAGCGGCAGTCTATGTGAGAGATGCAGGGACGGTGACAGGCACCGTCACGGACGGATCGTGCAACACCTCGGTACCGGGAGTGCAAGTGCAGGTATGGGAGCCGTGCGCGGATGCAGGAGCAGGAGGGCAGTGCGGAGTACGGAAGATGAGCACTGACGCCTCAGGCCTGTACCGGACGATCCTGTCGGCAGGCAACTACACAGTGACAGTGAGCGCGCCAGGGTACTATGGGGCCAGTTTCACTACCACCGTCATGTCCACCACCACTACTACCCTGCCAATAGTCCTGCAGAAGATGGCAACAGGCCCTGTAAGTGGACAGGTGACTGATGGCACCAACCCGCTGGCGGGCGCGATTGTGTCGATCGATGGTTTGCCCAATGTGACGACGACCACGGACAGCCAGGGCAACTACACGCTGGAGAACGTGCCTGCCGGTACGTTCACACTGAGAGCGTCGCTATGCAGCTACACAGATGCCACCAGCACTGTAACGATAAACTACCCGCCCACTCCGTTGACGGTGAACCTCGCGTTGGGAGCGCCGACGGTGCTGCTCAGTGACGACTTTGAGTTGGGGAACCTGAACAACTGGGTCGTGACAGGGGGCAGCGTAAACACCGCTATATGGAATAGCTCGACGATCCGCGCTTTCGGCGGCATGTACGCGGCGAGAGCAGGCAAACCGGGCCAACCGCTTTACAGTGGCGCATCCGATACATACATGACCAGCGCCATGACATACACGACTGCAAGCGCAAGCCAGGCGTTTGCGAGCTTCGACCTTTACGACAGCGCTGAAAGCGAATATGACATTCTGAGGTTCCAGGTCTCGACGAATGGAGGCACCACCTGGACCACGGTATTCGGGCAGGCCAGCCCTGTACATGGCTGGCAGCATATCTGTCTGGACATTACCGACTGGGACTCGGCCAACCTGAAGGTGCGCTTCTACTTCCATTCGGACAGCGCCAACTGGAACAACCAGACATTCGAGGGGCCGTCAATCGACAACTTCAGCCTGAGCTACAGCGGGCCGCCGGCTGGAACGCCCATCCCGGCTGAGACGCCGACACCCGGTGCGACCATAGCGTGCCTGCTCAGCACACCAACCGAAACGTCAACCCAGGTGCCTGCTTCCTCAACGCCGGTGCCTCCTACCGCCACGCCGGTTCTTCCCACCTCAACACCGGGCGGCCCAACCTCAACCCCAGGCGCTCCCACATCGACGCCGGGTGCTCCTACTGCCACACCGACCACATGCACGATAACCTTCACCGACGTGCCCGTGGGCAGCACGTTCTACCAGTACATCCACTGCCTGGCGTGCCTGGGCATTATCAATGGATATCCGGATGGCACCTTCAAGCCTAATAACGATGTGACCCGTGGGCAGCTATCCAAGATAGTGTCCAACTCCGCCGGCTTTGCGGATAATCAGACTACCCAGATGTTCCAGGATGTACCTGTCGGCTCTACCTTCTTCCAGTTCATTGGTAGGTTGGTATCTCGTGGGTATATTAATGGGTATGCATGCGGCGGAACTGGCGAACCCTGCGTGCCGCCAGGCAGACTGCCTTACTTCAGGCCGAACAACAATGCCACCAGGGGGCAGATCAGTAAGATCGTCTCAAACGCTGCCGGGTTCAACAACCCACCTTTAGGGCAGCAGTTCCAGGATGTGGCTATCGGCAGCACTTATTACACCTACACCTTCAGGCTAGCCACGCGTAACATCATGCAAGGGTATGCATGCGGTGGATCCGGCGAGCCGTGCCTACCGCCAGGTAGCCTGCCTTACTTCAGACCGAACAACAATGCCACCAGGGGACAGACCTCCAAGATTGACGGCGGAGCGTTCTTCCCCGACTGCAGCGCGCTCGGCGACGTCAGGAGATAGGTTGAGCTGAGCGTTCAGAATTAACAGTCACACAGAAGAGGCAAAGGTCGCAATTGCGACCTTTGCCTCTTCTGTGTGACTGTTTTTGGGGATTACTATTGGGCCGGAAAGAGTATATAATGACCATCTGCCAGCAGTTCAGGTCCCTGGAAAGCTGAAGGTGCCAATATGCGACATGCCCTATCTGTCCCTACATTGTGCAAGGAGGCGCAAGATTGATCAAACAACGCAATAAGCCGGTTACGTCTTCATTCTTCAAGCTATTCGCTCCTGTTGTTGTACTTCTCATACCGTTGCTGGTGCTGGGGAGCAACGTTTCCACCGCTTCCCCGCCCCTGCCCCAGAAGCCGTCTGACACAGCCCAGACTCTCGTGCTCCGGGTCTATTTCCATGACACCGCAGAGCGCGACCGCCTGGCCACCGAGCTAAACGCTGAAGAAATGCCCACCACAAGCGGCTATCTCACAGTGATTGCCGACCGCCCACAGTACGATAGTATCGTTGCCAGGGGTCTTCGTGTCGAGATCGATGAGGCGAGCACCGCTCAGATGAACAATCCCAATCTGTTCGGGCACGACAACAATCCCAATACCTTCGACGGCGGCTACCGCACCGTCGAAGAGATGCAGACCTTCCTCGACCAGTATGTGGCTCTCTATCCGAACCTGGCCCAAAAAGTGGACATAGGCGATTCCTGGTGCAAGCTGCACGCTCCATGCGTGCTCACAAATCCCTCGCTCACCTGGAACGGCTATGATATTTGGGCCTTGCATATTACCAACCAGGCTATCGCCGGTCCTAAGCCGGTATTCTGGTACGATGCAGGCATCCACGCCCGAGAGATCGCCACCCCCGAGATAGCCATGCGCTATATCCAGTGGCTGCTCGATGGGTACAACTCGGATCCTGATGCTCACTGGCTTGTGGACTACCAGGATATATGGGTGGTGCCGATGGCCAACCCCGACGGTCACCATATGGACGAATATAACGGCAACCCTAGCGCAATAGGGCAACGCAAGAATGCAGATTACTCCAACGGCTGTACGGTTTGGGGTAACAGTGGCAGCCAGCTAGGCACAGACAACAACCGCAACTTCCCCTTCAAGTGGGACTGTTGCGGAGGCTCAAGCGGGAATGCCTGCGACCAGACCTACCGTGGGCCGTCGAGCAACTCCGATCCTGAAACCCAGGCTATAGTGAATCAGGTGCGACTGCTGATCCCCGACCAGCGCGGGCCAAACGACCAGGACCCCGCGCCGATAACGACCACAGGCGTCTACCAAAACATGCACTCTAACGCTCAGCTCGACCTCTACCCATGGGGTTGGACGGGGAGCCCTTCGCCCAACGGTCCCGAGCTTGCCAACCTCGGCCAACACCTGAGCGCCACTAACGCCAGCCCACCAGGCAATAACTATCAAGCATGCCAGGCTCCCAATTGCCTGTATAGCGTGGATGGAGCGGCCAACGACTGGGCATACGGGGATTTGGGTGCGGCGGGCTTCACAACCGAGATCGGTGGCAGTAGCTTCTACCCATCATATTCAACAATTGACAGCAGTTTATGGCCTGCCAACAGGGGCGCATCTCATCTACCAGGCTAAGGTGGCGCGCACGCCCTACCTGCTGGCGCATGGACCCGATACCAGCGCAGTGGCGACCAATCCTATAACTGTGACACAGGGCACGCCATCACAGCTCACCGGCACAATCAACTTCGCATGGAGTGGGAACACATTCAGCCAGAATGTGGGTGCGGCGGAATACTATGTAGATACTCCTCCATGGGCCGGCGGCACAGGCATACCCATGACCGGCAGCTTCGGCTCGCCCACGGTAGCGGTGCAGGCGACCGTGGATACGAGCAGCCTGTCGGTGGGCAGGCACGTACTCTTTGTCCGAGGAAGAGGAGCCACCGATTACCTGGGTTATCAAACCTGGGGAGAGGTGAGCGCAGCATGGCTTTGGGTGACGCCGAACGGCGGCACTCCCATACCTACCGGCACACCCACCAGAACCAACACACCTGTCCCCGCCACTAACACGCCCACCCGAACCAGCACTTCAGTGCCGCCTACTAACACAGGGCAGCCGACCAGCACCCACACCGCAGCGCCTACCAATACGGCAACTCCAGTAAATACCCCCCTGCCAACACAAACCGCCGGTGGATTTACTGCCACACCGGCGCCAACGGACACAAATACAGCGATACCAACCGGCACCAGCACCGATACCCCTGTTACACTCACAGGTACGGCAATACCGCCCAGCAACACCCCGGCGGCGACCGACACACCATCCGGTATACCTTCAGCAACGCCTACAGCTTGCACCCTCACTTTCACAGATGTGCCGGTGGGCTCAACATTCTACCCATTCATCCGCTGCCTGGCTTGCAAGGGGATCATCAACGGCTATCCAGATGGCACCTTCAGGCCTGGCAATAACGTCACCAGAGGCCAGTTATCCAAGATAGTCTCGAACTCTGCCGGCTTCTCTGACAACCAGACCACTCAGATGTTCCGGGATGTGCCCGTGGGTTCTACCTTCTACCAGTACATTGGTAGGCTGGCTTCTCGTGGGTTCATCAACGGATATCCATGCAGTGCTCCTCCCGCCGGACATGTGTACCACCGGCAACCTACCTTACTTCCTGCCCAACGCTAACTCCACGAGGGGACAGATCTCGAAGATAGTCTCTAACGCTAGAGGCTTCAATGAGACACCCTCGGGCCAGCAGTTCCAGGACGTACCACCCTCCAACTGCTAATTCTACGTAGTACATCTCCAGGTTGGTACTGCACCAGGTGATGTCGGGGTACCCATGCGGTACACCACCGGCAGGGCAGTGTGTACCACCCTCCAACCGGCCATACTTCCTGCCCAACAACAACGCCACCAGGGGACAGACCTCAAAGATCGTGTCCAACACTTTCTTCCCTGACTGCAGTCCACCGGAGCGCTAATCCAGGAAGAGTGAATGCGCTCTGATTTAGAAAAAGGAGCAAGGGTCCGGCTTTCGCCGGACCCTTGCTCCTTTTTCTAAATGATATGCGTTAGAATACCATCAAGCAGAAACCGCAGGAGCTTCAACTACGCCATGCAACAGCCTACAGGATCGGATTTATACCTACATTTCGCCCAGACTGCCGATGCCATCGGGCTAACCACCAAACGACTGGAAAAGCTTCGTATCCTCGGAGAATACCTCTCTTCGCTCTCTGACGACGATCTCCTGATTGCCTGCCGGTTCCTATCCGGGCAGCCGTTTCCCAACGCAGACGAGCGGACCTTGAATGTCGGATTCAGCGTAGCCTCAACCGTGCTGATTGAGCTTTCGGGTATAGACCCAGCCCAGTATGGCGCGCTCGCCATACGATTGGGCGACCTGGGTGATGTTGCGGCGCAGATCCTCCCGGCGCAGCCCTCCGCCCAGGGCGAGCGTATCACCCTGCGCTCCGCACTGGAAAGCTTCGAAGCGATAGCATCAACGCGCGGCACGGGCAAGAAGACCCTACTCCTACATAGCGTGCTGGCTCGCGCCACGCCGCTGGAAGGTAAGTATATCGTCAAGCTGGTGACGGGTGACATGCGTATGGGGTTGAAGGAGTCGCTGGTCGAGGACGCGCTGGGCCGTATGGCTGGCGTGCATGTCGAGGTCGTGCAGAAGGTCAATATGCTGGTGGGCGATGTCGGCGAGACCGCGCTGATGGCACGACACGGCAGGCTCAACGATGCGACCATGCGCCTCTTCCATGCAATCAAGTTCATGCTTGCCACCCCGGCTGAGAAGCCGGCCGACCTGGTGGCCGAAGCGAAGGGCCGCAGCGAGACGCACGTATATATCGAAGACAAATATGACGGCGTGCGCGCCCAGCTACACCGCGAAGGCGACCGGGTGGAGATCTATTCACGCACTCTCGACGCCGTAACCCACCGCTTCCCGGAGGTATCGCAAGCGCTGGAGGCACTGCCTCACGACGTTATCTTCGATGGAGAGATAGTGGCTTACTCGGCCTCAGATGGACGGTGCCTATCGTTCAGCGCGCTTCAGAAGCGCCTGGGCCGCAAGACTATCTCGGACGCACTGTTGGCAGAGGTGCCGGTAGCCTGCATGGTCTTTGACCTCCTTTACCTGAACGGTGAAGTGCTGCTCGACGCCCCTCTATCGCGCCGGAAGGAGCTACTTGCCTCTCTTGATCTCCCTTTTCCGCTGGTCAAAGCGCCCACCGAGCTGGTGTCTGTCGGCAAGCTGGAGGAAGAAGTGGAGGACCGGCCTCACCCCCTGGATGATATGTTCGCAGCGGCCCGAGATCGAGGCAACGAGGGCTTGATGGTGAAGATGCCAGGCTCCCTCTACTCGCCGGGGAAGCGCGGCAGATCGTGGCTGAAGGTAAAGAAAGCGCTGGCTACTTTGGACGTGGTAATTACCGCGGTGGAATGGGGCAACGGCAAGCGACACCACATGCTTTCCGACTACACCTTCGCCGTGCTCGGGCCTGATGGCGCACTGCTCAATGTGGGCAAAGCATATTCAGGGCTGACGGACGCCGAGATAATAGAGATGACCGAGTACTTCAAAGCCCATACCATACAGGACTTCGGCCGCGTCCGCCTGGTAGAGCCACTGGTGGTGATCGAGGTCGCGTTCGACAAGATCCAGCTCAGCCCCCGCCACAAGAGCGGCTACGCCCTCCGCTTCCCACGTATAGTACGCCTGCGTCCTGACAAACGTCCCCAGGACGCCAATAGTCTCGAAGATGTGCGGGCTATTGCCGGCGATCTGGCGTCCGCAGAGTAGCTTTGTGATACAAAGTCTTCTTGAAATATGTCACTTGATCCGCCTGAGCGTCTTGTTCACCTCGTCCGGATTGAATTCGTCAGGTTCGAACTCGCCTCCTATCCATTCCACCATGTCATCGTGCTCAGGGTGATTGGGGTCCCGGACGGCTTCCAGGAAAGCGTAGTAGCCCCAGACGCCACCTACGTCTTCGGGAGGGCAAGCGCCTTTGCCTGCCTGGCAAACCGGGTAGGTCATGCCAGGCTCGGCAGGAAATGTCTCCTCGACCAGGACGATATGGTCCCAGCCGTCACCGAAATCGTATTGGTAGATGAAGGTCGCGCCTGGCTCAGGGGCGACCTGGCTCAAGTTGACGTTTTTCTCGTTTCTGAGGCCGAGACCTTTGCCCGAAGGGCCGTAGCCAAGCCCACCCACCGAATATTGGTGTAGATGGTAGTCTTCCCAGCCCATCACCACCTGGAGAATGCGATGCAGGGTTGCCAGGGTCGTGTCGCTTGATACCTGTATCCGCCGCCAGATGGGTGGGTCGGTGTCGCTCAAAGTTACTTTTAGCTGGTAAATGGCAGTGCCGGGCGGCTCGTTACTTGCGGGCATAGTCGTAATATTCAGCGACCGTCGCTGTCGTCCGGTGGGATATTCAGGCCGCGCAAGCCCAACATATCAAGCTCTGACGGCTCGGTTGGCTCGTCGAATTCGCGCTTCTCGTAAATGGCTTCCTCAGCGTCGCTGTCCTGGGTCTCGTAGGGAGCAGGTCCGCCGGTTGCATCGGGGTTGGTTGTCTGGTCGGCGTACTCTTCGTTGCCGCGCTTGAGCGTTATCTGCTCTTCGGCGTCCTCCCTGGCGCGCAATAAGTCGGCGGTATTGCTTTTGCCTTGAGCGAAGCCGGTAGTCTCGTCCAGGGCCGGGTTGTCATCACCCGGCTTCTCGTTGACATCGCCGCCGATAAAAGCATCAGGGGCTTCCATGCGCTGGCGGCCCGTGACACTTGGGGACGGAACAGCCTCGCTTGTATTTGAGATTACTTTGTCCTCGCCTGGCGCATCGTAGCCTCGATAGCCGCGATCCTGCTCCTGGCTTTGCCGGTCGTCCATTATGTTGCCTCCTGATGGAATCGTATTAGTATCGAAACAATGTGAAGCGGCGATCTCCACTGAGCGCAGATATAGCAAGATATGTTCCTTGCGCGAAGTGCTGGGTTTAGGCTAAACTGCTCGTACTAGCCGATGTATGGCACGTAACGCGTAGTGCGTAGTACGTAGTACGTAACCGCCAAGACGCCAAGATACGCCAAGGCGCCAAGATATTTACGGTTTGAACCACAAAGGCACAAAGATCACTAAGGTTTTATGGGTTTAAACCACGAAGGTCACGAAGATCACAAAGATCACGAAGGTTTTATGGGTTTGAATCACAGGATCATAGAGGATTGTTATAGTTACGCAATCCGCAATCCGCAATTGAGAGGTCCGCACTACGTCCAACCTCGTGAGGTGAATATGAAGATAATCATACCGGCAGCGGGGTACGGAACCCGCATGAGACCACATACTCACACTCGGCCCAAGCCTATGGTGCATGTGGCTGGGCGGCCTTCGCTCGCATTTGTGCTTGACGCTCTTGAGGGGCTCGATATCGAGGAGATCATCTTCATCGTGGGCCGCATGGGCGAGCAGATGGAAGATTATGTCAAGAAGCATTACCCGTACAAGGTCACATTTATCGAGCAAAAGGTTATGAAAGGGCAGGCCGACGCCATAGCATTGGCGCGCCAATATGTGCAGGGCGATCTGATGACCCTCTTCGTAGACACCCTCTTCAAGGCCGACCTGACTGTGATCAAAACGCTCGACGTTGACGGGGCGATGTTCGTGAAGGAAGTACCCGACCCGTCGCGTTTCGGCATCGCGGTACCCTGGCCGGACGGGATGGTCAGGAAGATAGTGGAGAAGCCAAAGGTCATAGAGAGCAACCTGGCCGTGGTGGGGCTTTACTATTTCAAGGATTCGCAGTGGCTCTTCCGTGCGATCGACAAGCTGATGGCTTCGGGCAAGAGCCTCAAGGGTGAATATTTCCTGGCCGACGCCATCCAGGTGATGATAGACGAAGGGGCGAAGTTCCGCACTTTCCCGGTGGAGGTGTGGGAGGATACAGGCACCTGGGACGCCATACTTCACGCCAACCGGTACCTGCTACGAGGTATGGACAAGCACACCGAGCCATACACGTTGGGCACGTCACTCGTATTGCCTCCCTCGTATATCGCCGAGGACGCCAGCGTTGAGAGATCGATCATCGGCCCGTTCGCATCCATCTCGGAGGGCGCGAAGGTGCAAGACTCCATTGTGAAGAACAGTATTCTCAGCCCCAACTCCTCCGTGAGCAGCTCGATGCTTTTCGGAGCACTGGTAGGTGAGCGCGCCCACGTAGAGGGCTCCTTCGACAGTGTGAACATAGGCGACGACTCGGTAGCGCACAACGGCGGGGTCAGCAGCACGCATATTGATGAGACGTTCAAGTAATTACGAATTACGAATTACGAATTACGAATTACGAATGAATTCGTAATTCGTAATTCGTAATTCGTAATTCCCGAAGGGCCATCATGAACTGGTTGGAACTATCTGTCGAGGTCGACCCTGAGGCTGTGGAACCTGTGAGCGAGCTGTTCGCGCGGGTGGGGTACAACGGCGGGGTGGTGGTGGAGCAGGCGGCTCCGGCGGAGCAGGGCGAGCAGGATAGCTGGGACGAATTGCAGTATATGGAGATAGACCCCAACCGCCCTATCAGCGTGCGGACCTACTTGCCTATTGAGAAGGGCGTTGAGGAAAAGCGCGGTGAGATAGAGCAGGCGCTGTGGCACCTGGGCAGGATGCGGCCCGTGGGCGAGCTGCGGGTGCGAGAGTGCAAGGAGGAAGATTGGGCCAACGCCTGGAAAGCGTTTTACGGAATCCAGCGGTTAGGGAAGCATATTGTCATCAAGCCGTCGTGGCTGGAATATAAGCCGAAAGAGGGCGACGTAGTGCTCGACCTCGACCCGGGGATGGCCTTCGGGACGGGGCTGCACCCGACCACCCGGCTCTGCCTGGCGGCGCTTGAGGACGTGGTGAAGCCCGGACCTGCCAACGTACTCGACCTCGGCACAGGCTCAGGGATACTGGCCATAGCGACTGCCAGGCTTGGCGGGCCCGAGACGAGGGTTGCGGCTATCGATACGGATAGTGTGGCCGTCGAAGCGACCAGGCAAAACGTAGAGCGTAACGGGCTCGCAGGGCAGATAAATGTGGAGCAGGGATCGACGGGGGCGGCGAAAGAATACGCGCCGTACAATTTGATCGTGGCGAACATACTTGCCAGCGTGATAATCGATCTGTCGAAGTCGCTCCATGATCTGCTGGAGCCGGGGGGAACGCTCATTTCGTCGGGAATATTTATCGAGCGAGGGGACGCAGTTGTGGAGGCATTGGAGCGGGCTGGGCTGCCCGTGCGGGAGAGTAAGAGGGAGGGCGACTGGCTTTGCCTGATCTCCGCGCGCGAACCATAGGCACTGCTGCCTGGCTTGCGGGCCTACCCTGGCGGGTGAGACCGGGGCGCGGCAAGCCTCTCATGCCCACCGACCCGGAATTGCAGCGTGTGATCGTCATTAAGCCCTGCTGCATGGGCGATGTGCTCATGGCCACGCCCGCCATAGCGGCTTTGAGGCGCGCTCTGCCGGACGCGCATATCGAAATGGCAGTCGGAGGCTGGTCAAAGCAAGCGGTCGCGAACAATCCGCGCCTGAACGGGATTATTGACGCACCGGTGGGGAGCGAAGCCGGTGGTATGGCGGATTATATGCGGCTTTCCCGGCGTATCAGGAGGGGTAAGTTCGGGGCGGCCCTGGTGCTGGACCGCTCGCCGCTGCTGAACATGGTGCCCTACCTGGCCCGAGTGCCGGTGCGTGCGGGGCTGGATAGCGAGAACCGCGGCCTGGCCCTTACACACCCTGTGCTCTGCCCGCCGGACAAGGCGCGGCACGAGGTCGAATGGTACCTTGATGTGGTGCGCGCCCTCGGTTTGCCCGCGCCACGCGATGATTCGTACCTCGAGTTCTACCCGACCGAAGAGGAAAAGGTCCAGGCAGGGCGTGTCTTATCTGAGGCGGGGTGCGAGGAGGGCGACTACGGGTACGTGGCCCTGCACGTAGGTGGTGGCGCGAACCCTGGGATGAACCTTCTTTCAAAGCGGTGGCAGCCTGAGAGGTGGGCGCAGATAGCCGATTGGCTGGCCGAGACTTATGAGACCAACGTGCTATTGCTGGGCGGTCCAGGGGGCGAAGACCGCGAGTCAGCCGATGCCCTCAAAGCTGCTCTCTTTCCGGCCACGCGGCCATATATCGTGGACCTGGTAGGCAAGCTCGATTGGGGCGCAATGGGCGCTCTTATGGAGCGATGCCAGCTTTTTTTGGGGCATGATACCGGCGCTATGCACCTTGCGACGGCAGTGAGGACTCCTGTGGTGGCAGTTTTCGGGCCGAGCGATCCGGTCCGCTACGGGCCGTGGGACCCCTCGCGTCGAAGCGTGGCAGTCGCCCCCAAGCAGGCCACAGCAGGGTCGGATGCGGAGGCACTGCGACAAGCGTCCAGAAGCAGCGACGTGTATCACAGCGCCGTGACGGTCGAAGGTGTGTGGGCGGCGATTGAAAAGATTTACGCCAGGGGCATGCAGAAGCGAGCGAGCGTGTGAGCGACTACTACCCGACAGGTGAAACTGCGCTGGTGATAGTGCCGCCAACAGACATTTGCGCCTACGCCGACCACTATCGCGGCCTGTACATGCCCGACGAAGTGGAGAGAATCGAGCCCCATATCACGGTCTCGGTGCCGTTCGCCCCTACGCCCCTTCTAGGTGAGGTCGAGCCTCGGCTGAGGGCGGTGCTGGCGAGATGTGGGCCGGTGAGGCTGTCGTTGCGCGGCTTCGACATATTCGAAGATACAGGGGTGCTCTATCTCAAGCTGGCCCAACCGGAGCGCGTGACGGCCCTGCACAGGGCAATACTCTCCGAGTTTCCCGAATACCCCGCCTACGGTGCGCTGTACGGCGACGATTTCACGCCACATATGACTGTTGGTGTATTCACCGATCACAAAGAGTTGAAGCGTGTTTACGAAGATCTATCCGTGCAGAGACTCTTCATAGGCTGGGACGTCGAGCAGATAGCGGTGAAGTGCAAAATGAGCGACGGCATCTGGGATACCTGGGCAGATATACCGTTATCGCGTAATGCCTGATACCCCATCCTCGGTCAAGAGCCTGGCTCGGAACGCCCTTCTCAGGTTGACCAGTCCAGGCCTGAGCCTCCCTAATCGGAAGAGCGCCACGGGCGAGATCAAGCGAATTGTCATGGTTAGGCCCGACCACCTGGGCGACCTGCTCTTCGCGACACCTGCGCTCGATATTGTTCGCAAAGCGTTCCCTGACGCGCACATAACGGGGCTGGTGGGGCCGTG
The DNA here is from genome assembly GCA_963837315.1 of uncultured Chloroflexia bacterium. Classification (GTDB taxonomy): domain Bacteria; phylum Chloroflexota; class Chloroflexia; order QHBQ01; family JADMIH01; genus JADMIH01. Next base: position 622,044 of record CAWINE010000005.1, read on the forward strand.
GGGGCGCGCCATCTGGTTAGGGAACCCCAATCTCGACGCGCTCGAGGTGGTGCGATTTCCAGGCATTGCAGCGCGCCAGGAAGGTGGCGCGCTCGCATCCTACCGGCTTTTGAACACAACCGCCAGGACTCTTTCCAAAGGGAGATACGATCTTGGTGTAGTGCTGCGCTTCGACCACTGGTGGGGGGCGGCGATGCTAGCGGCGGCCGGCGTGCCGCGAAGGTGGGGCTACGATACCCCCGGCATGAAGCCATGGCTCACGAGCGCGGTTGCCTACAGTAGCGGCAGGCACGAGGTCGAGCAGAACCTGAGGCTGGTGGAGGCTGTTCTAGATGGCGTGCGGGTTCGCCGCGCCGTGCCCCTGCCGGAAATAGATAGGGCGAAAGCGTTACCCAGGTTGCGTCCGCCTCTGGCCGAGCCGGTAGGAGACGATTCGTTGGCCCCATGGCTTGCCGGGCCCCGAAGGGTGGTAATACACCCCGGCACAACCGCGGCCAACAAACTCTGGACGATTGGCGGGTGGGCGAAGGTTGCGCGGAACTTGCTCGGCGAAGGCTGGGCAGTGGCTATCACCGGGGCGCTCGACGAGAAAAGTCTGGCGGACGCGATAGTAGAGGCCATTGGCTCATCACTGCCGGAGGGGAGCGTGCTTGTGAATATGGCAGGGGGGACGGCGAGCCTGGGTCAGCTTGTGTGGGTGCTCGGGCAGGCTGGGCTGGTGCTGGGTGTAGACAACGGGCCGCTCCATATTGCCGACGCGCTTGGCAAGCCGAGCCTGCACCTGTACGGTCCAAGCGACGAGACGATCTGGGGTCCGTGGGGTGACCCCACCGTGCACAGGGCGTTCCGTGCGCCCGGCACTCGACCGACGATGCAGCTTGATAAGGGCTCGCCTGCGCTCGAAGGTGGGCCGGAGATGCGAGCTATTACGATCGAGATGGTGTTGGACGAAATCGGCCGCCTGTCACAAATAAACCCTGGGAAATGAGATCTCTGAGGAGCTCATTATCCGGGAATCGTTCGCGATTCTTGTGCGAATAGAAGGGCAATTTCAGGTGTAACGAATGTTCGCCAAAACCCGACATATATCCTGACAGAGGATGTCAGGTGCCTTCTGCTACTATTAGAAAGCTAGAGGACGAGAGTGTGGTAGTGCGATTAGGAGGCGAGACGTGCTGAGTACAATGAGCCTGTCGAGTATGTTGAGCGTCTTTGAGGAGGAGCGGGAGGAAACCGGGAAGTACACTGAAGAGCTGGCTTTTGTAGACCGAGAAGATGGCGTCGGCCTGGAGGGAGCGATTATCAGGCCCAGCAGAGGAACGGCAAAGCCGGTCGCTATAATATGGATACACGGCAACACGAGCAGATTCTATGATCTGCCCTATATGCAGATTGGGCGGGAAATGGCGGCGCTCGGATATACTTTCATTACGAGTAACACGCATGGCCAGAACGCCTGCTCGACGATCCTTGAGCCGGGCGACGAGGCAAACGCAGGAAGTGTGTGCCGAGAGCGCTTCGAGGAAATACCGCTCGACTTGAACGCCTGGATCGATATGGCCATAGAGGAAGGCTTCAAGGCTGTAGTGCTGGTAGGGCACAGCTTCGGAGCAAACAAGGTGCTTTATTACCAGGCCGAGCGGCAGGACCCGAGGGTGCTTGGCGTGGTATCGGCTTCGGGTGACATCAAGTGGAAAGCCGCGCCCGACCAGCTTGCCCTCGCCGAGGAGATGGAAGCCGAAGGCAAAGCAGACGAAGTGCTGCCCCAGCTTGATGCACCCTGGTACAGGATGAGCGCACGAACCTTCCTGGGTCGCGCCCGCATCGCTCAGCACGTCTTCGACTCCAGGGCCGAAACGCCTTATATTGCGAAGATAACCTCCCCTATCCTCGCTTTCTATGGGAGCGAAGAAGATTGGTGCGGCACCGCCGGCGACCTCGATCTCATTAGCCGCAATGCCAGGGCAGCAGAGCGGGTCGATACGCTAACCATGGAGGGAGCCGATCATGTCTACTGGGGCAAGGCGAGCGTGGCTGCGCGACTGATAGGAGATTGGGTGGAAGATCTGCTGGCAGTGGACTACCTCCTGGCAGCATGACGAGAAAAGGAGCACTTATGCAGTTCGGTATTTCTGTGCCAAACTTCGGTATCTTCCACGACCCTCGGCGGACCGCCGAGCTGGCTCGTGATGCCGAGCAAGCGGGCTGGGATGGGTTCTTTCTGTGGGACCACGTGCTATGGACCTCGCCGCAGATGCAGCCGGGAGCCGATCCCTATATGATGCTGGCAGCGATCGCGATGGCTACCGAGCGAATTAAGCTGGGGCCAATGGTCACCCCTGTCGCCCGGAGGAGGCCCTGGAAGCTGGCCCGCGAGCTGACCACCCTGGACGTCCTCTCAGGAGGGCGGGTGATATTTGGGGCAGGTATCGGCGGCGACTGGTTCGGGGATTACAGCAAATTCGGTGAGCCGCCCGACGATAAGACCCACGGCGAAATGCTGGATGAGGGATTAGCGGTGCTGGATGGGTTATGGAGCGGCGAGCCGTTCTCGTTCGAGGGAAAACACTATCAGATTAAAGATGTGCAATTTCTACCCAGGCCGGTGCAGAGGCCACGCATACCTGTATGGGTGGCCGGCAGGTGGCCCAACAAGAAACCGTTCCGCCGGGCAGCAGAGTGGGATGGAGTGTTTCCAATACCGGTCGAGGGTGAGCCGCGATCGCTGACGCCGGATGAAGTGCGAGAGCTAACCGCTTATACTTTGGAGCACCGGACGAAAGAGGGGCCATTCGATATAGTAATCTCGGGCGCGACAGACGGTATCGACAAGGCGAAGGACGCACGACAAGGTGAGCCGGTACGCCGAAGCCGGGGCCACATGGTGGATGGAAGGTCTGGAGAGCTTGAGCACCCTGGACGAGGTAAGGGACCGGCTCGTGCTGGGGCCACCAAGGGTATAGCCTCCAGCTACGAGGGAAAGCATGCGCTTCGACAGAATCACATCCAATTTTGGGGACCACACCGACCCGCGTCCGCAGGCCGCAACGGCGCGCGGGATTTATACTGAAGCTGAACTCTATAAAGAGCTAATGGAGCAACGATGCCGAATATCACAATCAGAGAGCTAACCCTGGATAACTGGCGGGAGGCTGCCGACCTCGATGTAGACGACAGCCAGCGGGGCTTTGTCGCGCCGAATTTGCGCTCAATTGCTCTGGCTAAGTTCCTGCCCGATTGGATCCCGGCGGCCATTTACAACGACAATACCATGGTGGGCTTTGTATTCTACGGCGAGCGCGCCCCGCACAAGTGGCACATCATGCGCTATATGATTGACAAGCGCTACCAGGGCAAGGGCTATGGGAAGGCCGCCATGCGGGAGATCATAAGGACCGTAAAAGAGAGAGCACCCGATTGTAGCGTGATCGACCTGTCATTTGTGCCGGAGAATAACGTGGCACGCAAGGTGTATGCAGATGTAGGGTTCAAGGAGACTGGGGAAGTGCACGATGGCGAGGTGGTTGCAGCGCTTGACCTGAGTGCGGAACATCAAGGTACAGAGGCAAGCTAATTAATGAAAGGCTCCTTTGACTGACTGATGCAGGCCGGATGTGGAAAACTTCTGAGTCCCAATAGCCGGCGCCTTGACGAGTTTGGTATACTGGTAATTGAACGCTTGTTCTAGTTATGTCTACCCATCTCTCGTCCAGGAGTGCCGGTACGATAGCCTGCTCAACTCAGCGGAGCCTGGCATAACCCTTGTAAATACCTTGTACTCACCTCAATCAATAGGGGATAATTGTATGCTCCGAGATATTACTCAGTCTAATCATAAGAATGGATTTTCCCCAAAAGATATGCCGCAAGTAGAATTCCAAAGACTACCGGGCCACGCGCAAACCCATATTATCGTGCGTGGGGCGCGCGAGCACAACCTGAAGAATATTGACATAGCGATACCGCGAGACAAGCTGGTGGTGATCACCGGTCTGTCGGGGTCAGGCAAGTCGTCGCTGGCCTTCGATACGATTTACGCCGAAGGGCAGAGGCGCTACGTCGAATCGCTGTCGTCTTACGCGCGGCAGTTCCTCGGGTTGATGGAGAAGCCGGACGTCGACCTGATCGAGGGTCTATCGCCCGCCATCTCGATTGACCAGAAGAGCGCATCGCGCAACCCGCGCTCGACGGTGGGCACAATCACCGAGATATATGATTACATGCGTCTGCTCTTCGCACGCGTAGGCCACCCTCATTGCCCCAACTGCGGCAGAGAGATACAGCAGCAGACGGTGCAGGAGATCGTGGACGCCGTTCAGGACATCCCTGAAGGCTCGCGCATACTGGTGCTAGCACCCATCATCAAAGACCGCAAAGGCGAGCACCAGAAGGTGATGGAGGACTTGCGCAAAGCGGGTTACGTGCGCGCCCGTATCGACGGCGAAGTGCGCGACCTCGACACGACCATCGACCTTGAGAAATACAAAATGCACACCATCGAAGCGGTAGTTGACCGCCTGGTAATACACGGACCGGCGACCGGCGAAAGCAATCCCAAATCGCCGGAGATAAATCCCGACAGAACCCGGTTGGCCAATTCTGTGGAGACGGCTATCAAGCTGGGCAAGGGATTGGTGATTGTATCGATTATTGATGGGGAAGAGCTTACTTTCTCGGAGCATTTCGCCTGCCCGCATTGCGGCATCTCCCTTGGGGCTATTGAGCCCCGGACATTCTCGTTCAACTCGCCGCACGGCGCCTGCCCGGTATGTACCGGACTTGGCACGCAGGTCGAGCCGGATCCCGAATTGATCGTGCCGGACCGCAACCTCAGCATAATCGAGGGGGCTATCGCGCCCTGGGCCAAGTCGTTCCAGCAGGGAGATAGCTGGATGCTTGAGGTGCTGGAAGCGGTAGGACGGGAGTTCGGCTTCTCGATGGAAGTTCCTCTCAATGAGCTAACCGAGAAGCAGATGGAGGTGCTCCTGTACGGGAGCAAAGACCACCATATCAAGATCCGTCACAAGACTTACCAGGGTCGGTGGCAGGAGTTCGACCGCGAGTTCAGCGGGGTAGTCAACATCGTCAAGAGGCGGCACTCGGAGACCAACTCCGATACCATACGGCAGGAGCTTGAGCGATATATGTCGGACAGGCCGTGCCACGCGTGCCGGGGGCAGCGGCTCAAGCCTGAGAGCCTGTCGGTGACGGTTGACGACAAAGCCATCTCGCATGTATCCAATTTCTCGGTGCGGGAGGCGCACAGGTTCTTCGCGTATCTGGCCGGCGATGGAGATAAGTCCACGCCCCTTTCTGAGAAAGAGCAGCTTATCGCCAGGCAGGTGCTGAAGGAGATCAGGGCGCGGCTAGGTTTCTTGATGGACGTCGGTCTCGAGTACCTGACCATCAACAGGACATCGGCCACTCTGGCAGGAGGCGAGGCCCAGCGCATCAGGCTGGCGACGCAGATCGGGTCATCGCTGATGGGGGTGCTATATATCCTCGACGAGCCCTCCATAGGGCTGCACCAGCGCGACAACGCGCGGCTCATAAACACGCTGCTCGGCTGAGAGAGCTCGGCAATACTCTGATCGTTGTGGAGCACGACGAAGAGACCATGCGAGTGGCCGACTGGATTATCGACATCGGGCCGGGCGCGGGCGAGCATGGCGGAAGGGTGATAGCAGAAGGTACCTACGACGAGATACTGGACCACCCCGATTCTATTACTGCCCAATTCCTGCGTGGCGATCGCAGCATCGCTGTGCCGAAGAAGCGTCGCAAGGGCAACGGTAAGAGCATCGTTATCAAAGGGGCCAGAGAGAACAATCTGAAAGACTTGACGGTAGATTTCCCGCTGGGCAAGTTTATCTGCGTTACAGGTGTGTCGGGATCAGGCAAGTCCACACTGGTGCACGAGGTATTGTCGCGCAAGCTGGCCCAGGCTATCTACAAGTCGAAGGAAAGACCGGGACTGCACGACAGCGTCGAGGGGATCGAGAATATAGATAAAGTGATCGAGATAGACCAGTCGCCTATCGGCAGGACGCCGCGGTCCAACCCGGCCACCTATACGGGGGCGTTCACACCCATTCGCGAAGTGTTCGCCAAAGTGCCGGAGGCGAAAGTACGCGGGTACGACGCCGGGCGTTTCTCGTTCAACGTGAAGGGCGGGCGGTGCGAGGCGTGCCGGGGCGACGGCATTATCGAGATCGAGATGCAATTCCTGCCGGACGTATACGTGCCATGCGAAGTGTGCCACGGAGCGCGCTACAACCGCGAGACCCTTGAGGTGCGCTTCAAAGGAAAGAATATCGCTGAAGTGCTCGATATGACTGTCGAAGAGGCGACCGAGTTCTTCGATGCGGTACCGGCCATCAAGAATAAGCTGAAGACCTTGTGCGAGGTGGGGCTGGGGTATATCAGGTGCGGGCAGCCCGCCACTACACTGTCGGGCGGCGAGGCGCAGCGAATCAAGCTGGCAGCCGAGCTCTCCAAGCGGGCCACCGGCAAGACCCTCTATATCCTCGACGAGCCGACCACCGGTCTGCACTTCGCAGACATCGAGAAGCTGCTCCACGTGTTGCAGAAGCTGACAGACGGCGGCAATACTATACTGGTGATCGAGCACAACCTCGACGTTATCAAGACCGCCGACTGGCTAATAGACCTCGGCCCCGAAGGCGGAGACGCGGGCGGGCAGCTTGTGGCAGTGGGAACACCCGAAGAGGTAGCCGAGATTGACGAATCATTCACCGGGCAGTACCTTAAGCGGATATTGCCGGGCCGATCGCGTAAGGGCGCCGCTTAGTAGTTAGTCTTCCACGGGGTTCTCTAGACTAAAAATCTGAGCTAGAATTGCACGGCGGATAAATCCGCGTGCTAATCTTACAAAGTCCGCCTGCACGGACTATTCAGGCCATGGAGACACATTTCATTGCGTCTCTACGATATCGGGCACAATCTTGGGGAGCAGCCCGCTATGCGGGCTTTGTAGAGATAGCACGCGGATTTATCCGCCGTGCGATACCCGCCACGGGAGATTGTCATGAGTTCATCTACAACCCTCGCCGCGCTGTTCGAGCATAATCTCTGGGCCAATCGGATCATACTCGAAGAGTGCGCTAAACTGAGCGACGAACAGCTTGACGCCACAATGCCGGGCATTTATGGCAGCATTCGCGACACGCTGAAGCACATCTTCGGGGCGGAAGAGAGGTACGTCACTCGGCTTAGAAACTTGCCTCGAGCCGCCCTATCTCGCGAGAGGGAACCTTTCACGGGGTTTGACGACCTCAGGAGTGCGGGCGAGAGTAGCGGGCAAGCGTTGATTGAGATAGCCGAGAGCGCAAAGCCGGAGCGATGTGCTTCGAGGCGCTCAGCAGGACGGCAAGCGCTATGAGATGGCGGCAACGGTCGTGCTTATCCAGGCGATCAACCACGCCACCGAGCATCGTTCCCAGATCAACACCATACGAACCCACCTCGGCCTCGAACCGCTCGATCTGGACGGCTGGGCCTACGCCGATGCCCATGGGCAGATTTCGATAGGCGAAGCGCCCGCACCGGGCGCGAATGCGTCGTGAGCATGTAATCTGCATTGTAGTAGCCTGACAGATGAGGCGTCCAACGTGACACTCTTTTACCGCCTCACAGGCGAGGGTAGTCCCACGGTCATTATGGACTCGGGCCTGGGCGACACCTCGGAAGTGTGGTCGGCGGTTGAGCCGAAGGTAGCGGAGTTTGCTCGCGTGCTCGTCTATGACCGCGCCAATCTGGGGAGAAGCGAGCGCTCCGCCGCGCCCCGAACTTCATCGCACATGGTCGCCGAGCTTAAAGAACTGTTGCAAGCCGAGCATATCGAAGGGCCCTACCTGCTGGTGGGACATTCATTTGGCGGCCTCAATATGATGCTCTTCGCACGCCTCTATCCCGCAGATATAATGGGTCTTGTGCTGGTAGACAGCTCTCACCCTGAGCAGGTAGAACGCCTTCTATCAGCGTTGCCGCCTGACCTTCGGTTGCTCTTCAAGCAAAGTGCGGGCGAGAACGACGAAATGATCACTTTCGAAGAACGGATGCGCTGCGAAGAGGAAATGAAGGCCGCGCCGCCAATGCCCGATCTACCCCTGGTCGTATTATCAAGAGGTCTGGCACCGGCGCGCTCCGCAAAGTGGCCCTCCGAGCGCCTGGAGGAGCTCTGGCAAGAGCAGCAGCAAGAGCTCTTGGAGATGGTGCCCCAGAGCAAGCTACTGGTGGCGGAGCGTAGCGGGCATTATATTCAAAGGGACCAGCCGGAGTTGGTTATTGAAGCGATACGCGAAATCATCAACAGGAGAATCCAATGAAATTGCTCAATATGAGGTTGCTTGTATCAGATTTCGACGCTTGCTTTCGATTCTACCGGGATGTCATGGGATTTACCGCTACCTGGGGAGCGGAGGGCGAGGGCTATGCTGATTTCGACGCGGGCAGCGACCAGGTCGGGTTATCGCTATTCGACCGGCAGACTATGGCGTCGACCATAGGCACGCTCTCTTTGCCTGTGAGCCCGAAGGCTCAGGACAGCATGGCTCTCATCTTCCAGGTCGAGGACCTGGACGGCACAATCGAGCAATTACGAGAGCGAGGAGCTGACATCGTCGTGGAGCCTGCGAATCACCCGGAGTGGGGCATCCGCACCTCGTACCTGCGTGACCCCGAGGGCAACCTCATAGAAATCAACTCGCAAATTCCACATGAAGAGTGGACCGAGGAGTTGAAAGAAGAGGCTAAGAAGTATGAATAATACCCAGCAACAAATCGTCTGCCAGTGGTGCAAGAGTCAGAACTACCCGGATGCGCTCACGTGCTGGGCTTGCGGCGCGCCTCTCGATATACAAGATATGGTCAGCGCTTCCGGGTGGAAGGAGACACCGAAGATCAAGGACATGACCTTGATCCAATTCGGCAATAGCACCTGCCAGGTGGATGGTGAGGTTGTACCTGTCGCTGAGATGAACCTGGCAGCGGGCGATGGGGTCTTTTTCGAGCACCATACGCTCTTGTGGGCAGACGAACAGGTATACCTGGGAGTGCTTCCGCTAAAGGGGATGCTGAAGCGGATGATGGCCGGGATGCCTGTTATCGTGACGCATGCGGATGGGCCGGGCCGCATTGCTTTCAGTCGCGACGACGTTGGCGAGCTGGTGGTGCTACCCTTGCACCCCGGCATGGAGATGGACGTGCGTGAGCATGCGTTCGTTGTCGCGAGCCATCACATCATGTATTCGTATGTGCGACTACAGGGCTTGTCGAGCATCTTGTATGCGACCAATGGAATGTACCTGGACAGGTTTGTGACGGGCAACACGCCGGGTCTGCTCATACTGCATGGCTACGGCAATGTCTTCGAAAAAACGCTTGCCCTTGGGGAAAGCATCTTGCTTGAGCCGGGAGCGTTCTTGTACAAGGATTCGAGCGTGCAAGTGCAACCGGTCGCACGCTATCTGAACGGAGGCTTCTTCAATAACACAACCTTCTACCTGGCACGTATGGTCGGGCCGGGACGAGTCGGCATACAATCCATGTACGTCCATCACGGCAGCCAGTAGGCGACCAGAGGCTGAACCCGAATACTTCTGCAGCAGGTGGACGGCAGCGTGTCGTTTCTGTTATTCTGTGCCCCAATACCTCAATTCGGTCGCTAGCCGAATGTTGTTTGATACCACTTATTGATCAATTCATAACAAAGGAAAGAATATGGCACGTCTAAACCAGATAATCGCAGTTGAAAAGGGAGTCAAAAGCAAATCACTACAGGAACTGACGGAGGCGCATCACCTCCTCCAGAAGCCCGCTATGCTTGCGGGTATCTCCCGCACTTACCGGCCTAAAGACGAAGAGGGCGAGCAGCTCCCGCCCGAATCCACCAGGGTGCAGCTCAAGGCCGAGGAAATAATCCAGAGAACCTCTGCACTAATGACCGAGCTGTTCGACGTAACGGCTACCAAGGACTGGGCCAATTGCAAGGCGCGCGCCGACGTTGTTGTGGAAGGCCAAACCTTGCTGAAAGATGTACCTGTCACATACCTGCTCTTCCTCGAAAAGCAGCTCGTTGATCTGCACACGTTCGTCAAGAAGCTCCCCATCCTCGATGCATCCGAGACATGGACCTTTGATCCATCGGCGGATTGTTATGCAACAGACGTAGCGCAGACCACTAAAACCAAGAAGATACCTCGCAACCACGTCAAGGCCGAGGCGACCGAGCATCACCCCGCGCAGGTAGAGGTCTATTACGAGGATGTGGTGGTAGGGCACTGGCGAACCATCAAATTCTCAGGCGCGCTTCCGGCCAAGCGAGTAAACGAGCTGCTGGAGCGTGTCGAGCGATTGCAGCAGGCCGTCAAGTTCGCCCGCGAAGAGGCCAACGACCTCGAAGTCGAGGACGAGAAGCTCGGCGCAAAGGTGTTCGAGTATTTATTCAAAGCCTAGTGCAGGATCAGGACACCTGACAGCGAAAGAGGTGATGCAAGGGAGCACCCCTACCGGGGGTTTGGGGTGTCCTCCATAAGTCTCCACTCCCTAAGTTGGGAAGGGGGTGCAGGGGTGCTCCCCTGCCGGGGGCTTGGGGTGTCCCCAAATCTCTGTTCCCAGTAAAGAGGGGGTGCAGGGGTGCTCCCCTGCCGGGGGTTTGGGGGTGCCCCCAAATTCTCTCTATTCCCTAACTGGTGGGCTGACCCGGCACCAAAGTTGCTACAGCAGGCAGAACCGCGTTATAATCTAGTTACGGAGTACAAGCTGAGACTTAAACTCATCGTGAAGGCTGCAAACGTGACAGTGTAGGTTCAAATCCTACCCCCGCCACCTGGTAAGACCGGGCGGGGTAGCCCAACCGGCAGAGGCAGCGGGCGAGCCAACCCAGGATAAGGCTATTACTCAAGCATAAGTATTCTTCGCCGAACGCCAAATCTAGCGGATCGGGTCGGAAATCGTCGGATGCTGGCGCATATCCAGCCTGGCCCTCCATTCTTGCAACAACGGGCCGGTAGTTCAACAGTAGAACACGATGATATAAAGGATGAACCCTTCCTTAAACGTGTTGGCGTGTGCAAATGGGCGAAAAACCTCGGTCCGGGAGATGGATACTCTTCCGGACCGAACTCTTTTGTACCCGAAATTCAGCCTCCAGACCGTTGACTCCATAGAACCTTAGTTCTATACTTGGTCATGCTCAATATTGATGCAAGACCCACTTTGTTTAAAGGAGAATATGATGCCCAGGGTGATACCGGAGTTGGTGGTTTCGAATACGGAAGCTTCCAGAGCGTTCTACATGATGCTCGGCTTTGTGCAAGATGCCGAGGGAATCCTCGACGACAAAGGGCAGCAATGGTACAGCCTTGCGATGGGCGACGCCACGGTCTGGCTGCTCCGCGAAGATACAGTCGAGGGGTACGACGCGAGCCTGCAACGGGGGCCGGGCGTGCACCTCTATTTGAGCGTGGACGATGTGGATGCGCTGTACGAGAAGCTGCAGGGCAAAGCCAATATCACCAAAGAGATCGAGACAGAATGGTACGGGCTGCGCCAGTTCAGCCTGGCGGACCCGGATGGGTACATCTGGACGATCAATACGCCTGTAGACGAGCAGGCGAAAGTGGCGACTGATGCTTGATATTGATCGCGATGCACAGGCCGAAGCGGCCCTGGCCCACCTGTCTAATGACCCGATTATGTCGGGTCTGATCGAGCAGTGGGGGCCGCTGCATCTGACCCGAACCGATGATTACTTCTTCACACTGGTAGAAGCGGTGGCATCTCAACAGATTTCGTCCAAGGCCGCCGACAGCATAATCGCACGCATTCGCGCTCTTGTGCCCGGCAAAAAGAAAATAGAGGCCGCCGATATGCTGGCTGTGCCCGACCAGGCGCTCAGGGACGCCGGGCTGTCATGGCGCAAGGTCGGCTACGTGAAAGACCTGGCCGCGCGAGCTGCTTCGGGCGAGGTGCACCTTGGGCGCATCTCCGAGATGGAAGATGAAGAGATCATCAAGGAGCTTGTGGAGGTGAAAGGCATCGGCAGGTGGACGGCCGAGATGTTCCTGATCTTTTCGCTGGCCCGCCCCGACGTGTTCGCGGTTGACGACTTCGGCCTGCGCGCAGCAATGAAAAAACTGTATCACTTCCCTGACCTGCCAAAGCCCGCCCCCATGCGCGAAATAGCCGAGGCATGGCGTCCCTACCGCTCGTATGCGTCTCTATACCTGTGGCGAAGCGTGGGTGGGACCGTCGGATAAATTTCTCAAAAGATGAGGTACGGCTAGTCATCGAGACAAATAGCCTTCAAGGGCGAGCGCTTCTATCAGTTGCGGCTCGCCTTCGTACTCCATTATCACAATGTTGCCTACCTCTATTACGGGCAGGATATCATAGCCTTTCTCCAGGTATTCCTGCCTGGCAGCGTGGTCTTTGCTGATGTTGCGATCCTCAAAAGGGATATCCATGCGTGAAAGAAACTCCTTCACATCCTGGCACGGCCCTCATAGGTTACCGCTGTAGAGCACTACTGGCTGCTGCATCTCAAAGAGCTCCTCAACGAATGATGCGCTTATCTATTCTTTCGTCCTTCGTCCTTCATCCGTCAACCATCAAAACATATCCGCCATCCAGGGGCGGGGACCGGCGAAGGCTGCTCCGGCGAGCGCAAGATCGGTATCGGGGCCATCCAGCGTGCCCAGGATGCGTAGCTCGGTTGGGGACATGAAACTGCTGTAGAGGGCGGCAAGGTCGCGCACATCCAGGCGGATACGGCCCTGTCCGCCCGGACGCACTTCGCCTCGACCGCCAGATATTTCGAGAACGATCCTCCCTTCATTGGACGGCATGATATCGTCTCGAACGTCCAGGTGAAGCTCGGCATTCAATCCGGTGGGATAACCACGCAAAGCGAGCGCGTTCGAAACATCCACCAGGCGCAGCATCCAATCGAGCGATAGGGTGGTTTTGACCCGCGACCGGGCGATAGCCACCATTGGCTCGCGAAGCAGGTAAGCGAAAGGATCGAGCGGGCCGCCGGCCCAGGCAACAGACTCGATCATGGAGCGGTGCCCGGCGAAGAACTTGAGCAAGCGTCTGCCTGCTTCCGGCGTGAGGACGCACGAGTCGACTACCGAAATGGGCGTCTTGATATCGCCCTGCCTGTAGATCAAGTAGCCTTCCGGCGCGCCATCACGCGTGATCAGGTAGCGAAAGTACCTCTGCTCGTCTGAATGAAGCTTGCGCTGCCACATCCATTCTGGGCGCTCCAGGTTGCCCGAGGAGAGCCGAGCCCGACGCTCATAAAGCTCGCGAAGCGTTGGGTAATCGCTTTCGGTGATAGGAACCATGGTGGCATCGCTCTCTCGAACGTCAATCTCATTGAGAGGCAGCTCATAGAGGAACCTGTAGCCGGCCCGCTCGAAGCCAACACGCTTATAGAAGGAAACCGTCGCGGGGTAAAGAGAAGATAGAGGAATCCCTTCTCGATGCAATTCCTCAAGCATCATACGCAACATCGCCAGGCCAACACCTGTGCCTCTTTGCTCAGGAGAGACACCCACCACGGTGATACCGTAGCAGGGCACATTCGCTCCCCCAAACCACTGCCCCATCGGCACATATCCGAACCCCGCAACCAGCTCGCCGCGGAGCCTGATTTCGCGGAAGTTCTGTATGCCCACCAACGCCAGGAACGGGCCAATGTTCGGTGAGTGGAGCGCCCCACTCAGCAGAGCCTCAAGCTCTCCGGTATTCGCCTTCCTGGGCCGGCGCCATAATAAGTTGGTCTGTTAGCATTGTGTCCTCACTTTATTTTGCCGGTTGTCCGTAGACCGATAACCGTATTCATCAACGCCAAGACGCCAAGGATTTTACGGTTTGAACCACAAAGGCACAAAGATCACAAAGGTTTTTGTACGAGATCACTGAGGATTTTTGTGGTTTACGGTTTACGGCCCACTGCCCACTGCCCACTGATACCATTTGCAACCATCCTGCTCTAGAGCTAGTATATATAATTGAGGGAGTTAAATCACCTAAGAGGGTCTTTTTATTGTGAAGGCGGGAGGTCGAGGAAAATGGCTAACCAGGTATGGAAATCTAAGGATAGTCAAATCATCTCCAACTACGCTGAGAGGCTCGAGCCTGTAGAGGGCGAGGGAGAGACGGACGAACAAGATGAGAGCACCAGGCCGTTCGCACAGCAGATAAGGGGTGTCAGGCCTGGAATTGATGGTATAGACTTCAAGTATGTAAACGGCCCACCTCCAAAAGACTTGCTGAACTATAAGAATATGGACCTTGAAATGAGTCTCTGGGCAAAGACACCGACAGGCTGGTTGTCGCTTACCGTGCTAGTTGTTATGGCGCTCGGCTGCTTTTTCCTTATGTGGATCCTGGTGGATCCTGCACGGATAATACTCTTTTCGGCCCAATGAAAAAGAGCGCCAGGCGGCGCTCTTTTTCATTGGGCGTGGAAGTAGGGGGTCAGGGCGCTTGCAGCGTCCAGCCCTTAATCGTATCGAAGCGGTCGGCGGCGGATAGCATATCGGTGCCGGGGAGGGTGACGCCGGAAGCGGGCGAGCGTGTGGCGTAGGTATAAAGTGGGCTTGAGAGGACGATGGCCGGCACGTCCTGGGCAAAGACATGCTGGAAATCGGAGAAGGCCGTTTTGCGCGTGGCGAGATCGGGGCTTGTGTGGGCATCTTGCAAGGCTTTGTCGGCGGCGGGGTTCACCCAACCGGAGAAATTGAGGCCGCCTGTAACCGCCTGTGACGAGTGCCAGTACGCGTAGACATCAGCGTCGGCGCCGGCAGCCTGCCAGCCGGCCAGCACCATATGGAACGCCCTGGGGCCAAGATAGTCGCGCAGAAGGGCATCCCGGTTTACCAGCACGAGCCGCGCATCTACGCCCACAGCCCGTAAATCGTCCGTGACTTGCCGTGCGGTGGTCACGTTGTCGGGAATATCCTGGTTGGCGGCCAGCACTACCGTCAGGGTCACTCCGTTTCGGGCGCGCACGCCGTCAGGCCCAGCCAGCCAACCCGCCTGGTCCAGGAGCTTTCGCGCCTGATCCGGGTCGTAGGCGCTCGGCTGGACCGAGCGAATCGTAAGCCCAGGAGTGGGTGAGCACGGGGTTGGAGGCTGGCGTGCTGATACCATCTTTCCGGTCGGAGAGAGCATCACGGTTGATAGCCAGCTCGATGGCCTGGCGAGTTTCCTGCCTGTCGAACAGTGGTGACTGTACGTTCAAAATAAGCATCGTGTAGCGGGCCAACGTCTGCCGATGAAGAGTAACTCCCGGTACGGCGGCCACAGAGGCCATGCTTTCTTCGGGGATATGGCCGAGGCCATGAACCTCGCCCATCTCAAAGCCGGTAAGCGCCGCCCCGAAAGTCGGGTAAAGTCTGAACCAGATATGCGACTATGTTCAAATCCGCCTGGGGCAAATAAGGGTTCGGCTCAAGCAGCACCCCTTCATCAGGCGAAAGGCTATCGGCAGAGCCGGACGCTGAACGCTCGCAACAGGGGTCCCTGGATGGACCCAAATCCGCTGATCTGTGTGTAGCGCCAGGGTCCGGAACCGACCGGAGAGCGGTTGTACTGGGAGCTTGCCAGATTGGCCGGCCTGGTGCTGCCCCACAGGTGGCGAGGCAGGATTCCAACGGTAGTGTACTGCAGAAAAGAAGCGTCAGGCGCGGGCAAGGTGAAACGCAAAGAATCGGTGCCCAGCAACTTTATGTCAACCCCCTTCCAGGGCATTGCGAGCGCAGGGTCGCCGGGAAAATCGGGCGATTGGAGCAAAGTGCTCAGGGTGAAATAGACGTCGTCTGCGTTGAGCGGCTCGCCGTCCTGCCAGCGTAAATTGGGCTTGAGGGTGAAAGTGTAGACCTTGCTATCAGGGCTGACCGAATAGGTCGAAGCCAGGTCGGGCACAAGGTTGCCGGTAGGATCTACACGAGTGAGGCCGCTGAAAATGAGATGGGCCAGGTCGGTATCGGTGTCGGAGGTGGCGAGCAGTGGATTGACGAAGCGTGGCGCGCCCACCATCGCTTCAACATAGGTATCGCCCGCAGTCTGCTTGGGAGTGTTATTATTCGCCCCGGCCATACCGGTGAGAATAATAACAAGGAGAAGTGCCGCGCCCATGGCCACAGCGACCTGAGGCTTGAAAGAAGAAAACATGAACCTAAAGTTCTGAGTTCCGAGTTAGAAGTTAATTGTGAGACCTCGACGAACTCCTGTCAGGGTCTGGTTACGACGCTGCTGATGAGGGCGATCAAGAAGAAGGCGCCGGCCAGGCCGATAGTGAACTGGAAAAGGCGCTTCTCGAAGCCGCGGCGCGTGCGATAGACCGACGAGGTATCGCCGCCGAAGATGCCGCCGAGGCTCGAGCCTTTGGCCTGCATCAACAGGGCAATGATAAGCACAATGGCGAGAATCACCTGGATAATCATCAAAGATGTCTTAAGATCCACCGGGAAACCACTCCTTGCAATATGATGCTACTCAAGAGCAGCGATAACAGGCCATAACTGGTAGATTATACCATCAGGAAAGACGAATTGCAAACAGCATCACACTAAACGATCACGTGGAGCGCGCCGGGCACAACCCGGAAGGTAGCGGGGGCAGTGCCTAGCACTTCACCGTCGGCCTGCAAGCAGAACGCGCTCGGGCGATGTCACCTCCACTGTACGAGCGGTGAAGGTTTTGACCTTGGGGTGGTTGACATGGCTGCCATCGTAAACCATGGGCACGCTACGCACCAGCTCAAGCTTGCCCAGGTCGCCCAGGAGTGTGACGTCGAGTATACCGTCGGAGAGATGAGCTTCAGGGGCGATTTTCATGCCACCGCCGAAGTACTGGCCGTTGGCGATCACGATGCTGTTGGCGCGAGCGCTCCAGGGCTCACTTGCATCGATGCTCACCGTAATCTGCTTGTTGCGGTAACCGGCCAGGGTGCGGATAAGGCTGTTCAGGTAGGGTATCGTGCCGCCCAGGATGCGCGAGCCCGCGTTAGCGCGCACGGTCACTTCGGCATCAAAGCCAAGCCCGGCGGCGTTGGCAAAATAGCGGCTCCGCTCCTTGCCATCGAAGCCCAGGTATGTGACGTAGCCAAGGTCGATCAGTTGGGTGCGCCCGTCGAGGAGGCGAGCACATGCCGCCTGGGCGTCGGATGGGACGCCGATGGAGCGGCCAAAATCGCTGCCCCTGCCCGCCTGTACCAGGCCGACCGCTACCCGCTGCTCGCCGGATAGATTCGCATCCGATTCCGCAGGGTTCATCACGCCGTTCACTACCTCGAAGAAGGTGCCGTCGCCCCCAATCGCGACCACTGCGCTGCACCCCGATAAGACAGCCGACCGCGCCAGCCGGGCCGCATCGCCCGCCCGGCGGTGACTTCATACGCATAATTGATACCGGCGTCGTCCAGGGTGCGCCGCACAACTGAAAGCCAGGCCTGCCCGCGCCCAGAACCCGGAGATCGGATTGCAGATCACCATCGTCCAGCCACTCAGAGGGATGATTTATCCACCGGTTATCCCCACTTTTCCACTGTTTTCCACTCTTTTTCGGCACTTTTCCACATTGAATGCACGGTTGGAAAACTGCTCGCGCGCCAATGAAGTGGACACAGCACTCCTGTCGGCCCAGGAGAGATGCAAAAGGCAGGTCACTGAGGCTAGATTGCTACGTCGCTATCTCACAATTGTCAGACGAACACACAGCATGACTTCCCATTGGGAAGCAAGGATCGCTCTGAATACCAGCTTATCGCATGGCGAGTGTATTCGCTCGCTCGGGAAGAGGCCGGCCGTTCAGGTCGATGTGAGCCTCTGGAGAAATATTGCCCACCGTCAGAGCTGCCTCGGCAGGCTGTAGACGGAGCGCAGGAGGGCCGGGTCGCCGACAGGCGGAGCGGCGAACGTAAGTGTTTTGTCTTGCCGCTGTTGTATTCGGCCTGGGACACGCCGATCGGGCAGGAGAGGTAGACCTCGAGCAAGGTATGGCTCTCGCGAGGGGTAGAACGATCTGGGGAGGTACGGTGAAGAGGGCGGTGAAGGTCTGCGCCTCCAGGCTCGATTGCTGAAGCCAGGGCATAGAGCGCGGTAGCATGGAGGGTTCTAGGCGCGTCTTTGTAATAGTAGCGGTCCCCTTGCCAGCTCGCGCCGAAAGCGTGGGTTGCGTAAGTGGAGAGCGCATCGGCCAGGCCACATCACCGATCCCACGGGCCAGGATGAGGCCAAAGCCCGTGTTAATAGCGGCATCGCTTATCTCCATTCGCTCGCTCATGCGTGGACGAGCCGACATACGCCCCATCTGAGCCTGCCCGGACTATCCCACGCTTCTTGAACTTGCTGTAGAGCTTGCGGACGAGCGGGCGGTCGAAGGGGAGCATAAAAGCGAGGCCCCAGGCATCGGTGAAATTGAAGGCGACCGGGGTCGCCATCTTGAAATCTCTCATGTAGGCGGTGCCGAAGACGCCGCGCATACCGCGGGGCCTTTAGTACCGAGCTTGTCGCGCACCGTCTGGAGCCAGCGGGCGTTATCCGCGGCGTAGTACTGGTGCCGTGCAGAGCGTCGTGCAAGGTGTTGGAGGCGAGCGCATGGTTGTTGCAGGGCACATAGGCCATCCCTTGCTCGCAGCAGACGCCGCCGAAGTTGTTTTCGCGCTGCTGGCGGTGGATACGCTCGGCCACCTGGCTGTGGGTATAGGTATAGGATACGCCGCTCTCCGGATCATGCAGGGTGAACGGGCTCGTCGTAGCGATCGTCACCCGAGAGCTTTTCGTAGAGGCCGAGCATAGTGCTGAGATGGCCGGAATATTGCAGGTTGTCCTGAGCAATGGGTCGGAGGAGGGCCGAGCGGAGCGCGCTGGTGAGGGCTGGCGAGACGAGATGTGGCCCTGAGCTTGCGATACCTCCGTTATGCCGCTTCTGCGTGCGCACCGGGCTGTGGGCAGGCGACGCCAGTAGCCCCAGGTTTCTACTCGCAGCATTTTCTCGATCGCGGCCCGCATCGCTTCCACGTAAGGCGCGCGGGTATGCGGGGGTGCGCTGCGCGAGGGCCGCGAGTGCGTATGTGGAAAACGCAAGTGGTAGCGCAGAGCGAAGTTCATAGACGGACTCTGCGGCTGGTAGATACCCTCCCACGATTTGCCGGGCTGCAGTCAGGACGCTGCGAAGAGAATTCAGATATCCGAGACTATCGAGCGAAAAGACCTCGCGATCGCGCGCTTTTAATAGAAAGCATAGTATTTTCCTGCCCTTTGCTGATCATGGTCAGACGACAACAGACCCATAACCCTCCGATAATTTCCGTGAAACAAGAGATGAGACTCGTCCCATACGCTGCATCCACCGCTCATCGTAAGCTTTCAGAATTGGGGTGTAGGGGCACGGCGCTGCCGTGCCCTCGTGGGACTGGCACTGTCTCATGCTGGCCAGGGCACGTCAGCGCCGTGCCCCTACACCATTTTCTCCACCTTTACTCTGAACATTTACCGCTCAGCGCTTATTTTCCGGCAACAGGCGGGCGTAGTATAATAAGGAC
Source organism: uncultured Chloroflexia bacterium (assembly GCA_963837315.1). GTDB lineage: Bacteria > Chloroflexota > Chloroflexia > QHBQ01 > JADMIH01 > JADMIH01. The sequence continues at coordinate 641,623 of CAWINE010000005.1, forward strand.
AGTGCGCTTCAATAGGGGTATCTGAGTCGGTAGCTCGTAGAACGGTGCAACGGTGCGCGGTCTATTGCGGAGCGCCCGGGAGATCGAGTTGAAGTTACCGAGACAGCTTGCATACGGCCAATACGCAGGCAGGGCACAACCCGAAAGTGGTGAGCGCATGCGCCATCGGCGGGCGTGAGATTTTGCCGGGGATAGCTTTGCTGGTGCTGTTCGCGCAGTATCGATCGCTTCAGCATAACCGTGAGCGGGCTCAATCTGCGGCTCGAATTGATAGCGGGTAGGGGCTGCTGGCGCTCTGGTTCTTCGTGCGGAGCCGTGAGATTATTCTTGCAGAGGCTATGACTTATTCCAGCACTCCCATCACGCCCTGCTGGCTACCACCGTACATGTCGTTGGCCTTTTCTCCTTCGCCGCCTTAGAGTCGGCACACCGCGGCGCTACCACCGCCCTCGCGCAAACTATTTGCAGTCGCAGCAGGGCTGATGGCAATCCCAGCTCGACTCCAGGCCGTCACATGGGCCGCCGTTGCATGGGGTAGGGGGTAGGGGCGGTGGTGGCGGTCATGGGGCTGGCAAGCGCCTTCCTTTATACACTATTCGGGTGGACGGGCGGTATCAACCTGGCAGCGGGCTTACACAAACGGGGATTTCCCGCCGACACCAAGGGTGCAGAGCACAGTATGGGAGCCGAATATCTTCGGCAGCTACTGCGTGACGGTGGGCATTCTGGCGCTGGCGTTTGAGCCTGTCGCCCGAGTTCAGCACACCGCGCAAACAGTGGTGGCTTCGCCTCGCTGCAGGCTGGGCTTTCTGGCGGGGTGATGTTGAGCATGACACGCACAGTCTGGTTCGCGGGGCCGCTGCTGCTT
>CAWINE010000006.1:0-13644 GCA_963837315.1 uncultured Chloroflexia bacterium
CAAGACAGATACTTCCGGTTGGACTTGGGATAAGCGTTTGCGGAGAAAGTAGTAGGTCTTGGGGAAAGGGGTCCTTCGAGGGACGGATGCAGAAAGACCAACCTGCCACTCATCGGGGGTCAATCGAAGTGCTGACCGTTCCTGTTCAAGGTCTTCTTTGCAAGCGTTGTTTTCCCTGAACAAGGCAGTCCAACCATCAGATAAAGCGTTGCCACACTTTTTACTCCTAAGGATCGTTTACAAGCCACCTAACAGTATATGGTATATTCGATTCTTTGATCTCTCACGCAAATCCCCGGAGTATAAAACATGGAAAGCCGCCCCAAGAAACTCCTGAACCAGGTGAATGATCTCTGGGTTCTTTCTAGTGAACTGCTCTTTCCGGAGGCGGCTTCTCGCAGCAGCTAACTTCTTCTTGGCCGAAGTCAACCGGCCCTCCATCAAAGCGGCCTCGGGTCGCCGCATCGCGGGCTCATATGCAATGAAGCCACGGTGGTGAGCATACAGGGCCCATTGGCTGAGCCGTTGTGCGCGTTGGGCGGGTGTGCTAGAATGGGGCCAAGCCATTGGTTCTTCTGTGTGGATATGGCGAATGCCGCAACTCAGCCGTAGTTCCCAGAGTTGTTCTTGTACGTCTGCCGCCGCACTGCCAGGTTCCGCTGGTCTTACCGTTATGGAAAACTTTTCCAGGCTTCCGTCGTCCACCTTCCATAATCCCTGCGTATGGGGGAGAGGGAACAACTAACAGCCATGTCAACCGATCTAAAGGCGCTGTATACCGAACTGGTCGAGATCGCCCATGCCATCGTGCGCAGCGGCGCGATCTCCATGTCTGGCCACGGCAATATCAGTATCCGCATCCCCGGCAGGGACGAATTCCTGTTCACCACCGCGCCGACGCTCCAGGGGTTTCAGGAACCGAGCATCGCCCGGCTGAGCCTGGACGGGACGGTCCTGGAGGGCGAGGTGCCGCCCATAGGGGCAGCGGTTATCCCCATGCATACCTTCATTTATCAGGAACGCCCAGAGATGGGCTGCGTGCTGCACACCCACTCGCCCTATGCCACCGCCTTTGCCGTGGCGAAGCGGCCCATCGAGGGCTGGACCGAGGCCTTCGGCATCTTTGGGCTGGAGGATGGCGTGCCACTGGCAGCCTACGGGGCGCGGGGGTCCGACCAGGCGCTGCAGAACATCAAGGGGGTGCTGACGCCCAAGACGCGCGCCGTGCTGCTGGCAAACCATGGGGTGCTGTGTTTCCACACCAGCGGCGACGCTGGCGGTGCAGATGAATGTCATCATCGAGGAGGCAGCCCAGGCGGCAATCTACGCGGCGAACATCGGCGGGCCACAGGTGGTGCCGCCCGAATTGCTCCACACCTCGCACACACGCGCAGCTACCTTTGCTGCCCAGGGAACCGGGTAGTGCTGCAACAATGGTCCAGCCTACAGCATAAGGTACGACGAGTGTGCTTGTCACTGCTAGAGCTAGTAGCCAATCCGCCTTATAGTCGGTTGTTGCAACACTACCACCAAAGTTTATCTGCCTTAGTTCGAGCATGGTTTCCTTGGATTCCAGGTTGGTCTCCGACAACCGCTCTACCCTGGTGCATAAGCGCATCGTGGTAGTGTGGCACTGCCAGGCGAAGCGGTGGGCTATTCACTCTCACGCGGCACTGCTAGCGCGCCTCGTGCCTCGATGAGGCACTCCTCATACAGCGCCACGACCCTCTCAGCTAACCTGGGCCAGGCGTAGAGCTTCACGGTCTCAAGGGCTGTGGCTGCCAGGCGCTCTCTCAGGTCGTTGTCCTGCAAGAGGCGAGTGATGGCGCGTGCCAGAGCCGCCGGGTCCTTTGGCGGCACGACCAGTGCGTCCTTGCCGTCGGTCACTACGGTGCGGTAGCCTTCGATGTTCGTAGTGACGATTGTAGTGCCTGCGGCCATGGCCTCCAAGAGCACGATGCCCAACGCCTCGAAACCCGTCGAAGGCGCGCAGAACACCTGCGCACTCTTATAGTAGCGCACCAGGTCTTCTGCGCTCGCAGGCCCCACGAAATCAACGTCGTTCAGGTAGTGGCGCCGAGCGTAGTCGACGTATGGCGCGGCCTGGGCATCACTATAATGACCGACCACAAGCAGGTGGGCTTCCGGCACTGAGCGCTTGATAGCCCCAAACGCACGTAGCAAATACCCGAAGCCTTTGCGCGGCTCCAGCCGCCCGACGAAGAGGATATTGGCCCTTCCGTCAACCAGATGAAGTAAAGGACGCGCACCCTGGTCTCCAAAGTCGCCTAAATCTACCCCATCCGAGATGATACGGTATTCGCCCGGGAAATACTGCGCTGCCCATCGCTGGGAGTCGGTGGAGACAGCAATACGTGCCGATAGCCGGCCCATCAGGCGGCGCAGCAGCGGCCGCAGCACCTGGTAGACGATGTAACCTTCTCTGTAGCCGTGGATCGTACCTACCGTAACCGATCTGGCCATGACCGATTTGCTAACTAGTATACCGGACAGGCACACCATCGGCATCAGCGGCTCATGAAGATGCACGACGTCGAAAATGCCTTTGTGGAGGATGTGCCTGATGCGCGGGTAGACCAGCGGCGAAAGCGATATGCGGGCGATACTCCCGCTTCCCGGCACCGGCATTGCCCACCTGGATATGCGCACCACGTTCGGCGCAAGCTCCGAGTTTCCCGAAGCAGGCGCGATCACTGTCACATCGTGCCCCATAGCGCGCATCTGCCGGTCGAGATTTCTCACATGCTCGCACACCCCGCCGGCCACGCTGTAGTCGTAAGGGCATAAATGCGCTATCCTCAATTCGTCACCTCCGTCCAGAATGGGTGCACCGCCAGCCACTGGTCGAGATGGGAGGCGATGAGCGGCTCCAGGGTCGTGATCAACTCCTCTACCCCGCATCGGGAGTCAGCGCGGGCGTCGGTCGTGCGCGCAGGTTGTATCGGGGGCAGGATGCGCAAGTAATGGCACGGGCGCACCCACCTCTGCCCTCTACTCGCTCGCACCGGATCGGTAGGGACGCGCCAGCCATATGCCACGATTACTGGAGCGCCAGTTGCCCTGGACAGTCGCACAGCGCCATCGGGCATGCGAGCCGGCGCCCCGAAGAAATCAACCACAATGCCACTCCCCGTGCTGTCCAGATCGCCCGCGAGGATCAGGCTCCAACCGTCCCTGAGCAGGCGCACTATTCGTGTCACCTCGGTCGCGGCGACGATCCTAAGCCCCTGGCTGCTACGCAACCTGTGCATGAGGTGAAACACGCGGTCGTCCTCCATTCGCTCAACCAGCGTGAAGAGCCGGTACTGAGGATAGAGCAAGGGGATCTGCATGAGCATCTCGAGGTTGCCGATGTGTGGGAAGACCACGATCGCGCTTTTACCGCCGCGCAACACTTCCTCGGCATACTCAGCACCCTGCACGTGCAGACGGCGTCTTAGCTCCGTCGGGCTGTAGGCCGGCAGGCGGAACATCTCATAGTAGTTCCACATCAGGTTACGAAATACCAGCTCGCCCAGGCGGTGTACCTTGCGCCTTGAGGCACCAGGCCCCAGGGCCTGCCTCAGGTTCTGGTGCACCAGCCTGCGGGTGCGAGGCGCAATCAGGTAAAGCGCAGTTGCCAGCCAACCCGCTGACCTGTAACCCACCGGCTCACTGACACGGGGGACAACCAGGCTCAACAGACGAAACAGAAGGTAGCGCAACATGCTCTTGCTTGTCAGGCTCCACGCGAGCGGTTGTCGTACAGCCCAGAGAGCAGAGGTTCCTCCGAAGCTCTCAGGTGCTCGCGCATCTCGCGCAACGTTTCTTGCAGTCCGTGGCTGAGGTCAGCCGGCCTCCAATTCAGCTTCGCCACGGCCTTGGCAGAGCTTACGAAGGGGAAGTCAGCCTCTTCAGGCCTGCCTGGGTCGAAGCGCACCTCGAAGCCCATCGTACGGCGCAGATACTCGGCCAGCTCGCTCGTTGTGGTGACCTCAGGCGAGGTCAGGTTGAAGGTATCACTACAGGTATCATTGCGGCTGTCGAGCGAAGCCACTATCCCACTCGCCAGGTCACCAACAAAGGTGTACTGGTTTCGCCTGCGCCCGCTCCCCCACACCTCAATCACGCGACCCTGTAACCCTGCCTCTATGAAGGTGCGGATGGCATTGCTGCCGCCGGCGCCGTAGGCCGAGCCGAGCCGCAGGATCGTATGACGCAGGTCGTACTTGCGCGTATACTCGCGGCACAACTGTTCCGACATCAGCTTGGCCGCGCCAAACAGATCCATATGCAATCCGTTCGGGGAGGTGTCCTCATCGACCGTCTGATTCCCAGGCATACCGTAGAAGAGGTAGAAAGAACTCGCCAGGATGATATGGGGTACACGGTTCACCCGGCATGCTTCCAGAACATTGCAGGTGCCCTGGACCTGAAGCATGGTTCCCTTGTAGGGGTCGCGGCGGAACGCATCCCGGATGTGTCCGGCCAGGTGGATAACGGCACCGGCATCCCTTATTACAGACGCCATTTTGCCCGCGTCCAGCACGCTCTCCTGGTAGAGCGTGACACCCTCTAAAGGAAGAGGTAAGGGTGCAATATCAACGACGCTCACCTCATGTCCGGTGCGGCGTAGCTCGTTAATGACGCTCAAGCCTATGAAGCCTGAGCCTCCGGTTAGGATAACATGCATAGACACCTCTCTTTGCCTTTAGGCTAACGCTGCTTCGCTCTGATCTTCTGCGAGTTTCGCCCAAGTGTCGGGGGTACGGTCGGTTCGCTTGCGCCTTCTATCTGCAGCATCTCTGTGCGTATGGACTCGGCAACGTATTCGGCCTGCTCGTTAGTCAGTTCAGGATAAATGGGCGGGCAGATGTGCCGGCGGCACCGATCCTCTGCTGTGGGGAGCGGTCCCCGGAAGAATGGGCGAAATGCGGGCTGGGCATGAAGCGGTAGCTCGTATACGAAACCACCCATCGACACCTGGTGGTTCCGCTTGAGCCTCAATATGAGGTCGTCAGGGGCTAGCTCGCGCAGGAAGGCCACGTACTTGTAGTAGTTTGATCTGCAACGCCCTGGTAGTGGCAAAAGTTCCAGCCCAGGCACACCCGCAAGTGTTCGATCGTAGATAGCGGCGATCTGCCGGCGTCGGTCGATGAATTCGTCCAGTCTACGCAACTGGGCCAGGCCCATGATCGCCTGGACTTCGGGCATGCGCCAGTTGTAGCCCAGCGTCTCATGGTAGTTTCCTCCGTGCACTTTGGCCTGATCGCGGAGAACCTGCGCTGCACGGTAGATGCGCTCGTGGCTGGTGAGGATCATCCCGCCTTCGCCGGTGGTCATCACCTTAGTTGAGAAGAACGAAAAGGCAGCGGCCACACCGAATGTGCCCGCTGCCTTGCCGTCCAGTGTGCTGCCATGCGCGTGGGCCGCGTCTTCGACCAGCGGGACGTTGCGCCGGGCGCATTCGGAGACAAGGTCTACGGTTGTAGGCGATATCAGGCCGCCAATATGCACGGTGACCACGGCGCCCGTATTCTCCGTTATCCGGCGGGTTGCGTCAGCCGGGTTCAGCGTTAGGTCGGGCAATATGTCCGCAAAGACCGGTGTCGCGCCTGCCCGGACGACAGCAAAGGCGGTGGCCGCGAAGGTGTTGGTGGGGACGATTACCTCTTTGCCTGCCACACCTATTGCATGGAGGATTATCTCAAGAGCCCCTGTTCCGCTGTTGGTGGCAACAGCCCAGGGAACATCATGATAGCGCGCAAATTCCTGCTCGAACTCCTCACCATGCCTCCCCAGCGTCAGAAACTCCCTCGCTTCGAGGAGGCTCCGGAACTCCCTAACAATATAGTCAATGTCATCAGGAAGGAAGGTGTAGCTTTGTGCAGGGACTTTCATGTTCATCTCTCTCCCACAAGTCATTTTGAGCTAGGCAGGGGGTCGTTGGGTCTGCCCGAATTTAGTTGCCCTATTTCACACCCTCAGTGGGCGGAGCTTTGGCAAAGATCAAGGTAATCTTGCCTACCCCTATGCTAGCGGACTTACTTTACACGCCTACGGAAACGCAAGCTATACCAGAATTGCCCACGCTCCGGCATGACCTGCCAGCCTTCTTTACTGAGAGTGGCAATAAACTTGTTGAACTCAGTCACTATACCTGCGATTTGCTTTGGCACGATATATCGTCCTGCCCGCTGTACGGCGTCTCGCAAGTAGACGGATTTGGCCGCCATATACGGACCGTCCTGCCCGATTGCCGCCGCCTCGAACCATAAACCTATTTTTGCCCAGGTAATTGCTTTGCGCTGGAACATGATTTCGCACGTTTCCCACTGTGATGTGCCCAGGCTCACCGGTAGCTCTGCTTCATCAAGGATTTGAATATTCCTTAGGTCGATTTGCACGAGCACGTCTGGCTCCCGGTATCTCGCCAGGCTGGCGCCCAGGGCACCGAGCCCCAGCCCAATCACTAATACAATGGCCAGATCCAGCCCGATACTGCCGGGATCCATCGACCGGGGTTGACCCAGCGAAGCGAAAAGCTGAAGTCATGACCAGATCCCAGGCCACCAATATGCCAAGCAGCGCGCCGCTACCGGTGACTACACTCCCGACCATCAACTCTCGCCGGTTCGCAAGGAACGGTATACCGTAAGTCCTAATGAAAGTAGCGAGGCATCCGACAAGGGTGCCTGCCAGCGTCAGTAAAGGGGATTAGCCACAATCTACTGCCGTCGGCACGTAGGATGCCGATCCCAAACCAGAGGGCGAAGTAACCTGCACCCACAGTTAGCATTGACAGACTGAGCGTCCTGTAGTCCCGTCGTCCCAGCACCGACACCGCAGTGATCAAGGCGATGAATAGCACAATTTGAAAGGGATTGGTGCTCAGCCATATGATACGCCCGTCGTAGGTGTCGGTATTACTACCGTCCATAGAATAGCCGAGAAACATCAAGAGTAGTAGTCCGATCATCACCGCGGCCACGGCCACGATCAAACCGGCAGGCTTGAAAGCCCGCTGCCAACCCGTTGTGCTCCTGGATATGGCGAATATGATCGGTGGGACCAACGTCAGCACCCAACTTGCATCAGACTTAACACTAACATACCTGATACCTCCCTCTGCCCCTACGCGCAGTTCATTCCTCTCACCGTAGCGGTGTCTGACAGTCAGGAAAGAAGGTGTTACCTACGATCTTGGATGTTTGCCCACGAGTGGCGTTGTTATTGGGGCGGAAGTAGGGGAGGTTGCCCCCACCGCACGGCTCCCCTGGGCCGCCGCACGGGTAACCGTTCATATAGCCGCGGGAGGCGAGCCTGCCTATGTAGACCTGGAACGTGTTGCCCAGGGGCACATCCTGGAACAGTTGGTTGGGCTGTGGGTCGGCGAAGTCTGCGGTGTTGGATACGATCTTGGAGATTTGAGCACGAGTGGCATTGTTGTTGGGGCGGAAGTAGGGGAGGTTAGCAGGGGGGTCGCACGGCTCACCGGGGCCGCCACAGGGATACCCGCTGATGTACCCGCGGGAGGCGAGCCTGCCTATGTACTCTCTGAAGGCGCTGCCGAATGGCACGTCCTCGAACATCTGAGTGGGCTGGGGGTCAGAGAAGCCGGCAGAGTTGGACACAATCTTGGCGAGTTGGCCGCGCGTGACGTTGTTGTTAGGCCTGAAGGTACCGTCGGCGTAGCCGTTGACGATACCACGGCAGGCGAGGCAGCGGATATTGGCGTAGAATGTGCTGCCCTGGGGCACATCGGTGAATTGGAGGGGACAGGCGGTGGGGGTTACTATGGGGGTAACGGTTGGTGAGGGTGTGGAACAAGGCTGGTACCGCTCTATCAAGGTCTGCTCCGCAACAGCGCCTTGGAATCCTCCCGCAGCCCACACCTCACCGGCCGACACGGGCGCTATGGCGTACAGGTCATCGCCATTTGAGTTGGGGTCAGCGCTGGGCACGATTGACCATGCGGTGCCGTTCCAGTGCTCTGTCAGCGCCTGGTCGATAAAACCGGCGAGGTCGTAATAACCAACAGCCCATATGTCATTGGCGGACATGGCTGCTACGCTGAGCAGGTTGTTGTCATACCCGGTGTCAGGGCTTGGGACGATGAACCATGCGGCACCATTCCAACGCTCGATCAGCGTCTGGTTCACGGAGCCGTTACTGTATGAGCCAATGGCCCAGACGTCGGTGGAGGAGACGACGGTTACAGCGGAGAGGCCGTTGCCGTAAGAGCCGAAGTTTAGGCTGGGCACGATTGACCATGCTGTGCCGTTCCAGTGCTCGGTCAGCGTCTGGCCCAGAAAGCTGTCGGTGTAATATGAACCAACGGCCCATATATCGGTAGAAGACGCGACAGCTAGCCCGCTCAGGTCGTTGTTATTTGAGCCGGAATTCGGGCTGGACACGATGGACCATGTAGTGCCGTTCCAATGCTCGGTGAGGGTCTGGTCGACAGTGCCGTTATTGTGATGACCAACGGCCCACACATCATTAGCCGATGCGACGGCTGCGGCGTACAGAAAGTTGCTGGTGGAGCCGGAGTTTGGGCTGGGGACGATGGTCCAGGTGGTGCCGTTCCAATGCTCAATGAGAGTAGATGTGTTCGAATTGACGGTGCTATACCCCACCGCCCACACGTCATTGGCAGACACGACAGCTACGGCATTTAGGTTGTTATAACTTGAGCCGGCGTTAGGGCTGGGGACGATGGTCCAGGTGGTGCCGTTCCAATGCTCGGTGAGGGTCTGGTTCACAGAGCCGCTATCGTAATAATAACCAACAGCCCATATATCGTTGGTGGACACGACGGCTAGCCCAGTGAGCTGGTTAACGTTTGAGCCGGAGTTCGGGCTGGGCATGTATTCGAACTGGGAGGAGCAGTGTGTAGTGGTTGGTGTGGCTGTGGGAGTAGAAGTGGAAGTGGAAATGGTAGTGGAAGTGCTGGATATGACTGTGCTGGTTGATGTGCGTATGCTGGTGGGAGTGGCTGTGGGAGTGTAAGTGGAAGCGCTGGTAGGTGTGCGCGTGCTGGTGAGTATGGGAGTGGCCGTAGGGCCACCGGGGGTCTGGGTCGGTGCGGAGGTGGGCGTACTGGTGGCGGTGCTCGTCCGCGTGGGTGTAGGGGTGTTGGTTGGCGGCGTGCCGGTGATTGTAGGCGTGGGTGATGGGGTGCAAGGGTTGTACCGCTCTACAAGCGTCTGAGAGTAACCTGCGCTGCCGTAATCACCCGCAGCCCACACATCACTGCTCGATACAGCGGCTGCCGCATTGAGGAAGCCGGTTCCATTCACATTGGGGCTGGACTCGACGGCCCATACAGTGCCGTTCCAATTCAATACGAGCGTCTGGCTGTCGTAACCGCCAACAGCCCAAACATCGCTGCTCGATACCGCTGCTACTCCAAGGAGACCATTATAGCCTGAGCTGCCATTGGGACTTGCGACCACGCTCCATACCGTGCCATTCCAGTGCTCTATTAGAGTTTGGGGGAAATCTTGGGCGTTGCTATAAGAACCAACAGCCCAAACATCGCTGCCTGAGACAGCGGCTACCGCATCGACAGAGCCGTTTCCATTCACATTGGGGCTGGACACAACGGTCCATACGGTGCCGTTCCAGTGTTCTACCAGAGTTTGGTCCCCGCCGCCGCCCGCGTAAGAGCCCACGGCCCACACATCGCTGCTCGATACGGCTGCTACTCCCCGGAGGTTGTTGTCGCTTGTGTCTCCGGCGTTGGGGCTTGGGACTATGGTCCATGCGGTGCCGTTCCAGTGCTCGGTTAGCGTTTGGAATAAATTGCCGTCGTTGGAGTACTCACCAACAGCCCACACATCGCTGCTCGATATAGCGGTCACTCCCCAGAGGTTATTATTGTATGCACCGGGGCTGGGGCTGGACACGACGGTCCATACGGTGCCGTTCCAGTGCTCTATCAGGGTCAGGGACCCGACATCGCCCGCGTAACCACCAACAGCCCACACATCGCTGCTCGATACCGCTGCTACTCCAAAAAGGTTGTTGAAGGATGTGCCGGGGCTGGGGCTTGGGACTATGGTCCATGCGGTGCCGTTCCAGTGCTCTGTGAGGGTCTGGCGTGGAGAGAGGTGGTCGTCGGAATAACCGACAGCCCACACATCGCTGCTCGATACGGCTGCTACTCCATTCAGGACGTTTTCGGCCGAGTTGATGTTAGGGCTTGGAATGACGGTCCAATCGGGGCCGCATTCAGGAGCGGAGACGGCATGAACCGCCTGTCGCGACTGCGCGGAAGCGGATGCCGAAGTGGAGGCGTTGGCATTCATAATTGCGAGGCACATCGCTAACCCAAGCATAGCAGTAAGGGCTATGCCTATTCGCACCGCTTTAGTTCTTATCATTCTCATTGTAAAGCTCCTTTTTGCATTCTTCTCTTTGTCTCACTGCGTGCTCAAGTCACGGTGGGCTTACCTTTCGTAGGCGCTGGGGGTCTGGCAGTTGGGATAGAAAGTGTTTCCCACTATCTTCGATGTCTGACCTCTGGTCTCATTGTTATTGGGTCGGAAGTACGGCCTGTTATCGGGTGGAATGCAAGGCTCTCCTGTTCCTCCACATGCATAGCCCGCCATTATGGAGCGGCTTACCAGACGGTAGGTGTATGTGTAGTAGGTGCTGCCAGGAGGAACATCCTCGAACCGCTGGCCTGTGGGTGTATCCGAGTACCCCGCTGCGTTAGAGTTTATCTTGCTGATCTGCCCTCTCGTAGCGTTGGCATTGGGCCTAAAGTAGGGTAGGTTGCCTGGCGGGACGCATGGCTCACCCACGCCGCATGGATAGCCACCGATGTAGCCGCGAGATGCAAGCCTCCCGATGACGTTGAAGAAGGTAGAGCCCACAGGCACGTCCTGGAACATCTGGGTGGTTTGAGGATCGATAAAGCCCGCCGCGTTGGAGATGATCTTGGATAGCTGTCCCCTCGTCACATTGTTGTTGGGTTTGAACGAGCCGTCAGAGTAGCCATTGATGATGCCATGGCATGCAAGACACCGAATGTACGAGTAGAAGGTTGAGCCTACAGGCACGTCTGTGAACTGAATAGAACAGGAGGTGGGGCTAGGTGGAGGAGCAGCGGTCGGAGAAGGTGTGCTGGTTGGTGGGGTACCTGTGACAGTGGGCGTAGGTGAACTCGCGCAAGGATTGTACCGCTCGGTCACCAGGTCGTCCGCACCTCCCACAGCCCACACATCATTAGCCGATACTACGGCTACCCCGTTCAGGATATTGCCGCCTGACCCTGGGCTAGGGCTGGGCACGACGCTCCAGACAGTGCCATTCCAATGCTCTGTCAGCGTTTGGACTATCGTGTCGCCAGAATTGTGGTAATAACCCACAGCCCACATATCGCTGGCCGACACTACGGCTACCCTGAACAGGTGGCTGCCATCTGACCCTGGGCTAGGGCTGGGCACGACGCTCCAGACGGTGCCATTCCAATGCTCTGTCAGCGTTTGGGCCAAATAAGGATCTGTGATGTACCCTCCCACGGCCCACACATCGTTGGTTGACACCACCACTACCGCGGTCAGGCTGCTGCCGTATGACCCGAAGGGGTTAGGGCTGGACACGGCGCTCCAGACGGTGCCATTCCAATGCTCTGTCAGCGTTTGGTTCAAAGGGCCATTGACATAAGATCCAACAGCCCACACATCGTTGGTTGACACCACCGCTACCCCGTACAGGATGCTGTAGTCTGAACCAGGGTTAGGGCTGGGCACAATGCTCCATAATGAGCCATTCCAGTGCATGGTCATTGTCTCATCATGTCCAAGGTTCTGCCCCGAAAAACCCACCGCCCAGATGTCGCTCGACCCCGCTGCGGCGATTCCCATTAAACTATTTGCATCTGTCCCCAGGTTTGGGCTGGGCACTATGCTCCACTGTATCCCATCCCAGTGCTCGATCAACGTCTGGCTGGCAAGTGTGAATGATCCCCAATATCCGACCGCCCATACGTCGTTTGGACTCGCCGCCGCTACATCCTTCAGGAAACTGCCACCCGATGGTCCATTAGGACTTGCCACTATGCTCCACTGTATCCCATCCCAGTGCTCGATCAGCGTCTGGGCTGCAGAGTTGCTTGAGTAAAATCCAACAGCCCACACATCGTTGGCCGACACTACAGCTACCCCGTACAGGCGCCTGATGCCCGACCCAGGGTTAGGGCTGGGCACATACTCGAACTGAAGGCTGCATTGTGTGGCAGTGGCAGTGGCAGTGGCGGTGAGTGTGGGTGTAGCAGTGGCTGTGGCGGCTAGAGGCGTGTTAGTGGTAGTGGCTGTAGGTGCGTTGGTTGGTGGTGTACCAATTACTGTGGGTGTGGGTGTGCTGGATGTAGGCGTGTTGGTTGTTGTACGTGTGTTAGTTGGTGGTGTGCCGGTGACTACAGGTGTGTTGGTGGGGGTGGGAGTGCCCGTGGCGGTGGGAGAGGTGCCGGTCACCGAAGGTGTGGGTGAGCCCGTGCAAGGGTTGTACCGCTCTACCAGTGTCTGGTACACCCCGCTGCTCTGGTAATAACCGACAGCCTGTACATCGCTCCCCGATACCGCACTTACTCCAAAGAGCCAATTGTGGCTTGTGCCCACATTGGGGCTAGGGACTACGCTCCAGGCGCTCCCATTCCAGTGCTCTACCAGTGTCTGGGATATACCTCCGCTGACGAAATACCCCACAGCCCACACATCGCTGCTCGATACCGCAGCTACTCCATTCGAGGACGTTGTCGAGTGTGCCCATATTAGCGCTAGGGATTACGCTCCATACGCTCCCGTCCCAGTGCTCTACCAGCGTTTTGTTGCAGAGCCGTCGTAGTAATAACCGACAGCCTATACATCGCTGCCCGATATTGCAGCTACTCCTTGGAGGCCGTTGTCGAGTGTGCCCACATTGGGGCTAGGGACCACACTCCATGCGCTCCCATTCCAGTGCTCCACCAGCGTCTGGATTGGGCCGGTGTTGGTGTAGTAATACCCCACAGCCCACACATCGCTGCTCGATACCGCAGCTACTCCATAGAGGTCGTCTATGCCCACATTAGGGCTTGGGACTACGCTCCAGGCGCTCCCATTCCAGTGCTCTACTAGCGTCTGGTTGTCGAAGTTACCATTGAAATAAGAACCCACAGCCCACACATCGTTGGCTGATACTACCGCTACCTCGCTCAGGGCGCTGCCGTTAGACCCGGAGTTAGGACTAGGCACGATGTTCCAGACGGTGCCGTCCCAATGCTCTGCCAGCGTCTGGCCCGCAGTACCGTTGTAGTAAGAACCCACAGCCCACACATCGCTGCTGGATACAGTAGCTACTCCATGGAGGTCGTCGCTTGTGCCCGCATTAGGGCTTGGCACCACGCTCCAGGCGCTCCATCCCAGTGCTCTACCAGCGTCTGGTTCGAATTACCGCCAAGGCCTCCCACAGCCCACACATCACTGCTCGACACTGCAGCTACGCCAATGAGGCCGTTGAAGGTTGCATCTGGATTGGAGCTAGGGACCACGATCCAGTCAGGGCCGCAATCAGGCGTATAAGGCGTATAAGGCGTATGGGCTGCCCATTGTGCCTGCGCGGAAGCCAAATCCGAGACAGGGGCGGGTGCTGATG
>CAWINE010000007.1:0-95947 GCA_963837315.1 uncultured Chloroflexia bacterium
ACCAATCTTTGTGCCGATGGGTTGACATGGTGACGGGCTGATACTTGCAGTCCATTGCAAGTCTCGCGCTATTCACCGTTTGAATTAAACTACCCAACAGGCAATATGGGGCGCTCACTGGAGAAGGACCATGAAGGCTGTGTGGTCTGACAACCTCCTCCCCACGCACGGATGAGCCTGCTGGCCAGCAGCACCAACAGGGCTCGGTCGGCTTTTGTGAGTTGTGGTCGGTTGACCTGTCGGCGCAAGACAATCAACTGCTGGCGCAGCAAGGCGTTCTCCACAATCAGTTGCGGCTTACTGCGACAGAGGTCGAGCAGGGCACCTGCCATGGGCCCGGACACTGGGTCTGCGACCGGGCTCGGACGAGGAGAAATACTGGCTGGCCTTTTCCAAGACCAACTGACGAGCCTGTCGACGAGGCTGCGCGAGAGGGAGCCCATAAATGTCACAAGGACCATCAGGAAATCGAAGAACCCAATCAAAACCGAGACCTCTCCTTCACCGAAAGAATACAAACAAAGGACTGCATATCGATTTTAATCGTTGGGCTCTCACCATGCCAATGAGGGAAATGGAATTGAGAAGCGATGATGGGTTTGACCGGCTCTGCAAATGCCGATCCCGAGCACGGATGAGGAATGTAGCCACTACAGCATGGTAAGCGTGCAGTGGCCGAGCCTGCCAGCAAGTTGGCTGCTCGTGAACTGGCCGAACGCATCTGTGCCTACTTTGATTGTGACCATCTTGAGGTATCTTAACGAATCCTCTCATGATTATGCACCTAATAAGCTAAAGTCGCCGCCTGCTACCTCCCGCGACTGGTTCGCCTGCATCAAAGCGCGATAGTTTACCGAACAATCGAGATAAGTCTGAGCCTGCTGCTGTGTCTTATAAGCAAGGGAGATTGTCCGAATTCTTGTCGCTTCAGACATATACCTTCGCCCACATTACTACATATCTAACAGCGGTTTCCTATAACCATTAACCATTTCCGCCCAATGAAAGGACGCAACAATGTCAACCGTCGTAGAAGTGAACCAGAAACGAGCTAAGTCCGTCGAAAAACCTTTTGTAGCAAAATCAGCATTAAGCAAAAGAGATGGTTGCTCTCTGTCCATCTTCTCTTCATCACAGCATGGCTTGGAAGCGGTTTCTGTTCCCTGGCCTTGAATCTTATTGCTCTAAGCGCCACTGACCCGCACGTGCTCAGCGCTGCCTATAGTTTTGCCGAAACCCTGGATACGATTATCAGTAGAGGTGGCGCGGCAGGTACTTTGCTAACCGGCATTTCTTTCGCGTTATTGACCCAGTGGGGGTTAGTGAGGTTTTACTGGATTATAGCTAAGGAGATCGGCAGCATTCTGTGCGTCCTCACAGACTTCATTGTCATTCAATGGAATCAGCAAGCTATCACTTTGACCGCGACACAAGGCTTACAGGCATTCTCCAATCCGCTCTACCTTACAATCGTACCCTTCTGCTGGTGGGCGTCTTCCTGAAGCTTATTATCCTGTCGACGGTTATCATAATCGCGGTCTTTAAGCCGCCGGGGCCAAAGAAAACGTCGTAGTCAGGTTAGTATCCAGGCTACCCAGCCTCCCTCGTCTGAGAGGCGAACTTCCGAGATAACGAATGCCTGAGGCAGATGCGCCACAGATTATTCTGCATTAGGATATGGACACTTTTAATGGCTCGGTGAAGTCATCGCCGATGGTTATGACATGTCTTCAGGCAGGCTCGATGGGAGCGCAAAGGACGCCAGGCTGACGGTTGAGGAACGCGACGAGGCTGCCAATCTGCTCGCCGACCACGCCCAGGACAAATAGGCCCATGAACTGATAGACCCCGAGCCCTGGCTTCCCGCTGGTAAAGCCCGAAAGCCGGGCTGCCATTGGCGCGCGTAGGAAGCAAACGCATTTGCCGTCCGGGAGTGAATATTCTCGTCGAGAGTACCAGTGGCGATGGCCTCGCGGCCCTGGAACCAGGTGGGAACTGGGTGGCATGGTGAACCAGGCATCCTCGCGCATGAGCGCCACGAGTCCAGGGATGTCCACCTGCTCCCACAGGGCGATATAGCGTTCAAGGAGGTCTTGTACCTGGGGACGCGGCTTTGCCAGCGGGGCCTCGCTGCCCTCGTAGAATTGATGCAAAGCGCGCCGGGCACGTTGCAAGGCGCTATTGACGGCGGGAACAGAGAGGTTGAGCCATTCGGCCACTTCGACCGCCTCCACTCCAGGACCTCGCGCAAGAGCAGAATGGCCCGCTGCGCTAGGCGTTAGGTGTTGGAGCGCCACCAGAAAAGCCAGCGTAAGACGTTCGCGCTGGAGCGCATGGTCTTCTGGATCCGTCATGCTGATCGGCGAGGAGATCATCAGGGAATGGTTCCAGCCAGATCGGCTCCCGCAGCGGTGGTGACAAAGGGCTGCTGGGATCGCTCGGTGGATAGCGTGTCTGAGGGCAACGACCGTCTGCGGTGCGCGACTAAGCATATTGAGGCACAGATTGGTGGCGATACGGTACAACCAGGCCCGGTACGAGTGCCGGAATCATAAGGGTTGCACGTTTCTCCCATGCACGCAGCAGGGTCTCTTGTACGAGGTCTTCGGCGTCGTGGAGCGATCCCAGCATCCGATAGCAATGCACGAGCAATTCATGCCGATAGGGTTCCACCAGGAGCCTCGAAAGCGCTGAGGATCGCCCGTCTGCAGCGGCGAGCACCAGTGATGCTTGCGTTGGGGTCTCCACTGCGACCTCTTTTCCTCTGGTTTTCATCCCTCTGATGCCCACCTGCTGGTCAAGCAGCGGTTTTCAAGCCCACAGGATTAGCAGGCATTGTTGCACAATAAGCGGGCGCTCCGATGGCAGAGCGTAGAAGACAACCTCCCTCAGTATACTTGATGACCCACACAGCTGCACGCAAATCGCGCCGCAGTTTCTCCTGCCCCACAATAAACCCGTGCTATAGCGGCGTGCCAAGAACCCGAATATTTCTTGAGATATCTGTGAACTGCAACGAGAGACTGCGCAAAATCTGTAATACTCGTGGAACCGTTCTTTGTTATGCGGTCGCTGAGGAGCTACGTCACAAGATGGCCGTTGTCGGCCATACTGGTTTCCATACTCGCGCCTCGGTAGATGACGGGCGAGTGACCCGCGACTGCCTGCTTGCGTGCTTCTGCTTGCTTCTCCGTCTTGGCATGGGCAGAGACGTGGAACAAGAACATGGAAAAGGGATCTCACCTACCTAACACAATGGTAGGCTCATTCTGCGCGCTCAAACCCGAATACCTGGGCCCTCACAGACGCCGCCACACTGTGCACAAAATGCAACTCGTCTGGAAAGGCTTTCCCTCAACGCTTATTCGCGATAACATTAGACGGCGCACCGAGCGCATATTGATAATCCGAAATTGGGGCTGAAAACCCTAGAGCCTGTTATGAACTCCTGGAACTGCATTCACGCGTGGCACATGCCTGCAAAGGCTCTTTCTGAGGCCCAAAAGTGGTGGCACACACCCGGTCGGGCTGAGATCAAGTTTGCCGTCAGGTGTATGCATGGTTTGTGAAGAGTGAACAGCCCAGAGGTGAGTGACGATGGGGCAGCGCATTATTGGGAGAGTTAGAGATGAGCCATTTTAGCAGCGGTGAGAGCGATAAGATCCCTGAGGGACAGCAAACTGTACTTGAACGGTTCGTGCAGGCCTGCGAAGCGGATAGAGGGTTGTTGCGGCCTTTCTGGGTGGGTCTCGAGGCGCAGGGAAGCATGACGAGTGGTCGGACCTGGATGTCTACGTGGTGACGTTGGACGAGGGGTATGAGGATTTCGGGACACAGGTAAGGGAGTTTGTGGGGCGACTGGGAGAGCCGCTATTCCTTGAGGATTTTGGGATTGAGCACACGTTATTTTTTGTGCTCGCGGACGGGACCGAGGGTGAGTTGAGCTACGGGTGCGAGAGCCGGTTCCTGGATATACACGCAGGAGCGTACAGGGTGTTGGTAGACAAGAAAGGGGTGCTGGCGGGAGCGGAGTTTATTGGGCAGCAGACAAGCGAGGACGAGCAGGTGGAGATGCTGCGGCAGCAGGTGTACTGGTTCTGGCACGACCTGTCACATTTCGTGACGGCGATGGGGAGAGGGGAGCTATGGTGGGCGCAGGGGCAGTTGGAGGCGCTACGGGCCTACTGTGTGAACCTGGCGCGGCTGCGGCGGAACAAGGCGGACAAAGGGGTAGGCGACGAGCCCTATTTCAAAGTGGAGAAGGCTATACCCACTTCAGACCTGGAGCCATTGCGGGAAACGTTTGGGCCGGTGGAGCGGGCGCACTTGCTCGGGTCGGTGATGACAGTGCTGAAGTTTTATCGTGAGATCGCGACCGGGTTGGCGGAGGAGCATGGGGTGAAGTATCCAGAACAGTTAGAAGAGGTGACGGTGAGGAGGTTGGAGAGATTGCAAGGGTCGGAGAGGTCTGGGCAGGCAGGTGACTGAAGCCAGGCCAGTACTACAGCCGCAGCCTGTCAGGTGCCCCAGCAGTGTCAGGTAGGGAGCGACGAACGCCCACCCGTCATGCTACATCGCTCACGTCGCTCTGGTATGTTCTCTTGCCCATACCCCATTTTATCAGCTAGTTCGCAACACGCTCCAGGTAGTTCACCGGTGAACCAGTGCAACTCAAAATTGCATGGAGTGCAATCCAAATCGCATGTGGTGCAACTCAAAACTAAAAGTGACAACAATGAAAGCCGAAAATCAGGGGCACTCGAAATTGCACTCAGGGACATTCCAAATTAGAAGTAACATGTGGAAAACCCCGCCCACCGGCCGTTTTTCCTTTAATATACCTTATGCAAATGGCAATTTTCGTAACTAATCTGTCGCCCAGCCAATCTCGCCCAGGTTGCGTGCCGATCTGGAGGGGGTCCCAGCGGAGCGGAGACAAGACGCATACGGCGCAAGATTGGGGCCGCGCTCTTGCATACGCCCATTCATCCGCCCACTAGGGTAAGGGAGTAGAAATCATGGGAATCACAGGGGACATACGGAAAACAGCGGATGGAGGCAAGGACATGACAGAAATCGCTCTTGCGGTACCGGCGCACTCCGAGTGCTACTATGCCAACATCTATACGGGCTTTCGGTGTTCTGGTGCAGAATGCTCTGCCACTCGATCAAAACCCGGCTGCGGTGTACCTTGCTCACCTGACGCAGGGTGGCCAGCGCACAATGCGCGGGGCTCTCGATGCCATCGCCGCGATGTTGACCGATGGAGAGGCAGGTGCCTTTAGCTGTGATTGGGCTGCCCTGCGCTTCCAGCATACGGCGGCTATTCGAGCGCGATTGGCGACGGGCTACAAGCCTGCTACCGCTAACAGGATGCTGTGCGCGCTGCGCGGCACCCTCAAGACCGCGTGGCGGTTGGGCTTGATGTCGGCTGAAGAGTATCATCGGGCGGCCGACGTTCAGGCTATAAGGGGCCAGACGGTGCCCGCGGGCCGAGAGCTGCGGGCAGGGGAAATATCCGCCCTCATGGCAGCCTGCCAGCGAGACGAGACACCTGCGGGAGCTCGCGACGCTGCCGTTATCAGCCTGATGTATTCGGTGGGTCTTCGCCGTGAAGAGGTCGTCAGCCTGGACCTGCGAGACTACGACCCAGGGAACGGGCGCCTCTTGATCAAAGGCAAAGGAAACAAGGAGCGCACAGCCTACCCGGAGGATGGTGCGGGCGACGCGCTGGCCGACTGGTTGCTGGTGCGGGGCGACGCGCATGGCGCGTTGTTCCTACCTATTAATAAGGTAGGCAAGATTACAAACAGGCGGCTGACCAACCAGGCCATCTACAACTTGCTTCGCAAGCGCGCCGCTGAAGCGTGCGTGAAGAACTTCTCTCCGCACGACCTGCGGCGTACCTTCGTTGGCGACCTGTTGGAGGCCGGGGCGGACATTGCCACGGTGGCCAGGATGGCCGGGCACGCCAACGTGCAAACTACCGCTCGGTACGACCGCCGTCCTGAAGAGGCCAAGCGCCGGGCAGGTCGCCTCCTGCATGTCCCTTACACCCGCAAGCGTCCGCACGAGTAAATCATATTGGGCAGCATCGGGCCGGAAGCACGGCCGAGACGAAGGAAAGGGTGCGAGTGCCGCTAACGGCGTTGAGCGAGGATTCGAAGTACAGGTTTTGGGAGCTTCACCCGGGCAGGAGGATTGCCGGGTATTTACTTTCCAACTTCTGAACAAATAGTAATAAATCCTCCTTCAGTTATTCTTATCGTGTTAAAGAACCCTCACTATAATAGTCCAAGGAGCAACGATGTCCGCCTGCCCATGGCATTGGGCCGCGAACCCGCGAGTTATGAGCTGGCGTGCCCACAGGCGGCGCTCAGGATCAAGGTTGCTCTTCTCTGTTGTTGCTCGGCAAGGTTGGAGGCTTGGTAATGGTCCCGTCGAAATCGGTTCCGCGCATGATCTGCCCGAATTGCGGCATGAGTTATATGGAAGGCTCCCCATATTGCAGACGGTGTGGTCAGCTTCTCAATGACGTTGCTCCAACGCTCGACCAGCCGGAGGCCGCGTTGTCATCTGAGGCTCTGGCGGCCTTCCTGACTGAGGACCAGGACGTGGATTCGGTCAGGCAAATATTGCAAAGAGCATCGCAAATCCTGACCTATAAGGAAGAGATAGAGTATATCGCGACCGCCAACAAGACCGTGGCCGGGTTGGTGCCCGATTGCATGATTGCCACGGACAAACGCTTGATAAATTACAAAAAGAAGTTACTCGGCAAAACGGAGCTTGACGATTGCTCCTGGCGCGATGTGCACCATATCGACATAAAAGCAGGGCGGCAGGGCTTCCTCATCAGGGTTGCAACGACGGAAGGCTGGCGTCTGACGGTTGATTCTCTGCCCAAAGCGCAAGCATGGAGGCTCTTTGAATTGGGGGCTCAACATAATCTGCGGCTAAGAATGAAGCTTAAACAGGCGCTCGCCGCCGAAGCTGCCGCTGCACAGGCCTCCGTGCCCCTTTCTGTGGCCCCCGTCGAGCTAAGTGCGCTTGCCCAGTCCCAAGCCACGCCCCGTCTAGAAATGGAGCATTTCGTCCAGCAGGAAGTTGCTCCCGACCCGCCATCGGCTGTAGAGCCTCAACTTATGCAGACTGCGAATGCGCCTGTTGCCGAGTCTCTTACCCCACTGGTCCTGCCTGATCCTTCACCCACCCCTCCGAACACAGGATCGGACGCTACATTGGGCCCGCTGGAGCAGCCTCGCACCCAAGTCGCCACGCCTGAGAACGATCCAGCCTGAGAGCGCGGCTTATTCCGCGCCGCGCACTTTAGATGACCTTGACGACATGTTTTCCGGGTCGCGCACTTTAGATGACCTTGACGACATGTTTTCCGCGTTGCTCGGAAAAGACACACCAAGTTCCACAGGTCCCGACGAGCAATCGCTGAGTGAGGCCGGCCTGAAGACGCAGCCGAGCCCTCCGTCCTCCGACGAGCTGCCTGCAGAGGCATCTACCCGTGTCCCGATAGGTCTCAGCTACGCGGGTGACTACCAAGAAGTCTCGGAGCCCTCATCTCCCGCAGCGGTCTCCAACGGATTGAACGGCAATGGGGAAGCATACTTGGAGAAGACCGACAACTTGCCTGTGGTGGCGTTCCACCACCCCGAGCCTGCCGAGGCGGTACCAAAAGGGGAAGAGGAGCAGAAGCCGCCGATACCGGTTGCCCAAACGCCCGCCTCCGCAATTGCGCCTAAAGAGCGGATCCGGCCAGGCGCCGGGTTCCGGCAAGTGAGCCCTTCAAGCGAGAGCCCGATCCGCACGTTGAAGCAGTTGAAGACGATGCTGGACGAAGGTCTGATAACTCCGGCGGACTATGAGGCAAAAAAGGCTGACATATTGTCGCGGATATAAGGCAGACTTGCCCATCCTACGCAAACACCCGTAAGCTGGCCCCGGCAAGCTGCACGGCGTCCACGGAGTCTGTTAGTTAGGGATAGGCTAACCGCAGATTCCAATCTGTCTCGTCAATTGCCGCCACAGAGATTACGTGGCCTGGAATAGACGCTCAGAGTTTATTCCGGGCCACCTGCGGGTTCCGGGGCGGTTGCTGACTAGTTTTGGGATCGTCGGAGCCAGCGCGGCGTATATTCCCGATACTCATTTAAAATCACAGCCGATATACTGTCCGGTGAAAAGCCGGCCATGCAGGTCTGTAATTGATCTCGCCTTGTAGTTCCGACCCGAGCAACCATAACAAGTCTGGGCACAAGGCGGGACGGCAACACGCCAAGATCGGGGGTAAGCACCGGGGGCAAGTCGACAATCACAG
The DNA here is from genome assembly GCA_963837315.1 of uncultured Chloroflexia bacterium. GTDB lineage: Bacteria > Chloroflexota > Chloroflexia > QHBQ01 > JADMIH01 > JADMIH01. The sequence goes on from CAWINE010000007.1 coordinate 8,333, forward strand.
CGTCGAACATTTCACCAAGCCTCTGGAAAAACTCCAGCTCCTCTAACTGCTTGAGGCTGCGCGTGCTGTTGGCAGACCACTTTCCGGCACGAAGCATCCAGAGGCCGGGCACGATTTCGACCGCAGCCTTGGAGAGCGGGACCTCTTGCATCATCGCTTCGTGCAAGCCAGGTCCGTCGCCCAGGCCGCAACGTCTATGAAGTATGGGATTTTGCAAATCAGCGTCGACCAGGAGCAAGCGGCTATGCGTGCCGAGCATATTTGCTCCAGCCGCTGCCAGCCCCAACGCCACGGTCGAGCGCCCATCACCCCGTGCTGAGCTTGTCACTCCGAGCACGAATGCGCTGCCTAGAGGCAACTCGCTCTGCAAATGTATAAAAAGCGGCCTGCATACAGCCTGCACCGCGACCGGTGCCATCGATTCATCAGGTTCCTGTTGATTTGATCTTTTGAAGATTGGCATTTAGTAAAGTTCCTTGTTGCTGGACTTTTCCACTCCAGAGGTCGCGGCCGTTCCAGGGCAAGATGTGGCACGCAGCCCTCTCTGTCCAATATAGCAATCCCTGCTGTACGGCTTGTGAAACGGTGTAAGGAGACCGATTACAGCTTTAACAGGGTTTCGGCAGCCGCAAACTGCTGTACATTATTTCGGCGAGACAAATTCTTACAAACGTGCTCAAAGCTCGTTACGGCCCACTTTTCCACAAAAAAGTCGAATAATATGATAATATGGCTGTATCCGTCAGAGCATGGCCGCGCAGAAAGCTGCAAGGAGTGCGTAAAGTAGGCTGGCAAGGGTGGTTCGCAGAGCAAGTTGCCTTACCAGGCAAGGCCTCGGAGTGCGCAAAACCCGATTTCTAAACAGTTAGTAATTTATTCTCCTTCAGTTATTCTTATCGTGTTAAGAAGGTCCACTATAATGATGGCCAGAGGTTGTTGTTCTCAACAGCCACGGCGGCGCTCATGAGCGCCGCCCTGAGAGCCGCTCTGGCTGTTTGTTGTTGCCCTCGCCTCTTCTTCGCGAACTTGCGGTGCGCCCACGGCGATCAACCCTTGCCCGCGTCGCAATCATGTTGGTGACCCACGGTTCACGCACTTAGCCCGGATGCCCACTTCTCCAGGCTGCTCGCTTCGGAAAGGTAGGAGACTCGGTAATGGTAGCATCGAAAGTGGTTTCGAGAAAAGTCTGCCCTAATTGCAGCATGAGCAATTTGGAAGGCTCCCCTTATTGCAGCCGGTGCGGCGCGCCCCTGGGTCAGGTTGCTGTAGCACCTTTCCAACCCCAGCCTATGCAGGTGATCGGTGCAATCAAGAATTTTCTCGACGAGGAGCAAGATGCAGGATTAGTTAGTCAGATATATCAAAAAGTCGTGCAAATCATGACATATGGGGAAGAGATAGAGTATATTGCTACTGCCAGCAAGACTATGGCCGGGTTTGTCCCTGATTGTGCGGTCGCCACCAACAGGCGACTGATAAATTACAAAAAGAAAATGCTCGGCAAGATGGAGCTCGACGACTGCTACTGGCGCGATGTAGAGGAGGTTCAGACGAAAGAAGCACGGCATGGCGTTGTGCTCATCGTGGAAACAATTCAGGGTTGGCGTTTGACGGTTGATTCCCTGCCCAGAGCGCAGGCATGGAGGCTGTACGAAGTAGGGGCAAAATATAATTTGAAGCTGCGAATGAAACTTCAGCAAAGGCTCGACGCCTCGAGCGCTTCTGTACCGGATGTCTCGCCCTCTTTCGAGCATGAGGGTCCTGTTGTATCAACACCCACTTTCCTGCAGGACGATCAGTTTTTCGCCCAACAGCGGCCTGAACCGGCATCTCTGCTCGAAACTAAACCGCCGCGGCCATCACACAACTTCGCTGCCGACCCATTGCCGCACTTCGTGCTCCCGGCTACAGAGCCGGCTGCCTTGCACGACAGCCAGGCGCAATCGGGCTCAGGTCAAGGGCAGTTGAATGGGCTTTCTGAGAGCGCAAGCTCTGCACCGCCTCTTATGAACGATCTTGACGATCTATTTTCAGCATTACTGACCAAGGACAGATCCGGATCGAAACATCCGGAGGAGCGTGTGGCAAGCGAAATCGCTTCAAAGGCGCAACCTGACCCCGCTCAGCCCGATGACCAGCTCGCTGAGCGCCCAAGCGATACCCCGGCCGCTGCCGGTAGTCTTGTAAACTATCAGATGTCGCCGGAGCATCTATCCCGCACCGGAGTCACAAATGGCAGGAATGGAGCCAACGGAGCGAATGGAGCGAACGGAAATGGCGAGCTTCGCCTGCACATGACCAACGATTTGCTGACGACGGGCGTGGCCCATGCTGAACCGGCTCCGATCACGCCAACAGTAACAGAAGCCCAACCTTCCCAGATACCACTCGTCCGGAAACCGGAGCGGGCCAGCATCTCTGCCGAACCGTCAACGCGGGGCAAAGAGCCTCAGAAGACCTCCTCACACACTGAAAGCCCGGTGCATAAGCTGAGACAACTGAAGCGGATGCTGGACATAGGACTAATAACGCAAGACGACTACGAGGCAAAGAAGATCGACATTCTATCGCGGATGTAGCGTAAGCATTCATTTTCACCGGGATCGGGTGCGCAGAGCACGGCTGCGTTGCTCAGATCAATTCCATCGGTCGCTGGAGAATCGACTGTAAATCACAAAAATGCTCTGTGCCGGAGACAACCGTCTACAGGAGGACACATCATGAGAATCAGCGAAAGATCGGGGGAAAGGCAAGTGTGGGGGAGGAGCACGAATCGTCCGGTTACCTTGGGCAAACCGCTCGCAATTGTCGCGGCCATGCTGACTGCAGGACTTGCCCTGGGCCTGGGGCTCGCCTTGATGTCAGGCAACTTGCTGAAAAGCCAGCCTGTTGCATCTGCGCTGGACCTGCTAAATTTGCAAGGGGCGCAGCACGGTTCGATGACTTTGCAAAGCTCCCTATCAATCCCGCAAACGATAGACATTTCGCCGCCTTCCGATCTGGCACTGCTCCCACTCAACTCCTCCATTCACGTAACATGGACACCTTCGACGGACCCTAATACGGCGTGGCATGTAGTAAGCGCATGGGACGGCGGCACGCTGATAGGCACGAAGGTAGTGGGCAAAACTTCCAGGGCCGCCCAGCCAAACAATCTGGTTCCCAACCATACGTATACGATCAAGGTGCAGGCTATGGACGCGCAAGGCAACCTCTCAACCGCGATCAGCGGCACGGTCGCCACCGATATGCAAAGTCCCATGACCAACGCGGCCTTCTTCGAGAATTTCAATGAGCCTGCAGGCAACCTGGACCCTAACTTCTTCGATGTGCGCACCTCACATGGTGCAGGCCTGCAACCGGACAGCATTGGCACAGACAAAATGCTTGTGTTCGGCAGCGAGAACCACTTTCACACTCAGATCATCGGCGGTATACAACGCGCCGAGCTATATATCCGGCCTCGCATACCATTTGATTTCACGGATCGTACCGGCACATTCCAGACCGAAGTAGACACCGCCCCGGTGCAGCACAGCAACGGCAAATGGTTCGAGTTCCATCTTGTAAGGAATTTGCCCTGGAGCAGCGAAGAATTCGGCGCGGGAGACGGCCAGGATTTCCCCGACAGCGTCGAGTTCTCGGTCCGCCAGGCCGACGACGACCAGGGCATCGTCAATACCGCCCAAATAACGGTGAATATAGGTGGCAACGTAACTGTGTTTACCGGTACTACTAACATACTCACGCCTGTAAACGTCAGGATGCCCATGGTGCTGCGGGTCAGCCGGACCACGGCGGAGATGCTCATAAACGGGGTGAGCGTCGCCTATGCGTCGGGCTTCAGCTTGCCTTTCACGCAAGGTTACTGGGTGATCGCGCAACGCGGTTGGTATGCCTCGCGCGACTTACGCACAGTTCCGGTTATCTTACAACTGATCCACTGGGACACTGTACAATACGACGGCCCTCAAGGCAGCTATAACTCGATTGCCAAAACCTATATACAGCCCGGCTGCCAGGGTGAAGTACACAACGAGCACGACGGCATAGTAGGCTGTTCCAAGATCAGCTTCTCTCCGGGAAGCGATACTCACACAGTAACGCTCAACATACCGGACAATGTAGGGCAGGCGCGCTCGGCCCAGTTGCTCTATAACGGTTCGGCCAACTCCCCCTTCAATGTGAGCATCAACGGGCATAATATCACCATCCCCACCAAGGCATGCTGCTTCCTGGACGCGCTCAACACCGCCGATTTCTCCCCCACCTGGCTTACAACAGGCGATAACCAACTGCAATTCACTTACACGGGCAACGACGGCACCGACCTAAGCCAGGTTGAGGTTGAGGTTGTATACAATCAGCAGCGTGTGATGACGATTCCACCACAAATGAATATGCCTATGCTCTCGCTGACCGCTCAGAGTTTCAGGGTAGACCATCTGATAAATGATCCTCTCGTGTATACAGGCACCACCTACCTGTATAGCCTGGGGTGGGGCGCGCCGGTGCCCTTTACCGCTACCGTTATCTCCACGGAGACCCCCTGGCTGACCGTATCGCCAGGCTCAGGTACCCTAAATCAGCCGCGCTCGGAGGGGGCGTCACGCCGCTCCATTTCAAAGTCGACTTTACCGGTTTCCCTAATGACAGCGACGGGCAGGTGGGTGTGATCAAGATAACGGGCGGCCTCATGCCTGTTTACCTGGCGATTCTGGCCGTGTCCGATGGCGCAAGCACTCCACCTCCGTTCCTTACAGCACTACCGCCGCTCAACACCACATTCAATAAAAACGCCATCCCCGACTATCATGGGCCGGCAACGGGCACGCCCACACCCGCTGGGCCATCTCCTACTCCACCGCCTACACAAACACCTGGTGGCCCTACCGCTACTCCTGAGCCTCCCTCGCCAACACGGATGCCCACTCAAACGCCTCTGCCTACACAAACACCGGGCGGCCCTACAGCCACTCCCGAACCCAGCGACACGCCTGAGCCACCGTCAGCAACGCCCGCACCCAGCCAAACGCCGGGTGGACCTACTGCTACCCCCCGGGCAACGGCCACATCCACAACCTGTACCGTCAACTTCAGCGACGTACCATCTAACTACTGGGCATATACATATATCGAGTATATGGCTTGCCAGAACATCATGACAGGCTATCCGGACGGCACATTCCACCCCGGTGCTAACACTACCCGCGGCCAGTCTGCCAAGGTCATGGTGCTGACCGAACAATGGAATATCGACGTCACAGGTGGCCCACACTTTAGCGACGTTATTCCCGGCAGCGTCTTCTATGATTATGTGGAAACCGCCTATAACCATCATCTCGTGCAGGGCTACCCTGACGGCAAGTTCCGGGTGAACAACAACGTCACGCGCGGCCAGTTTTGCAAGATGATGGTGCTCGCGCAGGGTTGGGCGATTGATACATCGGGCGGACCACACTTCAGCGACACCCCACCCGGCAACCCATTCTACCAGTACATCGAGACGGCATACCATCATGCCGTCATAGGCGGCTATCCTGATGGCAAATTCCGTCCAAACAACAACTCTACACGGGCGCAAATCGCCAAGATCGTCTACCTGGCTCGAAACTAGATGTCTTCATATGAAGAAATAGAGAAAGGAGCGCTTTCCGCGCTCCTTTCTCTATTTCTCATGTAAGTGGCTAGTTGCCGCTTGCGAACTGCATGTCGTCCACGTAGTAAGTTGGCTGAGCGTTTCCGGTAGCATCTTGCAGCACGATAGCTGTGATCACACGGTTGGCCGCGCCGAGATCAGACAATGGCACCGTCACCTGACGCCAGCTATTCCGGAGCACTCTGCCGCCAGTGATGTAGTTGTTCAAAGGCTGGGAGGTGAGGTAATTGCCGTTGGCGTCGGCTACGTAGATATCCATCTGCTGGCCGGAGCTTGAGCCGCCATTGATCCAGAAGGTGATACGGGTATAGCCGGTGGTGCTGAAGCCGTTGCTACCAAGCTGCAATCCCGCCCAGGGTGAAGTATAGTGCACGCTTATCGAGTGCGTGCCTGTATGTACGTAGGCGGTGCTGGCGAAGTCTACGGTAGATCTCCAGGACCAGTTCTGCCAGCCATTCTGGAGCGAATCGCTGTAGATTGTGCTGGTCTGACCGGCAACCTGCGTGGGGGTGCTGGTGGGCTGGACCGGCGTGGCAGTCGCAACGCGGGTCGGTGTGCGTGTGGATGTGGCCGTAGCTGTGCGCGTAGCCGTAGTTGTGCCCGTGGCTGTACCTTTAGCAATACCTGTAGCTGTGCCTGTGGCAGTCCCGATCGGGGTCGAGGTGCCGGTCGCCGTGGCGGTCCTGGTCGCCGTGGCGGGCGGCGTCGTGGGCGTTCGGGTGGCCGTAGCCGTGCCGGCTGGAGTCGAAGTGCGCGTTGCGGTGCGTGTCGCGGTGCGGGTAGAGGTAGGGGTCGAGGCAACAGTGGTGAATGTAGGAGTTGGCGTGCCTGACCCGCCGCCGGGGAGAGGCAATGTGCCGCCGCTGTAGTAGGCAGCCACATTCAGACGGATATAGCCGCCGTCGTCGTCGGCCACGGTCGAGGTGAGGTTATTGCCGTTGATGGGTGGCGGGTTGGTTATCCCGTCGCCCTTGGCGTCGAAATAGTGTGACTGTCCACCGGCCCCTGCCCCGAACATCAGACCGATCACTCCATTGTTGGCCCATTCAGTCATGTGGGCTCGCCCGGTGGATGCGTTTAAGAAGTACTCTGCACGGTTGTCCTGGTAATGCCCATCGGTATTGTTTTCCGTGCGATACTGCTGGTTGCCGTTGGGCACCTGCCACATCAGGGAGCGCTTGTTGGTGGAGGTATCTATGCGGCCAAGCCAGGCGGCAATTGTGTCGAAGCTAGGCTCCTGGCTGCTGTCATGCCACCAGCGGTCCGAACCTTGTGCGATCTGGTAATAGGCAGCGTCACGGTCGAGTGGTGAGAAGAAGTTGAGACCGTAGCCTGGGCCGAAGCTGTTGTGGTAGGTGGCTGTGCGGTCGGCATGCGACTGCCAATCGAAGTTCGGGTCGTTGCGCAAAGCTATAGTCAAATCAGCGCCAGGCCCCCAGAGCGAAAGATCCTGGCCCAATACTACATTAGGCGCATAGAGGTCACGCAGGTGGGCGAGCGCCTGCCAGAAGTTGCGGAAATTGTCAGCCATACCTGCAAGCTCAGGCACGCCTGAGCCACCGACTTTGGTAGGCTGGAGGGATGCGTCATCGTTAGTGTTCGACGAATTCTGCATCATGACACCGTCGAGATCCGGCTCAACGGCAACGAAAGCAGGCTGCCCGTCGCTCATTTGCTGCAGCAGAGCCTTAAAGTCGTTGTAATAGGCGCTCATGGTCGAGGCGTCATTGAGGTTGCTGTACTCGTCATAGTGTGGGGCCGATTGAAGAATGTTGTAGTAAACGAAGCCGGGAATGTAGCCTCCCTGGCGTGACGCGGTCACGTAGTTGGCCGCGTAGCGGGTTCCCCAGCTCTGCCAGCCTCCTCCAGTATTCACGCCACCCGCCAGATACTGGTAGCGATAATCATAAGGGACACCTGCGTGCATATCCGAGATGGTGCCGTTGAAGAGGCCATAACCGAAATGGGTGGGCAGGCCGCCTGGAATGGGGGGGAGGGTGGTCGCCCGGGCGGAGGACATTCCCTGACCGGTTAGCCCCGCTGTTGCAATGATTAGAAGAACAGCGATAACGGGCGAGATTCGAACGATCTTATTCAATTTTGAATCCTTTAACCACGGGGCAGGACGCAAGGCACAGTTCAGGTGTTGGAGTGCACCTGGGCGTGATAGTAGTGTGCGAATCCCAAGCGGCAATGCTAATTAAAGCATCTCGCATGCCAGGGTCACCGCAGCGCGTGGGGTTTGGCTCTATGAGCCGGTTAGATTTGTGAGGGGAAATATAAGCGCCAATTGAATGGCGTCAGTGACAGGGGTGGCGGTAGATTATCCGTCCAGACCCGATTGTTGCTTCCCTTTTTCCGGCCGCAACTCCTGGCCCTGTTCGGGAAGCACTCCCCTATTTGATAAAGGAAGGCGTTGTCTTGGGCACTTCGCTCCTAGACTCTACCCGATGCTCAACACCGATAGCAAGCGAAACCGTAGTACAAATTACGTAAACATCCAGCGCAAGATTTGAAGGCCCGGCCTTCAGACGGTCAAATATCCCTGGCCCTCGCCTACTTTGCGGGTATATTGCACCCCGGAAAGAAAGTGTTAGAGACGATCTTCGATGTCTGCCCTCTGGTGGCGTTGTTGTTGGGGCGGAAGTATGGCCTGTTATCGGGGGGTATGCACGGCTCGCCGGCCCCACCACATTGATAGCCCTGCATCACTTCGCGACCGGCCAACCTGTAGACGTAAGTATAGAATGTGCTTGCCGGTGCTACGTCCTCGAACTGCTGGCCCACAGGTGGGTCACCGAAGCCTGCCGAGTTCGATACGATCTTCGATATCTGTCCTCTTGTGAGCGCTGTGTCAGGCCGGTAGTAAGGCAGGTTAGCCGGTGGTACGCACGGCTCGCCAGGCCCACCGCAGGCGTATCCGCTGATGTATCCGCGTGATGCCAATCGCTGAACGTAATCATAAAAGGTGCTGCCAGGCCCGACATCCTCGAAAATCTGGTCGCCCGGCGGGTCGTGGAAGCCTGCCGCGTTAGAAGCTATTTTGGCCAGTTGTCCGCGAGTGACATTTCTGCCTGGGCGGAAACATGGACTGCCTGATGAGCAACCGCTAGTGTAGCCATTAATTATGCCCAGGCAGGAGAGGCAGTGGATGAACGGATAGAAGGTGCTACCGGGTGCCACATCAGTGAACTGCAGGACGCAAGAGGTGGGCGTAGAGGTCGGCCTAACAGTAACGGTTACCGAGGCCTGGACGGTAGGAGTTGGACTGGTGGTGCCGACCGCAGAAGAGGTGGGTGTGCTCGAAGGCTGCGTCGTAGCAGTGGGCCCTCCAGGTGTCTGGGTGGGTAGCGCGAGCGGCGTGCTCGTACTTGTCGCAGAAGCTGCTGCAGTTACGGTGCGTGTTGAAGTTACGGTGCGTGTTGCAGTGGCGGTTGGCGTATCGGTTGAAGTGGCGGTCGGTGTAGCGGTCGAAGTGGTAGTGAATGTATTTGTAGGGATCAGCGTGGCTGTCGGCCCGCCGGGGGTCTGCGTCGGTGCTGTAGTGGCTGTATCTGTAGGCGTGTTGGTATGGCTGGGCGTGCTGGTTGCGGTAGGGCTGTCTGTTGATGTGGCTGTATTGGTTGGAGTGCTGGTATTAGTGGGTGTGCTGGTATGGCTGGGCGTGCTGGTTGCGGTAGGGCTGTCTGTTGACTGTGGCTGTATTGGTGGGAGTGCCGGTCCTTGTAGGCGTGCCGGTCGGTGCGTTCGTCGGCGTGCGGGTCGGAGTGGCTGTAACCGTTCTGGTGGAGGTGCGAGTAGCTGTTGGCACGGTAGGGCTGGGTGTGCCGGAAAGGCTCCAGGCGTTAATATAGCTGCCTGATAGGAAGTAGACGAAACCGTTGGATACAACAGGGCCGCTGTTATTGCCACCCGCGTTGGCAGGCACCAGCGTGGTCAATACAGCGCCGTTGCTCTCATTCCGCACATCTACCCTGCCGTTCTCATTGGTGAAGATCAGGCCGTTTGCTATCGCCATGTTGCCGCGCACGTTACCTAGCGGAACCGGCGACCAGCGATTATTGCCTGTGGCCGGATCAACCGCATACAAGTTACTGCTCCCTGCTATGAAGAGCGTCCCACCGGCTCCAAAAGTGGGGTCATAAGCAGGCATCATGCCCACCTTCGTGCCGGTATTCTTCATCCAGATCGGCCCTGAGTTGATATCGTTCAGCACGAATGTGTAAAATATATCGTTTTTGTGCCCCGCCCCCACCAGGACCCGATTCTGGCTATCATGGAAGATGACAGGTGTGGTACCGAAGTCCAGGTCCCCATCGAGAGCCCCTTCCTGGAAATGCTGGAGAATAGCTAGGCTGACGGGATCGAGCGACACGATGGCCCGGTTGTACGGGCCGTTATAGCCGTTGTAATCCTCGCCCGTCGCAACCACAAGCGTGGACCCGTCGGGGCTCAGCGCGGGTGAGTTCCAAATGCCGGCTCCCCGGTCCCCAGCGGGCACGAAATACTGGCTGTTTATCGTGGTGCCGGTGTTCATGTCCGCCGCACGCACTTCGCCGCGCACCGAAGGATCATCACAATCTGAGGCCATACCCAGGTAGGAACGTCCATTCGCCAGCAACGGCGATTCCCAGGCAAAGGCGCTTGGGCCGAGGGCCATATCGTTGCGCCATAGCTGGCTGCCCGTATTTGTGTCCAGGCCGTAATACGGCAGCTATCCCCTCCACCTACGGACAGAACAGTGCCCGAAATAGCCGAGGTGGAACCGATGCCTACGTTGAAGCAGCTGTTCTCGTAACCTACGCTCACGTTCCATGCTTGAGCGCCGGTAACCGCATTGAACGCAAAGAAGTTGTTGCCCGGGGCGCTGCTTCCCACGAAGACCTTGCCGCCTGCCACGCTGGGCGCACCTGAAGGGTCTCCGGCGCCGCTGCCAATGAACATCTGCCAACGCGAGACAAGCTGGCTGACGTTGCCGGCATTGATTATGGTCTCGTCGGGATTGAAGTTGGTGCGACTGACATCGTGCCCGTACATGGGCCAATCGCCGGGATTCACGAGGGGGACACTGTATTTTGAGCCCGCAGGCGAGGCCGCGAGCGTACGCATGAAAGGTGGGACGATTAGCGCGAGAAGCGCAAGAAAGATTGACAGAACGAGTGCGAAAAGTGACTTACTACGTAACGACCGTATTTCCATCATCCGCCCCCTGCTGCTGGAACCAGGGTAGCAACAAGGCTCCCGGTCCCTGGTGATTAGCACGCTTGTGGTTGTTTTCTTGCGCTGAATGTGCGGCGTGAGCTAGGAAGAGATGTGTCGGGTGGCATAGCTCATATTGAATTATGCGGCCCTTGCGACCATAGTATATCACGAGTTTATTGCGTCTTCATGAATGACAGTTTTGCTTTGCGCTTGCGGTTCGCCTTGAGAACGACCAGCGATCTGAGAACCGCCAACATGACCAATCCGCCTGCGGTAGCCCAGTAAAATGCCCCCAGGATTGGAATCGAGCTATCACGAGTGGCTCCCACCGAGTGTGCAAGAGCAATCAAGTAAAGCGCGAACGCTCCCGCGTGCAACGCCCGCCAGGTCTTCTTACCAATCCACCGGCGTAGATAGAAGCTCCCTGCTACCAGGGCAAGAAGATACAGGGACAACTGGCCGACCCAGGACCATGGAGCCTTCGCGGCCAGCATCCCAAACGCCAGCAGCGGTACGGGGCTGCCTCCCAGGTACGGGTCACCGATCAGCACGAAAACGTGAAAGAGAGTGAAAGCAAGCGCAAGCAGCGAGCAAAAGCGATGCAGTTCGAAGGCTTCAGGGCCGCCAGGCCATACCCGTGACATCCTTCCGCTAATGAGGAGGCCAAACATCATGGAAAGCCACAGAAGGCCATATGAGGCGATCCCCGTTGCGCTCGAAACATCGCGATATACCTGCGGCGCGCTGCCGAATTGGTTGTCCACAATCGGCCCAAGCGAGCGAATCCAGGGCGTGAGCAGCCAGGCCAACCCGCCGCCCCCAACGACACAAAAAGCCACCCAGAATAGAGCTATGAGCGCCTCGGCCTTCTTATGGTATTGTTCAGCCCGGATCTCGTCCAGCGTGACATCGTATTCCTTATGTCTGCGCGATCTATATGCCGGCCCGCTGTAGATGCGACTGCTCATAGTTGCTCCTGAGGATAACTATTGCCCTGGATATCGACTTGAGACTATTTTCCAGTCTCAGCGCTCAATTCCGACCGGTCGAGGAGCGGGTAAGAGGGCGCAGCAGAATATCCAACCTGGATGGGCGCGGGCGAGGGCTTGCCCTGGTAGGGACGCATTGTTGCGAAGCCAAGCCAGCTTCCGACTGTGATGCCGAGGGCTATGAGCATGATCAGGAGCTTTGCGCGCCCCATATTTCGCTTGAGAACGCGCGGCTCGGATCTGCGCTCAGCTCCGTTCCATTGGCTCCCATGCTTCTTGTGAGTGCCGCCATTCATTCTGCTCATGCTTGGCCCCTTTGTTTGCTAGTGCTGTGCGTGTGGGCGTAAAGATATATGCCTCATTCAAAAGGTAAAGGACAAACATCCGGATGTAAATACGCAATAGGTCCTACTCGGAGCAGATGCAAGGTACTCTCTGGCGTCGAGAGGGGCGCTGGGTAGCGGAGATGGATGTGGAAAAGTCACCCTTCTTGCTTCGTAGCTGCTACAATTCGGCAACGACGACGCTTCTCTCTTGCAGGTGGCCTGATTTCACATTCACATCTCGCGATCTTGTCAATTCGTTCAGAATTGACACGCCGCAGTTGACATAGAATAATCCGTGTAATACAATGATGCAATCCTTACTTGCGCCTAGAAGAGACGACCCAACTTACGTGCAACTACTTGTTGTCGAGGACAACCCACCGACACTGAAGATGCTTGCCTTCTTGCTTCGCAATGAGGGCTATACAGTGTATGCCGTCGGCGATGGCGCTTCCGCCCTTGAACTGCTCAAAAACGAGTTCATCGACCTGATCATTCTCGACCTCATGCTCCCTGATATTAACGGTCTCCAGGTGTGCCGAGCGATCCGCAAGAATGGACTCGGGCTGCCTGTGCTGGTCTTATCGGCCATCGATAATCGTGAGGAGAAGGTAGCGGCCTTGAATGAGGGAGCCGACGACTATATGACCAAGCCGTTCGACCCGGCTGAAGTCGTGGCCCGCGTGCATTCTCTAATTAGACGCACCCAGCCCACTATGGCCCCTCATTTGCAGACCCTGCTCTGTCTGAAAGGTGTCTGCCTGGACGTGCGGAATCACGTGCTCAGAGCTGAGGGAACAGACCACGCTGTCGAATTGACCAAAATGGAAGCTCAATTGCTCCATGTCATGATGCGCAACGCCGGGCAGGTGGTCTCCCATAGCAGGCTCATCTCCGAGGCCTGGGGAATCGACTACGATGCGGGCAGCAACCAGCTTGAGGTGTACGTGCATCGACTGCGTAGCAAGCTACGACAGGAACTACCGAACACCGAGTTCATTAGAACGATCCAGGGGCGAGGTTACGAATTTTTGGGCGAGGGAGAACTAAAAGCTTCTTAGCCTCTGCTCACCAATTACCTCATGAGAATGCTCTCGTTACGTAGGGTACGTTGCTGAAAAATGTTGATGCTCTCGAATAGTGTATCAACAAGAATAGGCGCAATAGCCCTGTTGGCCACTGGATTAGGGTGCGCGTCCAGACCAAACCTACCGCTACGATACTCTGCCCGCAACATATTTGGCTGCCGGCGGGACGTATCCGGTTCCGCAAGGTGATCGAACAGATCGAACGTGGCGACGTTGGGCAACCCATCCAGAAAGTCCTGTGATACAAGCCATCGTGAGAACTCCCGCGCTCTCCTGGCGTCCGCGGCGTTGGTCCATTTCTCGGAGCTTGGCAAGATCGTCTGATTGAAAGGCCGCGCAACCAACGGCGGCGGCGTCACCACAATGAACAGATTTCCCGGGTGCTCGCTCATTGTCTTGCGTATTGAGCGGTAATGCAGTTGGTATTGTTCAAGCTGAGATTGGCTTCGGATGGCCGAGACCGGGAAGCAAGACTTGAATATAATTACGTCGAAACCAAGCAGCCGGCTCAAGGCATTGTCGGGTGGGTCGTGGACCGGTTGGCTGAATAGCCTATCCAATCCGTCGGGATCAGTATTATCGTCCGGGACATCGAACGAAACGTCCATTCTCTCGCCGGACGGCCCTGTCAAGCCAATCTCATTGTAGTCGTGGTCCCAGAATTCGTAATTCGTACCCTCGCGCTCACTTCGTTTCGCTATGAGGTCGCGCACACCGCCGTGTCGAATTAGGTTTCTCCCGGTTGAATGGTGCAGGAAGATGATGCGCAGGTTATCACCTTGTCTGGGGATTTGTTGGTCTCTTGATATCGAATCCATAGTTGCCTTCTTTCGGTGCCGGACTGAGCGATTTCAACGGTTATCCCCGTCTGTGCCGACAAACTTACCGCGGTAACGTCTTACAGAGCGGGCGCCGGCGCGCCGGCAAGTGCAAGTTCCCGGCGGTTGATTTTGCCGTTCTCATTGCGCGGGAGCTCCGCCACGAACTCAACATATTTGGGTATCATGAAATCTTCGAGATTTGCGAGCGCAATAACTGCGTACATCCCTTTCGGAGATCATGCTGCTTTCTTGGCGCACCAAAATCAGCTTGATCGCCTCGCCCAGCAGCGGGTCCGGCACACCAACAACCGCTGCCTGGCTCACGCCTTCCAATTCGCACAGAACGTTTTCGATCTCCAGAGGGCTGACTTTTTCGCCCCTGCACTTGATTATGTCGTCCTTACGCGCTACGAAGTAGAGAAAACCATCTTCGTCCATTTTGAAAAGATCACCTGTATGGAGAACCCTCTCAGCGGAGGTGGAACCTGGGCGGAAGCGCTGAGCCGTAAGCTCAGGCGCTCTCCAGTATCCCTGCATGACGTGCGGGCCATACACCAACAGTTCGCCTATCTCTCCGGCGGGCGCAGGCTCGCCCAATTCGTTCACAACAGAAACCCGGGTGTTGGGTATCGGGACGCCCACCGACAAAGGTCGGCGGTCAAGCTCCTCAGGCGGCAGATAACAGACACGCTTGCACTCGGTCTGGCCGTACATGGAGAAAAAGCGGGCGCGAGGAAAGATATTGCGGATTTGTCGAGATGCTGCGGCGGCAGAGCGGCCGCAGCATTCGTGATATAGCGGAGCTTTGGAAAATCGCGGCGAAGAAGATCGGGATACTGCAGTAAAAGCGCGAAGAAGGTGGGTACTCCCGGCACTCGCCGTGACGCCTTCCTCTTCCAGTAATTTGATGGTACGGGCAGGAAAAGCGAAGTTCTTTTCGATGATCACACGCGCCCCAACCTGGAAGGCTAAAAATATCTGATAGAGGCCGTAGCCGAACGATAGGGGCAGACCGTTCAGGATTATATCATTGGCTCTGTTCTGCAGGTAACCGTTGACCGAGTTCGTCGCGGCGATCATGTTAGCGTGAGCGCACATTACGCCCTTAGGCTGGCCTGTGCTACCCGACGTGTAAATTATAGTGGCGAGATCGTCTTCACTGGACGCACAGGGCAGCGAAGCGTCAGGGTAGCCTTGCAGGTCGGACCAGTTAATACTGCGAATGAGGTCATTGACGGGTTGAGCCTTGTTGTCGCTCCAGAAAAGACAGCGCAGAGAGGGAGCACCTGCAACCACGCCTGCGTGCTCCCTCATGCGTATCTGGTCGGTTATCAGCGCGGTAGGCTCCGCGTCATGCCAGGATCCTGGCCATCCTGGTATGTTTCATCCCGGGGGGCAGGACCATAAATATAGCACCCGCTTTGAGCGCACCGAAGATCGCAATTGCAACCTCGATACCGTTTTCAAGCAGGATTGCAACGCGGTCCCCACGCTTTACGCCGCTATCAAGGAAAGCGTGGGCCGCCCGATTGGCCTCAGCGTCCAATTGACCGTAGGTGATATTCTTGCCACCGGATACAAGCGCTATTCTGTGGGGCCATCGACTTGCCCCTGTTTCCAATAGATGTTGTACCAGCATCTGATCGCTCACGATACTCTTGCCAGAATAAATTCCTGGTCGGAAGATGGTTGAGGGTTCACCTCACCTGGAGGTGGCCCCTTAGCGGTCGAACTACGAAGCGGCAGCCATGATGGACTGAAGCTTGCGGTGGACGTAGCCTGTAAGGGAGCGCACGGAGTCTAAGGTTTTCCGGCAATACCTCGCCGTCTTCAACCGTGATGTCGAAGTTGGTTTCCAGCCACATTATCAACTCCAGGACACCGGTCGAAGTCTACGATACTATTCTCCATGAGCAGACTCGTCCGGCCCCAGTTGAACTGCCTGGTCAAAGATGAAGTTGTTGAGGAGAAAGTCGCGAACCTGTTCTTCAATATCAGCGATAGCCATTTATGTGACCTCCGACAGACGATCTATGAATGCGTCTGGATAAGAAAGATGGTAGATCGAGAGCCATAGCCCGATCTAGCGGGCACTTTTGTATCTGGCGATGCCCAGGCGATCCGTCACGAAGTTGACGACTTGCTCGCTGGGCATTTCGTTGACACGTGCGATCGCTTCCTCACGCTCCATACGGCCTTCGCGCACCAGCCCGGCCAGCTCGGCCACGTAGGGGTGGAAGTGCGACTGATCAAGGTGGACGTTGATGGCGTAGCTATTGAGCAGACAATTCGTAGAGTTGGCGTCGGTGTCCTTGGGCTTCTTCCAGCCGAGTGCCTCGACGTATTCATATACTTTTGTCTCGTCGTACACCATAAAGGCGAGGGGCGAGATATTGTAAGGGAACCGCTCAGGCCGCTCATAATGCTCTTCTTCCAGGAAATACGGGCGCACGACTTCGTCGCCGACCAGTCGACGCATAGGTCCTGAAGAAGCCTCCTGCATCTTGCGGATCATCTGCGGGTTGCTCTTGAAGATGCCGGAGGCGAGCGGAACCTGGCCTGGCGTCCAGCCGAAAGCGGTCATCGGGATGTTCTTCTCGATACAGAGGCGCAAGGCGAGACTCTTGGCGAGGCCCATGCACGATGTGCAGATGTTGCTGGCGCGCCCCAGCGCCGACTTCGGGTAAATTTCGTCCCCCCGCGCAGAAGCGTTGAATACGGTCCTCATCACGTCGAATCGACCCTTATAGATCAGGTGGTCCACCCCCAGGCTATCCGACAGCTTCTCCATATTGCGAAAAGCCTGTTTCGATACGAACCCGTTGTCAAAGGTGAAGGCGAGTACTCGCACGTTGAACTCTTTCAGCAGGCGAGCCAGTATATATGTGCTGTCCTTTCCGCCGCTCCAACCCACGAGCACGTCATAAGTGCCGCGCCCACGCACTTCTTCCAAAAGCTGATCGAAACGGGCGCGCGCCGTCTCACGTTGAGCCGCCAGCTTTTCCTCTACGAGGGCGCGATGGCAGTAATTGCATACCCCTTCGTCATCGAAAGTGATGCCTGGGAAGGTCTCCGGCAGAATACACCGGGTACACAACCTCAAACCTGTAGCTTGATCTAGAGATATCACGGTCCTCGTCCTTTCTTTATATTAAAGAATACTGCAAATCGTTGCTATTTCTGCGTCGATCATGACACGGCACCTATCCGTTCCCCTTGAACTTCAGGCATCTCCTCACCGACCATGATGGTAGAGAAAGCGCTTTCGCTTTCCGGGCGCGTCGACTCTCGCTTCTCGATAAACTGATAGTGGAGCAGTTGCGTGGATAGCACGCCCACCAGCGCCATGCTATCCATCTCTCCGACTACGGGTGCCGCCAGGCACTTCTTGACAAGCATTTCCACAGCGGCAGGGTCGAAGATGCCGGCTTTGCTCACCTCCGTACTGGAGAGCATATCGCGCACATATGCCGGAGCGCCATCTCCGAAGAAAGCGTCCCGAATCGGAGCTCGGTAGGGCTTCTTGACCCGGGCAAGCACCTGCGAGGGGAGCAGGTCGGACACAGCCCGCTTCAAAATGTACTTCTCCTCGAAGCCATGCAAGCGCAAGTGAGGCGGTATGCTGGCCGCAAACTCCACAAGGCGATGATCGAGGAAGGGGAAGCGCCCCTCCACAGCGTGCGCCATGGCCATGCGGTCTCCCTGTGAAGAGAGCAGGTACTGCGACATGAAGAGGCGGCTCTCGATATATTGCGCCTTCGAAAGCGGATCCCAATCGGATTGCAGCCCTTCCAGCGCCCCGACGAGTAGACCGTCGCTTTGATAATCGTCGAGCGTTTCTCGCGTTTGTGCAGAGAAGAGACGCTTCAGGCGGGCGGTGCTGCGCCAGCGCACCAGGTGACTGTAGTATGGGTCGCCGGTTTCGGTAAGGCCGTTCTTGAAGAAGGCTTGCAAGTAAGCTTGCGAAGTGTCGCCCATGCCGCGCACGTCACCGTAGAGCTTCCTGAGCAGGAGCGGCCTGAGCCTGGAGTTGGGGTCCGCCGCCCAGAAGCGGCGCACCTTCGCCTCCTTGAAAATATCGTAGCCGCCCAGCGCTTCGTCCGACCCCTCACCGGTGAGTACCACCTTGATTTCGTTGTCCCGTACAAGCTGCGATAGAATAAACATAGGAGCAGGAGCGGTGCGCAATAGAGGCGCTTCAGCATGCCATACGACCTCAGGGAATACTTCGGCTATATCCTTGCCCGTGCACTCTATGCTAACGTGCTCCGTGCCTAAGATTTCCGCCATTTGCTGCTGGTGCGCTCTCTCGTCGAACTGCCGGTCGCTAAAGGCTATAGAGAACGTTTTCAGGTGGTTTGAGGTGTAGCGACGGACGATAGCTGCTATTGTGGAGGAGTTGAGGCCGCCACTCAGGTATGCTCCGACCGGCACGTCAGCCCTCAGCCGCAGGCGCGTCGCATCGACTAAGAGTTCCAACAGGCGTTCGGCGTAGTAATGTTCGGTCTCAAGCTTGCCTTCGCGTTCGGGCGAGAAGTCTAGTGACCAGTATCTGTGTAGGGATATGTCGCTTCCCTCTGCGATCAGGTAATGCGCCGGAGGCAACTCGGCAATAGATTCGAAGGCTGATTGCCCGGGCAGGGAGCACCAGAATGTGAAGGCCTGATCGAGGGCGCGCAGGTCAAGCCGGGCTTCTACCAAACCGCTCGCCAGCAAAGCTTTTATTTCGGAGGCGAAAAGCAGCGTGCCGTTTTGGCTGGAGTAGAAGAGCGGGCGCACTCCAAAGCGGTCGCGGGCCAGCACCAATCTGCGCTTACGGCCGTCCCAGATGGCGAAGGCGTACTGGCCTATGAAGCTCTGCACGCATTCAGGCCCCATCTCTTCGTACAGGTGGACAATCACCTCGCTATCGGATCCGGTACGAAATGTGTGACCGCGTGCCAGCAATTCTTCACGAAGCTCTATATAGTTGTAGAGTTCGCCGTTACAAACGACCCAGATTGAGCCATCTTCATTCGATATCGGCTGCAAGCCGCCATCTAGATCGATGATACTGAGGCGATCGTGTCCAAGCCCCACAGGCCCGTGAAGGTAGACGCCCGCAGCTTCAGGTCCACGATGCCGTATGGCAGCCAACATCCGGCTCACGGTTGCCCTGCGTACCGGTTCTCGACCGTCGTAGTTGAAAATCCCTGCTATTCCACACATTGCTATTACCAGCACTAACTGTTCATAATATGCCGACCAGTTGAAAGAGAAGGGCTGTTGTCGGAACGCGCCTATAACCGGCAGCCGCCGGTTCCTCAAGAAACTGTATTCATAGTGTAGAGCGACTAAGTTAAAGAGGGCTGAAATAGGTAGGGGACACAGCGGTTTGAATGTTTACAGTACTTAATCCTTTCCACCCATTTCCTGCTGAGAGAAAACATAAAACTCAAGGTCGAGAAGCGCTCTGAAGCTCATTTCGCGCTTGCATACTCCCAATGTGCGTTCATATTTGAAAAACGCTTCTTGCTTACATTCTGTTCATTTTTCATTAATAGATCTATGTTACAATGATAGGGAAGTGGGTCGCTGTAACCCTTATAGTGCAGTGAGAGAAGTGCGGTCTCTTTTGGAATGGATTGACTCGCTTTGATACACGATTCTCAGGAATGCCAAATTTAACGCAGGGAACACATCTCGAACGCTAACAGTTGCTTCGTTGGTACACGGGTCATATCAGCGCTTTATCACAACAATAATCAATCACACTAAGGAATCATCGAGGATGAAGATACTAATCATAGACGATGATCCAATCCATGTGAAAATGATTAGCTTCTTGCTAAGAGATGATGGGTATGAGGTGGTGACGGCGTCAACGGGCGCCGAAGCCCTCAGGTATCTCAAGCAGCAATGGATAGATATGCTAATCCTGGACGTCATGCTGCCCGACATTCCGGGGTTCGAAATTTGTCGTCAAGTGCGAGAGACCAATCGTGTACCGATTATCATGCTCTCAGCACGAGGCGGAACCGAGGACCGCGTGCGTGGCCTGCTCGATGGAGCGGACGACTATCTGCCCAAGCCTTGCGAGCCTGCTGAGTTAATGGCTCGCGTCAAGGCGCTCGCTCGCCGCTCGCAAACGCAGCCGAGCTCGGAAGGTCGCTTGCTGAAGTCTGGGGGAGTGGAGCTCGATCCGATGCGACATCTGGTGACCCTGCCTAACGGCAAAAAGACCGAGCTTACTCCAACGGAGAGCCAGCTTCTCTATTGCTTGATGCGCAATGCGAGCAAGATCCTCACCCGCGAGGTGTTGATTGCTCACGCCTGGGGCGACGTAGATGGGAGAGAAAACGGGCAGGTAGACGTTTATATCCGCCGCCTGCGCCGCAAGATCGAGCCTGATCCGGCCAACCCTGAGCTGATCAGCACGGTCTGGGGCCTCGGCTACAAGTTCAATCCCGGAGGGGAACAGAAGTCCTTGATCGCCCGACCATAGTCGGGAGCCGGTAGCACCGTCTTGCTCGGCTTCGCGCAGAGTCATCTTTGCTGTACTAGCCGATAACCATTGAACAAAGAACAAACAGATCGCCCTGGGCGATCTGTTTGTTCTTTGTTCAATGGTTACCATAAGCGAGAAACGAAAGTTCATCATGGGCCTGTTACGGCCATATAAATGATCTTGGCTACTTGCCCGCGCACAGCCGAATTGTTGGGGCGGAAGTACGGGCGGCTTCGCTGGTCGCACGTCTCGCCTGGCCCGCCGCACGGATAGCCGGACAGCAGGCCATGCTGGGCTGCCGTCTCGACGTACTGGTAGAATGTTGAGCCTGACAGCACATCTTCGAAGGTATTATTGCCAGGGTTCAGAAGTTGCCACCCCTCGGCCAGCACCATAATCTTTGCTACCTGCGCCCTGGTGACATTGTTGCCTGGGCGGAAGTAGGGGCGGCTTTGCCGGTCGCACGTCTCGCCTGGCCCGCCGCACGGATAGCCGGACAGCAGGCCATGCTGGGCTGCCGTCTCGACGTACTGGTAGAATGTTGAGCCTGGCAGCACATCTTCGAAGGTATTATCCGCAGGAGCGATTAGCTGCCAGCCTTCAGCAAGCACAGCCATCTTCGCGAGTTGTGCGCGCGATGTGGTTCTGTATGGCCGGAAAGTGTTATCCGGGTAGCCGCCGATGATATTGTGGCAGTAAAGGTAGAGCACAGGCTGGTAGAAGTAGTCGGCGGAGCTCACGTCTTGAAAATGGATGGTACATGTCGTGGGTGTCGCGGTTGGCGGCACTGTGGTACCGGCAGGGGTAGCGGTCGAGGTATGGGCCACGCGCGTGGCAGTTGGTATGACTTCCGACGTGCTAGTAGCAACCGGGGTGCCGGAGCTGCCAGGTGTATCGGTTGGGATACTTATTGGCGTGTCAGTGGATGTATTGGTAGAGGTGGGAGGCACCCAGGTACCGGTAGGCGTGTCGGTAGCGATAGTTGTAGCCGTGCGGGTGGGAGTGTTAGTTCGAGTCGGTGTGCGCGTGCTTGTGCCGAACGGCGTGGCGCTGGGGGTGCCTGAACCACCTGGACTAGCTGAAAGGATCATGTCATCCAGGTAATACCTGGGTTGAGATCCACCCAGGGCATCTTGCAACGCAACCGCTGTGATATATATGTTGCTTGCGCCCAGGTCCGCCAAAGGTACGCTCACAAGCTTCCATATATTCTGTCCTATTCCCCCGCCCCCTACGATATAGCCATCTAATGCCACAGACGGTAGTTGATTGCCTCCTCCGTCGACTACATATATATCAACTTGCTGCCCGGAAGATGCACCTCCGTTGATGTAGAAGAGAAGGTAGTTGTATCCTGTGGTGTTCAACCCGGGATCATTCAGGCCCAGTTGCAGCCCTCCCCAGGCCTGCGTATAGGCGCAACTGAGCGAGTACTGCCCGGAATGGTGGAACGCGCCATCTTGTTCCGTTACAGAGCTGCCCCACGACCAGTTCTGCCACCCATTTTGCAATGCATCTGTGTAGATCACGGAGGTGGCTGATGGATTGAATGTGGGACTTGGGGTAACTATCGGAGTGTCGGTGCGGGTAGGTGTCCGCGTAGCGGTGGGCGGTGTGCCTGTTACGGTTGGAGTGGGACTGGGTGGGTTGCTGCCGGGCAGATAAACGACGCCCCCCGAGTAATAGGAGCCACCTTGGACCCTGATATAGCCTCCATCGTCGTCAGCGTACTGAGCCACCTGGTCGTTGCCGTTGATGGGTGGTGGGTTGGTGATCCCATCGCCTTTGGCGTCGAAATAGTGCGACTGTCCACCTACTCCTGCGCCCCACCAGATGCCTAACACCCCCAGGTTGGCCCAATCCTGCATGTGTTGCCTCCCCGTGGTGAAGTCAAGAAAGTACTCCGGGCGATTGTCCTGCCAATGTCCATCGGTGTTGTTCTCACTTCTGTATACCCGATTGCCATTGGGCACCTGCCACAGCACCACTCTTTTATTGGTATCTGTGACTATCCTGCCGAGCCAGGCTCCCATGGTGTTGAATGTGGGCTCTGTGACATTGTTGTCATCCCACCATCTATTGCTGCCCTGCGCCTGGTACCAGGCCGCATCCCTATCCGATGGATTCCATGATAGCATGTCGAAGCCGGGTCCCAGGCTGTTGAGGAAGGCTGCCGAGCGATCTGCATGGGTCTGCCAGTCGTAGTTGGGGTCATCGCGTAGCGCGAGCACGATATCGTCGCCAGGACCCCAACTGCTCAGATCCAGCGTCACGAGCACATTGGAGGCATACATGTCTCTGATGTGCAGCAAAGCCTGGTACATGCCCTTGAAGTTGTTGGCGTAGCCCGCGGCGTCAGGATAACCGGAGGAGGCTACTGAAGCGGGTACCGTAGTGGCGTCGTCGTTGGTGGAATCCTGTTGCATGACACCTGTTAGATCGGCTTCCAGCATTACAACCACTGTACCACCGGCTTGAGCACTCTTGGTCATAAGGAGTTCCCAGTCAGCGAAGTAGGAGTACATGGTGGAGGCGTCTTGCATGTTCTGATACTCGTCGTAGTAGGGGGCGGACTCCAATATCTGGTAGTACATGAAAGC
This sequence comes from uncultured Chloroflexia bacterium, assembly GCA_963837315.1. Lineage (GTDB taxonomy): Bacteria > Chloroflexota > Chloroflexia > QHBQ01 > JADMIH01 > JADMIH01. The sequence continues at coordinate 31,505 of CAWINE010000007.1, forward strand.
CGGTGTCATGCCCCTGCCACGTGCGTCCTGAATGTAGTTGATGGCGTACTGGCCGGGAGGATCGCTCCAGGTTGCCCAACCGCCGCCTGTATTCACGCCACCGGTCAGGTACTGGTAACGGAAATCCCAGGGCACTGAGGGGGGCACGTCCGTGATATTGGCGTTGAACAAGCCAAAGTTGAAGTATGTAGGCATCCCAGCCGGTATTGGCGGCAGGACGTTCGGCTGCACCGGTTGCAAGGGTCCGGTCACCTGGGGTGCGCCGAGGCTGCGTACGGCGTTTGATAATGGCTGGTGGACGTTTGCCGCAGAACTGCCGGCTGCCGGCTGCCGGCTGCCTACTGCTTTGGCGGTGGTGGCATTCGAGCTAGAGCCGAAAATACAAAAAGTGACAATGAGAAACAGAACGGGCAAGAACAGGCGGATAGATCTGTTCTTGCCGGTTGATGGGTCTGTGCGCCCAGACATCATGTTTTCTCCTCCGTGCCCTGAGGTTCACTTAGCGGGCACCTACGATTGCTTCGAAAGGGCCACCACGGTAACTCAGGCGATCCGTCTTTAAATGTTTGTGCCCACTGAGAGGGAAGAAATGACGAGGTTCGCTTCAGGTTATTTAGTTGCAGGATCGTGGGGCGTTATGGTGAGAGGAGGGCGATTAGAATATCAAAAGCTAGACCAATTGGCAAGGGCGAGTTTGAAAGTTCTCTGGTTAGCAGGCTCCGTACCGGAAGGCCCTACAGAATTACCGCAATATGATTATAGGTACGTAGGGCGGCGGCGTACAATAGTTGAGGTTGGTCGAATGGTCCTGGATAACGGCAATCCTTGGTACCTGGGACTTGTGCGCTTCTTGCCTAGTACTTTTTCATAAGTAGTATACAAACTACGTCCTTCTCGCACACAGCGCCAGCCGAGACGCAAGCGTGAGTGAATAAGACCCGGCGACCCGTGGTGCCGCATTGATCTCTTACAAAGATGTAAGAAAGATGCGCCGGGCAGATTCTTTACACACGGCTGACACATGCGGGTGCTAAACAAGCTGTAACCACAACCTTATCATCCGTTCACAGGCCATTCAATCCTGACTGCTATACTGATTCCCGATGCGCAATTTGCCCAGGTCATTCCGGATTGTGCAGATCCACCATCATCGCGGCTAGGTACAGGGGAGAAATAGTGAAGCAATACATTGAAGCTGCTTTCAGGGTGAAGTTTCGTCTGATTATCTGTGCGCTGCTTGTGTTCGGATTGGCGTCGCTTGCGCTTGTCCTGTCTAAGAAAGGTTATACATCCTCAGCGACGGTGTGGGCCGAGCAGCCGCTCTATTACAAAGACCAGACCACCCTGAACCCTTACATCACCGTCGCGGAAAATCAGGTGAACGCCTTCGATGAGTTGATGAACACGAGACAATTCACCCTTGCTATCCTGACCCAGGCCGGCAAATCTTTTAGTTCCAGCGCAGATGAGGAGCGTGGTATCGCCCAGCTCAAGCAAAACCTTCAGGTTGATACGGTCGGACCGCACCTGATCAAGATTACCTACACGAGCGACACGCCCAACGACGTTCAGGATGTGGTCACTCAATCTGTGAAGCAATTTGTTGATTATATGAACGCGGACCGGGTACGCCAGGCCAACATGGCTCTGCAAATTTATCAGGGGCAACTCTCAACCTACGCAGCCCAGATGAACCAATCGGCAGATGCCCTAAACACGTATCTCCAGCAGCATCCTGAGGCTCTTGCAGCCGGAGTAGCACCTAGCACTCAGTTGAGCGACCTACAACAGCAAGTGTTCGATGACCGCACCCGTTACAACGACATGAAGAACACTATAACCGGTATCCAGGCGCAGTCTCAGGCCGCGCCCGATGTTAATAATCAGTTCTTCCAATTGATCGACCAACCCCAGGCAGCAAGTCCTTACCAGTTGACAAGTAAGGACTTGCTGAAGAATGGCTTGATCGCCCTGGCTCTGGCGCTGTTCACAATCGTCGCACTGGTGCTGGTGGGTACATGGACCAACCCGGCAATTTTCACAGCAAACGACGTGAAACTTATTTTGCCTGAAGAATACAACTCGTCCCCGGATTTGCTCGTTGTGGCTATGCCATACGTAGATCGGCTTGCGGCCACCCGGCGAAAGGCCAATAAAGCGGCACTGGCGATAGCAAAAGCCAGGTTCGGTCGAAAAGCTCAGGCCTCGACCGAGGCCACAACCATGGCGAAGTCAATATAGCCGGTCAGGGTGGAGCTACACAATGTCACAGATGTCGATAGCGTTACTGGTATTCACAATAGGAGGTCTCTGGTATGCAAACCGCTACATGGCGAAGTTACCAAGAGGCAAATCTGCGACGTTGATCAATGGGCGAACCTACGCGGTTTTACTTTTCGTTGGATTGGTGCTGGCTTTGCTGTGGGGGTGACAGCAGTGTCCTCAGAACATTCACTTGGATTTTCGTCCACCCTCCTAACATTGAAACTGCAGACGGAGCGAGGGAATACAGGATGGATGGTAAGAGCTACACATGAATGATAAAAGCATTGTCGTAATAGGCGGTGGGGCCGGCACCAACATTGTGCTGAGAGGCCTGAAGCGATACACTTCGCGGCTAACAGCCCTAATTTCCACTTTCGATGCGACTTCTAGAAGGCAGAGTTACGCAGTGGAAGGGGAGAGCTTTCCGCAATCTATGGCAGAAGTCCGAGGCAGTTTGATCGCGTTGGGAGCCGATAAAAATACGACACAGATCATGGAGCGCCTTTTTGCCTTTCAGCAGGCGAACACCGTCGAGCCGTCCCCCGATTTCGGAGACCTCTTCCTAGCAGCTCTGACGGAGATCAGTGGTGGGGCGGATCTGGCGATGCACGCGGCAGCGCAGGTATTGAACGTGCAAGGCAAAGTTTTTCCGATCACACTTGAAGAATGCCCACTGATCGCCCTACAAGAAGATGGAACCGAAGCCGTTGTCACGACCTCGCAGGAGCTGACGGATTTAGCCTCCAAAGCGGGACTGCAAGGCGTGCGGCTCTCCCGACCTGTAGTTCCCATCGACGCCGCTCTGGAGGCAATCGCCAGGGCCGACATAATCGTGTTAGGGCCTGCCGATCTCTACTTCAATATATTAGCCCCTCTCCAGATCGAAGCGATTAGTGAGGCGATGGCCCTTTCCAGGGCCGTCAAGATATTCGTCTGCCCTCTCATGACTCAGTCTCACCTGACCAGCAGTTGGACCGCGTCGGACTTCATCAGAGTAGTCCTCAACAGCATAGGAGGGCCACACGCCCTGCGTTGCGTAATAGCTAACAGCGCTCTGCTTCCTTCCGAGCAGGTAGCCGGGAAAGGGGCTATGGGTTCCTTCCCGGTACATATCGACCTGGAGGAGTGCTTCTCGCTTGGAACGAATGTCATAGTGAGGCCTGTCGCGGCCAACGATTCGCTGCTTCACGATCCGGAAAAGCTCGCCCGCACGATTATTTTCCTCAGCGGAGGTCGCTCCACGCGCCCCATTGACAAGCCCGGCTTTCTCGTGGCCGGTTACTCGGACCCGGAAATGACTGCGCCTGAACCGGCGCGTCAAGCTTTCGGGAAGGTTCAGCTATAAGGTGTTGCGGCCCCCCTGCCCCCTGTTTGTGCTAACGACCAGCAAGGGACCGATCTTGCTCCTCGGCAAGGGAGCGCCGTTCGTCTATCCCCCCAACCAGACCGGTGGCGGAGTATAGATGGGTGTAGCTATTTTAAATACAACAGGCAGCAGTCATACCTCCAGAGGCGATCTTCCTCAACGAAGGAGAATTCGGCGCACCGGTGAATACCTGGCAGGGCTGGCCGTGCTCATCGCTTTCGCCGGTGTTAGTCTGCTGGCCCTCGTGCTGCCCGATAAGATCCAACTGGCCCTGGCTCTGGGTGTTGGATTGATTGCTGCCCTCTGCATCATACGCTGGCCTGTGTCCGGCACCTACGTGACCGCCGGAATAGCCATACTCTTCGATGGACTGCCTTCTAACCTCGTGCACACCTGGCTTTCTGATGCTGACATCTTCCGCAACGTGGTCTATCTCAATGCGCCCGAGATAGTCTTGACAGTGGCGCTGGCAAGTGCCCTGTTTCGTCGTTTCCACGTCCACAAGGGACTCAACCAGGGGCCTCTCTTCTGGCCTATGTTAATGTTCGGCGCACTGGTCGTCATCGGCGAGATCATCGGCCTGTTAGGCGGGGGTAACTTTAGACATCGTTGTGGGAAATACGCCCTCTCCTCTATATGGTGATCTTCTACATCCTGGCGGTGAATACGATTACAGAGCCACGCCATGTGCGCGCCTTACTCTGGATAACGATAGCTTGCATCCTCCTGCGCGGCATCGAAGGTGTTTTCCGCTACGCTATCATGCCTACCGACGTTCGTAGCACGGCCGAGGTGGTGCTGGAACACGACGACTCTTTGTTCCTGGTATTGGGGCTAACTCTGCTGCCCGTGGTGGCTTTATGGCGGGCCTGGCTCTCCAAGCGGATGCTCTACATATTGATTGCAATGGCGCCGCTCACGTTGTTCGTGATCGTGATCAATCATCGCCGGGCGGCTTATCTCTGCCTGATCCTGGTCATAGTTACTTCTTTGCCACTGGTCTGGTTGAGCATGAGATCGAAGAAGCAGAAACGGAGGTTGATTTCTATCCTGGCAGCCGGGGCAATACTTGGGGGTGCGTACCTGGCCGTCTTCTGGAATACCTCCAACGGCATTGTATCCGAACCGGCGCAAGCGATACGGTCGGTGATTAACCCCGGTGAAAGAGATTATGAGTCCAACCTTTACAGAGACATCGAGACCCAAAACTTGCAGTTCACGATTTCGACGAGCCCAATCATGGGTATTGGATTCGGCCGCCCATTCATTGTAATACGCCCTCTCGTGGACCTCACGGCTACGTGGCCCTTCCAACTGTACATGCCTCACAATAACATGCTCTGGATATGGATGCGCACGGGGATCGTAGGCTTCATGAGCTTCTGGGCGATAGTCGGATTGGCAATTCTGCTTGCAATCGCCTCGATTAGACTTGGAGCGGCGCGGCTGAGATTGCTGCTTGCGGACGAAAGAGGAGAAGCTGAACCGGAGGCTAGCCGGAAGGGTCCACATATTGCGCAGGTGCAAAAGCAGGAGTGTGCAGAGTACCTCGTTATGACCTTCTTAGCACAGACCGTGCTGGTATCGTTGCTGGCACTGGCGCAGGTAGACCAGGGCCTCATGAGCTTCCGGCTCATGATGTTCGCAGGTATCGCATTCGGTACTTTGGCCGCGACATGGAATATGTACAACGTCAAATATAGATTACCGCAGGGTGTGGTCCTGGGGGTGCTACCCGAACTTGAAAGTAAGCCGCGCATGCGTCGCCGTGTGCGCGTGCTGCCCGGTGTGAGTTGAGGAATTGACATGAACGAGTTCAAGAAAGAAAGGAGACCAATGCTCATCGTCAGCGAATATAGCACCAGGGCCGATTTCGAGGAATTGCGCAGCGATTGGGAAAGTCTTCTGGAAATAGCCGACAACGCGTCCATCTTCACTAGCTGGGAGTGGGTAGAAGCGTTCTGGAAGCACGGCACTCCAGGCAAACAACCGCTGGTGCTGGCCGCACGCGACAGCCGCGGGAGCCTCGTCGGCTTGCTACCGTTAGCTCAGGTAGACCGGCTGGGGGTACTGCGTATCATCGAGGTAGCCGGTTGCAGCGATTCCGGTTATCCGGTAGGTGATTATGGCGGACCCATCATGGCCGCAGGTATGGAGAGCGTGATTTGGCGCGCTATGTTGAGCTACCTCAAGTTGAACCGCTGGAGCGTCATTGACATGCGAAATTGCCCGGCAGGAGATACCGCCAGGGTAGAGTGGCTGACTCGCCTTTACAAGTCAGCCACCTCCGATCATGGCTGGAAAACCAAAGTACAAACCGCCGACGTGTGCAAACTCATACCGCTGCCCAATACCTTCGAGGGCTATCTCGCGACACTCAGTTCAAATTCTCGCCAGAACCTGCGCCGCAAGTTGCGCAAGTTCACCGAGGCTGGACTCAAGATAGTGGAAGTTGACACCCAGGACGAGGCAGCCCGAGCGGAGGCTCTCCAGGCTCTCTTTACGCTGCACCAACAGCGATGGGCGCACAACCCGTCCGGTGGAGCGTTTCCGAACGAGCAGATGCGCGCATTACACAAATACCTTGCCGGGAGTTTGGCAGCTCAGGGGAAAGTCGATATGCGCGTAGCTCTATCCGCCGAGGGACAAATTATAGGGGTCATTTATAACTTCAGGCGCGGGGGAATCGGCTATTTCTATTCGATCGGCACCAGCTCTGATCCAAAATGGGCCAACCTCAGTCTAGGGGTGTGTTTGCTGGCCAGCAGCATTCGAGGTGCAATTGAGGCGGGCTGCCATACCTTCGACCTGCTGAGAGGAGATCATGGGTACAAAGCGCATTTCGGCGGATATACCGTCAGTAACCTGCGGGTCACGATGTATCGTTATGGATGGTTGCCGAAATTACAAGCTATAGCCGCCTCCGTTAGCGACAAAGTGAAGCTTCGTGGGGCTGTACGGCTGGAGGGGAGCGTAGCTCCCGAGTAAACCATACACAAATCGATGCCTGTATCAAAGTGAAGTGTGCTCCCTATGAGCATAATATGAAACTTCTGTCGAATAGGCTACCAAACTCAGAAGGAGCAAACAGATGCAGACAGATACCACCGCCCTGACCGACAGGATACGCCAGATCATGGCCGATGTATTCGACATCGACGAGAGTGACCTTCAGGAAAACGTGAGCCAGCAGGATTATGCGCCATGGGACTCGCTGCAGCAACTGACCCTTCTGGTAGCACTCGAAGAAGGGTTTGACCTTACCTTTTCTACGATGGAAATATCCTCAATGAACTCTCTGCCGGCAATTGTTACGGTCTTAAGGAAACATCTGGCTGGGGTTCAGTAAAATCTGAGGCCAGCCGGCACTCCAAGCGTCAGACATAGATTCCATAGGATTTATGCCCGGAGAAATAGGATTACCAGGCCGCAATGTGTGGTCGCCTTCAAATTAATAGCTCTGTAAGTATTGTTGACTAAAATGTTAATTGAGGAGAGATGGTGTCTGCTTCCTACCGACACATGTGCCCGAGTGCCACCGAACTCCAACATAGTGCCGCATCTCTGCTAAGGAGTAGACCTGTTGTTAGAGGACATTACTCTCGCCAAACCCCAAAGTTTCCCTGCGAAACTGGCTTATTACTTGAAAGACCTGCTACAGGGCATTCATCTCAAATACAGGCTTGCGAACCTGGCGTGTAGCATCCTGCCGGACGGCGCCAGCGGTCCGATCCGCACCTGGCTTTACCGCAACATCGGCCTGGACATTGCGGGCGGTGCGTTCATCATGAGCAACTTGCGTTTGGTCAGCGGCATGAGCAGTTTCTACAAGAAGCTTCACGTCGGCCCTGGAGTGATCACCGGTGCCAGGGTAACTATTAATCTGGACGCTGAGGTTACTTTGGGTAGGAATGTAGCTATCGGCCCGGAAGTAATCATTTACACGGGGACGCACCCGCTTGGCCCCGGCTCGCAGCGTCGATTGTCCCAGGTGATTTCAAAGCCGGTGAAGATTGAAGATGGCTGCTGGATTGGTTTGGCGGCGATCATTTTGCCAGGCGTAACCATAGGGCATGGCAGCGTGATAGCGGCTGGAGCTGTCATAACGCAGGACGTGCCGCCTGACAGCTATGCGGAAGGCAACCCTGCCCGGGTGGTCAGACAATTGCCCTGGGGCGACCGGTGATATTGAAAGTATGGAAGAAGAGAAGATAAGAGGCACCTTCAGCAAGAGAGAAATTATTTGAACCGTGCAGACAATGATTCCCAAACGCTACCGGACGACTTGATAAGTATGCTCGCGGCCATCATACATGACAAAGAGACGCCCGATCTCGATCTGGTGACCGGGGTGGAATTGAGCCTTGCCGGTGGACTAATGAGGCGTGGGGAACTGGAAAAAGCGGCGGGGGTGCTTTCTCAAACAGCGGCTCGTGCCCTATCCGGTGAGTTGAAGGTCCAAGTCGCCGACCAGCTAGTGCTGATTGCAAGGGCTATGTCAAAGAGCAGCAACAGGGAGCTTGCCGAGAAGTCGGAAGGCGTGCTGCGGTTGGCCCTGGAAGTTGCGCCTGGCAGGGCCGCAGCGCCACTTGCCCATTATTTGCAGCGGCAGGGGCGATTAGACGAGGCCGTGGAGCTATGGAGCGAAGCGATCCATCGCAATCCTCAAGAAGCCGGTAACTACCTATCGCTTGCCCAACTCTGCAAGCGGATGGGGCGCGTGGAGCGGGCGCTGGCGTCTTGTCTCGACCTTGTGAACTTCGCACCCTCTGCCGGGAATACTCTAATTGTGGCAGGATTGCTCGATGAGCTTGCTCCACTGCTTGCGGAAGCTAAGCCTGATCAGACATTGAAGGTCGCATTGCTTGGTAATGCGACCCTGGACCACCTGCGAAGCTATCTCAAGGTAGAGCTTTATCGCGCCGGCTTGCGACCGGACATCTATATAGGCGATTTCGGCCAATATACGCAAGAGATACTTGATCCTTCAAGCGGTTTATACTCGTTTAGCCCTGACGTGGTGATACTGGCGATTCATCCGAGCCGGCTCTTCCCAAACCTGCACAGTTTCCCCTTTGATATGACGGTCGAGCAGCGCCGCGCGGAAATAGATGCGGGACTAGAAACCTTACGAAGTTTACTGGCGACGTTCAGGCAACACAGCCCAGCGCCGGTGTTGGTGCATAACATGGTAGTTCCGCAACACCCTGCACTTGGCACGCTTGACCTCCGAGACGAGTTGGGGCAGGTGGCTGCATTCCAGCAAATCAACCTCCGGCTGGCTGATATGGGGCGAGACCAATTCAAGAATGTCTATATAGTGGACGAGGACGGCATACAGTCTCGCTATGGGAAGGCGCAGGCGACCGACACCCGGATGTGGCTTACAGCACGTCTGGCGTGGTCCGATGCCCTCCTGAGAGCGCTGGCCCGCGAGTATCTGCGGTTCATACGCCCTCTCAAAGGCCTGAGCAGAAAGTGCATAGTTCTGGACCTGGACAACACTTTATGGGGCGGCGTAGTAGGCGAGGATGGGCTGGCAGGCATCCAAATCGGATCGGAAGCGCCGGGCAGCGCGTATGTGGCTTTTCAGCGCGAGCTTGAGCGGCTGTGGCGGCGGGGCATATTGCTTGCGATTAGCAGTAAAAACAACCCGGAAGATGCACTGGCCGTGTTCGAAAAACACCCTGATATGGTGCTGAAGCTATCGCACTTCGCAACCCACCGCATCAACTGGGAGCCAAAAGAACTAAATATTCGCGATATAGCCCAGGAACTTAATATTGGGCTGGATAGCCTGGTGTTTCTGGATGATAATCCTGCTGGAGCGGGCCAAAGTTCGGATGGCACTACCAATGGTATTGACGCCCGAACTGCCCGCTGACCCCGCCCTCTATCGCGCCGCGCTGCTTGAGTTGGGCGTATTTGATACTCTGGTCTTTAGCCAGGAAGACCGTAACCGGAACAAACTATACACCGAGCAACAGGCACGCCGGGAGTACGAATTGACCGCCGGTGACGGCAGCCTTGAGGAGTACCTCGCCGGACTGGAGACGGTGGTGGAAGTCGCACCTGCCGACGACTTAACCCTGCCGCGCATAGCACAATTAACCGGCAAAACGAACCAATTCAACCTGACCACGCGGCGTTATAGCGAAGCGCAACTAGGCGAGATGCTAGCGCACGGCTCCCTTATTTTCAGCATGAACGTTAAAGACCGGTTCGGCGACAACGGCCTGGTGGGCGTAAGTATCGTCGCACCAAAGTCACCCACCGTGTGGGAGATCGATACGTTTCTTATGAGTTGCCGTGTAATGGGTCGCAACGTCGAAACAGCTCTGCTGGCGGCGATCAACGAGCACCTACGAGAGCGTGGTGCCAGGCAGATTGAAGGTTGGTATATACCCACGGCGAAAAATGCCCCTGTCAAGGACTTTTATCCTCGCCACGGCTTTGCTATCAGCGAAGAAAAGGACGATGGTAGCATTCGTTACAGATTCGATCTACAAAATGGCGACATTGTTGTTCCACGGTGGATTCGCTTGCGTATCGGTGTTCCTGCCTAGACGCTGTTCTTCCGTCCCAGGGAACCGTCTCAACGCAAGTATGGAGCGACAAATTACTGAGTAGATCGGAAGCCAAGTAATCAGGCAGAGGCGCATCACAGACTTCGCAGCTACTGGAGTTGAAAATGACACACATAGCAATCCTGGTCTCAACACCCATCAAACCCAACCTTGCTGAGACGATTGCAGCGGGGGAGGCCCCTCGCCGGGACTACCTTGAGCTGGGGTATATGCTCGATGCGGAGTTGATAAGCCCACCACCGCCGCCGGGCTTTCTAAATCGATTGCTAAGCAAAGTCGGAGGGAACGCTCTTGCGATGGCCTGGACTGCATGGACGCGGCGTGGCGATTACGATACGATACTGACCGACCAGGAAGCTGCCGGGCTGGTACTCGCGCTGCTGTTCAAGCTCACGCGCACCCGCCGAGGACACGTGATGATCTCTCACTATCTCACCCCCGCCAAGAAGCAAATACTGTACAGGTTGTTACGGGCGCAGTCCCATATTGATGTGACCATTTGCTACAGCACAGCGCAGGAGCAAGTAGCCCGCAGCAAGCTGCACCTGAATCAAAATCAGGTGAGCATGGTGCTGCACCCGGCGGACAGCCGGTTCTGGAGGCCTGCCGCCGGTCGCGAAGAGGTGCTGGCCGACCAGGAGATGCTGCGCCAGGCAGGTATCCACTTGCCAGAACACGCTCAGGTCATATGCAGCGCGGGCCTGGAATTCCGAGACTACCCAATGTTGATGGACGCCATCCAGCGGTTACCCAGGAGCGTGCGAGTAGTGATCGCCGCCGCAAGCCCCTGGTCCAAGCGCAAGAACACTGCAGAAGATGCCAGATTGCCGGAGAACGTGCAACGAGTGTCGCTCAATCCCCAGCAATTGCGCGCATTGTACCGCCGCTCGCAGGTAGTTGCGATCCCCCTCTACGATGTAGACTTTCAGGCCGGCTCACTCGTAGCATACGAGGCGATGGCTTGTGGCAAGCCCGTAGTGATTACACGCACGCGCGGCCAGAGCGACATTGTTCGTGAGGGTGAAACCGGCCTTTACGTGCCACCTGGCGATGCGAACGCCCTGGCAGAGGCGCTGAACCAGATGCTTTATGACCCGGCTATAGCGCGGTCGCTTGGTGCGAAAGCGCGACTTATTGTAGAGGAAGGGCTGAACCTCGACTCATATCTGGCCGAAATGGTCGCGTTAGTGCATAGAGTGGCCGCGACTCGACCAACAGGGCAGGCTCTCGAAGAGCCGGTAGTCATGTTAAAGCGGGGGGCGAGATGAACTCCATAGGGGATATTACATTATGGATTGTCGCGTTGCTGCAAATCCCACTCTTGGTGGTGTGGGTCTTGCTGACCGCTTATTTGCTCTTCCTTACTATCACAGCACTTACCGCGCGATTGAGTGAACGCAAGCAGGCTCCGCCCGGATTTGTAAGCACACGCTTCAGTATTTTGGTGCCGGCACACAACGAGGCTCTGGTGATCGAGCAATGCCTCGACAGTCTGAATGCCCTGGACTACCCTGTTGGGATACAGCGAGTGATCGTGGTTGCCGACAACTGCACCGATGATACCGCCCAGCTTGCCGCTTCGAAGGGCGTAATCGTCTATCAGAGACACGACGAGCGCAAGCAAGGAAAGGGTTACGCACTGGAGTGGGCGCTGGAGCGATTGCTCTCCAACGATGGCGGTTGGACCGACGCGGTGGTCATTTTCGACGCGGATACCGTCGCCGATCCCCAGTTCTTGCGCCAGATTGAAGCCAGGCTGCGCAATGGAAGCCTGGCCTTGCAGGCACAGTATAACCTGCTCAACCCATTCGACAACTGGCGCACGGCGCTCCTCTATTCCGCATTGCTATTGCATAACCGTCTGCGCCCTCTTGCGCGACAGGGTTTGGGCTGGACGACCTTGCTCAAAGGCAATGGAATGTGCTTCGCACGCAGCGTAATAGAGCGCTTCGGCTGGAACGCCTATGGGCTTGCCGAAGATATCGAATACACAACCACGCTGCTGGACGCAGGGATACGGGTGGAAGCTGCGCCCGGAGCGGTACTATACGCAGAAGCTCCCAGGACACGGAGTCAGGCGGACTCGCAGCGTATGCGCTGGGAGGGCGGACGCTTCGCGCTTGCTCGCCGCGATGGCGTGCGCTTCCTCCGGGCTTTCTTCCGAAGCGGATCTGTCGCCCGCCTGGATTGGGCCATGGACCTGCTCACCCCACCTATGGCTATCCTGGTGGGCGTGCCCTTACTGATGGCTGTCCTCAACGGAGTACTGACACAGTTGTTGGGTACCACAATAGTGACTGTCACGGCCTGGGTATGGCTGGCGGTGCTGGCGGGCACTTGCATACACGTAATAGGCGGGCTACTTATTAGCGGGGCCGACCCCAGGGCCTACCTTTATCTGTTGTCCACCCCGCTCTTTCTCGTCTGGAAGCTACAGATATATATTGCGATGCTATTGAAGCGCGGCCCGCGCGGATGGGTGCGCACCGAGCGCACAAGCACCCCTTGAAGCGATCTCTTACCCTGGCAAAGTGCCTGATTTCAGCGAAGTGGCCCAGAAGCCTGGAGAGTATATGTTCGACTTGAGCGTCATTGTTCCGACCCACAACCGGAGAGATTACCTACGTCCTCTCCTGGCGAGCCTGGCTTCCCAGGATTATCAGCCGGACCGCTGGGAACTGGTGATAGTAGATGATGGTTCTTCGGATGACACTCTGCAATATCTGGGATCAGAAGCAAAATCATACCTGTCCAACGTAAGGGTACTTTCCCAGCCCCAGAGCGGGGTGGCAGCTACGCGCAATAATGGCGTTCGCGCCGCCCTGGGCCGCGCTGTGCTTTTCCTCGATGACGATATGATTGCTTCTCCCGCCCTCGTCCGCCAACACGCCCAGGCCCACTTGGAGCACCCTGAGGCAGTAGTGGTAGGCCATCTAAGCGTGCCCGCAGCGGAGCGAGAGCCATGGGTGGCCTGGGAGGATGCTCAGTTGGAACGTCACTTTGCGGCATTGAAGAGTGGAGAGCGCATCCCAGGCCCACGCGACTTCTACACCGGCAATTGCTCGGTATCAGCCGATTTGTTCAATAAGGCAAAGGGCTTTGACACCGATTTGCCGCGTGCCGAAGACGTCGAACTGGGCTACAGGCTAGCGGCGGCAGGTGCACATTTTTACTATCGACCTGAGGCCGACAGCTTGCACCTGGGACGCCACCCTTTCGCGGGCTGGCTACGCAACGCAAGGCTCTATGGTCGTTGTGACGTTGCGCTTGCCTGGGAGAAGGGCCATACCCATTTGCAGCAAGAGCTTTTCCGGTGGTATCGCGGGCGTAACTTCATGAATAAAGCCCTTGTACGCCTCTGCGTCGTCTGGCCCACCCTGGAAAGCGTTGCCATCGACGGGTTGCACCTGATTGGCCGGACGGCCTATAAGGCTGGAGCGCGCCGCGCCTCCACCGTTTGCTACAGCGCGATTTACAACCTGGCTTACTGGCTCTCCATTGTGGAAGCCATAGGTAAGAAGCAGTTCCGGACTTATGTAAGGCTGGAGGGCGCAGAAGCCGGGCAGAAGAGAGAACCAATTGAGCTTAATGATCCACGTACCTCATCTGCTGCCCTTGAGAGATGAAAAGCATGTATGAAGATTGGCAAAGCTAGACATGCAAACAACGTGGGCTCTACATACCGTCCGAGATTGGGTACCGGTACTGATGTTTCATGAGGTTGTGCCTGATGACACAGACCCGGTGCCCGCATACGCCGTCACTCAGAGCCGCCTCCGCGAAATACTGGGCGATTTTACTGCGCGAGGATATAAATCGGGCACTCTAGAAGATGTTGTCCGCTGCCTCAATGATGACGAGAAGGCCGGCACGCGAAGGGAGAGAAAAAGGCGAGACAAAAGGCTCGTGCTTACCTTCGATGATGGGACGAGCGATTTCCTGGCCAATGCCCTGCCCGTGTTGCAGGAATACAACTTTAGCGCCGCTTTATTCATAGTGACAGGCATGGTAGGTGGAACAAGGGCATGGAACGATCTGCAAGGCCGGCCTAGCCTTACTTCCGTCCCCATGATGAGTGCCCAACAGCTAAGGATGCTGCACGGAATGGGCTTCATGATAGGGGCTCATACTGTATCACATCGCTCACTTCCGGGTCTGAGCACCGAGGAAGCGCGCGAAGAGATCATCAAGTCTCGGCAGGCGTTGAGCGACTTGCTTGGGTCCCCGGTGAAGTGGTTCGCTTATCCCTACCTCGCGGCGAGCGAGCTAACACGCGCTCTGGTGAGCGAGGCCGGGTATGAGGGAGCCTGCGGTGGGCCGCACCAGAAGCATTCACGCTTCTACCTGAACAGAATTGATGCCTCCCTCTACAACACGCCCCAATTACGTCTCCGCTGCAATGGTCTGTACCAGATGACACGCCTGGCGGTCCGCCAGGTGCGACATTCTATCTCCTCGCGCGCCTCAGGTTAGACCAAGCAAGCCTCCCCTAATTCCAGGGCCCATTGAGCGCAGAGAGAAGCATAAACACCCCGACGAGTGTTACGATAGCAGCACTCGCCAGTGGTATCCATCGACTCCAGATGGGATTGGTGGTCAGGTGCGTCCCCTGAGAGCGCTCCAGCATACCCTTCATCTTCACCAAAGCAACTCCCAGCCCTATGAGCACAGCAGCGAGGCCAAGACTGAATGACAGCACCAGACCGAGACCAAGCGCGAATTGACTGACACTTGCTGCCAACAAGAGGATCGCCAGCGCATCTGGGCATGGCACAATCCCCCCTGAGACCCCCAGACCGATCAGCTCCCGCACACCTTCAGGCTTCTTACTATGATCATGATCATGATCGTGTTCGTGAGTATGACTAGGACTCGCTCCTCTGCTTATAAGTGCTGGCACGTCTGGGCTGTATGGGGCGAACCGGCCGCCGCCTGCCCGCCGTACAGGCAAGGAGGATGTGCCCGACGCCAGTGTGAGAGTAGAAGCTGAAACTGAGGCAATAACCCCACCAAGATTGTTCGACGCTGAGGCACGGTCAGGAGCGGGATTGGGTAGGATGTGGGTGAGGATGCGCGTGCTGGTGGGCATTGGCCGGAACTGTGCGTGTCTCGCGCCACCGGCGGACCAGTAGGTACGCGCCCAATACAATAACCAGTAAACCGGAAGCCAGTTCGAGGATTGGCGTCAGAGAGCGAGGCACTACGAAGTTGCTGATTAGCAAAAGGATCAGCCCAAGAGCGACCACTCCCACCGTGTGGGTGAAAGTCACCACGCCACCCAGCAGAATCGCATCCTTCACCTTACCCCGCGAACCGACCAGGTAAGCGGCTACCATAGCCTTGCCATGGCCTGGTGTCAGCGCGTGGAGGGCTCCGACGACAAGTGCCAGCGCCAGCATGACCAGGGCGGTCCAAATTTCCCCATGCCAGGTGCGCAAGGTGTCCAGCAATTGAGTGATGGGGCTTGGGGACGAGTTAGCGGTCGTGGGATTGGCTACCGGAGAGCCACCGGAAGACTGATTTGGCTGAGCCTGGGTAGCACCCTGACCGGAGCTGGACGACGAGACGGTCCCCTGGGGCGAGGAGTTTTGTGCCTGCTGATTGGGGGGCTGGCCGGTAATGGCGGACCAGGGCGCAGGAGCCAACTGGCCGGTTGGTAGTTGCTGGGCCTGAGAACCGGCGGCATCCGGCATCTGGTAGACCACCTGGTAGGTGGAGGGATACGTGGGCCGCGCCACCCCTACGGGCTGGCCATCGTTAGCGAGGTCGCCCGCTACGCTTATATAGTATTCGTCATATGTGAGGTAATTATCCCCGTAGGTAATACGGATGCGGTGCTTGCCTGACAAAGCCTTGTTGGAATTGAAGGTGTATGTCACGATGATGGGGTGGCTTATGCTCACAAGCAAATCTTGTTGGCCGAAGGAGGAGGGCGCAGCCAGTGTAAGCTGCACGGCGACGCCATCAAGGGCAATTTGCAGCTTCGACGGGTGGGTTTTGATCCAGGCTTGCCATTCAGCGTTCGACGTCGTTCCATTGTTATCTGTATCTATTTGCCTGTAGACCTCGGGCACAAGCTCCGGGCTGATACGCAGATAGGAGACAACCGTGAGAGTCTGGGGGGTGAGGCTTACCACGTAGTCATGCAGCACCGACGGCGCAGGATGGGCAAGCGCCACGGTGCCTGTGATAGCTACCAGCCACAAAGCCATCCCCATAGACAGGACGACCCGCAATCTGCGCAGTCTGCTGAAAAGTGCAAGAACTTGATTCATCGTCATTTCCTCACCAGGAGAGCACGGTAACCTAACCTAGAGCCTCAGCGCGCCGCCTGCGCCTGCCAATAGAGTTACGTACAATCTGCAAATCGCCGGGCGTGATCAGGTGCAGGAACAGCACTCCTGCAATATAAACCAGAGCGCCCACGGGCGCGTAGACGAGCAAAGGCATATGCAACTGCTGCAAGCCGAGTACTACCGCCGCCATCACCACCGATAGAGCGATAATTTGCGCCATGGGCTGCACTATCCCCTTCTGACGCAACCGGCCGGGGAGCACCACCCATGCCCACAGAAGGAGAAGACTCTCACCTGTCAGGTTGGCCCATGCCGCTCCGATGGCGCCATTGGCCATATTCGTCTGGAACCACCAGATAAGGGAAACGTAGAGCGGTGGGAAAACACAAACCGCGAATGCAGAAATCTTTACCCACTGTCGCTCCTGTCCGGTCGCCACCGCTAGCGATGATATGATCATCAGGACGCTTGTAACAGGCATAGCAAGAGCCAGCAGGGATAGAACGGGCGTGGCGTTCAGGAAGGCGGCAGGGTATGGCAGCAGCCGGAGCACGTCCCCGGATGAGACCGCCAGGCCAACGCCTATCGGGGCCATCAGCAGCAGAGTAGTAACTGTGGCCTTGCGAGCAACTTTATCGAACTCGTCGCTATTCTTAATGTAAAGTTGGCAGAGCATGGGCATCGTAACGGCGCTAATGGCGATGGGCACCATGACCAGCACGTTCGTAATCTGTGAGGACGCGCCGAACCAGCCGACCACGTGATCGTCCGCGAAGAGGCTCAGAATGGTGGCATCAATCTGGCCGTAAGCTGTCTGCAAGAAACCCCAGATAAACAGTGGCAGGCCTCCGATGAGCAAAGCGCGCATCACGACCCTATCCGCGCTAAACTTGATCGGATGTCTGAGGAAGTAGTAGGTGACAGCGATAACAAGCTCCACCGTCATACCCAGCGGAATAGAGAGGGCATATACGACGGCGTCAGCGCCCAAGAGGAGAGCCCCAACACCCACTGTAGTAGCTACTATCTGTCCAATGGCTACCCCTATTGCCTTCCATCCTTGCTGTCCCAGGCCCTGCAGACCGGCCTCGAAGACATTGGACAGCGTAGAGATCACCATCGAGACACCAACAATAAGGATGACGGTTAGTGTCTGAGGTGGATAACCCAACAGATTGGCAACCCCCATGAGCAGGACAAGCACCCCCACGCCCATAACTATTCGCAGTATCAAGGCGTTGCTCAGGTGGCGACTGGCCGACTCTGGGTCGCGAGCAATCGCCCTGATGAGATAAGTCGACGTGCCCAGGGAAGTGAAAATGCCGAAGAAGGTGGTAAAGGAGATTGCTAACGTGACCATGCCCATGCCGCCATCACCCAGCTTGGTGGGCAGCACCAGGATGCGCAACACGTTGAATATGACGGCCAACCAACTGGAACCGAGTACTACCAGGACGGTGCGCAAAGCGCTCGGTCCACGATTCATGCTTCCTCCGAGAAAGCCCTGAGTTTTGAGTTATGGACTTTCTCGGCCCATAACCCAAAACCCAAGGCTCGAAACGTCACTAGGGTTGAGTTAATTTGCTGATGAATGTGCTCAAGTTGTCGCCGTCGGAGATGCCGATGCGAGTCAACTCGTACATGTTTACGTAGTCGGTGTATTGCTTGGCCTGTCCAATGATGACGGCAGTGTGGAAACCGCTGTGCGCGACCAACCACTCGGCAGTGTCAGGGTATTGGCCGTAAGGGTAAGAGAAGTCGTAGCCAGGCTGGCCCAGGTGGCCTACCAGGTCCAACTGGTTGCCCCAGATTTCCGCTTGTTGCTGAGGTACGTTCAAGTCGTACATGGCAGCGTGATGCTGAGTGTGTCCATCGGCGTTCTGGCCGTTCTGGACCATCGTGCTCAGCATGTTCCATGTCATGTGGAGGTGTTGCGCCTCGTTGCCCAGGTCCCAACTATTCATCACGCCCATGTACTGGGTCACGGTGAATATGCTCCCCTTCTGGTTGTGAGATTGGAGGATGGGGTAGGCATAATCGTAGACATCCTGGTACGAGTTATCGAATGTCAGCCACACCGGATTGGTGGGAAGCGCGACACCCTTGTAGACGTAATCGTAGATGTTCTGACCTGTGATCGTATGCCAGCCGTTGCTTGCAAGATAATCCATCTGCGCGCCAAAGTTGCAGATTGTTACCCAGTTGCCGCTCGCGGTGGTCGGGTTGATGTTGTGGTACATCAAGATGGGCACACCCGCATTCCCAATCACAGATGGGTTGGTGATCTGCAAGGCATTGGATACTGTAGTGTTATCAACCGCTCCGTTGAAGTCGGAATCCCCCAACTCCCATAAGACATCGTAAGAGCCGCTAGGCAGATAGCGTGGGACTGCGAAGGCTAGACTATAGGTGCTTGTGCCCACCGGAGCGCTAACTAACGCTTGCCCCGGTATATCGCTCACCCAATTCGCGTTGTTGTGAAGCTTGATACGCATCCGCAAAATCACTTTCACGGGTGCTGAGGCTTCATTCAGGACCGTAAAGTTGCCGGTGATGAGGTTCACCACGCCATTTTGCAATGTAATCGAGTTGGTTTGTAGGCTGCCGCTTGAGAGGCTGATACCGGTGGTATCATCCTGGCCCTGGGTCGCCAGCCAAAGCTGGTTCACGCCGGTGCGGGTAGCGAGCACGCTGTTTGTGGACGCGTCGAGCAAGTTCCAGACCAGGTCATAGCTGCCCGCGCTGGCGCTTGCGGGCACCTGGAACTGGCGCGTAAAGTTGCTTGTGCCGGGAGGGGCGCTGACCGTCGTCTGGTGAGCTATATCGAGCAGCGCAGGATAGAAGCTGAAGCCGCTATGCAAAAGCTGCGCGTCCAGCTTGACAGATTTGGTGCTGCCGGTGGTGTTGTAGATAGTATAGTTGACGGTGAATGTACTGCCGGTATTCACGGTTAGACCGGCACCCGGCCCCGTTGCGCCCAGGGCTATCGCCGAGCCGCTTGGAGTGGACACGGCGGTAGGGGTGGAGCTTGGTTGTCCCACCGTTGGTGTTACAGTCGCGTTCGTTACTGTAAGGGCGTTTAATTGCTGCTGAGAACCATACTCTGTGGTGAAGCAAACGTCCCACAAGCCCCAGAGCACATCGAACAGGCCGGTGGTGCTGCCGGGCTCAACGTAGAACTGGCGTGTAACCACCGAAGTACCGGCAGACACTGTCACCATGCGGTCGTTGCCTGGATCGTTAGCTGACGTAGATAGATTGCGTATTTGAGCGCCCAGCGTATAGCTGCCGCCTGTAGGGCTGAACACCGTATACGAGAGCGTCACTGCGCCACCTGTGTTGACCGAGCCGGAGGAGAGGCTCACTCCAAGCAGGGTAGGGGCGGCCGGTGTGATGGTGGTTACTGGTGTAAAGGTTGCCGTTGGTGGGGTACCGGTCACTGTAGGAGTAAAGGTTGGAGGTGTACCAATCTGCTGTGGGAGTATTGGTCGGTAGCACGGGGGTAGGCGTGGCCGTAATAGCCAGGATGGTCAGTGGGCCTGTCTGAATTTGCTCGCCATACTCGGTAGAGAAGTTGGAGTTCCATAGGCCCCAGCGCACATCCTGCAAGCCTGCCGGCAGAGTGCCCAGGTTGAACCCGCGAGTGTAAACGGAGGTGCCCGCGATCGCAGTGAGAGTGCGATCATTCAGCGAGTCGTACACCCATTGCCCCGTGCCGCTAGGCGATACACCTGCGCCCAAAGATATTTGCTGCGCAACCGGCACGAACACCGTGTAGCTCAGTACGATCATTCCGCCTTTATATGCCGAGGTCGGATTGAGGCCGACGCCTAGCAGGGTTGGCAGCGCGGGTGTCGGCGTTGGGCCGGCCACCGTGACGGCGTTGAACACGACAGTTGATCCGTACTCGGTTCCGAATCCCGCGCTCCACAGCCCCCATATAACATCTTGCAAACCGCTTGCGCTGGAGGCCACCGTAAACTGGCGAGTGATTGTGCTGGTGCCTGCCGGAATAGTGAGGGTCGTGTCGTGGGCACCATCGTACGACCAGCAGCATGACCCCGCGGGCCTTATGCCTGCGCCAAGTGATACTTGCTGGCTGGTAGGGCTGAATACTGTATAAGAAAGCACCAGCGAGCTGCCGGGTGCCACTGTAGTGGGCGCGACATCCACCGAGACAAGGACAGGCTGCGTGGGGGTAGCGGTAGGAGGTGCAGGAGTAAAGGTAGGAGTTATGGTTGGGGTGTTTGTAACGGTTGGAGTGTTAGTGGCAGATGGAGTTCTCTGAGGTGTGTTTGTGGGCGTTGCAGGTGCCGGGGTGGGCAATGAGCAATCCTGTGTGAATGTGAGCATGAGGCCTGAACTGAGGCCGCCGGTCTGGCATTCAAGCACCTGATAGATCGAGGTGTTACTCTGCAAGCCGACACTGGCGTTTAGACCGCCGTTATCGATCTGATCGTAGATGATGTCGAACCGAGTTTGGCCTTCATACAATCGAACCTCGAAGTGGACGGGGGTATTCGTTGACACTGTGTGCGCCCGCCATTCGATATTCATGATCCGATTAGGAGCAGCACCGCTGATCGAGGTATACACACCCTCCCCAGGCAGTTCGGCATCGAGGTCTTCAAACAAGGGAGCTATGGTGTAGCTGAACCCGGCCTGGGGCAAGCAGCCGTTGGATATGCCGGATGTGGTGGGGAACTGCAAATTGCCGTTCACACCGGAGTGTGCCACGGTGAAGGCCTGGTCGTACAGAGGGAAGGCAAATGGTATATCTATGTGGCCCGTGCAGTTGTCGCATTGAGTGCGCCCTACAAGGGTCGTGCCGGGCACAATCGTCGCCCCCATTGTCTGGGTGACATTGTAAGCGCATAACTGTGGAACTGCGCCCTTCACGCTGACCACATTGTCGCTCTCTAGCGACTCCGTACTCGGTGACGAAACCCGGGCTCCAGACAGCCATGACCACATCATAGTTCACGTTCGGCTGGCCGGACACAGTATAAGCCCTGGTCACAACATTATTACCTGCGACCAGGGCTGACTGTTGTATCGTTGAGGGGATCTGTGATGAAGCCAGCAGCCTGGACCATTCACTCGCACCCCCGCACCGAGCGAAACCTGCTGAGGGCTTGGGCTCCAGACTGTGTAGGAGAGAATCAGCGTGCCGTAAGAGAGCGGCCACGCTGGGCTGAAACTGCGATGCTAATCAGGGCAGGCTGCGTGGGGGTAGCGGTAGGAGGTGCAGGAGTAAAGGTGGGAGTTATGGTTGGAGTGTTTGTAACGGTGGGTGTGTGCGGTTGGCGTGCTGGTGGCAGATGGAGTTCTCTGGGGCGTATTTGTGGGGGTCGCTGGTGCCGGGGTGGGCAACGAGCAATCCTGGGTGTAAGTGAGCATGAGGCCAGAACTGAGACCGCCGGTCTGGCATTCAAGCACCTGATAGATCGGTGTTATCAAGTCTGCAAGCCGACGGTGGCGTTTAGACCGCCGTTATCTATCTGATCGTAGATGATGTCGAACCGGGTCTGCCCTTCATACAATCGAAGCTCGAAGTGGACAGGGAGATTCGTTGACACTGTATGCGCCCGCCATTCGATATTCATAATGCGATTAGGGGCCGCACCACTAATCGAGGTATAAACTCCCTCTCCAGGCAGTTCGGCGTCGAGGTTCTTCAAACAAGGGAGCTATTGTGTAGCTGAATCGGCCTGGGGCAGGCAACCGTTGTGATAGCCGGATGTGGGACGGGAACTGCAAATTGCCGTTCAACTGAGACATGGGCAACAGTGAAGGCCTGGTCGTACAGCGGGAAGGAAACGGTATATCGATATGGCCGGTGCAGTCGTCGCATTGCGTGCGTCCTACAAGGGTTGTACCCGGGACAATTGTCGCCCCATTGTCTGGGTGACATTGTAGGCGCATAGTTGTGGAACTGCTCCGTTCACGCTAACCGCGCTATCGTTCTCCAACGACCCGTATTCCGTGATGAAACCTGGACTCCATATGGCCATCACCACATCGTAGGTAACATTTGGCTGGCCGGCCAGAGTAAATGCCCTGCTGACGACGTTGTTACCTGCGGCCAGGCTTACAGTTGTGTCATTAGGGGATCGCTGATGAACCCACCACCTGAGCCGTGGACGCGCACCCCCGCTCCGAGCGAGACCTGCTGAGGGCTTGGGCTCCAGACTGTGTACGAGAGTATCAGCGTGCCGTAAGGAGCGGCCACGCTGGGCGATACCGAAATACTGAGCAGGGCCGGCTGGCGTGGGAGTGGGGCTGACGGTTGGAAGTATCGGTGGGAGCGAGCGTATTAGTGGGCGTTAGCGTGGGCGGAGAACCCTGTATCAGTACTACGGCATTCCTTGTCTGCGTGCCATACTCCGTGCCAAAGCCCGCGCTCCAGAGTCCCCAGATAATGTCCTGCGAGCCGGTGGCATCAGATGGCACTCTGAATAGTCGCGTAACAGTGCTTGTGCCTGCTGCAATTGTAAGGGTGAGGTCGTTCGCTCCATCGTATGACCAGCAGCATGAGCCGCTCGGCTTATACCCGCACCCAGCGAGGCCTGCCAGGAGGTAGGGCTGAATACCGTATATGAGAGCACGAGCAGACTATTTGGCGCTGCCACCAGCGGCGAAACGTCTACCGATAGAAGTGTGGGCTGGGTTGGTGTGGGGCTGGGTGTGTTGGTAATAGTTGGTGTGTCACTGGGAGTTGGCGTATTCGTTGGTGTGCCCGTTATCGTCGGCGTACCGGTCGCAGTGGGCGTATTGGGAATGGTCGAAGTGCTGGTGAATGTTTTTGCGGGCGTGTTGGTTCGTGTGGGTGTCGTGGTTATGGTTGGCGTATTGGTGGGAGTGTTGGTCGAGGTATTGGTGGGAGTTCGTGTGGGTGTCCTGGTGATTGTAGGGGTATTGGTACGCGTTGGGGTGCGGGTAGGCGTGCTGGTTGAAGTAGGTGTGGATGTGGCTTCCGTTACCGACAGGATACTGGCGAGGCTCTTCGAGTCATACTCTGGTGCCTGAGTTGAAGCTCCATAGCTCCCACATGGCATCTTGAGGACCGCTGGCGTTAGCCGCCAGATGGTACGTGCGAGTAATGACGTTGGTTCCTGAGGTAATGCCGAGGCTACGGTCATTGCTGGGGTCATAAGTCCAACAGCAAGACCCGGTGGGCCGTATGGCTGCTTTCAACGCGACCAGAAAGAACCTCGGGCTGAAGACTGTGTAAGTGAATACCAACTGGCCATTGGGGATAGCCACAAGCGGAGAAACAGCCATCGACAAAATGGTGGGCTGGCTTGGCGTGGGAGTGGCTGTGGGAGTTCGAGTGGACGTTGAAGTCGCGGTATTGGGAGCTTTTACCTGGTACAGGTCAGCGCCGCCGAACGAGGCGGCTAGCGAACCAGGAGCAGTTGTGGCTCGCGGTGACGCACTCGCCGGCGCTGCAACGGACAGTAGTTGCCCGATCAGAAACATAGCCGGCAGAAGGACAGTCAACAGAGAGCGTACACCTAGTTTTCCAGGAGATATTTTGTAGTGCCTATTCATTAGTATGGATCCTATAGTTCGGTAGATTTCCTTGCTGAGAGGACCAAGAGAAGACAAGACATAAAGCGACCCAGGGAATCGGTTCATTCCCTGGGTCAAGTGTACTTGCTGAGAGTGAATTACCTATTAATGGGCGCAGGGAACACCTTACAAATATGAAAAGACTGCAAAGAAATAGCAAGAAGCAAAAATAACAAAGGTAGTCTGCGTGCCCTTTGGACCTCTGTCCTTGCTGTTACGGGAGCGGATCAGAAGGATGGCTGCGCTATTGCCCCCGACATCAACTGTCTGCTGGCTACCTCGCTCAGTTCCGGCTGAGGCTGAAGCGTAGCTGCCGAGCTTACGAAGAGACCTGCGACACGAAAATGCAGAGCAGCTAATGCCAGCTTCGCAACCACCGGCGCGTCGTTCACGAAGTAGCGTCGCCACAGGCGAGTCGGCTCCTGGATTACCCGGTACAGCCATTCCAGGCCCTCTCTGCTGCATTCAGATCGGGGCGCGCTTGACCCGCCCCGTCAGGAAGTTGAAAACACCGCCTACGCCGAGAGCCAGAGGCACCGATAGGTCTTGCTGGTGCTGGGCAATCCACATATCTTGCTTGGGCGCGCCGAAGGCCACCAGCAAGATATGGGGTTGCGCTTCCTTTATCATGCCAACTATCTTGCGGTCTTCCTCTTCGGAGAAAGGACCAATAGGAGGAGAATAAGCGCCCACCACCTGTAATCCAGGGTGCCGCTCGGTGAGCACCTGGGCGGCGGCCTGGGCCACGCCTTCCTCTCCTCCCAGCAAGAACACCCGGTAGCTTTCCATCGATGCTACCTGGCAGCACTGGTCCACCAGCTCGACGCCGGTCACACGCTCCGGCAGCCTGTCTCCCAGCCAGCTCGATGCCCATACGAGAGGCATACCATCGGCTATCGCCAGGTCAGAACGGTTGATAACCTCCATGAATACTTTGTCGCCCTGGGCCTGGCGTATGAAATCGACGTTCACAGTTACTACCTGGTGTGGAAGACCCGATTCGATGAACTCATGCGCTCGCTGAGTGCCTCGGCAAGCGTTACGCAGTCCACATAGGCTCCCAAGATGCCTATTTGCCTATGCATGACGTGCATGATATACCTCCGTTTGACCTGAATGGGATGGGATGAATTAGCGATAGGTGATAAGGCCAGCCTGATGCGGGTGCTGGACAATGTCCGAAGCGGCTCTATCCTATAGTCCTTTTTCATAACCAGTCCGGATGGCATAAACTGCGAATTTATTAACTTAAGGAAATTCTAGCAGCCAGACTTTATCGGTCCCTGAAGTCGGAACTGAGCAAACATGAAAGCATTGGAAACACGTTGTGCGTGGGCGGCAGACAGATGGGATCTACATGATGACAGTCGTGTAAGAGGTCGCCAGGAGGTCTATTCTTGCAAAACTGCAAGAATCGTCTTTAGAGCCTGTTTACGTTGAAAACCTCTGAGCCGGGGTCGCGAAGGGTTTAAGCTTATGCCCAGGCGCACAGTGGTGACAGAACTGTAACTCGTAATCGTGCGCCCTTTCACATACAGGCAAACCCGCTCCTGTAATATTTCATAGTAGAGTTGCGACCACTCAGGGTGGCAATATTGAATGTGCATGGTTTTGGGGAGTGGTTGACAGACGAGGAGCGACGGGCCACTGGCAACCGGCCTTTGAAAGGACACAGTTGGAGCAAACATACGACGTGGGCCCTGTTTACCGGCGAGAAGATAGTTTCGGGAGCATGACCCATCTACTTACACACCAATCGCCACTGCATACGCTGGCTTTCTTACGCAGTGTTCTTTGGGCCAGGTGGAAGATGCGCAAAGCCACGTCACTTGGCAAATACGTCAAACTGCTCGGGCAGATGCGAGTGGTAAACCGTGGACGCTTGATTGTGGAAGACAGGGTGCTTTTCAACTCGTACGTCGGTACAAGCCAGCTGGTGGTGGAAGAGGGTGCGGAGCTAACTATCGGCAGAGGGGCTTTCATCAATTATGGTGCCGATTTCTGCGCTTCAAAACGCATAAGCATTGGAGAAGAGTGCCGCATCGGTACACACTGCATCATCATGGACAGTGACTTCCATCACATCGAACTGGAGAGGCGCGACCAGAAGCCTGAACCAGCCGAAGTAGTGCTTGAGCCTTATACTTGGATCGGCAATCGTGTGACGATTCTGAAGGGAGTGCGCATCGGTTACGGTTCGGTAGTGGCCGCCGGGAGCGTGGTCACAAAGTCGGTGCCGCGTATGAGCGTGGTAGGAGGCGTGCCCGCAAGGCTCATCCGAAGAATAGACGCGCATGTCGCCAGGGAGATAACCAACGATGGGCGGTGAATTAAACGTCAATCCAGCTATCATAGCGTTTAGTTCCGTGCCGCTGACCCTTGCTCAGGCAATAGTGACCGAGATTCCGGCGCAAGACGTCAATCTTCATAATATGGAGCTTGAGGATAATGCTATAGCGACCGGCGAGCAGATTGGCGAAACTGCCGAGATTCCTTCCGAGTTGCATGATCCCAACATGCCGCCATCATTACTGGCGGCTATACAGGCTCACGGCTTTTTCTGGCTGCTGAGTGTAGCCAGACAAGCCATCCAGGCACGAACGCAGTTGCGTCGTTGCAATTCCATAGGCAAGTGGGTGCGCGTGCGAGGGAGAGTGCGGGTGCACAATGAGGGCACAATTGCAATTGGTGAAAGAGTGCGCTTCAGGTCCGAAGCAGCTATGACCGAGCTTGTCGCCTGGAAGGGCGGCTCGATAGAGATAGGCGAGGCCACAACTATAAACTACGGAACTTCGATCTCGGCTGCTAGCGCGGTGAAGATCGGTCGCAACTGCCTCATAGGCACATATGTGAATATCATGGACAGCAATTTTCATAACGCCAGCGACCACTCATGGAATATGGACTCAGAGCCTGTCGTAATCGAGGACGATGTTTGGCTGGGCAACAGATGCATGATTATGAAAGGTGTGACGGTGGGCAAGGGGTCGGTGGTTGCTGCCTGTAGCCTGGTCACGAAGAACGTGCCGCCGCACACACTGGTGGTCGGCGTGCCTGCCCGCGTAGTGCAACACCTTTAGATCACCCTAAAATCGGAGATGTTTGGAAGGCGATGAGATAGAGTATATGCAAGCTCCTTCACAAGGACCCGCTTCAGCTTTACGAGTACCGAATAGCGAGTTCCAAAGGCCGAGTTTACCTGACTATCAGTCACTTGCTACTCGGTACACTCAACGCGCTAAGGCGCGGCGCTTCAGGCTGGCGCTGTTCGCGGCCCGCGTGGTGGGTGACGGTCTGCTTCTCATAATGGCGTCCTTAGTGGCGTACTGGCTCCGCTTCGAGCTTGAAGTGGGCGGGTCGATAGGCCTCGCCGGGTCGAATATGCCGTTTCCCACGTTTGTCCTCTATTACTTGATGCCTGGCACGGCTCTCAGCCTTGTTGCGTTTCAGACACGCGGATTGTACGCGCTTCCCAGAGGCGCGTCGTGGCTGGACCAATTGCGAGTGATTACAGGCTCCTCTCTCATAATCGTATCGCTGCTGGTATTTGGCACATTGATGTTCAGCGCGACCTTGCCCAGCCGGTTGCTCTTCATTTTCATCTGCTTGTCCACAGCGGCCATCTTCGGCGTCGAGCGTTTCCTGTATCGCAGGCTGCGCATCTGGATATGGCGGCAAGGCATCAACATACGGCGGGTGCTGGTTGTCGGAGCAGGGGTAGCGGGCCAGCGCATTATGAAAAACATTATAGAAAGAGCAGACCTCGGCTATGACCTGGTCGGCTACGTGGCGGACTGTGATTATGCCCATGGTAGCCCCAATTGGAAAGTGCCGATCAGCAAGCGTCTTGGATTGAGGTTACGGCGGTTGGGTGACTTGAACGAAGTCAAGGCGATCATCTGCGGGCAGGAGAGGCCTTTTCATGAGGTCATAGTGGCTTTGCCAGCCACCCATCACGCCCAGATATTGGACATAGTAGATAGCTGCCGCGAATGCGGTATCGAGTTCCGTCTGGTGCCGGACCTCTTCGAGATGCACTTCAATGAAGTGCGTATAGATACTCTCAACAGCGTGCCTCTCATCGGCGTGAAGGACGTGGCGCTGCGCGGGTTCAATCTCTTTTTGAAAAGAGTACTTGACCTGGCGCTGGCGGTTGGCGTACTGTCTCTGGCGGCGATACCGATGTTGATAATAGCGGTGGCCGTCCGAATCAGCTCCCCTGGGCCGGTACTCTTCCGGCAGTGCCGAGTGGGGCAAGGGGGGCCGCCTCTTCACCTGCTACAAGTTCCGCTCGATGTATGAGGACGCGGAACAGCGATTGGAAGAATTGCGACATCTGAACGAGGTGGATGGTCCTATCTTCAAGATGCGCGATGACCCGCGAATTACCCGGCTCGGCAAGTTGTTGCGCCGCACCTCGCTCGACGAGCTGCCAGAGATTTTAAACATTTTGAAGGGCGAAATGAGCTGGGTTGGCCCCCGCCCGCCTGTGCCCGGTGAAGTTGCCCTCTATGACGACTGGCACCACAAACGCCTTAACGTGACGCCCGGCCTGACAGGGCTATGGCAGGTGAGCGGCAGGTCGAACTTGTCGTTCGATGAGATGGTGCAACTCGATCTCTATTACGCCGACAGTTGGTCCCTGATGCTTGATCTCACGATCATTCTGCATACCATGCCTGTACTCTTGAAACGCGAGGGAGCATTTTAAGGGTCATGAGTTGTAAGTTGACCGACGACCTCTAATAACCAAAAACTGGAGTTTTGCCGATGCGTGACAGCAGCGACGTAAAGAGGATAAAAGTGCTCTTCTTCTACCCGAATGAGTTCATCGGGCCGGAGATGACCGTGTACGCACAGATAATCCGCCATATGGACCGCAGGTACTTCGCCCCATATCTGGTGCTGAATAGCGATGTAGAGGGCGACGTAAAGCTGAATGAGGCCGACGGCGTGACGATCACGCGGTGGAAGTTCGGACATGCGTTTCGCGGTGGCATGGGACAGGCGCTTCGTTCGGGGGCGCAACTTCCAATGAGTATCATTTCACTTGCGAGGTACATCCGGCGCGAACGGATAGATATTTTGCAGTGCTCAGCAGTACCTCGCGTCGGGGCATTGGCTTTAGCGTTAGCTCGGCTGTCCAAGACAGCGCTGCTTTTACACTACCATGTTATCCCAGGCAGGTACGCGGGGCCGCGCGGCTTTGCCGAGAGACTGGCGATCGGCCATGCCGACGGCGCGGTGGCGGTATCGCAGTTCCTGGCCAATCGTGCGCAAGAATACAATCCTGGTATGAAAGTTGACGCAGTTGTGAACGGCGTGGACTGCAGCCGATTTCACCCGGGAGTGGACGGATCGAATATAAGGAAAGAATACGGAATAGAGGACGATGAGGTGCTGGTGT
The DNA here is from genome assembly GCA_963837315.1 of uncultured Chloroflexia bacterium. Classification (GTDB taxonomy): domain Bacteria; phylum Chloroflexota; class Chloroflexia; order QHBQ01; family JADMIH01; genus JADMIH01. Next base: position 61,001 of record CAWINE010000007.1, read on the forward strand.
TGCAACTGGCACGCATCATCCAGCAAAAACGCCAGGAGGACACGATACGGGCCTTCAGCCTGGCGCGACAACAGGTACCAAACCTCCGGCTGCTGATAGTCGGCTGGGAGGACCCGCGCTACAATGGCCCATTTTCCGGCTACAAAGCCGAACTCGAGCACCTGCGCGCCGAGGCGAACCTGGGGAACAGCCTGATAATCGCCGATGCGCGACCCGAAGCCCCCGAGCTGGTCGCAGCTTGTGATATGGTAGCGATGCCCTCGATAGAGGACGCCTGGAACCTGGCCGTCACCGAAGCGATGGCTGGAGGCAAGCCGGTTATCGGGACCGCGTCGGGAGGCATACCGGAACAGATAGTTGATGGCGTCACAGGCTTCCTGGTACCTCCGGAATCGCCCGAAGTGCTGGCTGATAGAATGGTAACATTGGCGCTCGACCATGATTTGAGGGCGCGAATGGGCCAGGCAGGGCGTAGACGCGCCCAAATATACTTCGGGGAGAGCCAGGTCGCCGCCGGTTTCGCGCCCATTTACCAGGCTATGGCTGCTCACCGGCGGGAGGTTGGATATGCGCCGCAGACGCAAGCTTTGCCCGACGCGAAAGTTCGAGAAGTCAAAGAATTGGAGAAGCAAGCGAGATGAATATGCTAACGAACAATGTACACAGGGTGCTCAACAGGTACCTACTGGATAATCTACGCGACCGCCGAGATTTACTGGCAATTCAGGTGCTGGCGCCGCTTTCGTCAAGCTATCTGCCCTGGAGCCAGGCGGCCATGAGGCCGAGCGCGATAGTTGCGGTATTGAACGATATTGTGATCAACAACCGCTCATATGTTGTAGAGTGCGGAGGTGGCATCTCGTCTTTCTATATTGCCCGGTTGCTGCGCGAACGCGGTGGGCACCTGTACACCATCGAGCACGACGCCGAGTGGGCCAGGATATTACAGCAGGCTCTGGATGCAGAACATCTTGCTGACTATGCTACCGTGGTATACGCGCCACTGACAGTCTCTTCGCACTCGCTAAACGGCAATCTCTGGTACGACGAAGAAAAGCTGCGCTGCCTGGTTGATGGCCGCCGTATCGACCTGCTGACAGTTGACGGGCCACCAGCTTATGGCAAAGAGCTGCGTTATGCCCGCTACCCAGCCGTCCCTTTCTTCAAAGGCTCCCTGGCCGACGACTACACGGTGATCCTTGACGACATCAATCGTCACGGCGAGCAGGAGATCCTGCAAAAGTGGGAGCAGGAGCTTGGCATCACGTTCCATCGCCGGTTTGTAGACGGCACTATTGGCGTGGGCCGTCCACGACGGTCATTCACTATATAGCGTTATATTGTCTGGAACAAGAAGAGGGAGCGCCTGCGGCGCTCCCTTCTTCTTGTTCTATTCAGACTGGATGGATAAAAGGATCTACGGACGAGGTCGAGTGGCCCGCACGTATAGGTCATACCCTTCCTCGCGCTCAGCCAAGAAACGGTCACCGAGCTGACAAAGCGAATAGCCAAGGGGGAACATCAGGAGAAATGGAACCCCAGTGAAGCCTCGCTTCTCACCCCACTTGAAGAAGCGATGTGAAATCGGGGAGTTGAAGGCATAACGGTATTCGTTCACTTCGAATCCCGCGTTCGCCAGCAGCTTGCTGAGCGACTGTATCGTGAAGTAGTTCTCCACAAAGTAATGTTTGCGATGGTAATTGCGCAACTCATCGCTTATCTCGCGATAAGTAAAGCTATCCACGTGCAAGACGAGCCGCCCACCTGGCTTCACGACTCTGTACGCTTCATTGATGGCTTGCTGCGGGTCGTGGAAGTGCTCCAGGGCGCACACGCTCACCACTTTGTCAAAGGTGCCGTCTAAGTAGGGGAGCTTCTCGGCATTGCAGCGCTGGTACTGCACGTTCGGCACGTTGTGGTAGGTTCGCGCGTTGCGTATCCGCTCCGCGTCAATATCAATCGCCTCTACTTTGGCGCCTGCTGAAGCCATCTTGCGGCTGTAGTAGCCGTCTCCACAGGCCACATCAAGGACATATTCACCTCTGGAGGGGCGCAAGTATCGCTCGATTATATCCCACTGGATGCGGCGCAAGTAATGGAAGTCGTGCCTATGTTGGTACGCAGCGAGGCGGGCCTTTGCGAGCACTCCGCGCCCGATCTGGCGCGGTTCAAGAAGCTGTGCATCGTTCATTGCCGGTATTTGGAATCGGTCCGGTACATCCTTTATCATTGCATTCCTCTTGTTCTACTGGTGGCTAAAGGAGAGGAGAAAACGTGTAGTCACGGCCAACACTAGCTTTCTCTAAGCTATACTTCAACTCTACCAACGCGGGCTTAAGACGCTATGAACCGCCGTCCGCTTATGCGTTACAGAACGTACATAGCTGTGCAGCCGGCAAGCGCAAGTAAGAATTGGTCGGGGAGCTAATATTACAGAATGTAAAGGATTGTGGTTGGAGGCGGGGGCTGGTAACGGTTGCAGCCTCGAGCAGCGGCCAGGCGGCCGCAGGTCAGGTGACTTCCAGCAGGATTTTCATGTCTTCGGGCGAGATTGAGCCGTCGGACAGCCCGTCAGCAGGTGTGAACACAGGTAGTTCGATGTACATGGTGGTACCGGCGCCCGGTGCGCTCTCGGCCCAGATGCGCCCGCCATGGGCTTCCACGATGTGCTTGCAGATTGCCAGCCCTAGCCCTTGACCTCGTCTGCGCCTGCTGGAGTGGTTATCAGCCTGGAAGAAGCGGTCGAATATAGCCTCGATCTGCGCAGTTGGAATGCCGCAGCCGTTATCCTTGACACTGATCGTGATGCGACCCCCATCGACCTTGCAATCGAGAGCGATCTCACCGCCCGGGTCCGTGAACTTCGCCGCATTGTCGAGCAAGTTATCGAACACCTGCTGCAGGCGGACTTCATCTCCTACTACCACCAAGTTTCCGGGCACATCGCCGACAGTGATACTCAACTGGTCCGCCTCCAGCCTGGCCGAGGCGCTTCGAATTGCCCTGCCCACTGCAAGGGAGAAGTTCAGCGGCTCCATCTCCATGCCGAGCGTACGGCTCTCGAGCCTGGAATAATCTATCAGGTCGCTGATGAGCCGCCTCAACACTATTGCCTCCTGTTTGGCGGTGTCCAAGAAAATCGGTCTGTAATTCGGTAAGGGGGCCGGTCCTGCCCGACAGAGTGATATCGAGGAAGCCGTAGATGGAGTTCAGTGGGGTACGCAACTCGTGGGAGATCATGGATAGGAAGTCCGATTTGGCCTTTTCGTTTGCATGCGCCACAGTGACATCGCGCAACGTCAGCACAGCGCCGAATACCGCCCCTATGTCCGTGCCTGGGATTGGATAGACGCTTGCCTCGTAATTGCGCAACTCTCCGTCAAGTGTCAGCTCGAGCTCTGTGCTTGCAGGTTTAGAGTTGACGACGCAATCCCGCATCATTTCCAGGAGATCGACTTTGTCAGCAAGGTCTACCGGCGATTGGTGATTGTTTCTGTTCCCCCGGCGTGCAGGTACACCAAGCAAACGATCGGCCAGTTCGTTGCTGATAACCACGTTGAGGGCCGCATCCGTAACTATTACACCATCGCTCATAGAGAGTACGACGGTTTCGATCTCGCGCTTACTGTCAACCAGATCTGAGTAGAGCTGGCTGCGCTCAAGGGCGCCGCTGGCGTACGTAAGCAACATCTTGCAGAAGGTTGTATAAGCTAGTACGAATTCTTCAGGGGGCAGGCTGGTAGTGAAGCGCACCACACCTAATGGCTTCTCGCTGCTCATCAGACGAGCGAGCACAACGGGTGCGGTGCAATCTCCAGCATGTTCAGCTACACCTCCGCGACCAACCTGGCCTTGTGGGTATACTTGTGCCTCAGTCGCTGCCTCTCCTTGTTCCTGCGCAGGTGGGTTTTCGAAGTCCGCTATCATAAGGCCAGGGGAGTGAAGCACTTCGAACAACATGGGATCGGTGGCCAGCGAAACGGTTTCCTGTGGACACAGGGCAGTGGTTTCATCGATGTCTGGCGCGACCGCCTTACCACGTCGTCGGAGACGCTTGCCGTTCTCTTCGAGGAGGTACAACTCACAAGAGCGGATCGGCAGCGCTTTCAACGCGCCCTGCAAAGTCATTTCTATGACCGATGTCACTTCCAGGGAGGCCTGTACGCGAGTGGCTATGCTATAAAGCATATTGGATTGGCGCATTGACCTTATTCTTCCTTCAAACAACTCGGCCCTTTCCATTGCACTTACGATCCGCGAAATGGCGAGACGAACCATTTCTTTAGCTTCCAGGGTACTGGCAAGATCAGCGTCAGGCTCGATTATGAAGAGGCCGTAGATGCGGCCCGCGCCGGAGAGCGGGATGGTGACGCATTTGGAGCAATCGAACGCCTCTCTGAATTGCTTAGGAGCGTTTGGTATTAGCAGCAAATCGACCGGCTCTTTCTTACTAAGGGCGGTGAGAGTGCTGCTGATGAATGGATCGCCACGCGCCGGCAACGACACCCTTGATCTTTCTCTGGTCGTCCAATCCCCCTCTACAGCCCAGACAGTAATCTGTGCCTGCTCACTGTCTTCCATCAGCAGAGCTGCCGATTTTGCGCCTGTTATTTGCTTCAGCTCGCTGCACACCACCTGGGCAAGCTCTCTGCGATCGGACGCTTCGTTAATGCGGCGCATCAGCCGGTAAAGAGCCGCACTCTGTTCCTGCTGCGCCCTGACCTGGCCGAAAAGTTGGGCCTTGACGATAGCGATTGTAGCAGCGTCGGCCAATTTCCGGATCGCTTCGTGTTCTTCCTCTTCGTAAGGTCGAGCTTCGTCCCGAGCCAGAAGGATGTACCCGAGGCCGTCGCTATTGTTGATCAGACGCAAACAGAGCAACGACATGTCCCCCGATTGCCAGTGACCCACACGAGACTGAAGCTTTTGATCCCACCACCGGTTCACCGCCTGGCTTATGCGCGGCTCCAACTTGCTCGGATATGGGCCTTTGCTGCGTAATGCGGAGAGCTTCAATTCGCCGGTATTCTTGTCATGCAGGTAGATAAGGGCGTGGTCAAAGCTAAATAGCTCGACCATACGCGAGGTGATTGTGTCAAGCACTTGCGGCAAATCCAGGCTGCTGAGTACGCTTCTGGTGACCAGGTTGAGACTGCTGATCAGCTCCTCACGCCGTCTGAGCTCGTTGCGCTGGCGAGTACGCTCGGCCAACAGCTGGCTCTTGTATACAGCCAACGCAGCCTGTTCCGCAAAGCTCGTTATCAATCGCTGATCTTCTTCGCTCAGAGAGTTGGGGAGTGAATAGGTGACACACAGAACACCAATGACCTTCTGCTCGATTACGAGAGGGGTGCAGAGCATGCTACGAGTGCTTCGCCCGGCCAACCCACCGGTATCGAGGCTGATGTAGCGAGGATCGACGAGCACGTCCTGGATCAGCGCAGGCTGCCCATGCTGCACCACCCAACCGGCTACGCCAATGCCAGGCAGGAAGCGGCCACCTTTGAGCTCCGAGCTGTCTATGCCCGTTGCGCTACGGATGACAAGGTCGCCGGTAAGCTCGTCGACAAGGCCGATGGTGCTTTGCTCAGCTTTCAGTACCCGTACGGCGTTGTTGACTATCATCTTCAACAGCTCGTCAAGCTCAATAGCCGAATTGATAGCCTTGATTCCGTTCTGCAGCAAATCGAGGCTCAGCACCTGTGCCGACAGAACGTCCGCATCGTGCTCGGCCCGGGCGCGGGCTTCTTCAAGCACACTGGAAACTCGTGCCTCCTGCGCTCGCCCTCTCATCCAGACGGCATAACTCAGGATCAGAAAGCAAACAACTACGCCTAAAACTTCGACCTGTTCCACGAGCGCGGGCGTGCCATTCCCAGCCGCGAGGAAGTGCCCGAGATCGGTCAACGTGCCCGCCAGAGCGGCGGTGATCACAATGAGAAAAGTGAGCCTTCCCGTCAACTGTTCGATCAGTCTGGTGCTTGCGAGTGCAAGCACCAGCACCAGCAGAAGCTGATCGCTGTGTGTATACAGCAGAAACACGCCAGTGGCGAACGCTACATCGGCTACGATATTGAGAGTGGGAAGGGGTCTCCGACCTCTCCACAGATGCTCATCGAAATACCAGAGTAAGCCGCGAGCGTGCATAAGTCCGTCGACTATATTCAACAGGAGGACGAAAGAGTAGAACGCGAGCACGCCGACTTGTCCGGAGCGGCTCGTGTCTCTGGTGGCGAGATCGCCGATGAAGGAAGAGATTCCCAGGGCTAGCATGACGAGCATGAAGGCAATATCGAACCAGACGTTTCTGACCGGGGGCCGGTATCTGTCTGGGCCGCGGCAAGGTAGACCTGACCCTTGGAGGAGTTACAAGCTCCAACCGGCGCTGGATAACCGCATCCTTTTGTTCTTCAATAGCTCTCGGCTTCATATTCATTAGCCTGCCTTGGATTCATTTCTGCAGCCAACTTGCCCTGGGCTCGTACGCTAAACACGTGCCAATGGTCAACGTCAGGACCAGCAAGTGTATAGTTGAAACCCAAGCTTCGGACTATACAGATAACGACAGTTTGTAGGATTGCAACAAAATTGTATAGACCAATTCTTGCAATAAGCTTAAAAATGCCACTCGAAAGGTATGCATGAGCCTGCAGCAGTTTGAGATAGCACTTGCGAAGCGCGCAGCAAACGCGGGCGTGCTGAAGGGGCAGGCATGAGGACCCGGCACGCTCTTATGCCTTTGCACAAATTATAACAAGATAAGATTGATTTTGTATAGGGCTTGTCAGCCATTCCTGTACCCTATTGTGGATCAGCTTGGTGGACCAGCGAGACGGCATATTAGACCGACGGCCACAGGAACTCCGCCAAAGATTCGCTCGGGCTGAGGTCTATCCGCTGCATTTAGTACGAGTAGTAAGGCATGCGGAGGTCTATTTCACACAGGCATGCGCCGGTCAGCTCTACCCATTAATGGTTTGTTCAGCAACGTTCGCTATAGTCAGAATTGAATGATGCTCATTCGTGTCTGAACGCAAGTATTCCCGTGGTCGGGCGAAGCTCTTCTGCTCAGGCACTGCGGGCGTGGTCGTTATCGGAATTGTGGTGATATGGGCGCGGACAGGAGTGTATGGTTATGGCTAAGTGCACACCTCATTTGCGCTAGGTGCTACGCAAGAAAGCGCTGCCTGTTTTACGCAAGGTAATTCTGCTCTTTACACCGCCCTGACGATGACCTATCTGCCTGCCCGTCAGGCCGGTAGGGTGCCCGTGGCCGAGGCGCTACGCTTCGAGTAGAAAGCGATGCCACCGGCAGGCAACGATAGAAGCAAACGAAGTAGGAACAATCAGACAGACTGCTCCTACTCTGTTCGTGTCTTAATCTGCAAATAGCATGGCTGCTTATTCTTGAGGCGACGAAACAACTTCGGCAGCAGGAGGGCGGCGCATCAGGTTCTGCAAATAGTAGCTGATCACCAGGAATAACCCACCAAAGCCCAGGAACAGCAGGATCCTCCAGATTGTATCCACCAGCGCCAGGTCCACCAGGAAGAGCTTTGCAACCACCAGAAACAGAGTGGCTATCCCCGTGTACATGAGCAGTCTGTTCCTGTCGAGGCGGACCCCCGTGACGAGGAGCGCGATCGCATAAAGGCCCCAGGCCACCGTCACATATCCGTTCCCATTATCGAGCGCAGATAGCTCACGCCATAACCATGCCAGGAACGCTACATGGATCAGCAGCCTGTACACGAGCGCTTCTTGCTGAGTCGCAAAGCTGAAAGTAACCACAAACGCAAGCCCAATGACAGCCAGCTCCATCAGCCCAATCGCGTTGAATACCGGTATCGCGCCGGGGTGGGGGACCAGCAGTTGCAATGAGATGAAGAGCGCGGCTGCGCCGAACACGGCATGGGAGGTTATCGATGTGACCATCGAGCTCAGGCGGGATTGGCGCGGTATGGGGCCCATCTGGGGTGGGTCCCCCAAGGCCGCCAACTGCTCGGCGGAGCGCCACATAGCGCAATAGCGTCGCGTAAGCAGCCCACGAGAGCATTATGGACGCCAGAGGCTGGGGCAATAATGCAAGCTCCCGCCCCAGCCAACCCAGGACAGCCAAATGGACAGCCACTTGGTAGGCAAGCTGGGCCTCTTTCGGGTGAGCCACAAAGGACGCTCCGAACGCGAGAATAATGACTGTAAGGTCCGCTAAAGCCATCGGGTTCAGGACGGGTGTCGCCCCATAATTGCCAAGCTCAATTCGGCGGGCGAACCAGAGGCCGACGGCCCCGAATAAGAAATGAGCAACGAAAGGTGTCGTCTGGTCTGTGAGCATGCGAGCTACCTGCCGCGCACGCGGCGCGATATTTGTAAGCCGCTCCACAAGGCCGCCGGAAAGTGCGAGCAAGGTCAGCGCATAGAGGCTCCAGGCGATAAGCACGTAGCCATCACCGTTTGGTAGAGGGGAAAGCTCACGCCATAGCCAGCCAACCATGGCCCCGTGCGCGATCAGCCTGTAGACGGGCGCAACTTCCACAGAAAACACCTGGGTAGACGCTAACAACAGCAGAGCAATAACAGCCAGTTGAATCAGAGCCTGCACTGTGACTATCTCTGTAATCGCGACAGGGTTCGTGGACATTTGGCCGGCAAGCAGGAGAACCGCAATCAGTGAGACGATATGCCCCGAGATTGAAATACCGGGATTGGATACCCTTTTGGAGACTGCGTGCAATACGGTTGCTTCGAGAGCCAGCGTGAGCAATAGCACCTGACCATGCAAGAGCAGAGCGAACCCTACAGTCAGGAAGAGGAGCGCCAGCAGCATCTGCATATAAGCCAGGTTCTTGTGCAGCTTGCGAAGGCCCCAGGCGACCAATCCGTAAACAGCAGCGCCTCCGATGGCGATCAGGCCGCGTGCTTCGCTCGGTATATCCCAGAATAGATTTGTGAAGGAGAAAGCGATCAACGATGCCGAGATGGCGAGAGAATAGACGTGGGCATTGACAACACCGCCCATCTCACTCTGAAAGAGAGCAGGGTAAGTGGGATAAGGCCACCGGTCCGCATTCGACGTCCACATTATTTCGCGTGCGAGAGGCACCGCCCAGAATACGAGCAGGGCGCACACGGTGCCCGCCTGCAGAACCCACCGGTCCGAGAGGCTCGTGTTCAAATTAAACCCGATTGCGCTTATATAGGCTACCCCCAGCACAGACCACCCACCGATGTAGGCGGTCCACAGGAGAGAGCGCCAGCCACGAAACAGGTAAATCGCACCAGTGCCCACCAGCACGACGCACGTATAAGCTACCAGTCCACTCACGTCGTGTGATTGGGTGGTCAGTACAAAGGGTGTAGCCAGCGCACTGGCGGTGCCGATGAGGGAGAGTATTGATTCGTTCTGGCCCAGGGCAAGCACAAACGCCAGCAGCGTCACACCTACCATAAACCCGAAAGCTAGCCAATAGGGAGCCAGATCGAACAACTCATACGAAGCAAAGCCGGTTATATAGAACGCTGCAACGCTGCCGCCCAGCAGGACCTGGCTGTAGTAGCGCCTGCCGCTGTGCATACGAAGGCCGAAAACCAGCAGGGCCGAACCGAGAAGAAGGCCAAACGCGACGCGTACCGGCGGTATGAGCACTGCGCCCAACCAGCCCTGATCCAGAGAGTATTTGAAGAAGAACGCAAGGCCCAGCAGCAGGAGGGCGATACCGGCTTTGTTGATCCAAAACTCGCTGCGTTTCAGAACGTCAAAGTTGAATTGGAACGAAGGGAAAGAGACAGGATGTGGGGCGTAGCTGTTTGCGCTTGCAGGTGTAATCGCCGGAGCCCCGTCGCTGCCGTCTCTTTGCACATGTGCATTGCCCGAACTTGCCACTGTCGATGGCACTGAAGTCTCGCCCGGTCTAAGAGAAGCAGGCACTTTACGTACCCGCTCATCCGAAGACGGGGATATTGGGGCATTCAGGGGAGTTTGGGGACTCGACCGAGTCTGGGGACCGGTAGACATCATCGATGGTGGCGGCGGGATGGAGATCGATGCCGAGACCGGACGGACCTGCTGAGGTGGCATCGAAGCGGGAGCATAAAGAGGCGTGCCACACCAGATACATCTGACGGCGTCCGGTGGGTTACCACCCCGGCATTTCCAGCAGAAAAGCTGAGCAGGTGCGTTCGTAGCCAGCTGCTCAGGTTGTCGTGCGTCACTCCCTGCCCGATTTATCGCACGCTGCAGCTCGGCAACCGTGGCCTCCAGGCGCGCGATACGCTGTTGCAAAGTTTGGTCATCTTGCTCGTTCATTCCAATAACCTCTTTTCATTTGGCCGGAATAGAATGCTCAGGTAGCACCGTGCATAGACACTGTGTGAAAAGAAAGAGTGACGTTTTCTGAGCGTGCTTACGTTTCGGCTTACCTGGCGGCAGGAGTTACAAGGCCTCTGCCGCTATATCCCTCATATATTGGAATATAGCACCGGTCCCAAGCATTCGCATCGGCACTTTTACCTAACGACGTTCGCCTCCGGCCCTTGCCCTGCCCGCCAAAATTAGGCAATTCTGCCGGAGCAGGGCGACTTTTCCGACGTTTTACTCTCGCTAGTTTCGCCTCAATTCATATATGAGACTTTTCCACGCCCGGAGTGAGCCATCCAACTCCTGATGGTCGTAGGCCATATTGCTATAGCCGGTGTTGCCCGGTGCACAAACGCGCACCCTGCGAAGGCACCGATCGTCCCAACTTCCCTGACATCTTATGATCCAACCATAACAAATAGGTCGCTCATAGGCGACCTATTTGTTATTCCAGCTTCTAGGATAATCCTCATGGGATTATTTTGAAGTAGCCGATTTCCTTGTGATGCGAGGTGGTGCCTTCAAAGCTGATAGCCCAGATACCGACCGGGAAGCTGGCATCGGTGCGTAAACCCACCGCGTCAGTTACGCCATTACCATCCACATCTACCTGGAATGGTGCGCCGTAGACGTGCTGGTCGGGGCCGGTGAAGTATACGCCTGCCTTTTCGCCGGGCCTGAAGCCTCGGGCGATAAAGCTGAACGTTGTACCCCCCTTAGCGCAATTGCTGGGTGCGATGATAATATTGGCGGTCGATGCCGGTACATCCGAGCAAGGGCCCTGTGGCACAGGCGTATTGGTAGGCTGCGCCGGTACCGGGGTGTTTGTAGGAAGCACAGGCGCTGGCGTCGAGGTTGGCGGGATGGGCGCGGCAGTGGCTGTAGGTGGTACCTGCTTGGCCTGCCAGGCGAAAGTGCCTAGCTGCGAGAGCAGCACTTCGTTGGGAGTGCCCGCGAACTCGGGGTGCTCCTCAAACACAGCTCTCTCGAAGTACTGCACCTTGTACGTCTTGCTATCCAGGTCACTTACCTCCATGAACTCTTCGGAGACAGGATACCCCTGCTGGGCCAGCCCACCGTGACTGGTCCAGTAGTCGAGGAACTTGCCGCCCACTCTGTGATTGGTGGCAGTGAATAGCTGGGAGTTGGCCTCATTGTTGGCCGATTGCGCAGGCGCGCCGTTAGGATATTTCTGGCTGTACCGGAACACGCCCAGCAAGCTCAAGAGTACTTCGTTAGAAGTGCCCGCGAACTCGGGGTGCTCCTCAAACACAGCTCTCTCGAAGTACTGCACCGTATATGTCTTACCGTCGGTAGCCGATACCTGTTGTACTTCGTCAGAGACAGGATACCCCTGCTGTGCCAACCCACCGTGATTGGTCCAGTATGCCAGGAAACTCCCCTTGACCGTTTTGCCCGTTTCCGGGAAAGTGTGGCTGTCGCCCTGGGCATAGCCAAAACGGACACTGAACGTGGTCACTGCCAGTAGCAGTATGGCGGCCACCGAAATCCAACGATAACGAATATTCTTCAATTGAATCCCCCCTCATGTTAGTGCAAATGGTTCTAACGGATAAATGTCGATCTCAGAACTTGCTACATAGGCTTGTCTCCAGGTTTCTAGCGGGGTTATTGGTTGAGTGTAATGCCGGCACTCAGTGCCCGCGACGGTATATCTGCCTAACTATCGCTATCGGGAAGAGCGACTCTAGGCATAAATGCCTACTTGTTCGGAGCTACGGCGGAGCTACCGTGTTGAAGCTACCGTGATGAACGGAGGTACGGTTCTGCAGGACCGTGGAGGTGACCGGGGTTCTGAACATTTACATACGTCCTTTTATTCGCCTATTCCTGAGAAGTTGGCGCTATCGTCAATGTCGGGGTTGGCATGGTCGGCATCTCTCATCCTAGTGATGCCGCCCCTTCCGGACACGCGCCGGGTGTCAGAGAGCATTGCCTCTAATATTTCCAGCAAGGAGGGCCAGCCTCGGAAGTGATGCTCTTCGCCGCTCACAGCCCTTTGTATCCTCCCCTGCCACTGCCATCGCCGCTGGGTTCCCTCGTCATCTCTGTCCTCTCTGTCCTCTCTATCCTCTCCCTCGGTGCTATCGGGCGTGCCACCCGTGTCGTCACGCCATATTCGCACCACGAACAGGTCTGAACGTCTGGAATGGTTATGGTTATGGTTATGGGGGCTGTTGGGTATATTAGGCATTTGACTTCCTCAACGAAAAAGGTTGTTGGGCCTTATGATTATGGGTCAGATCGTCCCAAAATATGCGACACAAAAATTGACACAAAATGTGATAAACTTTGGAGATAGAAGCTGTGGTGTATGCAACGTGAGATATCACCGACCAGAGGTAACATCTCCTATGAGCGGCCCTGTTTACGAAGACATTGGCGACTGGCTGAAGCGGCATCGCCGAGAGATAGGCATCAGCCAGGAGGAGCTTGCCGCGCGGACATCATGCTCGGCCAGTACCCTGCGCAAGATAGAGGCTGGTGAGCGCCTGCCGTCCAGGCAGATAGCACTTCTCTTCGCGGAGTTCTTCGGTTTGCCCGCTGACGAGCGTCAGGCTTTCGTCACCTTCGCCCGCACCGGAGCGAAAGGACGCACTCAACCCTCGAATGCATCAGCTGCCAGCCATTCTCCTATCCCCACGCAGACGCAACAGAAAGCGCAAGCACCCTTGCGGGCCGCCCACCTGAGGCAGAGCAATCTATCTATTCCGCTCATCCTTCATAGGACGTGAGCGGGAAGAGGTAGCAATCCGCGACTTGCTGGCACAGCGAAACGTACGCCTCCTCACCCTGGTAGGTCCGCCGGGGATAGGCAAAACCCGCCTCAGCATGGAAGTGGCAGCCCGTCCGGATGTGGCGGAGCAATTCGAGGACGGAGTCTCTCATGGTAGAGTTGGCCCGGATCAGCGACCCTGCCCTCGTAATGCCTTCCATAGCCACAACGCTCGACATTGATCAGACGGGTGGGCAGAGGCAGTCGCTCGAAGCATTGTTGTTGCAGTACGTACAGGACAAGCGGATGCTGCTAGTGTTGGACAATTTCGAGCAGGTGCTGGATGCTGCCCTTCATGTGGTGGGGTTGCTGGCGAAAAGCCCCTGGCTCAAGGTACTGGTCACCAGCCGGGAAGCATTGCACGTGCGTGGTGAGCGGCGCTTCCATGTGCCCCCTCTTGAACTGCCCACTCTGGCAGGCACGCTCAACCTGGAGGCTTTGTCCACCAACCCGGCGGTGGCCCTTTTCGTGGAGCGAGCACAGGAGGTGCTGCCCGACTTTGAGCTGACACACGAGAACGCTGGAGACGTGGCTGCTATCTGTGTTGGACTAGATGGCCTACCCTTAGGCATCGAGCTTGCCGCCGCGTGGGCCAACGTCTTTTCAGCGAGGCAGATGCGCAAGCATCTGGGTAGTCGCCTCAAACTGCCGACCAGAGGAGCGAGAGACCTACCCGCACGCCATAGGACCTTGCGTGGCGCTATTGAGTGGAGCTATGCCCTCCTAGGAGAGGACGAGCAAAGGCTGTTCCGCAGAATGGCAGTCTTCCAGGGAGGGCGGACGCTGGAGGCGCTGGAGGCGGTGTCCAACTATGACGGACAGCTACAGTTGGACGTGCTTGAAGGGGTGGAGTCACTCGTCTCAAAGAGTCTGTTGCAGCCGAGAGAAGGTCTGGATGGAGAGCCGCGATTTTGGATGCTGGAGACGATACACGAGTATGCCAGGGAGAAGCTGGAGGAGAGTGGGGAAGCAGACACCCTGCAGAGGCATCACGCGCTCTATTTCATGTCGCTGGCCGAGCAAGCCGAACCCGAGTTGCAAGGGCCTAAACAGGTTGAGTGGCTAGATAGGCTGGAGGACGAGCACGATAATATACGAGCAGCACTACTCTGGGCCAGGCAAAGTGCAAACTTCGAAACCGGCTTGCGACTGGCAGGCGCTGTATGGCGGTTCTGGTCGAGACGAGGCTACTATGACGAAGGGCGCGAGCAACTGGCTTCGCTCTTGTCGGTGCGGGCTGCAGACACTGCGAATGTCGTCCCTACTATTGCCCCGGTTCCCCAGCCCGTACGAGCCAAGGCCCTCAATGGTGCAGGTTACCTGGCATGGGAACTTGGCGACCTGCCATCGGCTCGCTCTCCGTTGGAGGAGAGCCTGGCAATATATGAAGCCCTGGGCGACAAGAACAATGTCGCCCTTAGCCTGAATAACCTGGGATTGATCATTATTGCTTACGACCGTGAGGCCGGAAAGCCGCTCTTTGAAAAGAGCCTTGCCATCAGGAGGGAGCTGGGTGACATCTTAGGGATTGCTAGCTCGCTGCACAATCTGGCCTTTGTCGCTGCGGAAAAGGGAGATTACGTAACAGCCCGTCACACTCTTACCAGGAGAGCCTAGAGTTGAGCCAGCAACTAGGAAACAAGGCGTCTATCGCACTTACACACGTCACTTTGGCCGATTTGGCTCGCCATGAGGGTAATTACGCCCTGGCTCGAAACCATTACGAAGAGAGTAAGGCTATTAGGCAGGAATTAGGAGATAGGAGGGAGATCACCAAGACGACGTCCCTCCTGGGACTACTAGCCCTTGAGGAGGGCGATTATGCGGGCGCACTATTGTTGCTCAAGGAAGCTCTCCTGGTGTTCGTAGAGCTAAAAGACAAAGGATCTATCAATGATGTCCTATGGGGAATTGCCTGGTGCGCGGCATCTGAACAGATGATCGAGCGCGCAGCACGACTATGGGGAGCATTTATGGCCTTGTCTGAAAGCAGCAGCTATCCACCACTCCCCGAAGACTCCGAAGAAAAGCAGATAATGGACTCTGCACGTACGCAATCCGATCCAAACTTGTGGCAAAAGGCATGGGCCGAAGGGCGAGCTATGAGCATGGAGCAGGCTATCGCGTACGCCCTGGAACAGA
This sequence comes from uncultured Chloroflexia bacterium, assembly GCA_963837315.1. Taxonomy (GTDB): domain Bacteria; phylum Chloroflexota; class Chloroflexia; order QHBQ01; family JADMIH01; genus JADMIH01. Next base: position 76,297 of record CAWINE010000007.1, read on the forward strand.
ACGAGCAAGCTACACTCGCAGCGGCGCAATCCACAGCGCGGCCAGTAGAAATGCCTCCAACGGACAAGACTATTTCCCGATCACCTAAACTAGCCGGCAACCGGCAAGATGACCTCACTGCGCGCGAAGCAGAGGTACTGAGGCTGCTAGCTACCTCGCTCAGCGACGGCCAGATCGCCGACCGCCTGGTCTTGAGCAAGCGCACAGTGCAGGCTCATGTCCGTGCGATTTACTCCAAGCTGGACGTGGCTAACCGTAGCGCCGCCACACGCTATGCCATCGAACACCGGTTACCGTGATCTTTATCCCATCGGCTGACAGGTACCCGAACGACATCGGGCACAATGACACTCCACAAACCATTGATGAGGACGGCTTCTCCGGCTGGCAGAGCTACTTTCGCCGTGTCCTCGAAGAAGCCGCCGATTACCTGGATATTTGTGCATATAGGGCCTGGCTAGCTAGCGCGCCGGCTAATCAAGCGGAGAGCCGAACTTCTGTTGCAAGTCACACCTACGCACTTTCCGCTTTACGATCTGCTATAATAATAGCCTGCTGAATTGCGAGTCAGGATCGTCCTAATCTCCAGTTGATAGTCGCAGGATTCTATGAACACGCCTCACCCTCAACCGTTTGGCTACCTGCTACGCACCCATCGCCGGGCGGCAGGGCTGACCCAGGAGCAGTTGGCCGGATACGCCGGGCTTAGCTCCCGTGCCGTGGGCGACCTCGAACGCGGTGCCACACTACCCCCCCATCACGATACTATCCAACTGCTTACCGCCGCCCTCAACCTCTCCGGGAAGCAACATAGCGAATTCGAAGCTGCCGCGCGCCGAGCAGCCACCTCCAGGCTATCGCCTGTTCTCGCCGCATCCGCTAGCTCCCTCACACCGGTCGTTGTAGCACGCGACGCTGGGCCGGGCTTCAACTTGCCCGCCGCTACGAACAGCTTCGTGGGGCCGTGAGCGTGAGTTAGAGCAGGTGCGAGGGCTACTGTGGCGTGCGACGACGCGGCTTGTGACGCTGACGGGGGCAGGTGGCAGCGGTAAGACCCGTTTGGCGCTAGAGGTGGCCGCCAACCTGCGCGATGAGTTCGATGTCGGCGTTTATTTTGTCGATCTGGCACCGCTGACCGATCCCGCACTGGTGTTGGTGCAGATAGCCAAGACGCTGGGCGTGCGCAACGCACCTGGCCAGTCGCTACTTGATAGCCTGAAGAGCTACCTGCGCGAGAAGCAGATACTGTTGCTCCTGGATAACTTCGAGCACTTGACCTCGGCCGCTCCGTTGGTGGCCGAGTTACTGGTGGCGACCGGGCGCCTGAAATACTTGTGACCAGCAGAGAGCGCCTTAGATTGCGCGGCGAACATGAGTTCGTGGTGCCGCCACTGGAGGTGCCACAAGCAGGCAGGTTGACCGTCGCGCTGTTAAACCAGTACGAAGTCGGCGCGGCTTTTTGTCGAGCGGGCGGCGGAGGTGCAGAAGAATTTTACGGTTACCGATGAAAACGCGCCACTGGTGGCGGAGATCTGCGTGCGGCTGGACGGGTTGCCGCTGGCGCTGGAGCTGGCGGCGGCGTGGCTGAAGCTGCTCAGCCCTCAGGGCTTACTGGCGCGGCTTGACAGCCGCTTGCAACTGCTGACCGGAGGTGCTGTTGACCTACCGGCACGGCAGCAGACGATCCGCCAGACTATCGAATGGAGCTATGAGCTACTGAGCTCCGCCGGAACGGCGATTGTTCGGGCGGGTGGCGATATTTGCGGGCGGCTGCACGCTGGAGGCGGCGGCGGCGGTCTGCGGGCGACCTGTAGTAATGTAGATGTGTTGAATGTCCTCGGATCGCTGTTGGACAAGAGCCTGGTCTACAGGCGCGAAGGCTTGGCCGGGGAGCCGCGCTTCCTGATGCTGGAGACGATCCACGAGTATGCTCGTGAGAAGCTGCACAGCAGCGAGGAAGAGGTTGAACTGGAGCGACGACACGCGCTCTACATCATGGGGTTGGCAGAGCAAGCGGAGCCGGAGCTAACGCGTGGACGGCAGGCAAAGTGGCTGGACCGGCTGGAGGCCGAGCATGAGAACATCCGTGCCGCTCTGCGCTGGGCAAGAGAGCGAATCGGGAGTTTGGAAGAGCAAGTGGAAGCAGTCCAGGTTGGGCTGCGCATAGCCGGGGCGATCTGGCGCTTCTGGCGCATGCGCGACTATCTGGGCGAAGCGAGCGAGCAACTGGCGGGATTGCTAGAACTGGACGCTGCCGTGGCCATGCAGGTAGCGGCACTTGGGGCGCAGCCCCCTGCGCGGCAATATAGGGCCAGGGCTCTTTATGGAGCAGCTATTCTGGCCTCTCAACAAGCGCATTTCACGGTGGCCCTCTCTCAGGGAGAGGAGGGTCTGGCCCTGCAGCGGGAGCTTGGCGATAAGAAGGGAATCGCCTTGTCTCTCAGCTTCCTTGGGCGGCTTACTGGTTCGCAGTGGGACTACAGCGCGGGCCGCTCGCTGCTTGAGCAGAGCCTGACCATAAGGCGAGAGTTGGAAGACAAAGAAGGTATCGCCGGCTCCCTTAGCAATCTTGGGGATCTGACCTGGTGGAACGGGGACTACAGCGCGGCCCGCTCGCTGTTTGAGGAGAGCCTTGCGCTGGGTCGGGAGCTGGAAGACAAAGAAGGCATCGCCTTTACGCTGGGCCGCCTTGGCACTATGGCATGGCAGCAGGGGGACTACACCACCGCCCGCTCACGAATTGAGGAGAGCCTGGCTCTGACGCGTGAGCTTGAGCACAAGTCACTCATTGCCCTTTTGCTATGCGAGCGGGGGTTGGTGGATTATGCGCAAGGGGACTTTATCGCCGCCCGCTCACGAATTGAGGAGAGTTTGGCTCTGGCGCGTGAGTTTGGTGACAAGGCGGACATTGCCAGCATCCTCGGCTATTTTGGACAAATGGACTATGTGCAGGGGGACTACGCCACTGCCCGTCTCTATTTTGAGGAGAGCCTCGTTCTGGCGCGTGAGTTTGGCGGAAGGGAAGGCATCGCCTCAGCGCTCAATAACCTGGGATTGTCGACTTATCGGCAAGGGGATTACGCCACCGCCCGCTCCCTGCTTGAGCAGAGCCTGGCCCTATTCCGCCAGGACGGCGACAAGTTGGGTATGGCCACAGCCTTGATTTACATGAGCGGGCTGGTAGTCGCGAGCGCGGCGAGCATGGAAGCCGAGAGAGAAATGGTGAGCGGAGAGCACACCAGGGAAGACGGGGTTGAGCGAGGAGCCAGGCTGCTTGGAGCGGCGGAAGCGATCCTGGCGAGCGTAGGTGCGGTATTGGATCCACTCAATCAAAAGGTATGCGAACGTGATATTGCCGCTGCTCGCGACCAATTAGGCGATGAAGCATTCGCGCTGGCGCGGGAGCAAGGGCAGGCCATGACGCTTGAGCAAGCAGTGGCCTATGCTCTGGACCAGGACGATCAGGCTGCACTCGCAGCGGCGCAATCCACAGCGCGGCCAGTAGAAATGCCCCCAACAGACAAGACTACCTCCCGATCACCTAAACTAGCCGGCAAACAGCAAGATGACCTCACTGCGCGTGAAGCAGAGGTACTGAGGCTGTTGGCTGCCTCGCTCAGCGACGGCCAGATCGCCGACCGCCTGGTCTTGAGCAAGCGCACAGTACAGGCTCATGTCCGTGCGATCTACTCCAAGCTGGACGTGGCTAACCGTAGCGCCGCCACGCGCTATGCCATCGAGCAAGGGTTGCTGTGATCCCTGTCCTCCCGGCTGGCAGGTACCGAACGACTTTAGACACAGTGACACTCCACACGCCCATGATGGGGATAGCTTCTCCGGCCGGCAGAGTTGCTTTCGCCGTGTCCTCGAACAAGCCGCCGATTACCGGGATATTTTGTGCATATAGGGCCTGGCTTGTCTCGCGCGCAGGCTAATCAAGTTGTATGAAGCGGGCCTTGCCGCCATGGGCCGGCGAGAGCAAGTCTCACCTCGCGAATAAGGACGCCTCGCGAACAAAATAGGTAGTCTTGCCGATGCCGTGACGCCGCCTGGCTGCTACACTCTCCCCATTGACTTCTCCTTACCGACTACCTGGTCAATGAGGTTTGTCGCACCGTTAGCCAGAAAGGATCCCAACATGACCAACTCAGATGTAACTGCCCTTCCCGGCTCGCCGGATCCGCTGGCGATCCAGGGTCTCGTCTTTCGGCCGCTCCACGATCGCGCCGATTTTGCTGCCATAGCCGCCGTTTACAACGCAAGCAGTGCGGCAGACGGCGTGGAGTATGCACTCTCCGCTGATGAAATGGAACGCGTCTATACCGGCATCCCGAACATGGAAACCGAACGTGATCTCCAATTTGCCGAAATCGACGGGCAGGCTGTCGCCTACATCCTGACCGACTGGTGGGACGACCTCAAAGGCGTTCGCACCTATTACCACAACACCTTTACCCGCCCCGAATGGCGTGACAAGGGCATAGAGGCTACCGCGCTTCAGCTTGCCGAGCGCCGCTTGCGCGAGATCGCTTCGAGCCACAACACGACGAACCGGCGTATGTTTGAAGCCGCAGCCAACAACACGGTGCCGGCGCGGGCAACTATCTTGCAGAACGCCGAGTACGAACCGGTACGACGCATGTCTCGCATGCTACGCCCGGACCTGGAAAATATCCTGGAGGCGCCCCTCCCAGTGGGCATCGACGTACGTCCGGTCCAGTCGGCGCAGTACCGGGCAGTCTGGGACGCAAATATTGAGGGCTTCGTTGACGCATGGGGCATGCCTGTGTTGACTGATGACGATTACCGGTCCTATCTGGAAGGCCCCTTCTTCCAGCCGCAGTTGTGGCAGGTAGCATGGGACGGCGAGCAGATCGTGGGATCGATTCTCAACTACGTCATGGAAGAGGAAAACAAGACCTACAACCGGGCGAGGGGCTACGTTAGCGAAATGGCGGTGCGCGAGGGCTGGCGCAGGCGCGGCATCGCCCGAGCTTTGCTGGCTCGAACCCTGGAAATGTACCGCGACAAAGGGATGACCGAGGCCGGCCTGGTGCTGGACGGTCAGGACCCCGGTGGTTGCCTCGCTCTTTGCGAGAGCATGGGCTTCCGAGTTGTGAACCAGGTTACCTACTATCGCAAGCCTCTGTCGTAGAGCCAAAGTTCGTCTGCGTTACAGCCTATTTATCAGACCAGCTTGCTTTGAAAGGCATATCGAATGGCTGCGCCTCGATTGGTCACCCCCAGCTTGCTGTAGATGGAGCGCAAGTGAGCCTGCACGGTGCGCTTGCTCAGATATAGTCTCTCGGCTGCCTGACCGTCACTTAGCCCTTCCGCGATGAGGCGCAGCACCGCGACCTCCCGCTCCGTCAACTCATCCGGATGTGCTGGTCTATGCGCCGATCGCATAACAGGCATACCAACCGGCTGTACAGGTTTGAGAGCCTCCTGCGATGCCAGCCTGACAGCCTCGTCCAGTGTGAGCGCCTGACCTTGAGCAAAAGCGTGCTGATACAATGCAGGGGTAAGGCGAGCGCGCAATCCAGTCTCGCTGCTTTTGTCGTCCTCAGCATCGACCGGCCACACATGGTCCGCGGCAGTGATATACCACGTCCTGGCTGAGCCGAGCAGCCGTGCGCCCCATTCAAGTTGCTCCGGGCCCGATTGCGGCCTGGTTGCGATCACACCTGCGATCCCTATCAAGCACCAGGCAATCAACCACCTGTTTTCTATTTCGTGTGCTAGTTGTAAGGCATCCCGGAATAGTCCAATAGCCTTATCAAAGTCATCATCAGAGCTTGCCAGGTAACCCAGGTTACAAAGTGCACCTGCTATACTCTGTTTCTTATTGATTTCTCGGGATATCTTCAGACATTCCTCAAACAGAGCACGGGCAGCAACATAGTCACCCTCGTGTCTCGTCAAATGACCGAGATCCAGTAGCGTTGCAGCCGTGTCATACTTCTGCCCCAACTTCCGAGTAAGTTCCAGACTCTCCAGGAATAGAGATCGGGCCGCAGCAGAATGCCCTAAGCTCATTTCTATCTGGCCATAACTACTCAGCGCCATGGCCGCACCATGGGAGTCATCCAGTTCCCGCCATAGCGCCACGCCCTCATCCAGCAATTCGCGCGCACGCTCATAATCGCCGTGACGCAGAGCGATCTCCGTCAGGTCGTTGAGACACAACGCGATACCCTGTTTATCACCCACCTCGCGATATATCTCCAGGCTGCGTTTGTAAAAGGGTACCGACAACTTGGCCTTTTCTCGATGGTACACTACGTCGCCCAACGCCCGGAGTGTCGTGGCAATAGCTCGCCTGTCCCCAATCTCTTCAAAGATCGCGAGAGCTTGTTCGTGCATGGAGCGCTGTAACTCCAGGTCAGCGTCTGCGCCGGCAACGTATCCCAGTCCGTTGAAAGAATACGCTATGTCCCTCCTGTTACCGAGCCGGTTGCTGACAACCAGGCTCTCGTTGTAGAAAGAACGCGCTGAGATAGAGTCGCCTTGTGACAGGGCCAGTTGCCCGGAGCCGATGAGGATAATAGTGGTAGATGCTGTGGGCTCCAGGTCTTGCGATCGAGAGAGTGCGTCCGCCAACTGTGCACGGGCCTCGCTCCAGTAACCGCGCACGGTCCAGAACCTCCGTAACGCCGCACACAAACGTACTTGGACCTCCGGTTGCTCACTCTCCTGCACCCAGCAAAGGGCCGAGCGCAGGTTATCATGCTCCTGGTCCAGGAGGTCCAGCCATGTGCGCACGTCCGGCCCAAGAAGTTGTGCGTCGGCACGCGCGGCCAGTTGCAAGTACCAGGCGCAATGCCGCTCCCTCAGGGCAGGCATCTCGCCGGACGCCATCAGTTTATCCCAGGCATACTGCCGGACGGTTTCGAGCATGCCGTACCTGGCAGTCTCGGTCCTTCCTTCGCGGTCGTGCTCCGCCGTCACCAGCGATTTATCTATCAGTTGGGAGAGCACTTCTATCACTTCATATGCGTCAATCTCGCCGTCGCAAACTCCCCGCACCGCATCCAGAGAGAAGCCGCCTGCGAACACCGATATATCACGATATACTGCCCGCTCCAGGTCTGAAAGCAGGTTATAGCTCCAATCCATCGTGGCCGACAGGGTCTGCTGCCTGCGTGGGGCGCTTTCGCTGCCCGAAATGAGCAGGCGGAAACGCTCGCTGATCATGCCGAGTATTTGCTGAACCTGCAATACGTTTGTACGGGCCGCAGCCAGCTCTATCGCCAGCGGCATACCATCGAGCAGACGGCACAATTGCGCTATCGCCTGCGAGTTCTCAGATGTCACCTGGTACGAGGGACGCCGAGCACGGGCCCGCTCGATGAATAACTGCGTGGCTTCGTACTGCTCCAGGCTCTGTGGCGAATGAGGCTCATTGGGTGTGGGCATGGCGAGCGAAGGAATACGCCACGTGCACTCCCCCGACACGTCAAGCGGCTGCCTGCTGGTAGCCACGATAATGAGGCGCGGACAGGCACGAAGCAAAGTGTCGGCAAGTGAGGCACACGCCGCCACGAGATGCTCACAATTATCGAGCAGAATAAGGGGCTGCCGGTCGCGTAGATAGTCACATAGGGTGGCTTCCACTGTCTGATCGGGTCTCTCCTGCAGTCCGAGGGTGGAAGCTACAGTCTGCGGCACGAGTTCAGGTAAGGTCAGTGGGGCGAGATCAACGAACCATACACCGTCCGGATAGACATCGAGGAGGCGAGAGGCGACCTGTATAGCGAGGCGGGTCTTACCGGAGCCACCGGAGCCGGTAAGGGTCACGAGGCGGGCGTCCGCAAGCAAACGTAGTACCTCAGCTATCTCGGGCTGCCTCCCAATAAAGCTGGATAGTTGCTGGGGTAGGTTATTCTGTGAGGGCATAAGACGCCTCCGTTCAACACCAATTATACTACAGCCCTGCGCATTGATTATTGCTTCGCATCGACAGCTAAGAAGGCATATCAGAGTTTGTGGCTATTGAATATATACGAGGTAGTGGCTTGGCTACCCGGTAGCTGTGGCGGAGTATGTACTCCCTGACATCTGACACAGGAGCATCACATCCCCGTTTGGGACTGAAAGTTGCTGCCGCCTCTCTCTACGACCCCACGGGCGGAGTTTGGCTAGTAGAGTTTGCCAGCATCACCAAAACATCTGGCTACTTTGCGTCTCTTCTAGACACTTATATATAAGTATTGACAAGTGAGGATAAGTAGGATATAATCTCACAATCGTAGTTCTTCAGGGCTACTGCAGTACCACCTCCAGTGTAAAGTCTGCAGATAGTAACTGATCTCCTCGCTCTCAGATCATTCCAATCCACCTTGCGGCCAGGTCGTTATCGATCCTGGTCTATTGGGCTTGCTGTTTGTGATCCTTCCACAAAGCGCCGCTAGAGTCTCGGGCCAATCGTAGGGTCTGCAGAACCGCACATCTATTCATCACTGTAGCCCCACCCTAGCTCCGAACAGGTAGGCATAAATGCCTAGAGCCGCTCTTCCTGATAGCGACAGTTAGGCAGATATACCGTCGCGTGCACTGAGTGTCCGCATTAACCAAGCCAGTCCCACTTCTGGTCGGTTATGTGAACCTTTCCAGTTCCCGTTGAAGGGCAATGTTACCAGAGGCTAGACATCGAAGATAGTGGCTAACACTCGACTGAACACCGGCCACGCGTCAGTCGACCGAGGACTGAAGCAAGAGGAATACCTAGCTAGCAGCAGCTCGGTAAGCGCCTCAAGGGGCAGTGCGTAAATCGAACTATATATAGGAGGAGTAATCTCATGGGCTCGACATTTCTCTCAGGTGGTGTGGCCACCCGGCGGTCTAGACGCGGCATACGGTATTCCTATATAGCGTGTGCGACAATCGCGTTGCTGGCGCTCCTGGTTGCAGGCACATTCGTCCGAGTTGGCTTGAGCAGCGCCGCTGGAGCGGTAGTGCCGGCTGTTGCCATACCTCAGAGCCCCTTTGCCTCTTCCTGCCCCTCGCCCGTCTTCGGCCCTGCCACTAACTTCGGAACGAGACCGGGCCCCCAGTCAGTAGCGGGGGGCGATTTCAACAGGGACGGTAATCCCGATCTCGCTGCTATCCAGCTATTACTCGGACACCATATCGGTGCTGCTGGGTAACGGTAGTGGAGGCTTCGGTACTCCCACTAACTTCCCGGTGGGAATCCAGCCCATCTCAGTGGCAGTGGGCAACTTCAACCGGGACGGCAATCCTGACCTGGCTGTTGCCAACGAGACCTCCAACAACGTGTCGGTGCTGTTGGGCGACGGTAGTGGAGGCTTCGGTACTCCCACTAACTTCTCGGTAGGATCAAACCCCATCTCAGTAGCTGTGAGCGACTTCAACCGTGATGGTAGCCCCGATCTGGTAACGGCCAACAGCGGCAACGACAACGTATCTGTGCTGTTGGGTAATGGCAGTGGTGGCTTCGGTTCGGCTACTAACTTCCCGGTGGGAACACAGCCCATCTCAGTGGCAGTGAGCGACTTCAACCGAGACGGCAATCCTGACCTGGCTGTTGCCAACGGTGTGGACGACAACGTATCAGTGCTGTTGGGTAAGGGTAGTGGAGGCTTTGGCTCTGCTACTAACTTTGGAGTGGGCACACAGCCCGAATCAGTGGCGGTGGGCGATTTCAACAGGGACGGCAGCCCCGATCTGGCTGTTGCCAACTATGGCTCCAACAACGTGTCGGTACTGCTTGGTAACGGCAGTGGCGGCTTCGGCAGTGCCACTAACTTCCCGGCGTTCCTGGAGCCCACCTCAGTAGCAGTGGGCGACTTCAACCGTGACGGCAATCCCGATCTTGCTGTTGCCATCTGGGGCAACGACAACGTATCGGTGCTGTTGGGCAATGGCAATGGTGGCTTCGGCGCTGCCACTAACTTCGGGGTAGGCTCAAACCCTGTTCTTGTGGTAGTCGTTGACTTCAACAGGGACAGCAGTCCCGATCTTGCTGTTGCCAACTGGAACTCCAATAACGTGTCGGTGCTGTTGAACTTATGCAATATCTCTTGCGCTTCGCCCGGCTTCGGTAGCCCTACTAACTTCGCGGCGGGGTTAAGCCCAGGCACAGCAGCAGTGGGCGACTTCAACAGGGATGGCAATCCCGATCTGGTAACGGGCAATCCCGGCTCCGGCGATGTCTCGGTGCTGCTTGGTGACGGCAATGGGGGCTTCGGCGCTGCCACTAACTTCCCGTTGGGGTTATCGCCCAGCTCGTTGGCAGTGAGTGATTTCAACAGGGACGGCAACCCCGATCTCGCTGTTGCCAGCTCCGGCAATGTGGCGGTGCTGCTGGGCAATGGCACCGGAGGCTTTGCTAGCCCCACATACTTCCCCGTAGGAATAGGTCCAGGCTCAGTAGAAGTGGGTGACTTCAATAGGGACGGCAAACCCGACCTTGCTGTTGCCAACTTTAGCAACAACAACGTATCGGTACTGCTGGGTGACGGCAGTGGAGGGTTTGGTGATGCCACTAACTTCCCGGTGGGAACAGGCCCCCAGTCACTAGCCGTGGGTGACTTCAACCACGACGGCAACCCCGATCTGGTAACGGCCAACAGCGGCAACGACAACGTATCGGTGCTGTTGGGCAACGGTACCGGAGGCTTCGGTAGTGCTACTAACTTCGGGGTGGGAACAGCTCCCTCCTCAGTGGCAGTGGGTGATTTCAACCGAGACGGCCATCTCGATCTGGTTGTAGCCAATTACAACTCCAACAATGTATCGGTGCTGCTTGGCAATGGCAGTGGAGGGTTCGGCGCTGCTACTAACTTCGGGGTGGGCACAGGTCCCTGGTCAGTAGCAGTGGGCGACTTCAACAGGGATGGCAGTCCCGATCTTGCCGTTGCCAACGAACTCTCCAACACTGTATCGGTGCTATTGGGTGGCAGCTTTGGCTCTGCCACTAACTTCCCGGTGGGCTCATACCCATCCTCAGTAGTAGTAGGTGATTTCAACCGCGACGGCAGCCCCGATCTGGCAACCGCCAACTCTGACATCGACACCGGGGATGTATCGGTGCTGTTGAATATATGCGGCGCTGGGCCAACCACCGCCACACCTACAGTCACAGGCACGCCACCAACCAACACGCCCACAGCCACCAATACACCTGCAGCCACTACCACTAACACGCTTGTAGCTGTCACAGCTACTACCTCACCCACTGCCACACCCACACTCACCGCAACAGTCACCGCCGCACCATGCAGCCTTCAGTTCGAGTACGTGCCCAGCCATAACCCCGGGCTAATCGACAACGCCCTGAACGGGGTAGACGTAGTATCGGCCAACGACGTGTGGGCTGTGGGATATTACTGGAACGGTGCGATGCCGTTCCAAACGCTGATAGAGCATTGGAATGGCATCGCCTGGAGCATAGTGCCGAGCCCTAGCCAGGGTCAGACGGCAACAACTTGCATGGAGTAGCGGCGGTGTCGGTCAACGATGTGTGGGCTGTGGGCGAGTACATTGACTTCGGCTCTTTCCACACGCTAACAGAGCATTGGAATGGCACCGTTTGGAGTGTCGTGCCCAGCCCTAGCCCCACAGGCAACAACGGATCAACCTGACGGGGTAGCGGAGCTATCAACCAATGATGTGTGGGCTGTGGGTTCTTACTACAATGCTCTACCGGCTCTACGAGCCAAACGCTGACAGAGCATTGGAATGGCAGCGCATGGAGCATGGTCACCGGCCCAAGTCCAGGTACATACAACTGCCTCAAAGGAGTAACCGCCGTATCGGCCAATGATGTGTGGGCTGTGGGTGATTACATAACAGGCGACTCTGTGGACCACACGCTGACAGAGCACTGGAATGGCAGCGCTGGAACATCGTACAGCCCCAAGTCGAGGGTCAACGGCAGCCACCTGATGGGGTAGTAGCAGTTTCAAGCAACGATGTGTGGGCAGTGGGAACTATACGATAGACCACACGCTGACCGAGCATTGGAACGGCACCGTGTGGAGCGTCGTGCCCAGCCCCAACCCAGGGTCAGATCGAGCAACTTCCTAAACGGGGTAGCAGCAGTGTCAGCCAACGATATGTGGGCTGTGGGTGATTACGAGAGCAGCGGCTCTCTGCTTCAAACGCTGACCGAGCATTGGAACGGCACCGTCTGGAGCGTAGTGCCCAGCCCGAGCCCGGATTTGGGACAGGCAACCACCTTAATGGGGTAGCAGCAGTTCGGCCAAGCGATGTGTGGGCTGTAGGAGGTTACGCATAGCCAGACGCTGGTAGAGCGGTACAACCCTTGTCCGAGTTCACCCACGCCCACTGTCACCGGCACACCACCTACCAGCACACCTACTCACGACAGTTGTCCCTCTACCGAGCCCCACCTCCTGCTCTATACAGTTCACAGATGTGCCTATAGGCTCACCTTCTACTCATATATCAGGTGTCTGGCCTGCCGTGGCATCATCAACGGCTATCCTGACGGTACATTCAGGCCCAACAACGATGTGACAAGAGGCCAGCTATCCAAGATCATCTCCAACGCTGCAGGCTTCATCGATCCTCAGACCACGCAGATGTTCCAGGACGTGCCTGTCGGCTCTACCTTCTTCGAGGTCATCGGGAGGCTTGCATCTCGGGGATACATCGGTGGCTATCCATGCGGTGGTGCGGGTGAGCCTTGCGTACCCCTGGCAACCTGCCATACTTCCGCCCCAACAACAACGCCACCAGGGGACAGATTAGCAAGATAGACTCGAATGCGGCAGGGTACTCGGACACACCCACAGGCCAGCAGTTCGAGGACGTGGCAGTGGGCAGTACCTACTACACTTACACCTACCGTCTGGTAAGCCGCTCCATAATGGCAGGCTATGCATGCGGAGGGGCAGGAGAGCCTTGCATACCACCTGCCAACCGGCCATACTTCCGCCCCAATAACAATGCCACTAGGGGGCAGACATCGAAGATAGTGGCTAACACCTTCTTCCCTTCATGCCAGACGCCGGCCAGGCATTAGCTCCGGGTCGCCCTTTCACGAAGGGGACGGAATACTTTGTAGCACAAAAGGGGAGAATGCACAAAGGAGTTTGATCATGAGAACTATAAGAACGAAAGCCGTACACATAGGTATCGCACTCTTTGCTTTGCTTGGGTTAGGGATTGGCCTGGCGAGCATGAATGCCTCTGGCCTTCGCCTGACGCGAGAATCGCTTGACGGCTGCGCAGCAGCGCGAGGTGCTCGCCGTTCAGGCCAGGAAGAAAGTACGACGGCGTCGCGAAGTACAGATCGTCTCCCGCATCGTCACCGACGAATCGCGAGATGTCATACGTCCCGCTCATGCCGACCGCGTTCGTCACCACGTCGGGGTAGTGGCACATGAGCGCCACCGCGTTGAACGCGCCGATGGATGCGCCCGCGGTCATCACCGTGATGTCGGGGCTGTCGCAGTCCAGGCGGATCATCGGGATCAGCTCGTATCGCACGAACTCGAGGAATCCGCGAAGCATCGCGGCCCGGTAGCGTGGGTTGCCGTCACCGCGCAGCATCGCCGCTCCCGACACGCTGTCGCACGAGTAAACCTTCACCCGCCCGGCCTCGAGGTACTCCCCCACCGCATCGACGAGCCACATACGCTCGATCTCCTCGGCGTCACCGCCGGCCGTCGGGAACACGATGACAGGCTGTCCGAAGTGGCCCCAGCGCGCCACGGTGACGTCGAACCCAACTCGCCCGGAATACCAGCGCTCTCGCCGCTTCATGGCCGGGAAGTCTCGCGCATCGGCATCACCAGGCGTCGGCCCGGGCAGCGTCGTGCCGACCTCACGGATAGATGAGGCGCGCTTCCCCTGGGAAGAGCCATCCGAGACCGTCGAGCAGACGATCACGCCAGTTGATCCAGTTGTGACCGTCGAGGCCCTCCACGACCTTCAAGGTGTCGGTCATCTGCTGCAGAACGCCGACCATGGCGCGATCCGGCTCCGCGAGCGGTTCGAAGACGCCGTACGTCATGAAGGTGCGCTCGGTGACCTTCGGTGGCCGCTCGCGAACCTTGTTGACGAACCGGACGACGGGCTCGAACACCGGACCATAGCTGTGCTCGCCGGGCTCACCCGTGAAACGCAGCGACGGTGACTTGAGGAGCAGTCCCCCATAGAATCCCGGCGCACGCACGGCGGCGGCAAGCGATGCGACGCCGCCGAAGCTCGCTCCCATCAGCACGCGGCCACACGGTGCGCCGCGCAACTGAAACGTCCCCTCGAGCTGCGGAACGAGCTCGCTCGTGAGAAAGCGGCTGTGGGCGAGACTCGCGGCATATTCTCGAAGGCGGTCGCCGGGATGCGTGAAGACGGCGAGACAGTCGGCGATGAGCCTCCGGTGCATGAGGTTGTCGAGCACCGTTCCCATCGAGGAGTGATTGAGGAAATCACCGCCGTCGTGCACGACGAGCAGTGGCATGCGCCGGTCGCGCCGCATCCGGGCCGGGACATACACCGTGACGTGCGCCTCGCGACGGAGCGCCTTGCTCGTGATGCGCAGGTCGATGAGCTCGCCCGGGACGGCAGCCGGGTCGGGGTATGTCCAGTCGGGTCGCGAGTAACCGTCGGCTTCGAGCACCGACTGCGACCCGATCGCGTCTGAAACGACGTGCTGATTCAGCGGGTCGTTCATGCTCTCGGCGTGCTCGCCGCGGCGGACGAGGATCCTGTACTGGATCCGAGCGCCGCGCGGCAGCTCGATGCTCGCATGCCACAGGTCGGTGCCCTTCATCCGCCGCAACGGCAGCGGGATGGGCACCCCCATGACGCGGTGCTCCACGCCGACCCAGTCAGCCTCACCGCGCCAGAGAAACGTGCACGTCGAACCCTCGACGAGCGGGATCGAGTGCTCGCGCAGGAGCTGGTCGATCGCCTCGGGTGAGGCGCCCTCGCTGCGCAACCGGGCGAGGGCGTGCTGCCGCTGCGAGGGGGCCGGGCTCACGCTCAGGCTGCCTCCGTCCCCCGAACCAGGCGGCCGTCGGGGCGACGACCCGCACGGCGCTGAGGTTCGCGGGCAGTCCGGAGCTCAACTCGAGACGGTCGCCCGCATCGAGAACGACGCACACGCTTGGCGCGAATCGCGCCGCGAGCAGCGCGCGGTCATCGGCGTCATGGCCGTGCAACCGGTTCGACAGTGGGAGCGCGACAAGGCCGCGCGCGACACCGATGCCGATGTCGTACAGCTCCGCGGGTCGCGACGCGGGATCGTCGTCGTCGATGACGACGATCCGCTCCGAGATCGCCATGCAGCCCGACGACCACGCAAGGAGCGGCTGCGTTTCGATGAGGGCGGCCAGGTTGCAGAGGTGCAGGCAATCGTTCAGCACGCCGACGTGGCCGCCGGCAATCGCGATCGCGGCGCACTCCCCCACGATCGACGCCACCTCCTCGCGGTGACCGCTGATCACGGCTCGATCGTGCGGTGGATGCGCGGCGTAGAAGCGGTCGTACGCCGCCCCGATCGCCGCGGCGTGTTCCTCGTCAAGTGTTCGCACCGCCGCAATCGCGGCACCGAGTTGCTCGCCGGCACCCCCGGAGTGTCCGCGAAGCGCGTGCGCAGCACGTCGACACCGTCGAGCGCGGCACGCAGCCGGCGCTGGTATTGCTCGCGCAAGTCGTCGAGTTGCGTTCGCAACAGGCGCTCCGCCTCTGCGTACTCGGAATCACTGCTGAGCACGTCGAGCCGGCGTCCGTACAGCCCCAGGTTGCGCGTTCCGCCGCCGAGACGGCGATCGATCTCCGCGTCGTTGCGCTCTCCCTCCTCCCAGCCTGCGGTGATCAGGGCGACCGGTCCGTCAACCCCGAACGCCTCGATCTCCGCCGCCAGGTCAACCGCGTCGCCGATGGGACCGAGCAGCGTCACACGCCTCACGAGGCGCGCACGTGGACCGTCTCGCCGACGACGTTGAGCATGTGATGCACGGTGTCGAAGTCCGGATGTGCCATGCGAATCCAGGCGTTTGCCATGTACCCGGCCTCGACCGGTTGCGTTGCCGTGTTGCTCGGCAGGTGCGTGTCCAGGATCCACTGCCCGAACTGGCGTTGCACCTCCTCGAGCCCCTCGTAGTGCGTGATGGTTCCGTCGCGATCCGGCCGGAGCGCGACGATCCTGCTGACAGACGGCGCGACAGCGGCCGATCGACTGTGTGATGGACGATCGTGTTCGCCCACTCGCGGTAGATGTCGATGTCGTTGCCTGCAGCGTAGAGATCCCACGCGCGAACGCCGGGAGGGCGGCAGCCGATCTCGCTGAAGCGCAGTCCTTTGGGGCCGTAGAACCACTCCATGTGCGTCGCAGACGTGCCGATGCCGAGCGCGTCGATGGCGCGCAGCCCGAGCTCGCGGACCTGTTCGTAGTCTGCATTGGTGTCGACCTGATTGGTCGAGATGAACTGCGGGCTGATCCAGCGTTCGCGCATCGCTTCCAGGACGTTCGGGTAGTAGTGCGAGATGAAGTCGTACGCGGGATGCCCGTCGATGCTGATCGTGTCGTAAAAGCCTTCGTGGCCCTCGACGAACTCCTCCACCGCCACGTCCTGGGCGCCCGACGCGCCGAGCGACGCGAGCGCGCGGTCGAGCTCTGCATCGGAGTCTACGCGGCTCGTGCCCGATGCTCCGGCGGCGGCGCGCGGTTTGAGGATGAGCGGGTACCCGACCTGCGCCGCAAACGCGCGCACCTCTTCGGATGAACTCGCTCCGGTCGACTGTGCCGTGGCGATACCGGCCTCGCGCAGCGCCTCCTTCATCGACGGCTTGTCGCGGCAGAGATACGCGGTGCGAACCGACGTGCCGGGAATGCCACACGCCTCACGCGCGTGGGCCGCAGCCATCGTGTGCGCCTCGATCGTCAGCTCCAAGCGCATCGCCCCACACTCTGCTCTGCGCGAAGCGCACGGCCTCCACCAGGGCGTCGATGTCCGTGACGTTGGGGATCTGCTGGTAGTGGAACATCCAGTCCCGGAACTCCTGGTCGAGGAAGTCGACCGGACGCTCGCCAGTACCGATGACGTTGGCACCCGCGGCTGCCAGCCCCCGAACGAACTCGCGCTGGTTCGGTGGAAACGCCGGCTCGATAAAGATGATGTTCACGCGGAATCCTAACCGCCGCGGCCGACGGTCTTGAGGCCCGGCTGCCTACACTCGCGGCATCAGATGCGGAATGCCGTCTTCGTTGCCCCGTTCCTCCTGCCCGCGACCGTGCGCTTCATCGCGGCCGCCGCGTCGCTCGGCGAGGTACGGCTCGGCCTGATCAGCCAGGACCCCGAGGACCGGCTTGGCGACGACCTCCGCGCCGCACTCGCCGGCCATTACCGGGTGAAGGACGGCACCGACCCGCAGCAGATCGCCGATGCGACGCGCGTCCTCTCACACCACCTCGGGGGCGTCGACCGGATCATCGGCATGCTCGAGCAGTTGCAGGTACCGCTCGGCGAGTTGCAGCGCCTCGGGATCGCCGGCATGGGCACTCGAGGTCACACGAACTTGCGCGGAACACGCTCGATGCGGCGCCGGTATTCGAAGCGCCGCGCGTACGTGCGCCGCGTGACCGCCTCGCGCGCAACGCCGCCGAGGCGCGAGCCGCTGCAGCCGAGCTCGGCTATCCCCTTGTCGCGAAACCACCTGCCGGCGCCGGGGCACGCTCGACGTTTCGCATCGATGGTAAGTCGCACCTGAGCGAGTGGCTCGGTGCCGATCCGCCGAGCGACCGGGTCCCGGTGCTCCTCGAGCAGATGGTGGTCGGTGCCGAGCACAGCTTTGACAGCGTGCTCATCGACGGTGAGGCTGTGTGGCACTCAATCTCGCGATACCTGCCGACGCCGCTCGAGGTGCTCGAGAACCCCTGGATCCAGTGGGCTGTGCTGCTCCCCGCGCGATATCGCGACGCCGGAGTACGACGTCATCCGTCGCGAGGGTGTGCGCGGGGCTTCGGGGCACTCGGTTTGCGCACGGGGCTGACGCACATGGAGTGGTTCCGTCGCGCCGGCGACGACATCGCGATCAGCGAGGTCGCCGCGCGACCGCCGGGGGCCCAGTTCACGTCGCTGCTCTCCTACGCGCACGGCGTCGACATGTACGCGGCGTGGGCGCGGCTTCGAGATCTTCGGCACATTCGAGCCACCGGAACGCCGCTACTCCGTCGGCGCGGCATACCTGCGCGGCCAGGGAAGCGGCACGGTGCTCGCCGTGCACGGGCTCGACACTCTCCAGCGCGAGCTCGGCGACATCGTCGTCGAGGCCGTCATCCCGCGCCCGGGGCAGTCCTCGACAGGGACATACGAAGGCGAAGGGCACGTCGTGCTGCGCCATCCCGACACGGCGGTGGTCGAAGCGGGGGTTGCGCCGCGTGGTCGAGGTTGCACGCGTCGAGCTCGGAGAGAGGATGTCGTGACCGCGACGGTGCTGATGATCTCTCCCCGGCTACCCCGCCGAGATGCCCTTCTTCACCCGCGGGCTCGCTCGCGCCGGGGGCACGCGTCATCGGTGCGGGCGACCAACCCGTCACGGCGCTGCCGGAGATGGCGCGCGACCACCTCGCGGACTACTGGCAGATCCCGGTCGTTCGCGCACGAAGACGCGATCCTGCACGAGGTCGCGCAACGCGCCGCGGGACGCCAGGCATCGACGCCGTCGCGTTCGCTGTGGGAACCGACGATGGTGCTCGCCGCTCGCATCCGCGAACGCCTCGGCATTCCGGGGATGAGCGTTGAGCAGACCATCCCCTTCAGACGGGAGACGATGAAGCAGGTCCTCGACGCGGCGGGGATCCGCACGCCACACCATTACCGCTCGTCGACGGCTGCCGGCATTCGCGAGGCGGTGGAACGCATCGGCTATCCGATCATCGTCAAACCGATCGCGGGCGCCGGATCCGCAAGCACGTTCCGCGTCGACGGCGGCGACGACCTGGAGCGCGTCATTCCCCTGCTGCGAGGTGTCGCAGAGGTCAGCGTCGAGGAGTTCATCGACGGCTCCGAGTACACGTACGACACCATCTGCTCGAACGGCGAGGTGCTGTTCGAGCAACGTCTGTGGCTATCGGCCGCGACCGCTGCATCGCGCGCCAGCTCGAATGGATCAGCCCTGTCACCGTCGTCATGCGCGACATCGACGCGCCGAATCTCGCGAATGGTCGCTCCATGGGCTGCGACGTCCTGCGGGCGCTCGGATTTCGCGACGGCTTCACGCACATGGAATGGTTCCTCACCGCCGCCGGTGAGGTGGTCTTCGGAGAGATCGGCGCGCGCCCGGCGGGTGCGCGGACGGTGAACATCATCAACGCGCGAACGACGTGGACCTGTTTCAGCAATGGGCGGAGGCGGTCCTCTGTACGGGCACCTCTCCGAGCCGATCGAACGCCGCTACAACGCGGCGTCGATCTTCAAGCGGGCGCAGGGGCAGGGGCACATCGCGCGCATCGAAGGACTTTCCAATCTCCTCGGGGACTACGGCGAATGGATCTCCGCGATCGACTCCTCCCCATCGGCGCGCCTCGTCGTGACTGGTTGATGACGTTGATCTCCGACGGCATGGTGATCGTCCGGCATCCGGATCTCAACTCGTGCATCGAGATCGCCGACCGGTTCGCGACGGAGCTGCAGATCTACACGTACTGACGGCT
>CAWINE010000008.1:0-585059 GCA_963837315.1 uncultured Chloroflexia bacterium
GACAAGGAGCTAGCCCCTTAGCCCCTCGTCACGTTTTACGTTTTACCCTATCTGGCCAGTGTCTCGAACCCGTTGCGTCGAGTTACCCGGCCTGTGCCCACCTGTGGCAGGTCCTAATCGCGGTAGAGCTTGGGCAGCATGTCCTTCGGCGTCCAGTCCTTCCAGGAGCCATACTTGCCCTGATACTCTTTCAGCGTCTCGCCCACCTCGTAGAAGAGGATCTGGGCCACGCGCAGGCCCACCGGCAGTTTCACCATCGCGTGGCTGTGGTTGGTGATCTCCATCGTCCAGCTCGAGATGTAGCCCACGTCGCCCACACCGGCGCATTTGCACACCGACAGGCAGGAGCGCCCGATGCTGGAGCGCGCCCGCATCGAGGTGGTGAAGCCGTTGGTGCCGCCGACCACTTCCTCGGTATGGGCCAGGATCGTGTCGCCGGGGCGTATGCTGATCATCCGTCTTCGGCGTAATATGGGCCCAGCCAGAACTCTTGGCGTCGTCTTCGTCGGTGAAGTTCACGGTGACCATATTATGGTTGGGGATGAAATAGTATGGCCCAAGGCGCACATCATAGGAGTTAGTGCCCAAGCTGGCGCGGCTCGAACGGCTCGATAACGATGTTCTCCCTCTCCAATTCTGCAAGTATTCTCTTATCCGAAAGCAACATCCCCAAGCTCCTTTCAATTGCGGATTGCGGATTTACGGTATTTCACCGCAGAGGCGCAGAGGGCGCAGAGTTACGCAGAGGTTTATTTAAGGTTTTCCAAAATGAAACAATAAAATCTCTGCGTAACTCTGCGCCCTCTGCGCCTCTGCGGTGAATTCGTAATTCGTATTCCGCATTCATCATTCCTTGTATGCCCAATCGCTGGCCTTCGCCTCTGCTACTACCCGTTCGTAGGTGTTCACAGTCATTTTGGCTATGCGATGCCAATTATATTCCTCTCGCGCCACGCGTTGGGCGTTTTGCACTCTTTGGGCCGACCATTGGGGATTTTGTAGCGTGTGCAATATCCCCCACGCGAGGGACTGGGGGTCGTTCGGGCGGACCTTGATGCCCGTTTCGTGCATATCTACGACTTCGGAGAGACCGCCCACGTCGCTCACCACCACAGGGGTGCCCGCTGCCATCGCTTCGAGGGCTACAATGCCGAAGGGCTCGTACAGGCTGGGGAATACGGCGCAGTCGGCTACCATGAAGAGGCCGGTCGCGCACTTCGTCGGGAATACGTCCAGGGAAGATGACGCTGGAGGCCACACCCAACTGGTTGGCCTGCGCCTTTAGATCATTGGCGTAACCCCCGCCACCCGCCAGCACGAACTTCACACCCGGCCATTCGCGCAGCACAAGGGGGACCGCGTCGATCAGCACTGACAGCCCTTTTTCGGGCACCATCCTGCCTACATAATAGACAATCGGCTCGTCGGGCTGGGCGAAGCCCAAGCGGAACTGTGAAAGATCTTTGCCCCTCAATTCGTCGAAGCGCCGCGGGTCTACGCCATTCGGTATAACATCGATCTTGCCTCGCGGCGCGCCGAAGTAGGTCTCTACCTCCCAGGCCATATACTGGCTGCAGGTGATAATGCGCCAGGCCTCGAACGTGAGCCACCATTCCGCCTGGTGGATAGACCGCTGCATCTCGCCGTAGAGGTTGCCGCGGTTACGGCCCATCTCGGTGGCGTGGATAGTGGCGACGAGAGGAAGATGGAAGTCGTGCTTCGCGGAGATAGCGGCAAAGCCACTCAGCCAGTCGTGGTCGTGGATCAGGTCGAAGCCGCCTTCCTGCTTGATCAGATGCTTGCAAAATTCGCCCACCAGGATGTTGTCGTGCCAGGTGTTTGTGAAGAAATCACCCTCTATCCCCGAAGCCTCCACACGGTAGACCTGGCTCCCGTTAGTAGCCGGCGAGCCGTCGGGCAAAAGGAGAGGCTCGTTGAACACCCCCCCGCCCAGGTTGGGCACGACAAGGTGAATCTCCACCCCATCCTCGATGAGTGGAGGCACGATCTCGACCACGTGCTTGCCCAGCCCGCCCACAATATGCGGCGTATATTCCCACGACAACATCAATACTTTCATAAGCATCCTTTCCAGTGGTAGTGGTTAGTGGTAGTGGTTAGCGTCGCTAACCACTTTCCCCAATTCTCAGTCCGTAGATACCCATCGAGTTCTGGTCTGCTTGAATCCGAAGCCTTTATAGAGATGGTGCGATTGCAGGTTGTTTTCCTGCGTCGAGAGGCCCACGTGGGTGGCACCCAGCAAGGACATCGACTGCATTGCGTGGACCAATTGGGCAGCGCCGTACTTACGCCTCTGATTGGTAGAGATTACCGCGAGGCGGTCCAGGTGCGCCCAGCCATTATACATTGTGAACGAGGCGTAGCCCACAGGCTCGTCTTCGGCAAGCGCTATATAGACCGACACGCCGTTCATCAGCATGTAGGCTGACATGTCTTCGGGGCTGTTCCACCAGAGCCAGGGGAACGAATTGTGGTCCAGGTAGATCAGCACTTCGAGGTCGCTCTGCTCCGCGACCCGGTAATCGAGGGTGGGCAGCGTGTGCGTGGCGAGAGGGGGTTGAGGGTCGGGCTTGAGGTCTCGTTGGAAGAATACGATTTTCTCGATCAGCGCGAACCCGAGATCGGCATAAAGGCGGGGCTGGTCGTTCCAGGCTTCATCAGAGAGGAGCGCCAGGCGGCAGCCGGCTGTACGCAGCCGCCCAACCACTTCGCGTACCAGCGCGGCCTTGCCTTTGCGCGCGGTCACTTCCACGATATTGCATATATCATCACGCCGCCGCCAGCGCTCAGCGATAATATATTCGCCGGTCCTGGGTACCCAGAGCGCCTTGCCCGGATTAGCCATAAGGTGCGCCGTCAGCGTGTCGGTGCTGAAGCGGCTCAGCCAGGGAAGTCGCAAGTCGCGAACGTCGTCCGGTGTGAGAGGCACAATCTCAGGACTCTCATCGCTGGGCTGCGCGCTCCATGGGAAGCGAGGACGCAATGGATCGAGGCTGCCCACGTAGCTAGTGCCCCGAGATGCTCACGTTCTTGAGGCTCAGAATGCCGAGTGGGGTCACTTTCAGTCCTTTCACGTAAGGCTTAACCAGGGTATAACTGACGGGGTGATAAAGGGGCACAGCCGGATAGTCTTGCAAAACGCGCTGCTCGATCTCCCCATAAGTCGCCATGCGCTTGCTAGCGTCGGTCTCTGAAACTGCAGAATCGAGCGCCGTATCGATGTCAGCGTTCTTATACCCTGTCCTATTGTCAGGAGAGTCTGAGCGGAAGAGGCTGCCCAGTATCGCCCCCGGATCGGGGTAGGCGGCATCCCAGGTCAGCGTGAACATCGGGTAACTCCCTTTATCAAGGCCATCCTGGTAATCATTCCAGTCGAGGTCGTGTACGTCGACGTCCAGCCCCAGGGTCTGGCTGAAGACGTCGCGCAGCACCGGGCCGAGGGCGTCTCCGCTGGTGTATATGCTCAATTTCGGCAGATTCTGCACCGATTTGTAGGTCGAATCAGAGATCAATTGGCGGGCCTGCGTCACATCGTAGGCATCTTCGGAGCCTGGTGGCGAGTAGCCCGCGATGACAGGCGGCACGAAGCCCGAGGCCTGCTGCACACGGGCTCGAAAGAAAGCGCGCGCAATTTGCTGCCTGTCGATCACCTTCGATAGCGCTTCGCGCACCATCGGATCGTCAAAGGGCTTCTGGCGGAGGTTGAAGCCCAGGTACGTCACCGACAGATCGTCTACCGACTGCAATTCCTGCGACATCGGATTGTTGCGGTCGGAAACGCGCGCCAGGTCGGCGGTGGAGACGCCTGCGACGTCCAGCCCGCCCGCTTCGTATTGCTGCTGCGCGTTGAGCGCGTTCGCGCCCATCCAAACGTTCACGCTATCAATCTTTGGCCGCCCACCATAATAGTTGCTATTAGCGGCAAGCACGATTTCGGACCTGTGGGTCCATTTTTCCAGGGTAAAAGGCCCTGTGCCTTTGGGGTGCTCGGTCCAATCCGCGCTCGATTCCACGTTAGACTTCTCCACCACGAAATCGGGACCGGAAGCCAGCTTTGAGAGGAAGTATGCTTTCGGCGCGTCAATCGTAATCACCAGGGTATAGGGATCAGGGGCCTGCACGCCCGAGATGGTCGCAGCCTTACCAGCCAGTTTATCTTTGACGCCCACAATATCGTCGAAGTAAACTCCAGCGGGCAGGGCATTGGGAGATTGCGCCCCCGCCAGCTTTGGGTCCGCTGCGCGCTCGAACGAATACTTGATATCGGTTGAAGTGACCTCCTGCCTGTCGGGAAAGAGCACGCCGCGCCGCAAAGGGAACGTATAGGTCTTACCGTCCGCCGAAACGGAAGGCATAGCGGAGGCAAGGTCGGGCACGACGCTAAGGTTGTTGTCGAAAGCGAGAAGTCCACTGAATATCTGCCTGACCAGGAAAAGTGAGTAGTTATCCTCGGCAAGGGCCGGGTCAAGCGAAGCCGGGTCGTCGGCCTGCCCGGCGATATTCAGCTCCCCCGGAACGCTAGGCAGCGGCGTCAGGCCCGCCGCAACTGTGGCACCTGGCGTGGCCGAACCGGTCAAAGCTGTTGGGGATGGTGTCACCCCCGTCTCGGCCAACGGCCAGCACCCGGTGAGCACAAGGAGAATCACTGTTGCAACGGGCAACCACCCTACGCGTCGGAGAATAGAGCTATTGGACTTCATACTGTGAGACTGCAACGGGTATATTCCTCGTCAGAATGGGTTCAGCGCTTCCGCCATTGTAGCACTCACGCTTTTGGAGGGTCAAGGACGTGGATTTGCGTAAGTGTTCAGAAATAGGGTGGAGGGAGTCTTTTAGGGGCACGGCGCTGGCCATCGGCTCCAACTAATGCGAAGTGAAGGCAGCGACACGAGCAGCGCACGGCGGTTAAAACCGCGTGCTAGGCTTACAAAGTCCGCCTACGCGGACTACAAGGCCCATCATTATGTTCGGCATCAGGCACAATTGAGGGCATAGGAGCCCGCGTAGGCGGGCTTTGTAGATGTAGCACGCGGTTTGAACCGCCGTGCGATGTCCCCTAACCGAATTGGTTGGAGTCATTGGCCAGCGCCGTGCAGCTACAGCCTAATTGTAAGGAATCTGAAGTCGTGTGCGCCTATCAGAGGATAGCTCGATCGTCAGTTGCACGTTTGGGTGCGCCGCCCACTACCTCGCCGGCGATTGTTGTAGCTTCACATTGTACAGGGAAAATGAGAGCAGGCGCGAGTCGTGAGGGACGCTAATTGGTTGGGAGGGCTCAGGGCTGGTGAATTCGATAAGATGGTTGCCGGTCGTGAGGGTCAGATCAACGGAATACGGTTTTTCTCCCTCCTGGGGCTTCAATTGAAACGTGGCCACCGGGCTGCCGTCAACGGTAACGTTCAGGGTGCGCTGCGTCTGGTACGGGAAGGCGGTAAAGCTCAGGCGGGCGGGTACCGGTTGCTGTCGCAGATTCATTGCGTAAAGCTGGGCCGACGGGCTGTCGGCCAGGTCCGCCCAACGATAGGTCACTCCATCCGGTCTCGTCTCGCTCTTATACCAGCCGTCGCCCGTATCAAGCGTCAAAGGGTTAGCGGCAGGAGGACCATCCGGCACCTTGTAGACTCTCATCACCTGGTCCTCGTAATAGACCCTGGGGCTTGTACCGAGCACCTGCTGTAATATGCTCTGGAAGCCCTGCTCGTCCCACGCCTGCGACGGGTCAATTATCACATTCTTGTACACAACAATGTACCGGACGTTATAGTAGTTGAGGATGGCAAGCCCCTGCGTGGTGTAATCCGTCCGGCGAAGGAAGTCCACTTTGGGATAATATTGGTCTCTGTAATCGCTTGTGAGGCCCAAGAGCCATAGGTGGCTAAACAGGCTGGATGTCTTCACGAAATTGTTGGGGTTGGTCAGCTTGCGATCCCTGGCCAGACGCCCGCTGAAGCGATATTTCCCATGCAGAAGCTGGTACATCTGGTAATGGTCGGCTCCCAGCCCGGCGTCGCTGAAGAGCGGAAGCTCAAGGATTGCGTAGCTATCTTTATCCAGGGCCAATTGCCGGTAGAAATCGGGGAACAGGGGCGGGTAGATGGTTGCACTGCCGCTCTGGGCCATCACCGCGCCGACAGGCGCTGCCAGCAGCGCAATCACCGTGAAGCCAGGTAGCGCCCAGGCGACACGCCCAGGCATGCGCAGGCGCTGTAGCCGCTCAAGCACAACCCTCACGCCAATAGCGACGAAGACGCTCATGCCTATAGTGGCGATGAGGGTGAAGCGCGCCGGGTCGCGTCCCGAACTGATCACAGGCAGATTCTGCATGAAACTGTACAGAAGAGGGATGCCGGTTTGCTGCCCGTTGGCCACAAGCTGAGGGCCAAGTGACATCAAGTAGAAGAAGACGACCACGATGAGCCAGTAACCGGCCTGCAGGCCGGGGCCAACCCGGTGCCTGAGCGCCGCCCAGATTCCCACAACCGCCAGCACAAGCAGAATTATTCCGTGTAGTCCTATACCGGGACTCAGCAGCCAGCCTAAATCGACAGAGTGGAATACGCTCTGGTAGCTGACGTCAAGCCAGGGGCTGACGGCAGCCTCTCGTATCATGGGCAACAGGAGCGGAAAGAACACGATAACGCCGTAGATACCACCTATGACCGCAAGCCGCCCGAGTATAATGCCTTTCTCGCGCCAGGTGCGCCGCGTGAAGAGAACGAAGGCCCCATATAGCAGAGTAGCGAACACGACAAGCATCAAGAACTGCCAGTCGGTGAGTGTTATGAGGAGGAGCGTCACAATTGATAACACGCTGTAAGCGCGCCACCTGCGTGTATCGTAGCCCACAAGCTCGTCATTTTCGCCCCAGATCGGCCTGCCGCGCACAGCTCTGAACAGGAAGAAGAAATAGAGGGGGATCCACTGGAGGGTGATATAGCTGCTCTGGCCTTCTGTGAGAAACACAGGGACATGATAATCGCCGTAGGTGGAAACCACAGCCCCGGCCAGAGCCGCCCAGGGCTTTCCGCTGCCCACCCAGTCGCGGATCATGAGGAAACTGAACACCAGGGTGAGGGCCGGGGCAAAAAAGAAGATCAGGTTGAAAGTAGGGATATAGCCGAATACCAGGTTGAACGGCATGGTTATGAGGCCGTTGATCGGGTTGAAAGTGTGGAAGCGAAGGCTGATACCGGTCGGGTAGTAGATGTAATCAGTGAAGTAAGGGTTCCGGTGGAGGTCAAGGAGGGAGGTCTTGAGCCAGTAGTAGTTCCAGATGTTGTTATAACCATCCAGGTCGCCACCCACCGCACCGTCGTTGAGATGGAGCAGTGGCACACGCGCAAAAATAGCCGCAAGGATAAGCGCTGCGGCGGATACCCACAGAACCTGGCCTCCCGGCCAACCTGAAATACTCTTCGCCGCTGATAGCTCAGATTGGGCCGGTTGCCGCTCGGTAAGATCTGTTTGCGTGGGCGGTGGCTCCTCGCTCACAGTGTCCACGGGGGTCGAAGTCTTCAGCATGATATCCGCCATCTACGCCCTTGTTGGCTAACCGGATAATAACAGAACTAACCATAGGCAGCAAGGATATGGTTTCGGCGGGGTTGTCAGTTGTCAGTTGTCAGTTGTCAGTAGACGGACGATGGACGATGGGCCAAACGTAAAACGTAAACCATAAAGACCTTCGTGATCTTCGTGCTCTTCGTGCTCTTCGTGCTCTTCGTGATTTAAACGGTGATAGCTGATAGCTACGGTCTACTGACAACTGACAACTGACAACCGACAACTGGGCCACGCTATTCTGATATACTATCTCTATGTGCGGGATTGCAGGCATATACAACACGGATGGGCAGCCACCCGATCTCGATGTCCTGGAGCGCATGGCGCGCTCTATTGCGCATCGCGGGCCTGATCGTGAGAGGTTTCACCTGGACGGCGGATTGGGGCTGGCGCACAGGCATCTGCGCATCATCGATCTATCGGATGCAGCTATGCAGCCGATGACCAATGAAGACAACTCTATCTGGCTCATTTTCAATGGGGAGATTTACAATTACGTTGAGATTGCGCCCGCTGCTTGAGGGTGCCGGGCATGTCTTCCGGTCGCACTCTGATAGCGAAACGATCATTCACGCTTACGAAGAATGGGGCGTAGAGTGCCTGCAGCGCTTCAACGGCATGTTTGCCTTCGCCCTCTGGGACGCACCGCGCAAGCGTCTCCTTATCGCCCGCGACCGGGTGGGCGTCAAGCCGCTCTACTATCGCTGGGACGGCACAACCCTGGTCTTCGCCTCCGAAATCAAAGCTCTCCTGGAGCACCCCGACATCAAACCGAGCCCGAATCTGTCTGCTATCACCGAATATATGAGCGCCATGTACACACTCGGCGAGCAGACCTGGTTCGAAGGCATCTATCGCCTGCTGCCGGGACACTACATGGTAGTAAGCCCGGATGGATTCAAAGTGCGGCAGTGGTGGGATTTGCCTGCCGGCGAGGACGCGCTGGGGATGAAGCCGGAGCAATATTATGTCAATGAAACGCGCCGCATTCTGGAAGACTCGGCGCGAATCCGGCTGCGCTCCGATGTGCCGCTGGGCTCGCATCTAAGCGGCGGCATCGACAGCAGCGCGATCGTGGCCCTGCTCAGCAAACAACTGGCCGAGCATGGCGAGAGAGTGCGCACCTTTTCAGGTGCATTTTCGGAAGGCGAAGCATACGACGAGCGGCGCTATGTGCATGAAGTCGTGTCACGCTACCATACCGACCATAAGGAAACCGTCCCAACTGCTGCCGATCTCCCTCGGCTGATGGAGCAGATGGTGTGGCACATGGACGAGCCTGCTGCCGGGCCGGGCATTTTGCTCCAGTGGGCCGTATGCGACCTGACCAGGCGCTCGGGAGTCATCGTAGTCAACGGGGGCCAGGGTGGTGATGAAGCCTGGGGAGGATATTTCGGCTATCTCCCTGCTTATCTTCGAACGCTCTCGATGCAGGCGCGAAAACAACCCGCCCTTTACGGCGCGCTGCTCAGGGAAACCATTACCTTGCTGTCAAGAAGCGAAACACGCCGGTCGGGCCTGAAGGCTCTGGCCTCGGGCAGGCGCGGTCGGTTGCAGGTCGCCGCTCGCACCGGCGAATGGGCCGGCGAAGCATTCACCGGTGTTAGGCCCGCCGCCCATGATCACGATATATCAGAGGAAACGCTGAAGGGACGGACGCCACTGGGCAAAGCCACCTATTACGATTTGAAATGGTACCTCCCTGCCCTCCTACAAGTGGAGGACCGCACGAGCATGGCCTTCTCGCTCGAATCGCGAGCGCCGCTGCTCGACTATCGCCTCCTCGAGCTCTCCGCCAGAGTGCCCAGTGCACTCAAGCTGAAAGGGCTCGAAATGAAGCACATCCTCAAGAAATCGGTGAAGGACCTACTCCCAACGTCAATCTACCGCCGCACCGACAAAAAAGGCATGCCAACTCCCATCGCGCCCTGGTTTCGAGGCGAATTAAGCGCATGGGTCAAGAGCGAGCTTTCAACGCCCACTACCCGCTCACTCTTCGCTCCCCAATACATCGAGCGAGCCATTCAAGAGCACAATGCAGGCACGAGCGACCGCAGCCTCGACCTCTGGAAGATGCTGAACGTTGCGACATGGTGGCGGGTGTTTATTGACGGCGGTTGTCAGTTGTCAGTTGTCAGTTGTCAGTCGACCGACGACCAACGGCCCGTGCGAGCGTGAAGCGTAAAGGATAAAGGGTAAAGAACGCAACAATCGAAAACTTGGCGTCTTGGCGTCTTGGCGTTGAAAATACCGTCCATCTACTGACAACTGACAACCGACAACTACGCCCATGCGAATTCTCTATTTCTCCCAGTATTTCCCTCCCGAGGTGGGAGCTACGCAGACCCGCGCCTACGAGATGAGCCGCTACCTCGCATCGCGCGGCCACCATGTTACGGTGGTTACCGAGGTGCCCAACCACCCATCCGGGATAATTCCGAGCCATTATCGCGGACGGCTGACAGAGCGCCGCAGGGAACAAGGCGTCGACGTGCTTCGCCTCTGGGTGTGGGCCTCGCCGGAGAAGACCTTCAAGTCGAGGATGCGTTTCTATCTAAGCTACATGGCCATGGCGGGCATGGCGGGCTCTCTCGTCAAAGGGCGCTATGATCTCGTCTATGCGACCTCTCCGCCCTTGTTTGTTGGTGCTGCGGGCCTGCTCGCGGCAGCGGTCAGGAGGCTGCCGCTCGTATTCGAGGTGCGCGACCTATGGCCTGAATTGGCAGTTGCCCTGGGCGAGCTTAGTAACGCAAAGGCGATCGCGGCCGCCGAGCAACTTGAAAAGCTCCTGTACAGGCGAGCGACCCGCCTGGTCGCGGTCACGCATGGCATTCGTGCCCGCCTGCTGGAGCGTGGCGTCAATCCATCTAAAGTTGAGCTTATACCGAACGGGGCGAATACAGACTTATTCACGTTCACAGAGACCGGCAGACAGGCAACCAGGGATAGGCTCTGCCTGGACGACAAATTCGTAGTCCTCTACGCCGGCATTCATGGCATTGCTCAGGGGCTTGAAACTCTCCTGGAAGCGGCGAGTAGACTGCGTGAGCGCGACGATATAATCTTCCTACTCATAGGAGAGGGTCCCCGGAAGGCCGCAATTGCCAGGATGAAAGAGGAAATGGCTCTAGGCAATGTCATGATGCTGCCCGAAGTGCCCTCGACCGAGATGCCAGCGTACCTGTCGGCAGCCGATTGCGCGATCGTGCCGCTCAAGAAAGAGGCAGTGTTCAGAGGAGCCCTCCCTTCCAAAATGTTCGAAGCCTGGGCCTGCTCGCGCCCTGTGGTGCTCAGCGTGGAAGGCGAAGCCGAAGCCATATTGACAGAAGCGGGTGCCGGTATTGCCTCTACTCCCGAAGACCCCGACTCGATCGCCCAGGCAATCCTAAAGTTGGCCGCCAACAGAGAAGAGGCGGAGGCTATGGGCGCAAGAGGTCGGGACTACGTGGCAGCCCATTATTCCCGCCAGGAAGAGGCACGCTTGCTTGAGCAGTTGCTCATGGGTGTGGTGAGTAGTGCGTAGTGGGCAGTGCGTAGTGGGCAGCCTTCGTGGTGCTTGCTTCCATGGTATGACACTTGCCTACAGGGTTTGGGTACCTTGTTTACCACCGGCACTACGCACTACTCATCTACTCACTACCAATCGCCTGGCGAGGAGTATCAATGAAACTTAGCCCGAAAATTGAAGAAGACACACTCACGATAGACGGACGCCGGGTGTCCTACACAGCACGCGGCCCTGTAAACGCCGAATTCGTTTACGTCGGCCTCAATGGTCTGATGGGCGGCGGCAACTCGTTCTGGCCTGTTATTGAGGGCATACCGGAAGAGTGGCGGGTCATACTGCCGGATCTGCCTGGTTGCGGCGAATCGGAGCCTATGCAGCCACCTCACAAGCACGACATTGACGGTTACGTGCGCTGGCTGGATAGCTTCCTGAAAGAGACAGGGCTTGAGAATAAGCGGATCGTGCTCGCGAGCGTGGCAACAGCCGCGCCGATATCTATTCGATACACCCTGGAGCACCAGGACAGGGTGGCAGGCCAGGTGTTGCACCTGCCATTCCTCGGCAAGCCGGCCATCGCGAAGAAGTGGCTGCGGCCGTTTGTAGCCTATGCTTTGCTGGTTCCCTCTCTCAGAGATCTGACCGGCAAACTTCGCTCAAGCGACTACCTGATGCATCGCATCATCCTGCACGAGCCACCCGAGGCCATACCTCTGCTTGCCGAGCGCGATATCGACCATAAGCAGCAAGGCGATCTGAAGGCTGCAGGCGAGCTCCTGCACGACTTGATGCTCACTGATGCCCGCACGGAATTGGCTCTACTCGACTCTCCTATGCTGGTGCTGGCCTCCGAGCACGATTTCTCCGCACCTGTCCCCATGTTGGAAACCATAGTGCGCGGCCACCCCGAACGTACTCTATATGTGTATCACGGCGGCATGCATTCCTGGAATGAAGATTTCATCGATGAAATGAACCGAAGGATTGAGGAGTTTGTAAAGGTCATTGTGTGAAGTCTATCATCTCACGAGCACGTGACTCGTTCCGTAGATGATCGCGGCAGGCGATAAATTCAAGGCCGAAGTCAATATTCTCAATAAATTGCATGAGGAAATTGAATTTGGCTATTGACAAACAGCATTGTTCGTGATATTATTACGAAAAGCTTAAGATAATCAAGCACTCAATAATGATTATCAAGCAACAGCGTAACGCGTTTGCGTTGGTGTCCCTTTGCAGCCACGCCCGTGCACTGCCTTTGCATGGCCCGTATATCGATTGTAACCATTTGCACAGGAGCGACGATGCCGATGCCATTTGCGGGCCGCGATTTCTAGAATCTCATCTGTTCCGAATAGCAGAAAATCCATATGAAGAACGCTCTCATTAGAGGTTTGCTAGGAAGCATAGTCATACTGTTGGTTACAGGAGTGACGGCCCTCGCTATGCAAGGCTACAAGACTATCGTGCCCGAGCAGGTCGAGCGCAATACCGCCAATATCACTCAGGCAGACTACGCACAGGCGCGAGCCAGGTGGGACGCTCAGAAGATAGGTGTGTACGAGATTAGCGTGGACGACGTCCGGCTGCAATTCAGCATGAGAGTGGACCGCACTACGAGCACCATATATCTTCTCAAGCTGACCGTCGAAGGGACCGATGAATCTGTGGACGGCCTTAACACTCCGCTGTCCGGCGTGGCCGCCCAAACGTACGGTGCGTATGCTGTAGACCCGCTGTTCGATTCGATAAAGAACACCCTTGGGAGTCTAACAAGCGCACTTCAGCCGGCAGCTAACGCCAACTCGACAGATTTCACCGATCTGAATGTGCAGTTCGATAGCAGCAAAGGCTATCCGGTGCGTTTTGCGCTGTATGATCGCTCAACGCTTAGCTCGCACGAGATCACCTGGCGAACCAATCAGAGAGATCTGCAAATCAAAGATCTTACCGTCATTAAATACGAACACCAAACTTCGCGCTTCGTCACCGCGCATGGAACCCGAATGCTTGACTTACACGCCCAAGACGAATATATGGACAGCCAGCAAAACGCACCAAGCTGGTTCTTCCTGCTCATCTGGATCGGTTGGGTTATCGTCACCATCATCGGTTACCTGGCCGGAAAATGGCTTTCAGAGAGTGCGGCAACTGCTATCCTCGGCAACACCCCGTCCATCCGTCTCCTTTCGATCGAAGGAGTGGCCCGGGAAGCAGGCGCGGTAGGACATGCCGTCGCCCTGTTGAGCGGCATACTTGCCGGCGCGGCTCTTGGTCTTGCGCAAGGATTGTTCTTGCTCCCATTCTTGAAGGTTGCCGGGTCCGTCGAGTGGCTGCTGGCAACTATCATTGGCCGCACGGCACAGTGGCTGGTGATCTATGTTATTGGGCTTGCGATGATCGGGCTGACTATGGACAAATCGCCGGTAGGCGTCATCTTGCTCTTCGCCATGCTGGTCGTTACAGGGGTATTGAGCGGAGTTGCGCTTGGGTACCCCCAGAGCCAGGTCTTCAAAAGGCGCACCCGCAGCCCCGGCTGGTGGGTCGCTGCCAACATTATCGGCTCGGTCACTATAAGCCTTGTGGTTGGTATGACCCTCTTCGTTGAGGCCCAGAACACTCTCCGCGACAGCTCAACACTAATGCTCG
The DNA here is from genome assembly GCA_963837315.1 of uncultured Chloroflexia bacterium. Lineage (GTDB taxonomy): Bacteria > Chloroflexota > Chloroflexia > QHBQ01 > JADMIH01 > JADMIH01. The sequence continues at coordinate 13,739 of CAWINE010000008.1, forward strand.
CCGCCCTGACAGCCGTCGCTACCGGGTCCGCCCTGCTGGAAATACTGCATCACCCTCGCGGCGCAGCGGAGTGGCGCGAGACCCTCACCTGGGACAGAGACGAGCGCTCGGGGCTACCTCTTGAGGATACCGTGCTGGGCAGCAGCCAATACACACGCAGACCAGAGGCCGTACCCGGTCCTGCTACGGGCTCCGGCAACGCCTCGGAAACAAAGCCCGGCTCGCCATAGCATATCATGAACCACGGCATAAGTGACAACACAGCTAAGCTCGACATTCGGGTGCGGAGCTATGTCTACGACCAGGCGCTCACACTCGGACGGCCGCCTACCAGGCGCGCCATTTGCGAGGCGTTGGCATACGAGCAGGACGCCCTGGATGCATCGCTCGAACGCCTCGCAAACGCGCACATCCTGGTGTTGCAGCCCGAGACGGGCGAAATAGCAATGGCCAGCCCTTTCTCCGGCGTGCCTACGCCATTCCTGGTGGAGTGGGGCGGCGCCAAGGGCTTCGCGAATTGTATCTGGGACGCGCTGGGCATTCCCGCTATGCTGCACAACGACGCCACAATTTCGACCGAATGCGGATGCTGTGGAATGCCAATGCAATTGATCGTTGCACGAAACCAGTTGCAGCCTGCCGAAGGAATCGTCCATTTTGCATTTCCCGCAGCGCGCTGGTGGGATAACATAATTCTCACCTGAAAGACAATGCTCCTCTTCCGGTCGGAAGATCACGTCGCAAGATGGTGCAAGGAGCGGAACCGGCCACCCGGCGGTACCCTCACCCCGGAGCAGACCTGGCGACTCGCGCAAGCCTGGTACGGCGAGGACAGGCGCGAGCCCGTGTGGCGGAGAAAGACCCCGGACGAAGCGGAAGGCATATTTCAAGAGATAGGGATGGTAGGACAATTCTGGAGCCTGCGAGGCTAAAATTGCCACGAAATTGGCCCAAAAGAGGTCTTGACAACCCAGAATCCTTGTGATATAATGTCCTGTCCAGGGCCAATAACCCCCCACAATATGACCCAGCAACAGACGCAAGTATAACCTTTACCCCTCCAGCAAATGCCCGCAAAGCAACGATGCGATGGGTAGGAGTGCTTGCGCCTCTTTCTGCGTCCATAGGCCAGGCTGGTTTTTAGTTATTAGAGATACAGGAGCACGTTTTATGACAACAGCCCTCCGCCCGCAAACCCCACCTCAGGCTCCTTCGTCGCCACCTCAGACCGACGAAGAACATTTGGCAGCAGTAGGCAGACGCAACTTCGGCAAGATCCACTCGGTCATGTCGATGCCCAACCTCATTCGCATCCAGACCAATTCCTTCGACTGGTTTAAGAACAACGGTCTCCAGGAGCTCTTCGAAGAGATCTCCCCTATCACCGACTTCACCGGCAAGAATATGGAGCTGCGCTTCCTCGACTACCACTTCGGTGAGCCGCGCTACTCCGTGCTGGAGTGTCGCCAGCGAGACATGACCTACGCCGCCCCTCTGCGCGTCCGCGTGCAGCTACTTATCAAAGAAACAGGCGAAATTAAAGAGTCCGAAATATTTATGGGCGATTTCCCGCTCATGACCGAGAACGGCACCTTCGTCATCAATGGCGCTGAGCGCGTCGTCGTCTCCCAGCTCGTCCGCTCACCAGGCGTTTACTTCACAGCCTCCGAGGACGCCAACACCGGCCGTCAGCTCTTCGGTGCCAAGCTCATCCCGAACCGCGGTGCCTGGCTTGAGTTCGAGACATCGAACCGCGATGTCCTCTCGGTCAAGGTGGACCGCAAGCGCAAAATCCCGGTCACAATCCTCCTCCGCTCCATCGGCCTCTCCGACGATCCCCAGATATTTGAGGCGTTCAAGGCCGCCAATACCAACCCCGACCACGACTATATTAGGTCCACTATCGATAAAGACGGCACCCACGCCCAGGAAGATGCAATTATCGAGTTCTACCGCCGCCTCCGCCCCGGTGACCCTCCTACCAAGGATAACGCCGAGTCGCTCCTCAACTCCCTCCTCTTCAACCCACGCCGATACGACCTTGCGAAGGTGGGCCGCTATAAGCTCGACAAACGATTGGGCCTCGACGTGGCCCTCGACAACCGCGTCCTCACTAACGAAGACCTGATCCGTATTGTCGAGCACATGATCGAGCTCAACAATATGGAGCTCGATCCTACAAAGACCGCCCGCCCTGACGACATCGACCACCTCGGCAACCGCCGCGTGCGCGCAGTCGGTGAGCTTATCCAGGCTCAGTTCCGTGTCGGCCTCCTCCGGATGGAGCGCGTCATCAAAGAGCGCATGTCCATCCAGGACCCCGAGACCGCCTCCCCCGGTGCCCTCATCAATATCCGCCCCGTGGTGGCTGCCATGCGCGAGTTCTTCGGTGGGTCCCAGCTCTCCCAGTTCATGGACCAGACAAACCCACTCTCCGAGCTCAACCACAAGCGCCGCCTCTCGGCCCTCGGCCCCGGCGGTCTCTCCCGTGACCGCGCAGGCTTCGACGTCCGCGACGTCCACGAGAGCCACTATGGCCGCATCTGCCCTGTAGAGACGCCAGAAGGCCCAAACATCGGCCTCATCGGCTCCCTCGCCACATACGCCAAGATCAACCCATATGGCTTCATCGAAACCCCCTACCGGAAGGTAGTCAACACCGTCAACAACGATGCCACTGAGCTGATCGGCCACATCCTGCGCGAGGCCGTCGAGGACGGCAAAGGCAAAAAGATCGCCGACATCGGCACCTCAATCGATAAGAAGCTCGCCGAAAAGATCGCTGCCACCGACCTTGCCCGCGTGAAAGTGCGTGCCCGCATCACCGACGAGATCGTGTACCTCTCAGCCGACGTCGAGGACAACTACGTCATCGCCCAGGCAAACGTCCGCCTCAGCGACGACGGCCACTTCGTCGACCGCAACGTCACCGCTCGCCACCACCAGAACTTCCTCCAGGAGCAGGCCGAGCGCGTCGATTACATGGACGTCTCGCCCAAGCAGGTCGTATCGGTCGCCACCGCCCTCATCCCCTTCCTCGAGCACGACGACGCTAACCGCGCCCTCATGGGCGCCAATATGCAGCGCCAGGCCGTCCCGCTCCTCCTCCCCCGCTCGCCCATCGTGGGCACCGGCATCGAGTGGCAGGCCGCTCGCGATTCGGGCCAGGTCGTGCTCGCTCGCCAGAACGGCATCGTTGTCTCCTCTGAGGCTGCGCGCATCATAATTATGGACGACACCGGCATCGAGCACGAATACCTCCTCCAGAAGTTCGTCCGCTCAAACCAGGACACCTGCATCAACCAGCGACCCTCCGTCAAAGCGGGCGACCGCGTGTACGAAGGCCAGGTGATCGCCGACTCCTCTTCAACCGAGAACGGCGAGCTTGCCCTGGGCCAGAATATTATCGCAGCCTTCATGAGCTTCGAGGGAGGTAACTTCGAGGACGCAATCCTCATCTCCCAGCGGCTCGTGCAGGACGACACATTCACCTCTATCCATATAGAGAAATACGAAGTGGAGGCCCGCGAGACCAAGCTGGGACCCGAAGAGATCACCCGCGACATCCCAAACGTCGGCGAAGATTCCCTGAAGAACCTCGACGACCGAGGCATCATCTACGTGGGCGCTGAAGTCACCGCTAACGATATACTCGTCGGTAAGATCACGCCCAAGGGCGAGACCGAACTCACCCCCGAAGAGCGCCTCTTGCGCGCCATCTTCGGAGAGAAAGCCCGCGAAGTCAAGGATACCTCCCTGCGCGTGCCCCACGGCGTGCGCGGCAAGGTGATCGACGTCAAGGTCTTCTCCCGCACCAATAACGACGAGCTACCCGCCGGCGTGAGCCAGATGGTGCGCGTCTCCATCGCCCAGAAGCGCAAGATCTCGGTAGGCGACAAGATGGCGGGCCGCCATGGCAACAAAGGCGTCATCTCCCGCGTCCTCCCGACCGAGGATATGCCTTTCCTGCCCGACGGCACACCCGTCGATATCATCCTCAACCCCCTGGGCGTGCCTCACCGCATGAACATCGGCCAGATACTCGAAACCCACCTGGGCTGGGCCGCCGAAAAGCTCGGCTACAAGGTGGCCACCCCGGTATTCGACGGCGCGAGCGAAGATATGATCCACTCGGAGCTGGAGAGGGCCGGCCTCCCCCGTGACGGCAAGGTAGAGCTCTACGACGGACGCACCGGCGAGCGCTTCGACAATCCCGTCACAGTGGGGCAGATATATATGCTCAAGCTGGCCCACCTTGTCGAGGACAAGATCCACGCACGGTCCACAGGCCCGTACAGCCTCGTGACCCAGCAGCCGCTGGGAGGCAAGGCGCAGTTCGGCGGCCAGCGCTTCGGCGAAATGGAAGTGTGGGCGCTCGAAGCCTATGGCGCGGCGCACACCCTGCAAGAGATGCTTACTGTCAAGTCCGATGACGTTATGGGCCGGGTCAAGACCTACGAGTTCATCGTCAAAGGCGAAAATATCATGGAAGCCGGCGTGCCCGAATCGTTCAAGGTGCTGGTGAAGGAGCTGCAGAGCCTGGGCCTCAACGTCGAAGTGTTGACCACCGACGACGTGCCCGTAGCTCTTGCCGAAGACGCCTCCTCCGACATCCTGAGCGAGCTGGAAGGTATCAACCTGAGCGGCTTCGAAGCAGACGAGCGAGAACGCGTATAACGGAATTACGAATTACTGAATTACGAATTGACTGGAATGAAGTTCGACTTCAGAATCCGATTAATTCGTAATTCGTAATTACGTAATTCGAAATTGGAGCAAAACGAATGCTTGAAGTAAACAACTTTAGCGCGATAAGAATATCCCTCGCCTCTCCTGAGAAGATCAAGGAATGGTCGCATGGAGAGGTAACTAAGCCGGAAACCATCAACTACCGCACGCTCAAGCCTGAGCGCGACGGGTTGTTCTGCGAGCGCATCTTCGGTCCGCAAAAGGACTGGGAATGCTATTGTGGTAAATATAAGAGGGTCCGGTATAAGGGCACAATCTGCGATAAGTGCGGCGTCGAAGTCACACGATCACGCGTACGCCGCGAGCGTATGGGCCACATCGCGCTGGCATCGCCCGTGTCGCATATTTGGTATGTAAAGGGTACTCCTTCTCGCCTCGGCCTGCTGCTCGACATCTCGCCCCGCAACCTGGAGCGCGTGCTCTACTTCGCTACCTACATCGTCACCGAAGTGAACGAAGGCGAGCGCCAGAGCCAGCTTGAGCTTGTTCAGGCTCAGAGCGAGAAGCGCATTGCCGAGATAATCGAGCGCACGCACCTGCGCATCACCGAGCTCCAGGAGGGTCTCTCCGACGAAATCGAGGAGATCAAGGCAAGCGCTATCGAGAGCAAGACCGAGCTCGATACCGGCCTCAAGGCCGCCAAGCGAGAGATCGGCTCGCAGACTCGCGCCATCGAGCGCCAGCTCAAGAAGCAAATGGGCCAGACGTCTCCTGCCGACATCTACCTGGCCGGGGCTAACCAGCCTGTGGTCGGCGAGGGCGAAGAGATCACCGAGGACAGCATTGCTCGCCTCAAGTCCATCTCCGAAACGCACCTCCAGGACATACAGGAAGACCTGCGCCGCCAGAGCCAGCACTCCGCCGACGTGGTGGGTGCCACTCGCGACCAGCGCTCTTACGTCGCCATCCAGGAGAGCGAGCAGATACAGTCTCGCGCTAACCGCGAGATCGAAGATGTCAAGCGCCAGACCGAAGAGAAGATCGACCAGCTTGAGTTCGATCTCCCTTCACCAGCTCCTTACCGAGCAGACCTATCGCGAAGTGTCCGATGCCTTCCCTGGCGTTTTCAAGGCCGGCATGGGCGCTGAGGCTGTGCTCGAAATCGTAACCAAGATCAACCTCGACACCCTGGCCCAGGATATGCGCCACGAAATCCAGACCGTCGGCGGCCAGCGTCGCAAGAAGGCCACCAAGCGCTTACGCGTCATCGAGGCTTTCCGCAAGTCAGGCAACCACCCCGCCTGGATGATGTTCACCGTGCTCCCCGTCATCCCCTCCCGATCTGCGCCCAATGGTGCAGCTCGACGGTGGCCGCTTCGCTACCTCCGACCTCAACGACCTCTATCGCCGCGTTATCAACCGCAACAACCGCCTCAAGAGGCTCCTCGAGCTCGGCGCGCCTGAGATCATTATCCGCAACGAGAAGCGCATGCTCCAGGAATCGGTCGACGCTCTCATCGACAACGGCAGGCGTGGTCGCGTCGTGTCAGGCTCAGGCAAGCACCGCCTCAAGAGCCTCTCCGACATGCTCAAAGGCAAGCAAGGCCGCTTCCGCCAGAACCTCCTCGGCAAGCGCGTTGACTACTCCGGTCGCTCCGTTATCGTGGTGGGACCTGAGCTCAAGCTCCACCAGTGCGGTCTTCCCAAGAAGATGGCCCTCGAGCTCTTCAAGCCTTTCGTCATGCGCCGCCTCGTATCCCAGGGTCAGGCTCATAACATCAAGAGCGCCAAGCGCATCGTAGAGCGCGTGCGCCCCGAAGTATGGGACGTACTCGAAGAGGTCATCAAGGACTACCTTGTCCTCCTCAACCGCGCACCCTCCCTCCACCGCCTCTCCATCCAGGCCTTCGAGGCTGTGCTCATCGAAGGCTCGGCCATCCAGCTTCACCCTCTCGTCTGCTCGGCTTTCAACGCCGACTTCGATGGCGACCAGATGGCCGTGCACGTCCCCCTCTCCTCTGCCGCACAGAAAGAGGCCCGCGAGCGGATGCTCTCTATCTACAACATGCTCTCGCCAGCTAACGGCGAGCCCATCGTCTCCCCTTCGCAGGACATCGTTCTTGGCTGCTACTACATGACCGTCTCAAGGCCAGGCGCTGAAGGCGAAGGCAAAATCTTCTCCAATCCCGGAGAAGCCATCCTGGCCTACCAGTCAGGTGCCATCAACCTCCAGGCCCCCATCCTTGTCCGTATGCCCATCGGCACCTCAGACGAGAAAATGCGGGCCAGGGAAGATCAATCAATCCGCAATCCGCAATCCCCAATCCGCAGTCCCAAAGAGCTCTTCGAAACCACTGTGGGCCGCCTCATCTTTAACGAAGTGATCGATCGCTTCCGCAACGAGGTTCCCGACGACGAGCCCGGCATTGCCTATCGCAACCAGGCCATGGACAAAGGGAGCCTGCGCTCTCTCATGGGTGAGGTGCATCGCAAGCTGGGCGCACGCCGCGCAGCCGAAATCGCCGACAACTTCAAGAGGCTCGGCTTCAACTTCGCCACCAAGTCCGGCATGTCCGTGGCCGTGGCCGATATCGAAATCCCCGCCGTCAAGGCCCAAATGCTCGAGGTGGCAGACGCCGAGGTGGAAGCCGTCGAGCGCGACCACAAGCGCGGCCTCATCACCGAGCAGGAGCGCTACGACACCGTCGTGCGTATCTGGAACGAGACCACCGACGCCATGACCAACGAGCTGGAGAAGGTGATGGACCCCTACGGCCTCATCTACACCCTGGCAAACTCGGGCGCCACCAAGGCCAAGTTCAAGCAGATACGCCAGCTTGCAGCCATGCGCGGACTTATAGCAGACCCCTCAGGCCGTATCATCGACCTGCCGATCCGCTCCAACTTCCGCGAAGGTCTCACAGTGCTCGAATACTTCGTCTCGACACACGGCGGGCGCAAGGGTCTTGCCGACACCGCTCTCCGCACAGCAGACGCCGGCTACTTGACCCGACGCCTGGTCGACGTGTCTCAGGACGTGATTATCAACACCGATGATTGCGGCATCACCGGCGGCCTCTGGATATCCTGGCCGCAGAACAAAGATGTTGCCGAACTCGATGTCGGCCCGCGTCATCGGTCGATACGGCGGCCAGCCGATCACCCACCCCGTGACGGGCGAGATCATGCTGGAGGCCAACGAGGAGATCACCGAAGAGGTGATGAAGGATGTAAACAAGGCCGTCGAAGAGTGGCTCAAGCCCCTCCGCGACAGGCTTGTGAAGGAAGGCCGCAGCGCCGATGAGGTCGAGCGGTTGTACAACGAGGAGCGCTCCAAGTTCCAGATCAACGTCCGCTCGCCTCTCGTGTGCGACCTTGAGCACGGCATCTGCAAGAAGTGCTACGGGCGGGCGCTGCACAGCGCACGCATCGTTGACGAAGGCGAAGCGGTGGGTATCATCGCGGCGCAGTCGATCGGCGAGCCCGGCACCCAGCTTACCCTTAGAACTTTCCATACAGGCGGCGTTGCATCGAGCGAAGACATCACACAGGGTCTCCCACGTGTGGAAGAATTGTTCGAAGCACGAGTGCCCAAGGGCCAGGCAATCCTGGCCGAAATCGAAGGCGACGTCGAGATTCACCGCGAGGACGAGGCCCGTAAAATCAGGCTGACTCATAGCGAAGTGTACGACGACGAGTATCCTCTCCCCAAGAACCACGAGTTGCTGGTGGCCGACGGCGACCAGGTTGACGAGGGCAGTCCCCTCTTCCGCTCCGCGCTCAAAGGGCAAGAAGAGGATATCACTCCAGCTCGCATGAGCGGCAAAGTGATACTCGAAACGGGTAAGAAGCGACTGGTGATCCGCGCCGAAGAGACCGAGACCCGAGAATATGGAATCCCGCATAGCGCACAGCTTGAGGTGCAGGAGGGCCAGCATGTCATGCCGGGCCAGCCTCTCACAAGGGGCGCGCAGAACCCGCAGGAAATCCTCCACATCCTGGGCCGCGAGTCGGTGCAGCGCTACCTCGTCGATGAGGTACAACGCGTCTATCGCTCACAGGGCGTGAACGTGCACGACAAGCACATCGAAGTGATCGTGAGGCAAATGCTCCGCAAGGTTCGCATCGACTCGCCTGGCGACACCGAGATGCTGCCTGGCGAGATGGTCGAGCGCTTCACCTTCGCTGAAGTGAACGCCAGGACCCTGGCCGCGGGCGGCGAAGCCGCTACAGCCACCCCGGTGCTCCTCGGAATCACAAAGGCATCGCTATCGACCGACTCGTTCCTGTCGGCAGCCTCCTTCCAGGAGACCACCCGCGTGCTGACCGAAGCCGCCATCAACGGCCAGGTTGACAGGCTGAGAGGTCTCAAGGAGAACGTCATCATCGGCAAGCTGATCCCAGCCGGGTCTGGTGCGCGCAGCTTACCGCAGCCCGACTTCGCGCTGGTCGCCCAGGGACAGAACATCGACGAATACCTGAGCGCCAGCGACGCGCTGAGCATGTACGAGGGCGTCGAGTTCCGCAGGGCTTGGCGAAGGCATCGAAACAGCGATGGGTTACACCTCGCCCGAAATCCAGCTCGGCTTCGGTGACGGCAACGGCCATCTGCCTATGCCCGACTTCGCCCCTGAGCAGAACGGCGACCTTACTTCTGACGAGCTGACCAGGATGCTACTTGAGCCCGAGCAGGCCGAAGTAGACGAGCTGACTCCTCAACAGCTAACCAAAGAGGGCGAGGAGATCGACGAAGTGCGCGGCCTGGAAAGCGGCGAAATAGACGATTTCCTGGTCGAGCATGGCACTAGCTTGGAGCCTGACGAAACTACGGAAACCGAAGGCGAGCAAGAAAGCTAGTAACAAGAAGGCGCAATAAAAACAGGAGCCCAAGTTGGGCTCCTGTTTTTATTGCGCCTTCTTTCCGGTAACAGCTATTTATCTTTCTTGGTACTGCCGATATCGTGCAGATCGAAGTGGACCACCCAGTGCAAGAAGAGCGTGCCGAGCGCCAGAATAACCGAAATGGCAACCCCAATCGCCAGCATGATCTGCATGCCGGGCGTCCCACCCTCCTGATAGGTCATCGAAATCAGCCACCCAACTATTATGTCAACTAGAAACAGCAGGCTATAAAGGAATACCGCCCAATCGTTGAAGAAGAGCGAAATAAAGCGTGAAGTCAGCCACCACCTGATGGCTATAGCCTCTACAACGATAAGGACCAAGAGGGCAATCCATGCAAGCATGGCGGTCTCTCCTTCAGGAGGAAGTAATTATTAATACAACTGGGACCCCGGAATGGTTCAGTAGGGCCTTGTTGGCCCCGAGTCTAAACGTTCAGAGATAGGGTGGAGAAGATCATGTAGGGGCACGGCGCTGACGTGCCCTCTTCGGATTGCATCTTCTCTTGCCCACCAGGACACCGTTTCTTGCCAACCAGGGCACGTCAGCGCCCATTGGCTCCAACTAATTCAGGCAAAGATGGCGACACAGGCATCGCACAGCGGTTAAAACCGCGTGCTAGGTCTACGAAGCCCGCCTTCGCGGGCTACCATTCGCAAGATTGTGCCGCATAATTCTTCATTATGGGTCTAATGTTTGCCTTAGCAGTCCGCGAAGGCGGACTTTGTAAGCCTAGCACGCGGTTTTAACCGCTGTGCGATGCCCAAGAATAGAACTAGTTCGGGTCATTGGACAGCGCCGTGCCCCTACACGCCAATTCTGACAGCTTACCTCCGAGTTAGTGCTCTACTTCTTATTAAGGCCCCATGCCCAGGTAGCCGGCAATAAGAACGAGGTCGCCGAAAATGACCTCGTTCTTATTTGCTGTGAAGCAGGCTCATTCCCTAAAAGTAATATTCGCGCTCTGCGCCATCATATCTGCCGGAGTTGCGGCAGCAGGCCTTGAACCGCTTGCCGGATCCACACGGGCAGAGGTCACGCGCGCCCAGCTTCTCCTCTAGCTCCTTATGGCCGTGCACGACACGCTTTCCTCTCTTGACGGCGGTTTCGGAAGGATAACCCTCGCCTCCGCTTGCTAGTCGGCTCGAAAGGACGGGATTTCTTCGATGTCACGGGTAATGTCGGTTCTCATAGTATTTGCCTCCCTTTCCTTTAAAATACCTAACAAGACCATCTGAACTTCGTAGGGGCAACCACGAGGGCTCCTGCGCGTTACGTTAGGTCCTGTTAGCGCTTCTCCGGTCCATTATAGTCCATGCGTCACATACTTTCGAAACCCAAAGCCAACGACAGTGCCTGGTCGGTTGGCAGAGAATAACCTTCCTGGTATTGCAGTAGCGCAGCATCTACCCCGAGCGCTCGGTTGACGGCCGCACTACACTCTTCATGGAGAGGCTGTTCTATTGGGCGCACTCTATAACCCGCACCCGAGCCGTCGCGGACGTGTTGCGCCGCACCAAGCAACCGAGCGGCCAGTTTGGGGTCACTACATGCCGCTGCGACGCTTGCCAGCCCATCCAACCCCTGCGCGCAACCGGCGTCATCCCTTATTTCCCGGGACGACACGATGCTACCCTTGAAATGTCGCGAAGCCTCTGCATAATGCTTTATAGAAAGCATCCCAGCACCCAGAATAAATGACGCCCCCGCTTGTCCTCGTTTATCGCCCATCTCGCGGAAAAGCTCGCTCGCCTTCGTGGTGGAGTCTATCGACCGTGAGGCATCTCCGGCGGCGAGCGCCACTATGCCAATGTCGCCGCACACCCATGAGATGTGCGCTTTATCACCCAGCTCTATGTTGCGGGCGAGACTTCTCCTCAAGCAGCGATAATGCCTGTTCGTAATTTCCCTGCTCCGCACTCAATTGCCCCATGTTTTCCAACGTGACAGCCACACCCCATTTGTCGCCAAGCTCTTCGAAGAATATGACCGCTTCGCCCAGGAGAGCAGCGGAGCGGTCATACTCGCCCACGTCAGCCGCCAACTGCCCCAGGTTGCTTAGCGTCGCGGCTGACATCCGGTTGTCACCAAGCGCACGGCTGAGCCCCAGGCTCTCTTCAAGTAGCTCTCTTGCTCTATCGGGCTTCCCGCGTAACGCTGCCAGTAGCGCCAGGCCGTTGAGAGCCTGGGCTGTTCCTCGTTTGTCACCCCCTTCCCTGTACAAGTCCAGCGCTTCTTCGAAGAGCGCTCCGGCCCGCTCGTGATCGTCCTGTAACGAGGCAAACCTGCCCGCGCCGAACGCGGCCTTTGCCCGCACTCCAGTAGGGAGTGACCCGCCTTGTTTTAGCGTCTCTTCCAGCCATCGCCGCCCCACGCTCCAGTGCCCGCGCATCTCCCAAAACCGGGTGAGCGCTCCGGCAATGCGTGCTGCCGTTTCGGCCTCCCCCTCGGCAAGCAGCCAATCCAGCGCCTCGCGCACGTTTTCCTGTTCCTCCTCTAGCTTATCGAGCCAGCGCGTCTGCTCGGGGCTATTTAGCTCCCCATCTGCCGTCTCGGCCAGCTTGAGGTAATAGCCGGCATGGCGCTTTCGCAGCTCATCGCCTCTGCCCGTAGCCTCCAGCCTTTCAGCTGCATATTCACGGATAGTCTCCAGCATCCGAAAGCGGACTCCGCCCTTCGTGCTCTCTATCCTCTGCAACATGCTCGCCTCAAGAAGTAATTTGACCGACTCAAACGTGTCATTTGGACTTTTACCATCAACCGAATTTTCGAATTCTTAATTTTGAATTCTTAATTTCTCCCTCTGACCGGCTTAATTCAGAATTCAAAATTAAGAATTCAGAATTACACACTGCCTCCGCTCCCTCGAGCGTGAAGCCGCCGGCGAATACCGAGAGATAAGCGAATAACGCCTGCCGGGCTGAGTCCAGAAGGTCATAGCTCCAGCCGATAAAATCATGCAGAGCCTGGTGCCGCACAGGCAGGTCGCGTGCGCCGCCCGTCAATAGTGGAAATCGCGACCGAAGCTGGTCAAGCATCTGCGCCGGCGACAGCATACCGGTATGTGCCGCGGCCAGCTCTATGGCGAGGGGGAGACCTTCCAGGCGCACGCAGATTGCGGCGATGCTTCCCGCCGTGCCATTGGTGAGGCCGAATTCCGGCTCAAGCGCCCTTGCTCGCTCTACAAAGAGCATAACTGATGGGTATGCCAGCAACTTTTCCGCATCAAATTCTTGTGCCAGGTCCGGTAGCGCAAGCGTCGGCACGAGGAGTTGTTGCTCTCCTCTCAGGCGCAAAACCTCACGACTTGTCACCAGCGCTTTCACCTGAGGGCACTCCTCAAGCAAGCTAACTATCGAAGCAGACGCTTCGGTCACCTGCTCGAAATTGTCGAGCAACAGCAATACTCTTTTCATCCGCAATTCTTGCACGAGATCCGGCAGCACCTGCCCCTCCACCAACTGTCGCACGCCAAGGGTCTGAGCAATAGCGCCGAGCACAAGGCCAGGATCGCGGATAGGCGCCAGATCAACGAAGAATACGCCATCAGGAAATGCCGGTCGGGAACCGTTCGTGCGCGGCTCGATGGCCTCAGTGGCCACTTGTATTGCCAGGCGCGTCTTCCCTACACCCGGTGGCCCGGTTAGAGTCAGGAGGCGAGTATTCTTACGAAGTAGAAAGTCGAGAGCCTCAGCCAGCTCTTTTTCGCGCCCGATGAGTGAGGTAAGTCGGGCCGGGAGTTTCCTCGCTATGCCGAAACCCGCTGCTGCTGTTAACTCGTGGCGCTGCTCCGGCAGGAGGTCAAAATAATCGGCAAGACGCTCGACGATTTGCCTCGATGGGCGGCGCGCACCCAATTCGTATTTGCGTAACGCCAACTCTGAGCAGCCTATATGCTGCCCAAGCTCTTTCTGCGTCAGCCCAACGGCTCGCCGGTGCTCCTTGAGCCAGGCGCCAAAAGAAGCGCCTTCTGCTGCGCCGGACGCCCTACTTACCTCAGTATCCGCCACCACGTTATCTTCCTCCGTCGCCCTTGGACCTTGCCACCGAGCGCACCACACTTGCAGACGACCCTGCAGCCTGGCTCTCTTCGCCCGCCTGTGCAAGCCACCCCCATTATACGTCATGCCTCACCCGTTACTCTAGGTTGGGAAGGGGGTGCAGGGGCGGCTAACCCTGCCGAGGGCTTGGGGTGTCCCCATAATGCGCTGTTCCCAATAAAGAGGGGGTGCAGGGGCGCTCCCCTGCCGGGGCATGGGTGTCCCCATAATCTCTCCTGCCCTCACAAAGGGGGTGCAGGGGCGCTCCCCTGCCGGGGGTTTGGGGGTGTCCCCCATAAGTCTCCATTCCCTACCAGGTGGGCTGAACCACCGCCAGTGCCCATCTTGTGTCGCTTTTGTGCCGCTCGGCATATTGATATTTGCAGCCGCTGGCACCATACTTGATACCTAACCGGGCGTGAAGCCTCACCGGCGTCCTGGCTGATCGCCGGTATACAGTAGGCAACACAAGAGGTCTGCATGCCAACCTCGTTCAAGGTCTCACTAAACGGTAGGCGTTTGCCATACGCAATATTGCTGGCCATAGCGGCGTTAGCGGCCCTGGCCCTGGTACTGCTCTTTTTCCCGTGGCCAGGTCAAGCTGTGCCGGGCGCTCCCGCGACCACCCACCTGGCAAGCAGCTCGGCTAGCGTGGACCTCGGCAAGCTACCTCTGCAATTCGAGCCAAACGTCGGGCAGGCGGACTCCGAGGCCGGCTTCGTTGTACATAGCCAGGGCGCCAACTTTTACTTTACGACTACCGACGTGCTGATTTCCGTCCCAAATTATGCGCCCGCCAGGCCGGGACCAACAGCCGGCACCACGCCCATACCTTTGCTCAACTTGAAGAGCCGTTTCACCTTTCCTGCCAATGCTCCCCGCACTATGAAAGGAGCGATAGACCGCACGGCCCAGGCTAATCAGGCCGGCAGCCCTCCAGGCCTGGCGCGTCTTTCTTTCGTACATGTCGATTCTCGTGCTGTGCTGACGAACAGCGATGCCCTGCCTGGCAAAGTCAACTACTTTCTGGGAAACGACCCCACGAAATGGCGGACCAACATCCCTACTTATTCAGGCCTCACATACAAGGGCCTATATCCCGGCATTGACCTGAGCTACACAGGCGACGCTCACCAGCTCAAAGGCACGTACACCGTTGCGCCCGGCGCGGACCCTTCGCTGATAGGCTGGCGATATGACGTGCCGGGTCCCGGGTACAAATTATCGAGTGTTACCGTCGACAGCTCAGGCAATCTACAAATCTCCATCAGCTCAGCCCTCAGCCCTCAGCCCTCGCTCCTCACGGAGCAAGCGCCTGTTGCCTGGCAAATGGCCGGAGACAAGCAAGTCCCGGTGAGCGCGCACTACATCGTAGACACCGGTGGCACTGTCGGCTTCGAGCTAGGTAGCTACGACCATTCTCGCGCCCTCACGATCGACCCATATCTGACCTACTCTACCTATTTGGGCGGTGAGGCCGGGGACACCGGTTCGAGGATTGCCACCGATGCAGCGGGCAATATTTACGTGGACGGCGCTACGGATTCCCTCGCTTTTCCCCTCCATAATCCTATCCAGCCTATCCTGGGCTGGCAGGACGCCTTCGTTACCAAGCTAACCCCTGATGGCTCGACCCTCCTCTTCTCAACGTACCTGGGTGGCCTCTACGTCGAAGACGCGCTGGATCTATCTCTGGACCCTTCAGGCAACGTCTATATGGTGGGAGTAACCGATTCGGAGGATTTTCCCATCCTCAACGCCTACCAGCCGGTGCCGGGAGGCGGCCCTGAAGACGCTTTTGTTACCAAGCTGAATTCCACCGGCTCTGCACTTATTTATTCGACCTTCCTGGGGGGCAACAACGATGATGTCGGCTGGGGTATCACAACAGACGCAACAGGCAACGCCTATGTGACCGGCTACACCCTGTCGCCCGATTTTCCTGTGCATAACGCTTACCAACCCAACCTGGCCGACAATGCCTACGATTTCTTCGTCACCAAGCTTGCCCCCAACGGGCTATCAGCGGTCTATTCCACCTATTTCGGCGGCCCAGGAAGCGACGGGGATAGTCCAATGGAATTCCCTTACGACGCAGCGATAGCGGTGGACAGTGCGGGTAACGTCACCGTATGCGGCTTCAGTGAGGGTATGCACTTTCCCATCCTCAACGCCATACAACCAAACCCCGGCGGCGGCATTTCAGACGCGGTTGTTTTCAAGCTGGATGCCGGTGGCTCCACGCTAATATATTCCACCTATCTGGGCGGCAACGACCTTGACGCCGCCAACGCTGTCACGGTCAACTCGGCAGGCAACGCATACGTGGTAGGCGTGGCCGACTCTACGAACTTCCCGGTCCATAACGCTTTCCAGCCAAATTATGGCGGAGGCACCGACGATGCCTTTGTTGCGAAGCTGGCTTCCGATGGCTCCTCGCTTTTCTACTCCACCTATCTGGGAGGCACGAGGGAGGACATAGCGTGGTCTGTCGTGGTGGACAATGGCGGGAACGCTTACGTTGACGGCATGACCGCTTCCTTTGCGGGTTTCCCTCAAGTGAACCCTATACAACAGTTCGGTGGTGCTGACGACGTCTTCGTCACCGTCTTCAATTCGGCAGGGTCGGGTCTGAGCTTGTCCACATTCCTCGGCGGGTCATATATCGATGGGGCTTTCGGAATTGCAATCCGCAACGGCGCTATCTACACTACGGGCCGCACATGGTCGAACGACTTCCCGACAGTGAATGCGTTTCAGCCGCACCCTGTCATGGGTTTCGGCTTTGAAGCCTTTATCTCTATCATATCCGGCCAGCCGCCCGCCACCGCCACGCCCACAATTACGGGCACGCCGCCCAGCGCCACCCCTACAGCCTGCGCCGCAGACTCGGACTACAACATTGCTCTCTCAAGCGGTGCGACAATAGTGCCTGGCACCGATCGCGTGCCAGGCTCGCAGTGCAACGATTGCGAGTTGACTATTCCGCTGCCGTTCCCATTCAAGATGTACGGGCGTACCTTCGACACGGCTTACGCCGACTCCAACGGCTACCTGCAGTTCAGCTCGCGCTATGACGATTACTATAGCGAGTGCCTGCCTGCCGCGTGGTTCGGCTATGCGCTGGTGCCCCATTGGGACGACCTGAACGCTCTTCCGATCCTCGGCCCCGATCTGGGAATCTACACGTCCACCAGCGGAACGGCCCCCAACCGCGTTTTTAACGTGGAATGGCGCACCTGCCTGAACCTGTTGGACCAGTGCTACCCCGTCAATTTCGAGGTGCGGCTCTACGAGAATTCACCTTCCCAGCAAGTTGATTTCATTTATGGCCAGGTTGCGAACGAAGGAAGCAACGCCGTTGTTGGCGTTCAAAAATACGACACGGGCGGCTACCGCTACACCACGTTCGACTGCCACATAGGCGGTCTGACGCCCGGCACCAGGCTGACCCTCACGTTGCCTGTCTGCGCGACGACTACGCCCACAGGCACCCCACCCACGCCTACCCCCAGTCCCACCTGCTCAACAAGCGTGGGCACGGGCCCATGGAGCCTGGCTTCTACCGGGCCTCGGGACCGCGAGTATATGGGCAGCGCCGGCGACGGCCAATATATCTATGTCTATGGCGGTCTGGCCGGAAACTGGGGCAGCCATCAGGCTATCAGCGAAGTGTGGCGCTACGATCCCAGCGTAGATCAATGGACCCAACTTGCAGATATGCCCGCCGCCAGGTGCTGCAGCCAAGGCGCTTACTACGACGGTCACCTCTACGTGCCGGGTGGTACCAACTATCCTACCTATTTGACCGGCAACAGCATCTACGACATCGAAGGAAATAGCTGGAGCAACGGTGCTCCATTGCCCCAACCACGCAGCGACCCTGCTGTGGCGGCCTGTAATGGTAAAATCTACGTCTTTAGCGGCGAGCC
Organism: uncultured Chloroflexia bacterium; assembly: GCA_963837315.1. GTDB lineage: Bacteria > Chloroflexota > Chloroflexia > QHBQ01 > JADMIH01 > JADMIH01. The sequence continues at coordinate 31,302 of CAWINE010000008.1, forward strand.
CGACGAAGGACAGCTTCTTCCAACCGGCATCTACGACATCGCTACCAATAGCTGGAGCGCCGGCACGGGGGTAGGCGTGCAGTTGCCCAACTCGAAAGCCATTACCGTAGGCGGTTACATCTATCTTGTCGGCGGCACTTACGGCGGCTACGGCCTCGATCGGTCTACCGCTACGATCCTAACGCCAACACCTGGGCAAGTATGGCTCCGCTCCAAACGGCCCGCGGCGAAGAAGTGCTCATGACAGACGGTTCGCATATCTTCGCGGTCAACGGCGGGAACACAGTAACCGGACAGGGCGTGCCCCAGGGCCAGACGGTCGAAATCTATGACGTAGCTGCCAACAGTTGGAGCTATGGCAACCCCACGGTGCTCACATCGGTCGCTTCGGGCGGTGGCCTGGCGGGCGGCAGGCTGGTTGTATACGGTGGGTCGAGCGGCGGTGGTTATCTGAGCCTGACGCAGGTGGCAACCCTCAACTCTCCCTGCATAACGGGCACGCCGCCCAGTGCCACGTCGACCCGCACCACCGGACCGACTCGCACGGTGACGCCCACCCGGGCCACAGCCACCGGCACCCCCACGCTTACACCGTCGCCCGCGCCACAAGCATGCGGGATATACAGCGATTACGGGATCAGCCAGACCTTGGGCGCGACCATAGTGCCCGGTACAACCAATATAGGCTTGCATGGCTACGAGCTTACAACCACAATAACGCTGCCTTTCCCATTCCAGCTTTACGGTAGAAGCTTTACGAGCGCTGTAGTCAGCACGTCCGGTAACCTCCAGTTCACCAGCGACAACCCCACCGCCGTGGACCTGTGTCTACCTGCTCAAAACTTCGGCAACACAATCTTCGGCCACTGGGGTCGCCTCCAAACTTATCTGGACGAGAACGGCATCTTTACCTCCATCAGCGGGAGCGCCCCCAACCGCGTTTTCAACGTGGAGTGGAGGGCCGACAGGATCAGCGACGCGCAGTTGGTCAATTTCGAGATACGCCTCTATGAAGGCCAGAGCAGATTTGACATCATCTACGGCCCGGTGGACGGGAACGGCGAACAGGCCAGTGTGGGCGTGCAGAGAGAGAGCGACCCCAATGGCCTGCATACCCAGTTCTCGTGCGAGCAGAGCATCCTCTACCAGGGCCTCATGTTGAGCTTCACCCAGCCCGTGTGCAACAGCCCCACCATCACAGCCACACCCACCGCGACACTCACCCCAACAGCTACAGCTACAGCCACAAGGCTTGTAACGGGCACGCCGCCAACTCCTTCGGCTACAGTCGTACAGACCTCAGCCACCGTTGCCGCGACAGGTTCCGTCACCTCGGTTGCCACAGCAACAGGGGTTGCAACGGGCATAGCGCCCACTCCTTCAGCTACAACCGCTGCTACGATAGCTACGCCAACAGGCTCCATCGTCACGCCCGCGACTACACCCACCGAATGCACGATCAGCTACACCGATGTGCCGGTCGGTAGCACCTTCTATGCCTATGTTCGCTGCCTGGCTTGCCGGGGCATTATCTCGGGCTACCCTGATGGGACTTTCAAGCCCAACAACAATGTGACGAGAGGACAACTCTCCAAGATAGTTTCAAACGCGGCAGGCTTCCAGGATCCTCAAACCACCCAACTGTTTCAGGACGTGGGCGTCAATTCTACCTTCTTCGTATACATTGGGCGGTTGGCATCGCTCGGGTATATCAACGGCTATCCGTGCGGCGGGCCGGGCGAGGTGTGCGTACCACCGGCGAATCTGCCTTATTTCCGTCCAGGCGCCCCAGCCACAAGAGGGCAGATTAGCAAGATTGTATCTAACGCCGCAGGCTACAACGATCCGCCCGGTGGACAACGTTTCCAGGATGTGCCGCCAGGCAGCACGTACTACACATACACATTCCGGCTAACAGCTCGTGGCGTGATGTCAGGCTACCCATGCGGGGCGGCACCGGCCGGGCAATGTGTACCACCGGCCAACCTCCCTTATTTCCTCCCGGCTTACAATGCGACAAGAGGACAAACCTCTAAGATAACGTCCAATACGTTCTTTCCGGATTGCAACAATCCCTAAGTGCCTAACATGAACATGTAATGCTCCTGCAATCTCTTTAGTTGGCTGCTAATTATGGTTCGGTGTACATACTCTGGGTCTCTCTTCGGGTCCGATCAATGACCCCAGGTCCCCAAGCTCTTTGGAGGAAATAGGATGAACAACCATGGCAAGTCTCTCAAAAGTCTGTTACCGATATTCACCTTGTTGGTACTTTGTATTGCACTCTTTAGTCTCCTGGCAGGTCCTGATCCAAAACCTGCGCAGGCGATTTCCATTCGACCGAGAACTCCGATCCCAACGCGAACTCCGACAAGGACCCTGACTGCAACACCCACAGCCACACCGACCGCAGCGGGTACCTCAACACCTACGCCCGTGCCCGGTCCTAACGGCGTCTGGAACGTTGTCTCCAGTCCCAACACCGGCACGCCCAATAACTATCTGTTCGGCGTGGGCGGTGTCGCAAGCAATGATATGTGGGCAGTTGGCGCGTACGGCATTCTCGGCGTTACGGATTGGCAACTGATCGAGCACTGGAATGGTACCGCCTGGAGTTTTGTGGCCGGTCCAACACTTACCACTCCTAACGAGCTCATGGCTGTCAGCGCAATTGCGCCCAATGATGTATGGGCCGTCGGCGGGTATGATAGTGGCGGCCAGTCGCTCATCGAGCATTGGAACGGCTTGAGCTGGAGTGTTGTACCGAACCCCAATCCAGGCATATTCAACCGTTTTACGGGCCTCGCCGCGATTTCAAGCAATAATGTCTGGGCGGTCGGTTACTTCTCGAAAGATGGTTATAGCGTGAGTCAGACTTTCGTGGAACACTGGAATGGTGCCGGCTGGAGTGTCGTTCCCAGCCCGAACCTCGGTACAGGCTATAACCAACTCAATGCAGTAACTGCCGTTCCCGGCTCTCCGAACGAACTTTGGGCAGTCGGCACGGCGGGCAGTTCCACCCTTATCTTGCATTGGGACGGCACCCGGTGGAGCATTACCTCTAGCCCCAATCCAGGTACCAACCCTCAATTGTATAGCGTGGCGGCCATCTCCGCGGGCGATGTATGGGCGGTCGGTTATACCGGCGGCAATTCAGGGCCGCTCACGCTGACCGAGCACTGGAACGGCTCGACTTGGAGTGCGGTCACCAGCCCTAACCCCAGTCCAACGCAAAATCATCTATTTGGCGTCACTGCCCTCGCCACGAACAACGTCTGGGCTGTGGGCGATTTCATCAATACGAGCATAGGCAATTTGCAGACGCTCATCTTGCACTGGAATGGCACGAACTGGGTGCCGGTTACCGGCGATAATTCAGGTCCCAGTGGATTGGGGTTCTCATTGACGGCGGTGCGTGCGATTGGTGCGAATGACATTTGGAGCGTCGGCGAGAACAGCCACACGCTCGCAGAGCACTGGAACGGCACGAGTTGGAGCAAGGCCAAGACCCCGAATACCGGCATAGGTCAGAACGTGTTGAACGGGGTGAGCGGGTCGGCCTCGACCGACGTCTGGGAGGTGGGCTATTACACCTTCGGCGTAGAAAAGAGGACGCTGATCGAGCACTGGAACGGCGCGAGTTGGAGCATTGTACCCAGTCCTAATTCGGGTAAGGTGAATAATGTGCTCAATGGGGTTGTGGCAATATCCCCCACCAACGTCTGGGCCGTGGGGAGTGCAGACAGTAACATCGTGGCTGACCAGATCACGTTGATTCTACACTGGGACGGCACGAGTTGGAGCATCGTTCCCAGTCCGAGCCCCGGTACAGACGGTCTCAATTCGCTTGCGGGTGTGGCCGCCGCCGCCAACTCGGCTAACGACGTTTGGGCGGTGGGAAGCACTGTACAGACACTTGTCGAGCACTGGAATGGTTCAACGTGGAGTGTGGTCACGAGCCCGAATGTGCCGGGGACGAACAACGCTCTCAACGGAGTGGTAGCGCTTGGCGCGAACAATGTCTGGGCCGTGGGATACAGCGGTTCCGCGTCTACATTGACCGAGCATTGGAATGGCTCCGCTTGGAGCATCGTGCCAAGCCCTGATGACGGGTCCGATCTCTTATATGCTGTGTCCGGGACGGGTGCGAGCGACATCTGGGCTGCCGGCAAGTTTGAGGGGGGCTTCTCCTCCTACTTCACATTGGTCGAGCATTGGAATGGGAGCAGTTGGAGTATCGTCCCCAGCGTGAATAACGGAACCTACAACCATCTGCGCGGTGTTGCGGCGGTATCGCCTGGTGATGCCTGGGCGGTGGGGACTGACGGCACATATCCTTTGATCGAGCGCTGGAACGGGAGCAGTTGGAGCATTTTCGCAAGTCCTGAGCCGAGCTGGAGGTGGCGCTGACTTCGCGGTGACGGCTATCACGTCATGTGACGTGTGGGCAGTGGGTCGAACATACGCGACCAACATAGGTTTCCAGACGCTGGATCAGCACTTTACCTGCCAGTAGAAACAGCCGGGTAGTGGAGCCTCGACAGAACCGTATTTGCCTCGCTCTCTATTAATACATCTGTGGTCCGATGACGCGCACATATGCGCGTGCTAGATTGGGGCGGTACAGGCACCCTACCAGAGTGAATTATGCAAGGAGCAGGCAAAGATGGGTTCTAAACAGATTGAGGCGGAACGCTTCGCGAACGTAGTGCACGAGCTGCTGGATGAGACCTTCGAACATGTCCACGGAATATATCTGGATGGAGGGACCTCACTATTCGAGACGCTCGAAACCGTTTCAGCAGAAGAGGCTTCGCGTCCCGTATCGGCGAAGTGTGCGAGTATTGCCGGGCAGGTCGAGCACGTTCGCTTCTACCTGGACGTACTTGAAAAGCATATGAGAGGGGAAGATCCCGGCAAGGTTGATTGGCAGGGAAGCTGGTACCTGAAGAGTGTCACGGACGAGGAATGGGAAGCCTTGAAAGGGAGGCTGCGCGACAGGTATGGAAGCGTGCTGACGCTAATAAAGAGCTTCGAGTCGTGGGACGGTGAGAATGACATCAGCGGCGCGCTGGCCATAGTGGTGCATACTGCTTATCACCTGGGTGAGATCAGGCAGGCCATGTGCACAGTAAAGCACAGCTAGAGGCTGCCGCGCCCGGTACTCACGCCATGCCGGTGCTGCCAGGCACCGGTTGCCTCGACTTCCCGCCACAATCGCGTTTTCAAGCGCGTATGTGCACAAACGCGCTCTTGTTATCACGGTAAGGGCCAACTTCGTCAAAGCGCGCGGGCTGGTCGCGCCTCAGGCATCAAGCTCGGCCAGGGACCATGGGGTGAGGTGTCCGCCTTTGTCACGGAATTCGGGAACTTCAATGCCCTGCAGGCCGAGCATCAGTGCAAGCTGCCCGCCGTGATGCAGGTCGTGGGACATGACACGCCAGATGGTCCATTGGCGTGTCACCTCATATATTTTGCCCTCTCTGATGTGCCGATAGGTCTGTGCCAGATCGTCCACCGTCCAGGTGTTGAGGGTTGTTTCGATCATCTGCCAGCTCAACTCCAGCCACTTGAGCGATTCGCCGGGGGTCTTTATCAGAGGCTCCTCCCATTGCAAATTGGCCTCCAGCCATCTGTTTAGCTCGTTGATATCCCCGGCATCGAACTTTTCACTTGCCCAGGGAGCAATCTGGCGGGCGAGGGCGGCGGATCCAGGGGCACTCATCTTATAGAACCACCAGAGCCGAGAGCCGGCGATATGGGCGACCACTTCGTTCACCGAGGCCTGATCGGGTGCGGGGCGCCATGCCAGTTGTTCCGGCGTCAGTGGAGTGACCGCATGCATTAGTGCCTGCTGGTGGCTATCCCAGCCTTCGTAGATGGTCTTCAATAAAGGGGAGGTCGTGGTCATGAAAATAGCCTCTCTGTATGGTAAGGCGGGGAACAAAATGGGAACATTTGTTTCCTGTCATTATAGTATCTGGAACGGAACAAAGCAAGGATAAGAGAGAATGGAACAGGGCAAACGCATCTAGAATGAGCAGGGAATGGTAGGGCATCGGGATGCTCTCCCTTTTGTCATTCCGAGCGAAGCGAGGAATCGCTAGGGGGAAGGTTGAGATTGGAATCCGAGCATAGGGCTGCTCATAGTGATTCCTCGCTTCGCTCGGAATGACAAAAGCCCACTGTGTGCCTGCCTCCCTTCTTTCCTCCCCAATTTAGATGCGTTTGCCCTGAGAATCGGAAGAAGTCTCGTGTTTCTGCGCTATGGAAGCTTCCGGACAGTAAAACCCTCATAGCGTGTGGACTTGCCGGGCTGCATGTCGCCGTCGTTGAGGCCTGTGCAGATCTTGAGATCGTGGGGTTCGTCTATAGGATTGCCGAGGTTGAGGTTGGATAGGCCCAGGGTGGTCACGAAATGACCATTGACGTAGAGGTGCGCCACGCCGTCGACTACGTAGAGCTTCATGAGGTTAGAGCCTTTGTCGGAGTTGTCGATGAGGTCGGTGGTGTCGCGGTCCTCGACGTCGAAGCCGGGAGCCTGTAGACGGAACGACCTGTTATTGTCGGCATCAAGCACCGCATTGAACTGCGAGCCATCGGAGGGGTTGGTGAAAACAAATCCGTAGTCCCAGTCATGGTCGATGGGATAGGGATTGTAGAAGCGAGCCTGCATGACGAAATTACGTAGGTTGACATTTGTATCGTCACACACGGCGTCGCCGCTCGGGTTATGCGCCAGGTTGCCGGCGGATGGGCCGAAGACCTGCGTGGCCAGAGGTTCCACAGCTTGCACGGTGGCCTGCGCGTCGGCTTGCTCTTGAAGGAAGGCGTACGCCTGGGCAGTGAGCGTAGGCGGAGCCTGGATTGTGGCCCGCGCCGACCTGGTGGCGGTGATATTAGCGTAGACGAGTGCGGTGGCCGATGATTGTGCCTGGGCGTCTTCGGTGGCCTGAGCGAGAGTCGTGCTCGCGGCATTCGCGGCGTCCCTGGTGGCCTGTCTATATACCTGGGCCGTGGCGAACGTTTGGGCCTCGGCTGTAGAGCTGGCGTCGACTGCTGAGAGCGTTGGGGTGGGCGGGGATAGGAGTAAGATGACCACAGCGATTGCCACTATGCTCAGGACGATCGCCAGAACTAAGGCGAGGAGGGCAAGTCCTGGACGCCGAGCTTGCGTGCCGGCGACACGCGTGGGCCGGCCGCTTGACGGGCCGGTTTGGGGCGATGGCTGTTCGGGAGGGGTGCTCATTTGTTGGGTCTCTCAGTCGGTGTCCGGTCGTTGTACTGGAGCTTACGGGACATGACCTCCAGCTTGTCGGTTTCGCCCTGCTGCAATACCCGACGTGATTCGGGCACATCCGCTCGCAAAGCGCTCTATAATTGTGTCCATAGCACATCCAGCCCAACCAGAGCAGTTGGGCCAACAATGGATTACTTTCTTGAGACAAGTATACACTGGCCTGGGTAGCAAACCATGAGAATTCTGCCCTGATACCCCCATAATAATTCCAGAGCGCCAGGCCTGGTGGCATCTAAATTGCAGGCTGAAACTCTATAGAAAGCACCGCATGTCGAGCATGATACCGTCGGATGCAGGACGTCACCGACCGGTTTCCCGCTCCTTTCCTTTGTTTCCTCCCAATAACAAGCCAGCGCAAGTGACGTTGAGTGGTCATCTGCTCCGGCCCATTGGGCCGTGCCGAAGAGGGGGAACGAAGTTGTTCACTATAGTTATTTCTATGCAAAACCGCCAGGGCGCTTTGTTGGCGTGTGCGCCAATCATGCTGCCGGTGGGGGTGTCCCAATAACAATGCAACAAGGGGGCAAACGTCGAAGATGGTCGCGAACACATTCTTCCCTGGCTGTAATCCGCCGGCGAAACTCTGACAAAACCAGGCTCCAAAACAATGGCCCTGCCGTTGCTGCCGGTGTAGCAATTGCCGTTAGTGGGCAGAGGTGCCTGCAACAATAGCCGGGCCAACGCGGCCAACAGCCGGCTAACGGTCTATATAGCCTGTGATCCGCAATGGCTCAATCTGGACCCTCACGCGGGGCCGCGGGTTATAGGTGTAGTTGTACGGATGGCCGGTGTAGCGCATGGAAAGTGCATCAGCGTGTTCGGCACCATGCTCGTCGGATGCCTCTACCAATCTACCCTGAACCTGTGCCCACCGGCCGTTGTTCTGCGGGTCCATCAGGAACAAAGTAACCTCGCCATCGCGCTCAATATGGCGCAGCCAATCGGAGGTGCGCCAGCTATTCAGCCAGAAATAGCCGTCACGATATTCGTACCATATCGGGTTCATTTGCACGCTGCCGTCAAGCCTGCGCGTCCCCACAACTGCCAGCATAACCTCGGCCGCAAACTGCTTCATTTTCGTGCTGAGCTCAACCAAAAATCACCTCTACTCAAGTCTTCGTAAGAATTGTCTGGGCTTGAAGTGTCCAAGTGGACAAAGAGCAAAAAGAGCGCCATCGACCTTTGAGGCGTGCGGTCTCGTGGTCAGGTTACTCACGATCCAATCGCTTGGACGGCCAATAGAGCTACAGAGCGCGCACGCCGTTGCCTCAATCTGCTGCGGGAGGCTCGGCCGGGTGAGCAGACCGCGCTGGGAGACGATTTTGCCGCCTGCGACCTCGTACCATCGATAGCCACCGATTTCGATCACAGTAAGGAAGATATCCCTGCGTCCTTATTCTCCACTAGCTTCCTTAGTCTATCCAACGCTGTCACCCAGTAGAAGTTGGCGTGGCCGTATATGGCATATGATCTGGAAGTTGGTATGGGTGAGGGTAAGGGTTGTACCGTTTGCGTTTGGTGTTAGGCTCGAAGCCGACCACCGTGTAGTTTTCGGGGGTATCAGGCAACCGGGAGAGCTTGCTCCACATATTATACCGGAGGGTCTTTTCCGGATCGAACGCCAGGACGGTTCCCCTATCCAGGTATTTCCTCCGGTCCCAGGTTCCCTCAAAGAGTATGGGGCGGCCAACCTCCCATTCTGTCGTGACGGTGGATGTCTGTCGGGAGATCGCCATTCCTTCGCTAGCTCGGGGTTCGTCAGGGCCTCCCAAACTGCCGAGGGCGACGCGTTGATTGTAATTATTCGGTGGACGGTTTTGCTGTAAGTCAACGACTGGATTCTTTCGTTTTGTGGTAGGTATTGCACCAATCGATGGGCGAATGGATATTCAGGAGTATGCTCATGGCCTTTTGGTCGGGGCTGTTGGGCGTGTTGGGGGATTGGTGTTATGCGCAATTTATATGGTGGACCTGCGCGATAGCCTGCACAAACGCGTCATGGCGGCCAATGGTGGGGCGGTGTCGTCGAGGTCTGCCCTGTGTGGTGGATAGCCTATGTAGCCTGAGATGCTACGACTATCTGATTTTTGACGCCCTGAAATCGCAGCATGACAAACTGAGAGAACACTAAACCCATCTGCCGTAGTAACCGAGCCTGGTCATTTTCTGCCATATTAGGATGACTTCCGACGTTGCTTAGGAGACCATATACCTCTGCCAGTGCCTTCACTTCTTTAGCCTCAAGGAGGCCCTCGCGTTCAAGATACTCCCTGACCGCAACGGGACGACCATAGGTTGAAGAGGCGAGGGCTGTTTGGTTTTTACTCACGGCGTGCGCACTTGCTACTTCACGCAAAACGGCTTCCAAGAAGTTCCTGGCGTTAGAAATAGCGTCACCCCATCGCCCGTCGACGTAATGGTCTTCCGAAAGATCCAAATGGTTGAATGCGATATTTTGATTGTCAAGATGTAACGAAGTATAGAGCGACTTAAGAAGGCCCACCTCTTCTTCGAGGTCAAGAACATCTGCTTCCGAGATCAGCAATCGGCCGTTTCTGAAGATATAACCATCAAGCTCCAAAGAACGAACTAATTCAACACATTTCTTAGCGTAATTACTCGTATAATCTGTATGAGATTCGACTCTTCCAATCTTGAAGTATGTCTTCTGCAAGGTTTTGGAGATAGCGTTGACCTAATTGCTGGCGCTTTTCCCACGACCAATTCGGCGTTTCAGAGGCGAACGTTTCACCAGTATGTAGCTTCATTATGAAATCTTGAGCAGCACGAGGATCATAGTACTTCCTTGCAATATTACAGAACCAGGGTTCGTAATTGTGATCAAACAAGAAATCATAAAATCCATCTACATCATTACGGGCACGTGTGCCTGATACCGAGGAGACCGCGTAGTAACGCACGAAGCGCAGCATGTATGCTTCAGCCAAAGTCCGTGTCGCTTTCCGAGTTATCATGACAATCCTTGACTTTCATTTGTGATTTCAGGTTTGAAAGCGCAGTGATACTGCGCGTTCAAACCTGAAATCGATTTTCCAACCCATAGGATTAGCTACAACCGCTTGTAGCCCCACAGCTATCGCACTTCATACACGTGCCGTTGCGCACAAGGGTGAAGTTGCCGCATTCACGGCAGCTTTCGCCTTCGTAGCCTTTTAGCTTGGCTTCGGCTATCTGCTCGCTCTTGCTGGTGCCGAGGGTGGCCTTGGCGATCACGGCAGTGCTGGTGATTGCGGATTGCGGATTGCGGATTGCGGATTGGGAAGACGTTTCGCCGTGCTCGGAGTGGCCGTTCCCGTTCCCGTTCCCGTTGCCATTCCCGTTGCCGTTGGTGGGCAGGTTGAAGTGGGCGGAGGGGCTGGCGACGATGGCGGGGCCGATGGTCACGGTGGCGGTCTTTCGCTGGCCTTCGAGGTTGGACACCGAGTCGCCGCGGCCCGATTCGCCTTCGGGGAGGTGGGCCAGGTCGAGGCGCTCGAGGTAGCAGATGGCAAGCTCGCGGAAGATATAGTCTATCACCGAGGTGACCATCTTGATGTGGTCGTTGCCGATCACGCGCCCTGCAGGCTCGAACCGGGTGTAGATGAAGGCATCTACGTACTCCTCCAGCGGCACGCCGTACTGCAGGCCCAGCGAGACCGCTATGGCGAAGCAGTTCATGACGGACCGGAAGGCCGCGCCCTCTTTGTGCATGTCGATGAAGATCTCGCCCAGGCGGCCGTCGCCGTACTCTCCCGTGCGGACATAGATGTTGTGCCCGGCGATGTTGGCCTTCTGCGTGTAGCCTGCCCTGCGGTTGGGCAGCTTGCGGCGGCGAGCCACATAGACGGTCTCGGCACCCGCCGCAGCGATCTCCATCACGCGCTTCTGGGTCGGTATGCCGGGAGTGACGGGTGTAGCGGCGATCTCGTCTTCCTCGTCTTCCTCGTCCTCAGCGCCCATCGATGAGAGGGGCTGCGAGAGCTTGGAGGCGTCGCGGTAGATGGCGACGGCTTTGAGCATGAGCCGCCATGCCTTCATGTAGATGTCCTCGACCTCCGAGATCGTGGTGCCCTGCGGCATGTTGATCGTCTTGGAGATCGCGCCCGTGATGAACGGCTGGGCGGCGGCCATCATGTGGAGGTGGGAGCCGGGAGCCAGGTAGCGGGTGCCTTTGCGGCCGCACCTGTTGGCGCAGTCGAATACCGCGTAGTGCTCTTCCTTGAGGTGAGGCGCGCCCTCGATGGTCATCGTGCCGCACACGTAGTCGTTAGCGGCGGCGATGTCGGCCTTCGAGAAGCCGAGGTGTCCCAACAGGCCGGCGCGGTCGTTGATCTGCTCGTCGGTGAGGTGCAGCTTCTCCTTGCAGAACTCCTCGCCCAGGGTGAAGGGGCTGAAGGCGATAGGTCAGCTCGAAGGCGCTGGGAAGGGAGGCTTCCACTCGCTTGATTGCGTCGTCATCGAAGCCGATCTTGAGCAGGTCGTCGTGGCTGATAGCGGGCGAGCCTGCCAGGGTGCCGTGTCCGACGCAGTAGGCGATGATCTCGTCAATCTGCTCGTCGGTATAGCCCAGGAATGTGAGCGCCGAGGGCACCGACTGGTTGATAATCTTGAAGTAGCCGCCGCCCGCGAGCTTCTTGAACTTCACAAGAGCGAAGTCGGGCTCGATGCCTGTGGTGTCGCAATCCATGACCAGGCCGATAGTGCCTGTAGGAGCAATAACTGTGACCTGGGCGTTGCGGTAGCCGAACTGCTCGCCCTTTTCGAGGGCTTCGTCCCAGGCTACCTTGGCGGCAGTGTGGAGGATAGGTGGGCAGTTGGCTGGAGAGATACCCGACGGCTTGACCGTCAGGCCTTCGTACTCGGAGTCGCTCGCGTAGTACGCTGCCCGGCGGTGGTTGCGGACCACCCGCAGCATCGGCTCGCTGTTGGCCTCGTAGCGCTTGAACGCGCCAAGCTCGGAGGCGATCTCGGCGGAGGTGGCGTAGGCGACGCCGGTCATGATGGCCGTGAAGGCTCCGCAGAGCGCGTAGCCCTTTGGCGAGTCGTACGGGATGCCGAGGCGCATGAGTAGCGCGCCAAGGTTGGCGTAGCCGAGGCCGAGGGTGCGGTAGAGGTAGGAACGAAGGGCGATCTCTTCGCTGGGGTACTGGGCCATCGCCACCGAGATTTCGAGCGTGAGGGTCCAGAGGCGGCAGGCGTGCCGGTATGCCTCGATGTCGAGCACGGTGTCGGGGTCGTTGCTCATGAAGTGCATGAGATTTAGGACGCCAAATTGCACGCAGTATCATCTAGGAACATGTATTCGCTGCACGGGTTACTGCCGTTGATCCGACCATCGTTGGGGCAGGTGTGCCACTCGTTGATGGTGGTGTCGTACTGCACGCCGGGGTCGGCGCTGGCCCAGGCTGCCCTGCCGATGCGCGACCAGAGATCGCGGGCCGGGAGGGTCTTGGCGGACTTGCGGTCGGTGCGGCGAACGAGGTCCCACTCTTTGCCCTTCTGGACGGCATCGATGAAGCCGTTAGACATGCGCACCGAGTTGTTGGCGTTCTGGCCCGACACGGTGAAGTACGCCTCGCCTTCCCAGTCGGTATCGTAGATAGGGAAGTCAAAGGTCTTGTCGCCCTGCTCGGCGAGGCCCAGACCGCGGGCGATCAAGCCGTCAGGCACGCCTGCGGCGCGAGCTTCCTTGAGGGCCTTCTTATAGGCTTTTTCGAGGGCGGGCTTGTCGGCTTCGGTGGCGTCGTTCTTCGCATGCCATGCCGCCATGACCGAGTTGAGGTGCTTGCGGCACATGATGGAGCCGGCGACCAGGGCGGCCACCTTCTGCTCCTCGACCACCTTCCAGTCGATGAACTTCTCGATATCGGGGTGGTCGATGTCCACGATCACCATTTTGGCGGCGCGGCGGGTTGTGCCGCCCGACTTGATAGCCCCTGCAGCGCGGTCGCCTATCTTCAGGAAAGAGAGGAGGCCGGAAGAGCGGCCACCGCCTGAGAGGCGCTCGTTCTCGCCGCGCACGGCGGAGAAGTTGGAGCCTGTGCCCGAGCCGTACTTGAAGATACGCGCCTCGCGCACCCACAGGTCCATGATGCCGCCGGGATTTACAAGATCGTCGTCCACCGACTGGATGAAGCAAGCATGGGGCTGAGGTCGCTCGTAAGCCGAGGTCGATTTTTGCAGCTCGCCGGCATCGTCAACATAGTGGTGGCCCTGGGCGGGACCTGCTATGCCGTAGGCCCAGTGAAGGCCGGTGTTGAACCATTGCGGCGAGTTGGGAGCGGCCTTCTGCGTTGCGAGCATGTAGCACATTTCTGTGTAGTAGCTCTGAGCGTCGGCTTCGGAAGAGAAATAGCCGCCCTTCCAGCCCCAGTAGGTCCAGCAACCCGCGAGGCGGTGGAACACCTGGCGCGAGTTGATCTCGCCGCCATAGCGCTCGTTCTCGGGCAGCTTGGCCAGCGCCGCCTCGTCGGGCACGGAGCGCCAGAGCCACTCGGGCACGCCTTTTTCTTTCACCTTCTTGAGAGCGCTCGCGACGCCTGCCCGGCGGAAATATTTCTGGGCCAGTATGTCAAGCGCCACCTGCGACCAACTGTCGGGGGTCATCACGTTCTCGGCCTTGAATACCGTCGTGCCGTCCGGGTTGTTGATCTTGGACGTGCGCGGCGCGAAGCCCAGCCCGTCATAAGGATCGTCGGTCTTTGTGTAATGTCGGGGTATGTGCACCATTGCCTCCTCTCGGAGCGTAAAACGTAAAACGTAAAACGTAAAACGTAAAGAGGCAAATAATGAGACCTTACGTTTTACGTTTTACGTTTTACGTTTTCGCGGTCTTTCTTCTGGCTTTCGTCTCCTGGGCCGGTTCTTCGTCGTGGGGAATGCTGGTCACGCCTTCCATGGCTTCTCGCATCTCCTCAAGATCTGCGAAGTTGCGATAGACGGACGCGAAGCGGATATAGGCCACCTCGTCAAGCTCGCGCAATTTCTGTATAACGAGCTCGCCGATAGCCTCGGTTGGCACTTCGGATGTGCCCAGGCTGAAGAGTTGTGCCTCAATGTCGTTGACCGCCTCCTCGAGTTGAACGGCAGACACTGGACGCTTTGTACAGGCGATATCAATGCTTCTAGCGAGCTTTTCTCGGCTGTACTGTTCACGTTTGTTGTCCTTCTTGACCACGGTAAGGCCGATACGCTCGATACGCTCATAAGTGGTGAAGCGGCGCTGGCACCTGAGGCATTTGCGACGGCGTTTAACAGCCTCGCCGTTCTCGCTGAGCCGGCTGTCGGTGACCTGGGTATCTTCGTTGTGGCAGTAAGGACATCTCATATTATTACCATCCTGGGGCGTTTGATATACTATATCTTGTGTAGAGCATCACCCGTGCCCAAGATGTGGTATATATCCATATTATGCCAGATTTTGGAGGGAATCAAGTGGGTTTTGCACAATATCTAGTTGGGCGGTGGGAAAGGTGGAGAGTTTTCCACAATATGTTGTGAACGGGAATGTGCCTTCCTTATTATACAGCACATTTGTTCTACAGTCAATCGGTCCTGGGTCTGATAGTAGGGCTGATGCAAAGTCGAGACAATGCTCTGGAGAAGCCACCTTGCCTCAGCCCCCGGTATGAAAGCACCACCGGCGCCTACGATGTCGTACAATGTTCCGGTGGTTCCCTATATCATTCCCGTCAGGTAATCGTTCTTATGCGCAGGAATTTATTATTAGCGAGTGGCGTGGCGGCAGCTCTGGTGATCGCTCTTGCCGGGTGGCTGGCACTGCAGGCGTCCGGTAAAGGGGCGAGCGTCGTGAGGCCAGGCGACGTGCCCCAGTGCGGGCCGGCATGGCGCTCGGTGGAGGCTGCCAAGCCGAGTGCCGAATACAACGAGCTGCACGGGGTGGTTGCCGTCGCCCCTGATAACGTCTGGGCGGTGGGCACATTAGGAGAGGAATTGGCGGCGCTGACCCTGGTCGAGCACTGGGACGGCAAGGCGTGGACGCATGTCGAAAGCCCCAGCGTTGACGGCTACAGCAACCATCTCTACGCCATTGCTGCCCTCTCGGCGAGCGATATGTGGGCGGTGGGGGCGCACCACAATGGCACCGATAGCTGGCTCACGACGGCCATGCACTGGGATGGCTCGGCCTGGAAAATAGTGCCGACGCCGAACGTCGGGCCGATCAGCAGCCTGAACGGGGTGGCGATGGTCACCGCGAACGACGTCTGGGCGGTCGGAGAGTCGTCGTCGGGAAGCAAAGGGCAGGGCACGCAGGCGCTCCTGATGCACTGGGACGGCAAGACCTGGAGCATCGTTCAGAGCGCGGTGAAAGAGCGGGATGGCACCCTCAGCGCGGCCACAGCAATCTCGGCGAACAATGTTTGGGCGGCGGGGTATTACACAGACAAATCGGGCACTGTCTATCGCCCATTGTTCATGCGTTGGGACGGCAAGACCTGGACCGAGGTGCCCGCAGACGGCAACGCCTCGATCTGGAGCATCGCTGCTGTATCGTCATCGGACATCTGGGCGACGGGCAACTTCGGCCCGCAATCCGTGGCGATGCACTGGGATGGCTCTGGCATGGACACGAGTGCCCACCCCTAACGTCGGTTCGGGCAACAACTCGCTCAACGGCGTTGCGGCGATTTCTGCCAACGACGTGTGGGCAGTTGGCTCAGGATATATCGACAAGGCGGACGTAGCGACGGCCATGCACTGGGACGGCAAGCAGTGGAATATCACCCCCGCCGTCACGCCCGGCCAGTATTCGGACATCCTTTGGGCCGCCAGCGCGGCTCCTGGTGGCGATGTGTGGGGAGTGGGGGCATCCATAGCCGACACGCTGGGGAACAACGCGCCTATTGCGGAGAGGTACAGTGACCCTTGTCCGAAGTAGGAGGGATTGAGATGCCCGCGTGACGATGTCGATCATGGGAGGTATTCAAAGTTGAGCGTCACGACTGTCTTGTTAGTCGCGACGACCTCCGAGTGGAACCAGAGTGTGGAGAAGATATTTGCGCTGTCGAAGTGCCGCACTCCCAATCGAACTTGGCGTCTACTCGATTAGAGCCGGTTGTTACGTGCTGGGCAGCATCTTCTTGCCATCCATCGTGGGTTAATGACTGCCGGTAGAAGGCGTAGATTTGATTGGGGCTATCAAGCGTCTGAAACTGAACGAGCTTTCCTTCAAAGCCCTCGTCAGGCTTGAAACTAGATTTTCCATACTCGATTTGTTGGGCACCGGGAGCAGTGAAGAATTTAGAATGCCGGCTTGAGTGCCACATCAAGATTTTAGATTTTTCACTGCGTTCAGAATGACAAGGGCATGGCTTGGGTGCGCAATGCGGACTTTATCTTGTTGGCGAGGCACTCAGTGCAATACCAAGTAAATTGTTGGAGGAAAGAGCGCCCTATCTCTTTTGTCATTCCGAGCGTAGCGAGGAATCACTCCAAGGAAGATGGCGCTTGGATCCAGGCATATTACTGCCCATAGTGATTCCTCGCTCCGCTCGGAATGACAAAAGCAAGGTGGCACTTCATGCACGTAAGCATTTTATTGGTAGAGCACTCAGTATAAACGGACAGATAGTAATTGCCATCGGCAATCTTGCCTATTGTAGGATCGTAATTCAGTCGAGATCATTCTAAATACAGGCGGATCTGCCCATTTTGGAGCCGGATGCACAGGCAGCAGATATAATAGGGTATTCTGATCGGGAATACGAACTACGAGGAGGTACCGACAATGTCCAACGAAGCACATTCTTCTTATGACGCCAGCAGTATGCCTATAGGATTGGATAAGGAGCTTGAGCGGCTGCGCAGCCAGGCGCTGATATCATGGGCGAAGGAAGCACGCAACCTCAAGTGGATGGGCCTCGAAGGGGACATGTCGGTCCTGGAGCTTGGCAGCGGGCCGGGGTTTGTTACGGAGGCGCTGGCGAAGCTGGTGCCGGGCGGCGAGGTAGTCGCCCTGGAAATCGACCCCGTGCTGATAGAACGGGCCGAGGCCTATCTCAAAGGCAAGGAGGCCGGCAACTGGCGCATCGTGCAGGGCAACGTCATGAGCACAGGGCTACCCGACAATAGCTTCGATTTCGTTTATGGGCGTTATTTATTCCAGCATCTACCCGATCCGGTTGGGGCAGCCAAAGAGGCGTTGAGGGTGCTCAAGCCAGGTGGAAAGCTGGTGATCTTTGACATTGACGATGACCTGGTTATCTTCGACCCCCCAGGAAGTTCCGAGATACAGGCAATTGACGAGCGGTTGAGCAAGGCCTTTCGCGAGGAACAGGCGAGCAAAGGAGGGAACCGCCTGATCGGGAGAAAACTCCTCCATATCTTAAGAAAGCGGGTTTCCAGAGCCTGGACCTCGAAGGGATAATCGTGCATAGCGAGCTAACCGATGTATCCGGCCTGATACCCAAACCAACATATGAGAGCATGCACCCGCTGGTCGAGGCCGGCTTGATAAACGATCATGAGCTCGAGCTGATGCTGGCTGAGACGGAGCTCTTCCTGACGTCGGAGCCGGTGATAATGCTGTCGATGTTGATGGCCTGTGGCGAGAAGGCGGTCGTCCGGCGCAACTAAGTCGGCGGGAGCGCGAGCCGGACAGCCGGCTCCGGCTCCCGCCTGGTCTGATTCGCAATCCTCTTCGGTCTATTATGACCGGCTGCCGGCGAGCATCTTTGCCAGCAGCTCTTCCAGCCTATCCATCGTCTGGTTATCACCCTCTTGCATATCGCTCTGCATCATCTCGTCGCGGTCCTTTATGCTCTGGAATACGGAGGTGACGGTCACTTTGGTCCCTCCTTCGTAGTCCTCGTAACTGGTTGACTCCAGCGACACTTTGCCCGGCAGTCCCTCATACTCGTAGGTAAGAACGGTCGAAAGCGGTGCCTCAATTGTATGGTAGACCCCATGGAAGGCCCATTCGTCCCCATTCTTACTGCTTACCACGTAGCGCCAGCTCCCGCCCGACTGCGGCTCCATCTTATCGACGACTGTCGTCAGGCTGCGCGGCCCCCACCACTGCGGAATCAATTCGGGATCGATCATTATCTTGAAGACGAGCTCACGCGGCGCGTTGAAAATAGTGGTGGCGATAATTGAGTGTTGCTCGGGTTCAGCGACCAGGTTACGCTTTGGCATCTTTTTGCTCCTTTGATTGTTCACTTGATTGAGTACGGTTGATCAGGTCTTCCAAACGATCCATGCGTTCATTCCACAGGCGGCGATAACCATCCAGCCAGGCGTCAACATTCTGCAGCGGCTCGGGGTTCAAGAAATGCAATTTCTCACGTCCGACCTTGCGCGTCGTGATCAGCCCTGCCTGCTCCAGAATATCGAGGTGCTTCATTACGCCAATACGGCTCATCGGCATGGAAGTGCATAGCCTGGTGAGCGTCTGCCCGTCGGCTTGGGCCAGTGAGTTCGAGTAATTCACGGCGGTGGGGATCGGCCAACGCTTTGAACACATGTTCGGTTTCCATATTGTTATTATATGTAACTAAATGGTTACTTGTCAAGTGTTTGACGGCCAGATCAGTCTAATGGAGTAGGTGTTGAGCGGATGTTGTAGCGAGCGAGACACTTTGGATACCTCCCCGTGATGGGCCAGGCCTGAGCTTTCGTCGCTTCTATTGATACGGTAAGAAGATGCTATGGGCTCTAGCCTGCGGCAGCCGAAGCCGACCCCCGCACGCGCTCGGACAAGGCCCACACCCCGCCGGAGATAAGCGAATGACCGCCCAGCACGATGGGGATTGACGCGCCGAGCGCCGCTTCCGTCAGCTCTCGTATCCAGGGGTCCGATATCCGGTCGGGTAGCATGGCGTCCGAGGCGAAGCGGTCAGGGCGGGTGGGCGAGATGCGGCGGTGGGCGAAGAGGACGCGGGTATCGAGGAAGGCGGCGTCGGAGGTCTCTTCGAGGGCGGAGATGAGGCCATCGATACCGGCGATATCGGCGTAGAGGCCGAGGAGGGAGCGGACTTCGCCACGGGCTTCGCGCCCGCTGGCCCTCATGCCCCGCTCCTCGGAGAAGATGCGAGTCTGGCATGGCAGGTTGGCTTCGAGCCGCCGCCAGGTCCAACTGCTCACACGGCCCGCCAGGAGCACCTGCGCCCGCCTGGTCGCCATTACGCTGTAAGCTCTATCGAGGATAGATACGAGGGCCGGCATTTGGTCCGTAAAACGACTAAGATTGGCCTGCAATTGTGGGCCGAGCGCAGAGCTGAGAGGAGGCGATTGAGTGGCGATCTGAAGCGTTACGAGATCAGCAGGCGTATCAATGTCGAAGTTGGTGGCTAATGTCTTGGGCGTGGTGGCGTGGGGAAGGCCCCCTTTGTAGTGGAGCAGCCAGGCAAGGTCGTTGTCGTTGGCGGGCGGGACGATGAGATCGAGGGCAGAAGCCGGGTAGAACGCCACTATATCTGCCGAGAAGAGATTGTTCGAGACCACGCACGGAGACGAGCCGCCGGCGGCCATCGCCAGGTCGGCCAGCGTGCCGGGCGTTGCGAGCGGCATCGACCCGCCGCCGGCATAGACAACCCGTTCCAGGCTGTGCGCCTTGCAAACGGCCCGCAGATTTTCCCCGAAGTTGAAGGGCCCTCCGGCGGCAGGAATAGGGGCAGGCTCTACACTAATGGGCAGTCCCATTCCCCAGCTCACGCGAAAGCGAGCCTGCGTCGCGGGCAATCCTGGCATCCTCTGTGATCAAGATTGCACCCTCGAAAGCTCCGGACGAAGCACCGGCCCTGATTGTATCGAGCGTGGAGGCGTGCTGCGCCTCTACTACGAGGCGCTCCAACGGGGTGTCATCGGGCGAGATGCCTCCCTGGAAGATGACCAGGGTAGGACGAGTGCGGAGCTCGGTTGTGTGGACATTGCGAATTAGTCTTTCCTCTTTTCTTTCTTGCGTTCCAGGGCCACATCGAAAAGAAGCCGCCAGGAGTTTCGTAGACATATTGAAAACAATGCGACCATAGCAAACGCCACATTGGTCTGGTTCAGAGAGCCTGCATGATTTACGAGATAGTCCAACGTCGTAAGCAACAAAACCAGATAAGTGAGGAGCGGCCAGGCAAGCAGCCAGATCGTTTGGGCGAACTGGTCAGCTCGGAGCAAGGCGCCAAAGGAGCGGGCAATGGGGAGCCAATTGGCAACGGCGCGTGCCATGCCGATACCGGCCCCGATGAGCAGAACAATGGAGTGCGCGTCGTCGCTCAAGGAAGGGATGAGGAAGCAAAGCGAGATAAGGAATAGAAGCGCGAAGATCTCGAATGTCGAACGTGCTACCGCATTCCACCTGTTGCCCGGATTGCCGATAAACAGATCGATGTTGAACTGAACGCCTATGAAAAGTAGCCCCACAAGGGTGGCGGCTGCACCTGCGGTAGCCATATAAAAGGAGGTCCAATCCATAGATCAGATCCGGCGGTTGGCAGACAGAAGACCCACACATGCGCAGTCCGCTGTCTGCCGGCTTTGCACTTTTGCGACCTGCCTAGCTAAGCTCGGGCTGCAAAAGACCATAGTTGCCGTCGCTGCGGCGGTAGAGGACGTTGAGCTTCTCCTCACCCGCGTTATAGAAGACGTAGAAGTTATGGCCAAGCAGCTCCATCTGCTCCAGGGCCTCTTCGGGGTACATCGGCTGGACATTAAAGCGTTTCACGCGCACGATATCACCCAGCACATCCTCGTCGGTCTCACCGTTCAACCTCGCAGTGACCGGGGGTGCAGCAGGCTCGGTTTCATCCGGCTGTGCAGGGCGCATCGTGACGATCTCGGCGGACGACTTACCGACACCCTGCTTGCCTTTCTTCCGCTGGTAATAACGCCCTTTGAAGCGCTCGATCTGGCGCGTGAGATGGTCCATTGCCTGGTCGATCGCTGTGAGAAGGTCAGCATCGGTGACCTCAGAGCGGATAAGGTTATTGTTGCGCGTATGTAGAGTTATCTGCACCACATTATGCACCCTTTGCGCGTTAAATCGGGTCGGCTCCTGGGTGAGAAGCACTTCGCACGAGTTCCAGGTTCTCCAGATGATGGGTGATCCTATCTACGCGCTTGCGCACCTGGGTTTCGATATCTGGCTGGAGCTTGAAGTTCTTTGGCCGGATTGTTACTTCCACGGACTTCCTCCCTCAATAAAATCAGGTCTCAGAATGGATTAAATGCAAAGAGGACCGGGATCGGTATCGAAAACGAAGTCCTCAGTCCTCATAGCTCAGTCCTTTTCGAGTCCCTGTGTTGTGCGCGTGGAGGGAGTTGAACCCCCGGCACAAGGTTTAGGAAACCTCTGCTCTATCCTCTGAGCTACACGCGCAGGCGGCGACGGTGGTGTTCAATCCGATTATACCGTAAGCGCTCTCAGGCTGGCAAGACGACGGAGGCAGCAGGCGTTGGCCAGGGAGCCCGCACCTATCTTCGCCCCTCGGCGCGGGGGCTATGTCCCTGAGTGGTGCATCCTGCAAGTTCGTGTACCGTTCGTAGGGGCAGACCCGAGTGTCTGCCCTGGTTGGAGGACCACCAAAATCGTCTCCAGTCTAGAGGGCAGACACTCGGGTCATCCACTCCAACTAATTCGGTTAGGGGACATCGCACGGCGGTTAAAACCGCGTGCTAAGCTACAAAGCCCGCCTACGCGGGCTCCTATCCCCAAGATTGTGCCCGATACCGAATATAATGATGGGCCTTGTAGTCCGCCATGCGGACTTTGTAAACATAGCACGCGGTTTTAACCGCCGTGCGCTGCTCGTGTCGCTGCCTTCACTTTGAATCAGTTGGAGCCGATGACACTCGGGTCTGCCCCTACGGCCATGGCCGAATTGTACATCAACTTGCAAGATGCACCACTTAGCTTGACATCGCTCTGCCAATCCGGCATAATAGATTAGCTAGCTAATGGTTAGCAGGTGAAGCAAAATGCAAGACCCTTTAGAGAAAATAGAATCGGTTACTACAAATGTGGAAGACTGGGAGCTGCTGGCGCAGGTGGCCCAGGCTTATCGCAGCCTGTCCGATTCGTTCATGGACCAAATCGGTATGCACCGTGCCCAGGCAACCCTCCTTTGCCAGCTCTTCGTCCATGACGGCATGACCCAGTCTGAGATAGGTGAACAGCTTGCGGTCCAGGGCGCAACAGTGACCAATATGGTTCAGCGCATGGAAGAAGCGTGTTTAGTGACACGCCGGCGCGATGTAGAAGACAACCGCCTCGTACGTGTTTACCTGACGGCTGAGGGGCGGCAAAAGGAGCGCTCCATTACCGAGCAATTCATGAAACTTCAGGGTGCCATCTTCGAAGGCGTCAACGAGAGCAACCGTGCTCTTCTCAGAAAGATGATGAAGCAGATATTGAACAACATGAATACCAGGAGCTAGGGGCCTTTTTGCTCCCTGGTTTGCAGGGTACAGATTAGCTTGTTTATCAGCCACGGCCGCAGAGATGCTAATCGCCAGGGGCTCCGGCACGATACTGCACGATATCAACCCAGGTATATAGGAAAAGGAAGCGAAATAAATATGACAACTCAGGAAATAAACCAGATACTCGCAAAGCCCATCAACGCAATAGTTGCCACCAACCGCAGGGAGGGGGCGCCACAGCTAACCCCTGTGTGGTTCTACTGGGACGGAGAGCGTTTTTACTTCAGCACGACGCGTGACCGCGCTAAATATCCTAACCTCAAGCGTGATCCCTCAATCTCGTTGATTGTCGATGACCTGGAAACTCACAAGTACGTCGCAGCCTACGGCAAGGCCGAGATTATCGAAGAGAACGTAGCCGAAGTAACTCGACCTATCGTCTCCCGCTACATGTCGGGCGATGCTCTCACCCAGTTCGAGGCAAGAATCAAGAACAGCCCCGAGCGGGTTGTAGTAGCGTTTCGGCCCGATAGGATTGTTACGAGCTAACACCGGCCAACAGCAAAGGAAAGGACCTGATACAGGCTTCACGTATGCGCGCCGAGCAAGAGAGAAGGTAGGGGTATCCCAGGCGAAGCAACTTCGACAATTCTAACAACATACCAGGACGAATCACAATAATGGAGAATTCAAGACAATGAAAGCGATACGCATAAATGAATGGGGCCAGCCACTACAGATAGAAGATATACCCACGCCCAAACCTGCCGCTGACGAAGTGTTGGTGCGCGTCAGGGCAGCAGGAGTGAATAAGGTCGATTGGTACACAGCTCAGGGCTATATGAAGGGCATGCTTACGCACTCTCTATCACGCCCGGTACAGACTTCGCGGGTGAAGTTGCCGAAGTAGGCGCAGATGTGACGCGCTTTAAGCCGGGCGATGAAGTATACGGCTTCCGCCCCAGGCCAGGAAGGCACTTTCGCGCAGTACGTTTTAGCAAAGGAAGATGGGGTGGCCCTCAAGCCGAAGTCGCTCGACTTCGCACATGCAGCGGCTGTGCCGTTGGTGGGTATGACCGCCTGGCAGCCCCTCTTCGACATTGCCCAGGTGAAGAGCGGAGAGCGTGTGCTGATCCATGGAGCAGGTGGCGGAGTTGGCAGCATAGCCACACAGCTTGCAAAGAACCAGGGCGCATACGTGATAGGCACGGCACGGGCAGACAAAGCTGACCACCTTCGTGATCTTGGCGTAGACGAGCATATCAATCCGGACGAACGGCCTTTTGAAGAGGCTGTCAGCGACGTTGACGTGGTTCTCGATACGGTAGGAGGCGATCTGCCTCAGCGCTCATACGGCGTGATGAAGCAGGGCGGACGGCTGGTGACATCGGCAGCGCAGCTACCCGCAGAGGAGGTGGAGGCGCAGGCAAAGAGCCGTGGTATTCGCGCTTCGGGTGTAATGAGCACGCCCAACGGCAAGCAGCTCGCGAAGTTAGCCGAGCAGATCGACGCGGGTAAAGTGAAGGTGGTCGTGGGCCGGACCTTCCCTCTTGAGCAGGCGCAGGCCGCCATCGACACGATGATGGCCGGGGGCAACACAGGCAAAATTGTCCTCACAGTGGATTGAAGCCATACACAAAGTACAAAATAGCATTCAGGTAAGATAAGAATGGATGAAGAAATGAATAAGACAATGAAAGTAGAGATATGGTCGGACGTGGTATGTCCTTGGTGCTACATTGGCAAAAGACGGTTCGAGGCCGCCCTCACTCAGTTCGAGCACCGCGACGAGGTAGAGGTTATCTGGCGCAGCTACCAGCTCGATCCCACAGCGCCTCGCAACTCCGATGTGAGCGTGAACGAGATGCTGGCGGGCAAGTACGGCATGAGCCTAGAGCAGGCAGCGGCTGCCAACGAGCGGGTCACGCAGATGGCCGCAACCGAGGGGCTTGAATACCATCTCGACAAGGCAGCGTACAGCAACACCTTTGACGCGCACCGCTTGATCCATCTTGCGGCTCACCAGGGCCGTCAGGACGAAATGAAAGAAAGGCTGATGAAAGCCTACTTCACCGAGGGCGCAGCCGTAGGCGATACCGAAGTGCTGGTAAAGCTTGCTGCCGAGGTGGGCATTGAAACGGACGAAGCACGCAAGGTTCTAAGCGGCGACCTGTACGCTGACGAAGTGCGCGCGGACGAGCGGAGGGCGCGAACATTCGGTATCCGAGGTGTCCCTTTCTTTGCCATAGACGAAAAGTACGGCGTCTCGGGCGCGCAACCGGCCGAGCTTCTAGTGGAAGCGCTCGAGCAGGCCTGGGCCAACTTGCATCCCCTGATCAAGGTCGGGGCAGTTGCGCAGGCCGGCAGCCAGGAAGATGTCGCCTGCACGGACGATTCGTGCGCCCTGTAGACGTGTAGAACCTGGGCTGAGAGCAGGGCCGAGCCGGCTCGCCTGGCGACGCCCTGCGCAAAAGGACAAACGCTCGCATCGTCAGGACCGGCCGCCGAAAGGATGGCAGCTAGCCGCTGCTCAAGGCGCGCCGGTTGGATCGAGATCATCGTTGAAGTCGGGCCCAGCATGGTCGCTGGGCTCGGTCACGATGCCCTCCTCATCGACCGAACTCACTCATTATCCTCTTGCCGTTCATGCGGAGCGGGCGGAGTGGAGCTGTGCGTGGCGTCAGGTGACGATGGAGATGGCGCTTCTGATGGCCGTCGCGATGACGGTTCCTCCGCGTGGGACCCGAACATAGACTTTCTCCTTTGCTTGTACACGGTTAGCTGCCGAGCGGTTGGCTATAGGATATCCACAGACAGAGTGGGTCAGAATCATGGGTCGTATGGAGTTCTGGCCGGACGGCATGTAAGTCTGTTACTATAGCACATACAGGTGACACCGGTGCAATAGTGCGTCACCGGTGCCCGACGCCACACGACAGCGCTCTATACTGCCTTAGGAGGATACATGTCACAGCATATGAAACCATTGCCCTCAGGAACCCCTGCCCCGGAGTTCACCTTGCACAGCACCCCCGACCAGACGGTGTCGCTAAGCGAGTTTCGTGGACAGCCCGTAATCCTGACATTCTACCCCGCCGATTGGAGCCCGGTCTGCGGCGATGAGCTATCGCTCTACCAGGAGCTGCTCCCGGAGTTTCAGCGCTACGGTGCGGAGCTGATGGGGATCTCGGTGGACGGTGCCTGGTCGCACCTGGCTTTCGCAAAGGACCGCAACCTCCATTTCCCTCTCTTGTCTGATTTCGAGCCGAAGGGAGAGGTCTCCCGCCAGTACGGAGTATACCAGCAAGACATAGGCGAGAGCGGCAGGGCGCTCTTCTTGATCGATAAAGATGGCATCATCAGTTGGAGCTATCTGTCGCCGACAGGCATCAACCCTGGCGCTGACGGTATCCTCAAGGCACTGGATGCGCTCCAGAAGAAAGAGCAACCTTCATGAATGACATGAATGACACGGACGACCTGAGCGACGCGACACCCCATCTCACCATCCCGGTTGGAGCCCGAGATCACATCCAGGGCTCCGAACGATGCGCCGGTGACGCTTGTGGAATATGGTGACTACGAGTGCCCCTACTGTGGCATGGCTTACCCTATCATCAAGGACGTGCAGCGCCATTTGGGTGACCGGCTGCGCTTCGTCTTCCGCAACTTCCCGATCAGCACCTCTCACCCCCACGCCCGGCACGCCGCCGAGGCCGCTGAGACGGCGGGAGCACAAGGTAAGTTCTGGGAGATGCACGATATGCTCTACGAACACCAGAAGACCCTCGATGATGCCCATCTGCGGCACTTCGCGGAGCAGTTGGCGCTGGATATAGACCGCTTCGACAGGGAGATGTCCGAACGTCGCCACGAGGGAAGAGTGCAGGAGGACTTCATGAGCGGAGTGCGCAGTGGGGTGAACGGCACACCTACCTTCTTCATCAACGGCGTGCGCTATGATGGGCGCTGGGACGAAGGACATCTGGTCCGGGCTCTCGAGCACGCAGTGCCTTCGGAAGGGAGCGGGGGTTAAACTGATGAAGAGGAAGGTTTGCTATGCGACTGGCCGCAATCTATGATATGCATGGCAACCTTCCGGCCCTGGAGGCTGTGCTCCGGGAGATTCGTCGAGCCGAGGTGGACCAGATAGTGATCGGGGGGATATGGTTACAGGCCCGATGCCTCGTGAAACACTCACATGTGTGCTGGACCCCAATATTCCTGTGCAGTTTATCCAGGGCAATGGCGAAGGTGCGGTGCTTGCAGAAATGGCAGGCACCGGTGCAAGCAACGTCCCGGCACAGCTCCGAGAGGTCGTGCGCTGGGTGGGCCGGCAGCTTCCTCGCGAATACGAGCGGCTGGTAGCCGGCTGGCCCGAGACTTCGCAGAGAATAACGTTCTGCGACCCACTTCGGAGAGAGGCGCTTGAAATATTTGCCCGGGCCGAATTGAGGTAACGGCGAGCACGGTGAGTGCCGCGAGACAAAGGGCCTGCTATCCTGGCGCGGTGCCTACCTCCGCCTTCTCAGCCTTGCTCTCCGGGCCGATAAACCGGCGGGTGCGCAGGTTGTACTCCTGGCCCGCCGCCAGAACATGGACGCGCAACGTGCCCACCGAGATCGGCTCGCCAGTATGGGCACGTGGAGCGGAGTTGAGGCTAGCGTGAGCCGCGTCGAGGAAATAGGCCACGCCCGCGCCCGCCACCAGGGAAAGGCCATTGCCGTCCACCAGCAAGCATGTGTTCTCGTCGATACCGACGCCCAGGGCGGCGGGGTGCTCGGCTACCACGGCGGCGAGGCGAGGGAAGCGGCCTCTGGCACCGAAGTGCGTGTCAATAATAAGGTCGTCGCCCGCCCAGGCGAGGCCGTGTGAGAGCTGCGCGATGCCTTTCCGAAGCTCGCCGCTTCCGCCTCCCGCCACGATCATAGGACGCCCCATGGCGGTCGCACCCGCGCTGGTGCCCGCCACAACTGCGCCATTGCCGTAGGCATCTTTGATGGCATCCTCGGTAGGGGTCCTGTCGAGCGCCTGGGTGAGGGCATACTGGTCGCCACCTGTGATGAATATGCCTGCCGCGTTGCGTATGAGCTCAGCATAGGTGGCCTGCAAAGCCTCCTCCCGGTTCCTGATAAGAGGCGCGTGGATACGGTCGCGTGCTACGCCCAGGCGGGTGTAGATGCTAATGTAGTCATGCGTGAGGATTTCCGGGTGGCGAGTGGCTGTGCTGATGAGCACGATGTCGCGCAAGCTCGTGTTAGCTTCCACCCTACCGGCCAGGTGAAGGAAGAGACGAGCCAGCCTCCCTTCCGGGTCGAGCCTGTCCGCGCCGCCGATTATCATCAAATACCCCGGCGTGCGCCACGGTCCTTTAAGGGTACTGCTGCCCCCCGGCAAAAGCGTGTTGGAAGGCACTTGCGCGCCGTTGGTTCCTGTCAAGCCTGTTTCCTCGTGACCGAGTTGTCAGTTGTCAGTTGTCAGTTGTCAGTAGACCGGGGTAGTTAAGCAGTAAGCAGTCGTCGGTGTGGTGGTCGGTCGTCGGTCGTCGTCGTCGGTCGTCCGTCTACTGACAACTGACAACTGACAACTGACAACTCGGTCAGCTATGCCCATCCGGTTCGCCGTCGTGCTGTACGAGGTCTGCTACCGCGCTCTTATGGGTGACGCGTTGGACGTTCTTCAGGCCATTGCCTTGAGGCGACGTTGCAGAGCCGTTTGAGCCTTTCGAGCCGTTCGATTCAAGGGACCCATCCATGATTGAGGCGACAGTGGGAACGCCCTGCACAGCCAGCTCGGCTACTGCCTCGGCACGTGCGCGCTGGCCGGCTGGCGAGGGGTCGGGCACAGGACACCAGAAGGCGTCGCTCTCCTCTATCGAGACGGCTTGCGCGGCCAACTTCACCTGCTCGATCACTTCGTCCACGCTGTCAATGAAGAGCACTACTGTGTCGCCCGCCCGCGCCATTTGCAGCGCCTCGCTAACCGACTCCATCTCGTCCAGGATGACCGACATCGGCAGGGACGGTTTGGTTCTCTTTATCGTTTCGGCGATCAGGGCGGCCACCTCGCCCCTCTCGCGACCGCGCAAATCGTCGTCCTCGCGCACGATTATCCAGTCGAAGGTGTTTGCCGCAACCACCGCAAGCTCCTGGATATCGGCATCCCGCCTGTCGCCAGGGGCGGAGACTACGCCGATCTTGCGGCGCGGCTTCATCTGCTGCAAGGCCGACTGTATAGCCTTGAGCGCATGCGGGTTGTGGCCGTAGTCAACGATTACGCTGGCCTGGCCGAGAGTGAACAGGTTGAAGCGGCCCGGCGCGCTCTTTTCGTCTGTCTGGAAGGTGCGCAAGCCCAGACTGATAGACTCCAGAGCCACGCCCGCGCCCCAGCATACGGCGGCGGCGGCCAGCGAGTTTTGTATCTGGAAGGGTATCAGGCCGCTGTAGGTGGCCGGGATGTCGGAGGCTCGCACCAGCACAGTCTCTTCAGAGCCTTCCGCCAGAACGAGATCGCCGTTTCGGAAGAAGGCGGCTTTGCCTCCACCCGCAAGGTGCAAAGCCAGGGGGCGTGACGAGCGGTCCATGCCGAAAAAGATCACCTGGCCGGGGCAATATTCCGCCATGGCCACCGTAAGAGGATCGTCTGCGTTGAGCACGCCGTAGCCGTCGGCTGAAACGCTCTCGATAACCACCCGCTTCACCCGCGCCAGTCTTTCGGGGGTCTCGATACCCTCCAGGCCGAGATGGTCTGAGGCAACATTCAAGACCGCGCCGACGGCGGCCTTGTCGAACGCCAGGCCCGAGCGCAATATCCCTCCACGGGCGGTCTCAAGCACCGCAGCTTCTACGAGTGGGTGCTGCAGAACGGCTTCGGCGCTGCGCGGTCCTGCGCAATCGCCTTTCACGCGCCGGATGCCGCCGAAATAAATGCCGTCGGTGGTGGTCATCCCCACATACAGCTTCATCGTGGAATAAATATGGCCGATCATGCGCGTTACGGTGGTCTTACCGTTGGTGCCGGTGATAGCGATGAGGGGCACGCGAGCCTAATGGATTGCGGATTGCGGATTGCGGATTGCGGATTGCTGCCGTCGTCTCTAGGGAAGAGCAGGTCTATGATTGCCTCTCCAACGGGGCGCGACTTGCCTTCTGAGGGATAGACGTGCATGCGCAGGCCTGGGCGCGGCGTTGACTTCGACTATACCGCCCCCTTGCTCGTCGAGCGGGCGCTTGATGCTCTCGCATACTACGTCTATGCCGGCGATGTCGAGGCCGACCGTCTTTGCGGCCAGCACTGCAATTGCGGCGTTGTCGGGGTGAACGTCGTCGGTGACGTCGGTGGCCGTGCCTCCGGTAGAGAGGTTGGAGTTGTCGCGAAGGAGCACAACCTGGCCGGCGGACGGCACACTCTCCCAGCTAAGCTCTTGCTTGGTAAGGGTCAATTCGGCGGCGGCGTCCATCCTGATACGGGTGAGAGCCGCGCCGTGGCCGTGCCCGCGCCGCGGGTCCTCGTTCACCATCTGCACGAGATCTCGGATGTTGTGCCGCCCGTCGGCCACAACCTGGGCCGGGCGGCGCTCGGCTGCCGCTATCAATTTGCCGCCCACCACCAGCAGGCGAAAATCGGGGCCTTTCAGAAATCGCTCCACGATCACGCGCTGCGAGAACTCCTGCGCGAGCGCGAAAGCCGTACGCACCTGCTCTTCGGTGGTGAGATTGACGCTGACCGCTTTGCCCTGGTTGCCGTCGTAGGG
The DNA here is from genome assembly GCA_963837315.1 of uncultured Chloroflexia bacterium. Taxonomy (GTDB): domain Bacteria; phylum Chloroflexota; class Chloroflexia; order QHBQ01; family JADMIH01; genus JADMIH01. The sequence continues at coordinate 61,730 of CAWINE010000008.1, forward strand.
CTTGAGCACGACAGGTCCGTCGAGGTCCTGGGCAGCTTCCCATGCCGCGTCACTATCGGTCACTACTACCCCGCGAGGCACGGGCACGCCCACCTTATTCAGTAACTCTTTCGTAAGCTCCTTATCGGAAGCGATTTCGACGCCTATGTTCGAGGTGTTAGACGTTTCCGAGGCCTGGATGCGGCGGGCCAACCGGCCATGCCCTAGCTGCACAAGTGAGCCCTGGCTGAGGCGCATCCAGGGTATACCGCGCTTCCTGGCCGCATCCACGATCGACTGAGTGGAGGGGCCGAGCACGTTGTCCTCGGCTACTTCGCGGATTTCGGTGACGCGCTCGCTCAGATCGAAATCGAGCGGCTGCCCCTCGGCCAGCCTGTCAGCGAGCTCGACGGCCAGGCGCACACACATCTTGCCTGCCTCTTCGTCTTTGTAATCCACCACGATGCGGTATTCGCCGTAGTGCTCCGTGCTGCGAGTGCGCCCGAAGCCCACATCCATGCCGGCCAGGGACTCCAGCTCGAGGATAATGTGCTCGATGATGTGGCCCATATAAGTACCGAGGCGCAGGCGCTCCAGGAAACCCCCTGGGCGGCCTTCGGAGCAGCGATGCTCCCATAGGGTTGGGATGGCTTCCACCAGGCGCTCGGTGAAGCCGGGCAGCTTCGTGGAAGGTAGCTCTTCGTATTTGCCGATGTCGGCCAATATCTCCAGCACCGGGCGGTAAGCCCAGATGTTGGGTCCCGAGAGCACCTTGACGCGCTTTATCGTGATTTCAGACATGATCCACCCCTGGGACGGCGATAACCCGCGGTCTGCCGCAAGCTTGGACTTCCAGCATGACGCACGGTAACGTCGATTGCGAATATAGCAATTATTGTACTACAGGCGAAGGTGGAGAGTAAAGCGTGTGCGGCCGAGGGATCAGTTGACGAAGGACGAAGGACGAAGACGATGCTTACTGCTTACTGCTTACTCACGTTACATGTGTTCGTCGCGTTCGTCCGTTCGTCGGTCGTCCTTCGTCCGTCTACTGACAACGGGCAACTGACAACTGACAACTTCGTCACAGGTTGACTACCCTCACGTCCCGGCGTTACAATGGATAGGACTTTCACGATGAGGTGGAAGGTCCACCATGAATAAATGATACGAGCAGTATCGAAGGAGAATACTTTGTATGGCAACGCTTGAGAAACCCGCGATCGCGACCCCGAAGCGACCCAACCTTGAGGACCTTGACCTGCCTACAGGCAAGAAAGCGCGCCTTTATCGCATGATGCACGAGCATGGGCCGGGCAACGGCACGCTGATGATGCTGCCCATCGACCAGGGCCTGGAGCATGGCCCGATCGACTTCCTGGTGAACCCGCCCGCGCTCGACCCCGAGTTCCAATTGCACCTGGCTCTTGAAGGTCATTTTTCTGCAATCGTTTTCCATATCGGACTGGCAACCAAGTATATGAACCACTACGCGGGCAAGATTCCGCTGGTGCTCAAGATCAACGGCAAGACCAACATCCCGCCTGACGACCAGGCGTTCTCGTCCCTGGACGCTACCGTCGAAGATGCTGTGCACCTGGGGGCGGATGCCATCGGGTACACACTTTATGTTGGCTCGCCCGCCCAGGACCGCGATTTCCTGCAGTTCAACCAGGTGCGCCGCGATGCCGACAAGTACGGGATGCCCATCATCGTGTGGGCCTACCCACGCGGCGAAGCGGTGAAAACCAAGGGTGGGGTCGATTCACTGTATGCCATCGATTACGCGGCTCGTGTGGCGCTCGAATTGGGCGCGGATGTGGTCAAGGTGAACGTGCCGGAGCACGAGAAGATCAGCCCAGACCAGCCAAAGCCCTACAACCAGATGAACCTCGGCTACGCGGGTGGCATCGCCAAAGTTGTGGCCTCGGCGGGACGCGCCCTTGTGCTTTTCTCAGGCGGCAGCAAGCTCGATGACGCGGACCTCATGACCAAGGCTCGCATGGCGATGGAGAACGGAGCAACCGGCCTAATCTTCGGTCGCAACCTCTGGCAGCGCCCGATGGACGAAGCGCTAGCAATGAGCAAGCAAATATTCAACCTCATGAAGTCTGTCTGATCGTTGGTTCGACCATGATAAATAGTAAAAGGGTCGCCCCGGGGCGGCCCTTTTGCTTTGAAGTTCCTCAGGAAATCAGGTTGTTCTCAGCATGCGGAATACGTCGCGGAAGGATGGACGTTTGCCGTACATGAGCACGCCTATCCTGTAAATCTTGGCTGCCAGCCACGTGCAGAGGAAGATGGCTGCTACCAACAGGACAATCGAAAGATGCAATCTCCCAGATAGGTGGGTTAGAGAGCGCTACCCGGATGAACATCAGCATAGGCGTAAAGAAGGGTACGAACGAGAGCCACCTTATGTAGTCTGCGTCCGGGTTGCCAAGGGCGGAGATTGAGACCAGGTAGACGCCCACCATGACAATCGTGAGCGGGCCCGTAATGCTGTTTACGTCTTCGGTGCGGCTCACCAGAGAGCCAAGCGCGCCATAAAGGGCAGCAAACAGGAGGTAGCCCAGGAGGAAAAAGACCAGGAATAAGACCAACGTGCTCGCGGGCACCAGGGCAATGTCGACCCCTGACGTCGAAATCGCGCCGCTCAAGCGAACCGCTAGCCAGCAGCGCGAGCCCCGCCACCACACTATCCCGCCTGTGTCAGGCCGGCAAGCCCGATGCCCACCACTTTGCCCATCATTAACTCAACCGGGCTCAGAGCAGTAACAAGTATCTCCATGATGCGGCTGCTCTTCTCCTCAACCACGCCCATGGCCACCTGCATGCCGTACATCAGAATGGTCACATAGAGGAATATCAGCAGCACATAAACGAGCAAGGTTGACTGTTGAACCACGCTTTGGTTCTTCAAGGTGCCGCCCACAAGGGGCGCAACAGTGAGCAGCGGTGTCGAGAAAAGTGTCAGGGCCTGCTGGGGTGTGATGCCCAGCTCGGCCATCTTAGCTTGCACAAGTGGCTGCGCTGAGAATGGCTGTTATTCGGCCGCATGGTCCCGCCCGGACGGTCTTTGAATGGTAGGTGAATGATGGCGTCGCTGGGCTGGTCTCCGTTGACAATCACGTAGCCACCTATGTCGCCGGAGGTTACCTGCTGGCTCAGGGATGTTTCATCGGCGGTGCCGGCTTTAATGAGCTGTATATGTGGAGGGCTGAGCGAGGGAGCTTGCGCGGTGCTCGTGGGGACGGCTGTGGGTGTCGGTCCGGTCTGGATTGGGAGATAAGGAGTGACAAGGTTCTTGGGGTCAACAATGGCGACCCTGGTAGCACTCGACTGGGTGAGCAAATTAAGGAGGAAGGTAGGAAGGCCAGCGCCACGATCGCGAGCACGCCAAGCACGGCCCCGATGATGAAGCCGGGGCTTCGCAGCCGCTGGAGATATTCGCGCTTTATGATTAGCGCCACGTTGTGGAAGTTCATGGCATTGCTCCTGAGCAGTAGTCAGTAGTCGGTAGACGATTTTGACTACTGATTACTGACAACTAATAACCCTTCGGTCAGCACTTTGCCTCCGGGCAGGCGCCTTCCGCAACAAGCTCTTCTACGGCGGCGGGGTCGGCGGCTTGCACAGCAGCAATAAATATCTCCTGTAAGACTCGGCTCGACAAGCTCGAAGCGGCGAATCTCGCCGGGGCCGTGCTGTAAAGCAGTTTGCAGCACCTGATCGGGTGCGGTGCCGTCGGGTAATTCCAGCCGCACACTGTCGGCACGGAGCTCGCGTACCGCGATATGGACGGAGCAAGAGCCTGCACAAAGCCATCAAGGTCGTGGGGTGGGCGTCGTCGAGGAATAAAGGCAAGCTCAACCAGCTGCGCGTGGTACGATGCTTGATGTCGTTGAGGCTGCCCGCCATCAGGAGACGTCCTTTATGGATTATCGCGAGGTGATCGCAGATTTCCTCCACTTGCTCAAGCCGGTGGCTCGAAAAGATAATGGTGTGGCCCTGGGCGCGGCGTTGGAGCAAAGTGTCGCGGAGCACCTCGGTATTGATGGGGTCGAGGCCGCTGAAGGGCTCATCCAGGAGCATAAGGTCGGGTTCGTGCAGGATGGCTGCCAGCACCTGCACTTTCTGCTGGTTGCCTTTGGATAGCTCCTCGACTTTGCTGTTCCAGGCGTCGCCCAGGCCCCAGCTTGCCGAGCCATTCGTGGGCGCTGCGGTTGGCCTCCCCGCCTGGATGCCGTACAGGCCCGCCAGGAAGACCAGTTCATCCCCTACCTTCATCTTAAGGTAGAGGCCGCGCTCTTCGGGCAGATAGCCGAACGTGCCTCTGGGTACGGTCGCTGCCGGGTGTGCCATTCCAGTTGATGGTTCCGGCGTCGGGTGAAAGAATGTTGAGGATCATGCGTAGCGTGGTAGTCTTGCCCGCGCCGTTCGCGCCCAGCAAGCCGAACATGGAGGCACGAGGCACGGTAAAGCTGAGGCTATCCACCGCGACCGCCCTCTGAAAGACTTTGCGTATGCCCTGTAGTACAAGGCCGCTGTTATCGTTAGCAGGCACCTTTGTTGCTCCTGTAGTGTCCCGTCATAAGCGGGCAGCAGGATTATACCACAGGAGACGACCGGTATTTTCACCGCCAAGGTCGCCAAAGTTCTTGCGGGTTAACCACGAAGGCACGGAGGACACGAAGAGCACAAAGATATTTATTGTTTATGAATCACAGAGATCACGGAGTTTGTTATGGATCTTTACGTTTCGCGTTTCCGGTCCCCAGGCCCAGCCTCGGAGCAGTTCCCACCAACGTGAGAGAGAAAGATTTGGGCACCCCAAGCCCCCGGCAGGGGAACACCCCTGGCCCCCTGGCCCCTAGCCTCGGTCGCCGGTCGTAGGGAGTTGATGTAAAATGATAGTAGTGGTGCGCGTGGCCTCTAGCGAGCGCGCCAACACATTACAATATTCTCAAAGAGGAAGGGGTTGCAATGATGGCTGAACTGGCGTTGCTGGGGGTGTTTGCTCACCCGGATGATGAACAGTTGATGAGTGGAGTTTTCGCACAGGCGGCCTCGGAGGGGATCAGAACTGGGTTGATTTGCGCTACACGGGGTGAGCTTGGGGAGATAGCCTCTCCGGAGCTTGCCACGCCGGAGAACCTGGGACAGGTGCGCGAGAACGAGCTGCGCGCGGCGTCGGCCGTGCTTGGCATCAAATATCTATGGTTCCTCGATTACCGCGACTCGGGTATGATGGGCACGGAGGGCAACGACGACCCGGCTTCCTTTCATAGAGTGGATGAGGCGGAAGCCACAGGCAAAATGGTGAAGATCATCCGCGACTTTCAAGCCGACGGTCGTGGTTACGTTCGATCCCGACCGGCGGCTACGGCCACCCCGACCATATCCAAATTTATAAGATTGCCACCGCCGCCTTCCATGCTGCAGGCGAACCCCGAAATGTACCCGGAAGCCGGGGAAGCCTGGCAGCCTGCTCGCCTCTTCTACTCGGGTTTCCCAAGGGGCGAGATGAAACGCTTCGGCGAGATGCTCAATGAAATGGGCGTCGAGAATTTCATGGGCATGGCTGACCGGAGCAAGTTCGGCCTGGACGATGCGACAATCAGCAACCAGGTGAACGTTGGCGACTGGGTGAGTGTAAAGGAGAAGAGCCTGATGCACCACCGCACCCAGCACAACCCGGACAATTTATTCAGCAAGATGCCGAAAGAATGGATGGACAACTTTCGTCGCTACCGAGTATTTCGCCCTGGCCGCGGGCACTCCATTGCCCGACACCGAAGAGGCTCGCACAGATTTATTCGCAGGATTAGGTAATGCGGAATGTGGAATTCGGAATGCGGAATAAAAAGACGGCCCGCGACGGCACAAAGTGTGGTAATCAACATTCCGCATTCCGAATTCCACATTCCGCATTCAAAGGAGGTTTCCCATGTGTGGTGGCGTGATTTTCCCTTATAAGAAGGAATATCGAGAGATGCTGGAGAAGCTTTATTCTCCTGAGGATATTGCTCGGTTTGAGGCTACGGGCGAGGTTCGCTCGCTTTACTGGCAAAAGGAGGAGCCTGTGCTGCCCGTGGTTTCTTCCGATGCCGACGAAGAGGGCGATGAGGCCGAGCCGCGCTTGATGCGTTGGGGCAACCGGGATAAAGAGGCGCCATTCCCTAAGACGGGCTGGGCGCGTGCTGAGAGCATCGAAGAGGGCAAGTGGCGCTATCTTAAGCCGAAGCCCGCTCTCATCCCTGTATCTTACGGCGTAGAGAAAGGTAAGTGGTTTGAGATTCAAAATGGGATCGCGGGGCTGGTGGTGCAGAAGGATGGCGAAGAGCGTATTTATATGCTCACCCGCGAAGCCAATCCTGAGTTCTTCGACCACACGCATCACGAGCGCATGCCTATACTCGTCAACCAGGGCGATTTCCCCTGGCTCTCTGGCGACCCGGCTGGCACGAATTCTGCGACTCAGACCTCGTTCCAAACCCATGATTAGAAGGTGAGATTAATGCCAACTCCAGATAGCGAGAAGAAGCCGGAACTCGCCGGTAAGAGCCCCCTGGCCGCAAGCCGCCCACGACCAGCGCAGCCGAGCTGGAGGAGAAGAATGCGCATCTCAACCCTAACCAGACCCTGAATCGCGCCAGCAGAATGGGAGCGCCCACCGAGGACGAGGAGCTCCTGAAGCGGCCCGCGCCGTCGCCCGCCGATTTCACTCGCTCGGATACCTGGCGAGTGCTGCGTATCATGGGCGAATTTGTGAGTGGGTTTCGACACGCTCGCCGGCCTGGGTGCCGCTGTGACGATATTCGGATCTGCTCGGGTGGCCCGCTACCGACCCCATGTACGATAATGCCGTGCGCCTGGCGCGAATGCTTGCGGAAGAGGGATTCGCTATTATTACGGGCGGCGGGCCGGGCATGATGGAAGCGGCAAACAAGGGGGCCAAGGAAGGCGGCGGGGCCTCGGTAGGCTGCAACATCGAGCTCCCTTTCGAGCAGGGCACCAACGCCTACGTGGATATCGCTATCAATTTCCACTATTTCTTTGTCCGCAAGACCATGTTCATGAAGTACTCAGAGGCGTTCGTGATCTTCCCGGGCGGCTTCGGCACAATGGACGAGCTTTTCGAGTCGCTCACCCTGATCCAGACGGGCAAAGTACGCAATTTCCCTTTGATTCTCTTCGGCAAGCAATACTGGAGCGGCCTGGTGGATTGGATCAAAGGTCCCATGCTCGCTGAGCGCAAAATCGACGCCGGACGACCTCAAGCTGCTGGTCATGACCAATTCGGTCGAAGAGGCGTGCAAGCATATCATCGACTGCTACAACGACCAGCTGCTGGGAAGTGGAAGAACTCCTCGGAAGCCAGCAATATACACGATGAATTGCACGACGAGCCGGCTGCCTTGCGCCCGCCCAATGGCAAAGGCAATGACATCCCCGCACCCACAGGCAGTCCCGAACAGGGTCCGCCCGTCAGAGCCGCAGGAGATTAGGACTACAGCAAAGAAGGAAGGTCGCCTGATCGAGCGACCTTCCTTCTTTGCTGAGAGCGAAACCTATTTCACGATGCTATTCCGTAAAGCGCTGCACTTGCGCCGAAAGAAATTGTGCTACCTCCGTCACCTCGAAGGGCCACGCATATACTATTTGGACGCCAGGGTAGCGCTTTTTCGCGCTGCGCACCGCGCTGGATATATCCAGCTCTGAGTGTTCGCCGCCTTTTGTCATCATAGGCGTGATCACTACGACCTTTTCCGCCCCTTGAGCAACCGCCTGGTCGAGCGCGGCGGGCACGGTCGGGTCGCAGAACTCGTTGAAGCCCACCACCACATCGCAGTTGCTGGTGATGGCAAGATGTGTCGCCAATTCGTACGAGCCTGCATAGAAAGGGTCGTTTTCGGCGGTGCGGGGCCAGGCGCGCATTTTGGCGGCCAGCCGGGCGACGCGCTGGCGGCGTATCTGCTGATCGCGGGTTATGTCTTGCTGTTCAGGCGCTGCCGGACGATCCGGGCCCGCCACATTCGCATGGTCGCCATGTTCGCCGTGGCCATCGTAATGTTGCGAGCTCATTACCTCGGCCATTTCATCTTTTGGAAAGTCCAGGGGCGGCGCGCCGTGCATAGCGAGCACTATAGCGGTTTTCACAGTTAGTTGCTCCGGGAAGTGTATTTTACATCCAGTGGTAAGTGTAGCATAAAGTTGGCCGATTACACAGCAATCACGCTCATGCCATGGCACTCACGGGAAAGGAACCCCGGCAACGTTGAGGCCGGGGTTCCTTCCTGGAGTGCACAACATTCAGCCTGAGCTGCCTACGGCCTGGATGGCGTTTGGCAATCGGGAAAGAACGTGTTGCCTACTATCATTGAGGTCTGGCCCTCGTGTGGCGTTGTTGTTGGGTCGGAAGCAGGGAAGGTTATCCGCGTGGCATGGCTCACCTGGCCCGCCACATGGGTATCCTGAGATGTGCTCGATGGATTCAAGGCAAACAAAAGCGGTCCGAGCTAAATAGCTGAACCGTTCCACAGAAGAGTTATCAGGTCGGGGTGGCAGGATTCGAACCTGCAACTCCTTCGTCCCGAACGAAGTGCGCTACCGGGCTGCGCTACACCCCGAAGATCACTGAATTATAACAGAGCGCCCCATGCCTGTCAAAGCTGTAGCTCGCTTATCAGTAGACTGGTGGGCACCGGCGGCCGGATTGGCAAACGTAGTACGCAAGCACGGAAAAGCATCTGTGGTCTCAATGTGCTCTGTGATCTCCGAGTACTCTGTGGTTCAAACCCATAGAAACCTTCGTGCTCTTCGTCTCTTTGTGCCTTTGTGGTTAACCCAAAATCCTTGGCGTCTTGGCGTTGAAAAATACCGTTGCCGGTCGTCCACTGACAATCGGCAACACCCATCAGTTGCGACCAAGGAGGCCAAGTACCAGGTCAGGCGAAGTCGGGGTGGGCTGGAACGCCGTGCGGTCGATGCGGAGGAAGGCGTCTACCACGGCTGGGTCAAAATGCTTACCCGAAAGCGATTTGATATGGTCGATTGTGCGCTCCTCGCTCCAGGCCTGGCGGTAAGGCCTATCGGAGCGGAGGGCATCATAAACATCGACGATGGCAAAGATACGCGCGGCCAGTGGTATCTCATCGCCTTTGAGGCCGCTCGGGTAGCCGCTACCATCCCATTTCTCGTGATGAGAATAGGGAATGTCGAGAGCGGGGTGCAGGAACGCGATGGGTGAAAGGAGATCGTATGCGTATATGGGGTGCATCTTCATAATTGCCCATTCGTCCTCAGTCAGAGGGCCGGGTTTAAGAAGAACCGAGTCCGGTATGCCCATCTTGCCTATGTCGTGCAAGAGCGCCCCGCGGCGCAGGTGAACCAGCGCTACCTCATCGACGCCCATCGAGCGGGCGAGACGTATGGTCATCTCGGCCACCCGCTGCGTGTGACCCTCGGTCTCGTGGTCCCGTAGATCAAGGGCGTGCGACCACCCTTCAAGGGTGGTGTCGTATGCCAGCGACAATTCGAGGTTGTAGCGCTGCAAATCCTGGAAAAGAAGCGCATTGTCCACAGCGATAGCGGTCTGGCCCGCCAGGGTCTCAAGGAAGTCAACCCACGCATCGGGCGCCTTGAGAGGAGCGCGGTGGAATATCTCAAGCACGCCGACCACTTTGCCTTTGGCGATCAATGGCACCGCGTAGTACGCTGCGAAGCCCTCCCCATCGACTAACGGCACCCGTGCTGCTTCAGGCATTGCTCGGACATCAGGCAGCTTGACCAGCTTGCGCTCAAGCGCGGCGCGCCCGGCAGGACCTCGCTCAAGTTCGGTGCGCGAGCGCGCTCCTAACTCGGAGTGAAATCCGCAGCCCGCGGCATATTCGAGGCTGCCTGGGCCGGCGGCGTGGGACGAAGGACGAAGCAGCAACACATCCGCCGCGTCTACTTGAAGCTGGCCGGTTACCTGCCCGAGGATTACGTCAAGAGTAGTGTGGAGTTCGAAGCTGGCGGTTATAGCGTTGTCGATGCTCCGCAGAGCTGCAAGGCGCTCAAGCTGGCGTCTAATCTCGTCCTGCGTGTGGCGCCGCTCGGTAATATCCTGCACCATAGCTATTGAATAGCGTGGCTTGCCCCTGGCGTCCCGCAGTAGCGACACCAACAGATTCACCCAGACGTGCGTACCGTCCTTCTTGACGTACCTCTTCTCCATAGCGTAGAAGGGTATCTTGCCGTCGATCAGTTGCTTGAAATAGTCTACGTTTTTGTCCGTGTCGGGGGCGTAAGTTATATCCGCGAAACGAAGCTTACTCAGCTCGTCGCCTGAGTATCCGACAAGCTCCTGGAAGGCCCTGTTGCTCTGCACAATATGGCCCTCGAGGTTGGACAGGGCGATCGCAAGCGCCGTGCTTTCGAACACAGCGCGGAATCGCTGCTCGCTCTCTCGAAGGGCATCTTCGGCTCGCTTGCGCTCAAGGGCATTCACGAACATCTCGCCCACGATCTTGAGCAGCAGAACTGTCTCCTGAGACCAGGTTTTATTATCATGCACAAAGTCGAAGCCGAGGTAGCCGACCAGCGCCTTGTTATAGACCATCGGCACTATAATGATTGACTTGTTGGAGACCGACTGGAAGAATACCTTCTCGGCGGTAGCTTGCGAAGGCAGGTCTGAGACATCGGGAATATGTATAACCTCCCCGTTCTGCAATCTGGCGTAAAGCCATGGGAAAGAGCGGGTGGGCAAGTCTTGCATGATCGTCAGGAGGGGTACGACACCGCTGGCACACCATTCATGCGTGCAACTGATATAGGTGTACTCGGGGTCTTTGAACTGGTATACGTAGCTGCGATCTACTTGGGCGAAGGTACCGATTGCACGTAGAGCTTGCTGAATACCATTGTCGATCTCGCCGGGAGCCAGGTTGATGAAATTTGTGGAGACGGCCATTACAAGCCGCTCGAACTCCACCTGGTAGCGCAGTGCGTCCTCTGCCTTTATCCGCTCGGCAAGACGCTGGCTCGCTTCCTGGTAAAGCTGTTCGTTCTCGCGGTTGCGCCTCGTCAGCGTGCGAGAGGCCGTACGCACCAGGGTGAAAAGGGATCCATAAAGGGCAAGTAAACCGATTCCGAGCACTGTCCAGGTGAAGGTACGTATTTCATCGTTGCGCGCCTCAACCTGGGTAAGGTCGTGGTAGACCTCAAATGCTGCATCGACGCTTGTCGAGCCTGATGGCCGAAACGGGAGATATATTTCGAACAGGCGGTCGAACTTACCTTGCTCAAATTTGTTTTCGGCATCGGTCAGGTCCGAGATATCAGAGTGGGTCTTGCCGCTGAAGGCTTCGAGGAGGTCGTCCTCGACCTCGAATTTCTGGCCTATGAGCTCCGGCTCATCGGAATAAAGCAGAGTCCCATCCTTGCCCCATATCTTCACCCGAACGATATGGTCATGCAACATGATATCTTTGATCTTCGGATCGAGCTCATTGAAGCGTGGCGTGCCGGGCATTATGGGGGCTTTGAGATCCTCCGGGTGTATTAGAGGCACAATGTAAGAATTGACCAGGTCGGTGGCAGTCCAGGTCTCCTGGCTCAACGCGGTGCTCTCAAGCTGGGACTGGATGCCGAGCGCCAGTGCAACCCCAAGCACAACCAACAGCACAAAGCTGACCACCGAAAAGGTGAGTAGCAGGCTAGGTTGGAAGCGGCGGGGCTTTTTCATGCAAAGCTAATCCGGTCACCGACCACTGTGCTGCTTGCGGCGATAGTTCCTTCGGGAAGCTCAACGGCCATTTTTGCGCCCCGCACAATGCGTCCCACGCGCCATGGCTTGATACCTTTGTACATGAACACAACGACCCCCTCTTTATTTAGGAATAGAATGTCAAGAGGGTACCGCATGAAAAACATATGAATTGAACCGCAAGGATCGAGCACCAGGCCCCCACCTTGAGCAAGAGGCGGAGCCATCATCAAGCCCCGCCCCCGTGCCAGGAAATTTGCAGCCTTGTGCGCATCCCGTGCGACAGTTGTGCCCTTTGTTTCGTTGACTATCGTCATAATTTTGAATTCTTAATTCTGAATTCTTAATTAGAATCGCATTAAGAATTCAAAATTCGTTGAATTAGCTGCCGAAGGCCGCCAGCATCTTCGGGACGGCGGGGCCCAGGATCACGATATAGGTGGCGGGAAAGATCAGGAACACCATGGGGATCATCATAAGGATTGGGGCTTTATGGGCCTGCTCCTCGGCTCGTTGGCGGCGGCGGATACGCATCTGCTCGCTCTGAATACGCAACACCTTGGCGATCGAAACGCCGAGTTGGTCGGCCTGTATAATCGAGGCTACAAATGTGCTTAAGTCGGGCACGCCTGTGCGCAGGACGAGCTCGTGCAGAGCGTCGCGCTTGGCCTTGCCGACGCGCATTTCCGATATTGCACGCTGGAACTCGTTCGCCAAAGCGTTATCCCACTTGTCAGCCACGCGCTGCATCGCGCCATCGAAGGCAAGACCGGCCTCTACGCTGATAGTCATAAGGTCAATAGCGTCCGGGAGGGTCTTGAGAATAATCTTCTTGCGCGCCTTGACACGGCGTCCCAAGCCAGAAGGATGGCAAGACAAAGCCTATCAGGCCTAGCACTCCCGCGTAGAGGAGCATATTCAGAGGCGATGCCCCGAACAAGACGGCAATACCAAAGGCGACACCTGCAAGCACAACCATTGCCATAATACGCGCTGCCGTGAACTCCGAAGTGCCCATATTGTAAGGGCTGCCGGCCAGCACGATTTGTTGTCGCGTCTTCTCCATGCCGGCGGCGGGAGTGAGCTTGCCGAGGGCGCGTGTGATGCCTGTCAAAATCGGCTTGACAACGCGCTCGACGAAAGGCTGCTGGAGTTCCAGCTCTTCAAGCGTGCTGGGCCTTTCGGCGAATTGCGTGAGACGCGACTTAATCGAAACTGCGTTACGCTTGGGCATCGACATTTTGAGGAAGACACCCAGGATTGCGGCGGCCACGAGGGCAGGCAAGAGATAGGCCAGGAGTTGGTTCATGTTATTCCTCCGTTGTCAGTTTGGGACCAAGTTGTCAGTTGTCAGTTGACCGTTGCTCTCGGTCGTTGGTTGTCCGTCTACTGACAACTGACAACTGCGTCTAGACCTCAATATTCACGATCTTCATAATTACCAGGAAACCGACGAATACCATCACGCCACCGCATATCGGCATGATAATCCATGGGAAGTCCCACATCGTATTCATGTAGCTGGGGTTGATAACGGTAACCACGACACCGATCAGGGGAGGCAGCGCCGAAATAATATACCCTGACACCCGCCCTTGAGCCGTCAGCACCTGGATCTCGCCCTTAATGCGCACGCGCTCGCGGATGGTGTGCGATATCGTATCGAGGATCTGCGCCAGATTACCTCCTACCTCATATTGAATGTTGATAGCCGTTATGAGAAGGTCGAGGTCGTCGGACGGCATACGCCGCAGCAGGTTGGTGAGAGAGTCCTGGATTGTGAGGCCCAGGCCCACTTCCCGCACAACACGCCTGAATTCGACGCCGATGGGATCAGGAGATTCGCGAGACACCAATTCCATGGATTGCAGCATCGAATAACCGGAGCGAAGCGAGTTTGCGAGTAAGCCAATTGTGTCACCCAGTTGCCCGTTGAAGGCTTTGAGGCGCTTGCCCATGCGGAACTTGACGAACCAGTCGGGGCCAAAGAAACCGATCACCACACCTGCCACAACGAAAATCACCTCTTGCACCGGGCCGCCGCGGCCCAGGAAAAGACCCACTACCAGATCCAACGATCACCATAAAGACCTTGATGAGCATGAATTCGAAAAGGGTCAGCTTGAGATCGGCCTGGGCCAGCTTGCGTTGCGTCTGCTTGCCGAAAGTGCGCTGCGCCACGGCCTTGTCCACCTTGGCGGCCAGTTGTGTCTCGCCGAGACCGAGGGTGAAAGTCTTCTTCTCGTCGCTTTTCTGTTCCCTGGGCTTATTCCGGCTGCCGTCGCCCACAAAGCGATTCAAGGCGACCCTTAATGTCAGGGTTGCCCGCACTCAACGCGCGCGATGCCCAAAGAAGAGCAACAGCACGATAAATGCGCCTATTGATGCAGCTATTAGTGGGTTCAACGCTAACCTCCATGACCAGTTGTCAGTTGTCAGTAGACCGTCGCTATCAGCAGTCGGTCGCCGTTGGTCTACTGACAACTGACAACTGACAACTGACAACTTGGTTAGAAAAATCTCTCATTATAACCAAACAGGTTCGGCGGCAGATAGATATTGGCCTGCTCGAACTTCTCGATGAACTTGGGGCGGATGCCTGTGGGCTTCATGCGGCCAACGATCTTGCCGCCTTCCATGCCGGTCTGCTCGAATACGAAGACGTCTTGCATGACGATGACGTCGCCTTCCATGCCTTGCACTTCGGCGATAGTGGTGATCTTGCGGATGCCGTCCTTGATAGCGCGTTCTGCTGCACGATCAGCTTGACTGCGGACGAAATCTGCTCGCGGATAGCCTTGACGGGCAATTCCATACCGGCCATCAGCACCATGGTCTCCAGACGGGACAGGGCATCGCGCGGGCGTGTTGGCGTGTAGGGTGGTCAGCGAGCCGTCGTGGCCTGTATTCATAGCCTGGAGCATGTCCAGCGCTTCGCCGCCGCGGCACTCACCGACCACAATGCGGTCAGGGCGCATTCGGAGGCAGTTGATCACCAGATCGCGGATGGTGACTTCGCCGCGCCCTTCGATGTTGGCCGGGCGCGACTCCAGGGTGACGACGTGTTCCTGCCGCAATTGCAGTTCTGCCGCGTTCTCGACGGTGACGATGCGCTCGTCGGTGGGGATCAAGCCGGAAAGCACGTTCAGCGTGGTGGTCTTGCCGGAGCCCGTACCGCCTGACACGACGATATTCAGGCGCGCCTCAACGCAGGCCTTGAGGAAGGTAGCCATTTCGGGCGTCAGCGTGCCGAAGCGGATCAGATCTTCGGCCGTGAACGGGTCTTTGGAGAACTTTCGGATAGTGATCGTCGGGCCGTTGAGTGCGAAGAGGAGGGATAATTGCGTTCACGCGGGAGCCATCGGGCAGACGGGCGTCCACGTAAGGCGAGCTTTCGTCGATACGCCTGCCCAGCGGAGCCACGATGCGGTCAATAACGCGCATCACGTGCTCATCGTTCTGGAACTGCACGTTGGTCCTCTCCAAGCGGCCATGGCGCTCGATGTAGACCTGCTTTGGGCCGTTGACCATAATTTCGTTGATGGTGTCGTCCTTCAGCAGCGGCTCGATCGGGCCGAAGCCCAGGATTTCAGCGGCAACCGCCTCGAACAGCCGCGCCCGGTCGACGCGGGTGAGCACGATATTTTCGGTGGTCGAGGATATCGTTGAAAATCTCTTCGACGTTGCGGCGCACTTCGTCGGTGTTGGTCAGGTCGAGCTTGGGGTCAAGTTCGGCGATCAGCTTGTGCTGAACGCGGTTCTTTAGGTCGAGGAAGTTATCGCCCGTTACAGCCGCATTTGGCCTGCCTTGAGCTGTGCCTACCTCGCCGGTGCCGGGAAGGCGACCGGTGCCTGCCCGTGGGATGACATTTGTAGGCGAGGAGGTGATTTGATTGGTGCCGCCTGTTGTTCCTGGCCGGGATAATCCGTCCGTACCGTTAGGCGTCCCGTCACCACCGTTAGGCATGGGCCCCGTTCCACTGATTCGCTTAAGAAGTGACATATGTTTACCTCGTTGTGAGCTAGCGAATTGTCAGTTGTCAGTTGTCAGTATTACGTTTACGTCGCCGGTCATCGGTCGTCTACTGACAACCAGCAACTAACTAGCGAAATGCTGCTCTTAGTTTTGACATGAGACGCGTGTTCATTGCGCCGTCCTGTGCCTGGACGTTGGCCGTCACTTGCGCCAGTTGAGACTACTTCCAGGATTGGTGGCAGTGAGGAGACGAGCCAGGCGGTATATATCTCGTGAGAACGGGTGCTCGCGGGCTGAGATGACCAGCGGCACACCCTGGTTGATCGCCATGAGCATGGCGACACCGTCATTGCTCAGACCAACCAGGATCTTATGGCGCAACGTTTCTTCTACAGCCTCTACTTTGATGCCCCCCGCGCTGCCGGCGCGGTTCAGAACCAGGTTCACCTTCTCGGCAGGGTAGTTGAGCTTGTCAACCACTTCGAGATAAAGCTTGACGTCCTTGATGGCGGTCATTTCGAGGGTCATTACCAGCAAGATGCTGTTTGCAAGATCCATAGCGGTGAGCACTGTATCCGCGAAGGAAGGCCAGGTGTCGACCACCACATAATCAAAGTTGTTGACAGTTCGACCAGCACGCGCCGCACATGTTCTGCCGTGACAAGCTCGGCCATTTCGGGCTGGGGTGGCGCGAGCAGCACTTTCACGCCTGACGAGTGTGTTACCATGATGTCGTTGAGCAGATCGATATCGAGGTCGTCTATGTGCTCGACAGCATCACAAATGGTTTTGTTGGAGAGGAGATTGAGCATTACGCCCAGGTCGCCGAAGTATAAGGATCCATCAACCAGGGCCACTTTTTTCTGGGTGGAGAGCTTGAGGGCCACAGCCAGGTTAGCAGCCAGGGTCGATCGCCCTACGCCGCCCTTTGGACTGACTACAGTGAGTATTCTGCCCTGATGGCTGTCCTCTTCGTTCTGGTTGGCCCAGCATGCCGGCGCCTTGCACCGGAACAGCCGCCTGGGCCATGGCGCGCTTGCTGGACTCGAGACGATAGACGTGCCTTATCGAGCGTACGAGGTCGTCGCCCGAGAAAGGCTTGACCAGGAATTCGCGTGCGCCGGCGAGCATCGCACGGCGCAGGTAGTCCTGTTCACCTTGTACCGACATCATAATGATGCCGATACCCGGCATGTCTTGGCTCATCATCTCGGCGGCTTTAATGCCATCCATCTCGGGCATGTTGATGTCCATCAACACGACATCGGGATAGATCTTGCGGGCCACTTCGAGGGCTTCGGGGCCGCTGCCGGCGGTGCCGACTACCTCGATATCACGCTCGAACATCAAAAACTTGCTTAGGTTTTCGCGGGTGTCTGAGATGTCATCTACTATCAGCACGCCGATTTTTGGCATCGAGCCGTTCGCGCCTGAGTTGTCCATTGTTTACCTCGTTGTGTGACCAAGTTGTCAGTTGTCAGTTATCAGTAGACCAATCGTCGTCGCCGGTCGCCGGTCGTCCGTAGCTATCAGCGGTCGGTCGCCAGTCGTCTACTGACAACTGACAACTGACAACTGACAACTACTGCTGTGGAGTGTATGCCTTGGGTATAGGCAAGCCATACTGCTGTATCAGGGTGTCGAGGGTTATGCCTGTCGTCTTCTCAACTTCTGCATCGCCGCGTATGCTGTTGCCTTTGGCATCCTTCTTCGCAGCTCCGGCGTCGTCCTTCTGGACGGCAGACGAGCGAAGCGTCATGTCAATCTGGCCGTTATCGCGGGCAAAAGTGAGCACCTCGGCCTGCTGGTCTGTTACCCCAAGTATTACTACGCTCTCAAATGGAGCATCCTGGTAGGCAGCGCCGGCAATCGAGTACATCGAAGCGGAAGGCGCAGCGGGGGCCGCGACCGCGGTAGCGTCCTGAGAGTTGCCGGAATTGGCGCTGGCCGGGCTTCCCTGGGCGGCCTGGCCTGCAGGAACAGCCTGGGCTAGCTGGATGACGCGCAAGACGTGGACATTTTGGAGAAGCGTTTTCGTAGTTGTATACGTGGCATCAGCGAATGTCGGCTTGCCGGTTGCGTCCACAGATTGGCCTTTATAGCTAATTACAGCTGTCCAGAGCAGGTCCACGCGATCGTTCTCGGTGACAGCGTCGCCAAATGTATCGCGGGCCGGCACTGCCAGGGTATATGCACGCTCGCCGGTGGCCAGAATATCGGAGAAGCCGGCTGATGTGAGCTGGCTGACGGTCACAGGCTGGCCTTTGGTGAGCGGCACCAGGGTCATCTTGCCGAATACGTCTGTGGGTGCCGTAGTGGTGCCCGTTGGGACCGTGGACGCGTCAACATCAATGGTCGTGACCGATGAGGCATCCAGTATGGTATAGGCCGGGACGTCCCTCGCTACTATCGCAATGCTGACCGTAGGGGGCACTGTTGGCACTTCCACTGCCTGACCTGCGCCTGCGCCTGCTACCAGGCCCTTCTGCATGACTACGTAAACGACCACGAACGCCATAATTGCCAGGGCTACTCCCAAGAACATCAGAAATCTTCCGCCGCGTATTTTCATGGCTTAGAGCCTCCAATCTTTGTTATCAGTTGATGAGCTTGCGAACTATTATCAGTCATCAGTTGCCAGTAGACCGGTCGTCAGTTGATGAGCGAAGCGAACTATCGTCTACTGACAACTGATGACTGACCACTGATAACTTGGTAACATATTGCGTCAATTCAACTATAACGCAGGGCACACAAGCACCCTATAGCCCATAGGGGGGTAGCGTACTAGCCAGATTGTGCTAGTTGGGGCCTGCGGATTGCGGATTGCGGATTGCGGATTGCGGTTAGTGGATTGGGGTTAGTCATCGGTCGGCGGTCTCCAACCACTAACCACTAACCACTAACCACTAGTCCCTTGTCATCGAGAAGCCGGGCCAAACGGCGACGATATCTCAGCGTCTGCCCGGGCGAGAGCGCCGGGGCGAGCATAGCCGCCATTTCGTCAGGGTGGAGACGAGCGGACGTAAGGATTTTGCGTCTGTCTTCCGTGAACCGGGCAAGCCCATGGAGAGCCTGGAGCCGCCCCCTCAGGAGATGCCGGTTGCCATTGACAAGGCTGCTAGCTGCTGCCAGGATATCGTAGCGCAGCACGAGGGGCCAGTAGCGCCGCAACAGGACTTCCGGCATATTCTTGTACAGCAGCAATATACGATTGCGCGAAATGAGCGTCGTCTTGAAAGGCGAGTTCTGCCCACCCGTTGCCGAATATATGTGCAGTACCTTTGCGCGTGGATTATGGAGGGCACGCCAGCCTCGGCTCCGGGCGCGCCAGGCGAGGTCAGCGTCTTCCAGGTAGCTGAAGAAGCGCTCGTCGAAAAGCCCCACGTCGCGTAGCATAGCCGATTTGTAAATGGCAGCGCCTGCGCTCGGGCCGAACACAGGCCGGGTGCCTGCCCCTTCAAGGTCTGTTGCGCGCATGCCCATGCCGCGGTCAAGAGCTACCCCGTCGCGGTGGATTGATATCCCTGCCGAAGCCACATAGTCCGGCCTGCGGTCGAAGAGCATCGTGGAGGCCACCATGCCCACTGTGGGATGTGCACTCTTCAGGGTGTATATGAGCTCGGCCAGCCATTGCTCTTCCGGGATGGCATCATTGTTGAGCGCGACGATATATCGAGCATCCGACTGTCGGATGGCGATGTTATTGCCTTCCGCAAAGCCCAAATTCTGGTTGTTGCGAATAATGCGGGCCAAACCCGGCAGTGGAGCTGCCAGCCAGGCCGGCTGGGGGGTAAGGTCAAGGTCATCGAGCAAAGCAGCCGAGCCATCTATTGAGCCGTTATCGACCAGCATTAATTCGAAGTCTCGGTAGGTCTGTCGAGCCAGCGCGGAGAGGCACTCAGGCAAAAGGCGCGCGCCGTTCCAGTTGAGGATGATTACTGAGGTTTCGGCGCTCATGTTGGGGCGAGAAATGAGAAATGAGAAATGAGAAATTAGCAGTCAGAACTCATCTCTCATAGCTCATTTCTCATTTCTCATTTTCTGTATAGCTCCAGCAGCCTGGCGATGACGTGCATATGGGAGCGCATGTCATCGAGCCGGATATTCTCGTTGGGGCTGTGCGCCCTGGAGTCGGGGTAGCCGGTGCCGATGCAGGCGATCTGAAGGCCCAGGCCTCTAGGAGGCGGTAACACGAACGAGCCTACAGGTCCCGAGCCGGAAGAAGATGGGGTAACAACCGGCTCGGTGCCGTACGTATCTCGCAGCGCTCAGAATCACCGTCTGGACGAAAGGCGAATTGGGATCGCTCAGGCCGGGCAGCAAATCCCCTTCGTTTTCGATATGCCGCACTTCTATATCGCCAAAGCCTGCATTTTTCAGGTGCCTGCACAGCGCCTCATAGATAACCTCCGGGTCCTGGTCTGGGACGAGGCGGATATCCAGCTTGGCACGGGCGGACCTGGGCAGGACGGTCTTCGTGCCGGGGCCGTTATAGCCGGCCTCGATGCCTAAGATATTGGCGGTCGGCGCGAAGTTGTAGGCGAGCTCCAGGTCCATGCCCCTCATATCGTTTATGAAAGCCGTCAGCCCGAAGTTGGCGAGGTCGCGCTCGGTTTCGTCGGGGAGGCGCTCCACAAGGGCTTTCTGCGCAGAGGTGGGCACCGTCACGGCGTCGTAGAAACCGGGAATGTGTATGGTATTGTCGGGGGTCTTGATGGCATTCAACGCCCACACCAGCCGCCAAACGGGACTTGGCACACCGGCCGCGAGGCCGGAGTGCAGATCGCGGTTGGCCCCGGTGGCCGTAAGTTCCACGGAGAGCATACCCTTGAGGCCGAGCGTAAGGTTGGGCACATGCTCCCAGGTATGCCCGCCGAACTCCCAGATGCAGCCTTCGCCCTTCAGCTCGTCACGATGCTCCATCAGGAAATCGTGGAGGTGTGGGCTGCCGACCTCTTCTTCGCCCTCGAGCACCCACACGATCCGCACGGGCAGGTCGCCATGTACGGCTCGATACGCATTAATGGCGTCCAGGCGCGAAACAATATTACCTTTGGTATCGGCAACGCCCCGCCCGAACATCTTGCCTTCGCGAACTTCAGGCTCGAATGGCTTGCAAGGTCCATTCCGCCGGGTCTCCAGTGGGCTGGACATCATAATGGTTGTAAATAAGTATAGTCGGCGCGTCCTTCGGCCCTGTCGTGGCAATAATGACCGGGTAGCCGGCGGTACCGTAAGACTTGACGTCGAAACCGTCGGCACGCAAGTCGTGTGCAGCCAGCTCGGCCATCTCTTCGATGCCCAAATTCTCGGTGGAGATGCTTGGCTGCGAGACCCAACGCCCTAACTTTTTCAGAGTGTCGTCGAAATGTGCGTCAATGTAATCGTCAACGGTTGACATTTGTCTGTGTCTCCTGCCCCGTTATTTTGTTGCCCAGTTAGTGTAACGCATACCGAGCGCAAAGTACAAAGGAGCGAGTGCCCGCCCTCAGTCGTGAGAAATATTGTAGAATGGCGGCGTGCGAATGCGCTGTGCTAGGGAAGGAAACCGGGTGCCGCAAGCCTAATGGCTGTATGAGCTGAGCAATAGGCGTCAGGCGTCAGGCATCAGTGGGGGCAACTGTATTATGGACTTGTTTAGTATCCTTGCGTGCCCAGCTTGCAAGTTAAATGTTCAGCGGCAAGGGGACGTCCTTGTCTGCTCGCAATGTCAGCTCACCTATCCTATAGTGAACGGAGTGCCGGTTTTTCTCAAGGGTGGCGCGGTGCCTTCAACCGAACACCAGCACGAACTTAACGTTCATAGTAACTATGATCCCTGGGTTCACCGTGTGGTGCTACAGTCGCTCCCTGCCAACGCCATCATATTGGAAATAGGAGCCGGCAACCAGGCTCTGGACCTGCCCAACGTTATCCGTATGGATGTGACACTCACCCCATACACGGATGTGGTTGGCGATGCACACATGCTGCCCTTTCTGCCGGGGACTTTCGATTTCGTTTTCTCGCTGGCAGTAATGGAGCACTTGCGTCAGCCATTCACGGCTGCTCAGGAAATGTATAACGTGCTGCGTAATGGTGGCTACGTATTCGGCGATTGCTGCTTTGTATTTGCCTATCATAGCTTCCCTAACCATTATTTCAACGCAAGCAGGCAAGGGCTTGGAAG
This sequence comes from uncultured Chloroflexia bacterium, assembly GCA_963837315.1. GTDB lineage: Bacteria > Chloroflexota > Chloroflexia > QHBQ01 > JADMIH01 > JADMIH01. The sequence continues at coordinate 83,612 of CAWINE010000008.1, forward strand.
AGGTTTTCGCCCGTTTGAGAAGATACGTTCAGGTATTGCGCCGTACCAGATGCCATCATTTGCGCTCGATATCCTGCTCGCGTCCTATCTGCGAAATATGAGCCCAAGTGAGGACCCGGACGTCGCAGACTTTCATCTGCTGCTCCGCCAGGTGCTTAGTCAGCCTCTGAGGATGTACGACCGCTTGTTTACCGAGGAGAACGCCTTCAACCTCGCCGGCGGAGTCTTCTTTTTCGGCAGGAAATCAACATCTGAGCCATCAGAGGTTATTCCCGAGCCGGTCCAGACAATCTGGGAGGAGGAGCCTTCCATAAAGTCACGCTTCCCACAGCTCTTCGATTTAGGTGCAGTACCGAACATCTTACTCTGGGCGAAGGAAGAAGGGCGCAAACAGTTCAAAGCCATTGACGAATACTTCCAAAATCTGGTCCCGTTTCGCAAGAGTGCACCGGCGGATAGTTCCGGACTGGAGCTATTCAACTCGCTCCCGGTCATACCGGCGACCTTTACGCACATTCCCGACCCCGCACCGATAGTGCCCCTTCGTCCAGGGGAAATGGGCTTTCGGCAGCAGATCGATATAGCTCGAAGTAGAGAATGGCACCCTTGACGCGAAAGTCATCGAGCTGGACGGCTACGCCAAGCAGTTGACATCATATCTTGAAGAAAAGGAGGCATACATCAGACGTTTGGAGGCACGTGCGAAACAGTTGGAAACGCTCGCCGGCGAAACAATCGTTCAAAGGATAAATAACCGCTTACGACAAATACTCCGCTTGCAGTCCAGATAGCGCGAAAACCCGGCCAACCGGCGCGATTGTGGATAACTCCCGGTAATACTCCCCTCCCTGATATAATTTTCCCACGCTCTTAACGGCTGATTTTGACAGCGCCTTGCACACTCTGCAAGGCTTTTGTCGCCTAAAAAGGGGAGTAAATATGGGCCGCTTGGAAGTATCATGTAGGCGATTCGCAATCCTGAGCGGGGCGGAACAGGACCCCGGTGATCATGCGATTTGTGTTCACCCGGGCGCTCCGGGTCTGCAGCGCAAAGGCACCCTGGCAGTAATTACGGAAGCAGCGGGCAGTTATCCCGCGCTCGACGTCGAAGCTTGCAGGCTCGCACAGCGGGTGGTGGTGGAGAGCTATTTTGCGGATAGCGCCCTCAGCCTCACCAGCAGCCTGCTGAACGCCCTCGACCACGCAAACGCAGCCCTTCTGCAATACAACTACACCTCGCACGAACTGCCACCCGGCGATGACGCCGGGCCAATCGGTGGCGCGAAGGGTTCCTTCGCTGCGCTCAGGACGGGCTCTGAGCCTTCCAAGGAAGGACGGTGGTACCAACGCCGTGCGAAAGTAGGTGTAACTGCCCTCTTGATTCGTCCGGACGGCGCGGGCATATATTTATCGCAAATGGCCCCCACACAGGCGTATGTCTACCATAACGGTATGCTGTCCGCCATCCCCGAGCCTGCCAGTTGGAAGCCTGCTCCCGAGCATAGTATGGCGGCAATGAGTGGCGCTGCAGGGACGACGATAGATCGCGGCCCAAAGGGGCCCCGTACCCCGCTCAGCGGAGCTACCGGCGCAGGGTTAGAAGACGAAGATGACCTCGACGAAGCGCCAGAAACTAACGTGCCCGCGCCTTCCCTGGGCAGCGGGCCGGGAGTGGAAGCCGATCTGGTTTACCGCCGAATTGCGGCAGGCGATATCGTCGTAGTGCTCTCTACGAGCCTCGCCAGACACCTTGACCGGGATCGCATCGAGCATCTGCTGGCCCGCTACGATGCCGACAATGTGATCAGCGCCCTTCGCGGCATCGCAATAGATAACGGGTTGGCCGAAGCCCATGCCTGCGTGCTGGAGCTTGGCGTGCTGGACTCGTCCGGCGTCGAAAAAGGCCTCGACGCACCGGCCATCGCCCAGCATGGCAATCGGATAGACGAAAGCCGAAGGACTGGGACCGGCGGCGTAACAGCAGTACAACAGGGGCCTCAGCATCTTTTGAGGCCGACACTTAAAGAAGTTTTGCGCGGACCACGCGAATGGCTGCAGCGCCGCAAGCTTGAGCCGGAGCAGATCGATACGAGCTCCGACCCGCTAGCAATCGAGGCTTCAACCCTCAGAAAGCGTGCCTGAGCCCTCAGAGGCCTTCCGGAATGGAGGCCAGGTGCTCGACCCTCAGTTCTCAAACGCCGAGGATGAGGACCAATTCTGGTCGAAGCAGCCGACAGAGCTCTTCCCGCAACGACCAATCGATATCCCGCCATACCGGGCTGCCCAGCATCAAGGCGAGCAAGGGTCTTCTCCCGCCTTCTGGGAAGACGAAGATGACCAGGAGTTGCACTTTGACGGTTGGGAAGACGCTCCCCCGGCGCTCGATTTCCCACAATATGAGGTCAGCCACAGGGTTCTCTTTAAGCCGACCCCTTTTGTCTTCCAACCGGATGACAATTTAAGTCCGCTCACTTCCGGCGACCGCGGACTGAGCGAAGCCTATCAAGCTCCACGCGCCTCGATTCCCACGGCTAACTCCCCTCTTGATCGTACTGCTCACTCCTCGGCCTTTAATCCTCAAACTTTCGGCAGGCTTGATATTCGCGGAATGGCGGGCTCGGCGGGCAACTGGGTGGTAGCAACTACGCGCGCACTCATTCCCGACCGGCGAGGGACGGGTGTCCTGTTAGCCCGAGGAATCAATCTTGGTAAGATGCTACCGATGCGGTGGGTGATAGGTGGTGCTCTCGCGCTTGCGGGCCTCTTGTTTATCTTATCGGTGATGAGCATGGCCGGCAACAGCCAGAAAGCCGCCACACAGAATATCCTGCAGGAAGCCCAGCAGATGGAGACCCTGGCCAACCAACCGGGCTTGCTGGCGGCGGATCGCTTGCAAAAGCTACAGCTTGCTCTTGACAAGGCGCAAGCTGCTGCGACGTCCAACCCTCAGTCGCCCGACGCCAAACTGCTTGCCACCAAGATACAGACCGAAATAGACCAGGCCCAGGGCATCACCCGCTTCGGCTCGGCAAAGCTCCTGTTCGACCTCGACGCGATGGACAAATCGAGCGCGACCGGCTCCGCCTCATCTCCAATTAGCGTAACTGTCGCTCAGAGCACAATCTCGGGCACCGTGCCATTGCCGCAGAGCGATATTTTCGTCCAGGGCAACGACCTCTACATCCTAGACCGTGCAAGCAGCAAGCTTTACAGGTGCCAGATAGCGGCGGCCACCTGCCTGGCTGTGTTGAAGAGCGGCGACAGTGCCGGCGGACAACAGGTCGGCGTTCTGGTCGACATGACGATGCGAGTAGGAAGTCCTGTGTTGCTCGATGACAAGATGGTCTCTTATGCGCTCAGCACCGACACAGGTGCATGGCAGGCCCAGGCGCTCGGTGACGCCGCTTCGCTACAGACGCCGAAGGATATAGCCAGCTTCGATGGCAACCTCTATCTGCTGGGTGCCAAGCCAGGCCAGATATCGAAATATCCGTCGGGGCAGTATGACCAATCGCCGCTGAATTGGATCCAGGACCAGCCCACCAGCGACGCCATGAAAGCGCCTGCTGCTCTAGCAATAGACGGCGAGGTATATGTGGCGCTTGCCGACGGCAAAATCCTTACGATGCAGGCAGGCAAGCTCGACCAGATACTTACACCCAAAACAGCGCCGGGCCAGAGCGTGCCCACGCGCCTTTATACGAGCACCGATGTGAAAGATCTCTATCTGCTGCGCGCCGACGACGGTACCATTACGCATTTAAGCAAAGCCGGCGACACAATAGCCACTCTCAAAGCTCCTGCGGGCATGGGGCTTGACAAGCTTTCGGGCATGGCCGTTGACGAAGCCAGGGGTATCTACTACCTCGTGGAGGGTCGCAAAGTGTTCCAGGCGACGCTGGCCGCAACGGCTCCAGCAGCAACCACTCCGGCAGCCCATCCGACGATCGCTCCCTAGTTTCATAGATCATTGAAGTGACAAAACCCGCTGCCGCAAGGATCAGCGGGTTTTGTTATCCCTCAGGGCAATAGCTGCCAGACGTCCACCTGGTCGGCTGGATACGAGAAATCCGGCGAACGGGCGAGCAGAGCGTTCAGCTTGGCTTGCATATCAGCCTTTTGCTCGGGCGTAAAAGCCCACCAGCGGATAATAACGTACTTCACGCCCAGGCTCTGCAACGATTGCACTCCTTTGCCCGCGCTCACCTCGCTCTGTAGCGGGTCGGAGGGAGACGTTGTGTCGAGCAGATATTTGACCGCCGAGTTTTGCTCTTCGAGCGGATAGGGCGGTTGGCGTGCGATATAGCCGCCGATGATGGGTTTGCCATGAATAGTCTGGTAGGCCATATAGTCTCCGAACGGGCGGAGGGGAAGCTCCAGCAGCGCAAAATTGCCCGGCTCCTGGGCGATTTTCGCATAGATAGGCACATTCCAACCCGGCGGGACCATCGGGTAAGGCGCAGAGAAAAACTCGAACAAAATCAGAGCAGATGCAATAACAACCCACGCGAATTGCGGATTGCGGACCCTTCGATTGCGGATTGCGGATTGCGGATTGCGGATTGCGGATTCGCTGACCCCTGACCCCTGACCCCTGACTGCCGATAAAAGACTTGCCAGCGAAAAAGAGACCAGAATCGCAAGCGCCAGCATCACCAATACGGTAAGGCGTGCGGGTGTGCGCATAATGTTGAACAGAGGCAGCTTGAAGAGGAGCAGGTAGGGGAGGGGGACGGTCACTTTGAAGACGGTAAACTGGCTCTTGCCGGCCACCTGCAATATTGGCCCCAGACTGAACAGCCACATCAGCAGAGCGATGAAAGCCCAAAGCAGCACATGCCTGTTCCGCCGCAACCGCCAGAGACCGACAGCCGACAGCGCCAGAACGCTGTAGCCTAGAAACACTACCCGCTCAGAAGGGTTCTTCAGAGGCAGGTAAGGCGGCATAGCGTCCACACGGTGCGCGATGGCATTGCCCCAGATCGGGTTCAGCTCGCTCGGTAAAAAGGCCCCCACCAGGTCTGACGAATAGAAGAGTATCTCTTCAGGCGGCTGCTGCGCATAGCCCTTACTCGCTTCGGCAAGCGTGGGAAAGAGAATTGGCGCGGTCAGCGCGAGAAAAGTGACGCCCAGGAGCGCCAACCGGGCACCCGCCTCGACCCAGCCCACCCCTGCTGCCGCGATGGCACGCCGCTCAGACGGCATGAGCAGCTTCCAGGCCAGGATTACGCCCGTCAGCATTGCCATGAATAGGCCATAAAGCCAATCGGTATAAGCATTGACCGCCAGCAACGCACCCGCTCCAATGGCAAGCAATAGCCCACGCCAGGAGACAGTTGCGGATTGCGGATTGCGGATTGCGGACGTTCCAATTGCGGATTGCGGATTGCGGATTGCGGATTGATTGCCTGCCGGTCCATCCTCCGTCCGCCACCCATGCGCATCGATTGCCTTCAGAAGTAACAATACGTAGAACGGCATCCATTGTAGCGACACTAGGTTCATGTGGCCGAACATATGGGCGAAATGGTATGGCGAGAAGGCAAAGACTATTCCGCCGACGAAAGAGGCCATCCTGTTGCCTGTCAGGTAGTTGCAGAGCAGATAAGCGCCATAACCCGCGAGCACGAAGCTACTGAGTAGGATCAGGTTGTACGTTGCAATCAGGTTGAGGCCGAGAAGCTGCAGGGGTATCCCAATAAGGCCAGCTGTTAGCACCAGGGTGTGAAGGTAAAGGCTGACACCGTCAGGATAATAGAGCAGATTAGTGTGGTAGGGATTCGTGTGGAGATTGACGAGCGACTCTTTCACCCACCAGAGGTTCCAGATATTCTGCCAGGCGTCCCCGCCCCCCGGTACCTCGCTCGACAGCTTGAGAGCTACTGGCCAGGTAAGGAGCACCGTCATCAGGGAATAGATGACGATAGGAAGAAGATGATTGATAATTGCGGATTGCGGATTGCGGATTGCGGATTGCTGAAGACCGGGTACAGTAGTACGAGTACGAGTACGAGTACCAGGCTCAGGCTCTTCAGTTTCGATTGGCTGTGTTGCCTGCTCGGCGCTCGGAGCTTGCGTCTTCAATAAGGATCTCTAGTCGCAGTTGTCAATGACCGGTGCCCCGTAGTAATCCGCAATCCGCGATCCGCAATCCGCAATCATGACTTTGTGCTGCTAGCTTCACGGCGGGCGCGAGCCCAGGCCCAGCTCACGGAGCGTGCCCCCAGCACGATTATCAGCCTGAAGGCGCGAGCGGTCAGAGTGGGATTGCGGCTCACGATTAAATCGGCGTCGGCTTCGACATCGGCCAGGGTCTCTTCCGTCGCTTGCTCGGCTAGAGGCTGCGGCTGCACCTGGTCCGTGGTCAGCAGCCCCAGGTCTTCCTCCGTAATATCTGCTGGCAGAGCCTGAGTTTGATTCAATTTGGCCTTCGCCATCGAGGCGGCAAGAGGCCCGGTCACGAAGGCGCTGGTGGGCAGCGACTTGGACCCTATGTCCTGGTAAAGGGGCATCTGGTGCCTCATGCGCCTTAGCAAAGGTCTGCCGATCAGGTTGGCTGCGCCCGCAATGGGGATGCCGAATAGCGCGCCCCATACTCCCGCCACCTGTCCCCCGACCAGCAACGCCGCCACCACATAGATCGGGTGGAGACCGATGGCGCTCGACATGACACGTGGGCCCACCACGTTCATCATGATCGACTGGGCGACCAGCAGCGCGATTAGGAGCCAGAGCCAGAGTTGGATCTTGTCTGGAGTGACCAAACATACTAGCATAGCGGGTATGTAGGCCAAATAGTTGCCGATCAGCGGAATAATCATGCATAAGCCCGCTACAATCGATGCGATCACTACGTAATCTAGTTTGAAAGGCGGCATCAGCATGACCACTGCGTTGAACACACCGTAGATAAGAGCGAATACGATCTGGCCGCGAATGAAGCCGCCGAAGCTCTTTTCTATGCTGAGCGCGGCCAACCGGATCTCATCCTCCCAACGGGGAGGCAGCACCCGCAACATGCCGGCCGCGAGGCGGTCACCGTCCTTCATTATGTAGAAGGAAATGAGGATGATAAAGACCAACTCAAGTGCGAGAGTGGCAATGCTTTGCAGCAGCGCGAGGGTGTTCTGCAAGACCGACAGCACGGCTGATTGTGCCTGGCCCAGAAGTTGGTTGGAGAAATTCTGCAGGTCGTTGGCCTGCACACCCCAACTCTTCAACGTGTTTTGGGCGTCATAAATCAAGCCTTGGATCTGGTTCGTATAGTCATTTGCATGGTCGACCAGACCGACAATCTGGAGGGAGATTACCGGCACGAGCAGAATGCCCGCCACGATCAGAAGGACGGCCAGACCCATATAGACGACGGCCACCGACAGAACATAAGGCATACCACGCCGGTTCAGCCATCGCGCAATAGGGCGCAAGATGAATGCTATGAGCCAGGAGAGGAAGAAGAGCAAAATAATGTTGGAGAATTGGAGCAGAAAGCCCCACAGCTGACCCGCGAGCCAGGCCGAAGCAATGATCACCAACAATACGATCAGGATCTGGAGCCAACGATTATTCTGCATCTTCACCCTCCGGACGGTGAGGACCGATGTCTAGCTCTTGAGGCGATTGCCGCACTCGGTACAGAAGGTTGCATCACCCGGCACCAGGGCGCCGCAACGTGGACAATTCGTCATAGCACCCGGCGCCGAGGAGGTAGGCGTGCTGCCTGAGGTCACCTGGTAGGCCATGGTTGGCGCTTCGGAGCGCGCAACAGCCGAGCCGCTGCTCGAAGACGATGGCTGCGGCGCAGGTCCGTCAGCCTTTGGCGCGGCTAACCAGGACGAATCAGGCGTCTGTGCCCAGGCAGGTGGTGACGTTGATGCTTGTGCACTGTCGTGCAAATCTCCGAGGGGACCGGTGCTGGGGCCCGACTTTACGCCGGGCGCAGGCGAAGCGGTCGAGGACGTCAAAGGAGTTGAAGCTGTCGAAGATGACCCGCCCCCAAAGTAATGCGTATCCTGGCTGCCTGATGGGCCAGGTAGATCACTCGATGGCATCGGCATAGTTGGGGGCGCGTCCGGTACTATGGCCGGTTGCGGGGAGGGCGGAGGTGCGGGGCTATAGCTGGAGGGTGAATAGACTGCTGCCGCAGGCGTGGCCATGGGTGGCTGGGGCTGTACGCCGAACTGTGGCTGGTATTGCTGCGCGTACGGCTGTGTGTATTGTTGCGGCTGCTGTTGTGATTGGGGGTACTGCTGCGAGTACTGAGGTGTGTATGATGTTGGCATCGTTGAGGCTGTCGTGGCCGCAGGTGCTGTTGACGGCGCCCAGTTGGTCTGTGCAGAAGGAGTGGCCACGACGGTCTGAGCCCGCCTGAATGGCCCCACCAGCGCCACAAGGGCCGCGATCACCGCAACTATAAGTGGGAACCAGCCTGCCCAGATAATAAGCGACCGCGAGATGACGTTGTTGGTGAGAGTATCGAACGTCGTGGTGTTGGATCCACTGAGGTCCAGAAGGAGAGCGTTGTAATAGTTGCGAAGAAGCCAGCCGCCGAGAGCCGCACCGTTTGCAAGGCCCAACAGGAAACCACCCAGCCTCATCATACCTGACATCGGGCCGCGCGTAATGACTGCGCTGCCCATGCCGTAGCCGATCACAATCGTGATGAGCACGATTACAATCACACCCAGCCAGGTCTCGGTGTCTTGCTGCCCGAGGCTGGAGAAAGATGCATGCAGGTCGCTGGCCCATGACCCGCTCCATACCGAGATAACCAGCGCGCCGAGCACGATAGCCAGAGAGACTACAGCCTCGCGTTGCGCTCCCCGTAGCAAGCCCAGCAGTCCCATGATCAGCACCAGCGCAAGCGGTGCCCAGATAATAAGTATATCGGTACCGATATTACCTGTCGTTGTCATTCCTATCACCCCTCCATACAGATAGAGAGACAAAGGCAAGCCTAATCAGGGCAGACCTGCCTGCTTCCCGTATTATATCACGTTTGGTAGCAGGGGTTGGTGGACCAGTGGCTAGTGGCTAGTGGCTAGTGGCTAGTGCATGTTCATGAGAGATATTGTGGAATAAGGAGTTTCGGGGGACACCCCCGGCCCCGGCAGGGGAGCGCCCCTGCACCCCTCTTTCCCTAACAGGTGTCCTGATCCTGCACTAGGATACCTGTTGAGATAATCGCGCCAAATCGCTTTGCGTCACCTTATATCCAGGCCAATCTTTGCCCAGGACATAGCAGATCACGTAATGCGCGTCCTTATTAATGCGCGAATTGGTCTCCTGGCGGTACATAATGGCGAGGTCGGGGTTGTGCGAGTTGTCGCCAAGCATAATGAGGGAGAGGATGGCATAGCAATACCGGCCCAACTCCTCCGAGGCCCGCCACCAGGCCGCCCAATCCTTGGCCTTGAGCGCTTCGGCATAGCCAGGCTCAAGCAACCGAACCGGCTCGTCTTTCCCGGCGGTCTCGACGATGCCTTGCAGGTGTGCGGTCAGCCTGCCGTCCTCCTTCGCCGCTCTGATGGTTGAAAATTGCAGGGCTGGAGGCGCGCCCAGGATCGTCAGGAAGCGACCGAGCCAGGCCTCGGGACTTTTCTCGTTCATCATGGCGAGAGGGCTGACAGGCGCAGCGTCGGGATCGTCATCTTCGATGAATTGCGGATTGCGGATTGCGGATTGCGGATTGTTCTGACTCTGGGTCGAGACTTCGGCGTTCGACCTTTGACCTTCGTCCTCATCGGCACGATCCGGGTCGTCCTGGTTTCGTTTGCCAAACAAGCCTGAGAGCCAACTTGGGGGCATTCGGGTATCTCCTTCTAGCGGCCTAGCAACAATTCGACAATCCGCCGCAACCGCTCCGCCGGAACTTCGACATCCGTCTTGAGAGTGCCCGTTTCGGGGTCGAGATCGACGTCCAATAGCTCGTTGAACAACTCCTGCTTGCGGTAGAGCACTTCGAGCACGCGCTGCTCGATGGAGTTCATGGCGATCATATTGATGACGTTCACCGGGTTGGTCTGGCCGATACGGTGTGCTCTACCTATGCGCTGCTCGACGCGGGCGGGGTTCCAGGGCAGATCGAGATTTATCACGAACGAGGCCGCCTGGAGGTTGAGGCCCAGCCCGCCCGCATCCGTTGAGATGAAGAGGAGCGTGTTAGGGTCGGTTGTGAATTGCTCGATCACGCGCTGGCGGGCACGCATGCCCAGTCCGCCATGCAATCGCACGCTCTTGAACCCAGCGGCTTTCAGAATCTCCTCAGCGTAGCGTGTCATTCGCTCCCATTGGGAGAAAATAAGCATTTTATGGCCCTCGGCGGCGATTTCTCCGACCAGTGTGGGCAGCTCGCGCAGCTTACTCGAAGAGCGGACAGCGGGGTCGACCAATTGGGCTGCAGTGGCGCACTCGCGCAACCGGCCGACCAGGCTGAGCGCGGCCCCGTTCTCCGCCGGACCCCACTCAGGCAAACGCAACAGGTCGTTGAGCGCCTTTTCGAGAGGGCGATAGAGGCGCTCCTGCTCGGTGTCCATCTCAAGCCAGAAATCGTTGTCAATGCGCTCGGGGAGCTGTTGCAAGACGTCGCTCTTGCGCCTTCGCAGCAGAATAGGCGCGATAGCGCGGCGCACGCCCGCGAGGTCTCGGTAGCCGATGATGCCGCCCCAGTCGTCTTTTATGATGTGCTTCGCCATGAACTGCCAGGGCGGGCCAAGCAGCTTATCGTCCAGGAACTCTACTATGGAATAAAGCTCTTCCAGGCGGTTTTCGAGGGGCGTGCCGTCAGCACGAAAGCGAACGGTCGGGGCAGCTCTTTGAGCGCCTGGCTGGTCTTGGCGCGCCAGTTCTTGATGCGCTGAGCCTCGTCCAGCACCACGAGATCGGCGTTCAGCGCGTGGATGTGCTCAAGGTCGCGTAGCACAAGCTCGTAATTGACGATAGTGAAGAAGGCCTCCGTTTCGTATTGCGCCTGCCGCTTCGCCTTCGTGCCGCCCACCACCACATAGCTCTCGTCCGAAAAGCGCTCGATCTCTTTGCCCCACTGGTATTTCACGGAAGCGGCGTGACAATCAGCACGCGCTTTATGTTATGCCATTCTTTGAGCAAGGCTGCGGCAGCAATAGATTGCGGTGTATTGTGGGTAACAAGAAATCGTCCGTTATGTAAAGCTGATCAGGTGCATCTGTTGCGATACATTGGGCTTCTTTGCGTCCAACGAAAGTCACAGACTTGATTGCTCGCACTGGTGGATATTTTGCGCGCGGATGGTAAGTCTGCGCTTTGCGCGAGGAGAGAGAAGGGCTGAATTGCTGCAGGCAGCGCTATACTCATTCTGTAACAAAGCCGCCCCTCGCGCTTTTCACCTTTGTACGTGTAGAACGCTCGCCGTGACCTCAACTTTGCGGTCCCACCCAGAGACTGGACCAACTCAATAACGTCTAGAGCAAGTTGAAGGGAGGAGAACGAGTATTCAATATTGTTGTCGGCAGGTCGTACTGATCCATCGGTATCGAGCAATCCCTGCAACAAAGCAATTCGTGATGATGGTGATGAAAACTTGTAAGATCTCGGGTATGAACTTCTGCTCTGCATGATGCCCCATCAAGCCGAGCGAGCGCAAAGTAACCGTAACAGCGTTCGGCCTCGACCCTCTTCCTTGTGTCAGTGACCAATCATAGCCCGACTTATATTCTAGCCTTACAGCTTCCGGAAGTAAGCCTCGCACCCTCTCCACCAGTTCCGAGTCGGCCGAAGAGAGGCGCACAGTGTGGTCGGACAACCCCCCATCCCCAATTAGCACGCCGAGGAGATATGGGTGGAGGGGCAGTTCGCTCTCCACAAAGTGGACTGGCCGGACGAGTGGAACGAAATGCTGATATTGGCGAATACCGCTATATGTGCGGCACAGGTCCCCTCGCAGGTCACGCAAAGACAAAGTGCGAAATGCATTGCCGCGTCGTCTTCGCAGTGCCGTGTTGACGAGCCAAAGGTGATCGCCACAACATTCTGTTTCGCTTCCATCTGAAAATTCAACTCTGTATATATCAATAACACCTTGGGGGAATACGCCTACCACTCGAGAAGTCTCCCCCTGTGAGTTGATAACTTCGTCGCCCACCTGTATGTCACCCATCAGTGTCCAACCGAGTGGTGTGAGCACTTTGGCGGTTAGGGGCTGTGCTTTACCCAAACCCATATCATCCGCCAGCAGCGCCCGCTCGGTGAACGCCAGGAAGAGCGTGCCCACCGCCTGGTAGGGGTAGAGCGGCAGCTTGAGCAGATCGAGGCGGGCCTGCCCGGCCTCCACGCGGCTCATAAGCTCGCGGCGTCGGGCGTCACGCTCGGCACGATTCTTCACGGTGGCAGCGTAGTCGTACACCTCCGGCTCGACAACGGCCTTGCCGCCGAAGTCCTCTACTTCCTGGAGAAAGCGTTCCAGCCTCTTGAGAAAGGTGTCCGGCTCGTCTTCAAGCTGGTGCAGATACGGTATGAGGTAATAGTTGAGCAAACGCATCAGGCCGGGGTCGAGGGCGTGATCGTACACGGGGGCCGCGACCCAGGTGCCGTCGTTCACGTAGCGCATAGTGATGTACACCGTCAGGCGGTTGATTTCTTCAAGGCGTGGGCGGGCGGCCCTGATCTGCGGGGCGTACTTGCGTCTTATCCAGCCGAGCACCGCTTCGACGTGCTTGCAGGTGCCCAGGTTGTTCGATTCGTAGTCGAGGCACGAGCAGCGATTGACGTGGTGCTCCGGGTTGGGGTCACGGATGAGCACGTCGTACTCACGCCTGTTTTCGCCTGTCACACGGTAGAGGCCCAGGAATTTGGTCTCCGCGCTTGCTCCCTTGACTGTGGGGTTGACATGCTCGATTTTGTAGAACTCGCGCCGGGCACGCGCACGCCTCGCCTCTACTGCAATTTCGCGCGCGATCATCGTGCCCAGGCCGCCGTAGTCGGGCTGCGGGGTCTCTTCCGGCAGTTCGGGTAAAGGTTCGGCGTCAGTGCGCTTGCGTGCGGTCATAAATATCCGAACGTGTAATCAAATTGGGGAGAGGCCGAACGAATGCTCTACAATAGATGATATTTCCTGGGCAGAAAGAGTGCCATCGACTCGTAACACCGGAAGGCCCAGGCGGCTCGCGCTTTCCTCTATTCGATCGGCGAAGCCCGCGTCCCGACCCATCCAATTTGAAAATGCCCTGGCAGGATCCGTACAATTCTTCAGTATATCACTGATCCATGAGCGCTTCGAATAATAATGATATTGGAACTCGGCAGTGGGCACCATCCAGAAACCACGGCTCGTACCGGCAAGCAAAGGCTTGACACATTCGGGCAATAAATCGGTGCCCTCGGCAAGTAGACGTGTGTGGGAAGGCAAGAGAAGCAAGTCTTCGAGGATCATGCTGAAGACCTCTCGGCAGTACGCAAGCTCGGTCTCGACCTGCACTTCGACAGGTCGCATCCAGAGCCCGTCGCAAGTGAGCGCAGCCAGTGATGCAAAAACCGGGTGCCTGCCCGCGTCAAGCCTGGCTCTGTGCTCATCGAAATGGTCGTCGCATCTGTACAGTTGCAGCCCGTGACGCTCGGCCAGAATTATCGCAACGCTACTTTTACCGGCGCACGGCGAACCGCCAAGCCAGTAAACGTGCTTGAGCCTATCGATAACGGCGCTGTGGTCGGGTTCCTGCCTCTCCTCGGACAAGTCGTCAAATGGTCCGGCGCCCATATATTCATGTGCCGCCATGCGGTCAAGCATCTAGCTGCACTGTCGCAACCCCAACTACCATCGCGGACGCCAGTACTCGGGCATACCAGGTCGAGGGCCAGCAGGCCTATAGCCGCGCCGGCGAGGATGCCCTTGTTTCCACCGAGCGATGTCGTTCTTAGCTGTCCATAACGCCTGCCTACCGTAGGTGCGACGCATCGAAGGTAGAAGCAGGAAAACAGACACCACAATAGCCATCCAAAAACCGGGCAAGAGCCACCACCCGAATATTATGCCTGTCACACCCTGAAGCATAGCCGGGCAGAGGGCCATAAGATAACCCAGTCCATCAGGCCACAATAAGCTGAGCGATACAAGCAAACCCAGAGAGAGTTCAACGATGAGCACAAGGCGACCTATGAAAGTGTCGGCAAACGCTGCCGGATTGAGAATGATGTACAAAAGGGAAAATGCAGTTGCCAGAGAGTACGCAACGCACATTAAGCCAAAGATGCCCGGCCGTCGTGCCATGTCCTGGACCGGATTCCACCGGTAGGGTTTCCAATTGCCATCTCCAGGTTCGGGCGCGAATCCTGCGTGTGGAGGTGCCGGCGGCCATCGAGGTGGGCCAGTGCGCACGGGAGCAGTCTGAGTGCGCGGACGATCTTCTGCTGCTAGGGTGCCATAGAGAACGGGTCTGGGTTGCGGGTAGTTGTCCATTTCTTCGTACCTCCGGTTTCTGACCAATGCACGTCACCCGTTTCCTTAGAGTATAATATACTATTACACTAGCGCAACGCAAAATATGAAAAGCGCGAAAACGCCGGAGGACGACACCTTTGACGAAACCTAGATACAATATTTCGATATATAACACGCTAACCCGCGAAAAGGAAGAGTTCGTACCCCTTGAGGAGGGCAAGGTTGGTCTCTACACCTGCGGGCCGACCGTATATAACTTCGCGCATATAGGCAATATGCGTACCTACATCTTCGAGGACGTGCTCGTGCGTACGCTCCGGTACGATGGCTACGATGTCAAGCATGTCATGAACATCACCGATGTGGGCCACCTCACCTCGGACGCCGACGAGGGCGAAGACAAGATGATCAAGGCCATGCGCCGCGAGGGTAAAAGCCCATTGGACATCGCCCACTTCTACACGGACGCTTTCTTCCGCGATTCCGATCGCCTCAACATTCAGCGTCCAACCATCGTGACGCCCGCTACCGAGCACATCCAGGATATGATCGACCTCATCCAGTGCCTGTTTGATCAATGGCCATGCATACACCATCACCGATGGTGTCTATTACGACGTGGCCACCTTCCCCGATTACGGCAAGCTATCGCGCCAGAGCCAGGATGATATGGAGGCAGGAGCGCGGGTCGAGGTGAACAGCGAGAAGCACAATCCCGCCGATTTCGCCCTCTGGAAACGAGCCGGCGACGCACACGCGATGAAATGGCCTTCTCCGTGGGGCATAGGCTATCCGGGCTGGCACATCGAATGCTCGGCCATGTCGATGAAATACCTGGGCGAGACCTTCGACATGCACTGCGGCGGGGTGGACCATATCCCGATCCACCATGAGAACGAAATCGCCCAGTCCGAGGGCTGCACGGGCAAGGAGTTCGTCCGGTACTGGATGCACGCCGAGTTCCTGCTGATAAACGCGGGCAAGATGAGCAAGAGCGCGGGCACTGCCACCGACCAGGCCGGCCGCGACATGGGCGAGGGGATCGAGCCGCTCAACACAGGCGGCGGCGGGTTCCTCACCGTGCAGAGCCTTGTTGACCAGGGCACAAACCCGATAGCCTATCGCTATTTCTGCCTGCAAGCCAAGTACCGGACGCAGCTGAACTATACCGATGAAGCCATCCAAAGCGCCGCGAAGGGCCTTGAAGCTCTGTACGATTTCGTGACACGGGCGGCGGCTGACCGAATGCGGAATGGGGAATTCGGAATGCGGAATAAGGACGAATCAGGGAACATTCCGCATTCCGAATTCCCCATTCCACATCCAGAAGAGTGGCAGCAGCCATTCATAGATAAGTTTGTTGCGTCTATCAACGACGACCTCAATATGCCTGGTGCGATGGCCTCCGTCTACGAGCTAATTGCGGAAGCGAACCGCCGAGACCAGGCCGCCACAATCCTGCCTATCCTGTACGACTGGGACAAAGTGCTCGGTCTGCGTCTCGAAGAGACGGCCCAGGCGAGGCTCTCGGAGACCTTGCCACAGGATATCAGCGATCTGATAGACGCACGCCAGGCAGCCCGCAAAGACCGCGATTTCCAGCGCGCCGACACAATCCGCGCCCAGCTCCGCGAGCTAGGGTACGAAATAGAGGACACACCGCAAGGAGTGAGGTGGAAGAAGGTCTGACCAGTTGTCAGTTGTCAGTTGTCAGCGTCAGTAGACCAGCGATAACCGACAGCTGATAGCTATGACAACTGACAACTACGCCGATGAGAATCCTCCTAACAAATGACGACGGCATCGACTTACCGGGGCTCAAGGCGTTGGGCGATGCGCTCGCGCCTTTGCACGATGTATCGGTGATAGGGCCTGATCGCAACTGGTCTATTTCCGGGCACAACCGTACCATGGACCGCCCGCTCCGGGTGAGCGAGAGACAGATGGGCGATGGCTACAAGGCGTACCAGACCGACGGCGCGCCCGCAGACTGCGTGGCCCTGGCGGTGCTCGGCTTCCTTCCCCAGATACCCGAGCTTGTGATCTCGGGCATCAACCACGGCAACAACCTGGGCGACGACATCACCTACTCAGGCACCGTGGCAGCCGCCATGGAGGGCATCATCTCGGGTATCCCAAGCATCGCCATATCGATGGACCCCCACCCCATCTGGCCCATTGACGTGGCTGCGGCCTTTGCGGTGCGCCTGGTCGACCAGATTATCGAGCGCGGCATGGCGAAAGACATCCTGCTCAATGTGAACGTGCCCAACCTGCCACAAGACCAGATCAAGGGCGTGCAGATCACACGCCTGGGCAAACGCATTTATGAAGACGAGCTAATCGAGCGCACCGACCCACGCGGCCGCACCTATTACTGGGTCGGCGGCACCAGAATCCATAACCAGCGCGAAGAAGGAGCCGACGTGTCCGCCATCGAAGACGGCTACGTCTCGATCACACCGATCCACCTCGATCTCACCAACCACAACCTCCTTGAAACGCTGCGCACCTGGGATTTGAGATTTAGTTGTCAGTTGTCAGCAGACTGACAACTGACAACTGACAACTGACAACTGCGTCCCTACAATGCCTGAATCAACGCTACGCGCCTTCGTGGCCGTCGAGCTTCCAGCCGAGATACACAACCTGCTTGAGACACGCCAGAATGAGCTGCGGGGCGCCATGGAACGTGCCTCAGGTGGTGTCCGGTGGACCAGGGCCGAGAGTGTTCACGTGACATTGCAGTTCCTGGGGAACGTGCCTGTAGGACTTGTGCCGGAAATCAGTGCGGCCTTGAAAGAAGCTTGCAGAGGGAGCGGACCGCTCAATCTCGTCGTGGGCGGCATCGGAGCTTTTCCCGGTATCGGGCGGCCGCGCGTAGTATGGATAGGGCTCGAAGGCGATACAGGCAGGCTTCGAGCCCTGGCAACTGCCATAGGGCAGCGGCTCGAACCGCTCGGCTACAAGCCTGACAAGCCTTTCGAGCCGCATATCACCCTGGGTCGGGTTCGCGACACTGTCCGCCCTGACGAGCTTCGCGCCATATCTCAAGCTCTGACTGCACAGGCGGCGCGCAATCCGCCAAAGACGTCTTTCACCGTGAAATCGGTGAGCCTTATGGAAAGCCATCTTCAGCCTGGCGGCTCGGTATACACCCGGCTGGCCAGCGCAGAGATCGGCTCATAAGATCGGAGTTTATTGAAATGAAAAAGCGTGTGCACGCTTACGATGCAAAGATTGCCGTCGCGTGTCTCGTAGCCGCCTTTCTGGCCACGAGCTGCGATAGCACTCCGACGCCCACCCCGATCGTGCCCGCACCCACAACCACAGGCACCACAATACAGTTTACGCCGACAATCATTCCACCCCCTATATCAACCACCGGTCCTCCAGCGCTATCGACACCTTTTAGCACCAACAATTCCATCGTCCTGTCAGGTTTCGCCGGGCCGGTTGTCAGCCTGGCGTGGTCCCCTGATAGTCAAACGCTGGCAACGGGCGCCGGCAACCCCGCCGCGACAGGCGTGCCCGGAGCGTTGGGTGTGACCGGCACGCCCGACACCACCAATTTTACAGTGCGCCTCTGGCAGGCGGATGGCACACCGAAGGCCACGCTCACAGGCCACACCGGTCCGGTGGACGCTCTGGCCTGGTCGCCCGATGGCAAAACCCTTGCGAGCGGCTCGACCGATGCTACATTGCGGCTGTGGGCACCTGACGGCACGCTCATTAGAACCATTAATTGTGACAAAGGCGCAGTATTGGCGGTGGCATGGTCGCCCGACGGTACGACGATCGCCACAGGCTCTATAGCAAGCACAAGCGAAAACACCGTACAGATATGGAACCCGGATGGCACTCTGCTTCATACCCTCTCAACCCAGTTCAGCGGCGGCAAGTTCTACAACCTACAATGGTCGCCCGACGGCAAATACCTGGTGGGAGGCGCAACCGACTACAAGATTTGGAGCGCCGGCGGCACTGAGCTAGGCCACACAGATGCATGCGCAGGCTGCACACCGGCCTGGGGCATGGCCTGGTCTCCTGATGGCACAAAATGGGTGATAGGCGACGAGAGCGCCAATTTGCAATTCCTCGACTTGCACGCAAAGCCTCTCAACCAGGTGCGTGGTACCGCAGGTATTAATGCCCTATCGTGGTCGCCTGACGGCAAGCTGATCGCGGGTGGCGTCGGCCTCTGGAGCCCTGATGGCACGCACGTTAACGACTTCAACTCGACTACCGGCACAGGCGTCAACTCGCTCGCCTGGTCGCCCGACAGCCGGACCCTCGCGGTGGCTTCGGACAAAAAGACAGTGGCCCTCCTGGATACTTTGGGCCATCCCAGAGCTATTCTCGAAGGTCACGCCGCCCGCGTGCTCAAAGTGGCATGGTCGCCCGACGGCAAGCTGCTCGCGTCAGGCTCGGAGGATAACACAGCTCGGCTCTGGCATGTGGAGATTAACCAATGAAACGAAATAAACGGCGGCTTGCTCTGCTTCTTTGTGCTCCGATAATCGCCGTCACTCTTGGAGCAGCAATTTCACCCGCGCAGGCCGCGCCCGCAGAGGGCTTCGCTTCTCCGCAAATTCGCGCCATTTGGCAGCGCGATGATGGCCCTGTAGCGGCCCAAAGCGTCTCTCGCTCGTGGATGTGGGGGCCGGGAGCCTTTTATACAGACTACGAGCCTTACAGCGACCTGCCCCAAGGCAATCACCTCGTGCAATACTTCGACAAAGGCCGCCTCGAAATTAATGATCCCAACGGTGACACATCCTCGCCCTGGTACGTTACAAGCGGCTTGCTCGTGAAGGAAATGGTGGCCGGTAAGGTGCAGACCGGCAACGACAGTTGGTACCAGGTCGGCCCTGCACGCGTCCCGGTTGCCGGTGATAGCAACGCCACCGGGGTGGCCACCTACGCCCACTTCGCCGGCCTGACGGGTCGAGCGCCTAACCGGGCGGGCCAGCCTTTGCCTCCCGCTTCTTACCTTCGGCCAAATGGAGATAATGCGGAAATAGTGGGCGGGCTGAGCGCGCCTGCGCACATAACTATCCCCAGGTATGAGGAAGCATCGGGTCACAACTGGGCGGACGTCTTCTGGTCTTATGTCAACTCATCGCAGATGCCGGCCGGCTTCAACTGGCTCTACTCGCTCGGCTACCCGATCACCGAGCCGTACTGGATTATCGTGCCGATAAATGGGCAGCGTCAGACGGTCCTGGTGCAGCTATTCGAGCGCCGCACCCTCACCTACAATCCCTCAAATCCGCCGGCCAGCCAGGTAGAGATGGGCAATGTGGGGCGACACTATTACACATGGCGCTATGGCTCGGCGCAGACTGCAAGCCTGAGCGCAAAATACGATGTCAACATCACTGTCGGCCCGGCCCCTGCGCGTACGACACAGCTCGGTGAAAGCCTCACTTTCACTAACAATACCGGTGGGCCTCTAGATAAGGCTGTCCTGAGGGTATCGTGGAACAATTGGAAAGGCGTATTCTCTCTCGTCTCGGCCAACGCCAACGGCAAGGACGCCAATACAGCCTGGCTCGATGGAGACAATCTAGGAATTGACTTGCCCCAAACCGTGCCTATAGGCGGACAGGTCAGCATCGCGCTGGCGGCACAATTGAAGCCGAGGCCGGTGGGCGGGCGCACCGGCTACGATCGCGCCAACGATGTGCTCGCTCTGGGGGATATGTTGCCTACGCTGGTGCCCTGGCAGAATGGCGGCTGGCAATATTATCCTTACTCCGACCTGGGCGATCTCGGAAACGACGCCACCGCCGATTACCAGGTCACGGTGTCGTCAACGGGAGGGGAGAATTCTGGTAGTGGGCGGTACAGGCAAGATCACAAGCCGGAGCACGGACGGTACCCGCTGGCAGTTCACCGCTCCCAACGTGCGCGATGCCGATTACGTGGTCTCGCCAAACTTCATAAACCCTCTCGACGATCCGTCTATGACCGTGCAGGAGGGCAATGTCAAGCTACTCGCCTATTTCCTCTCCGGGCATAAGGCCGATGGCCAGCGCCAGTTGCAGCTTGTTGCGCCTGCTCTCGGCTGGTTCAGCCAGCGCATCGGGGCGTATCCCTTCGACACCTACACGATTGCCGAAATGGGCGTGCCCCTTGAGGCCACCGACGATTACGCCCAGGAATACCCGATGGCCTACTTTATACCTACTTCCTGGCTCAAGCTGGGCACCACACCAGGCACCTGGGAATGGTACACGCCGGTACACGAGGTGGGCCACCAGTGGTTCTATTCCACCGTCGGCAACAACCAGCTAACCGACCCCTGGCTTGACGAGGCCATGACCACCTACATCACGACGGAGTACGTCCGGGCCAATTTCCCCTCCCAATACTCCGCCTCCTGGGCATCCATGACCGCCAATGCCACCAGCGCCCGGCCCGTATCCGCGAGCGTTTACAGCGGCTTTGTCAACGAAAATCAGTACAGCTACTCGATCTACGACAGCGGCGTTATCATGCTTGGCAAAGTGCGCCAGGCCATGGGCGATACCGACTTCTATGCCGCCTTGCAAGATTACTACAATACATACAAGTTCCAGCGCGCTCGCCCCGTCGACCTCACGACAATCTTCCAGAAGCACAGCCAGGCCGACCTGCAAAGCATTTTCGCGGCCTACCTGGCGTATTAGAAGGTTCAGAGTTGTGGCGGATAAATATTGCTTGCAGGGACACGCCGACGCTGTGTCCCTGCAAGGATCTTCCTCTACTGCAAACCTGAGCGCCTGCACCTATATTCGAATACTGAGTAACCGTGACCCTATAGGTCACAACTGGAAATGAAAATAGGCGATGGTTCCTGGGGAACTTCCCAAACCCCCTATTTTCAGAGGAGCCAAACATGGTAATCTTCGCTACAAGAACAAAAGCCAAGCAGGAGGCAGAATGGCAACATCGAACCCACCTTCGCTCCAATACCGGTTCCACGAAGGCTCAAGCGCCGAAAAGATCCCGTTCGTGCTTAACGCGAACAAGCCTTATGTGCAGGTCCGCGTCAATGCCACCGGGCCATACTCGTTCCTGCTGGATACAGGCTCGATCTCAACCGTGGTAGATAGCGAGCTGGCAGCATTACTGAGCCTGCAAGCCGGCCGGAGCATTGAATCGAGCGGGGCCGGCGACGGCACTCTGGCAGGTGCTACAGGCAACGGGGTCTCGCTTAGCCTGGGCGGGCTTGACATTTCCACAGGGCCAATAGATATACTGCCGATTGATAAGGCCATATCTTTCTCCGAAGGACGCAAAGTTGATGGTTTGCTGGGCTACGATTTCTTCTCCAGCTTTGTTGTGGTCATCGACTACGCCAACGAGCTAATAAGCATCTATGACCCCAACGAGCATAAACATAACGTGCCGGACGTAGCAGGCAGAAGCACCAATCTTCCTCTCGAGCTGGTGCGAGGCAACCCTTTCATCTCGGCGGAGCTAACTACGAGCGCTGGCAAGCACCTTGCCGGGCGTTTTCTCGTTGACACAGGCTGGCGGTCGGCGCTGTCGTTAAACGCGCCGTTCGTTGCGAAGCATGGTCTGCTCGACACTACCACGACTATCGAGGCAGTCACCGGCGTCGGCGTCGGCGGGTCATCGGTCGAAGCGGTAGGGCGGGTGGGGACGCTGCAATTAGGCTCGGTTGCCATTGGCAATCCGGTCACCAACTTTTCAAGGGCGAAAAGGGGCATACTGTCACAATCGGATATGGCGGGCATCATCGGAGGGGACGTGTTGAGGCGCTTTACAGTCACTTTTGACTATCCGCACAGCCGAATGATCCTTGACCCGAACCCATATTTTGCCGAGCCGTACGAATTCGATATGTGCGGATTTATGGCAACCGCCGAGGGCGACAACCTCAAAACGCTCCGCATATACGACTTAATCGAGAACTCACCTGCGTCCGAGGCGGGGCTGCGCAAGGGAGATGTGATAACGGTGATAAACGGGCAACCGGCTGAAGCTATGTCCCTGGAGCAAGTGCGCAGGCTCTTCCGTCGAGACGCCGGAAAAGAACACGAGATCAGCATTTTGCGGGATGGGCGGCAGCAGAAATTGAATGTGAGGCTGCGCAGATTAGTGTGATCTATTTGACAAAGCAGCCGGCGTCGACTAGATTCTCCCTGTGAAGTCGATTACAGCTTCGGCGGCCCAGTGGCTAAGCTCGCCTGTTGTGCGGCGATGGTTGCAGATTACGGTGACGGCCCTGGTGGCCTTCTTCTTCGGGCTGGCCCTACTCGAGATAATGCCCAAGGTGCTGGCCTACCAGTGGAGTTTCCAGCCTGGCTGGTTGGCAGTCGCCTTCGTATTGCTCGTGCTTCGAGGACCCGTTCCGGTGTACGGCTGGTGGGCCATCATGAAGCAGCTAGGTTACGCTCTACCCTGGCGGCGCAGCACGCGCATCCTATATTATTCCGCAATGGCGGGCTATCTACCCGGCTCGGTGTGGCACGCCGTCAGCAGGGTATACCTATCGGATAAAGAAAGCGTGCCCAAGACGATCACAACAGTCAGCGTGGTGCTCGAATTGGTGTTCATCCTGCTGGGGGCGGTGGTGGTGGCAGCCCTGAGCCTCTTTGCATGGCCCAACCCCCCTTTGTGGGCCGCCGCCGTCGGGCTGGCCGTGCTAGCAGCCGTCATATGGCGGCCCGATATCGCGTTCAAGGTCGCTAACTGGGGACTCGGACGGATCGGACGCAAGCCGCTCGAGATCGCGCTCACCCCACGCGATATGGTGCGATTGCTCCTCCCTTTCATACTCAACTGGATCATCTTCGGAGCGATGTTCTATGCTATCCTGGCCGCTCTATATCCAGGCATCTCCCTGATATACCTTCCGCTCGTGTCGGGTGTCTTCACCGCGTCCTGGGTGATCGGCTATCTCGCCATATTCGTGCCCCAGGGCCTGGGCGTGCGCGAGCTGATAATTGTCACATTGCTGGCAGTTATCGGCGTGCCCGCCGAAGTGGCCACAGCAGCCGCCCTCCTCGCCCGCCTCTGGTCCATACTTGGCGTAGGCATCTGGGGAGCCATTGCGACAAGACTGTGACGGATTGCGGATTGCGGATTTACCTTCACCGCCAAGACGCCAAGATCCGCCAAGGTCGCCAAGGTTTCTGTTGTTTCGTAACCACGAAGATCACGAAGGCATGAAACTCACGAAGATTATTATGGGTTTGAATCACAGAGGGCACAGAGTTCTAACAGAATGTTTAATATGGTGTAAACCTGTATAAACCTTAATAACCTTGGCGAACCTTGGCGTCCTTGGCGTCTTCGGCGGTTACGTCTCACGTTTCACGTTTCCACAATCCGCAATCGATATGGCGCGCGTAGGGTACAATAGACGGAGCAGCTTTTCCGGCTTACAGCTATGATCCTCTTTATTACTCGTAAACACCCGCCCTCTGTGGGCGGAATGCAGAAGTTGAGCCAGAGTCTCACCAAGGAGGTGGGCAGGCTCACGCCTACCAGCACTATTTACTGGGGTGGGTCGACGCTGGGCGTGCCTTTCTTCGTGGTTTACGCATTCTTGCGAGCCATTCTTACCGTGCCCCGGTCGAATCACGTCAAGCTGATCCACCTCTCAGACGCCCTGCTCACGCCACTCGGCCTGGCATTGCGCATTCTTTTGCGCGTGCCTGTGATCGTCACCGTGCATGGCCTTGATGTTACTTATTCAAACCGCGTCTACCAGTGGCTGATCCCAAAGTGCCTGCGGCGTATGGACAAGATTATCTGCGTGAGCAGCTACACGCGGCGGCAGTGCATCAGGCGCGGCGTGCCCGCCTCGCTGTGCGAAGTCATTCCGAACGGCGTGAACATGGAGGAATTTGACGACCGGTTCACAGCTCAGGGGATGCGCAACCTCCAGTCGCTGGCCGGACAGGTCATCCGAGGGCGCAAAGTGCTGCTCACGGTGGGCAGGCTCATCGAGCGCAAGGGCGTGGTGCACTTTCTCACCGAGATCATGCCGCGCCTGCTGGCCCAGCGCGACGATATCTGCTACCTTATCGTCGGCGAAGGCTCACAGCGCGACCTGATCGAGACGCGCATCGCGTCCCTGCACCTGGGCGAGCATGTCGCCCTGCTGGGTCGCGTGGACGACGATACTTTGCACGCGGCCTATAGCATTGCCGATCTCTTCGTCATGCCCAACATCCCCGTGCAAAACGATATAGAGGGCTTCGGCCTGGTGGCATTGGAGGCAGCTGCAGCGGGGCGCTACGTGGTGGCCTCGCGCCTCGACGGCATCCCTGAGGCTATAGTGCCCGGCCAGAACGGCACCCTCCTCGACCCGCTCGACAGCGATGCGTTCGTGACCACTATCCTGGACTTGCTGGAAGACGACAAGCGGCGGGAAGAGCTGGGGCGGCAAGCTTGCGAGTTTGTCAGAAGTCGCTACTCATGGGATATTATTGCGCGACGCTATTTGCAGGTTTTCATAAAAGTGGTCCAGGCACGCTACCCGTCCAGGGCAAGCGAGCTTTACGAGCGCGACGGGACCCAGGGGGCACCCCCCATGAGTGGAGTGAAAGGGTCCCGAGCCCGCGAGGGAAGGACAGAGATCGACCCAAAACCGGAAGCCCTCGACACTCCGGATGGAGGGCACGACTAGCAGCTATGCCCCACCAGGACAGAAGCCGCATTCTAATATTGGGCTGGTACGGCAGCAACAATACAGGTGACGAAGCCCTCGCGCAGGTAATTGTCGGGCAACTCAAGAAACATGGATTCAACGATCTTCTAGCCCTCTCGACCAACCCCGCCAGGACAGCCCAACGCCTGGGCATACCCAGCACCTCGCGCAGCCTGCTCAACCTTCGCACCTTGCGCAGCATGATTGGCGCTAAGGCCCTCATCCTGGGTGGTGGCGGTCTTATCCAGGACGGCACGAGCGTCTACAACCTGCCGATCTATGCCGTCTACATAGCGCTGGCGCGATTGCTGGGTCTGCGTGTAATCGGCTGGGGGCTTGGTGCAGAGCCAATCTGGACGCCGCTGGGAAGGCTGTTCGTAAGGTTTATCTGCAACTCGTCCGATTATTTTAGCCTGCGCGATTCGGTTTCCAGGCGTTTACTGGAGCGCGCGGGGGTAGCACCTTACAAGCTCAAAGTAACCGCCGACCCGGCGATACTCCTCGCGCCTGAGCCTATCGAGGAGGACCGGCCGCCCGACGGCAGGCCCACGATCATTTTCTGCATCCGCCACCTTCCGGCTATCGAGCCGGGCTTTGGTCTCCATTACCTCCTTCCGGTGAGCTTGCGCCACCGCCTGGGCATCGAGTGGCGTCAGGAGCCCGGCCGCATCGAGGGGCTGGTTACGGCCACCGCATGTGGCATAAAAGTGGCTGTGCAAGAGCTTGGGGCTCGGGTGGCGCTGCTGCCGCTGTGGCCCGGCCGAGATGACGAGATGCTCGACGTGATCGAGCAGGCTGCACTCAAACTGGGCGTGCCCAGAGAAGCCATGCACCGCGCCCATATCGAAGACACGCCTGGCGTATTCGCCGGCTACGTAGGCAAGGCCGACCTGTTGGTGAGCATGAGGCTGCATGCGCTCATCTTTGCCGCAGCGCAGGGCGTGCCGATGCTGGCGCTCTCCTATGCACATAAGGTGCGCGGATTCATGCGCGAGATTGATTCTGAGCGTTGGGTCGTGGAAGTAGAGACCCACACTGCGCATGCGGAAGAGTTGGAGACGAAACTGCGCAGGCTCTGGAGCATGAGGCACGAAGAAGCCAAACGCCTGACAGAAGAGGCGACAAAAGGGCGCAAGATGGCAGAAGCAGATGCAGAGGAGATAGCGCGCCTCCTGAGGCGTGCGGAGGGGTAATGACGAACGACGCGACGAAGGACGAAGACGAAGGACAAGACGAACGAGGAAGGCTCGATCCATGATTCGGACAATCCGCAATCCGCAATCCGCAATCCGCAATTGGAACGTCCGCAATTATCAATCGTCATACCGATGTACAACGAATCCCATCGCATGAGGGGCAGTCTGCCGCGCCTGCGCGATTATTTTCGCAGCCGGCCCTACAGCGTCGAGTTCGTGGTAGTTGACGATGGATCGCGCGACAACACGGCGGCATTGGCCCGGCAAATACTCGGGCAGAATGGCGTGCAGTTGCTCGAGGAGAAGCCGAACCGGGGCAAAGGCCACGCTGTCAAAGTCGGGATGCTGGCGGCCAAAGGAGAGAAAGTGCTCTTCACGGATGCCGATCTGTCGACACCTGTGGAGGAATCGGAGAAGTTCTGGCCCTGGTTCGAGCAGGGCTACGATATAGTGATCGGCTCGCGGAAGATGAAAGGAGCCGTCCTGGACCGCCACCAGCCTCTCTGGCGCGAAAGCATGGGCAAGGTGTTCACCTGGCTCACCAACAGGATAGCCACACGCGACATCTCGGATATCACCTGCGGCTTCAAATGCTTCACCCACAGCGCCGCCCAGGAGCTATTCTCGCGCTCGATAATAGATGATTGGAGCTTCGATGCCGAAGTGCTCTACATCGCCCAGCAGCACAGCCTCAAAATCAAGGAGGTGCCTGTGCACTGGCACGACGAGCGTGGCACCAAAGTCCGCATAGCTCGTGACGCCGCCCGCGCTCTTGCTAGGCTTGATGAAGATCAGGATGAACGGGATGCGCGGGAGATACCGGTAGAGTTTCCGAACTCTGATCTGGCTTGAGAAGCGGTCTCGAAGAATAGCTCAACAGCTTCTCGAAGATTATCCCGCGCTTCTTCGACGCTGTCACCTTGGCTTGCGATATCCAGTTCCAGGCATAGCGCGACATAGCCAGCGTCCTCAGGCTCTATGATCGCCGTTAGCCGGCGCACTTCCTTCATTTCGTTCATTAGCCGCCACAGTGGCATTTTACCGTACCTGCATTTGGCGAGTACGCCATACACCGAATCCCGTTGTGCAGACCACAGCAACGCCCTGGTTGTTGTAGAATAGTGTTCGCGTATGGAAATCCTTTCTCTGCAAGTGGCTCTCAGCCTGGTGGTAGCAGCCCTCGTGCTTTTGCTGCCCGGCACCGCTATTTACCTGCTGGCACGGCAATTCTTGGACCGGGAGCAGGCTTTCGATATGGCAGACGCGCTTCTTGCCGGTGTAGGGCTGAGTATCGCCTTCTGGCCTATTTTGCTTCTCTACACAAGCCTCGTTGGGCTAAGTTTCTCGCCTGTCTACCTCTGGGTGATTCTCGCCATCTGCGCCTTTTATGTCTCCTATCGCTTCGTCAAGGGTCCGCAATCCGCAATCCGCAATGGTCCCAACAATCAGGAAGGTGAAGCACCGCTCACGTTTCACGTTTCACGTTTCACCCGCTCCTCGACCACTGATGCAATAGCCCTGCTGGGCATGACTGCCTTCTCGCTGGCCTTCCGGCTGGGAGATATTCAGGGGCTGGATGTGCCCCTCTTCGGTGATTCCCTGCACCATACGATGATCACCAACATCATCCTCCAGACCGGACGCCTCCCAACCGGCTACCTTCCCTATGTGCCTGTCGATACTTTCACTTACCACTTCGGATTCCATACCCTTTCGGCGGTGCTAGCAGCGCTTGCCGGCCTGAGTGCCCCACACGCGGTGCTCTTTATGGGCCAAGTGCTGATAACGCTCGCCGTCCCACTTGCCTACGCGTTAGGCAGACAGCTTTTTGGCTCGCGCATTGCGGGCCTCGGCGCGGCCCTGCTGGCGGGATTTGTCTCTATCATGCCGGCATTTTATGTCAACTGGGGACGTTACACGCAGCTTGCAGGCAACCTGCTGCTCGTAATCACGTTGGTGTTCATCGTGCGGGCCATGTGCAACGGCTGGCGGCGTAGCGATATCGCCCTGGCAGCATTCTGTGTGGGCGGGCTGATGGTGGTGCACTACAGGGTGCTGATCTTCTTCGGTCTATTTGGGCTGGCGCTCGGCGCTTACCAGCTATTCAGCCGCTGGGGACACTGGCGCGAGCTTGTCGAAGGGTGGGCTCGCGGGCTCATCGCGGTGTTCGCAGGACTGGCGCTCACCTTTCTATGGCTTCTCAATATCGCGGTCAACTATTTCCCGAGCCTGACTCGCCGCCTTCAGACAGTAACTCCCGACTACCTTGCCGGCTATAACAACCCGGACTCTATTCGCCTCTTCCTGGGTGTCGCACTGCCTACCGTGGCGCTTGTGAGCGTTACGCTGGCAGCTCTCTTATATTTCAAGCGGCGCTCGAATGAGACAGAAGGCGAGCCAGGCCTATCACCCAATGGCGCAGTGGTTGTGCTGATCCTCTGGATCGGCCTGCTGGTAGGCAGCCTATGGCCCGTACCCGGTGCGATTGGCTCTTATGCGGTCGCGATCTCGCTCTACATACCTGTGGCCGCACTGGGCGGTTACGGGATAGCTCTGGCCGTGCAGCTTCTGCAAGCCCAGAATCGCATCAAGCTGGGCGAGCCCGCCTTCGCGCTGGTCCTGCTGGTAGCAGCGCCTATCCTTGCTCTCGCCGCGGGCACCTGGCACATCGCAGACCCCGGCACATATTCTTCCGTGCATGACCCCGACGAACAGGCCTTTGCGTGGATCAAGGCCAATACACCCCCCACCGCAAAGTTCCTCATCTCGTCCACCTTTTCTTACGCCGGGCGCGGCCTCACGGCCAGCGATGCGGGGATGTGGCTGCCTCTGCTCGCTGACCGCAACGTGAGCATCCCTGCCCTCAGCGCCTGGATGGAGCATCCCATAGACCCCACCTTCTTCACCGACACGCGCAAGCTTGCAGCCTACACCCAGCCCATCGGCCAACCGGGACAGACCAGCGATTCGCTACAGATTAACCTCGTCAAGAAGAGCGTGATAACAGGCACGGCAAACCTATCCAGTCCGCAGGCTCTTGCGCTCATGCAAAAGCTGGGCATTACGCATGTCTATTCGAGCGCCAAAATCGGCAACAGCGTGCCCAGGCTGGACATAGAAGCCCTGCGCCGCGATACGGACCACTATCACCTCATATACTTCAAGAACGGCGTTTACATCTTCGAGGTAGGTATCTTAACCAAGTTGTCAGTTGTCAGTTGTCAGTATGTTAGTAGACCGTAGCTATCGGTCGTCCTACGTCCGTCTACTGACAACTGACAACTGACAACTGACAACTACGTCCCGTTGCACCCCCACGCCAACAGAGGTTATACTTTCACGATGCAGACGGAAGAATCGACCCTGCCGGCAGACCCTGACATAGTTGGCGGGGCGCACCATGGGGACAGGGTTGGCGACGGTGCGATCGCGAGCCTGCACATACCTCCGCTGAGCCTCTCGCAATCGCTCTTTTATGGGTCGGGGGGCATCGCGGGAGGGTTGGTGTTCACGATGATGAACAATGCCCTTCCTCTCTTCCTTCTCAGTTATACAATGCCCCTGGGTCTGCCTGCATTCGTCAATCCAGGCGGGCCCATCCCTGCCACACTGGTGGCCCTGCTCGCCAATGAGCGCTCGCTTTTCGGCGGCCTTATTCAGCCTCTGGTAGGTCACCTGAGCGACCGCACGCACACGCGAATCGGCAAGCGCAGTCCTTATCTGCTCGCGGGCGCGCTCGGTACGGGCCTTTCAATAGCCGCGCTGGCTTTGCATCCCACTTTCTGGCTGATGATCCTGGCCGTGACGATGGCGGGCGTGTCACTCTATGTGGCGGTCGGCCCTTACAACACACTACTTACCGATATCACGCCTTTCAGCCAGCGCGGTCGCATCGGTGGCCTCACGGCGCTCTTTGGCGTGGTGGGCTCGATCACCTTCACGGTCCTCTCGATTTTGCTATGGGACACGGCGCGCGGGTGGGTCTTCCTGATTACGGCTGTGCTGGCAGCTATCTCGATATTTCTGGTCGCTTTGAGCGTGCGCGAACCTCTGACAGCTCGAACACACGCCACAAGCGAGCAGCACAGAGTGCCTGTCCTTCGTAGCATTCTCGCCGACCGCCCGCTGGCGTACTATATCGCCGCGATGGCTGTCTACTGGCTGGGGGCTGGAGCGGCGGCCCCTTTCATCACTCGCTTCGGCGTTAACGAGCTTCATCTCGATCCGAGTCAGTCGTTCGTACTTTTACTGGTCGTGGTGCTGGCCACTTCAGTAGGGGCCATCGTCGCCGGGGTGGTCAGCGATAAGATCGGGCGCAAGCGCGTGCTCCAGCCTGCGCTCCTGATGTTTGCAGTGGCAGCCATAATCGGTTCGCAGGTCCAGACTGTATGGCAAGCACTACCCGTGATGGTGTTTGTTGGCCTCGGCAATGCCGCGCCAACTGCCCTCAACATATCGCTTCTCGCCGACCTTGTGCCAAAAGCAAGGGCAGGCACTTATATGGGCTACGGGAACCTGGTCTGGTCGGTGGCGCAGCCCGCCGGCTCGCTCATAGCCGGCACCCTGGTGGACTACACAAACTCCTATCGGGGCATTTTCATCTTCGCCGGAGTGTGCATGATCGCAGCCTCGCTCCTTTTGAGGAATGTGCGCTCACCGCACACCGAGAGACCTTGAACCATAACAAAGAAGGGAACGCAGTTAGCGTTCCCTTCTTTGTTATGGTTCAAGCAGAGATTACTCTTCCTCGTCAGCCTCTTCTTCGTCGGTAACATCATCCAGGGAATAATCGCCTGGCAAAGCAAAGCCGTTCGCGACTAAAGCCTCACGAAGCTCAACAAGCGATTTCTGGCCGAAGTTTCGCAGGTGCAGAAGGTCATTATCGTTGAGCGTCAGCACCTGGGCGATAGTGGTGATGTTGGCGCGCTTGAGGGCGTTGGTGGTCCTCATGCTAAGGTTGAGGTCTTCGATGGAGCGGTTGGTGTTATCCTCAGCAGCGCTGGTAGGCTCTTCTATGCCGAGGTCTGACACATCGCGGCCGTAGCCCGCCACTGCGGTGGCATACTGCGTGAGGATGCGCGCAGCCTGGCTGACCGCGTCATCGGGCTGGATCGTGCCGTCGGTCCATATTTCGAGCAGGAGGCGGTCATAGTCGGTCATCTGGCCCACGCGGGTGTGCTCTACGACGTAGTTGACGCGAGGAATAGGCGTGTACATGGCGTCAACCGGGATCATATCGTCGGTGAGATTGATACGGGCCTCAGCGGTTTCGTATCCGCTACCCAACTCCACAAGCAGCTCAAGCTCGAAAGCCTTGCCGCTGCCGTTAGCCGTTGCGATCAGGGTATCAGGGTTGATAAGCTCCAGCTCTTCCGGCACTTCGAGCTGTTCTGCAATAAGGTCGCCCGCCTCTTTGCCTGAATGTCTGAGCGTAACGCGGTATTGGGCCTTTTCGCCGGTAGCCTCGCCGGTAGTTCGGAAGCGGAGCTGCTTCACGTTCAAAACAAGGTCGATCAGGCTTTCCTCGATACCTGGGATTTCGCTGGGATCGTCAGGCAGCTCGGCCAGCCGAAGCCCTGTGACCGCCGCGCCCTTCAGCGAGGAGATAAGAATGCGCCTCAAGCTGGCCCCAAGGGTCGTGCCCCAGCCAGGCTGAAGAGGCTCTATTCGATAGCGGCTATAATTATGTCCGCCCGCATCGCGTGTGATTTCAGGCAAACTTACATCAAACAAGTTTTACACCCCCATTTTTTGCGAACAGCTAATCTTTCCGAAAGTCTCGGACCTTATACTATATCACAAGCGGGAACTTGCTGCAAACGATTTCTGTTATTCAGTTGTCACTAGAACGGTGGGCAGTGGGCAGTGGTCGGCGGTCGTACTGACACAACTGACGACTCCGACCTTGACATTCTATCAAGCAATGTATTAATCTGATTCCAGAAAGCGACTCTCCATGCGCCCTTATGGAGACGACACGGCTACCTGTCACACCGGTGCGCCAGGCCCGGCCCAATTAAAGACGCAAGGAGCGATATATGAGCAATACCCCGCCCCGGCGAGGTGAGCAACGTCCGGCATCCGGTGGAGCGCGACAATCGACAAGACCCGCCGCCGGCCAAAGAGGGAGCCAACCCCTTCCCCCTCGTCGAGCGCCACGCTCGAACGATCAATACGAGCCGGATGACCAATATTACGAGGACGACCAGTACGAGCAGCCATCCCGCCCGGCACGCCAGGGACAAGGGACGCGCAACGGCCCGCCTGAACGCAGGCCGCGGGCTAACAGCAGGTACGACCAGTACGACAGCTACGAACGTGACGCCCGGCCGCAACGCTCCAACCGTCAGGGCGCTCGTGGCGGGCCTCCACCTCGCCGCCAATCTGCTCGCCCACGCTATGTGGCTCCCAGGCGAGATGCCTTCCCGATCATTATGGGATCGCTGGTAGGCGCAATGATCGTGGGGTTGCTGATCGTGGTTTATCTACTGCTGAATTGCGGGAGCGGCACGACCACGTTGCCCGCAACCACGGCGGGCAATACCGCGGCAGGCCAGCCAACCATCCCCGCACAGGCCATGGCCCAATCGACCACCTCGACGGGCTCCACCGCCGCGCAACTGACAATGGTGGCCGCCCGCCCCGCCAACGGACTTGGCACCCCGATGCCCGACGAGGGGAACACCCACGTATCCGATGGAGAGGCCATAACCTATAAGAACTACCCGCCCTCCTCAGGCACACATTATTCAACGCCGGAGGGTGCAGGCTTTTATACCAGCACCGTTGCGGAAGGAAATTTCGTACATAGCCTGGAGCATGGCTACATCGTGCTCTACTACAAGCCTGACTTGCCGGATGCCACCAAGCAGCAATTGAAAGCCCTCATGACCACCCTGCCGCTGGACAAGTACAGCAAGGTCAAAATGGTCATCGTTCCCTACTCCACAGGCATGACTACGCCCCTCGCAATTGCCGCCTGGGATCGCCTGCTGCCGATGAGCGACTACAATTTTGACGTAATAAAGACCTTCTACCAGCAGTACGTAGACAAGGGTCCGGAGGATATACCGTAGGTCGGCCGTGGCCGACGAAGGACGAACGGCGACTGCGGATGGGCCACAGATACGGGTGGTAGACAGTGCGCGGTGATTTGTGTCATGTGCTTTGGATAGGCGGCTCTACCTGCTCGGGGAAATCGTCAATTGCTGATATTATCGGGCGAAACTATGGCCTGCCAGTCTACCATTATGACCTCAACGAGCGCGCGCATATCGCGAGGATGACCCCGGAGGACTACCCACTTTATACGAGCGCTATCACAGGCACAATGGACGAGAGATGGGTGCTGCGCTCGCCTGAAGAGATGTATCAGGGCATTCTTGGCTCGTGGGCCGAGCGCTTTCGGTTGGTTATCCCTGATCTTCTGGCAATCGAAGGGAACCCCTTCGTCATTGCGGAAGGTCCGGGTCTCTTCCCGAGTCTGGTCGCGCCGGTACTCCCATCGCCAAACCATGCGATCTGGTTGGTTGCCTCCGACAGGGTCATCAGGAGCGTGCGAACGGCCCGGCCAACTGCTATTCGCGACCAGACAAGCGACCCGGAACGGGCTATCGAGAACATTAGCGCCAGAGATATGTTGTTTGCCCGTCATATTCGCAATGAGGCCACCAGGCTCGACCTCAAGACGCTCGAAGTGGACTGGTCGCTATCCCTGAATGAGACAGTGGCATTGGTTGAGCAGCACTTCGAGCCACTACGGGATTCGTAACCTGTTATAACGCTACACGGAACGTGCCGTTTCCTGGGATTACGCACACTTCTTGAAATACGCCAATTCAAGTTGTATACTTGCCAGGCGTATTCCTATCGGCGAAAGGTAGGCAACATTGTCGAGGTCCCCCTTGTTACAGCTTTCCGTAAGACTAAGCATTGCCGTCACCCTTTGCCTGACGCTCATCGCGAGCATCGGGCTGGCAGGCGCACCATCAACGGCTGCCGCCTCATCCCTGTATGTCGTTGCAGGCAATTCGCTCCAGATTCCTGCCGGAGGGACCGGCTATTTACAGGTGCGCGGCCTCTCTTTGCAGGCCGGCACCAATATCCCATCCGACCAGCTTACGCTGGCCACCCAGCAGCTACAGGCGGGCGATAGAGCCCGCACAGCCCTCTATTATGGTATTGATTGGGGATATAGCGATAGCGCCCCCGACCAGGTCGCTCTGGCCGTCTGGTGGGTGCAGGCTGGCAACTGGCAGTCTGCGGAGCATGCCACTGCGCAGCGCATCGCCGATGCCGCAGCAAGCTCCCAGGGCATTCCAAGCTGGAACCCTGACGGGCGCAATCTTCTCACAGCCATCTCGCAAGGGCAGGCTGCTATCTCGGGGTTTTCTCTGGCACAACTGCCGCAAACAGCCTGGGTAGGCAGCGGCACAATAGCTATTCAGAATAGAACCGGCAGCGACATGACCGTCTATCTGCCTTACGGCACGGTCTTCAGCAGCCAGTCAGGCTCGGCCCTGGTGTGGGCGACCGGCACCGGCCAACCTGTACAGACGACACCCACCAGCCGGCCCGCAAGCTCGGCTACGCCAGTAGCAACGGTGGCTGCCACGAGTACCGCCGTTCCTAAGGCCAGTCCGGTACCGCCCACAGATACACCTGCCCAGGACACTCCATCGCCAACTGCCCAGTTGCCGGGCGGCAAGGGTGGCAAGCAACCCCCTCCCCAGCAGCCTACGACTACTCCCCCACCTATTGCACAAACCAAAGGACCGATTTACACGCCCACAAGCGCGCCCCCGCTCGATACAGACACTCCCGTGCCCCCGCAGCCTACCGACACGCCACAGCCGACGAACACACCTCTACCTCCAAGCACATCAACGCCGGTTCCTGCACAGTCACAGCAAGGCACCAACCAGCCTCCCTCACAGCCCCAAAAGCCGGTGCAGCAAAAGGGTAATGGTCAGGGAGCTACGCCTGCCGGCTCGAGCGGTGGGGCCAACAACCAGGCTCCATCATCGAACGCCCAGCCCTCCGCAGCACAACCAAATCGCCAACCGGCTGAAGTGCCTTTGAGGTCAGCCGCCGCCCCATTGCCCCCCACTGTGGGGCCAAGTGCTACTCCCGGCTCAGCCTTCGGCGCGTCGGGTTCAGGCGCAGCTGCTGCACCACCACCTGTAGGCACCGTACCGGGAAGCGGAGCACCGCCGCCGGTGAATACCGCCGAATCAGCTCCACCACCCGTATCTACCACCGGGGCACAAGCGACGGTGCCGTTCGCGGTCCAGACGATCTACCCAACTGCCGTAGTGAGCAGTGGCCCACCGACCAAACAGCCTGTCAACACACCCGCTCAAGTGCAAACGGTCACTAACGCCGCTGCCCACCAAGGCTCCCTTCCCAACTCCCATCGGCGCAGGTGCCCCCACCAAGCAGGTCCCCACCCCCGCAGCCACACCAGCTCCGCAGCCTGGCGGTAACCAGAGCGGCAGCGGCACAGGCAGCGGCCAAAAAGGACAGCCTCCGGTGATCGTTGTCGGCCCATCCAGCACCGCAAACGGCGGGACCGGCGGCAATCCATCTGGGCAGGGACAAGGCTCACCGCCCAAGACAAACCCTGTCACAGGCGCAGGCCCGTCGAGTATGCCTCTCTGGCTTTCGGCCGGCGCGCTCCTGATGCTGCTAGGCGGTTGGGCGCTCAGACGAGTAGGCAGGTCGGCCTACGCCGTTCGTGTCCGCAAGGAATAGATAGGTTTTGTGAAGGCAAAAGAAAAAGGTCGCCCCGCGAGGCGACCTTTTTCTTTTGCCTTCTACTTTTCTTATCTGTTGCCTAAGTGTTATTTGTACCGGGAGCTGGGGTAGACACGCCAGGCATGTTAGGCGCGGTGGGCGTCGAGTTCTGCACGATATCGAGTGTGCTTACCAGCCATTTACCGTTTTGCTTCACAAGATGATAGGTCTCGTAAAGAGTGTCGGGGCCGGTCGAATTGACAACCTTGTTGTCGCCCTTTGAGTAGAAGGTGACACTCCACACTTCTACCGTCTTGGCGGTGGCAGTGTTGCCGTCTACGGAGATCGCACCGTACTGCAGGCTCTTGTTCACCGGAATCGCATACAATCCGCTGTTTTTGAGGTCCTGAACCGCCTGGATGTTGTCCTGGAGCACCTGGCCGGTGCGCGTGTTGCCCAGTGCGCTGGTGTCCAGGTTGCGCCACGCGGCGATTTGCTCGTCGTTGCTCTGCTTGATTACGGTCTTGATCGTATCTTGATCGCTACCTGAGCCTGCAGGCGCGTTCTGCCCGTTGCCGGCAGAGGTGCTGGGGCCGGTCGGGTTATTGCCGGGCGAAAGTAGCAGAAACCCTCCCACAACAATGAGCACGAGCAACAGGAGCGCCGCAGCTCCGACGGAGGGCAGCAGCCAGGAGCGTTGCGGCTTCTGTACCTCTAGCCTGCGTGCCGCCTCGGGCGAATATGGAGCATACATACCTCCATCTCCCTGACCGGGGCTAACTGGAGGCGGCGCGACCGGTATGGCAGACGCGCCTGTAGAGTAAGCGGAGGCTATCGAAGGCGAGGGAGTTGAAGAATAGCTCCCATAGGGCACGAACGTGGGCCTGGGAGGAGCAACGACCTTCTCCTCCTCTGCGGGAGCAGCCACTGAGGCAGGCTCGGGGGCATCCCAGGTCTGCACCAGGTAGGTGACAGGCTCAGTAGTGCCTGCGGGTGACGAGGCGGAAGCGGTAGAAGCGTCGGAAGCGGTTTGCGCGGTATCGTCGGAGCCGGGCGCGGGGACAAGCGTTACACCGCAATTTGAGCAAAAGCGATTAGTGGCCTTGTTCACGAAGCCACAGTTTGAACAGGTTTGTGACATGGCAGTATCCAGTCTCTATAAGGTAAGGCGGGGTGGTCGGTTGACTGACCGCGGCAGCTATATGACTAAGGGCATTCTAACCGAGTATACGACAGCTATGGGACCTCAGTCAAGGAAAATCTACTTCCCGAGCATACCCGACACCATCTGCGCAAGAACAGGCAGATGCAGGGCATCGGCAAAGGGCCCGGGGTAGACGATAAATAGGATAGCGGCGGCGCACAGAGCCACACCATATGGCATGAAATCGCCCATTTTGCTTCGTCGTGATACCAGAAGCAGGATGGCAGCCGCGCCCGCTATCAACGGCCCTATCAGCAGTGCGCCCACGATGTTAGGGAAGCCCAGCATCAGGCCCATCATCAACGCCAGCAGGATGTCGCCCGCGCCGAGAGGCTCTTCTATCCTGGGGAAAATCAGCTTCGCCAGGACGTAGGCGAGCAAGAAGAACCCACCCGCGACTACAGCGGCTAGCACCGCGCCCCAGATCGTCACGTTTGGCAAGAGAATGCTCCCTGCCAGGGCAATTATCGAGCCGGCCGCGATCACGGTGAGATAAATATCGCGATGCTTCCAATCGACCACCAGCACAAGCATGAGGAAGACGATATATAGTGCATGGAAGAGATAATATAGCCCCCAGCCTTCTATCAGGAACAAGCCTACGAAAAGAAGCGCAATAGCACCCTCGACAAAAGGATATGAGACGTTGAGGCGCTTGCCGCATGTCGAACAACGCCCGCCCTGGCTCAGATACCCAATCACGGGAAGGGCCTGGAGCAGAGTGATCGGGTGAGGGGAGCGTATGCAGCGCAAGGGGCCGATCATAGGCCGGTTAGCCGCCAGCCTGGTGGCAACCACATTGATTACAAAGCCCGATAAGAGGCCGAGAACGAGCAAGGCTATCGAATAAACGACTATCAAATATATCTCCGGTTACTGGCCAGGTTCTGAGTTCTGAGTTCTGAGTTTTGAGTTATGCCATTGCAGCGCACACCTATCACAGCAAAATATAAGGGATACGTATGCAGACCGCAATGGGAAGATGGGTTTGCTTTGCGTCGCCGAAAGTCATGCTAGGGCACGGAAGATAGATAGCGGTCCCACTGCAACGAGTAGACAGCAATCACGTCCGCCCCGGCAATCCTGTTGTCCGGGATCGCGAAGCGCGCGCCCTGCACCGCCCAGCCTGGGGGCTTGTGACCATCGAACCAATCAGGGTAAAAGAGGAGATAGCTTGCGCCTGCGGCTTTGAGCACCGGCCAGGCGCGAGGCCAATCCTCGAACGTACCAAGCGTGGCGGGCGTGGTCAGACCCACGAGGTCCACCGTTCTCCTGCCGGAGAATAGCTTGACCGCCCCGATCGGCTCTGATGCGACGATACTGTCCGGCGCGCTGTTTTGCGCGATCCAGAGAGCCGGCTTGATATGCGCGTCCTCGATATTACGCACCTCAACCGCGTATACCCTGGTTGCCCACAGGTAGTCGACCGCAACCAATAATAACATCACCGCCAGCGCCCCCAACCGTAGCAATTGCGGACCTCTCAATTGCGGATTGCGGATTGCGGATTGCGGATTTCCCTGATAATCTTGGCGAACCTTGGCGTTCTTGGCGTCTTGGCGGTTCAAAATAATCCGCAATCCGCAATCCGCAATCCGCAATACCAGCATTCCCACCAGCACGATAATGAACGGGTGCAACGGAAGAAGATAGCGGTCCTCCTGACCGAACCAGGGGAGCGTGGCCATCAGGCCTATCGTGTAGATCATGCTCACCATGAGGAGCAGCAGAGCTGCGGAGGAGCTTTCGCGTCTATCTTTCTCGCTTTGTCCGCTTCGCATAGGCAAAAGCCACTGGGTCAGGCCGCCGAACAGCGCCAGCGCTCCTGCAATGAATGGCAGGTAATCCCCGGCGAGCACGAACTCCTGGGCCGCCGCGAAGAATTTGCCGGACAGCCTTAGCCCGCCCACCTTCGCGTAGAACGAGCTGGGCAGCGGCTCGCCCCAACCGACGAAATAGACAAGCGACATGGCGCCGAACCCCACGGCCATCAGCAAGCAGATAAAAGCCCGCGTTTGCGAGGGCAGTCCGGCGATCGATCGTGGCATCCGGCCCCCCGTCGTAATTGCGGATTGCAGATTGCGGATTGCGGATTGCGAAGACGCGCAAAGCCAGCCACAGCACCCCGGCAAAGCTGATCGCCATGAGATCGGGCCTCGCCCAGGGGAGCAGCGCTGCGAAGAGGAGAGCAAAGCGCAGTTGCCCGCGCCGCGTTTCGTCCACGAGAAAGACGATTGCCCACACGGCCAGCGCGCTAGCGAGCGTAATCTCCAGGCCCGACATGGCCCCCCACACCAGCCCCAGGTCGGCTGCTGCTACCGCGCCAAGCAGCCAGCAAAGCCCATTTCGGACGGATTGCCCGATCGCCGTCGCCATTTCCGGCAGGCAGAGCCACGCCAGGCGGTAAACACCTACCGCCGTGGCGGCGAGACAGAGAGCGCCCGGCAAATAAGCCGCCAGGTAAAGGTGCCCTGCCTGCTCCGCAAGCTGAGCGTCAGGCCGCACGATTGCGGGGGCAAGCCCGCCCAGAAGTGCGTGGAACGGCGCGATAAGCCAGTAGGCCAGCAGGCAAACGATATACCAGCCAAGCCCGGTTATGCCGCCGCTGGCCTCGCCTGGATTGTAGGTAAAGAAGTGGCCCTGCGAGGCCGGCAGCACGTAGTTGCTGTATATGTAGCCATCATCTATGGGGAAAGCCAGCGAGCCTGTGTGTCTGGCCGAGGCAAAGCCCACTGCAGCAGCGCACCCCACCGCCAGCATGCCAGTGGGCAAGCGCAGGCCCCAGCCTGTTTTGCCCGCTGCGGGCTACTAATTATATGCATGGGCTTCTGTCGGCGCGGCCATAGGCTGATTCTAGCACAATAAATCATAAAAGAAGCAAATAAGGTCGCCTGAGGCGACCTTATTGCTTATTTTATGATTTATGGTTGCACATTATTTGGCCGCGCCTACCTCGGCGGCCACAGCAGGCAGCTTCAGGTTAGCGGCAGTGATTCGCCTCATTGCCTCGGCAAGGTTGGCCTCTGAGTTGGCGAACGAGATACGGATATAGCCCTCACCGAATTCGCCGAACGATGTTCCCGGCAGCACAGCCACGTCCGCCTGGTACATTAGATAATCCGCGTAGCTACGCGAATCGAGGCCTGTGCCGGTAATGTTAGGGAAGGCGTAGAACGCGCCTTCGGGCTTATTGCAGCGCAGCCCGGGAACCTCGTTCAGGCCTTTATAGACCAGCTCTCGGCGTGAAGCGAAAGCCTTGAGCATATGATCGATTTCGTCGCGTGGGCCGGTGAGCGCCTGGATGGCAGCGCGCTGGCTGAAAGTGGAAGTGCACGATACGCTGTTGACGATCAGGCGACCAATATGCGGTATCATCTCGCCCGGGAAGATACCGTATCCCAAACGCCAGCCGGTCATAGCGAAGGTCTTGGAGAAGCCGTCGAGCAGGATGGTGCGCTCCATCATGCCAGGGAAGCTCAAGATGGTGTGGTGCTGGCCCTCGTAAACGATCTCGCTATAGATTTCGTCGGCCAGCACCATAATATCGTGCTTGAGGGCGAGCCTGGCGATAGCCTCAAGGTCGCCCTTTGTCAGCACGCCGCCGGTGGGATTGTGGGGCGAGTTGATGATAATCAGCCGGGTCTTGGAAGAGACTTTGCTCTCAAGCTCCTCCAGGTTGATCCGGAAATCGCGGCGCTCGCTCAGTTGCAGCGGCACGGCCACCCCACCCAGGAAGTTGATCATCGACTCGTAGATCGGGAAGCCGGGGTTGGGGTAAACCACTTCGTCGCCAGGCTCTATCAGCGCCATGATCGTATAGAACATGATCGGCTTGGCGCCCGGCGTAACTACCACATTCTCCGGGTCAAAGGTTAGCCCACGATTCTTGCCGGCATATGCCGCGATAGTCTTCCGCAGCTCCGGTATGCCCGTCGAGCCGGTATAATGCGTGTAGCCCTCCTCAAGTGCCTCCGCCGCCGCGTGGCGAACGTGTGCAGGCGTATCGAAGTCAGGCTCACCGATCTCCAGGTGGATCATCGGTTTGCCCTGGGCCTCCAGTGCCCGCGCCCTGGCTGCTACCTCGAACGCCGTCTCCGTTCCCAGTCGGGACATTCTCTCAGCGAGTCTCAACTTCATTGTTGCCCCCTTTACGAATTACGAATTACGAATTACGAAATTACGAATTACGGAAGGTCATTCGTAATTCGTACAATTTACCGCCTGATTTCCGCTACTGCCTTCGCGTCCAGGCGCTTTACGACTGCGGCTATGAGGCGCGAGGCGTTGTTGATGTCGTCCAGATTTGCCATAGATGTGGCTGAATGTATATAGCGGGTCGGGATACCGATATTGATGCTCGGCACGCCGTCATGGGTAAGCTGGAAGCGCCCACCGTCGGTGCCACCTGCCGCTACGCTGTCGAACTGGTAGGGTATCTTCTCTTCTTCTGCCACATCTATGAAGAGGTCGCGCAGCTTGAGACTGGGGATGAGCGAGCCATCATAAATCAGGATTATCGGCCCCTGGCCCATTCTGCTCTGCGCTTCATGCTTCTTCACGCCCGGAGTGTCGCCTGCAATGCCCACATCCACCGAGATAGCGATGTCAGGGTTGACAAGGTGGCTCAAAGTCTGAGCGCCACGCAAACCTACCTCTTCCTGCACCGTCGCGCCTGCGTAGACAGTGTTCGGGTGACTGTCGTCCAGTTGTTGAAGCACCTGAATGGCCACCGCGCAGCCGAAGCGGTTGTCCCACGCCTTGGCGAGCAACATCTTCTCGTTTGCCATCACGGTGAATGGGCAGATCGGTATCACCGGGTCGCCCGGGCGCACGCCTGCGTCTACGGCCTCCTGCCTGCTCAGCACTCCGATATCTATGAACATGTCGCTCTTCTCGACAGGCTTCTTGCGCTCTTCTGCCGAGAGGATATGGGGCGGCTTTGAGCCGAACACACCGGTCAGGTCGCCCTTGCGGGTGCGAATGGTCACTCGTTGAGCCAGCATCACCTGCTCCCACCAGCCGCCAAGGCTCTGGAACTTGAGAAAGCCGTCGTCGTCGATCTGGGTGACCATAAATCCGACTTCGTCCATGTGCCCCGCTATCAGCACGCGTGGCCCTTTGTCCCTGTCAACCCCGCTGCCGCTCTTGTAGGCCACAATCGAGCCAAGCCCATCGGTCACGACCTCGCCCAGCGGACCCAGGTAGCGGGCCATAACCTCCCGCACCGGCCCCTCTGCTCCAGGCACGCCCGGCGCTTCCGTAAGCTCTTTGAACATCTTGAGGGTATCGTCCATAAAGATTCAAGTCTCCTTTATTCATAGTGCGTAGTGCGTAGCCCCTTTTAACAACCTGGCGGCCCTTGGCGGAACTACGGGGTCCCCTCCGGGGCGGCGTCTTGGCGGTAAAGAAATTCGTACTACGTTACCCAAGCTTCGTCTCGCACAGCCGGCAATAATAGTGGCCGTCATCATGGCGGTCGGGGGTACCTGTTATCCAGAGGTTGCAGTGCGGGCAGCGGTACGATAGGGTGCGCGGCCCCGGCCCGACTTCTTCAGGGGCGGGTTGCTTGACGATTGCCTTCAATTGCTCTCGGGTCGGCGCACCGAGCACGGTAGCGGCTCGCACTTCGCCACCGTCCACGACCAGGCCAAGAGCCATGCCCGCCGCTATCAAGTGGCGCTGCGTAAGGTTGTCGAAAAGGTGCTCAGGGATA
This sequence comes from uncultured Chloroflexia bacterium, assembly GCA_963837315.1. Lineage (GTDB taxonomy): Bacteria > Chloroflexota > Chloroflexia > QHBQ01 > JADMIH01 > JADMIH01. The sequence continues at coordinate 126,542 of CAWINE010000008.1, forward strand.
ATGAAACCGGCGATTTTGTCCGGTGTCGATAGAGGTGCGGCGTCCAACGTCACGGTCTCGCCGCCGAAGAAGCCGCCGAAGTTGAGTACGTCTACAACGATATATGGGACGTATGCCTGCTCACCTGGGTGCCTGGCAACGCTGCCGTCAGACAAGAGTACTCTCCTGGACAATAATGGCAATATTATACCATGCGAGCACACAAATGCGTACCTTGCGGGCGATTAGATTATCCAGTGCTACTATTGCATGGCACTAATTAGGAGATAAGGGCTATTAATCTATCCTATTACATGTCGTAAAATTGTAGGTAGGACTTGATTCTCGATAGCAAGAAAGGCGGGACGGCAAGCCCACACATTTCGTGCTTCCGGCATTGATTAGTCGCAGTGCATTATCTTCTTGCACTATGGAAAGGGCATACAATGGCAATCGTAGGTAGTTTGCTCGACATCAGCCTCGTAGACCTGCTACAGGTCTTCACCATGAGCGGAAAGACCGGCAAGATCATTATCGAGCTGGGCGAACAATCGAGCGGCATGCTCTGGATAGTGGACGGCAACGTAGCCAATGCCGCAACCATCGACGCCCAAACACGAGCGCCAATGTATCTGGGTGAAGAAGCGGTAGTCGAAATGCTCCAGTGGGAGGACGCCAAATTCCGCTTCATACCGCCTATTCCAGGCGAATCTTACAAGACCACTATCGCCCGCCCCACCGAATGGCTGATTCTTGAGGGGTTGAGACACCGTGACGAGCAGGTCAGTAAGCCACCATCCGTGCAGCTAACCCCCGGCACCAGGCTGCGACTGCTGGCGCATCCCGATAGCGCTAACGAGCGCCACAATTTGAACCGAGAAGAATGGATCGTGCTTACCCACAGCGCCAATGCAACAACTATTGGTCAGCTTCTGCTCACTACAGGCTTCCCCGAAGTTGAAGTGTACGCCATTATCGGGCGCTTGATGGCCCTCAGGCTGATCGATCTCGAGCCTAACAAGGCGCGAACCGCCGTCTTCAACGAATCACTAATGGGCAGCTTGCAAAGCGGCAAACGCTAGAAGTAATTACTCATATTGTTGTAAATCTGCTGGATATTCGACGGGTCGCCCGTCGCCATGCTGGTCTGAGTGATACTGGCGAACTCCTGAAGTAGCTGCGTATCTACATCTGCGCCGCTGCCATAAGCAATCGGGAAGAGCTTGACCGCCCAGAGCTGATCGCGGTTGGCGCTCAGGCGGATCGGCACCTGTTGCTTGTTAAAGGTGGAGCTCGAGTTGTCCTGGCCGTCGGTCAACATCACAATGGCGTTGATCTGCTGGTGATCGTTCAGCCGGTCGATCTCATCCAACCCCGCCGCCACCCCATCGTAAATTGCGGTAGCGTCCCCCCTTGGTATCAGGCTGGGGTCGTTTACGTACTGCAATATCTGCGACCGCGTCTTGGAGAGTGTATCGATCGGCACCAGCACGTGTGTCTCACTATCGAACGTCACGAATCCCACGCGATCAACGTCGCGGGTCTGGTTGAGGAATATCTTTATGCCGTCGAGAGCGTTGGTCAGTTTGTCCTGATCGTCCATCGAAGGCGAAACATCGAGCACGATCATGATGTTCGCCCCTTTGCGGAGCGTCCCCCATGCATTCTTCACATCTACCAGCACTTGAGGCTGAGGCACCTGCAAAGTGGTCTTGGGTTGATCTGTGTCGACGCCGTTGGCCGCGGTAAACGGGTCAGTTCTGTACGAAACCGAGGTGTTGGCCGGGCGGAAACCAAGCGCCAGCGCCGCCTGCTGGCTGTCAGGCTGCAAGAGATAATCCTTGAACATTGTGGCGGCTTTGCGCTGGTCGTCCGTTACCCACGGGCCCTTCAAGATGATATATGGGTTATCGTGCCAGAATGTGCCTTCCTTCGGGTAAATAGCCACCAGAGGTGTGGGCATGCCACCGTTCTTGTTCAGATCAATTACGGTCTGTTCTTCCAGGGCTATGGCGGATATGTAGCTCATACCGCCTGCCTTAATGTTGCTCTTGAAGATGGTGGTTGTGGCGCTGTAGTGGACGATGCTTTGCTCGATTGACTTCACGAAAGTCTGCACTTTGGGATCGTTCACATCAGCTTCTGTGAGGTCGGTAGTCTTGCCCGCGCCCGCGTAGAACTCGGCTGTCACCATCGAGAGACCGGTGGACGACACGTCAGGGTTGGTGTGCGCGTACTTGAATGGCCCCCACTCAGGGTGGCCCACCGAGCCCCAGCCTTTAGGGTTGGCGTTCAGGTCGAGTACGTCTTTGAGGCCGATCGGCTTGCTGGGCCAGCCAAGAGCCTGGGCCATCGGCTTCCACATCGCGAGCACGACCGGGTTCAGGAGCAGAGCGTCGGCATCGCCGGGGTTCGAGCCACCAAGCTCGGAATCCGCCTCGTAATTGAGCACGTCCTTCCAGAGCGAAGTGGAGGGCGACCAGACTGCCGGCTGGAAAGTCTTGGTAGCGATATCATGCTCGGCTGTGCCGCTGTCCCACACCTGCGCGGTGATGTAAATGGGGCGGTTGTCGCCCGGCAGCGTGTGCTTCTCGCTGTTGAACTTGGCGGCCAGCGGGTCGATCCAGGGTTGCTTCTCGGAAGAATAGGCGAAGACAACCTCCAGGGCGTTGTTCGGCTTGGTAGGGGTGCCGGAGGCGTTGGGTGTGCCCGAGTCGCAAGCAGCAAGCGCCGCCACGCCGAGGACATTTGCAAAAATGTAAAAGAGAAAGAATGGGAACCGGAATCTCTTCACAAGCTTATTATTCGCAGACATAGCCTTACCAGCCCTCCGCTAAATGGAAACCCTAGCCGCTGCCAGTATATGCCCGCAGTCTCAGGGTTGTCAACGTGGGACACTTGATAATTGCGGACCGCCCAATTGCGGATTGCGGATTGCGGATTACCTTTACTGCCAGGACGCCAAGGTTATTATAGACTTAACGATAGGCCATCATCTTGCGTCCCACGGATTGCGAGTGTTATAGTAACCTCGCCTCCCCCACAAACCAAGGAGCCTGCCTCATGCAAATCACCAATCCGCAATCCGCAATCCGTAATCCGCAATCCGATGTTCCTCACAGCGATCTCCTCTCCTACAGGGAGGATTTCCCTATTGTGGTCAATAAGACCTTTCTGAACACATGCTCGCTGGGTGCGCTATCCAAACGCTCTATTGCGAACGTGAACGAATACCTGGAAATGTGGGCGGCCCTGGGCGCGTCTGCCTGGTACGAATTGTGGGTGGGCAAGCTAGCCGAGCTGCGGGGGGCTTACGGGCGGGTGGTGGGCGCAACCGCCGATAGAATCTCCCTCGGCCCCAATATCTCGGCCAATGTGGCGAGCATCTTGAGCGCGGTTGACTTCTCAAAACGCAAAAAGATCATCACGACGGACCTCGATTTCCCCACTATCGGCCACGGCCTCCTAGCTAAGCAGCGGGAAGGCATCAAAGTAGAATTCTTGCATAGCCCCGACAAGATCACCGTGCCCCTGGAGCTATTCGAGGCAGCCATAGACGACGACACAGCCCTGGTCGTCACCTCGCACGTATACTTCACCAGCGGGGCGATACAGGACATCACCGCGCTGGCTAAAATGGCGCACGATCGTGGCGCCCTCTTGCTGGTGGACGCCTACCACGCCACCGGGCACGTGCCGACCGATGTGACGGCTATAGATGCCGACTTCTACACGTCGGGCAGCCTCAAATGGCTGATGGGCGGCTCGGGGATCGCCTTTGTTTATGTCAACCCACGCGTGCGCGATCTTGAACCGGCGCAAGCAGGTTGGTGGGGCATGGCCAACATGTTCGACTTCGATATCGAGTCGCTGGTGTGGCGCGAAGAGGCATCGCGCTTCGAGACGGGCACCCCCAGCATGGCTTCCGTATACGCCGCGCTCGGCGGCCTATCGTACATCGAGGAGATAGGCGTGCAGCGCATCCGCGAGCGCGACAACGCCCTCGCCACCGACCTCATCGAGCGAGCGCGCCAGGCAGGCTTCACTCCCCGCGTCATGCCCAACCCTGAAGAGCGTACGGCCATCGTGCTGCTCAACTTCGACCAGCCCAAACCAATCGTTGCTGCCCTGGCCAAACAAGACATCATAGTAGACAGCAGGCCCGGCGCAGTTCGCATCTCTCCCTACTTCTACAACACTGTCGAAGAGAACGAGATCATTATCCAGGCGCTACTTGAATTATGAATTCTAATCTTTAATTTTGAGTTAGAGTCCATAATTCAAAATTATGAGAATTAAGAATTCAAGATTTCGTTGAGACGTGCAGCAGCTTCCCTCAGACATAGACGGATATATCTCACAGCGCCTTCACGAGGTCTTGCCTGCGGAGATGCTTGTTTTATTGCGCAGGGCAGCCGAGATCGCAGAAGAGCATGGTTGGTCCATCTACCTGGCTGGCGGCTATGTGCGCGACTCCCTTCTGAAGATTCCTGACTACGACATCGACATCTCGGTAGTAGGCTCTGCTACCCTGCTTGCGTCCCAGGTCGCAGCGGAGGTAGGCGCACAGCTTGAAATCCACCAGGACTTCGGCACTGCTGTCCTCACGTTCGAGGGTGATCGCTTCCATATAGATATGGTGACCTCGCGACGAGAATGGTACGAGCGCCCCGGCGCGCTCCCCAGCGTAGCGCCCGGCACTATCGAGGATGACCTTGCACGCCGCGACTTCACCATCAACGCGATGGCGGTTCGCATCAAGCCGGATGCCTTTGGTCCATTCCTTGATCCTCACAACGGCCTGGCTGATCTGCAAGGCGGCCAGATACGCGTGCTCCACTCGCAAAGCTTTCGAGACGACCCTACGCGCATCTTCCGGGCTGTCAAGCTCGCCAAACGTCTCGATTTCAAGATCGAGCTCGATACCCTTGAGCTAATCCTGCAAGCAGTTCGCGACAATGCGCTCGCCACCATTTCAATTGAGCGGATCACCCACGAATTGCTCTTGATCATGGAGGAGCCGAAAGGCGGCGCGATCCTGGCAGAGTTGGATAAGCTGGGCGTGCTCGCCGCTATACACCCGACCCTATCCTGGCAGTATCCCGACGGCAAGATGGGTCCGGGAGAGGACGAGGCGATATCAAAAGAAGCCCGCCGCGACACCTATCTGGCTATCATCGCAGCCGAGTTTGCGTCCGCGCCTGAAGAGGCCGAAGGGCTGGCTCGGTGGCTCAAGCTTACCGCTCCGGAGATCAAGCTGATGCATAATTCCGCCCGGCTCGCGGCTCTATGGCCGCGCCTGGGAGCGGACGAGCAGAAGCCCTCCGAGACCTATAGTCTCCTGCACGACCTCAATCCCGCTGCTTTGCAGGCCTACACCAGGATCAAAGCTCTCTCGCGGGATACCGTTGCGTGGTCGCGTCTGCATGACTACCTGGACAGGCTACAGCACATCAAGCCGTCCATAAACGGCGATTATCTACGAACGCTGGGCGTGCCGCCAGGCCCTGTATACAGGGATTTACTGAAAGAGCTGCTGAACGCCAAGCTCGACGGCGAATTGCCGGACAAAGCTGATGAGGAAAAATTCGTGAGGGATTGGCTGGCGCGGCGCTAAGCGGAGACACAAAAGCGTCAGAATGTCTATTGTCCGAGCGAAAAAGTCTCCGCTCGGCGCAGGGTACCCGGATGATCGAGCTTATCTGTGGGCGCACAAACTCCATGGGCCCGGACCGGGGTATGTGTGGGTATATGTCACTTGCGGTCATAGAATGCACTGCGGGCGGCCGCCTGGTCCTACTTCCTATTTAGCAAATGATGTCAGCCGGCCTTTCTCGATCCTCCACAGTGTATAGTTGTGGCCAGAACTCGGATTGCGCGCCCTGAAGCAGCCGCGTCGCTCCAGCTCCAGAATCGCATCCTCTTTCTCTGCCTCTGTCACTGTGCTGTCTAGCCGTGACAATACTGGCGCATATTCAGTTGCACTTATCCCTACGCTCAAGAATCCCTCCCCCTCCACTGTCTCGGGATGGTCTCGTTCATACGCCTCCGTCGCCTCTAGAATGGCCCTAGCTAACGTCTTGACCACATTTCGCCGTCTTTCCAAGGCACCCTCCCCTTAGGGTAAGCTGTCCAGCGCTCAATTCACAGGCGATAGGCCGGCCTAACGCAGTCTCGTTTGCCACAATAGCATTGCCAAGCCGGTAACAGCGTAAGCGGCAAAGACTACCCGAAGCTCTCCGCCGATTTCATCTGAATGGAACTCCGGTCGACAATCCGGCGTAAGAAGAAAAGCGAGGCCCCAAATGCAAGGATCAACCCAGCTACGACGTCCAGGACGTAATGCTGCTTCACAAACATCGTGGACATGATGATTAGCACCACCCACAGCCCCACAGGCAGCCCAATCCGCCTATCTACTTTCCACCAATGGATGGCAAGGATAGTTGATAGCGAAACATGCAAACTCGGGAAGTCGTTGAATGGGTTATCACTTGCGTAAGTCTGTACCATCAGTTGTGTGAAGAAGTCGTTGCCTGCAAGCTGTGGTCGCTCGACGTACGTCTGTAGAAATGCGTAGAAGAAGAAGCTGATCAGAAAGACCAGGGTCATCGAGAGCGCTGCGGACTGGAATATCTTCACCCTGAAGAAAAGGAACAGTAGAGCGGAGGCATATATCAGCGGATTGAGTGTGATATATGGAATGATGAAAGGCTTTACCACAGGGATCAAATCGTCCAATGGGGTCTTGAGGATCCAGAAGTAGGGGCCGTGATTGAGCAGATCATAACCGAGCCTGGTGATATTGACCAGAACGAGAAGCGCGAGACTCCAAATGATAGTCACTCGATCCTGTCCCAGAATCCCTTGACGAGCCTGCGTTTTCAGCCAGTGCATGTCCCTCTCCCTCCATTGATACTTAAGATCAGTACCTCAGATCAAGGCAGCAGGGTTTTGTCTCCTGGCATATTCATCTACGTCGCAGAGTCATTATCTAGAGAGGTCAAGCAACTGGATGCGTCCCAGGGTAGTGCTGAGAACACCCGCACTCTAGATAAGCGCGGGCGCGAGAACGCCCGCCGGGGCGCGGCTACGCAGGGAAGTGAGCGTGGTTGGAGGCTGTGAAAGTGTGCCACCCTATAGCCGGCAACCAGATCACGATAGCCAGCCTGATCGCAGAGGCCACATTGAATGTGGGGCGGCGCTCCATGGATATGATAGATGTATCAGATCCACCTTAGCTTGGGGAAAACCGCCCCATTTTGATGCGCCCTCAGCTTCCAGCCTGCTTTTTGGCAGCTTTATTTTCCTTAGAAGCCTGTTGGGTCTGCTGCTTGCGCTTCTTGTCGTTGTTCTTGGGACTTTTATCGCCCATTTGCCAATTCCCCCTTTCACAATATTCGGCGAGGGCCATGCCGTGCAGGTAATTTACCACTCTACGCTCGCTGTGTCAACAGGCTTGAGATGGAATGCTGGCCAAGTTGTCAGTTGTCAGTAGACCAACGACGACCGCTTAGTGCTTACCAGTCTGGTCACTGGTTACTGGCCACTGGTCACTGGCTACTGACAACTGACAACTGGCACTCCCATTGACGCCCCCGACACCCACTGGGTATACTTTCTTGTCAGTACCGCTGTTCGTCCCATCCTTACACCAGCATAGAAACGAGTTATACAACCAATGAGACCCCTGCGCTTCAGGCTCGCAAAGGCGCTTATTGTCGCCGTTATTATCACTTTGCTCGCTCCTATCTCGATTTCCCCAACAGGCACGCAGACGGCCGGGGCATTCCAGGCTCCGGCGCGCTCATTCTTCGGCATGAACCTTTACGTGACGGGCCAGGAGAGACCGAAGGACCAGAAATACGACATGCTGAACTCTGCAGTCGACCTGGGCGTAAAGTGGAGCCGTGAAGAGGTGTCGTGGGCCAACCTTGAGCCGGACAAGAAAGGTATCTATAACTGGACTTCGTTCGACTTCTGGGTGGACCAACTGGTGCAGCGCGGCATCGGCGTGGTCGGCACCATCCAGACTACGCCTCACTGGGCCTCCGGCGTCAAGACGAGCCAGCCTAACTGGTACTGGAATGCGCCACGCAATCCCCAGGACTTCGTAGATTTCGCCTATACTGCGGCCCTCCACTACGCGGGCAAGATAAATGTGTGGGAAATCTGGAATGAGCCTGATGTTGAAGGCACATTTATGTGCGGCTGCGACCGCGCCGCTCTCTACGCCCAGATGCTCGCCGGAAGTTATGCAGCCATCAAAAAGGCCAACCCGCAAGCCATAGTACTCATCGGCGGCCTCTCCATCCACGATTACAATGACGGGGGCATGGCATTCCTGGACGCCGTGGTGGCGGACTCGGGCGGCAAGCTCAACTTCGACGTGCTCTCCATCCACCCCTATATGCCCGACCGGATGCCCGAAAGCACCGATCCCAACACGGTTGTACAGAACTTCCCCTACCGCCTCGACATGAGCTACAAGTGGCTCCAGGCTCATGGAGCTTCAGACAAGGAGATTTGGGTCACCGAAGACGGCTATTCCACCTGCACGGGCTGTGGCACGCTGGGCGTGAGCGAGGCGGAGCAGGCGCGACGGCTCATCAGGCTCTACGTGATCGCGATGGGTTCGCCCGGTGTCACACACTTCGACTATTTCCAGGCTAAAGATAAGTTCAACGCCGGACCGAGCGACCTCTGGGGCAATATGAGTATCATGCGCAACGACCTGAGCCAGAAGCCCGCTTATACAGCCTACAAAGTCCTTACGCAGCAGCTTACCGGGGCGACATTCGCCGGGCTTGGCCCCATCACGCGCGGCGTGAATAACCGCTGGCAGGCCCAGTTCGACCGCTATCAATACAAGTTCAACTCGCCCAAAGGCCCGGTGCAGGTTCTCTGGAAGATCGGCGAGCCCGAAGCGGTAGACGTGCCTGTTTCGCAGAATAACGTCGTGCTGGTGAAATCAGACGGAACAAGCACGCCCCTCACGGTGAATAATGGAACTGTGAACATCACCATCAGCGAAGACCCCGTCTTTGTGGACGAAATCGTGCCGAAGACTAACGCTAACCTTGACCCCGCCATCGATCCAACATCGCCAACCGGTTTCAAGCCTTCGGCCCGCTTCGCGCAGTACTGGCAGCAGAACGGCGGCCTGCCTCTGTTCGGCTATCCCATCAGCGGCGAGCGGATCGAGCGCAGCCAGACCGACGGCAAAGATTACGTCGTTCAGTGGTTCGAGCGCGCCCGCTTCGAATATCACCCAGAGTTCGCGGGCACCGACGCCGAAATCCTGCTCGGTTTGCTGGGCAGCCAATCGGTTGCCGGCCAATCGTTCCCGCCTATTGCACCTCCTGCTGGGGTAGAGAGTGTCTGCTCACAGCAAACGGGCCATTGCGTGTGGGGCCGTTTCCTGGAGCGCTGGCGCGAGCTTGGCGTGCCCATCGTAGGCCTACCCTTGTCCGACCAGCATCAAGAAAAAGGCCTGGACGGCAAAACATATATAGTACAATGGTTCGAGCGTGCTCGCTTCGAATACCACCCCGAGAACCAGCCCCCATACGATGTGCTGCTGAGCCTGCTCGGAAAGCAGTTGTTCAAGCCATAGCGAGTGAAACGTAAGACGTAACCGTCTTACGCACTACGCACCGCTGCAGGAGAATAATGAATTGCCGGACCAAACTCATGCCGTCGTATGGGACCTTGACGGGGTTATTGTAGATAGCGGGCGAGGCTCATAATCGCTCGTGGCAGGCGATGGCCGCCGAGCTTGGCTTGCCTTACAATCCCGAGACCGACTTCAAAGCGATCTTCGGCAGGCACAATACTGACATAATCGAGCACCTTTGGGGCATTACGGACAAAGAGCAGGTCGAACGGGTGGCAAACAGCAAAGAGAGCCACTTTCGACAGGAAGCCGCCCTCCTCAAGCCGCTTCCGGGCGTAGTGGAGCTTGTTTCTGCACTAGCCGAAGCGGGCTGGCGCCAGGCTATCGGTTCTTCGGCTCCCCTGGCGAATATCAGCCTGCTGCTTTCGGCAACGGGCCTCGCAAGCTACATGCAGGCCATTGCTTCAGGCGACGACGTGAAGCGAGGCAAGCCCGACCCGCAGGTCTTCTTGCTGGCCTTTGATCGTCTGGGCGTCGAGCCGTCGGAAGGCGTTGTTATCGAAGACGCCCCATCCGGTATCCAGGCGGGCAAGCGGGCGGGCGCAGCCACCCTGGGCGTCACGAATACCCAGACACGGCAGACCCTCCTCGATGCCGGGGCCGACCTGGTAGTCAGATTCCCTTGCCCATGTTAAGGTTTCCGACCTCGAAGCACTGGTCGCAGCTCATCAAAAGAGGGCTATATAGAGACGTATTGTAATGCGTCTCTATATAGCCCTCGCCACAAATATCATCCGCTCGCTCTCGTCCCCGAAGTCGTCCAGATCATAGCTCCCATACAAGTTCTCCAACGAATACCCTGAGAGCCTGAGCAGGACTTCCATCTCATAGCGGCCCGTCCAACGCAAGGTAAGCTGCTGTGAGGTGCGTGTCACCTCGCCATCTTTTCCCTCGCGGTCATACATGAGAGTGACATGGTGTGACTGCGTCGAAGGCTCCGCCCGGCCGGTCACCAGCTTACGCACCACCGCTCCATCGCTGCCGGGATATGTGCCTTGCAGGATGATCTCGTCTCCCGAGGGTGGCAAAAGATGGGGCCAGGGAGGGGTGAGATCAAGTAGAAGGATTCCATGCGGGACCAATAGCGGCTTCACAGCACTCAGCATTGCCAGTTGGTCTTCGGTGCTTGTGAGATATGCGAAAGTGTTGAGCGCACAAAAAGCTATGTTATAAGGTCCCGCAGATACGCCCGCCAAGTCACGCATATCAGCGTGTAGAGGCATGACCAGCCCACCGACCCCGCGCTCGCGGACCGCGCCCCTGCAAATCTCCAGCATCGCCTCCGAAACATCCACGCAGACAAGATGGTAGCCAGCTTCCGCTAGCGGCACGGCTATCCTTCCTGTGCCGCAGCCAAGCTCAAGCAGCGACAAGCGGCGTTCGGGGTCGAGCAGCGAAGCAAATTGGACGTAGAAATCTATGTCCGCGTCGTAGGCGCTGTATTCAAGGTCGTAATAATGCGCAAGAAGGCGCTCACGGTCGGTGGTCATATCGCGTCCAGTAAGTGCGCCTTCTCGATAGTTTGCCACACGGTATCCGCGAGGAGGGCATTGCGGTCCGGGCCGGCAGCGGGGCTTTCATGCGCCTCACCATCCAGCCCCAAGAGAAGTTGTTCGCTGATCGGAAAAATGTCTACCACGCGCACACGCCTGCCGTACCTTGCGACAGCATCGCTGATCGCCCGGTTCCACTGCACGACCCCTCCACGAACAAGAGAGCGCTGCTCGTCGGACACACCCTGTGTTAGCAGCGAAATATCGGGCAGGTTGATCAGCAAAATGGTGGCTCTCGTGCTTCGGCTGATGGCAGTCAGCGCCAGGTGCAATTCCTTTATGTAATCAGCGAGCGCCACGCCTTTGACGACATCTCGTACCACCTGCCATAAAGTAACCAGGTCCGGCCCGGCTTCTACCGCTTCGGGTATCTCAACCTGATTAATCTCGGCCAGCGTAACTCCGCGCCTGCCCAAAGTCAGCAGCTCCGTGCCCTCGGGCATCTTTTCCCTTAGCAGATCTACCCAACTCTGACCGCCCTCAGTAGCGTCGTCCAGCCCCATACCAACCGGCGTACCCAGCGCGACATATACGAGCGGAGGGCGCTCGGCAGCCATAAGCCTGCCATCTTGCGCGAGCGAAGCGGGCGAAGGGCGGCGTATGGCCCACACCCACACGCAATACTTAGCGCCGCCACCAAAGAAACGGCAATCAACCCACCCACCAGGAGCGGTATAACAGGGTCCTGCGCCGGCCTCACGATGCAATCTCAATCATTTAGGGACGAAGGACGATGGACGATGAGGACGTAAAACGTGAGTAAGCATAGCTAAGCAGTAAGCATTACCTCAGTGTTAGCATCGTCAATCATGTAGGGCCGCGCCGATAATGACCAGAGCCATGCCGGAGACCACCGACAGAATGAGCAATGTGCCGGGAATCTGAAAGGTCTTGCTCTGAGCCACGGCGAACACGAAGAGCAGTCCAGGGACAATGAGCAGCAGTAGTGCTCCTAATCCCATTGCTAACAATGACAGAATATTGCGGTTTGGGCCCGAAGGAACGCGGCGAGCAGCCAATCTTTTGCTCCTGTTGTGTGACCAAGTTGTCAGTTGTCAGTAGACCGGTGGGCAGTGGGCATTCTCTTTCGTCGGTCGTCGTCCTTCGTCCTTCGTCCGTCTACTGACAACTGACAACTGACAACTGACAACTGATGATATAATTGACGCCAGAGATTATGTCACACACTACAGAGGGTGTCAAACAAGATGATTGTTAGCCAGGCGCAAGTGCGCAGCCGTATCGACCAGTTGACGTTAGGCTACGAAGGCTATAAGAGGCAGCTTGACCATCTTGACCTCTCGGCAGAGCGTAAGGAGCGCCTGCAGATCGAGGTCAGGCTGCTTCAAGAAGAGATTGCCACGCTCGAAACGCTGGCCCAGTTCGGACGCGTCGAGCTTGACCGCGACAAAATCGAGGCCGAAGTGAGAAGCCGCCTCTCCCATGTGCGCCAACGGCTGGCGTCCGACCCTGAGCTACAGGATTACACCGTGGACGAGCGCGATATGGCGTCAGGTGAGCTCCGCGCCTTGCAATGGTCGCTGGGCGAAGACACGCTTAGCCTCTACACGCAGGAGCTACTGAAAGGCCACGACCCGGATCCGTCACGTACCGACCGTGCCATGCCCGGCATACTGATCCACACTCTTGAAGAGGGTCCCGATGTCGACACTCGTGCCAGCGCAGCTTACGACCTCGGCAAGCTCCACATCGCACAGGGCATCCCAGCCCTCGCGGCTGCCCTCACCGACGAACCCTTCGTCGCCGAGCTCGCCCTGCAGGCCCTCGCCTCATTCTCTGACGGCGAAATCTCCGCAGCCGGTCTGGCCGATGATGTTATTGCGGAAATCGGGCGGGCAAGGAATGCGAAACGCGAAACGTGAGACGCTCTGTGCCTTGTTGCCCCATACCCCCTATGATATAATGCCGCAGAGCGGCCATTTCCGGTACATCAGCTCGCAAACGGTATCTGTAGATGTGCGCCTGCGCCTCCCGCCTGAGGCACGACGGGCACCTTAAGGAGAGCAGCATGAAAGTCAGTGAGGTCATGATTGACAATCCTCCTGTGGTAACTCGTGACAATTCTATAGCGCTGGCCGCCCGCAGCATTGATGAGCTCCACACGTCGCTCGTGCCTGTCGTCGATAGCCATTCCAGCAGACGCGTGGTCGGCGTCATCATGGACAAAGACGTTATGCGCTGCACAGGCTCGGGCAACAACCCGCAAACCAGCCATGTTGCCGACTATATGGGTAACAGTTACGAAACCGTTCATGTGGATGCTGATGTCGAGACCGCCCTCGCCGAGGTTCCTCAAGGGCTTGCAGAACAGCAGAACCAGCCGGGCTCGAACGGGTCAGGCAATACAGGCGGCCTCGGCCTTATGGGCCGCCGTCCAATCGTAGTGGTCGACGACCAGCGACGTGTGGTGGGCATCATCACACGTCCACACCTGGCGATGGATATCGCCAAGGTGCAATCGGGCCAGGTTGTGTCGGGCCGTGCCGAGAATATGCAGCTCGTCTGGCGCTGCACCGACTGCGGCTACCTCCTCACCCGAGCCGAGCAACTCCCCGATAAGTGCCCCGACTGCGGCGCACCCAAAGAGCACTTCATCCTGGTAACGGAGGACTAAACGTAAAACGTAAAACGTAAGATTTTGAGATTTACGTTTTACGTTTTACGTTTCACACTCGTGGCTTCCGGCTTCAAATTCATCGACCTGCCGACCGCGGCTGAAAGGCTTGGCACCACTCGCAACCAGTTGCTGCAATGGGTTGACGAGGGACGCATAAGGCCATTCAGCGGCAAAGGCCAGCAGAGCGTCTTCCGCGCCGGCGATGTCGAAAAGCTGGCTGAGGCGCTGGCTACACCCGTGGCGGTCACCGAGCAGGAAGTAGTTGAAGTAGAGCCTGAGAAGGTGCCGCTCGGCTCCACGCCCCAGGCAGAGGCCCGCCGTGCCAGACGCCGTGATGCAATCAAGCTCATGGGCACACGCTTGAGCATGGATTCGCGCTGGGCCGAAATGACGGATAAAGATATCGCTACCTGGTTGGATGCCCTTGAACCTGTTCAGTTCGAGCGCGTGCGCAAGGTCGCCAACATCGCTATCGAGCGCCTTCAACATGTGCTAGACATGATGGATGAGTTCGAACAGAAGTAGATACTATGCCCGACCCGCGCCGCTACACAGTGAATGAGGCCAACAAGATGTTGCCGGAGCTTACCCGTCTGCTCGTCAGGATGCAGGCACAAGCGCGACAGCATGGGATGGTGCAAGGACGTATAGAGGACGTGACCAAAACGGTTAAAGGCAACGGCTATCACAATCCCATCGAAGACCCCATGGTGATGCAGGTGTCGCAGGCCCTCACCGAAGCGATACGCGAAGACCTCGATCAACTGGCCGAATGGGAAATCGAGCTGAAAGATCTTTCCACCGGGCTGGTAGACTTCCCCGCTATGCGCGAGGGGCGAATAGTCTATCTTTGCTGGCGGCTTGGCGAGCTGCAGGTAGCTTACTGGCACGATCTCGAAACAGGCTTCGCGGGCCGCCAGCCACTCGACGAAAACTCTCTCTAGCCGCGCTGTCTCACCGCCTCGTATAGCACGATCGAGCCCGCGACAGCCGCGTTGAGCGATTCTACCCTTCCAAGCATCGGTATCTCGAGCGCGCCGTCGCACCGCTCACGCACCAGCCTCCCTACTCCTTTGCCTTCCGAGCCAACAACCAGGCCGAGCGGCCCGGTCAGGTCAGCCTGAGTATAGAGTATCGCGCCAGGCTCGGCTTGCAGGGCGTATACCCAGAGCTCGGCTTCCTGGAGCTCCTGGATAGCGCGCGGCAGGTTGTTGGCGAGACAGACTTGAAGGTGCTCTACAGCGCCCGCCGATGCGTTCACTACTGCCGGCGTAACTTCTACCTGTCGCCGGTCCAGCATAACGATAGCCGTAACGCCCGCAGCCTCCGACGACCTCAGCAGTGTGCCGAAGTTCTGCGGGTCCTGCAACGAATTCGAGCACCAGCACGAGCGCCTTGCTGCCCGCCTCGCGGCAAAGCTGCACCGTTTCGGCTAACGTGGCGTACTGGAATGGGGCCACCTCGGCCGCCACACCCTGATGGTGATGCCCCACTTTGGTCAAGGCGTCCAGCCTTGCCGAGGGCACACGCTCGATCTGCGCCCCCGCCCGCCGGGCTATCTCTTCTATCGAGGCCAGCCTATCATCATGGCCCTGCCGGCCTTCTCTGCCGGCGCCACTTTCTGATAGCAACAGGCGAAACACTTTGCGACGCCCTGCCCGCAAAGCTTCCTCGACGGCGTGTCTGCCATATAGCCATTCAGGCATAATATTCCTCAGGATTGCAAAAGAGCAAAAGTCTCGCCGGCTGGCGAGACTTTTGCTCTTTTGCAATGCGAATTCGAGCTTCATGCTCATGTTCAGTCGGTCGAGCCTGTGGATGGCGCGCTGCTGGGGGAGCTCTCGCCGCCTGAGCTCTCGCCGCCTGAGCTCTCGCCGCCTGAGCTCTCGCTCTTGGGCTTGCTCTCGGCTTTCTCCGTGGATGCGGGCTTGTCGCTTCCTTTCGTTTCTTTGGGACCGTTATTGCTGCTGTTTCGGTTGTCGGTTATGTACCAGCCGCTCCCCTTGAATATCACACCCACCGGCTGGAACACACGTCTAAGCGCATTCTGGCCGCAATTGGGGCATTCCTTGAGAGGGTCGGCGGTTATAGGCTGTATCTTTTCGAACCTGTTGCTGCATTCTTTACATTCATACTCGTATACTGGCATTTTGTTTTTATCCTTGAATTGTCTATACATATGTCCGTGGTATAGTATAAGGAATTGCGGATACCATAGCAACCGGCAAACCCATCCACGACATGATACGCATCGCAGCCGTTTCGGACATCCATTTCAAGCCTGCAGACACCGGCAGTGTGAAGGCACGCTTCCAGGGAGTGCGCGATGTCGCCGATTTGCTTCTGCTTCCGGGCGATCTCATTAACAGCGGCACAGCCGAAGACGCACAACTGTTCGTGGCCGAGCTGGCCGGCTTTGGCATCCCGATAGTGGCCGTGCTCGGCAACCACGAATATGGGGCCCGCCAGATAGAGAACGTGATCAATGTTTACAGGCAAAGCGGCATCCGCCTGCTCGATGGCACCACGACAGATTTCGTGATCAGAGGTGAGAGCCTGGGCATAATAGGCACGAAAGGAGCGCGTGGCGGCTTCGGCGCTAATGCTCTTGAAGCCACGGGCGAGCCTGAAGTTGACTTCTGGCTTGACATAGCCCGCTATGAAGCAACCAGGATCGAGGCAGGGCTGGGGAGCTTGATTACCGATTACCGGCTTGTATTGCTCCACTTCTCGCCTATTCGCGAAACAGTGGAAGGCGAAGCTCTCGAACAGGTTCCATTCTACGGGTCCAGCATTCTGTGCGAGCCCATAGACCGCCTCGGAGCCAACCTGGTAGTGCACGGCCATTCACACCGCGGCAAGCATCGAGGCGTCACACCCGCCGGAATCCCCGTTTACAACGTTGCCGCCAGCGTAATCCCGGCTCCATTCGTGATATTGGAGCTTGGTAATTGAAAGTCTACCGCGTAATCCCGCTCCTGGCGATGATACCCTTGTTAGCCGCGTGCTCCCAATCGTCGGCGACACCTCAAGGCAATTCAGCAGCCACTGCAACATCACAGGCAACCGTCATGGAAATAATAGAGCTACCCGAGCTACAGGCTTATCCCGCGGCCTCTGTGAAAGGCGATACTGCAGTCACATGGACCCCTGTAACAAGCTCTCCAAAGCCGCCCGGCAACGACCAGGCGGGGCAGGCGGTGCAGGCAGCCATCAAATCGGAGGCCGTCCGCCTGGCAACCATCGACTACTCGGCTCTCTCCATACCCGCTTACGTGACCGTCACCCGCTCGCTCAAGCTCAGCCCAACGGACTTTACAGGCGACCGGATTCGCGTGGACTCCGAGAGGCGCCGTATCAGGCGCAGACCGCTGGGCGCTCTATAGCTGGCAGGGCCCGCAGATTGCCCAGCTTCCCGATCGTCCGCAGGTCACACGCTGGGTGCAAGTCTACGCGCTCTACGATCTCAAGGAGAACAAGGTAGTTCGCCTTATCGCTACCGTGCGAGGGCAAGCGAACGAGTAACCACCTTGCGTAGCGCCAACACTATTGCCTTTGTCGGATGAAACCGCGCCACCTTGGCCTTGTTATTCTGAGTAAACATGACCCTTTGGGCCGCCAGCGGCAATGAGAATAAAAGAGGGAGAATTGGGGACACCCATGCCCCGGCAGGGAGATCCATGCACCCCTATTTCACACGAGTAATATCGTTCAGCAAACCCGGCTCGTTACGTGTGGAAATGGGTTCTATTAGCCATAGCCAACCTGGATAAGGCCACCAGGATGCCTTTTTGTACAAGCCGGAGCACGAACAGGTTAGCCTCGGGCGGAGAGTTGAGCATAGTCCGGGCGCATTGGGCCGCCAGCTCGGCATCCCTCAGATTGCCTGACATGAAGAGCCATTCGGCCATGCGCCTCAGCCGGGCAGCGTAGCGCGAGCGCAGGTGGGGTCCGAACTCGTCGTGAGCCAGGCGTATCAGGGCGGGGAGCAAAATGCGCCAGTTCTCGTCCGCAATCTCGTGCGGAGGGTTGCTGTCGAGAGAGGCCACCTCGTGCGCCGCTCCCTCCACGGAGGGGCTGTCCAGGTACCAGCTATCGAAGAGCGGGTTGAAGAGCAAGTCGCTCTCAGTTTCCTGGGCTGTCTCCTCGTCTACCTCGGCATCCAGTAGGAGTCCCGTCCGGCCCGCGCCGATATTCCCGGCGTACTCCCAGAATGTGCTATTCAGTAACTGGTACTCGACAGGAAGCGGCGCGCCGGTCATCCAATTGAGCTGGACGGTCTCTTGTACCAGCGTGATCGCGTAATCGTATCGCACCTCCAGGAACCCACCGCAAGCCTCACCGAGGGCATCCGCGACAGGCTGGTCGCCTATCCTGAAGGGTAGATGCTCGTAGAGCAAGCCGGGTGGGCCATCCGGTGGCAGGCTTGAGGCTTCCAGATTGGACGTGCCAAGCGCATCCAGCACGCCCGACACGTCGTTGAGCAGCATACCAAGTATGGACGGCGAGCCATCTTTGCCGGGGGCGAGCAGCCAAACAATGCGGTCGCCGCGGCCCTCTATAGCGCTCAGCCAGGCTCTGCACCCCGCACCCGCCCGCTGTAGGGGCTCGATCGCCACTCCACTCAACCTGAGCTTTTGCAATACCCGGCCGATGGCCCGCGCGGGTTCATCGGGCATAGTGGGCTCTAACAATAGAAGCGCATGGATAGCCCGCGCTGAGCCTGTCTCCGTCAGCGCTTCGATCACACCAAGCTGCAGGCCGGGATCCGGCTGGAAGGCCAGCAAGCGTAGCACATCCACTGTGCGATCGTCATGGCTCTCTGCCAGGGTGCCAAGCACAGAATAGAGTAAATCCAGCGGCTGGAACACGAGGGCTCGCAGATAGTCATGCATGGCCGTCGGGTTGTCAGCTGTGCTGTCCAGGGCACCCACCAGCAGCCCAGTAGCCGAGCGCACAGGCTCACGCAACGTCGCAAGGAAATCGTCGGGCGGCTGTACACCAAGCGCCTGTTCCAGGACCATCACAGCGCCCATACGGCGCCGGTCCGTATTGCGGCGGTCGCCTGCAATGCGCTTAAGGGTGCGGGCAGCTTCGCGGCTATCGGTATACGTCGCCACTACCCTACCAAGTACATCCAGTATGTGGGGCTGAAACGCGTCGAGGCGGCGCGTAATGGCTGCCAGCATGGGCGTGCCAAGGATGGAGGATCTGGCAAGGAATACGTTAAAGTCGGCGGACGCAGGATCGGCAGAGAGAAGCTGGTCTAGAATACGCTCGGCTACCTGGTGTTCTCGCAGAACAATAACCTTACGCGACTGCGAGATTTCGTCACTGTCAGGATTGGAGTCGCTGTCACTCGGCACGATAATCCTCGGAGCGATTCGTAAAACGCAAAACGCAAAACGTAAAGCGTAAATTTACGTGATTACGAATTACGCTTTACGTTTTACGTTTTATTCCGTCTGACAGCTATACTATCACACTAATACATGCCCGACAAGTTGAGCCAGGTCGGCAACTGTGTTAGTGCCCAAACCATCAGGATCACTGCCACCAACCAGAGCAGGTCAATGACCCAGTTGAACGACAGGCCTCGACGTCCGCGTTTGAGGTTGGGGATGTCCTGCTCCATAGTGGGGAAGGGCACTGCAATCGCATCGACGGGACGGCTTCCTGGGTTCTTCTGGGAAACCAGGTCGACCACACCACCCATACCAAGCTCCATTTTATTGATAGGGGCTTTGCAGTAAGGGCATGGCTCGATCTTACCGGGAGCGGCGTCAGCGGTGTCCACAAGCTCGTGGCAGGCCGGGCAATTGACGAAGAAGTTGTACCGGCAGTTTGGGCAAGCGAGGGAGGTTTCGGGAACCCGCTCTTTGCAGTTGGGGCAGTCAACGGTCGTGCCCGTCCTGGGGCGCTGGTCATCAAGTACCGCTGCCCCAGCCATCCCGCTGTTCAACGTGCTACTGTTCAGCATCGCGCTGTCGAGGTAGGACGAAATGCCGCCGGTTGGCATAGGCGGAGAGGAGGCTCCCCCTGACCCTTGCAGGTACCAGGGCTGGGCCGAACCGGACCCTGACCGCCCGACGATACTCTGCCATCGTCGCCGGGCAGCTCATGCGGCGAGGGCAGTCTCATGTCCGAGAAGGGCCCCATCTGACTCATATCTGCAGACGGGTTCATGCCCGTGGGCGGTGCGCTCGGGGCGCCAAATGGCATATTGGGATCCGGCATCCCAGGCATGCCACCTGCGTTAGACATTCCGCTGAGGCTCGATGTGCCGCCAATGCTGGACATATCAAAGGGCGGGAAGGATCGGTCGTCGTGTTCGGTGGTTACGCTGGGGGTCAGGTTTTCCAGCCAGGCGGGCAAATCGGTCGACGTATCTTCAGCGCTCAATTTGCCCTGGAGAGGCACGAAACCCGTCTGCGACTGGTCCTGCAAAAGAGCATGGCTGTCGATTGCAGGCGGCATATACGGCTGCTGCCCCTGACCGAAATCTATGGCGGCCGGCGGCTGTCCACCGTTGGTCTGAGCCATTTCGCTTGTATGGTAGGAGCCGTTGCCGTTGCCGTTGCCGTTGCCGCTGCTATAGCCGCTGCCGTTCAGTCCACCGTTCATCACCTCATCCGTGTTGGCTGGAGGGAAAGGCATATCGCCAGGCATAGGTTCAGCAGCTCTATATGGTACAGTTCCGGTCATTTCGCTCTTGGTGCCACCGGTGGAAAACCCACCACTGTTGGCGGCGCTTGTGCCGGCAGGGTCAGATACAGGCATGGCCCACAATTCGGGCATGGGCGGGGCAGGCGACGTGCCCTCTTGCGCGCTGGGCGCATAGTTGAAGGGCGCTGCAGCCGGTGTCGCCAGAACTCCATTCGGGCGCGGACGGTTCTTGGGGCCCGTTGGGCACCGTATATACAGGCGCAGCTGAGCCTACCGAATCCTGTGCCTGTGCAGACATGACTTGCTCGAAAGATGGTTGAGGAGCAGGCATAGGAGGTGCGAGCGGAATACGAGATGTTGCCCCGCTCTTCGCCAACAGGAACTCGAGCCCTTTGCGCGCCTGCGCGTTATGCGGATTGATCACAAGGGCGTTTTCGAGGCAGATTTGCTGCTCGGCCGGGTCGGCGACCACCCCGCTGAGCCACATCCACGCCTCTTCACTATGCGGCTCCTTGTCTACGAGCTCAGTGAGCAGAGCGCGAGCCATTGCACTATCTCCACGCCTCGCAGCAGCTTGCCCATCGGCCAGTAAACGCGCGATCTCACGATCCATTGGATTAGACGACATTGTTATCCCCCTTGCCCACGTTGGGCCTTGTTCGCCCTATGCCATTTCAACAGCTTTGAGCTATCTATCTTGAGCTATCCGAACCAACTCAAAACTAGTTGGCGTCCTCGGCTAGCCAAATCCTGCGCGGGCGGACCCTGCACTTTTCGGCCTCGATTATCGCCTCTATTTCCTCCACCGTTTCGTCAAGCTCGTTATTTCGATTTACCACAATATAGTCAAAGTCGCTGATTGCATGCATCTCTTCGCGGGCTACCTTTAGCCTGTTCGCGAGCTCCTGGGGATCCTCCGTCTTGCGGTGATAAAGCCTCGATGCCAGGTCTTCCATGCTGGGCGGCGCGAGGAAAATATAGATCGCGTCCGGCTCCTTCTCACGCATCGTGTGCGCGCCCTGCACATCGGGCTTCATTATCACGTCTATGCCCTTTCGCAGCGGTTCCACAACCTGGCTGCGCGGTATCCCATAATAGTTTCCGTATACCTCTGCGTCCTCCAATAATTCGCCATTCTTCCTCATCCGCTCGTATTCCTGGAGAGTCTTGAAAAAATAGTGTATCCCCTCTTCTTCGTCGGGCCTCTGCGCTCTTGTCGTCACCGTTACCACATAATGAAAATTGAGGCCTAGCTCCCGCATCCTCTGCAACGTAACGTCCTTGCCCACACCCGAAGGCCCCGTCAGCACAACTAAAAGGGCAGGCACCGGCCGGTTCACAAATCCTGCAAACTCCGGCACATCACCTTCCCCTGCCACGATTTCGCTTACGTAAGGCGGCAGTTCGTCCGCCTCGGCCCCCATCGAGGGCCTTTCCCGTTCCGTCTCCTCGTCCCTTACCGTCATGCTCAGACCTTCGCGTTTGTGTTATACTGCCTTCTCAACCCCCCTGAGATTCCCGTTATGCCTTTCGATGCACTGACACTGTCCGCTGTGCGGCAGGAGCTACAAGATAAACTCGTGGGCGGGCGCATACAGAACGTTATCATGCCTGGCCCGCTTGCGGTGAGCCTTGAGATCTACCGGGCCGGTACCGGTCGAACCCATCTGCTGATGTCGGCTCACGCCCAGCACGCTCGCATCCACCTGACCTCGTCGGCTCCCACTCGTGATCCCGAACAACACCGGCCTCTGCTGCTGCTTCTCAGGAAATATGTACGAGGCGGCACTATTATCGACGTGTCGCAACCGCGCTTTGAGCGTGTGCTCACCCTCAGTATAGCCAAAAGATTACCCCCTGACAAGCACCAAGAGTACCATTCTGAGGGGGACTTTAGGCATACGATCGAGCGGCCGGCGGGGATGAAGGACCAGGGACCAGGGACGAATGATGACGAAGGACGACCGGCGACCGAAGAAGGCGGAATGGATAGAGGACGACCTGGAGGGCGAAGACGATACGCTTCCGGTACGGACAATCGAGCTTGTCGTGGAGGTTATGGGCCGGGTGAGCAACATCGTCATGGTCGAAGAAGACGGCACGGTAATGGATAGCATCAAGCGTGTCCCATCGTCCATCAACCGCTATCGCGTTATCCTCCCACACCATCTCTACGTCCCACCCCCTCCCCAGGAAAAGCGCGACCCCAGCCGCACCACCATTAATGCCCTATCCCTCGAAATCGCCCGCACGATCGAAGACCCAATAACTCAGGATTCAAAATTAAAAATTAAGAATTCTCCACCCCCCGCCTGGCAGGGCCTGGTTGGCGGCTACGCGGCGGTCAGCCCCACGCTGGCCCGCGAGGTGATGTTCCGCGCCCTGGGCGATGCCAAGGCTCCGGCAGCCGAAGTCGCCTCACAACCTGCCGCACTTACAAGGGTCCTCGAAGAGCTCCAGGCTCTTTTCCGCCTAGAGCAATCGGGCGAATGGCAGCCAACAGTCGCCTGGAAGACCACCGGCGACGAGAGCAGGCAGGCGCTCGACTTCGCGCCGTATCCGCTATTGCATCTGCAGGCGCAGGGAGCCGAGCTGCAAGAATGTGCCTCCATATCCGAGGCGGCATCGCTCTTCTTCGACGCACTTCAGACCTTCGGCGGGCACAGCGCGCTCAAAGCCCAGGTAGCCACGGGCATCGCGGAGATCCGCTCTCGGGACGAGCGCAAGCTCTATTCTCTCCAGGAAGAATGGCAGCGCGCCCAGCAGCTTGAAACCCTGCGCCGTAAGGGGGAGCTACTTCTGTCCTACATGCACACCCTGGAGCCCGGCCAGCGGACCCTGACCATCCCGGACGAAAATCTCACCATCGAGCTCCCTCCAGGCGTTACTCCGGTAGAGCACTCGCAGGCCATATTCAAGGAGTATCGCAAAGCCCGCTCCGCAGTGGAGGGTCTCCCTGAGCGCATCGCAGAAGCCGAGGTGCGTGTCGCCTACCTGGACGACCTAGCCACGAGCCTCGACCTGGCGTTCACCTACGACGAAATCAAGGCGGTGCAGGCCGAAGTTAAGACGGCAGGCAAGCCTCCCGCCCCACCCCAGGAGATAGGCGGCAAGAAAAAGGCGAGAGGAAGAGGCCGCCCGTCTGAGGCCAGGCTGCCTCAGCCCCTGCGCTTGCAAACGCAAAACGGAGTGCAGGTCCTTGTTGGCCGCACCGCCAGCCAGAACGACACAGCTACATTCCGCCTGGCAGGTCCTGACGACCTCTGGTTCCACGCCAGGGGAGCGCCCGGCTCGCACGTCATACTCCGGGCCGATCCCGATCGTACGGACGAGGATATAGAGGAAGCCGCACGCCTTGCCGCCGGCTACAGCAAGCTGCGGGAGGACGCGCAGGTCGATGTGATATATACTGAGAAGAAATATGTCCGTAAGATACCGAACGCGCCTCCCGGCCAGGCGACGTACAAGAACGAGAGGGTAATCAGGGTAGCGCCCCTCCGCAGGCAGCCGAGCAGCAGGAAGGACTAGATTATGTCAACTCAAGAGAACAAGGAGATCGTCCGGCGCTACTTTGAAGAGGTAGTAAACGAGTGGAGCGCCGACGCGCTGGACGAGCTGGTCGCCCCGGAGCTGCGCGCTCACCTCGAGCCGGGCCTCAAGATGCGCCACCAGGCAGTGCCCGACTGGCAGGTGACAATCGGGCTACAAATAGCCGAAGGCGACCTGGTCGTTACCACCGGCACCACCAGGGGCACCCACCAGGGCGAGTGGTTCACCCCCATAGGCACCCTGGCCCCCACGGGCAAGCACTTCGCCTTCACCTTCACCAGCACCATGCGCGTGAACGAGGGTCGCGTCTGCGAAATCGCCTGGTCCAACTGGGACTGGCTCGAGCTACTCCAGCAGCTAGGCGAAGTGCCCCGCCCTCATGTCGAGGAACAAGCATAGCGGTTCCAAACGCCAAGATTATTACGGTTTTAACCACAAAGACACGAAGATCACGAAGGTTATTTTTGGTTTGAAATCACAGAGCGCGCAGAGACCATTGAGAACACAGAGAATCGTTAGGGTTTCCTCGCAATAAGCCTGCGGGGTCTCCGTCAAGCGTGTGGAGAGGGCTACTTTGTATAGCGTGCGGCGGATACCAAACGAAGCGCCTGCTATCTACAGGCCGAGGTTCAGATTGGTCGAGCCCAGACCTCGCACCGTAGTTTCCGCCCGCAGGACATTCCTATGGATCGGTCTTGTCTTTGCCTGTTTGCTGTTATTGGGTAACGCTGATATTTTTATCCTGCAAAGGGTATCGTTGACGCCTCTCCCTAACAGTGTAAGCAATCCCCTTGTCTACCCAGGAGCTCAAGATGTAAGGGTAACTGCATCGGACGATTGTGGCAAGGATATTACGTTTACGAGTAACGACAGTGACGCGCAGATAGCTGTATTTTATCAGGATGTCCTTGCTAAGGATGGATGGTCTGGTCCAATTGACTTTACCGGCGACCGAAGGCTCTACTCTCAATTCAACTATGTTCAGCGGTCACTTGACGGGCACGCGCTGAACAGTTATCAAGCCGATGTATCATTCAAGGATGGTGCTGAGACGGACGTGACTTTGTCAATCGCCAACCAGTTCTTAGATTGCGGAGACCTCATGATTTATTAGCTCACGCGCACGACCCACAATCCGACCCGGTGCAGTACAGGGCACCGCCGGGTGGTGCCCGAACTATTGCCACATAGAAAGCAGCGAATGAGGCAATACTGACAGGAGGAACAGCGAGGATGGATTTACTTCTTCAAACCGCAGAACGTGCCGCAAAATACCTGGAGGGGCTAGAACAGCGCCGAGTCCCGCCTTCACCGGACGCCCTGCGGAACTTGAGCCGGCTAGATGGACCAATGCCGGACGGCCCTAAGAACGACGCCGACGTGATCGCCATCCTCGATGAGATAGGCTCTCCAGCCACCGTAGCGTCCGCGGGCGGGCGCTATTTCGGCTTCGTGGTTGGAGGCTCTCTTCCTGTCTCGCTGGCCGCAAACTGGCTGGCCGGGGCATGGGACCAGAACGCGGGCCTTGTGGTGCTCTCGCCGGTCGCTGCAGCAATCGAAGAAGTTGCCTTGCGGTGGCTGGTAGATGTGCTGGCGTTGCCTGAAGGGACGGGCGGAGGTTTCGTGACGGGCGCTACTATGGCGAACTTCACAGCGCTGGCCGCTGCCCGCCACGCTGTGCTTGCGAATCTCGGCTGGGATGTCGGAATCACAGGGGCTTTACGGGTCTCCTCCGATCAACGTTGTTGTGGGCGATGAGGTGCACGTAAGCCTGCTCAAAGCTCTGAGTATGCTCGGCTTCGGACGTGACCGGGTGACACGGGTACCCGTAGACAATCGGGGAAGGATGCGGGCGGAGGCTCTCCCGCGCCTCTCGGGCCCAACTATCGTTTGCATCCAGGCCGGGAACGTGAATACAGGAGCCTTCGACCCCGCCGAGCAGATTTGTGCGACCGCACATGAAGCAGGAGCATGGGTGCACGTCGATGGGGCGTTTGGACTGTGGGCAGCCGCCGCACCGGAGCGCGCTCATCTGGTTCGGGGCTTCGAGAACGCGGACTCGTGGGCGCTCGACGCGCACAAATCGGCTTAATGTGCCTTACGATAGCGGGCTGGCCTTCTGTCGCAATCCCGAGCACCTGCGGGGCTCGATGTCGGTCAGTGCCGCTTATCTTGCGGAGGGCGATGATCGCGAGCCTGACCATTACACACCGGAGATGTCGAGGCGGGCACGCGGCGTCGAAATCTGGGCAGCCCTGCAAAGTCTGGGTCGCTCGGGGTTGGCCGATCTCGTAGAGCGATGCTGCAGGCACGCTCCCACTTCGCCAAAGGTCTGCAAGACGCCGGCTACAATGTCTTGAACGATGTCGAGCTAAACCAGGTGCTTGTGTCGTTCGGTGACGCTGACACCACCCGCCGCGTAATAGCGGCCATCCAGGAGGAAGGCACTTGCTGGTGCGGAGGCACGGTCTGGCAGGGCAATAGTGCGATGCGCATAAGCGTCTCGTCCTGGGCCACCACCGAGGAGGATGTGGAGCGAAGCCTTAGTGTTATGCTTCGTCTGGCCGCGCAGATGCGCTCCTGAGCATATTTCGATATCAGGCCACGGGAGTGGGTTTTCGCGCCCCGATCCGCGCAAACAGATATTCCCAGCTCGTACAGTATGATAATAGGGATCGCCACAATCGTCTGGTTCACGGGATCAGGGGTAGGCGTAATGATGGCCGCGATTATGAAGGCCAGCACGTAGAACCAGCGGCGGAATTTGCTCAGTCTCTTGGGCGTGGCGATGCCCAGCTTGGATAGCAAGAAAACAATCACAGGCGTCTCAAACGCCACTCCCACCGACAGCAGGAAAGTGGTAACGAAGCTCAAGAACTCGGAGATCGTAGGACTAACCACTATACTGGTCGATCCGAAATTGAGCAGAAGGTTAAGCGCGCTCGGCAGCACTATGAAGTAGCAGAATAGCACGCCTGCGATGAAAAAGCCGCTTACCGCCGGCAAGCTCACCAGTATCCAACGCCGCTCCGTTTTCGTGAGGCCGGGAGCAAGAAATCTGAAAAGCTGGTAGACCAGCAACGGCATCGACATTGCTATGCCCGTGATGAACGCCACCTTGATATAAGAAACGAACACCTCGGTCGGCTTGACCGCGATCAAGTTGTGCGAGCCTGCAAGCCGTACCAGCAGGTCTACTTCCTGCTGGGCAAATGTCAGGCTGATGCCCGTAGTGATCACTATCGCCAGCGAAGCCTTTACCAAGCGCGATCTTAGCTCGCGCAGGTGCTCTATCAGCGGTAGCTCGACATCGCGACTACCATCGGGGCGTATGTGGACAGGCGGCCTGGGCCTGGAGGCTCTATTTCTGCCGCGAAGAGGCAGGCGTCTTCTAGGTGTGGCTGTGCTGCTCATGGTGCTTGCTCGATGCCACTATTATAGGTTCTGGTAGGATATAACCGCAAGGAAGATGGCTTTCCAGGTGAACCGGTCCAGGTGATTACTGCAAAAGGGCCAGGAGGTCGCGTGCGGCGACCTCCTGGCCCTTTTGCAGTAACAATCGAAAAGGATCGAGAACTAGCCTTTGATGTAGGTTTCGATGTACGAATTGATGCGGTCGACCGCTTCGCCCACTGTGGCGATGTTAGCATCCTCTTCGGGTATCTTCATCTCGCCGAACGGCTCGAATACGTCCTCGATAGTCATTAGCAATTCGACCATATCGAGCGAATCGGCGCCGAGGTCGGAGAAAGATGTTGCAGGCTCAACTTTGCTCTTATCAACCTTCAACAGGTCGCTGACCATATTCTGCAACAGCACCGTGATCATGCCGCGAGTGTCGCTGCCCTCAACTTCTGAAGGGCTGACATTGTACTTGCTCTCAGCGATTTTACTCAGGAGCATATCACGCAATGCGGGCGCATCGAGGGCATTTGCCTCCGACGCATCCACCCCGTACTGCTGTTCCGCAACCTGCCTCAGGTGTTCAGTAGCGCTTGCCATCCTCTTTATTCTCCTTTCCTCGTGGGTTCTTAGATATTTTCGACCAGGTATTCCACCAGCTCCTTGACCGTAGTCAGGTCCGGCACATCTGCATCATCAATCTTAACGTCGAATTCTTCCTCAAGACGCGATATCAATTCGTCATGGAACTCAAGGGTGTCGGCATTGAGGTCGTCGTAGACATTCGTTTCCCAGGTGATTTCTGCTTCGTCGGCTCCCAGCGTATCGGCCAGCAAGGTGCGGAGCCGATTATAGACGTCGTTGCGTTGGTTTGCCATGGAGACTATTCGTCCTCTTCTTTTATTAGTTCATCGGCAGGACCGTTACGCCGCGACACGCGCCCACGTGATTGTTGTTCGGCGGCGACCGTTCCAAGTACGCCGTTGATAAAGCGGCTGGAGCTATCGCTGCCAAATCGCTTACCAAGCTCAACAGCTTCGTTGATGGCCGCCTTCAGAGGCACTCTATTATCGAACAGAATCTCGAAAATTGCAAGCCTTAATATGTTTTTGTCGATCTTGGACATCTGGTCGATCGGCCAGTTGGGGGCAGATTTCTCGATGATATGGTCTAATTCGCTGCTGTTGCCAAGCACGCCCACTACAAGCGTGCGAGCAAATTCTCGTCCCGACGGGTCATTCAATCCTGAAGCGTTCGGGTTCTCCGACGCAGGCTCGTCCAGGTTACGCCGCAACACGTCGTCCACCGGGTGCTCGGTCGAGTCGACTTCGTAAAGTGTCTGTAGCGCTGTAATCCGCGCCTGTCGCCGTGATGTTGATGGCATTGGTCGTCAGTTGTCAGTTGTCAGTTGTCAGTTGTCAGTTGACGGTGGGCAGTGAGTAGTAAGCTCTGTCGTCATCACGTTTTGCACCGGTCGTCAGTCTACCGACAACTGACAACTGACAACTTGGTCTACTCACTCACATCCTCAATAAACACATTCACCTCTTCCGCCGGGATACCCACCATCTGGTCGAGTGCCTCGCGGATTTTGCGCTGCAAGGTCTGGCCTAGCTTGCGGAGGTTGGCGTCGGGCTCCGCTACGATATAAACGTCGGCAGACAGCTTTGCGTTACGCACCTGCAAGGTTACTCCAGGCGCATTGCCTGTATCGGGCCGTTGAAGGACCCTGTTGGGCGGGCGCGAAATCTGCCCCATGTCGGCCACGCCGGCCACCGAGCGCGCCGTCAAGCTGACGATCATCGCTATCACGCTCGGCGCGATACGAACGGTGCCTAGCTTGGTCTCTTGCATTGGTCCTCCTGACGAAGTTGTCAGTTGTCAGTAGACGCTTATGATCGGTCGTCGGTCGTCCTTCGTCCATCGTCGGTTGCCCGTCTACTGACAACTGACAACTGACAACTTGGTCTACCCAGCCTCAAGGGTGGCGGCTTGCTCTACGAGCCAGTCTGTGACAAGGCTTGTATCGACTTCACCACTCACAAATCGCTCGTCCTCCATGATCTGCCTGTGGAACGGGATCGTTGTGGGAGGACCGACGATGATAGTCTCGATGAGGGCGCGGCGCATTCTCTCTATTGCCTCGAAGCGATCGCCACCCCAGGCCATTATCTTGCCGAGCAGAGAGTCGTAATTCGATGGGGCAGTATATCCCGAATAGAGATGCGAGTCCACCCGTACGCCCGGGCCTCCCGGTGGGATATATAGTTGTATCAATCCTCCGCCGGGCTGGAAGTTGCGTGTTACGTCCTCCGCATTGATTCGGCACTCGATTGCGTGGCCTGTGATCTTGATATCTTTCTGCTTGAGGGTCAATTCCTCGCCTGCCGCCACTCTAATCTGCCACTTCACCAGGTCGACGCCTGTCACCATCTCTGTGATACCGTGCTCCACCTGTATGCGGGTGTTCATCTCGATGAAATAGAAATCGCCCTTCCGGTCGAGCAGAAATTCGAACGTGCCCACCGTGGTGTACCCTATGGCCTTCGAGCCTTTCACCGCCGCAGTGCCTATCGCCTCGGCTATTCTGGCCGGCAGACCCGGTGCGGGCGCTTCCTCAACGATCTTCTGGTGGCGACGCTGAAGTGAGCAATCGCGAGTGCCCAGGTGGATCACGTTGCCGAATTTGTCGGCCAACACCTGCACTTCGATATGGCGCGGGCGATCAAGGTATCTTTCCAGGTAAACATCGGGGTTGTTGAAGGCCAAAGACGCCTCGCTCTTGGCGAGGTTGTATGCTTCCACCATCTCGTCCGCCGAATTGACCACCCGCATCCCACGCCCACCGCCGCCCCCAACCGCTTTCATCAGCAGTGGATAGCCAATCTCCTCGGCAACCAACCTGGCCTCTTCGGCATTGAGAAGGGCCTCTTCGGTGCCCTGTATGATGGGCAGGCCGGCCTTGCGCATCACCTTGCGGGCCATAACTTTATCGGCCATCGCTTCGATTGCCTCGGTGGTCGGTCCTATGAAACTCATCCCGACCTTCTCGCAAATCTCGGCGATATATTTGTTCTCAGACAGAAAGCCGTAGCCGGGGTGGATGGCATCGCAGCCTGTCGTTTCGGCAGCGCTTATCACTGATGGTATGTGCAAATAGGACCGAGCCGGCGCGGCGGGCCCGATACAAATAGCGTCGTCGGCCAGCCGCACAGGCAGCGAGTTGCGGTCGGCCTCCGAATAGGCCACCACAGAATTGATCCCAAGCTCGTGGCAAGCACGAATTATGCGCAGGGCAATCTCGCCACGGTTGGCTATAAGTATCTTGTGGAACATTACGGGTAAGACGTAAAACGTAAAAGGTAAAATGTAAGGCTTCGCGCTTACCTTTTACCTTTTACGTTTTACGTCTTACTTAACCCCTCCATAACTGCATCAACTTTGTGCTGCATCGAGGTAGGCTTGTCTCGGCGCTCATCGATCTTCAGGGTCGTGCCGACCCGCTGCGCGCCGGCGGCGAAAATCGCCTCGTTCATCGCCTCTATAACCTCTATTATATCTCTGCGCTCCCCTTCCAGCACAGTGCCCATCGGGTTGAGCTTATACTCAACCTCGGGATGTGCTTCCAAAACCGCCAGCGCCGCCACCACGTATCTGCTGAGACTTGGCGTTGCTGTGCCTATGGGGGAAAACGAAACTTCAGCGATAACTCGAGCCATCTCTTCCTGCTTTCCGCGCAACCAGGTGCTGTATTCTAAACCAGCAAGTCGTCCGACGCCATAGTACGCGTGTCGGGCGCGATTCGCTTTATGAGGCCGGATAGCACTTTGCCCGGCCCAATCTCTACACAAGTGTCGACGCCCTCGTGCACCATATATTGCACCAACTCGATCCAACGCACCGGGCTATATGTTTGCCTCTGAAGCAGAAGACGTAGCTCTTCCGGAGAGTGCTCCGGGCGCGCTGTGACGTTCGCGACCACCGGAATGGAGGGCGCTGCGAACGGCGTAGCCTTGATACTGCCCCCGAACTCCTCAGCCATCGGCTTCATCCAGCGTGAATGAAACGCCGCGCTCACCTGCAACGGTATAGCCCGCTTTGCTCCGCGCTCTTTCGCCAGCGCCGACGCCTTCGCAAGAGCGTCTTCCGGCCCGCTGATCACCACCTGCCCCGGTGCGTTGAGGTTCGCCAGGTCGACACCCGCCTCTTCGCATAATTCAGGGAGTGCGGCGTCAGGCAGACCGAGCAAGGCCACCATGCCCGTAGGCTGCCCTATCGCAGCGCCTGCCTCCTGCATAAGCCTGCCTCGCTCGGCAACGAGCCGCAGAGCCGCCTCGAAATCGAGCGCGCCCGCTGCCACAAGCGCTGAATACTCGCCCAGGCTGTGACCTGCCACAAACGCCGCCGTGTCGAAATCGCCTGGATAGCGTGATCTGAGTACGTGCAAATGGGCGATCTCGGTGACAAGGAGGGCAGGTTGGGCGTTGTTGGTCTGTTGCAATTCGTCTGCGGGGCCGTTGAAGCAGATATTGGAGAGGAAATAGCCGAGGATGCTGTCGGCCCTATCGTAGAGGAGGCGCACATCCGAGTGAGCGTCATAAAGCGCCTTGCCCATGCCCACTACCTGCGAGCCCTGCCCAGGGAAGACCCAGGCGACGCGAGTACCGGGACTGAACAGCTCCCCCATTATGTTCTACCGGCCCCACTTGAGGATGGCTGCCGCGCTCGTCAGGCCTGCTCCGAAGGCTATAAATAGCAGGTTATCGCCATCCTTCACCCGCCCTTGTTCGATCGCTTCGCACAGGGCGATTGGGATCGAAGCGGCGGAAGTGTTGCCGTACTTTTCGATATCTATGAACACTTTGCTCTGGTCGAGGCGTAGCCTGTCGGCGATAGAGCTGATGATCCGTAGATTGGCCTGGTGGGGCACAAAAAGCGAAATATCCTCGTACTCCAGCCCTGCTTTGTCGAGGGCCTCTACCGCTGAATCGCCCATAATACGCACGGCGAAACGGTACACTTCCTGCCCGTTCATCTTGATAAAGTGGCCACGATTCTGGATAGTCTCGGGGCTAGCGGGATACTTTGCCCCGCCTGCAGGCAGCTTAATCAGGTCACCACCCACACCATGGGAGCCAAGCACAAACGACAGGAGCCCGCTCTTGTTATCGCTGGCCTGCAGCACAACCGCCCCGGCTCCATCCCCGAACAGCACGCACGTGCCCCGGTCTTTCCAATCTACAAAACGGGAGAGCACTTCGGCAGACACTACGAGCACCGTTTTGTAGGCACCTGTGCGTACAAACTGGCTGCCCACTGCAACGCCATAAATGAAGCCGGAGCAGGCGGCCTCGAGGTCGAAAGCTCCCGCGTTCTCGGCCCCGATTTCGTGCTGGACAAGGCAGGCAGTGGCCGGGAAGAGGTAATCAGGGGTGGCCGTGCAGCAAATCACCAGGTCAACCTGCCAGGGCGGTACCCCGGCGCACTCAAGAGCCTTGCGAGCAGCGCTCACGGCCAGGGTAAAGGTGCTCTCTCCCTCGCTTACGACGCGCCGCTCTTTGATCCCTGTGCGACTGGTGATCC
Source organism: uncultured Chloroflexia bacterium (assembly GCA_963837315.1). GTDB lineage: Bacteria > Chloroflexota > Chloroflexia > QHBQ01 > JADMIH01 > JADMIH01. The sequence goes on from CAWINE010000008.1 coordinate 159,588, forward strand.
ACTCGTCGGAAGTGTCAACCAGCTTTTCGAGATCGGCGTTAGTGAGCCTTTTCTCGGGTACGGTACTACCCCAGCCCGTAATAGCCGCATACTTCATCGCGATGCACCTCTGACGTAGTTGTCAGTTGTCAGTTGTCGGTTGTCAGTAGACCGGCGAAAGATTATTGCTGCCTACTGCTTATTGGTCTACTGACAACTGACAACTGACAACCTGGTGGCTAGCTTTGCTGAGGAGTTGTCGTCTTTACTTCCAGGACCTGGCGACCACGATAAGTGCCGCAAGTGGGGCAGACGTGGTGTGGCAAGCGCGGGCTGTGGCACTGAGGGCACTCCACCAACTGCACCGGCTTGAGATGCTGCTGGCTGCGGCGGTCGCCGCGATGCTTGCTTGATATTCGCTGTTTGGGCGTTGCACCCATGATTCTATTCTCCTATAAAATATTGCGTGGTAAGTAGCATTTATCGCCGAGCTCCTTACGCACTACGCACTACGCACCACGTCAGTTCGCGTTCTTATCTACCGGAAAATCCGCGATATTCAGCGCCTGCAGGGCGTCCCAGCGGCTGTCTGCGCTTTCCTGGCGGTGTCCACAATCGGTGTAATTAAGGTTAGCTCCGCACTCTACGCAGAGCCCTTTGCAATCTACCCGGCACAGCGGCCTCATCGGTATCGCCACCAGGAGGGCCTGGCGCACAGGTTCCGTCAGATCCATCAAGTGGTTGGCGTCGATCGTGAAGGTTGTGTCGTCTTCATCATCTTCGGGTCTCGTGATGGCGCGTCCCGTCTCGACGTCGACCGTTGGCTTGAACTGCTCCTCTAGCGACGCATCCACCGGCAGCGATATGTCATCGAGACAGCGGCTGCACTGCAGTTGCACGTTTGCCGTAACGTCACCTTGCACGAGCACGCCGTCGTCAAGGCGCGTAACCTTCACTTCCCCTTTTATGTCCAGCGCTTCAACGGTATCCCCCTCATCTCCATTCTCGTCGTAGAGATCGAGTGAAGGGCTTTCCAGGCTTAGCTTGCGGACCGCGCCAACATGCTCTTTCAGCAGTTGTGCGACATTAAATACCAGATCGATGTTTGTATTGTTCTCCATTTTCTTGCGCTACCTTTAAAGGGTCAACCTCGCTATTATATGGCAACGCGTTCGGTAGTGTCAAGCGTCGGGCGGACGACGACGAAAGACGATACCTTTGTCTTTCGTCTTTCGTCCTACATCGGCGCTACATATGGAAGCTGATAAGCACAAGCACGAAAAGCACTGCGCCCAGCAGTACCCTGTATATGATGAAGGGCATTGTCGAATTGCGTTGGAGATAGCGAAGCAAGAAGAATATGGTGAGGAAGCCGACAACGGCGGAAGCCACAAATCCAATTGCGTAACCGCTCACCAGGTCCGATGGGAAGCCTGTCTTTGTCGCATCATACAGCTCTTTGAGACCGGCACCCAGGATAACAGGAGTCGCCAGCAGGAACGAGAAGCGAGCAGCCGCCTCGCGCTTCAGGCTGAAGAAGAGGCCCGCCGTGATGGTGCTCCCCGACCTGGACACGCCGGGGATAAGCGCGAGTGCCTGGGCCAGGCCTATACCAATCGCCGTGGGCAGAGTGATGTGCTTCAGGTCAAAAATATGCTTGCCCACTCGCTCTGCCGCGAAGAGGAGCAAGGCCATCACGATCATCATCGTGGCGATGACCAGTATCGCAAGCCTGATATTCTGGGCCTCGTGGAATATCTCGTCAATCTTGCTCTGGCCAAGCCCGCCTACTATGCCCGCCGGAATGGAACCAATCAGCACCAGCCAGGCCAGCTTGCGGTCCGGATCATCCCCTATCTTCCGCTCAAAAAGTGAGCGGAAAAAGCCCACGATCAGCCGCCGCCAGTCGCTCGCGAAGTAGACAAGCACCGCCAGCAGCGTTCCCATGTGAAGCATCACATCGAACTGTATAGTTGTGATCGCAGGCTCGTTCCACCCAAACAACCATGGCACAATCAAAAGGTGCGCCGAGGATGATATCGGCAAGAATTCGGTAAGGCCCTGCACGATGCCCAGGACTAGAGCGTGTAAAAGGTCCAACTATAGTACCGCCTTATAAATAGATTTCTTTCCCCCGAGGTCATTCTGCGCTTTCGTCTGTGACCTCATCGACCGCATCCGTTGTAATCTTGTCTTCCTGCATAAGCTCGATATCGGTCAGCGGTCCCTCAAGCTCGTGCGCCTGCTCGGATGCTTCCGCTCTATTCTCCTCAAGTTTCACAAGGGAGCTGTATTTCACGCCTTGCCTCGCCATGTAGAAGAAGCCCAGCAACGTCACAGGTATCAATAGGGTGGCGTGCAATATCAGCACATACGACAGCGCAGGATCGGCGGCAACACCGAACGCTCCAACCAGCACGGCTTTGGCTACGGCCTCGAACACACCCACATAGCCCGGCCCCTGCGGTATAAGCGTGGCCAGATTCACGAATGCTGTGGTCAGAATGTAGACATACACGGGCAATGACTGGCCGTCGGAGCCCCTTAAGTCGAAGCCATAGGTGCCAATAATATAATACATGGTGGCTTCACAAAGCCAGGCCAGTATCGAAAGTCCGAACACGGCAGCCAGGCTCGACGGGCTGCGAAGTGATCCGAGGCCGTCCATGAACGATACCAGTATTTTTTCGGCGCGCTCGTGCAGCCTGCCAGGCAAGAAGCGCAGGCCGAACTCTGCCAACCGCTGCATCCGCTCCCGCGAAGTCGCCACTACCAGGAACACGATCAGTAAGCCCAGGAATAGCACCGCCGCCACGATAATTGGCGTGCTAAGCTGGCTCAGGAAAGTGCCCAGCTTATGGCTGGCATCCCCACTCTTCAACGCGGTCCGGTCGAACAGGATCACGTAGAGCACCACAGCTGCCGCAAATCCCACCATCGTCAGCCCGTCGAAGATGCGCTCCACCAGGATCGTGGCGAGAGTGGCGGTCTTGCGCACATTCTCCCGCAGGCTCAACACATAGGTCCTCACAAGCTCTCCTATGCGGGCAGGAAGGACATTATTCGCCATGTAGCCGATAACCACGACCTCGAATATATTGATCAGGCCGGCGTCGCCTGGAGTGCCATCCGGCTTGGGAGGCAATATCGGGCGCAGAAGCACACGCCATCTGACAGCACGTATAAAGACGCCTACGAAGTAAAATGCCAGTGCAGGTATCAGCGCCCAATAAGTTGCTTTTTGCAGGGCATCCCACACCTTGCCCAGATCGACGTCTATGAGCGCCAGCACAAAGAAAACAATACTGACGACCAGGCCGATAATTAACTGTCTAGATTTGAGCAAAACGATACTCCAACTTGCGGTATCAGCAATCAGCCATTAGCTATCTTGCTGACTACCGGCAACTCGCAACTGATGACTATGGGACGCGTCAGCGAGCGACTATCTTACAAATGCTACCGGGGTGGCCGCTCCCTGGCCGCATCTTTGCCGAAGATGCGCTCGCGATATTCTCGGCTCAAAACGTTGGCCAGGCGCTTGCGGAAAATCGGGTAGCGCTTGATACCCATCCTGTTCATCCAGTACTTGCGCGCCACGTTCAACGTCGAGAATCCGTAGATCACGCTGCGCCGGAAGTTGACGCTCGATGCTTCAGGGAAATAGCGCGTAGGCACCGGTACCTCGGCAATCTTGAAGCCGAAAGCCACCGTTTGGGCGATTACTTCGCTGTCGAAGACAAAGTCGTCCGAATTGAGTAAGAAAGGAATGGTGCAAAGGAGCTTGCGTGAATAAGCGCGAAAGCCTGTATGTGCCTCCGACAGATGCGTGCCGAGCGCCAGGTTCTCCACTGTGGTGAGGAAGCGATTAGAGATATATTTCCAGACCGGCATACCGCCCTTCAGGGTCTCCTCACGCCCGCCCAGCAATCGTGAGCCAAGCACAAGGTCAGCCTTGCCCTCGATAATCGGCGCGATCATCGCCGGGATGCGGGTGGCGTCGTACTGGTTATCCGGGTGGAGCATCACCACGATATCCGCGCCCGCACTTAACGCTTCGATGTAGCAGGTCTTCTGGTTGCCTCCGTAGCCCTTATTCTGGAGATGCACGATAACGTCGACGCCCAGATGCCGCGAAATAGTCGCTGTTTCGTCCTGGCTGGCATCGTCAACCAGGATTACCTTGGACACCACTCCCTTGGGGATATCACCATGTGTCTTCTCGACAGTCTTGGCCGCGTTGTAGGCGGGCATTACCACGACCACTTTCCGCCCAACCTTGCCAGGCCCTTCCCTGTCGCCAATCAGCGCTTTATTTTCGCTACCGGCGGTTCCAGGCCGGACCTTGTCCCCGGTTTCCGTGTCCAAGCGTACACTCCTGTAAAGCAACTCGTCGGATAAAGCTCACGTTCAGATAGCCGTTGCCTTCAAACAGCTAGTATTGTACTCCAAAGCAGGCTCCCATGCCACCGAGCTGGCCGGGGGTGAAACGTAAAACGTAAGACGGAACCGCCAAGACGCCAAGTTCCGCCAAGGTCGCCAAGGTTTTTATTGTTTGGATCCTCTGTGATCTCCGGTATTCTGTGGTCATGAGCGGGGTGCCCTCTGTACCGCGAACTCTGAGTCCAACCTATAAAAACCTTCGTGCTCTTCGTGCTCTTCGTGTCCTTCGTGATTAAAAACAATAAAGACCTTTGTGATCTTTGTGTCTTTGTGGTTCAAACCGTAGAAATCCTGGCGAGCGCCGGCTCTTCCCCGAGGCAGGTCTGGAGTGGAGAATAAGGCCGGTTTAGGGCGCCGCCTGCGCCTGCCCGAGTACGACCACGCGCTGGCCACCGCTATCTACCACGTAAAGCTTATCGCCGGGACCTACAGCAAGACCTGTAGGCGTATCCAGTTGAAGGGGACTGCCGGTCGGTGCGCTCAAGGTCAAGAGAGTCCCCTTTTCGGGATCGAGTGCCACGATATTATTGTTGTCGGGGTTGCTGATCATGAGCAGACCGTCCCATAGTGCCAGCTTGCTGCCACCGCTCTTCCCGCCGATAGGCACCTGCCATTCGTTCTGCACCTGGCCCAACGGGTTGAACTTCACAATCCGCTTTAGCAAGTCCACGACGTAAACTGATCCATCCGGCCCAACAACTAGATCGAGAGGCTGGTCAAGCCCCTTGATGAAGTTACTACCCTGCTGGAAGACCTGCTCGATATCGCCGTTCGTGCTGATCCGCACCACTCTGTTGCCCGCTGTATCCGCAACGTAAAGCTTGCCATCAGGCCCCACCGCGATACCTCTTGCGTGTGTCAGACCCATTTTCCCCCGCGGTATCTCCGAAACCTGCTTGCCATCTTCATCGAAGATGCGGATGTCGGCGTTTTCGGCGTCTAGCGCCACGATCTTTCCGTCAGCTGCCTGCACGAGGTCACTGACATCGTTGAAGGTATCAGAGCCACTTGCAGCACCGCCCCAGGTTGCATGCTGTTTGCCGCCGGCATCATAGATAATCAGCTTATGGCCGCCACTATCCCCAACCGCGTAGCGCCCATCGGGCAACACAGCTATGCCTAAAGTCTCCTGCCATCCATTCGGCAGGCAAGCTGGCCGTCACCTGCACGCTCTTCTGCAAAACGGAATGAATCACCGAATTGTCGGGGCTTCCCACCGGCCGGATATCTGATGCCGGCCATGCGCCGCTTTGAGCGGGCATGAATGCAGCAGGCGGTACGAGGCTGCGCGCCTGGCCTGGAGCCTGCCAATAAAGGTGGAACTCGGCGTTGTTCTGGAGCGAATAATAGCGGATCTCGATTTGGTGCTGCCCGGCAGTCAGCGTGGTGTTGACCGGCCACCGGTTGGGCGTATTGGGCACATTGGAGATCCCTACAAGCTTGCCGTCTATCCGGATAGTTACCGCGCCCGAAGTCATTGCCTCGAAAGTGTAGCTACCCGGGGCAGGGGCGACAATGACCCCGCGCCATACTACGAAGGCGTTGGGTCCTGCTTCCAGGGCTTTGTTGAGATTGGCCCAACTGAATGAACCGTCATTCCTCAACTGCAAAGGCGAAGCTTTGGAGGTGGGCAGTTGGTCTGGGACCAGCCAGCTTAGCGTGCCAGGCTGGGTGTAGACTTCCCCTGCCAGCGCGCCTGTTGGCCCACCCCAAAGAAACTCCCTGCCCACAGGCACCATTTCGCCGTTGTCCGTGCCCCAGAGGAGTCCGATACTCGTCGTGGCACTGTCCATCGTGCCCTGCAACTTCAACGTATGCAGGCCTTTCGACAGCACAACCCTGCTCACTGTGGCTTGCGCACCCGCCGTAGCGGTCAGCACCTGCCGGCTGTCAATCGACAATGTGCCACCGGCAGGCGCGTTTAGCTCCATCCTGTAGGTGCCGTAGGCGGGACTAACCAAACCGCCCAGCCATTGAGCTGTGGCCGGATAAACGATACCGTCCGGCGGGGCAACACTATCGGTGCCTTGTGCCTGGCTCGTACCGAGCCGCGGCTCTTGCTTTTCGACCAATATGCCGCCAGGCATCTGATAGCGCGCGGTCATAATGCGCTGCTGGTCGATCTCCTCGGCTGTGACGTGGTAGACTGCCACCACTGGCGTGCCGTCGGGCTTGCTCAGCACGCTGCCTGTCCCGCCGGGATAGAAGCTTCGGAGCAGCCCCATAACAGGGTCGTCCGGGGGCGAGACCATGAAATGTACGTCGCTGCCATCGTTGTCGGTCACAGGCAGTACGTCTGACGAATTGCTGAAATCATGCCGGGTGATCCCGTTACTGAGGAAAAGGAGAGGGCTCGGGTCGCCGAACATGATAGGCAATCCGTAGTCATACACTATGTCCTTCTTCGGATTCAGCTTCTCCATATAGCGCCCGGCCAGCGTGAACTCAATATAGAGTGCCTTATCGGTATAGGGCCCGAAATAGTAAGTTAGCACCTGGAACGCGCTGAGCAGCACAAATGCGCCAATCAGGCTCCACGTGACCAACCTGACCAATTGCGGACTGCGGACTGCGGATTGCGGATTAACCCGAATGCGGGACGCGGAACGAGGGGTCCAGAGCCTGCGAAGGAAGGATGGAGATCTATCGTCGTTAATCCGCAATCCGCGATCCGCGATCCGCAATCCGGTAGCTAATCTATCGAGGAATATGGCGGGCACGAGGGCCAGCGTGGGGATGATCATAAGCGCTCGTTGCAGGGTAGGCGTATCTATCGTAAGAGCCGACCCCGACAGCGCGGCCAGGATCCAGATGCCCAGCATCGCATAACGCGCATCGCCGAGCCTCCACACCAGATATGCGGTGCCGAGCAGCCAGAGCGCGGCCCAGGGGATAGGCAGCACAGGCTGCCCTGTAGGATAGAACGGCCCCTTCTCCTGCCCCACGTCGTAAACGCTGTATGCGGTCACATACTGGTGCGCCAGGATCAGCCCCCAGTTGTCGCTGCCATATTGGGTGGCCAGAGCCGATTTCTGCGTGGGGGTGAATATCGTGACGCTATTGTAGCGCTCCGTCATAGCGGTTGGCTTCTGAGTGAACTGGAAAACGAGGTTCGGCGCGCATACCACGGCGGCCGCCACAGCCATCAACACCAGGCCGGGCAGATAGCGCCTCATGCCGGTGAATCCCCATCTCAGCAGGAGATAAGCTGCAGCTAAGGCCAGGAAGAGAGGCAATAGCTTTCCTGAGGCGTAGCCCAGCAGCACGAAACCGCCCGCCAGCCCGGCCAGCGCGAAATCCAGAGGTTGGCGTAGCTTGAGCGCTTTGTACAGATAATAAAAGCAAGCTGTCCAGAAGAAGAGCGTGATCGTGCTCTCGCCCGCTGTCCTGCTGGCCTGTATGGCAAAATCGGAGATGGCGATGAGCGCCCCGGCAATCAGCCCCACCCTGGGCGACCACACTACTCTGCCCGATTCGGTAGGTGTACCAGACCGTGCCGACACCGGCCAATGCGTGCACGACGCGAGCGCCAAGCAGGTTGTCCCCAAACACCTTCAGCGACTGCGCCACCAGCCAGAAATAGAAGCTGGGCACGCCCCACCACCCGGTCCCGAAGAAGACGAAAGTCTCGCGGTTCACCGGGCAGCCCGTAGTTCAGGTTGCGAGCGTCCAGCGACCGGCCCGCCTCGTCTATGTATGGCCCTGCCGGGATGCTGTCGAGATGCCAGAAGCGCAGCACCACCGCCGCCACCATTATTACGCCCAGGGCGATCCATTCCGCCCGCACCATCGGCGGCTCGAACGCAGGCTCGGCAGGGTCGTGGGCGATCAGGCCGGGACCGGCGGGCCACGCCCTCACGCCCGCGAAGGTGAGCAACAGCACCAGCATGATCGCCAGCCATACCCAGCCCGCCAGCGGGTCGCGCCAGTCCGCTCGCAAAATCAATGCGAGCCACACGCCAAGTGCCGACGCCACCAGCACGCCTGCCCCCGTGCCGTACCAGCCCAGCTTCGCCCGTGCTGCCGAATAGCGCAGGGCCATCGCGCGCAATAATCTGGGGAGGCTAGGCGTCGAAGAAGACTCCGGCACGACGCTTTGCCGGGCCTGCGCGCGAACTGCACGGGTCGGAAGGGGAGCACGTACCCCAGATTCCCCGTCTGGGGCCGCGATCCCGTTGCGAGCGCTGCCGGTTCGGAACGTATCATTCACCCAGGCCACCAGGCCGACCAGCAAAGCGGCCAGCGCGACCAGGAGACTGCCAAGCCAGGTGAGCGAAGGACCACTGGATACCGGAGAGTTGGAAGCATACCCTGAGGCAGGAGAGCGCATCAGGATCTCGCCCGCCAACGCCATCACGATGGCTAGTATCCCGGCAACGAACACCCTGTAGCGCCTGATGAGGTGAGGCAAAAAACGATTACGCAGTCCTGTTAGCGCGCCTGCCTGCACGCCCTCCTGTGAGGCTGGAGCCTGCACGGGCGCCTGTTGTAGCTGGTCTGTCTGCTCCACGTCTTTCCGAGATGTCAATTAACAGGGAGGCCGGGGCAACTTTACGAAACCCCGGCCCCTGGCACCTGGCCCATATCGCCTTTTCACTTTGCATCCAGGTTGTTGAACACTAACACGCGGTTGTTGCCGCTATCCATAACGTACAAATTATCTTGCGGTCCCACAGCCAGTCCAACAGGTATATGCATTTGCGAAGAGCCGCTGCCGTCCGTGCCCACGAAGCGCGTTTCGCCGGTTGCCAGATCGATTATGGCTAGCTTTTGCTGGTCTGGGTTGGTCATGACCAGGTTGTTTTTCCAATAGACAAGATGGCTGCCTCCCTGGCCGAACCCGACTTGCACGGGCCATTCTCGTACGATGTTACCGTTGGCGTCGAGTTGCGATATTCGATTTCGCATGTCAACCACGTACACAGTGCCGTCGGGGCCAAGAGCAACGTCTATGGGCTGTTCGAAATGGTTTGGCGTGCCGTCGGCACCGCCTCGGAATTGCTTCAGGATACTTCCGTCCGGCCCGACCACCAGGACCTGGCTGTTGATCGTGTTGGCTATGTAAATGTTGCCATCCGGGCCAACAGTTATCCCGCCCGAAGCCGTTGCCACTCCCTTAAAGTAGTGGGCCACCGAGCCGTCGGGGTTGAACACCTGTACGTCGCCATCGTTCGAGTCGAGGGTATAAGTGTGGCCGTCGGGAGTTGTCCAGATATCTCCGAGTAGATTGATTTTGCCCTGTGCTGAGTCTTTCGTTTCGCTTCCCCACGTGGCGATGGTCTTACCTCCCGAATCGAGGACCATAATACGATGGCTGCCATTGTCGCCAATGTAGACGTTCCCCTTCGCATCGACACCCACACCGCGCGCCAGGCTCAACCCGGCGTCGCCACCCAGGATGGCCGAGGCGTCGATCCCCACAGAAGCAGGCGGGGGCGGAGCTACATTCGGTACCACGTTTGGAGTAGGAACCTGGCCCTGCTTCCAGCTTCGCGCCAGCGGGTGCAGCACAGTCGGTGGCACAATCGCCTCCTGGCCGCCCGGTGGCGTCCAGTACCACTCGAAGCTGCCCCCTTGCCCGCCCTGCCAGATATAGCGTACATCAACATTATGCAGGCCTTTAGTAAGCATGATGGGGTTAGAAGTGCCTGCCGGGTTGGCCGAATCGAGCACCATCTGGTCGTCAATCTTCAGCATTGTGGCGCCATTTGACTGGAAAAGGAAGCCATACTGGCCCGTAACATCTATCGAAATAGTGCCCTCCCAGCGCGCAAAGAACGGCCGTCCCCCGAAGCTTGCGCTGGCCGCCCCCGCATCGCGGATCGACAGGAAGGGGTCTATTTGGAGCGTATCGGGAGGATGATTAGCGAAGGGATCAGTGGCATCTATTGGTGGCATATTGTTATAAGCAAGCATGCCTGTGAGGCCACCCGTTATGCCGTTATACAGGAAGTTGGGGGCGATAGGCATAGGAGTGCCCACGCCGCCTGCCCACTGCAAGGTTATAGGCGTCTGGGCGTTCGGCATATTCCCGGTGATTTGCACTTCGTGGAGGCCTTTCGCCAGCACCAGTGTCACTGTATGAGCGCCCGTCCCGGAACCATCCAGCACAGCGTTGCCATCAAGCACGAAGTGATCGTTTAATCCGCCACTCAGCGAGAAAGTATATTGCCCATAGTCAGGAGCTGTCAGTCCGCCCTGCCAGGTGGCAGTCATCGGGAAGCTGACTCCGGGCGGTGGTGTCCATTGGCTCTGCCCCGGAGATCGAACTCGTACCCAGGTCCGGCTCAAAACGCCGCGCCACAGCGCCATCGGAGTCATGATATTCTGCGTAGCTGGTTTGGAATGATGCCGTCTGGTCTGGTGATACCTTGTACGACGTGAATTGGAACGAGTTGTCGTTGCCTTTTATGTCCTCTTGCACGCCACCAGGATACATGAGGTTGATGATAGGCAGGTACTGGGCATTAGATGAGTAGACCATGAAGGCGAGGCCTTTATGGTTATTGTCTGTAACCGGAAAGAAGTCCATAGGCACGTTGAGGTCTTCCCCCTCCACGTCCTTGGCTGCGAAGCGGGTGCTGCCGTATGTGAAGTAGGTGTCGTATGGGGCCACACCCATCTGGTAGCCCTTGTAGTCCTGCCCAAGGGCCTGTGCGTATCGAGCCTGCACTGTGGCCGTGCAGAAGGAGCATTGCGAATTGTAGATGACGAAATACTCGTGGTAACCTTCGACAGCAGCGAAAATGACCAGCCCCATCACCGGGACCGAGAGCCAGCGGCGTGCAAAAGTGATATTGAGAGGCCAGGCTGAGGCCAGCACACGATCTATCATGACAGCAGGGAAGAGAAATACCACAGGCCAAGCGCCCACCAGGCGCTGCACGTTGGGAGCATCGATCGTGAAGATAATGCCACCCATGCCCGCCCAGAACCAGATCATAGGAAGAGCGTAACGTGCGTCCCAGAACTTCCACGCGAAGTAAACTAGCCCAAGCAAAGTGAGGCATGCCAGCACCGGTGTGAGAAGGGTACCGTTGTGGTCATGAATCGTGTAGAAAAAGGCGCTATCTCCGATGCGATAAAGCACATCCACGGCGATACGTGCCTGATTGAAGATCACCACTCCCCATGCCGCCGGGTGCTCAAGAAGGTTCTGAACGATGGACAGCCCCGCCCACGAGTTATTATAAGGGATGCCATACTTGCCGAATGTGTCGGCAGCGTGGCCGGGGGTGAAAATGGAGGTCTCGTTTGCACGACTGAAGAAATCGACAAAATGGTTGGCCGATAAGAACATCAGATATGGCATAGGAGCTAATCCGAAGCCGAGCAGCAGCAAGCCAAAACCGACAGCGTACCGCTTGATGAACTCCCAGCGCCAGCGAATCAGCAAATAGACGCCGATACCAGCCACCATCGGCACAACCATCTTGCCCGCTGCGTAAAAGTAGAGGCTGAAACCGAAGGCGAGGCCCGAGAGCACCCAATCAACCCAGTTACGAAAGCGAAGCGAACGGAAGAGGAACAGGAAACCTAGCGCCCAGCACATAACAGTCAGGTGTGCTTTCGCCCGCCTCCCGGCTGAATTGCAGCCATAACGGCGATACCGCCAGTAAAGCTCCCGCCAACAGCCCGGCACGTGGTCCCCAAAGCAAGCGACCGATGCGATAGACAGCCCAGATAGTCACAAGGCTGGCGATCACCGAAGGCATACGATCGCCCACCATATTGTCGCCGAAGATACGCAGCATCCAGGCAATCCAGTAGAAGTAAAGGTTAGGCACTGCCCACCAGCCGGTTCCAAAAATGAGATCGGGGCGACCTTCCATTATCGCCCTGGCATCCGTGCCTCGCTCGCCTTCGTCGCCGAAGATGCCGGGGAAGTATTCAAGGTTCCACAGACGTAACGCAAGGGCAAGTACAAACAGGCCGACAACCAGTATGGCCTCACTATGAGTAACCAGGAACAAGTAGGTATTACTGAGGAACTTGCCTCGCCCTAATGGCGCTGTTCCTGGCGCCGGGCGCTCGGTTCGGGGGACGCCCTTGCCGAAGAAACCCTCATCGGGACCGTCAAGAAGCCCATTCAGAGCACGAGGCCAGCGAGGAGCGCCTGCAAACGCGAACACAAGCAGGAGCATTGAAGCAAACCACAACCAGCCGCCGGCAACGTCTCCTATGGTCGTACGCAATTTCAAGAACGAAGCCGCACCAACGCCCAGAGCCAGGAGGAAGAGAGGCAACGTGAGCCGCCAGCCTAGCGCCGCACGCAAATCTACCCAGCGTGCCCACAAGCTCTTCTTCACGCCCGGCTCGGCTGAAATGAGAGTAGATGTTTTGACCCTGGGTAAGCTAATCGTTGCAGGGAAAGCGAACAGACGGCGCGCAGGCACCACTTCTGTACCATTCCCGTGCCCGTTGCCGGTATGCTCGGGCACAGAAACTATCTCGGCGGGAGCTACATCCGCTGCCGCTACCGACAGCAGCTCCACCGGCGCAGCAATCGTACTTCTTCGCGAACGCAGGGGCTGCATAGGGAGAGTTACGAGGCTGCTCTCGCTCTCAACAGCGACCGGCTCTGAGGCTACACTTTCATGAAGGCGCGAGCCTGCCTTGCGTACAGGTAACGGCAGTAATTCTTGCCAATTGTCCGTGATTTCCGTGGGGGACGCCGTATCACTCTGCACCCCGGGATTTGCGCCGTATGTGGGGGTGCTGTCATGCGCTCCGTTGGCTGCACTGCTGCCATTGTTGCTATTGCCGGGGCTAGCACCGTCAGCTAAGTTGACGCTGGGCGCGTCCGCAATAATCGAAACAGGGGTGGAGGCATCTGCGGGCACCTTAGCTCTCCGGCGGAAGGGCAGAGAAGGGAACGTAGGGTGCAGTAGCGACAGGATCAGGATAACGAATGCTGCAATATAATAGCGCGTAGCGGCTTCCGGGTTACTTTGCTCGATGAGGGTTTTTTGGCCCGCGAAAGCCAACCCTATTGCCACCAATCCACCGAAGAAACCGCGCGCCCTCCACAGCTTAATGAGCAGGTCCCGCACACGGCTCCTCGATGCAGCCGATAAGGCATGAGATGCCGGTTCCCAGGCCGAGCCTGTGACGGCGATTGTTCCGGGATTAGATGCTAAGGCTGTATACTCGGTTTGAATACTTTGGTCAGTGGGCGACGTTGCGGAGACCTGCGGATTCGCTTCGCCTACAGAGGCCATACACTATTCCTTTCGATTGGCTGTCAGAGATTATTCTTTCGGCTGTATCTCTGAAGCCTGAGCCAATTTTACCCAAAAGAACCGTAACCATGCAAGAAGAGGTGGGGATTAAGTTCAGGAATTGGTGGTGAGTTCGTTTTCGAGCCTGACAAGTGGCTCCTGTGCCTGCTCCTGCTCTCCAACCCCTGATCCCTGACCCCTGATCCCCGGCCGCTGCCACCCAAGGAAAAGACTTACTAACACTATCCCGAAAATTATCACCACCGGCCAGAAGCTGGCTCGCCAGGCAGCCGCCGCAGCCGCGTCGCCCGCTGCCTGGCTCTGGAAATAGGCGAAATACGGTACGACAAACGAGGGGAAGAATGACACCAGACTAGTGGCGCTAAACGGGGCGAAATGGAGGTAACTCCACAAGCCCGGCAACCCGTTTACGAACAAGATCGATTTGCCGTCAGGCTGGTTGTACATCCACTGAGGCTGATTGAGGAAACCCCACATTGTCAGGAACGAAAGCAATAAGAGTACTCCGTAAATGCCTTTATAAATAACGCTCTTAATATTATCCAGAGCAAATGAAAAAGGCAAGCCGAGCATCGGCAAAATGGGGGCTAGATAGCGTGCAGGGGGGCACCACTCGCCCCACCACTGAGCGTAGTTCGCAATCAGCAAGAAATAGGGCACAGCCACAACGCCTATCCATAGCAGCTCCTTCCTCTCCGGCTTGCGTTGGGCCATCAATACGATGCCCACTATCGCCAGGATGAACACAGGAGCAGCCACGAACAGCCCCCACTGCTGGTCCAGGAACAGCCCGACGGCTCCGCGGATCGTGCCTGCGACGTCGCTGATACCGGCATGGTCTTCCGCGTTCGGCAGAGGTATGCCGTACCGCTGGTAGAAAAAGAGCATCATCACCACCGCCGAAATCACCGGCGGCGTCATTAGCAGCCCCCAGTTGAGCCGCCGCTTCTCCTCCTTCAAGGCTCTATCCCTGAAGAAATAGTAGACCACCAGTCCTATGCAGACAGGCGCGAACCTGTAGTGCAGCCAGGGTAGGACCGCCACGCAGAGTCCGATCAGCAAAGTCTGCCAGGCACTATTGTTCATCAGCCTGATGCGACGGAAAGCATATATTATCAGGAGACCGGCGGGCAATTCGGGAAAAATCAGGTACGAGTAAGGCATTAACGGCACTGTGAACGCGAACGCTACCCAGGTCAGTATGGCAGGGAGCACCTTGCCTGTGCCCTCCCTTGCCAGCAGATAAATATTCACCGCCAGCAGGGCTCCGAGCACGTTGAGGAAGAAAACCACACTCAACCGCCCGCCGATCGCGAACGCTGGAAGCACCAGCAGGCTCAAACCCAGGCCATGCTTCGAATAAAGCTCGCCGCTCGGATTGTTATAAACGACGGGGTAAGTGAAGTAATTGCTCGAGCACTGGCGGCTGTCAGGCACGATATGGGTGGCGTGCGGCGGTAAAGGGAAAGGTGATGTCTTCCAGCCTACCCAATCGGGTGGGAAGGCGGCATAGGCGTGGACCCCGTCGAAAGAGTAAAAGGACGGGTAGAGCTGTGCCTCCTCGTGCGCAATGTAGTTATTGCACTCGTTCAGGTCGCCGTCCTCAAGGATGCTGATATCAGTCATCAGGTAGAACGGCTCATCACCTGTGGTAGGTGTCAGGTAAGCTACAATGCGCTGCGAAAAGAGGGCAAGCACCACCAGCGTCACCAGAAAGACCGCATGCGGCTCCCAGAAGCGCATGGTACCCTCTGCCAGGTTTGCACCGCTTGTAGTAGTTCGAGTTCGTGCGCTGGGGACGTGCGGGGGTCTCGAGGCTGCTATCCGGCTGCGCCGCCGTGCCCGCCATGGAGCCAAATCTGAAGACGCGCCTGGGCGAATCCGTTGTTATCAGGGACGATTTGACAGTCAGAAGCCTGCTCTTAGCGAGCCGAGTGAAAAGCATCGAGCGCCTTATCGTGCTGTGCGCCAAATAGGTCCTTATGAAATGAGCGCAAGCATATTGGCATATAGTAAGTAACGAGGCGCTATGACCATAAGCAGCCTCTGGGACAGCGGTTCGCCGCGCACTGCTTCAATTCTATCATCCCACGACAGACCGCGTCAAACGGCGTGTGGTGGGTAAACATTCAGAAATGGGGTAGAGAAACGGTCGTAGGGGCAGACCCACGTGTCTGCCCTGGTGGGGTGCAGATTTCTCTATCCCACCAGGGCAGACACGTGGGTCTGCCCCTACATCTTTAATCTGAACGCTTACAGTGCCAGGCGCCTGCACGCTCAAGCAGCCCTCCATCGCGGAGCCCAGGGCAGCCAGGCGGTTACGGTCTCTGACAACTCCGCAGACTATGATATAATGATTCGACAACCCACCATTTGCCCGGGCAATTTTCCTAGTTTCATTATACTATGACTGATATTTCTCAACCTGTTCCAGGCACACCTCCCACACGGGCTGGACTACGCCTGAGACGACTTCCAGCTAAAGGATCGGCACGCTCCCTTGATGAAAATGGGAAGAAGCCCAAAGATCCCGATATTTTGCGTTGTGAGCACCCACGCGACCAGGTTTCGCCTCTCTTTCCCCTCCGCGACTATATCACCGGCGACGCATTCAAAATAGTCTTCTGCCACTCTTGCAAGCTCCACGTCACTATACCCGCACCTTCAGACGCCGAGATGGGCAAATATTACCCCGCCGGGTACTACGGTAGCGGGCAGCGATTCACGCGCCCTGTGGAATGGCTTATTCACCGGCTGCACAATTACAGGGTGCATCAGATCGAGCAGCACGAGCGTCCGGGCAAGGTGCTGGACATCGGTTGCGGGCGCGGACTGTTGCTCGACAAACTCAGGCAGCATGGCTGGACGCCGCTCGGTACCGAGCTAAGTGAAGACGCCGCCGCCTTCGCACGCAACAGGCTGAAGCTGCCGGTGCTCACCCAGCCCCTGGAAGAGATAGGCCTCCCCTCCAACGAGTTCGACCTTGTAATCCTTTGGCATGTCCTCGAACATGTCCAGTCGCCTCGTGACATGGTGCGCGAGGTGGCCCGCATCCTCAAACCGGGGGGCACGCTGCTTGTGGCTGTGCCCAACTTCGGGAGCTGGGAAGCGCAGTGGAGCCGCGACCACTGGTTCCATCTTGACGTGCCTCGCCATCTCACTCATTTTACGCCCAAAACGCTCGGGAGGATGCTGGGCGAAGCCGGCCTCCCTATTACCGACATCAACTTCTTCTCCTCCGAATACGACTTCTTTAGCTTCGTCCAGACGGTCCAAAACAAGCTGGGTTTGAGACACAACCTCCTCTATAACCTCCTCAGGACTCGTTCCGCCAAAGTAGTGAGCACAGACGGACGCGAAGAAAATCTCCTCTTGCAAAGCGTGCTTGCTCTTCTGTTAGCGATACCACTGGCAGGGCTTAGCGTCCTCTACGCCCCGTTCATTGCCGCCCTTCGTCGAGGCGCCACCCTGGCCGCCTACGCTACCAAGATCGAGCGGAGGTAGTTAGAGGTCATGGCCCGACCCCCGGCACGGGAGGGCCTTCGAGCGGGAGATAATAGGGCACACGCCCGGGCAGCCTGCTAACCAGATACAGATTGTTGGCGCGCCCCATGTCTCTTGCATAGACCACGTCGCCCTGCAGAAGTGGATCGTTCGCGAAGAATACTTTGCCGTAATCCCGGTCGGGTCTTGATTGCACCAGCGCGACGAACACCACAGCGTTCTTCAGATGAGCGTTCTCGACCTGCTGGACGGACTTCCACGCTTATGTCGTTGTAGTCGGTGTAAAAATGCGCCTGGGCAGGCAGCGTTTGCGTCAACGCATATAGAGTGAACAGAGCAAACAATCCTCCCGGCACCAACCATCGCGACCACGCCGCCCAAACCCCGGTCAACGCTTGCGCCGCCACCCTTCCCAACAGATCCAGCCCTCGCCCTGCTATCAATAGGATAAAGGGCATCCCCTCGTACCAGTAGCGAGGCCCATAAATAGTGGTGCTCGACCACCAGAAGAAATAGGCCACGATCAGCCCTGCCAGCGGCAGCCACAACAGCGCGTCCCAGGCCAGGGTGCCCGATTGCGGAACTTTCATCGGATTGCGGATTGTCCCCATCCTCAGTAGTGGTCTCTGATCTCTTCGGTTCTCCGTCGTCGGTCGTCCGTCCTTCGTCCTTCGTCCTTCGTCCTCCAATCCACGCAAAGAATCCCAGTAAGATTGGAGCCAGAGCAAAGGGCGCCGGCCACCCGTTGAACACGGTGGCCAGCGTCCGCAGATATACCAGCCCGTTGTAGACACCAAGAGAGGGAGTATGCCCCGCTACGCTGCCGTGCCCCGGCCCGAATCCCGGGAGTATCATATGAGCCCACCAGATCCTGGGCCAGCCTGAAGAAATCGCCTGTCAAAACATAATTCTCGTAGAGCAAGAAAAAGAGCGGTGGCAAAAACCCCACTACCACAAACGCATATGAAACGAGCGTGCGCAGCTTCGCACGGCTGGACAATATATCCCACACTCCCCATACCGCCCCGCCCAACCCAATGCCAAGGGCGGTCCACTCACGCGTGATGAAGGCCATCCCGATGGCGAAGCCACCCACCAACCCCCAGACGGAAGCCGGGCCGAAAAGACGCGACCCCACTCGCTCGTGTCCTATCCTGATCTCCGATCATCGAGTAGAGAAAGAGTGCCGCCCACATCATGGTCGTAGGGTGCGACATGTACGAGGCCGACATAAACAGCACCCACGGCGATACCAGCCCCGTAATGGCCGCCCAGGCGGCAGTATGCTTCCCGAACATCTTCAAGCCCGACAGATAAATGAGAGCGAGCGACACGCCACTGCTCAACGCATTGACCAGCCAGGGCACCCCCGCCCAGAGTGCCGGTACCAGCAAGAGTGGATAGCCCGGCGGGTACTTGGAGAACCACCGCCCGTCAAGCCTCTCGATGAACCCGCTCTGAAAGAACTCAGGCGCCGGAGGCTCGGGAACCCAGAAGTGCAACAGCGCAAATATCTTCCCCTGAAAGAGATAAGAAACTTCGTCTTGCACGTGTGGTATGCCATCCAGCACCGCGAGGCAGACCACCGAAGCCAGCACAGTCCCCCCCAGGAACAGCACAAAGGCGACGGAAGCGTGCGGAATACGGAATGCGGAATGCGGAATGCGGAATGCGGTTTGTTCGGCTGGTCGCCGATTGGTCGTTGCAGTTCGTCCTTCGTCATTATTCCGAATTCCGAATTCCGGATTCCGCATTCCGACCAGCCTCCCGACCAACAGAGCAATCAGGCCCATCAGGCTGGCGGCCCACCCTACCAGGGCAACCTCTGCCAGCACGTCTCCCACTGACACCCAGCCGGAAGGGCGATAATTGGCGCCTGCAAGCTGGCTGCCCGGCTGTCCGTCCACGAGCGTCCACCATGCAAATGCCGCCCGCTCGGGCCGAAGCTGTAGCACAAGCCCGTTACCTTTACCATCGTCGAGCGGCACCAGCTCGAGCGCCCTGTCCGCCCTTGAGCCGGTAGGTCGCGGTACCATCGCCTGCCAATCTGGGCCGAGGTCCATTGAGCAGGGGGACGTACCAGCTGCAGCCACTCGCCCACGACACCGATTGCCGAGGATATATCAGGCTGGGCAGCCTGCCAGTATTGTGAGCTTGAGGGCGGCGCGACAACCAGTTTCGACAAATCGGGCAGCTTCAGGCGGCTTGCCTGGCTCGAGTCCCAGCCATCAGCAGGCACGTCCAACCTTGTGCCGTGCACTTCCGCCCACACCGTCCCGCCCTGATTGCCGATAACTACCTCGGTCTCGCCGGCAAGCAAATATGCCGCCACCGGCAAAACCAGCAGCAATGCCAGCCAGATCAGGAGTAAATTACGGGTGATATGTCGAGAGGGAAACTTGATAGTCGTACCGGAACCGGAGTGCAAGTTGATTTCGGGAGCCGCATGCCTTGAATACGCCACCTATTTTAGCAGCTAGGCATCGCGAATACCAACTTAGCCCAACTTTCCTCTCGCTTCGTAGCGGATCCTGGGATCGACGATGACATACAAGATATCTGCCAACAATGCTGAGAATGCTATGAACACGACCATAATCAACAGAAGAGTTAGGACCAGCGGGGTATCCAATCCAAATTCGAATTTCGCTGGGCAGGGTGACGGCTCGGTGGTAAGAAGGTTTGGGTTGAATATGCAACCGCCTACGGCTTGATAGAACTCTCTACCCAGCCCGCTATATGCAAAGGCGTTCTCAACAGGAGCGGCAGCAGAAACGTAAAGTGGTATGAACAGAGCCGCCTGGGCGATGATGGGTACGAGGCTATTGCGCAACGCGTGCTTGACAACCACAGCGCGAAGACCAAGCCCCTTCGCACGGGCTGTCCGAATATAGTCCTTCTGTAGTACGTCAAGCAGGGCAAAGCGAGTATGTCTTGCGATTCGCGCTATCTGGGGGATAGCCAGTGCTGTGGCTGGGAGAATTGCATAATATGCTCGCTCCCATATGCTGCCCGAGCTAAAGCCACCCGCTGGTAACCAGGGGATCCACTCCCAACCGGTGCGGTCGTGAAGACTTTAAAGCCAAGAGCCAAAAAGATAATCAGGAAGTAACTGAGCGCATATGGTGGTATCGAGATGCCACCAAGCGAGAAAACTGTCAGAGCATGGTCCAGCATGCTCCCTTTCCGTACAGCACCTATGATGCCGAGAGGTATACCGACCACGAGTGTTGCTATGAGTGCCATTAGAAACAAGAAGAGGCTATTGGGCCAGCGGTCAGCAATTATGTTACTGATGAATTCATTCGGCTCCTGCCCGAAATCGCCTGTTAGCATACCCGATCCGCGAATGCTCAGGTTGCCAATCTCAATGTCGATCCCCTTCGGCAGCGTAACCTTGATGTTCTGGCTGTTGTAGCTGGTGAAGGTGGTTTCGCTTGGATCAAACAGCCAGACAATATAGTTGAGAGGCCAGGGTTTGTCGAGTTTGTATTGCTCGTTGAGGGCCTCAACAGAATAACTGGGATCGTCAGGAACGTCAGCGCGGGTTATGTAGCCAAGCTGCTTTACCCGGGCATACTGCTGGATCGGACTATTAGGCACGAGCATTACCAGTAGCGTATATATCATGCAACTCGCTGCGAAGATAAAGACAACACTTTGGAAAATGCGCCGTACCAGATAAGTGATCATTGGCTACGCTCCTGCAGAGATGAATCAGAATAGCAAGGTTGCGACTGCCCTCAAGCGTAGGAGCGAGGGTCGAGCACCTCGCGCAAAGCGTCGCCTATGAAATTAATTGCGATCACGATAATAGCTAAGAATACGATAGGGAAGATTATCAGATAGCCTCTTATATCGCTAAATGGGTTGAAATCGGTAACGAACCAAACCATGTCGCTGTTACCCGCTAATAGCGTTCCCAGGGAACTGATGGATGTATCAGCGGGGTCGTGGATGCCAAGCCCAAAGTACGCCAATATGGTTTCCAGCACAGCAAAATCACCGACAGCCAATGTGCCCGCCACAAACAATGCTGTGCTGATGTTCGGAAGCAGATGGCGGAACAAAATACGTGGCGTGCTCGCTCCCAAAGCGTGCGCCGCCTCCACAAAGTTTTCAGTACGCAGCGATAACACAAGGGCGCGCACCAACCGGCAAACTCCCATCCAGCCGAAAAATGTGAATGCCGTAATAAGCGCAAGTAGGATCTTTACCCAGTCAGGTGTAATCTCCGAAAAGGGAGGAGTAACCTCGAGAAGTCCGACCGCAATAATACAAGCCGGAAGAAGTGGGAGAGTAAGTAAGAAGTCTGTTACTTGCATCAGCACGTTATCGAGCCACCCGCCAAAATAGCCGGCCACCGCTCCAAGTGAGAACCCGATAACGAGAATAAGTATGGCAGGCAGAAAGGCAACAAGAAGAGTGAACTGGCTTGCCTTGAGCAACAAAGCCAGGTAATCTCGCCCCAGCCTATCCGAGCCGAGCAAGAATATGTGGCCATCGGCAGGGACCACCTTTCCCACCGGAGCGTTCCACATCGTATAGTCAAGGTTCACAGACGGATAGGGATTAGGGAAAAATACAGGACCAAGAATAACCACCAACAGCATGAGCAGGAGAACTAACAAGCCCATCATCCCAAGGCGCTGCTTGCGGAAGCCCTGCCAGATAAGACGCCACTGGCTGGCCGTGGTCGTAGGAGCGAAGATTCCGCTCTGATCCTGGATGCTATCGCCACTAATCATAAGCACTCCTGGGACGCGGGTAAATTACACCAGGAAATCCACTCGTCTTAACCACTAAGGGGCGCTTTATCAGCGCCCCCTATGATGCATACCGCATCAGAATATCATGTTAGGAAGATAGTTGCAGCACTAGCCGTCACGGTATCGTGCCCATCTTCACTACGCCGTTCGCGCCGGTGTCCACCACGTAGACGCTGCCGTCGGCGGCGACTGTGATTCCTGTGGGGTTCTTGAGGGTGACGTTGTTGGGGCTGGTCGCCTTCTCGCCCAGCACTTTACCGTCTGGGCCGAACTCGACAACTTTTGCGCCTGTAGGCTCGGTGGCGTACACGTCGCCCTTGCTATCCATGGCCAGGAACGGCTCCAGGTAAGATCCGGCAGCCCAGCCTCCGGCCGGTATGGTCCACATGGCTACCGGCTTGCCGGTCGAGTCGAACTTCTGGATGCGATTGTTCAGCGAGTTGGCCACATAGACACTGCCGTCCGGGCCAACCACTACTCCCACAGGCTCGTTCATCTCGCCCTGCTGGTTGTAGGGGTAATTCTGGGTCGTCTTATCCGGCGTGACATTGCTTGAAATCTGCCTCACGTACTTGCCGTCTGGTGTAAAGATCACCACACGTTTGTTGCCCGTATCGGTGACATAGACATTGCCGTCGGGGCCGACCGCGACCCCACGCGGCCCGTAGAACTTGTCGTTGGGATCGGTGTCACTCGCGCTCGCCGGGTCGCTCAGGTTGATGAAGGCTCCCCAGGCCACGACGAACTTGCCTGTCGAATTCAAACTTCTGGATGCGGTGGTTCCAGGTGTCCGCCACGTAGATATTGCCCTGCTTGTCCACGGCGATACCGCCGGGCCCGGTGCCCGTGGCCGTATCCGAGAAGGGGTTGAACTGGCCGTTATCGGTGCCTTTACCGCTTCCGACGATCGAAACGAATTTGCCGCTCGAGTCGAACTTCTGCACCCGCATATTAGCCGTGTCCACCACGTAGAAGCTGCCATCGGGCCCACCGTAATGCCACGCGGCAGATTGAACTGACCGCCCTGCGTGCCCGTGGGCGCGAGATCGAGCATCCCGTAGTTAGTCCCGGTGGGGTTAGGAGTTGTAGGGTTGGCTGCCTGGGTGCCGGCGGGCACAGCGGCCAGGCCTGTCTTGCTCGCCAGGTCGTTACGGACGTGCAGGTAGAAGTTCCTGGAGCCGAGCGGCAGGCCGGGGTCGCGGTACAGTATGTACTTCATCCCGTTGCTCATCAGCCACTTTATCGCCATCCCGATGTCGCCCTGATTGTTATTGTCTTTGTAGGTGCCGATCTCTGGGAACCACCAGTTCAGCACGTACTTGTTGGTGCTGTATTTATCCTTAATGAAGCTCTGGAAGGTCGGCTCGTTCTCGGTGGCTTCCGAGGTGATAATCACGGCGGTGTTTGGAGCCAGGTTGACCGTCTTATCCTGTGCCGTCTCAAGGTTGAAGTACGAAAGCTTGGTCATATCGCGGAAATACCAGTCGAAAGGCCATTCGACCGCGTCGTTCTGGTCCAGCGCGATAGTGAGGTCGTTCCCGCCCGTCACGTCCTGCGCGTTGCGGTCCGCATCGAACGATGTCTCGTCACGCGAAAGTCTTTTCACCAGGTCCGACACGATCACCGTGTCAGGAGCCGACTGCGTATATATAAGCATCTCGGTGGGCGTATCGCTATGCTGGTAACTGGACAGCATCGTCGAGCGAATGCCGTAGCCGAGGAGCACCAGCACAAAAGTGAATCCTATCAGCTTGATAGCGCGCCCCGGCAGCATCTTGTAAGCCAGCCAACCGCACAGCGCGAGCAACCCGAGTGTAAAGATGAAAAGCAGCACGCCGCGAATGCCGTTCTGAAGGCCCCCCGGATCGCTGGCAGGTTTGGGCATCGAGCCGTTCAGATAGGTTACGAGCATGAAGGCCGAGAAGATGAAGAGGATCACCCCCACGCCCAGGAAGAGCCCACCGCCCTTGCGCACCTCGCGCCATTCCATGTTGGCAAGCAGCGAGCCCAGGCCCGCAGCCGCCAGTATGCTGAAAGGCAATGCGATCTGCATGTTCAGCCAGGGCATCTTCTCGCCCGCAAGCGAGAAGGCTATAAAGGCCCCGAAAGACCAGAAGGTCAGGAAGCCCGAGCGTCAGCCCGCGCATCGCGCCCATGCTGGGGAGAGGATTGCCGTAAGTGTCTTCCACAAGCTCGTCGCTGGTGGGAGAGACCACGTCCACGCTATCAGTGCTGATCGCTGTGTCGCCCTCGCCTTTGATCCACTTGACCAGCATATAGATCACGGTGCCCAGGCCCGCAAAAAGTGCCAGGGGTTCGTAGATCGGCATGAGCAGCAAATAGTAGAAGAGCGGCTGGTCGCCTCGTGCCACGCTATGCTGCAAGAACCAGTATTGCAACCCGTTGACGATACCCGATAGGAGCAGGCTCGGATTTGTCAGAAAATTGGTGAAGAGTACGGTGTAGATGCCGGCGAAGATCAAAATTCCGCCCACCAGCACCCATTTCTGCGACCACCAGAGGCTGGTAAGAGCCCCCCGCACCGGGTTCACGTCCTCTTCGTAGTTACTGGGCCGGCGGCTCGCATACCTCGATCTGCTGCCCGAGAAAGCGTTGAAAGCAAAGGCCGCGATAGCCAGGTACGCTACAAAGATGAACACCACAATGAAAGTCAATTCGTGGCTGGCGTAGGCCACAATCAGGCCCAGCGACCCCAGGTAGACCCACCGTGCCTGGTGTGTCCTCAAGAACCAGAGTATGCTGATGAAGAGCAGGAACAGGCCCGTCAGCGCGAAGATGTCGTGCCGCAGCGCCCGCGAGTAATAGGTGATGCTCGGCGAGAGAAGGACCAGCGCTGCCGCCACTAACGCCCCAACCCTGCCGATGAAAGGCCGCAACAGCCAGCACAAACCGATCAGTATGATGCCGAAGATAGCGGGCATCAGGCGAGCGGTAGCTTCCGTTGTGCCAAAAAGCAGGAAGCTGAAAGCCGTGACGGTGTACAGGAATGGCCCGTGGTAAGTCGGGTCGTACCCACCGCCGAAGCCTGGCGTGGTCGTGTAAGAGCCGGTATGGAGATAGTAATTCGAGAAGTAGGCGTGTATGCTCTCGTCGTGGTGCATAGCGCGGGGCATCAAGTCCCACAGACGAGTGGCAATTGCCAGCACCATGATGCCGGCAAAAATAATAATCTCCCAGTTGGTGCGGGTCAATTCGAAGGCCCTGTCCAGGAATTGTACGCTGGTAGCCTGCGATTGTGCCATCCGCCCGGTTCGGGAAGCGCCTGCTTCGGCGCGAGCACTCATACGGCGATTGTCCATAGTCTCCTATCTCACGTAGTTGTCAGTTGTCAGTTGTCGGTTGTCAGTAGACCGTAGCTTTCAGCTATCGGCGGTCGGTCGTCTACTGACAACCGACAACTGACAACTGACAACTTGGTCAAGCTACTTGTTGTACGTAATATCGTCGGTCATGGGTGGCGGACTGCCCACCACGGGTGGAGGATCGTTTATGACGGGGGCTGGTACTGCAGGTAATGCCATTGCTGGGCAATATCTCTGCGTATCGCCACCACCATATCTTCGGAGCCGAGCGGATCGGGCAGCTTGCGGAAGAGCAAATACTGCCACAGGGTCGACATCCTGCCAGGGTCGGTCACCGATGCTACAGTGCTGTTGATCGCTGCGCCAATCTGGCTCATCGCGGGCGAGCTATGGTAGTCCAACCCCGGTATGAAGTTCGGTTTGTACGTTTCCTCCGGGAACCACCAGCGCATCGCGTATCGCTGCACTACGTAATCGCTCAGCTTGGGATCGTTGTTGTGCTTGGCATACTCGAGGAAGCATCACCGGGGGAGGCGGGTTAAAGTCGACCGGCAAGGCTCCATCGCCTATGAATTGCTTGTTCTTGTAGTCGGCCAGGTACCACTCGAAGGGCCACGACGTGAAGCTGTCGTATATGACCTTCAGGTTGGTGCCGCCGGTCGCGTAGTTAGAGTAATCGTTCAGCTCCTTTACGGTGCGCGTCACGTCGGGAGAAGTCTGCACGTAAGTAGCCATCTCGATCGGTACATCCGGGTGCTGGTATGCCAGCGCCGTGGCCGACTTGAATTCGTAAACGAAGAACATCGCGAAGATGCCCACTGCAAGCGTAACGAAGGGCACGTGACGGCCCAAGCCACACCGAGTAAGCCACTATCAGTATCACCATGAGGGCGGGGTAAATCCAGGTCAGGCCCCACTGCGACATGTCGGTCTTGGTGGCCCAGTTCATCTTCAAGGCCCATGCGAATGTCAGCAGCGTGAGAGCTACCAGGAACGAGAACACAGGGAACAGCGATTCTGGCCGGTTCCAGGAAATCCAGGGCGGCTCCTGCTCTCGCGGCTGGAATTGGGCAATAGTTCGCGGCCCAGAGGGCACCCCGCTCATAACAGCGCGTCTGCGCGGAGGAGGTGCCGCGTATGCCTGCGCGACCTCAAACCGTCTTCTCTGTGGTACGGGCGGTGCCGAGCTCGGCCTGCGCTGAGGAATGGCAGGAATCTCCGGCAAGTGGGCACCGTATCCCCTGTGCCATAGGCATAGCCGTTACCATAGCCATACTCGGCAGCATAAGCCAGCCTCTCCTGCCGCCTTGTGATGATCGAAGCCAGCAGAGCCCCGAGGAAGAGCGAGGCAAGCAAGATGGCGGGCCGCACAAGGTGTATGGTCAGCCAGGGCATCTTCTCTCCCGCCCAGCTATAGAGCACGAGCGCCGCCCCACACCACCAGATCAGGAATGCCGGCAGCAGCACACTGAACTTTGCGAACGGCACCGACCTGTCGATATTGAACCAGCTCAGGCCTGGTTGGCCGGTTTCGGCCCGGGTCCCGCGCCTCCTCAGCAGGGCACGTATGCCCTTCACCGAGAAGAAGACGGTCGCCACCAGGCTGAAGAAGACCGCTATGGGCTCGTAGAGGGGAATAATCAGGAGATAGTAGTACCACGGCTGGTCGCCGCGAGCCACGCCTTGCTGCGCCATCCAGTAGCCCAGCGAAGCGAACATGCCCGAAAGTATGCCGCGAGGCAGGTCTGTAAAGAATACACTGTACAGGACGATGAATATCGCCGATGCGATTATTACTCCTATCAAAATCACCGTAGGTCGCGAGAATAGCGAGCCCACCAGGTAAGGTATCGAGCCTGGCTGGTAGCGTCCCAGGAACGACCCGGGCTTTGGATCGAGCCGCTTGGGGTCCCACACCTCGGTGGCTTCCATCCGCTCTGCGTCCTGGTCCATGTCCGCCAATTGACCCTCTTTGCCGTTGGGCGAACCGGCGATCTCTCCTTCAACATGGCCGTTAGGGGAGTCCACTTTGCCATTGGCCACGACGGGAGCCGTTTCGCTAGCTCCACATGCGCTGAAGGACGGGCCCTGCGGCTCGGAGAGTCCTGCGCTCCTCACCGGCACGACCACCGTGCCATCTGCGGTCTGCACCGGACGTCGCCGCACAACGGGCTCTGCGACCACTGCTTCCCGGGCGACTACCTTGCGCCTTTGTGTGAAAAATAGCGCCGTCAGCACGACCAGGAATATCACCGTTATGGCGATTGCTCCCTGCACCAGGGGGTGTGCGAACAGGCTATTCACAAAGGCCATGATCGTGTTGTAGTCGGGGCTGGTTGCCGGGATGTCGGGCAGCTTCGAAATCTGGCCGCTCTTCATCTTGCCACTGATATAGAGGTAGAACACCCCCATCAGCCCGCCATACCCTATCAGAGCGCCAAGTATCGCGTATCCGGCCTGCAGGGCGAACATCACTCCAAAGAAGACAGCGAGCACAGCGAAAGTCAGGTAGGCCGTCTCCTTGATGGTGAACATCAGCGACAAGCCTGCCATGAATACGAAGAAGTCCGCGGGCTTACGCGTGGATACGAAGCGCCACAATCCCACGATCATCAGCATTTCCATGCCCGAGTAGACCGAGTCTTCGCGAGCCATGCGGCTGAAATAGAGGATCGTAGGAGAGACAAGGAAGAGAAATGAGGCTATCAGAGCGGGCCAACGTCCCAACTGCTTACGCAAGAAGAAGGGGGACATCACCACGAAGATGCCGCAAATCACCGAAGCGAAGCGCGTGGTGGTATCTGATGTGCCGAAGAGCCAGAACATGACCGCAATAAAGTTGAACTGCAACGGCCCGTGCATCATCGGGTCGTGGGTGTAGCCGTTCCCGATATAAAGGTTACGCGAGTAGACCGAGTGCAGACTTTCGTCGTGATGTATACCTCGATCGCCCACGTCCCAGAAGCGCGTAACAATCGCAAGCGCAAAGATGACCAGGAAGATCAGATTCTCGTAAGTGACGATCAAGCGGAATGCCTGCGTCATCAGCGGCTCTTTCGGTCGCGGCGCGGGCGCAGATGCAGCCGATGCAACAGGAGCTGAAGCTACCGGTTGTCTGGAAGTTTTGGGCCTGGGAGGGAGCACGACGCCGTTACCGGCAGACGTTGCAGGTCGCACGTCGTCCGAGGTCCGCCCTTTGGACCTGGGAGGCAAAGCTACCCCGTTCACAGGACCTGCAGCCGCACGCGTGGGCGCGGAAGGCGGAGGTGGAGATGGTGGCGACGCAACTTGCTCGACTTCTTCAGGCTCGTCGTCCGGAAGGGTTATCGCCTTACGCCTGCGAAGGTTGACAACGGTGCGCGATCTTGCTGCGGTGACACCATTACCGTTCACATGGCCGTTGCCTGTACCGTTGCCACCGGCTAATCCGCTGCCGCTGTCATACTCGCCGTTAGCGCCCTCGGCGCTCTCAACATGACCGCTTGCGCCGTTGTCCAGACCCTCTGTGGAAGCAACAGGTGTGCCGCTCCCACTCTGTTCGAGATGAACTCCGCCCCATTGTCGGGGCTCGAATCGCCTATCTCCTCAACGTCGGATAGCTCGCCGCCCACGACATCGTTATTGCTATTAGTGACGGGTACACGGTCGGAGTTTTGGGCAACCATACCCCTGTCACGACGGCCCTAAGTCTTCATAAAACTCCTTGGTCATATGTATGAATGCGGCAGAAACCAGAGTTACAGGCACTAATCTGTGTAGATGATTGTACTATAATTAGGATACGTCCGCAAGCAATCCCTTATTACAGGCATTACATAATGATTAACGTTTTGCTCATACATCTCGATGTTAGCAGTAGAAAAGTGGAACATTTCACTTCCCCGTCTCAAACCTCCCCATCACCACGCAATGATCGCTCCCTCGTGGAGCACAATCCACCGACATGCTGAGGGGCCTCACATTCGCGCTGGCAAAGAGATAATCGATCCTGAGCAACCCTAACTCCTGCCCCATCATGAGCTCAGGCCGCCAGGTCGTGCCGAAACCCAATCCAACCGCTTTCCAGCTATCGGTCAGTCCGCGCGACAGGTCCGAATAACCAGGCTCGCGCTCCGTAATATTGAAATCGCCCGCAACTATCATCGCATCACCGCTGTCCAGCATAGGCGAGATGAAATCGTCGCGCATCGCCTCTATCTGCTTATCGCGCCACCCGGGGGAATAACATAAAGGCAGAGCACACCCGGCACCCACGGTATAGGCCGAAATCGGGTGAGCTCCAACCACCGTCACCGACTGCCCATTTCCCAGGTCCAGCCGCGCCCAGAGCAGTCGCGGAATATCCCACAAAGTGCGCTCTCCGTCTAACATCCCATGCGCCAGAATCGGGAAGGTGCTAAGAAAGACCATACCGGGGGGCGCATCGTCGGGCTCGGAAAGAGTGTACGGATAGACGCTCGCAAGCGCGCTCACATTTACGCTGTCCGAATCGGCTTCTTGCAGCAGCACTACATCCGCAGGCCTGGAGGCCAACATCCGGTCTATCTCGTCATAACGGCTGTTCCCCGCGAAAACGTTCCAGGTCAGCACGCTGATTTGCGGAGCACCGGAATCAGCCGAGCGGGCCTCCATGTTGACCGGCGGCATATATCGCAGCCAGAATACGCCTAAGCAGAGGAGCAGCGCCACGCGCAACGCGACCATTCGCCTCATAAACGCGAACGGCACCAGCAGCAAGAGTGGCAAGAAGAGAAAGAGCCCGAAAATCTGCGCCACCGCCAACCAACCCGCCCTTTGCGGAGCCACTATCGCCAACAACGACATTACCAATACAACCGGAGGGTATGCCAGCATCGCCCCCCGTAAAGGCCGCCAACCACCCCCAACAGTTGTTACAGTCTGCCGGTCGTAAGATAGAGGTAAAGCGCGCAATCAAGCCAACCTTTTAAGCCATGCGTTCGCGGCTGAACGTTGAACAACCCGCCATGCCGCGACAACAGCCGTGCCAGGCACTTATGATATCAGGCCCGAGCAGAAGAGGGGGAAAATTCCACAATTGTTAGCAGTTTAATCCCAGCTCGGACTTTGTCGGAACCCTGCGCGCCAGGTTTGATCTGTTCATCTGAGCGCTACGCCAACCAAATTGGTGGAGGAAAAGCACCAACTCCGTCCTTCGTCCTCCGCCATGTCATTCCTCGCTCCGCTCGGAGTCACGATGGGCAGCAATATGCCCGGATCGAGCGCCAACCATGCCTTGTCATTCCGAGTGGAGCGAGGAATCACTAAGGGCAGCAATATGCCTGGATCCAAGCGCCATCTCCCCATAGTGATTCCTCGCTCCGCTCGGAATGACAAAGCGGAGGACGAAGGACGGAGCTGCCCCTACGACCTTTCGTGAACCTGCCGGATCCGCCACGTGCATGAAAAAGGAGAGCGGAGGTAGTTCCCCTCGAAACGACTCCACATCTATCCGCCTGCCAGCGATACTCCCTCACAACTCGTCTGCGCTCCCACCATCCCGCCGCCTTGCTGAAGTCGCACTGGCAATTGAATCGAAGCCGTAGCGTTTGCGTATGGTGTCGATGCTCGCGCTCAGTTGGCGCTCTCGCTCCGGCTTTTCCGCCGGTTCAGCTTCTATTTCAGGCTTTCGGGATATGTAGCCAGGTTGGCCCGGAAACTGGCCCACCATATCCGCCGTATGAGTCAGGCTCGCCGTGCCCACTCCGAGCAGACGAACGACCTCGCTGCCATTGGCCAGCCCCGTCGATTTAACTGTGCCTTCCAGCAGCCTCAGAGCGGTAGCGTATACAAGACTTGCAAGATCGGTCGGCATAGGCAGCGTAGCTTGCCTCGTCATCAGCCTGCCGAACCCTGTGCCGCCAGGCTGCCACTTGCGCCGCGTTGGCAGCAGCCTCAGCTTGATATATACACAGCGCGCCGACAGCCCTTCCTCCCGTAGCGCCCAAGCTACCTCGTCCGCTAGCCCATGCAGGATCGTGGTCATCTCGGTAAGGCTGCCCGTGTCCTCCGCCAGCGTGGTCTCCCTGCTGATAGATTTGGGGTCGCCCGGCGGCTCAACCCGGCTGTCGTCGATGCCTGCCGCCCGGCGCAACAGGCTCGCTGCGTTGTCGGCCCCGAAATGAAGGGCGAGCACAGTTGGATTTGCCACCGCAAGCTGCCCGATCGTGAATATGCCCATGCCCTGCAATACGGTGCCGGTGCGCGGCCCTATGCCCTGCAAAGCCCGCACGGATAAAGGTGCCAGCGTGCGCGCCTCGTCACCGTGCGCCACCACGACAAACCCGTCAGGCTTCTCCAGGTCGGAGGCCACTTTCGCTATCAGCTTGCTCGACCCGATGCCCACCGACGCTGTGAGCCCTGTCTCTTCCCTGATCCGCGCTTTGAGCCGTTCGCCTATCTCGCGTATCGGCCCGCCAGACAGTTCCGCGCCTGTCATGTCAAGGTAAGCCTCATCCAGCGACATCGGTTCTACAAGGGGGCTGAAGTTGGCCCAGATGCCTCGCAGTCGCTCGGCGACCTCCCGGTATCGCCCAAACCGCCCCGCCAGCACCAGCGCATCGGGGCAGAGCGCCAGCGCCTTCGCTAATGGCATAGCGGAGCGCACGCCAAAGGCCCGCGCCTCATAAGACGCAGATGCTACCACTCCCCGCACACCCTTGATAAACTCCGGCCTGTGCTCGAGCTTGCGGACGGCTTCCCCTATCTCCCGCAGCTTCTCCATCGACATGGGCGAATTGCCCACTATAACGGGCAGTCCCGCCAGTTGAGGATTGTCGTGCTGCTCAACAGACGCAAAGAAGGCGTCCATATCCACATGGAACACCCACCGCTGCGCGCCTTGCCGCCACAGCTCTCCTTGCCTGTAAGTCCTGTCCTCAGCCATAGCAAACGCCCCATGCTCGTTCTAATCGCCAGCATAGCATGGAACGTTTGTTCTGTCAATTTTATCCACTTCACGAGGCAAAGCTGATGCAAAGTTGCATCATTCTTCAGGACGTGCGCGCCCGACTGGTTCGGGGTGCACAGTAGAATCGAATAAGGTCGCCTGTTCGGGCGACCTTTTGCTTTGCGTGGGTCACTTTTCAGTTGGTCGCGTGGGTGCTGCCGCCGTCGATGCGAATGTTGGCAGAATTGATGTAACCTGCAAGGGGGCTGGCTAGAAAGGCGATCAGATCGGTGACTTCCTGAACTGTACCCAGTCTGCCGGTAGGGTTGGGCAGCACCTCGGCCAGGATGTGCTTCTCAATTTCCTCCCACTCGCTGCCCCAGCCGAAACGGGCGGCAAGTCCCTGGTAGAAGCTCTTCACGCCGTCGGTGGCTACGATCCCCGGACTGACGGTATTGACCGTGATCCCGGTGTTGGCCAGCGATTTCGCCAGCCCAACTGTGAGGTTGACGAGCGCTGCCTTGGTCGAGGCGTAGGCCGACATGAAGGCGAGCGGCTCTCTGGCGTCAGCGCTTCCGATGTTGATGATGCGTCCCCAGTGACGATCGCGCATCTGTGGGACAAGTTGCTGAACGAGGCGAGCCGCGCCCACGACATTTATATCGTACAGCTTCAACATGTCGGCTGGAGCATCATCGAGCCAGCTGCCGTACGTATGAGTCGCTGCGTTATTGATCAAGATGTCTACGCCGCCGGTATAGTTGCAGGCTTCTTCGGCAATCCGACGAGCGCTTTCGTCGGAGGCCAGATCGCCCGCGACAGCAAAGACTTTTGCTCCCGTCGTCCGCAAATTGCTGGCAAGCGGCTCAATCTGATCTTGATGTCGCCCATGCACAATAACAGTCGCTCCTTCACGAATAAAGGTTCGGGCGATACCCTGTCCAATGTCGCCGGCAGCACCCGTGATTAGGACAATCTTATTAGTTAATTGCAAGTCCATAGGTATTCTCCTCAGGATTCAGGCGCATCGCGCACTGTGACGTTGATATGCATCTGTACAATCAGAATTCTCCGGTAGCTTCACCTCCTTTTCCTTGATGGTTCGAATCAAGCACCCTGAAGTCGCCAAGCAACCCAATTTCACTTCAGTCTGCTAATCTTGCCCGGAATACATTGCTACGCACTCCATATAAATCGGTCCCCTTGGCCAAAGCG
This sequence comes from uncultured Chloroflexia bacterium, assembly GCA_963837315.1. Taxonomy (GTDB): domain Bacteria; phylum Chloroflexota; class Chloroflexia; order QHBQ01; family JADMIH01; genus JADMIH01. Next base: position 192,970 of record CAWINE010000008.1, read on the forward strand.
GATTGGACGCGGTTGATAGCGCTGGGCAGCAAGACGGCGAAGTTATGGGCTGAATTGTGCGAACAAGTGCGTAGCCGCTCCAATAACCGCTGTCGGCTTTCCATTACGGCTACTCCCAACGCTACTCCCCATCTGGGATGCCGCCATTATATCACTTTCCTAGAGCCAATTTAGATGCGTTTGTCCTACTTCGCGGGGCATCGGGGCTGAGGCCGATGATCACATTTCCACTATCCCACAACAACCACACCACGATCTGTATTGTTGAACCGGAGGGACTTACCGTCAACCAGGGCAACCGAGTCCTCGATTCGGACGCCGAACCTGCCGGGAAGGTAGATGCCCGGCTCGACGCTGAAGGCCATGCCGTTCTGCAATACGGTGTCGTTGCCCTGTACAAGGTAGGGCGGCTCGTGGCCGTCCAGCCCGATGCCGTGGCCCAGGCGATGTGTGAAATAGTCGCCGTAGCCCGCCTCGGTGATAATGGTGCGGGCCACCGAATCGAGCGCCTGGCAGGTCATGCCGGGTCGGGCCGATTGCACTCCCGCTTCCTGGGCAGCTGCCACCGTGTTGTACACTTTCATCTCTTCTGAAGTTGCCGCCGGCGCGCTTCCCACCCACACAGTGCGCGTGCAATCGGCGTAGTAGCCTTCGTAGCTGCCCCAGAAATCTAGCACCACTGCATCGCCTGCCTCTATCACTCGCTGGCTCGCGTGGTGGTGCGGCGAAGCGCCGTTCGGCCCGGATCCTACGATGGGCAACTCGGCTACGACAACCCGCTGGCCTCAAGGAGCTTGCCGAACTGCTGTGATACCTCCATCTCTCGGCGCCCCGCGAACGGCTGCTTTATGATCTCCATAAATGCGGCATCGGCCATCGCGCCCGCCCTCACGAGTAGCTCGATCTCGCCTGGCGTCTTCAAGAGGCGTGCTTGCGACAGCACCGCGGTGGCGGGGGTGAATGCCGCCCTCGGCAGCTCAGACTGCAACCTGAGCAGATAGGCCGACCAGAGCCGCTCGCCCACGCCAATCGTGATGTTGGCCCCACCAGGCTTAGCGTGTATCAGATTCGGCAATAATGCCCGCTGCAAGCCGAATGGGGTTATCGCTCTCGCCCCAGGTGCGCACAATCACCTCGCCGGGAAGGGGAGGCAGCGAGGCCGCCTCGAAAGCCGGGATGATAAACGTGCCCGGTCCCTCGCGAGGCAGCAAGAGTGCGCCGAGCCTCTCGCTGGCGCGTAGCTGTGCCCCGGTCAAATAAGTCAGGTCTGCCGACGGTCCCACAACTAGAAAATCGAGCGCTGCCACTTGCATAAGCGTTCGCACCCTCGCGATTCGCTCATCATACTGTTGTCCCGTTCCCATCAATACCTCCCTTGACGAATTCCGGACGAATTACGAAATTGAATTACGAGACTTTCGTCCATTCGTAATTCGTAATTCGTAATTCGTAATTGCTAAGTCTTCGACTCTACCACAGTTTTGGTGGTACCTTCGGTTCCGTAGGCGACAACAAGTTCGCCCTGCTCGAGGCGGGTTTCGGTAGCGGAGGCAGTTTTTTCGGCAAGTGCCTGGTCGCTTTCCTTGGCGGCCTTGAAGTCGGCCAGAATTACCTGTATCATCCCCGCCACCGGCACTGCGATCAGTGCTCCCGCAAGCCCGGCCAGCGTACCACCCAACAACAGGCTTATTATAACCGTAAGCGCGCTGATTCCAACAGAGTTTTTCATGATACGGGGTATCAGCACGTTTCCCTCAATCGTCTGCAAGATTATGGCAAATACTACCACCGCCAGCGCCCTCGTCAGATTGCCGAAGTCACCCATCCCGAGAAGGGAAGGCAAACCGTCGTTTCCCGGCTGGGTAAGGGCCACCAGGATGGCTGGGGCCGTGCCGATATAAGGTCCAACCAGCGGGATCGCTTCGGCAATACCGATGAAGAGTGCCAGTGCGGGCCAGTAGCTCACACCCAGTACAAAATAGCCCACGGCGCTCAAGAGGCCCACTATTAGCATCAGTGTCAACTGGCCGCGCACCCAGCCGCCGACCTTGACCTCTATATCGTCCCACACCCGCCTGACACGGTTCGCACGTGAAGTGGGTAGCCACGACATCAAGCTTCTCTTGATAAGGGTGCGCTCGCTCAGCCAGTAGAAGGCCACCACAAATATAGTGACGATCCCGAAGAATACCTCGGCCACTGTGAGCGCAGTCGTGGTGGCCGCCTTTGGATCCGTACTTGTCACGCCGGTTCCGAAAATGGAATTGGCGAGGTTCTGCGCCGCGCTCAGCATACTGCTCAGCTCTTGTCTAACAAAATTGTTGTCCATGGTGCCCACGCTCGTTTTGCATCGCCGAGATACTCTTTTGCAAAGAATTCCCCACATCACCGAGCTGAGAGACGAACACAGTGACCAAAATGTAGCCGATCACGCCGAGCACAATAAAGAGACCTGTGTAGACAATCAAGATCCCTGCGCTCCTGCTGAACGGGCCGCGCCGCAGCACGTTTACGATCGGCTCGATGGCCGTTGCCACAAGAAGGGCGAAAAAGAGGAGGAGCAGTATGCTCAGCGAGCTGTAAACGACGAACGCAAGAAATAGCACGCCCAGCACCACCGCTGTGCCTAACGCAATCCTCCCTACCGGCACGCCTACCGATTCGACGTTGATATGGACCTGGCGCCCGACGGCTTTGCCCTCAGTTTCGGGCTTTTGTTCTTTATCCGTGCTCTCAACGTCCGGAGCGGAATTATTTTCACTCATTGATTACCCTTATTTACCTTTCATCAATTACCTTGCCCGGAAAACCCCAGCGCAAGGTGCAGCTCTTCATACTTTATGCCAGGGCGATTGCGCCCGCCTGGTACGAGGAATCCTACTATTGCAATAAGCATTCCCCGAAAATAATTCCGCCAGGTAAGTCGCAAAATCGATGCCCTTGAAAAGCAATCAAACATGAGTTATCCCGAATTTTGGAGTCACGCTTGGCAAGCGTGAAAGCTCATATTCAAAATAATGGGAAAAGAGGGCAATGGGCGGCGCCGCCCATTGCCCTCTTTTTCCATTATTTTGAAAGCCCATCCCCGCGTGCGAGGTGGGGCGTTAGATACTTACATGCGTGAGACAGTCACGAATGCCAAATTCAGGATGACTCATGTTTGATTTCGAGCCCCGGCCTAAAAGGCGATTCTGTTTCTGCCTTCGCGTTTGGCCCGGTAGAGGGCATCATCCGATCTGGCGAGCAGGGTTTCAGGGTTGCGAGCATCGTCCGGGAAGGTGGCGAGGCCCACGGAGAGGGACGGCACAGGGGTAACGACGGGCAACCTGGATGGGTCGAGCTTACCGGCGGTCTGATAGTCCTCGGCACGCTTCGGCCCTTCATTGGCAGGGATAACCACGGTCAGGTTATGCAAGGCGCGCATGATCCGCTCGGCAAACACTCGCGCCTGTGCCTTGCCGGTTTCGGGGAGGATCACCGCGAATTCATCGCCCCCATAGCGGCAGGGTATATCGCTCCGGCGGCATGTATCGCGTATCGCCGAGGCTACCGCTACAATCACCGAATCGCCCGCCGGGTGCCCAAACGTATCGTTGACCTCTTTCAGGTGGTCCATATCGATCATGGCAACCGTGAGAGGCTCTGCTGAGCGCATGGCCCTGCGCAACTCTTCTCCCAGGCGTTGGGCAAAATATTCCTTGTTATATAGCTGCGTAAGTGGGTCGCGCAGGGCTCGCTTTTCGAGGTCGCGAACTGATGCGCTGTAGAAGTGCTCGACCGTACAGAGCATGAGCTCGTCGACCAGGCGATCCAGGTATTGCATGACTTGCAGCAGCTCTGCCGTTTGGTCGGGCGGCACATCGGCACGCACAAGCTCCCAGAGCACCTGGCGCAGCTTGACGTACTCGAGCACCACTTCGTGGATCTCGAAATTCTGGTTATGCCTGAGGACGCCATGCGCGGAGGCCGCGCTCTGTGCTCGAGACAGCGGCGTGTTGAGAGGCGCCGTGCCGCGTGCAACTTTGGGAGCCAGCGACAGCGACCCGGTGCGGTAGAGCCTCGGCAGGGTAATAATGGGCGCATTTTCATGGTCCGGCGTCTCGCGCATAGCGAGCGCCTCAGCCAGGCTTGCGAGCATTCCCTTGGTGCTAGTTACGATCTCGGATGTGAGCAGTTGGTTGTGGATTTCCGTACGCTCGGACCGGCGCAGCTCTTCAACCCACCGCCTCGTTATCTCGTCTATATTAGCTGTGATCATGTCCGCTACTTGCTGCAGCATAGTGCTATGACCCTTTCTCGCGAGAAAGCATGACCTTTACAGCTACCACCAGGAAGAAGTAGAGAGATGGGAGGTCTAAGGATTTTCCAGACTAAGTCCAGGGTGTGTCCCTGCAATCTCCTAAGTCGTAAAGATGTAGCAGCCCTTGGTAGTTCATACTTCTGATATAATTCGATGTCGCCAATTTTCTCCATACTCACGCAGCAACGCTGCCTACAATTTTAAAGACGCATGTCCCACCCCATTCGATGCATTTTTCGAGCCAAAAATGGAGAAAATAGGAGAAAAGTCCTGTGCTCGCCGCGATATTCCTCGAAGGCGGGAAGATTACGGGTGGCGGAGGGGTGCAGGGGCGCTCCCCTGCCGGGGGTTTGGGGGTGTCCCCAAATCTCTCCATTCCCTAACTGGTGGGCTAAACCAGCACTATGGTGGGTCACATACAAGCTTGATAACAGATACGAACCACGAGCCGCAGAGCCCAGGCCCCAAAACTGCAGCAGCTTTTGCCTCGATGTCCGGCGGCGATCGGGCTCTCAAGGCGATTTTTGAGCTGGAGCGCAAATGGATCGCGCTCAATACAGACGAAGATCGCGCTGAGCCGATTTGTTACGTTGGCACGGCGGGCGATTTGCCGTCCACCGGCGTGGGGGCCCGGTATGACGTCATAATTGCGGGCGGCGGGCTGGGCCTGGTAGCGGGCGTCGCGCTGGCGAAACGGGGCCTTCGCGTAATGGTGTTCGACCGTGAGCTCGTGGGGTCTGCACACCGCGAATGGAACATTTCCGAACGAGAGCTTGGCACGCTGGAGCGCTGGGGTATCTTCGCCCACGATGAGATCGCCACAGCTATTGCGGCTCGCTATAAGAGGGGTATCATCTCGTTCGACAGCGAGGGTACCGGTATTCCTGCCTGCCCACTCGCCACTGAAGGCGTGCTCGATGTGTCCATGGACGCCCAGGCTCTCCTGGACCTTGCCCGTAAGCGTTTTCTCGAAGCCGGAGGGTCGATCCTGGAACAACGCTCGTTCTGCAGACTTCACATCGCCACTAAAGGCCAGGTTGCCTCCGTCTTTGAGCTAGACGGTCCGCGCGGTACCGAGCTCTACGGGGCCCGGCTGGCCATAGACACGATGGGCTCGGTGTCACCTATAGCTATGAGCCTCAACGGTGGCCTTCCCTTCGACGGGGTCTGCCCCACCGTGGGCACGGTAATGGAGGGAATGGACTTCGACCGCGAAACGGGCGATGTGCTCGTGAGCGTGGCTCCTATGCAGGGAGATCGCCAGTACATTTGGGAAGCCTTCCCTGGCAAAGGTGGAGAGACAACAGTATATCTGTTCTACTACGACCGTACAGGCCGGCGAGAAGCACAGAAGCAAAGCCTTTCGGGTCTTTTCGAGCAATATTTCACACTGCTCCCCTCCTACAAACCGTTGCAGGGAGGCGCTCGCCATCTAAAGCCGCTGTTCGGCTACATCCCGGCCAGGCACGGCAGAAGCGGGCGTACAGCCGCCCGCGGCCTGTTATGCCTGGGCGATTCGGCGGCAGGTCAATCGCCGCTCACGTTCTGCGGCTTCGGCTCGTTCGTGCGCCATATTGGGCGTGTGTCTGCGCTGCTGCACTTCGCGCTGCAACGCGATCTGCTGGAAGAGAAGCATCTGCGCCTCATCAGCCCGCACCAGGCGAACCTGCGCGTGGCCTGGGTCTTCAGCCGCTTCATGCAGCCCTGGCCCGGCTCCGATCCGGCCGCAGTCAACCGCATCATGAACTACTTCACGCATGCCCTCAGCGACGTCGGCCCCGCCGGGACCACCCGCTTTCTGCAAGACCGCTACACGTTCGCCGATTATATTCGTATCATGCTGACCACGGCGAGGCATTACCCAGGTGTGGGGGGCCTCGCGATGCGCGTGCTTGGGCCACGCGGAATGCTCGCCTGGGCGAGGGACATAGCCTATTTTGCTGCCGACGACGCCCTCCAGGCCGCCTATAGCCTGTCAGGCCCGCGAGCCTGGAAGCGCCTTGAACGACTGGCCCCTCATTCACTCGCTCTCCGCCTAAAGGCCATGAGGACGGCCTGGCAAGCGGTAAGATAGTGGGCAGCGGCTAGCGGCTAGTGCAGGATCATGACACCTGTTAGGGAAAGAGGGGTGCAGGGGACCGCCCCTGCCGGGGCATGGGTGTCCCCAAAAATCCCTCCATTCCCTAATAGGTTGGCTGAAGGTGCACTAGGCGCGGCTAGGGGCTAGCGACCTAGGGTCAGGGGTCGCCGGTCTACTGACAACTGGCAACTGACAACTTGGTCATGCTATAATTGGGCTCGTACCGCGCAGATCTGGGAGGAGTATTATGGTTAGCAGATACCTCTTCGGCCCGTTACTGATTATCGTTGGAGCGCTCTATTTTTGGCTCGCCTGGATGAGCGTCGTGCCACAGATGCAAAACGGCGACTTCGTGAGCTACGTTGGTGCCGTCATCTTCCTCGCCGCGGGAGTGGGCGCGGCGTTCGCGGGCATCAACCTGCTTCGCACGAAACGCCCTTGATCTCCCGCCATGTATGAAGCAAGTAACTCGCCTGCTGGGCGAGTTACTTGCTTCATATGATGTTATCGCCTTGCGATTGACAAACCCTCCTCTTGCTGCTACTCTACAATCGACCTTACGCTTGTCCGAGGAGGACCCATGCGCTACCAGGAAGCCTATAAATATATCAACACTTTCACCAACTATGAGAAAGTGCCGGGCCTCAATCGCGACGTGAGCGCGGATGAGCTGGAGCGGGTGCGCCTCCTGCTGCGACTGCTGGGGCGTCCGCAGAATAGCTTCAAGAGCGTTGTTATCGCGGGGACCAAGGGCAAAGGCTCGGTGGCCGCCATGCTCGACTCGATATTGCGCGAGGCTGGTCACCGCACGGCGCTATATACTTCGCCCCACCTGCACACCTTCCGCGAGCGCATCCGCGTGGACGGTGCCATGATCTCTCCCGAAGATATGGCTCGCATTGTCGAGAAAATAGAGCCTGTAGTGGAGCGGATCAGGGCGCTGGGCGACCCAACCCTCCTGCCCACCACTTATGAGCTCGCCACAGCTATAGCCTTCACATATTTCCAAGAGCAGCAGGTCGAGCTAGCTGTGCTGGAGGTGGGCCTGGGGGGAGGCTCGACGCTGTAAACGTGGTCGACCCCCTGGTTTCGGTGATAACCGCTGTCAGTATGGACCATATGCAAGTGCTGGGCGATACGCTCGCCAAAATCGCGGCTGAGAAAGCGGGTATCATTAAGCCGTACGGCAAGGTGGTCAGCGCACCGCAGCAAGAAGAAGCCATGCATGTAATCAATAGCGTCGCCGATGACAAGCGGGCGGAGCTGGTGATTGTGGGGCGCGAGGTGTATGTGGGCACGGGCCATCTGCCTGAAGTACTGGCAGACGACGAGGGTGTACCCGTTTACCAGGCGTTCACTGTAGGCTTCGAGTCTGAGCGCAGCACTTCGGGTGCGAAATTGCGCATCAAGCTACCCCTCCTGGGCAACCACCAGCAGGTGAACGCCGCCGTGGCGCTCGGTGCTGTGCGCACTCTGCAGGAGCGAGGCATCGATATAAGCACAACTGCAATCCTGAGCGGCTTCTCGAACGTAATCTGGCCCGGCCGGCTGGAAGTGTTGCACCGTAGGCCCATAGTGATCGGTGATGGGGCGCACAACGTCGAATCGATTGCCGCGCTGGGGCAGGCAATGAGCGATCTTTTCTCCGGGCGCACCGTAATCGCCGTGCTGGGCATGTCGAACGATAAAGATGTGGCCGGTATCCTGGCAGAGATCAGGGCCTGGATCGACGGTGTTTCGGGGCCTAAGATTGAGCGCCTGATTGTGACTAAATCAGGCCACCCACGGGCTGCCGAGCCACGCGAGGTGGCGCACCGGGCCGTGGCGCTTGGTCTGACAGTAGAGTTGAAGGAAAGCGTACACGATGCCCTCGCCAGGGCAGAAGAAGTGGCCGGCGCTTACAAGAAAGATGACGGTTTCGACCCGGTGATACTGATTACCGGCTCGCTGTTCGTGGTGGCCGAAGCGCGCAGCTATTACGGCCTGGCCCCGGACCTTTCCGAGGAAGCATAATTTGCGCCCACCAGAGCCTGTGTTTGTGCTCGATCTATTTCCGCAGGAACGAGCGGCCCTTATCGACTTGCTTCGCGAGCTGACCGAGAGCGACTGGGAGAAGCCGACAGTTTGCGCGGGCTGGTCGGTCAGAGATGTTGCCCTGCATATACTCGGCGGTGACCTGGGCAACATCTCCAGGCGCCGTGACGACTTTCATACCCCTCGGGACACTTTGCATCGTGGTGAGAGCGTCGTCACGCTGGTCAATCGCATCAACGACGAGTGGGTGGAGGGCGCAACACGGCTGAGCCCAAGGGTCATTATAGACCTTCTCACCTTCAGCGGGCCGCAGATGTTCGATTACTTTGCATCTCTGGACCTCTCGGCGTACGGCGAAGCGGTAAGCTGGGCCGGGCTTAGCTCCGCCCCGGTATGGCTGGATGTGGCACGAGAGTATACCGAGCGCTGGCTTCACCAGCAGCACATCCGCGATGCGGTCGGCAAGCCCGGCCTGACCGAGCGCCAGTTCATGGCGCCGGTGCTGGCCGCTTTCGTGTTCGCTCTCCCTCCCGCTTTTCGCGATATCGAAGCGGCACCGGGCACCGCCGTGCATCTCCATATATCAGGTGAAGCGGGTGGCGATTGGTCACTTGTGCGTGAAGGGTCCGGGTGGACGCTATATGCAGGCGCACCTGACGCTCCGAAGGCGCGCGTGGACATCGACCAGGATACGGCCTGGCGTCTCTTCACAAAAGGGATCAGGCCGGGGGATGCAGAGAAAACAGTTTCATTTGAAGGCGACCCGCAGTTGGGCCGGCAAGCTCTAAACGCTGTCGCTATTATTGCCTGATTTTTCTCGTTTCCCTACTCGCTTGCTCAAGCGAGACCCCTTGCTGCCGGCGTTACCGTTGCCGTTGCGTCCCGCGTATGCTTTTGCACCTTCCCTGCTGTCCTCTATGTAATACGTCATGCTCTGAAGAGCGACCACGGGGTCTATGTGGCGGATCTTCACCCGAGGGGGCACCTGCACGATGATCGGCGCGTAATTGAGTATCGCCCCAACCCCGGCGGCCACAAGAGCCTCCGCGGCGTCCTGAGCGCCGCTTGCGGGTACGGCCATGATTGCCATCTTGATTCTACGGCGCGCCAGCACTGCTTTCATCGCAGACATCGGCTGGATAGTGAGGTCGCCTATCTTCTGGCCGACTTTGTCGGGGTTGTGGTCAAAGAGGGCGTTTATCTGGAAGCCGTGCTCGCTCAGACCTTCGTAGTGCAAAAGCGCACGTCCCAGGTGACCCAGGCCCACCAGCGCAACAGGCCATTCGCGGTCAAGCTGCAAAATGCCGTTGACTTGCTCCAGCAGGTAGGCCACGTTATACCCTTTGCCCTGCTTGCCGAACTCGCCGAAGTACGAAAGATCACGCCTGATCTGCGCGGCGCTCACCCCCAACCTGAGGCCAAGCTCGCCTGACGAAACGGTTTCCACTCCCGCCTCGGCCAGGTAGTGCAAGCTGCGGGCATAGATCGGCAACCGGCGGATAACAATGTCGGGGATACCGTTCTGGTCGAGGTCAGCGCGCAGCCCCGCAGGCCCCGAAGGCTCATGCTCGCTGTCGCTGAAATCGTCTATCAAGCTCTCAGATACAGGCCGCTCCATTGTCTTCACCTCTCGGAATTACGAATTACGAATTACGAAATGAGATATTCTAGGCTGAAGCCCGCTATTCTCATTCGTAATTCCTCATTTCTTACTCCCCACATGCACTGCCACAGCCCCCATGGTTAGCTGCTTACATTCCACGTGACGCAACCCGGCTGCCCGCATAATGCGCGCAATCTCTGGAGGTGGTGGATATTTGCCCATCGAGCTTGGCAGATACGTATAGGCGTCGCTGTCTCCGGTAATTATTTTGCCCAGTAAGGGCACAATACGGCGCGTATAAATACTATGAAAGAAGCGTGTGACAGCATAACGCGGGCGTCCTACTTCAAGGCAAACCACGCGCCCTCCCGGCTTGACCACCCGCTGCATCTCACGGAAGGCTCTCTCAATGTCGATTACATTCCTCATTGCGAAGCCTGTTGTCACACAGTCGAAAGTGTTGTCGTCAAACGGGAGACAAAGGGCATCGGCTCCCGCGAAAAAGACAGGCTCGTGCTCGCCGACCCCATCTGACCGCCCCTCCTCCATCATAGAGAGGGTGAAATCAATGCCAATGGCTCGCGTGCCGCAGCGGGCAATCTCCTGGGCGATGCGGCCCGTGCCCGTTGCTACGTCGAGGGCGAGCCCGCCCGGCTTCGGTCGCGCCTTACGCACAACGTAACGCCGCCATGCGCCATCCTGCCCCAGACTCATTATGACATTCATCAGGTCGTAGCGATGGGCGATGCGTGAGAACATACTGGCCACATAATGTGCCTTGGCATCGCCCTGCAAAGACGCGTCAGGGTTAGTAGTAGGGATAGGCTCAACCCCATTAAATGCAGGTGCCAGCCCATTTGCAGATAAGTGTGGAAAGTTGGCAGTAATCATGATAAGCGATGAAGTAAATAGAAGCACCAGGGCTCGTGCTGCTTGTGTACATTGTAACAATCTTCACAAGATTCTTCAAGAACGAGGTGCTCGGCACGTATACTGCTGGTATCGCGAAATTTACATCAACAGACCAAGCATCGCCACGACAAGGGTACTCCCAGCCAATTTAAGGTGATTTGTTGAGCGACAACAAGCCAGCTAGAAATAGGAACCCAAAGAATCGTTCGCGTGCGGACAGAATACCTTGGTCTGTGCTCGTCGGTTTCATCTTGGCGTGGGCAGTCTTTGTGTTCATATTATTTATTCCAGCCCCTCCTGGAGGGGCGAGAGTCCCTGGGGGTATTTTCGCGGCAGGAGCTATTGTTTTATTCGCAGTTTGGTCTGTGGTGAATTATTTATTCCCTCCAAAGTCCTGAAACCATGTTCTGTCCACCCTACTACTTGTCCGCTTTACCCTTATTGCAAACCGCCAGGCCTACCGCCGGTCTTGCGGCCTGACAAAGGGCGGCTCAACATCCATTGACGCGAGAATGCTGTAGGCTCGCGGCTTGCGGAAAGCGTTGCCCCAGGTCTCGCGCTGCCTGTATTCCCTCAGGCGGTCCAGGTCGAAGCGAGCCAGGTATATATCCTCGTTCTCACCGGCCTCGATGACGACGGTGTCGCGCGAAGGCCCGTCTTCGCCGGCGAAACCCATGGGGTCGTAGGCGACGGAGTGCCCGTTGATCTCGGGTGCCGCGTAGTTAGCCAGCGCCACACCCACCATGTTCTCGTAGGCTCGGGCGCGGAACTGGCCGAGCCTGTTGGCCTCCATTGGGCAACTATTGGGTGTAAGGATAATCTCAGCACCCTTGAGCATGAGCACCCGTGCGCTTTCGGGGAACTCGCGGTCGTAGCAAATCATGGCGCCAATCTTGACCGGGCCTGCCGCTGTGTCGAGCTCGCAGACATAGAAATCGTCGCCCGGCGTGAGCGCGCACTCCACGTCGAAATCGCAGGTGTGCACCTTCGCATAGGTCATAGCGATCTCGCCGTGCCTGTTAATCAACGAGACAGAGTTGCGAGGCCCACCCGGCCACTTTTCGAGGTAAGTAAGAGCGATTGCCATCTTCAGCTCGCGAGCCAGCGAGCAGAAATGAGTTAAGAAGCGGTCGCCGGCTCCGACAGCCCGAGACGCCCACGCCTCAACCGCACCCGGCTGTGCCGGATCGAAGAAGGTGTAGCCAATATTCCACATCTCGGGGAAGAGCGCGATGTCCGCGCCCACCCCGGCAGCGCGGCGACAAAACGCCTCGCCCTTGGCCAGGTTCGCCTCCTGGTCGGTGCCGTTAGATACCATTTGAAGAAGGGCAATTGTAAGCTGGGCCAATTTGTGTCGACTCCAATCGGGCGGTGTCCGCAGCACCGTCACTGCCCGCAGAAAGAGACCAGACGGGGAGGGGACCACCGCTCAACCTGTTGAAGCGCCGCACGTCTGCGGGCTCAGGCCTTCTTATCTGCTTTTGCTGAAGCGTTCTTGAGATTCTCGCTAACCCTGAATTGAACGATTCTGCTTATCAGCTCCACCGGCATGGGCTGGTTGATCGGGAATCTGACAGCGCCCTTTGAGCCCTCGTACTTCGATAGCTCATCCTTGAACGCCTCTATTCCGCTTGATGTCGGATAAAACCCGATGTAATCCTTACGTGCTGCAAAATAGACCAGATTCCCATGCAGAGCGAAGGCAGGCATCTGGTAGCTTATCAGCTCCACAGCACCAGGCGCAGCCGCCTTGATGGTGGCCCGTACTGCTTGAAGGATCGCCTGTATCTCTTCAGGGAAGGTGGCAATATACCCGTCAATTGTGCTGTAGCCCTCTTTGTGGTTTTCCATGAGCGTTCTCTTTTCTACTTATTTTTGGAGAAGCCGTATGACATATAGCGATCGGCACTTGGCCGGCTCTTGCCAGGAGGCTCTGGTCGTGCAATGAAGACATTCGTAGTGAGTTCCTATTGCATTTCCGATTGTATACTCGAAAGTCAGCAGCGTGCAACCTCGCGATTTCGGGTAGCGAATATGGTAAACTTGGATGGTGTCTCGCATCACTGAAAGCGACAGAGTTAAGATTATGTCAAGCATTCTCGAATCCAAAGCACAGGTCACCCACACGACCGAAGAACTGCACGCGGAATTGATCCGCCTGTTCGGCCATAAAGGCTTCCAGGGTAGCCAGGAACAGGTCATTTCGCAGGTGATGGCTGGGATGGACACCATTGCGGTCATGCCCACCGGTGCGGGCAAGTCGCTCTGCTACCAGTTCCCGGCTATGCTCCTGCCAGGCACCACTATTGTAATCTCACCCCTCATCGCTCTGATGAAGGACCAGTACGAACTCGCTGCCCGCCGACGTATACGAGCGCACCACATTTATCAACTCCAGCCTTGACGTTGACGCCCTCAGCCAGCGGATGGCCGAAATCCTGGACGGGCGATACAAGCTCATATATTGTGCTCCCGAGCGGTTGCGCCAGCAGCCCTTCGTGAACGCCCTCAGGCGGGCGAAAATATCGCTCCTCGTGGTTGACGAGGCGCACTGTGTGTCGATGTGGGGGCACGATTTCCGCCCTGACTACCTCTTCCTGGGCAAGTGCCTTCCCTTGCTGGGCCACCCGACCCTGCTGGCGCTCACCGCTACTGCCACGCCGGAGATGCGCGTGGAGATCGCCGGGCAGCTTGGTCGCGAGCTGCAGCCTGTGGTCGCCAGCGTATTCCGCTCCAACCTCTATTACGAGGTAGAAATGCTTGGCGATAAAGAGCAAAAGCTGCGGCGCTTGCTCGATATTTGTAAGGAAGAAAAGGGTCCAGGCGTGGTGTATGCCCGCAGCCGCGAGAGTTGCGAGCAACTGGCCGCCGCGCTGCGGAGGTCGGGCGTGCAGGCCGCATATTATCACGCGGGGATGTCCTCCGATGAGCGAACCGATACCCAGGAGCGATTTATGCTCGATCGTGTGCGTGTGATCGTGGCAACGATCGCTTTCGGAATGGGCATCGATAAGAGCAACGTGCGCTTTATTGTCCATTTCAGCCCGCCCGACAGCCTGGAAGGTTACGTACAGGAATTGGGCCGCGCGGGCCGCGACGGGCGACCATCTCGTTGCGTGCTCTTCATGACAGCAGGCGATAAAAGCAATCTCACCCGCTGGAAGCGCCAGGGCCAGTTGAAGCTCGATGAGTTGCGCGCCATATATAAGGAAGTGGCGAAGCAGGTGCCTCAGGGCACGGCAGCTTATGTCAACCTGGACGATGTGGAGAGGTCGGCAAGCTCTGCGCTTGGCAAGCAATTCGATGGCACCACAGTGCGCGTCGCTATCAGCCTCCTTGAGCGGGTCGGCCTGATCGTGCGGCATTTCGACGCGCCGCGCACGGCCAACCTGATGCTGACGCCCGAAGGCCAGCAGGCGGACGACGCGCAGCTCAAGGCTTTCCTTGCCATCGCCTATTTGCCGCAAGGTCAATCAACCAGGCGTGACTTGGGGGTGCTGGCCAGACAAAGCGACCTTACGCCTGATGTTTTGGAGCAAATGATCCTGAGCTGGCAGGAGCGGGGCTGGGTAACCTATCGGGGTGACAGGCGCGACCCGGTGATCGAGCGCTTGCGCCCGCCTCAGGACGTGGCAGGGGCCATCAACAAGATGCTGATGTTGCAGGACGCTGCCCAGCAGCGCCAGATCGACCAGATGATGGCATATGCCACCCTCAACCGGTGCCGCCACCGGATGCTTGCCGCCCATCTTGGCGAGACGATCAGCGACTGCAAATCAAGCTGCGACCACTGCGCGCCGCCCGAAGAGCGTCCCGCCATCGAGACCAAAGAAGCGCCCGACCTGCCTGCCAACCCCGGCCAGGTCATCCTGGAATGCCTCCTCAGCTTCCCGTTCAACGTGGGCAAGCCGAGCCTGATAAAGGCGCTCACAGGCTCGGCGGGTAGCAACGTCAGGTCCGACAGAGTGCAGCATTTCGGCGCGCTGGAAGGCGCAATGGCGTCATCCATCGAGCGGGCCATCGATGAAATGGTTGAGGCGGGATACCTCAGCTTCTACGAGACGGAAGAGGGGTGGAAGCTAATAAGGCCCACGCCCAAAGCCGAGGATGGTGTCCCGCGAGACCTAGTGACGCTGAAATCAAAGCGCCAGCCAAAGCCGCCCAAAGCCCAGAAGGAAGAACGTCCGGCTCGCGATTGGTCGGGTCCGAGGCAGGAGCGCCCGTTCAGTCGGGTCACTCTGCCCGAGCCTGAGGAAGAGCTCCCGGCCACGCCGGAAGAGGCCGACCTCTTCGAGCGGCTGCGAGCCTGGCGCAGAGTGGTCGCCAACCGCCAGAATCTACCGCCCTACGTAATATTCCACGACAAGACACTTTGGGCCATAGCCCGCGCCAGGCCGCAGGACGCTGAGGAGTTCCTGGCGATCAAAGGAGTGGGCCGCAGCCACGTTGATAAGTACGGTAGCGACCTGCTTGAGCTAATATCAGGAGAGTGATTGTTACCTTCACACTCTATGATTGCGCGAGCAGAGAACTAAAGCGTGTGAATATATGAAAAAGAGCAAAAGGGCCGCTCGAGCGGCCCTTTTGCTCTTTTTCATATATTTACAATGAAGTTCCACTAGGGCTTAATGACAACCCTGCGAGCCCTGTTATAGAAGATCCCCAGGGCGATGAACGCGATAATTACTATCAACCCGCCCAGGAAGCCACCGATGAAGGTGGAGACGACAGAGTACGCGAAGGCGAAGACGCCCGCCAGCACGGCATTCACGCCGGCCAGGTGCCACACTTCGTTGTCAGGAGTGTTTGAGAGCACCGGGAAGACCCGCCGCCCCATGACCGAGTTAGCCCAGCCTGAAGGGCGTCGCAGATTGAGCAGGGTCAGCATCGCCACGAAGAAGCCCATATAGCTGGCCGTTATCAGCCCACCGACGATAGGCGGCAAAATGATGCCCGCGAGCACGAGCACAATCGCCACAGCCGCCAGCACGATAATCCAGTAGCCTATCTTCTCTAACCTTGAGCGCGGTTTCAGTTGGCTAGCCGCCGTCTGTGTGAATTGATAGGTGGGTGTCTCGCTAACATTGGCGAGCGGGCCGCCACCCAGGTTCTCGTTTATCTGCTGTGGGGCCGGCCCCACCCCTACCTTGGTTTCTCTGGTATAGCTCATTTGCTCTCTCCCGGTTCGCACGATTGTGCGTGCCATAATTCCATCAGCCATATATACGCAAGGACAATGAGGTGAGTTACAGGGATGTAGCTGACCGATGATAGACAACCAATTGAACCGCAATAGTTACGAGACGATACCTCACCGCAGAGGCGCAGAGTTCGCAGAGTTACGCAGAGGTTTTTTTATTGTTTCTTAACTGCAAACCAAAATTGCCTCTGCGTAACTCTGCGCCCATGAGCGGGGTGCCCTCTGCGCCCTCTGCGGTAAGTCGTAAATACGGTCGTGCGTCGTCGGTAAGCCACTATATCACACCCGCCCGTGCACCGATATCGCGTGCACTGCTATAATGTAATAGTAACGAACAATGGAGGAACATGAGATGATAGTCGTAATGGTACGTATCCCTGTCGGCTCGGCTGAAGAAGGGAACAGGCTCCAGGAGCGGTTCGAGAATCGCATGGGAGCCGTGGACAATATGCAGGGTTTTATGGGTTTCGAGCTGCTCAAAGGCGAGCACGAATACGTGTCGGTCACCCGCTGGGCAAGCCAGGCGGACCTCGAGCGCTGGACGGCCAGCCAGGCACACGCCCAGGCTCACGCCCGCCCTACAACTCCGACCTCCGGCGGCCACCCGCAGGCCGAAGATGCAAGCCACCAGACACAGGGCGAAGGGCGGAGGACCGACATTCCCGCCAGCAGCACCCTCATTTATGAGGTAGTGATCCCCACTGGAGATAAATAACCTTGGGTGGTGTGAGCAACCTCTTCACGCCCCTGTCGTTTATCTATCTGTTTGGCGCTGCTGCCACCATCTACCAACTTGCCGGGCATTGGCGCGAGTTCTGGAGCGATAACCTCAGTCCGGTGGGCCAGCGCCTGGCAGGCGGGGTGGCTTTCTTTCTGCTGGTGCCCATTGGTGTGCTGCTCCACGAGTTCGGGCACATGCTCGCCGCGTGGAGCACAGCCAGCAGCGTGCTGGGCCTTCACTATTTCGTTTACTGGGGCTACGTTGAATATATACCCTCTTCCAACAGCCCCCTGCTCGATTGGTACGTGGCCCTCGCCGGCAACTTCGTCAGCTATCTGCTTGGAATCGGCGGCATAGCCTCGGCTTTCTACTGGCGCAGTCTCAAGCCCATAGTGAGGCTTGTGCTATACCAGTTCGGGATACTCCAGTTGGTGCAGACCTTGATCTTCTACCCTCTGGTAAGCCTGGACCCCAATTTCCACGGCGATTGGGACAGCATCTACTCCTTCCAGGCTCCGCTTGCCTCCGGCATCACCCTTGTCGTCCATCTGCTATCACTGCTCGCCTTTTTCTACATTGTGCGCTCACGTGGAACTAGCTCCGGCGGGTTGCGGGTCCAGCAGGCAACCTCTCCTAATATGGGCGGCAAGCACTAGTCACTCCTGCCGGGAGCTTGGTCACGGGCTGAGAAGCAGCGCAGAAGATGGCCGGTGCTGGGAGGCTCACAGTATGATCTTCGAACACCATACTGCCGTTCGAAGTGTCAAATGTGTGCTCAGAGGTACCAGTTCAGATATGAGGTGGAGAAAATCGTGTAGGGGCACGGCGCTGACGTGCCCTGGTGGGCAACAGACAATGCCAACCCAACCAGGGCACGTCAGCGCCGTGCCCCTACGTCTCAAATCTGAACGCGTACGCCAAGAGCGCCCGATGAGAGAAGTAGCCACGACAAGCATGAGCGACAAAGTGTTGGTGGAATGCCAGAACCGGCCAGCGAGTATGGTACCCGACAGAAGCCAGCTCAACGCACGCCAGGTCCGCGCACTATGAAGTCAAAGACGGCAAATAATCTCTTATGGGATAAGAGCGTTAACGTCGATAGTGAGATCCGGCACATTTTGCGCCGTGATCGAGTCCCCACGCCTGACCTGCTTCGATAGTTGGTACTTGCTCCCCTCAGGCTGAGTATAGATTTCGATAATATCGCCAGGCAGGTTAACCACCCATACTTCAAGGATGTTTGCTCGCGCATACAGCCCTAGCTTCACGCCACGGTCGTATCCTAGCGTGGTATCGGACACCTCTACAACCAGCAGGACATCGTTGCCTTCGGGGTGCGAGTTTGCGTACAGATCATCGCGCAGTCGCAGCAAAGCAACGTCAGGCTCCAATTCAGAGTTGGCGCTGATACGAATGGGGTCTTGGACGCTGACAATCGCGCTTTGCCTGGCATGGCGGTAGAAGAAGTCAGTAATGCGTTTGACGCAGGCGGCATGACGACTACCTTTTGCAGCCATCTCTATGATCTCCCCTTCGACTAGCTCGACACGATCATCTTCCGAAAGGATACCGCTCTCAAGCATGCGATGGTACTCTCCGACGGTGAACAGCTTTCGATGAACTTCGACGGCCATAAAATCCTCACTTTGCTGTTTGGCAGACACCCATCATCAAGCCAGTATAGCATGATAACGCTATTCGATACCTAATAAAGCGCCTTGGATAGCGTGGATAGCATTGCGCAGAAACTGCAGCAACTTCGGGATACTCCAGTTGGTGCAGACCTTGATCTTCTACCCCCTGATAAGCCTGGACCCCAACTTCCATGGAGATTGGGACAGCATCTACTCCTTCCAGGCTCCGGTGGCCTCCGGCATTACCCTGGCTGTCCATATGCTGTCACTGCTTGCCTTTCTCTACATCGTGCGCTCACGCGAAGCGAAATCCGGTGGGTTCCAGCTCGAGCGGGCAGCAACCAGCAACGCCGGACGGGAGCAGTAGGCAGGTTTGCTGCTTTCAGGTTGCGGCAAGGTGATGGCATCAGTCTGAGGATCGGCACGCTCCGATAAAAATAGACATTAATATAACGAAAATACCTCATCTAGCTATTGTATAGCGTCAGTTCGGGTGCTATAATCGAGTGCGTGGTTGCGGGCCTTGTTGGCTCGTTGCGCCTACTCTTGTGTCTCCAGAGGGCTTTTTTCAACGCCTGTGTTGGGGGCCATTTATTTGCCGGAACTCACTCAACTGTACGTCTTACTCTGCAAAACATCGTTATATCGAATCTTCTATCTATCGTCTAGGGTTCCCAAATAACAGGCAGGAGGTCTCATAATGTTCGAACAACGGATCAGGATTGTCAGTGAAGCTCTAGCCCGCAATATAAATCGCCGTACATTCTTGCGACAGACAGGTAGCGCGGTGGTTTCAGGTGTGGCCGCTCTGGCCCTTGGGTCCATTTACACCACTAGCACCGCAAAGGCTTCGGCTCCGAAAGGAAAGGGGCCCTTTGTACCAGCTATCAGTTGCTCTCCTCCAGGCCCATACTGCAACACAGGTGGTGGAAACCTTAGCGGCTGTCATGGTGCCCATTGCTACCAGCACCTGAGTAGTGGCAAGGTGTTGAGTTGCCAGGTTTACTACCAGTACTATAGTGTGGGGTGCTGGACAAGTTCAGACGGCTGGACATGCTGTGACTGCCAATGTACCGGAGGTGTAACTTGCGGCTGCGCCGAGCAACTCGCCAGCCCGGTCACCCTGTCTGAATAGAGTTATCCCTGATTCCTAAATTTGGCCCTCTGAGAGCCGAAGGGAACCCAAACATGTCGCACCTGTCGCGTCGCTTCCTCTCTTCAATTGCAATCCTCCTCCTCCCTATTGGGTTGGTGGTCCTGCTCGCTGTGGTCGTCTCTCAATTGACCTCCCATTCTGACCTCAATGACGCAGCCAAAGTGGGTCCTCAGCCTGCTTATATCAACGGGTCCTGGAACGCTATCGCTACCTTCCCTGCTATCGCTATCTCCCCTACTCCTGGTACTAACCCCCTCAAGATCAAGCGTGATGCCGCTGTCGCTTACCCTCCTAACGGTAAGATTTATACTTTTGGCGGCAGGCATGGCATCGACGGTGAGGATATTAGCCCTGACCAGATCCTCGAGTATTCACCAACCGCTAACAGTTGGGCTGTCAAGTCTGCCTACTTCGATTCCCCTCCTGGCTCCGGTTCTCAAGGGAATATTTACGGATCAGATGTGGCGTCAGGAGTGCTCACCAACTCCTCAAACAATGTGCGTATCTATGCCATTGGCGGTGCTTCTGTCAATAGTATAGAAACTACTGGCGTTCGCATCTATGACCCTGTAGCTGATGCCTTTTCCACCCTATCCACCGATCCATGGCCGATCACCAGCGTGCATGTGGCAGGTGGGTATGCTGTCTACAACAACAAGATGTACCTGTTCGGTGGCTTCAGCTACCGGGGCGGTACGGGTGGCTTTGGACAGGTATTCACAGACACCTGGCGCTTCGATCCCACTGCAGCGCCAGGCTCCAAATGGACCCAGATGGCTAACGCTAACCTGCACCTGGGCAGAGCCTACATGGCCTCCGCAGTGGTGGATGGCAAGCTCTACGCCATTGGCGGGGATACCTACACTCCAGGTAACCCAGGCACATTGGTGCCTGTGTCTAATGTGGAGATGATGGACCTCACCCAACCAAATCCTGTGTGGGTCAATGTGGCATCGCTCCCCACAGCCAGAGGAGATATGGGAGCATGGGGATACGACACAGGCACAGGCTACGAGATCGCAGGCAAGGTAGCTGTGGCCGGTGGGCTCTATCCCACCCCTGACAATGTTGGCTACCTGTATGATCCTGTGGCTAACAGTTGGAGCGCATTCCCGAACATGATGAATGCGACCCGCAACTACGGGTACACAGAGCTGAACGGGTTCTTGTACGCGATGGGAGGGTACGATTACTCGCTGGGCACGCCGAGTGGAGCGAACTTCAACCAGCGGTACGATGCGAGTGGGCCACCCACTGCCACTCCCACCGGTACTCTACCCACCGCAACCCGCACCTTCACACCACCCCCAGCCAGCAACACCCCAACAGCCACCCCCACAGCTTGTGGATCGAGCGGCAACTATAACTTCTCGGTGTCAACCGGTGCCACCATCGTGCCTGGTACCACCGACATAGGCAGCCACTGTGATGACTGCGATACCTCCATCACCCTGCCTTTCCCGTACACACTTTATGACCAGACCACTTCTACCGTGAGCGCAGGCTCAAACGGTGGTCTGTTCTTCAGTACAGACAACTCCACCTTCGGAGTTACCTGCATACCAAACACCCTGGCCACCTACGTGGTAGCACCATACTGGGGTGACCAGTGCACAGGTCCATGCAACTCAAGCACATGCACGAGTTGCGGTATCTTCACCTCGGTGAGTGGTACAGCCCCTAACCGCATATTCAACATCGAGTGGCGTACCAACTACTACAACACCAACACAGCCCTCGACTACGAAGTACGCCTGTACGAGGGGCAGCACACATTCGATGAGATATATGGCAACATCGTAGCGGAAGGGCAAGCAAACGACAGCCAGCTAACGGTTGGCGTTCAGAAGAACACCACCCTTTATACTTCGATAGGGTGCGACACCACAGGCGGGACCAACCCGCCGGTGAGCACCGGCCAGAAGTACACATATACCCAGCCTTCATGCGGGACCGGCACACCTGTACCACCCACAAACACTCCACTGCCGCCCACCAATACGCCGGTACCCCCGACGAACACACCGGTACCGCCTACGAACACTCCGGTACCACCCAGCAATACGCCGGTGCCGCCGACCAATACGCCGGTACCACCCAGCAATACACCTGTACCTCCCACAAATACTCCTCTACCGTCCACAAGTACACCCGTACCACCCACCCATACGGCAGTTCCAAGTGCCACTAACACGCATGTGCCATCAACTACGCCCTTCCCCGATCCCACGTTACCTCTTCCCACCAGCACGTCCCTTCCGCCCACTATTACACCTACGAATACTTCCCAGCCTGCAACTGACACGCCGGTAGCAGGCACCGGTACACCGGTGCCTGGCACGAGCACGCCTGTTCCGCCCACCGATACGCCGGTCGCTGTCACCAATACGCCGGTGGCTGCTACAGGCACCCCCGTGCCTCCAACAGATACACCCGTAGTTGGCACACCCACGGCCTGCGCCATCTCATTCTCCGACGTGCCTGTGGGCAGCGCCTTCTACCCATACATTCACTGCCTCGCATGTCTTGGGATCGTTAGCGGTTATCCAGATGGCTCGTTCAAGCCCAACAGTACCGTGACCAGGGGGCAGCTATCCAAGATTGTGTCCAACGCCGCGGGCTTTGCGGATAACCAGACTACCCAGACGTTCGAGGATGTGCCTGTAGGCTCTACGTTCTTCCAATATATAGGCAGATTGGCTTCCCGTGGTTATATGAGCGGATACGCTTGCGGCGGGCCAGGCGAGCCGTGCGTGCCACCCGATAACCTGCCTTACTTCAGGCCCGATAGCGACGCCACAAGGGGGCAAGTCGCCAAGATAGACGCGAACGCGGACGGCTTCAATGACACGCCATCCGGGCAGCAGTTTGAAGATATAGCACCCGGCAGCGTTTTCTACACCTACACCTATTCGCTTGCCTCCCGTGGTTACATCAGCGGATACGCTTGCGGCGGGCCAGGCGAGCCGTGCATGCCACCCGATAACCTGCCTTACTTCAGGCCGTTCGTCAATGCATCAAGGGGGCAGACATCCAAGATTGTGTCCAACACGTTCTTCCCTGACTGTCAGGCCGTTCAGCCTTAGGCCACAAGCTTCAAGAATAAACAAGACGGCAACTGTAACAGGTGGCCGTCTTGTTCATTCTTTACCGTCCAAAGCGCTCAAATCAAGGCGATTGCGGGGCGGAAGACTTTAGGATCTTTTACTACTGGCCATTGTATCTTTCCGAGGTGGGTGCTATAATCGAGAGCGTGGATATTGTAGCCTCTTGGCTCACCGTGCCGATTCTCAATCGTCAGGAATCCCTTTCCCGGCTGAACGATTGAGATCTCCTTCTGGCCGAAGGTATCCAACCAAAAGTCTCAAGTCAATAATCTGATTGTAACATCAATTCTGCTATCCCTCAACTCATGGTTCCTAAGAACAGGCAGGAGGTCTCGTAATGCTCGAACAGAGGATCAGGATTGTCAGCGAAGCGCTGGCTCGCACAGTCAACCGCCGTACATTCTTGCGGCAGACGGGAAGCGCGGTCGTATCAGGTGTGACTGCTCTCGCTATGGGCCATCTTATAGCTACCAGCCCCGCAAGCGCCGCCGTCAAAAAACCGAAGGTCCCCAGCGTTCCTAACTGCGCTCCTCCCGGTCCTTACTGCAACTATGAAGGAGGCTTCCATCTCAACCCGATAGCTGCCATGGAGCTCATTGCTACCAGCATTTCAATGCCGGCCAGGTGCAGATGTGCCAGGTTTATTACGCCTTCTATAGTGTAGGTTGCTGGACGGCAACAGGACAGGGCGGTTTTTGGACTTGCTGCGACTGCCAGTGCGCTAACGGCAGCACCTGCGGCTGCGCTCAGTTCACTCAAACGCCGACCACCCTCTCAGAATAGCACTCTGGCAGACGTTGCAATCCGGCACTCTTGCCGTACCGGGCACCAATAAGGCCGAAGGGAACCTAAACATGTCGCACCTGTCGCGTCGCTTCCTCTCTTCAATAGCAATCCTCCTCCTCCCTATTGGGTTGGTGGTCTTGCTCGCTGTGGTCGTCTCTCAATTGACTTCCCATTCTGACCTCAATGACGCCGCCAAAGTGGGTCCTCAGCCTGCTTATATCAACGGGTCCTGGAACGCTATCGCTACCTTCCCTGCTATCGCTATCTCCCCTACTCCTGGTACTAACCCCCTCAAGATCAAGCGTGATGCCGCTGTCGCTTACCCTCCTAACGGTAAGATTTATACTTTTGGCGGCAGGCATGGCACAGACGGTGAGGATATTAGCCCTGACCAGATCCTCGAGTATTCACCAACCGCTAACAGTTGGGCTGTCAAGTCTGCCTACTTCAATTCCCCTCCTGGCTCCGGTTCTCAAGGGAATATTTACGGATCAGATGTGGCGTCAGGAGTGCTCACCAACTCCTCAAACAATGTGCGCATCTATGCCATTGGCGGTGCTTCTGTCAATAGTATAGAAACTACTGGCGTTCGCATCTATGACCCTGTAGCTGATGCCTTTTCCACTCTATCCACTGATCCATGGCCGATCACCACCGTGCATGTGGCAGGTGGGTATGCTGTCTACAACAACAAGATGTACCTGTTCGGTGGCTTCAGCTACCGGGGCGGTACGGGTGGCTTTGGACAGGTATTCACAGACACCTGGCGCTTCGATCCCACTGCAGCGCCAGGCTCCAAATGGACCCAGATGGCTAACGCTAACCTGCACCTGGGCAGAGCCTACATGGCCTCCGCAGTGGTGGATGGCAAGCTTTACGCAATTGGCGGGGATACCTACACTCCAGGTAATCCAGGCACATTGGTGCCTGTGAGCAATGTGGAGATGATGGACCTCACCCAACCAAATCCTGTGTGGGTCAATGTGGCATCGCTCCCCACAGCCAGAGGGGATATGGGAGCATGGGGGTACGACACAGGCACAGGCTACGAGATTGCAGGCAAGGTAGCTGTAGCCGGTGGGCTCTATCCCACCCCTGACAATGTTGGCTACCTGTACGATCCTGTGGCTAACAGTTGGAGTGCATTCCCGAACATGATGAATGCCACCCGCAACTACGGGTACACAGAGCTGAACGGGTTCTTGTACGCGATGGGAGGGTACGATTACTCGCTGGGCACGCCAAGTGGAGCGAACTTCAACCAGCGGTACGATGCGAGTGGGCCACCCACTGCCACTCCCACAGGCACTCTACCCACCGCCACGAACACTCCCATTGCCTCCAATACTCCTACCGCTACTCCCACAGCTTGTGGTGGGAGCATTGTTGGGAACGGTGGGTTCGAGACGGGCAGCTTCGCACCGTGGACCGTTCTTGATACGATCCCGCCACCGGCAGTGTCCACTACTCAGGCTCACTCCGGCACCCACTCGGCCTTCCTCGGCTCACTTCCAGGCACCGAGCCATTGGGTGATGGTTCAATCTACCAGCAGATAACAGTACCTGCAGGTGGCGGCACCCTCTCCTACTGGTACTACCCGTACAGCGCGGATAGTATTACCTTCGACTGGCAGGATGCCGTACATCACAGATGCCAGCCACAATATCCTGGCGACGGTCATGCACGTCTGCGATAGCACCGAGACATGGACCAATACCACATTCGATATGACCCCATACGCCGGGCAGACGGTGGATATCGAGTTCCTGGTACACCAGGATGGCCGGTGACGTCACCAACATGTATGTTGACGACGTTGGCCTGAAGGACAGCACCCTGTACACCTTGATAGGGTGCGACACCACAGGGGGTACGCTCCGCCGTACACGGCCATAACTCACCGCCTGCCTCCACGAGCACTCCTGCGCCCAACAGCACGCCTGTACCTCCTCCAATACGCCTGTGCCGCCAACGAACACACCTGTGCCACCAACCAGCACTTCGGTGCCGTCAAGCAGTACACCTGTACCCCCGACAGAGACCTCCGTGCCTCCAACCAATACTCCTAACCCTGTAGCTACAGATACCCCAGCGGCTCCCACCGATACACCCGTAGCGGCAACCGGCACGCCCGAGCCTCCAGCTCCCAACGCCTACCGCCTGCACAGTGCAGTTCACAGATGTGCCGGTGGGCAGCACATTCTACCAGTACATCCACTGTCTGGCTTGCCTGGGCATCGTCAATGGATACCCGGATGGCACATTCAGGCCCGACAACGAGATCACCCGCGGGCAGCTCAGCAAGATCGCGAGCAATTCGGCAGGCTTCTCTGACAACCAGACCACCCAGATGTTCGAAGATGTACCTGTCGGCTCTACATTCTTCCAGTACATCGGTAGGCTGGCATCTCGTGGGTTCATAAGCGGATATGCCTGTGGTCAGCTCGGTGAGCCATGCGTTCCACCTGACAACCTGCCTTTCTTCAGGCCATACAACAACGTCACTCGAGGGCAGACGAGCAAGATCGTGAGCAATGCAAGAGGCTACACTGATACACCGCAAGGACAACAGTTCGAGGATATCTTGCCCGGCAGCACCTGGTATGTGTACGTGTACCGTCTCGTAGTGCACAACGTAATACAAGGGTTCCCGTGCGGTGGGGTCGGCGAGCCATGTGGTCCCGGCAGCCTTCCTTACTACAGACCAAACGCTAATTCTACCCGTGGGCAAATCGCAAAGGTCGCCAACCTGGCTTTCTTCCCCGGTTGCAACACGCCACAACGCTAGTTAGCGCTTTTCAAGCAAAGGAAAAGGCCACCCTACTCGGGTGGCCTTTTCCTTTGCTTGATACTACTAAACTATTGCATCCACTGGCGCATGTTGCGGACCATCCGCTGCTTGCCTTTGCCGGCTTTCGGGCCGCCACCGCCTTTCAGTCCTCCGCCTCCTGTGATCATCTTCATCATCTTCTGCATCTGCTTGAACTGGTTGAGGAGGGCGTTCACGTCCTGGGTAGTGGTGCCACTTCCCTTGGCGATACGGCGTCTGCGGCTGCTGTCGATCATGTCGGGGCTGTGGCGCTCTTTGGGGGTCATCGAGCGGATTATCCCCTCGATCTGCTTGAGGTCGTCTTCGTTGACGCTCACCTGCTGCTGGCGCATGGCCTGGCCCACGCCGGGAATCATCTGCAGCACCTGTTCCAGCGGGCCAAGCTTTTTCACCTGCTGTAGCTGGTTCAGGAAGTCGTCGAGGTCGAAGGTGGCCGTGCGCATCTTCTTTTCGAGGGCTTTGGCCTGGTCGGCGTCATAGTCCTGCTGGGCCTTTTCGATCAGCGTGAGCACGTCGCCCATGCCCAGGATGCGTGAGGCCAGGCGGTCAGGGTAGAACGGCTCCAGCGCATCGGGTTTCTCGCCTGTGCCCATGAACTTGATGGGCACGCCTGTCACCTCGCGCACCGAGAGGGCCGCGCCGCCTCGCGTGTCGCCGTCCATCTTGGTCATGATCAGGCCGGTGATGCCAACCTTCTCGTTGAACTCGGAGGCCGCGCGCACGGCGTCCTGCCCGGTCATGGCGTCCACTACCAGCAGCACTTCGGTGGGGTGCAGGCGCGACTTGATATTGGCCACTTCCTGCATCATCACTTCGTCTATGTGCAGCCGCCCCGCGGTGTCGAGGATAACGGTGTTATTGTTCTGGGCCTGCGCCTGCCGCACGCCGTTGACCGCTATATTGACCGGGTCGGTTCCCGGCGGCTCGGCGTACACGGGCACATTTAGCTGCTTGCCGAGGGTCTGCAGTTGCTGTATGGCCGCAGGGCGGTAGACGTCAGCGGCCACCAGCAGAGGGTTTTGCCCGGCCTTGCGCAACTGCAATGCCAGCTTGGCGGCAGTGGTGGTCTTGCCGGAGCCTTGCAGGCCCACCATCATGATGATCGTGGGCGGGGTCTTCGACATCTCCAGCCTGGAGGCTTCGCCCAAAAGCTCGATCAGTTGGTCGTGGACGATGCCTACCACCATCTGGGCCGGGGTGAGGCTCTTCAGCACCTCCTGGCCCATGGCTTTCTCTTTTACTTTGTCCACGAACTGGCGCACGACCTTGAAATTGACGTCGGCTTCCAGCAAGGCGCGGCGCACCTCTTTCATAGCCTCGTCAATATCGGCCTCGTCCAGCCTCCCCTTGCCCTGGAGCCGGGTAAACGCGCCGTTCAGGCGGTCGGATAGACTTTCAAACATGGTTTATTCTCCGAATAGAAATATGAGGAGAGTGGGGCACCCCACTCCGTCCTTCGTCCTTCGCGGCAAGGGAGCGCCCTTGCAACCCCCTTTTACGCAAACAATGCCTTTACGAATTGGCGAGCGTCGAACTCGGCCAGGTCGGTGAGCTTTTCGCCTGTGCCTACGAAGCGGATGGGCAGCTTTAGCTCCCTCGCTATGGCGAATACGATGCCGCCTTTGGCGGTGCCGTCGAGCTTGGCGACGGCCACGTCGGTCACTTCGGCCACTTCGGTGAAGACTTTGGCCTGTTGCAGGCCGTTCTGGCCGGTGGTGGCGTCGAGCACGAGCAGGGTTTCGTCGGGCGCGCCGGGTAGCTGTTTCTGGATGATACGCTTGACTTTGCGAAGCTCTTCCATCAGGTTGATCTTGGTATGCAGGCGTCCTGCTGTGTCGATTATCAGCACGTCGGAGTTCCTGGCCCTGGCCGATTCTACCGCGTCGAATACCACCGCGCCGGGGTCGGCTCCCGGCTCGTGCCGGATGAGGGGAGCGCCTACGCGCTCGGCCCAGATCTCAAGCTGGTCGATGGCGGCGGCTCGGAAAGTGTCGCCCGCGGCTATGAGCACGCTCTTGCCCTGGTCGCGGTAGAACTTGGCCAGCTTGGCTATAGTGGTGGTCTTGCCAACGCCGTTCACGCCCACCACCAGGATTACATACGGTCTGGGCGGCCTCGGCTCCTCCGGGGTTGCGCCGTTGGCGCTTGCATTTGCCGCTCTCTTGGCCAGTAAATCACGCTCGGGCTTGAGCAGTATATCGGTTAGCTCTGCCTGCAGCGCCTCGTAGATGTACTGGGGCTTCTTCAGCTTGTCGATACGCACGAGCTCGCGCAGGCGCTCTACCAGGACCACCGTGGTGTCAACACCCAGGTCGGCCTGGATCAGTAGCGTTTCGAGCTCCTCCCAGATATCCTCGGTGATCTCGTCAACCTCAAAGAGCGACACCACCTGCTTGAAGAAGCCTCGCCGCGTACGCGTGAGACCCTCCTCGTAAGCGGCCTCTTGCTCTTTGACTTGTTCTTCTGTTTTGGGTTCTTCTTTTCGTTTTAGCCAGTTGAACATCCACTACTCCACATGATATCGGGCCTCAATCCTGAGACCCTGATTGATTATAACAGAAAGGACGAAGGACGAAGGTGACAGTTCGTCCTTCGTCCTCTCCCGTCCGTACGAAGGCTAACTACCTTCGTCCTTCGTCCTGTCCTTGTCTTTGCGAAGGCTAACTACCTTCGTCCTTCGTCTTCCTTCGTCCAGTTACTCCTCGCCGGTCTCAGGCGTTTCAAGCTCGTAGTCTTCGCCCTGCAGGTCGCGCCACATCTCGCGCAGCTCGCCGAGGAACTGGCGGACGCTATTCCACATCTCCTGCTGCTTGTCGCGGTCGGGCACGAATGCCAGCACGATCAGGCCGCCCAGCATGGCGAGCCAGAAGAAGATCGCGCCAAGCTCTTTGGTGGTGCTGGTGGTCTTTTGGACAGCTCCACCGACCGCGCCCTTCACGCCTTTGCCTGCCGAAGAGATCGAGCCGGTGATGCCACCGCCCACGGATGAAGCAGCACCCTTCACGCCATGCGTCGCGCCTGATACGGCACCTGAGATGCCGTTCTTGCTGCCGTGCAGGCTATCAGCCACGTCTTCAGCACGGTTCTTGCTGAACTCCGCGAAATCTCCCGCACGGTGCCTGCTGAATTCCAGGGCATCCGCCGCAGCGGGCTGTGCCCTCTCCAGCACCTCATCCACCCGCTCGCGGGCCATCTTGAGCAAGTCGCTCACGACATCGGGGGTCTTTTCAGCAACTTCGCCCACTTTTGGCAGCACGTCTTCCCTCAGCTTGTGGGCCACATCGTCTGCCCGGTCGGCGACAGCCGGGATCACGTCCTCGCGCGTCTTGTCGACAGCGCGACCTCCCGCTTTGCGGGCCTCGGGCAATATTTCTTCTACGACCTTGCTGATCACAGCCGCCCCAAGCCCTTTCAAGACGTCGCTCAGCGACTCCGCGCCATGGCGGGCGCTCTTGGCTGCCCTGGCGGCTTTGTCGTCAAGCTCGGTGTCGTCTACGAACTGCGACACGCGGTCCTGGGCCGCAGGGATGACGTCTTCACGCATCTTGTCGACCGCGCTCTGGGCGGAATCGACCGCTTTGGGAGCAAGGTCATCACGTACCGTCTCGACCACCTGGGCAACTCGATCGCGCAAGCTGCCCAGTGCGCCTTTAGCGTCGATGTCGCTATCTCGCACATTGTCAACAGCATCCCCGGCCCTCTTGCGAACGTCCTGCGCGATGTCGCCAACGTCGATGCGGCCCGCCGTCTTGCGCGCCCTTGCGAGCGCACCTTCTACCGTATCGCTGGCCGCGAGGTCGCGCATCTGGTGGCGAGCTTTCTTCATGCCGTCCCTGACACCTTTACGCACGCTCTTGGAGATATCGGTGCTGACGTCCTGGACATCGATGCGCGATGCGGCCTTACGGGCTTTGTCCCGTGCCTCTTCGAGCCTATCGGCCAGTCGGGCGTCTTCAAGGGCCGCGCCGGCCTCGGACGCCCGGTGCCTGGTGTAGACGAGGGCGTCGTCCAGAAGATCGCGTAGCTTGCCGTCGCTTGCGGCGCTATCAACTGCCCGCAGGCCTTTCCGTCCACGCTTCTCAAGCTCGACCGCGACCTCCCTGCCATGCTTTCCGAGCGCCGCAGCGCTCTTCCCACCACGCTTCTCGATGCGTGCGATGGCCTTCTGAATTTGCTCTTGCGTTGTGGGGTTGCGCCTGCGCCCTGCCAGCACGAGCACGCCTCCCACGACCGCTGCCAGTCCTGCCGACGCGCCGAGGATGGGCAATAGGTCGTTCCCCTCATCCTCGAAGTCCTCATCAAAATCCCAGTCTGCAGATGGATCGAGGTCCGTGCCCTGAAACTCGCCATATGTGCTATCCATATAGCCCTCCTAATGATTGATTATGGCCTCGCAGGCCACCATTGCTGGCGAAGGTATGAAAATATCCTGGCGGCACTCAGGCCCCGGCGTCGAACTGCACCTGCGTTCCTCACTTTTGTCGAAGCAAGTAGTATGCCGCCACATGGAGCATATCAGAGAGAGGAGAATCAGACAAGGTGGGCATTATCATTTAGAATAAGGCTGCAGCCCGGCAACTCCGGCAGAGAAACGCATAAACGTCTGTCCGCAGTCCTTTATCGCCGGCCCGATGCATTCGCCCAGGAGCCATCTCGTATGATGAGACTTCAGCATTATGTTGAAAGTTGACAGCTTGACAGGGGCCGATAGCAGCAACCCGGTGGCCGGCAGGCTCCTTGAGAGCTGGGAGCATGACCCCGGCTCCGCCAGGTTCTTCCGGTCGAGCGCTAACTTCGTGTACAGCTTTCGCAAGGGAGGGAGCAGGTTTTTCCTGCGCTTTGCCGACAGCTCTGAACGAGAGACGGCATCTATCCAAGCAGAGGTTGACCTGCTCAATTGGCTGGCCGAGGCGAAGCTCAATGTTGCGCGCCCGGTGGCATCGCGTCTGGGCAACTTTGTCGAAACTGTACAGACCGAGGTGGGCACATTTCACGGGGCGGTCTTTGTGGGGCTGCAGGGCACACAACTGGAGATTGACGAGCTTGACGGGTCGCAGTTCAGGGAATGGGGGTCCGCACTGGGAGAGCTGCATGCAACTATGAAGCGCTACACGGGCCCAGGATTAGCTGCTCGCGCCACCTGGAGGGACCACATGGAAGCTGCAAAGGCGTATCTGGGTGAGAAGCAGCCTTTATTGAGCGAATGGGCTGAGATCGAGGAGCACCTGAGCACCCTGCCGGTCGATCGCAATAACTATGGCCTCATCCATTTTGACTTCGAGCTTGACAATCTCTTCTGGCAGGAGGGCAGGATCGGAATGCTGGACTTCGATAGTTGTGCGCACTACTGGTACGCAGCCGACATCGCTTTCGCCCTCAGAGACCTTTTCGATGGCGGAGCGAGCGTCGATAACTCCTCATTCCGCGACTTCATGGCAGGGTATTCCCTGCGCCACCGGCTGGATGAAACACTCTCCGCCGTACCCCTCTTCTCCAGGTTAGCAAGGCTTCTGAGCTATACCTCGCTCGCCCGAGCGTTAGATCTTCCTCCGAACATGGATTACCCTGACTGGCTCCAGGGATTGACCCGCAAGATGCAAAATAAGATGGAAGCATACGAGGCGTCACTTGGATAGTCTCCGCGACCTGACACTGCAAGCGTTCAGAACTAGGTTGTAGGGGCAGACCCACGTGTCTGCCCCGGTCGGATAGAGAATCTGCGCCCCACGAGGGCAGACACGTGGGTCTGCCCCTACAACTGTTTCTCTACCCCATTTCTGAACGCTTACCTGATATTAGGACTTTGACACTATAATTACCAAAAGCGAAGCAAGGACCAACACAAGGACGGCGGCAACAGCAGAAAGGATAAGGATAGCTCTGCTTATGTACCGCAACCCATCAGCGAGCTTTACTCTCAGCATCGGCTAGCCGCCATAAGTCCTGCCTGACGCGCTCGTCCAGGACACCCTCACCTGGAACCCCGTCAGGAGATATCTCGCTATCAGGCTGGCTTCTTTCCCAGGCGTCTCTTTCTTCATCCGACAGGTCGGCCAGTGTGCGCACTACATAGGTATCCTGGATCTCAGACACAGTCGTACCCCAATATGCTTTCGATAACCCCTTCAAAACGAACAAAACCCGTTGTCGGGGCGGGTTATATCCGGCCCCGACAACGGGTTTTGTCGGACGACCTTAGCTGCGTCTGCTTCCGCCCATACCTGATACCAGGCTCAACCAGTAGAGGAGGTTCAGCACGGATGCCGCAAGGGCCGCCACGTAGGTGAAAGCCGCTGCTCGCAAGACCGACTTCGCCTGGCCGTACTCGGTGCGGTCCACCAACCCGAGGTTGGTGAGCATCTGCATGGCGCGAGAGCTTGCGTCAAGCTCCACAGGCAGAGTTAGTAGCGCGAAGAGTGTGCCAAGGGCGAACGCCCCGATACCTAGCCAGGCGATGCCCGCGATCTGCAGGAACACGCCGAGGATTACCATCCAGAGACCCAGGTTCGAGCCGATGTTGGCCGCCGGGACGAGCGCCGAGCGCCAGCGCATGGGCGCATAACCCTTGGCGTCCTGGATCGCGTGGCCCACCTCGTGAGCCGCCACGCCGAGCGCCGCCACCGACGCACCGCCGTAGACAGCGGGCGACAGGAATAGCGCCTTCGCTGCAGGGTCGTAATGGTCGTCAAGGCTGGGCGTTGCGCCTGTGCGCATCATCCTCGGACCCACAGGTTGGGTTGGCTGGATGGGGATATAGCTGAGGCCGGCGTTATCGAGTATCTGGCGCGCGGCCTGCGCGCCGGTCATGCGGTGCATGTTGGGGATTTGCGATGCTTTCTGGAAGGCGCTCTTCACCCACCACTGTGCGAGCAGGGTGATCACCAGCGTCGGCAGCATCACATAAATTATGTAACCTGAATTGAAAAAGAAAAACATTTTTGGCTCCTGTAAAAACCTTTATACCTGAACGGGACACACCGTTCCGCTGC
The DNA here is from genome assembly GCA_963837315.1 of uncultured Chloroflexia bacterium. Taxonomy (GTDB): domain Bacteria; phylum Chloroflexota; class Chloroflexia; order QHBQ01; family JADMIH01; genus JADMIH01. The sequence goes on from CAWINE010000008.1 coordinate 226,323, forward strand.
GTGTGTCTCACTATATTATACGCAATATCCGGGCCTCACGTTGCGTTGCACGCACAACTACCTGAAAGGTAGCAGCTCAGAAGATACCGCCCGCCGGCTGCCGAAAAAGTGGGCGATCCCCTGATAAGAGAATGTCTGGAAGAGCACTATATTCCGCTCTCCTATGTACGCAGCACTATAAGGCAAGAGCATACAAGTGCACGGCCAAGAAATAAAGAGTGTAGGGACACAGCGCCGGCCATCTGCTCCAACAAATTCGGGCGCGTTACGCGACACGAGCGGCGCACAGCGGTTTAAACCGCCGTGCGTTCTGACATGCCCTCATTGGCAAGAGAAGATACACGCCAACGAGGGCACGTCAGCGCCCAATGACTCCAACTAATGCAGATGGATCGCAGCGACACGAGCATCGCACGGCGGTTAAAACCGCGTGCTACATCTACAAAGCCCGCCTACGCGGGCTCCTATCCCCAAGCTTGTGCCTGATACCGAACATAATGATGGGGCTTGCAGTCCGCGCATGCGGACTTCGTAAGCCTAGCACGCGGTTTCAACCGCCGTGCGCTGCTCGTGTGGCTGCCTTCACGTTTGAATTAGCTGGCGTCGATGCGAAGCGCCGTGCCCCTACATACCTCTCAACTGAGCTTACTTACCTCGTTGTTATGTCAATTAAACCTGCCGAGTGAAAAGCGCGACAGATCGAATTCGGGCTCCTCACCCAGCACGAGGGCGGCGAGCAGATCGCCTATCAGGGGGCCGAACTTGAAGCCGTGGCCCGAGAAGCCCGCACCCAGCACGACGTTGTCATAACCTGGAAAGCGGTCCAGGATGAAATCTTCGTCGGGTGTCATAGCGTACATGCACATCCTCGATTTACGGATGTCGCCCAGCGCTGCTCCTGGTATGTAGGTCCTCAGCAAGGAGAGTATCTCCTCCACGAACTCGGCTCCGGGCATCTGCACTACGTCGGGGTCTATGACCGGCCCGGGCCTATGTATAGAGGCCTTGAGGAGGCCGGAATTATCGAGAGGGAAGCCGTAAAAGTCGTGGCCCAGGTTGAGAAAGACCGGGAAAGGGCCAGCCGCGAACTCGCTGCCCAGGCCGCCTATATAGACCACCTGCTGCCTGTTTGCCGTGAGAGGGAGCGTCAGCCCAAGCTGAGGGAGCAGCTTTGCCCCCCACGCGCCTGTCGCCAGCACTACTTTTGATGCGGTCAGGCTTTCGCCGTCCGCCAGCCGGAGGGTAACGCCATCCCGATGCGGCTCCATGCCGGTGACCTGCGCATTTTCGCGTACCTCGCCGCCAAGCGCTCCCACCAACCCTGCCAGGGCATAGCACGCAATTGGATGCGCGCAGAAAGCCGCCTTCGGGGTTTACTGTAGCGTAGACGATATCGGCACGGGCGAATTGCGGGTAAATGCGAATAAGCTCCTCGGGGCTGACTTCGCGTATCGGCACGCCCAGCTTGCTGACCGTCTCGTAGGAAAGCTCCACATGCCGGTCGTCTGAACGCCCCCAGCAGGCTACCCCGCAATTGACGTAGAGATCGGCCCCGGTCGCCGACTGAAGCGCCCGCCACATCTCGATAGAGCGCCCCACCATTCGCGAGTAGATTTCCTCATCCGCGTACTCGTATCGTATTGCCTTGGTATCGTCAGTAGAAGCCGCACGGTCGTGCCCAATGCGCTCGCGCTCCAGCACGACCACCTCACGCACCCCACGTTTCAGCAGCGCATAAGCCGTGGCAAGCCCCATAATGCCGCCTCCCACTACGACAGTGTCCGTCGGATTGCGGATTGCGGATTGCGGATTGCGGATTTCGTTATTCTGGCTTTGTGTCATTCTTTGGTACCTGTGAACAGTATGTCAGAGGGTTGTTAAACGTAACCCCAGCTAATTAGCCATAACTCAAACTAGCACGTACGTAACTCACCGCAGAGGCGCAGAGAGCGCAGAGGTTCGCAGAGATGTATTTTACATATGGTTTGCGTAGTATGATCCGAAACCTAATAAGATAATCTCTGCGAACCTCTGCGCTCTCTGCGCCTCTGCGGTGAGCAACCGTAAATCCGCAATCCGCAATCCGCAATCCGCAATTGGTATCACCTGTTTGCATGAATGGGTGTGCCGAGGAACTGGGCGAAGGCGGTTTCCTGCACGGCTTCCGGCAGGGTGGGGTGGGCGTGGATTGTGTGGCCCATCTCTTCGGCGGTGATGCCCTGCTGCACGGCCAGCGTGCATTCGGCTATCAGGTCGGTGGCGTGTGCTCCCAGGATTTGCATGCCCAGGATGACGCCCGAACCGGGGTCGGATACCATCTTGACCAGGCCATCGGGCTCGCTGATAGCCTGGGCACGGCCCAGAGCGGCGAAGTTGAACTTGGTCACCTTCACCGGGAACCCCCTGTCTTTGGCCTGCTGCTCGGTGAGCCCAACCGAGGCGATCTCAGGTGTGGTGAAGATGACATCGGGCACCGCGCCATAGTCCGCCGCCCTGTAATGGCCCATGATGTTATCTATCGCCACCTCGCCCTCGTACATCGCCACGTGCGCCAGCATCCAGCCCGGCACCACGTCACCTATGGCGTACACACCATCTACGCCGGTGCTCATCCGCTCGTCAACGTTGATGTAGCCGCGCTGCGTCTGGAGCCCGATATTCTCCAGGCCCAGGTTCTGCGTGTAAGGGTAGCGGCCCTTGGCCCACAGAACGTGCGTGACGTCGCGCACCTCTTCCGCGCCCGAGTCGGCGTTCTTGAGCGTCACCTTGAGACCGTTGCCACCTTCGCCTTTGGCCATACTCACAACGTCCGAGCGGGTGATTATCTCGATGCCGTGGCCTTTGGCGATTGTCGAATAGCGGCGTGCGATCTCCTCGTCTACCAGCCTCAGCACGCGAGGCGAGGTGACCACCACCGTTGTCTTGATGCCGTAGCAGTTGAACATGGAGGCGAACTCCATGCCCACCACGCCGCCACCCACCACGATGACGCTCTCCGGCATCTGGGGGACGAACTTCATGGTCAGGTCGGCGTCCAGCACCTCGTCTGACGTGATCACGCCCGGCAGGTCACCACCCGGCACGTCTTTAGGCAACATCGTGCCTGAGCCCGTGGCGATGATGATATTGCGCGCCCGCACCTCGCGCCCATCCACCATAACCGTGCGCGGGCTTGTGATGGTGCCGTGGCCGGTAATGATATCGACCTTGCGCGCCTTCATCAGACCATTGAGGCCGTTGACCAGGCCGTCCACCACCTTGTCCTTGCGGCTCACAGTGCTCTCCCAGTTGATGCGAACTTCGCCGGTGAGCTCGAGCCCATATTTCTCGGGGTGGCTCATTTCGAGCATCAGCTCAGCCGTCTTGACCATGGCCTTGGACGGTATGCAGCCCCGCAGAAGGCAGGTACCGCCCAGCCGCCTATCCTTCTCGATCAGGGCGATCTTGATTCCCTTCAGGCCGCCATAGAGCGCCGACACATAGCCGCCCGGCCCGCCGCCGATAATCGCTACATCATACTCTGTGTTATTTGTTGCATCTGCCATTGTTACAGGTTCCCTCACTCGTTGGTATTCTTTTTCGGCTTATAGAAAATGTGGGATGGAGTTTTGGGGCACCCCAATCCCCGGCAGAGTGTTCTCTGCACTTCTCTACTATCAACTCTTGAATGTCCATGCATCCGAGCCATATTTGGCTTGCGCCAGCTTCTCGGTGGCAGCTTTTTCTTGCTCGGTCAGGCCGGAAGGCGTGAGCTCTATGCTTAAAGTCCGCTCGAAGCTGCGCACGAGGGCGGCTTCCACCTCTTTGGGCGTCACCAGACGGCCCAACTCCTGGCGAAGCGAGGTCATGCGGGTGGGCAGCTTTGCGTAGGCACGCTGCTTTCCGGCCTCGGTCGCATACGAGAAGACCGACACCCAGGCATCCCAGTCGATATCGAGCAAGATGGAGCCATGCTGCAGGATGACGCCACCGCGACGGGCCTGGGCGCTGCCAACCAGTTTCCTGCCACCAGCGGTGATCTCATAAGCCGAGGCCACATCGAAGCAAACCGCGCCAAAGCTGCTCTCTTCACCGTTTTGTTCGACTTCGGGTTGCCGCCTGGACGCTGCGATAGCTCTGTGGAGGGCGGGGTTCGGCTCGGCCAGTCCCACGTCGGCTCCGAGCGTGCGCAGACCATCCACAAGCGCGGCGCTGATTTTGCGGTAAGACTTCGATCACCCCGCCCGATACACGCGGGTCGCCTTCGCGGGCGATGACCGAATAGGTTAGCTCATGTTGGTGCAACACCGCCCGCCCTCCGGTCAGCCTGCGCACCAGGCCGAAGCCACGCCGGCGGCACTCCTCGGGATCAATTTCGCCCACAGGCTGGTTCACTCCCAGCGATAGGGTGGCGGGCTGCCAGGTGTAAAAGCGTACGACAGGCGTGCCACCCGCGATAACCAACTCAAGCAACACCTCGTCGAGCGCCATAAGATAATCGCCCGGCATATCGACAGCCGAGACCATCCGCCAGGGCGCAATATCAAGCTGTTCGGTTGTATGTGGTAAGGCGCCGGTGAGTGTCATAGCTGAGAGTGGTTCTTTCCATTACGTGTAGACAAAGACACCATCCTATTATACAGCAGGTTGCGAGTGGCGAATAGCAAGGTCAGGGACTGGATGACTTCGTTGACGAAAAGGCATCGGACCTGCTCGGACCTCAATTGAGGTCCGAGCAGGTCCGATGCCTTTTCGTCAACATTATCTCTTATTTTGCCCTGTCGTCTCCGACGATTACCGCTATATCGACCGGCTTATTGTCGGTACTGGCTACCGGCGCTTCGGATGGCTTGCCTTGCTGAACCGCCGATAGATCGATACCCAGGTCTTTAGTCAGCGCATCTATGGTGACGGGCTTCTGGCCACCGGAGTAATCGATGATGATGGTGTGCTGGTACGTGCCTGCTTGAGATGGGTCGACCGAGCGCAGGTCGGGAATAAAGAATCCCTTCTGGGTCAGCAAGTCGCTCAGCGTCTTGGCTAATCCGCTCGTTTTGGTGCCGTTCTGCACCGATATACGGGCGGCTTCCTTCGCCAGCTTCGGGTTGGCGAACGCCTGGGTGATCTTGGGTCGGATCAGGTCCCAATTGGGCACCAGCACGTCTGCGCCGTTGATGAAGGTCTCGGTCACCATATCGGCGCTTATCTGCACGCTCTGTATCGAGTTGGCCGGTATCTGCTTGGCCAACTGCGCCAGCGAGCCGATCTGGCTGAGGTAAAGGTTGGTCTTCACGGCGTCCGAGAGCTGCCCTGACAAATCGTCCAGCTTGGTAATCAGATTCAGGTTCAGTCCCTGCTGGCGCAGCGCAAGGAGCACCTGCTCCTGTCGTGAGTTACGCCCCAGGTCGCTGTCGGCGTGCCGGGAGCGGGCGTAGGCGAGAGCCGTGCGCCCATCCATATGTTGCAGCCCGGCGGGGACATAGATACGGGTCGCGCCATAATTGCCCAGAGGGTAATCATTATCGACCAATGGCCTGGGCACGTCTATGGTGACACCACCCAGCGTGTCGATAATCTTCTCGAAGCCTGTGAAATCAACCTGGGCATAATACTCGATAGGGACGCCGAAATTATCCTCCATGGTGGCCATGGCCAGCCCCGGCCCTGCGCCCGGCACTTTGTCGCTGTTGGTCTCGCCATCCTGGAAAGCCGCGTTAATACGGTCGCTGCCAAAGCCGGGAATGGGCACCCACAGGTCGCGAGGGATCGCCACGAGGGCCGCGGTCTTCGCCGCCGGGTCGATATGTACAATTATCTGCGTATCGGCCCGCGAATCTTGCTCTCCAGGCCGGTAATCGAGACCGATCAGCAGTATATTGACCGGCTCATTCTTACTCCAGTCAGGGTAGATAATCGGGACAGGCGTGCCCTGCACACCGTTTGTTCCGACAATGCCGGGGCGGACGGGCTCTTGCGTCTGAATAACGTTCTTTATAACGTCTGAGGTAACGCCCGCGACGTGAGACACATATGCAAAAGCCACGCTACCCGCAATAGCCACCAGTGCAACCACCGTGAAGAGCAGAATGCGCAAGCGCCGCCGCCTGGCCTGGGTCTGGTAGCGCGAGATTGCGCGCTGGGTGGTGATGTCGGGCCCCTTCATTATCGGCTGCGGACCTGTTGAAGGGCGCGCCCTATATGTCGGCGTCGATGGCCGGGAGTGGTATGTTGGGTTGGGACGGGTGGTGGGGCGTGTCGTTCCGCTATTAGCAGGTGGACTTTCTTGGCGACGGCTTGATGGTGGTTGGCTCAATCTTCACTATTTCCTGGAGGAATTTGGGCAAAAGAGAAAGGAGAGCGCAGCTTGACCGCCATCTCTCTGCATCTTGGAACGAGCGAACTGCTGTCAGGTTGCTGCCCCGGAATCGGGCCCGGTAGCATCTCATAATATAGGTAAGTCCTCGCCACGTAATTATTGTAACATAACAATTCTGTTTGTCACAAAGTTTGCACTATCATGGCGCCCGTGTATCGTCAGCAGAAGGTCAATTACCTATTGGGAATAGAGCGGTCGTATGGGCACGGCAATGCCGTGCCTTGTTCGGATTGCAACTTCCGTGCCCGAATGCGTATCTCAGCAGCAATCGACCCCCACTAATGCAAAGTAAGTGTGGCGACACGGGCATCGCACGGCGGATGAATCCTCGCGCTACATATGCAAAGCCTGCCTTACAAGATTTCTGCACCGGTGGTAACCAGGGTAAATGCAGGGTGATGGCATATCCCATGCAAGTAGCATCCGGCAAGCACATACCCGAAAACATACTTTGCTGCCCGCGGGTGTCTATTGATAAGCAGCGAGACTTACATGTTGGTATAATCTTTGTGAGACACCGTGTGATAGAGCAATCGCGAAGGAACATGAACAAATGGACGATGACACCCTGAAGCGAAAAGAGCGCTACTTCCACAACGCCGAAGCGGATGGGCCGGATACGGTGCGCATGTTGCCGGACGACTTGACCTCTTCAGATCAAGATGAATGGTATGTAGAAAAGCACCCGATCCAACGCGGCGCTCTAAATATCGCTTCGCCGGAAAAGGCGGCCACCCAGGTCTCCAAAACAGAGGCTGCACCAACGCCGGACGAAAAGCTGGCCTTACAGCCGTACAACCATGAGCCGCTGCTGCCTGCGGTTAGCAACAGCCGGAAGGGGCTCGAATCTGATCCTCACAACGCGAATGTAACGCACGTCCACAAGGGACCATCGGCTTGCGCAATTATCGCTGCCACGGTGGGCATATTGCTCCTATCGTGCGCCTTGCTCACCTTTGCAACCGTGAAAAACGGCTTCGACGGTTTTGGCAAGCTGGCCGGTATCGTCCCAAACATATTCGCAAATCCCACGGTCACCATCGATAGCAGCCAGCCCACAGTTCTGGAGGAAGTTCGCTCCCTCAGCAAGCTCGAAACGGTGCACTACCAGCTCGACAAAGTAGTGACAGGCAAAAGCAGCGGGCCGTTGCCCGATTTCCTCACCAGCGACAAAATCCTGCTGGTGGCCCACGGCGAAGTGGTGGCGGGTGTTGACCTGAGCAAGATTACTGCGGACGACATCAAGGTGGTCAGTAACACCGTAAGCATCAAGCTTCCTCAGGCCGAGGTGCTCTACAGCAAGCTGGACAACGACAAAACCTACGTGTACGACCGGCAAACGGGCATCTTCAGCCGCCCCGACCCGAACCTCGAAACGCAGATACGCCAGGCTGCCGAACAGGACATACTCAACACGGCCGTGGAAGACGGAATAATCGCCCAGGCAAGCACCAACGCCCAGGATGTCCTGCGTACCCTCCTGAATGGCCTGGGATATAAGAGCGTAAATTTCACGCAAGGGCCATGAGTGAAACGTAAAACGTGAGACTGAGACGTAACCGCCAAGACGCAAAGAGCGCAAAGGCTCGCGAAGATTTTCGTTGTATTAAATCACGAAGAGCACGAAGCTCGCGAAGAACACGAAGGTTATTATGGGTTTGGATCAGAGCTCGCCGTCCGGAGGGCACCCCGCTCATGAGCACAGAGCACGCAGAGACTGGCAGAAAACTCGGAGCGGACCCCGCCCGGCGACTAAAGTCGCGGGCTAGGGATAACAAAGTCCGCCTACGCGGACTGACCGTAAGTCGCCGAAGGGCGACTTTGTACCTGTAGCCCGCGACTTTAGTCGCCGGGCGGCGGTTTTCAGACAGTCTCTCAGAGATCACAGAGGATTTCAGGGTCCTAAACAACAGAAACCTTGGCGATCTTGGCGGACCTTGGCGTCTGGGCGGTTACGCACTTTTTACGTTTTACCCGAGGAGATAGCACATGGCAGAGAAAGATGAGATAAAAAAGCTAAGGCGGAAATCGCGTGTTGTGGCACGTAAAGGGCTGCAAAGCAAGCCGGGCTTCCCGGTGCCGCCGCGCAAGGCCATGTCGCTTGCCAGGAAAAAATCAAAAGGATTGCCCTATCCGCTTCCCCCCTACCCTGTAGGGAATCCGCTTCAGCTTATCCGGTGGGCGGGCGGCGAGTGGAATGCGCTGGGCAGATTCAAGAGGCTGGCCCTGCCGGTGATAGCGTTCGTGGCGCTCACAACCTGGGAAAGAGAGCGTGAAATGCAAGAGGTCCGCTGGGACGAGATCGAGCGCCAACAGACCGTCGAACTGGCAAACGACCTCTACATCAAAGCCTCAACCAAGCCCAGGGAGCGCAAAGGCCGCAGAGGCATTTGGCCGTTCAAGCGCAAGGGATAGTTATGAAGGACATTGTAAGGGCAGACCCGCACGGGTCTGCCCTTACAATGTCCTTCATAACTATAGGCAAACCCCGAAAAGTGTGGTATACTATAGCAAATATGTTCTAATTCATTACGTAGTAAGCAGTACCGGAGTGCCATTATGGTCGAGCGCCTGATTTCAGCCAAAACAAAAGAGAACGAAGAAGAGATAGAGCAGACTCTACGCCCGCGACGCCTGGCGGAATATATCGGCCAGGAGAAGCTGAAAGAGCATGTGCAGATCATGCTTGAAGCGGCCAAGGGGCGTGGGGAAGTGCTGGACCATCTGCTCTTTTACGGCCCTCCCGGCCTGGGCAAGACCACAATCAGCGCAGTAATCGCCAACGAAATGAACGTGCCGATGCGTACGACCTCGGGCCCTGCCATCGAGCGTCCAGGTGACCTTGCCTCCATCCTGACCAACCTGAAGGCTAACGAGATCCTCTTCATCGACGAAATCCACCGCCTCAACCGCTCTATCGAAGAAGTGCTATACCCGGCGATGGAAGACTTCGCCCTCGACGTGATGATCGGGAAGGGGCCGAGCGCCCGCTCGCTCCGCCTGACTTTGCCGCCCTTCACGATTATCGGCGCGACCACCCGTCTTGCTATGCTCTCTTCGCCCCTTCGTGACCGCTTCGGCGTTACCTTCCGCCTCGATTACTACTCGCAGGATGCTATCGAGAGGATCATCAAGCGGGCGGCAGCGATCCTCAAGATAGAGATCGAGCCTGAGGGCGCTGCTGAAATCGCCAGCCGCAGCCGCGGCACTCCCCGTGTGGCTAACCGCCTGCTCCGCCGCGTGCGCGACTACGCCCAGGTGCGTGCCAACGGCGTGGCCACAGCGGAAGTCGCTAACGAAGCTCTGCGCCGCCTTGAAATCGACCGCCTTGGCCTGGACGACACCGACCGCCGCATTCTGCACACTATCATCGACAAGTTCGATGGAGGTCCGGTCGGCCTTGAGACCATCGCCGCCGCCACCAGCGAAGAGTCCGACACCGTCATGGACGTATACGAGCCCTACCTGCTACAACTGGGCTTCCTCGCGCGCACTCCCCGGGGCCGAGTCGCCACCCGGCGCGCCTACGAGCATATGGGAGTGCCCTACCCGAAAACCCGCCAGGAAGAGATAGAGGTCGAGCAAGCCAAGATGTTCGACGGCGCAGAGGCGCAGGATCAATAATTGCCGTGTAGGGCATGAGAAATCGCCCACACCAATATGCAGGCAATAACGCCAACGAGCATTGCCCGCAAGAGTCGATTTCTGTGGCGCACCAGCCGCACTCCATCCCCGTCAATGACATAGACGTCCGGCTTGCCCACCGGCAGATCAGCCGTGCCGTCAACGTCGCGCACTCCGGCCTCGAAGACCAGCGAGATAGTGCCACGCTCAGTCTCAACATAGACCGGCCCTGACCGAACTTTGCCTACCTTCATAGATTCCGCATTCCGCATTCCGCATTCCGCATTCCGCGGGTTTTCCACCAAAAAGACTCATTGACGTCTTGACCGCAGTATGCCATAATGTGGTTGCAGCAGGCAATGAAGTCTGAATTGTGAGCAAGGACTGCTCCTCCTATGGGGGCGGTCCTGCGTTATTTTAGAGGGTTCCATTTTAGATTAGCGAAGGGAAGTGCCACGATGATTAACATAGAAGCTACACTAAAAGTACTCGACGGCTTGCTGAAGGACCCCATCACAGGCGACTATCGCGTGCTGCCTGGGTATTCCCACCAGACACTCCGCTACGCCATCAATGAGACATGGCTCGATGAGGACGATAATCTCTGGGTGAAAGCGTCCGCAGTTGAACGCGAGATCAAGAAGGAACACCAGGGCGAGAGATAACACCCGGTAATTCAGGGATAGACCGCAAGTGGGGCAGGCACCAACCTTCCGGTGCTTGTCCCTACGCGCGCTTTACGGCAAAACTATGATAGAATGCAAACAGGTTTAGTACTGCACCCCTAATATTGGTGGAGGTTCTAATGCAGATAATAAAAGACCTGAGCCATAAATTGCAGGACGGTATGCCAACATATCCAGGTGTGCCCGCCTTCCGTTCGCACGCATTTTTGACGCACGAGAATAGCGCTCAGCGGGGTACCTACGCGCCCGGCATCACGTTTCAAATGGTCAGCTACGAGATGGGTGGCAATGCCGGCACCTACATCGACGCGCCGTTTCACCGTCACCCGGATGGCCCCGACCTGGCAGCCATGCCGCTCGCCAAGGTCGCTGATCTGCCCGGGTTAGTTGTCACCGTTTTGCGTGACGGCCCTATAGGGCCTGATGCTTTCGCGGGCCTGGATGTGCAAGGCAAGGCTGTGCTGGTGCGCACCGACTGGTCGCTGCTATGGAACAGCCCCGACTACTTTCGCTCCGGGCCATACCTGACCGCCGAAGCTTGCCACGCGCTGGCCGGGGACGGCGCTACCCTGGTTGGGATAGACTGCGCCAATATCGATAACATGAAGGATCCCAACCGCCCTGCCCACACGATCCTGCTTGAGTCTGGGCATCCCAATCGTCGAGCATCTGCGCGGCCTGGATGCTCTGCCGGAGTCGGGCTTTCGCTTCTTCGCTGTCCCACCGGCCATCGAGGGTGGCACATCCTTCGCGGTCAGAGCCTTCGCCATTCTGGGATAGGCTTTATCATGCAGTGGCTCTATTTTCTAGTGCTCGTCGTTGGCGCGTACCTGGTCGGGGCGATCCCGAACGGCCTGATTATCGGCCTCTTGCTTGGCAAGAACCCGTTGCTGGTAGGTAGCGGCAAGACCGGCGCTACCAACACGGTGCGCGCGGCGGGACCGGTAGCCGGAGCCGCCGTGTTGGTGCTCGACCTGGTGAAAGGTGTGCTGGTTGTGCTGGCCGCACGGCTCGTACGATGGCCCGACGACGCCTGGCTCGGCATGGCAATGGGCTGCGCGGCTGCGGCGGCCATCATAGGGCACAATTGGTCGCTCTGGGTACGCCTCTATTCCGGTAAGTGGGGAGGCGGGCGCGGAATCGTCACGGCGTTCGGGGCCATGCTCGTGGTAAACTTCTGGATTGTTATCGCAGCGATAGTCGCGGGCGGACTTGCCATCGTGCTCACGCGCTATGCAGCCATAGGCGCTATTGTAGGCGCAGTAGGCGGACTGGTCGCCATCGTCATACTGGGCGCGACAGGCCAACTGTCGCTCTGGCTCCTCCCCGGTACTGCCGCCTGGTGCCTGCTGGTGATACTCGGCTTCCACGACAATATCGGGCGATTGCTCAAAGGGACAGAAAGCAAGGTGGGGGCGTAGCGGTCAGGGGTCAGCCGACCGCTGACCCTTACGCCGCCGCTTGACCCACGCTCTCTCTCTTGTTACAATGAACCCTACTACGTGCGCTCGGATAGCTACCTCGTAAGTAGCGTCCTTGAAAGCTACTTTCTTTGTACTCACCGGGCAAGCCAGAGCCATGTTAGAGATCCGTAAGTTCGATTTCCTGGCCTGCACAGGGCAGGATATTCCGCAAGCCATCTCTTTTCCTAAGAAAAAGGAGGATGTGGGGCGCGCAGATTTTGGAAGGAGCACCAGACCATGAGCCGACGTCTTAAGTTTATCCTTGCAGTGCTTTTGGTAGCGCTGGCCGCTACATTCGTCATCGACAACAAGCGAGCAGCCTACGGAGCCGGTCCTGTAATCCAGCATCCCTCATCGGACGTTCAGCGGGCCACCACCAGCAGCCCCAACGATAGCGTCACGCTCACACAGCCTGCGCCAAATACCACAATAGCTGAGACCGATGACTACGCTACTCAGGTTCTGGGCGATCCATGGGACATGACCAGTTCGTCCGGTGACTTGCGCAATCTTAACGGCCTCAACGATATACACCAACCATACAACTTCAGCCCGCCAACGATCTCCAATGGCATCTGGAGCGCGACGACCGCCCAGAATATCCCCAACGGTCACAGCTCATTTCAGTTGCAATACCAGAACTATACCAATGCATACTCATCGCTGGGCGAGAAAGACGGCCAGAACTACCCGGTCGATTTCCACCCGCTTCAGCCGGCTCCTGATCCGCCTGAATAGCGACCAGGCTTTCGATGCTGTCCTCACATGGTTTGCCGGACATAGTCCAACCCCTGCAGGCAATTCGAACGTATTCTCCGTGCAGCCCGGCTGGCATGTATACTCCGTAGACCTACGGGCGGGAGGGGGCGGTGGCACAGGCAACTGGACGGGGGCAGGACCATATACTCAGCTCCTGCTGCAGGATATCAACGGGGGCTATGGTAACAACATTCAGGTAGATTGGGCTCGGCTCACTCCCGACACGGGCGCTACCGTGCGCATTCTGTGGAGCTATAGCGGCACGGCCTCGGATCATGTGAACCTATATCTTAGCGCCGGCTCTGATGCAAGCAGCGACAACGAGCTTTTACTCGCCAGCGTCGCCGCCAGCCAGGGCGCATATAGCTGGAACACGACAGGCGTCGCTCCCGGCACCTATTATATACACGCCGAATATAACGGCGCGGTCAGCTCGATCGGCCCGTTAGTTGTCAACACAGCGCCCGTCGCCCGTATCGATGCTCCAAGCCCGCTGACAGGCCAGGATTATGCGTACGCACACCTCAGCACCGGTGGCTGGAACGGCAGCAACTCCCACCAGTTCGAGCATGTGGTGAACATAGTGAACCTGGTGTTCGGCGCGCTTGAGCTGCGAGGCACTCCCACAAACGGCGATCCTGAGCTGATTTGGCTGAGCGGAGACCCAACCAATCATATCGACACCTCGTACTATCGATATTTCAGCCAGAATATGGAGCTTGATCCACCCGCGAGCCGGCCCGACTCGCCATATAATACTGGTCCTCGCCTCCTCTGGGACGACGGCTCGCACACCTACCCCACTACCGACTATATACTCTGGCCATATCGCAGCTACGAGCAGAGGTTCTGGGATCTTCCCAATACCCCCATGATCAACGGCAGTTGGAGCGGCCAGGTGAACTATTTCCGCCTGGACCCCAATGAGGATGACGGCACGTTTGGTCGCCCGCTGATTCACATAGCGGGCTTCGGGTTGACAAACGCCCACCTTACCGGCATGCCCATAGCGGGCCGCACGGGTGTGCAGGGAAGCGGCCTCTACGGCACAGTCATACGATGGACGAACATGCAAGGCGGCGGCACTGTTAGCCTCTACCGCGACAACAACAATAGCGGCTACGACGGCGTGCCTATCGCCTCGGGCGTTCCCATGAGCCAGGGCTACTACGATTGGGACACCAGCCAGGTGCCCGCCGGGACTTACTACATCTACGAAGTCGCTACCGATGGCAGAAACAGCAGTCGGTCCTACAGCCTGGTGCCGGTCGTAGTGGACCAGAGCCAGACTTCCACCCTCTTCACGGATGTTCCCGCTAATTACTGGGCCGTTGACTATATCAACCGCCTGGCCGTGCGCAATATCATCGGTGGAGCAGCCCAACCGGACACGACGGTCAACTTCAATCCCGGCAACACTGCAAGTCGCGCCCAGGTAGCCAAGATTGTCGTGCTGGCCGCGGGCTGGACACTTCTCAATCCAACGAACCCTACGTTCACCGATGTTGCTCCCGGCTCCACTTTCTACAAATATGTCGAGACGGCAGCGGCCAACAGCGTAATCGCGGGCTACCCCTGTGGAGGATCGGGCGAGCCCTGCGACCCTCAAAACCGTCATTACTTCCGCCCCAACAACCACGTTACGCGCGGGCAGATAGCGAAGATGGTGTCCGTGTCGCGCGGCTGGAGCATTATCACGCCCGCCACCCCGACCTTTGAGGATGTGCCCTTCGACGGCACACAAGGCTCCCTCTACTCTTACATAGAGACGGCGGCATCCAAGGGCATTATCAGTGGCTACCCGTGCGGCGGCTCCGGTGAGCAATGCGACCCCCAGCACAGGCCATATTACCGCCCCGGCAACAGCGTCACCCGCGCGCAGCTCTCCAAGATGATCTCGCTGGCGCTCGACGTGCCTTAGCCTGGCGCTGAAAGATCAATGGAAAATGAGCAGTGGGCGGGCCCACTGCTCATTTTCCATTGATCTGATATTTCTCCGTCTTTCGATGTATTGACATTCATCAATATAGTCGATATGATGAAGCTATGATCACGTCAGCACCAATCAAGCTCGTGCCAGGGGGCAGTCAACCGGACCTGGATGCGGCGGACTGTTGCTCGCCCCCTCCTGTGCATATCAATGCGGAGGAGATTGCGGCCAACTCCCGCTTGCTGGCAGCGCTGGCCGACCCGACAAGGCTGGGCATTGTGACGATGCTCGCGGGTCTCGACGAGCCGCTTTGCGTGTGCCAGATCGTCACCCAGTTCGACCTGGGACAGCCCACCATCTCGCACCACCTGCGGCTGCTCCGCGAGGCTCGCCTGGTAGATTGCGAAAAGCGGGGCCTGTGGGTTTATTACTGGCTCAACCGCGACGTGCTGTCGAGCATAACCGCCTACCTTACAACTTTGCAAAAAGCCGCAAGCGCCTCTCTCGCTCTCTAAAGGAAGATGGCATCTGGAGAAGCGCTTTTTTGCGGGCAAGTAAATCGAAATATATCGATATAGGAGGGATACAATGGACAACATTCAACTAATGGACACCGAAGAGCTACGAGAGCGCGTCCGCCAGCGCTACAGCGCGACAGCAAGGCAGGTGGCGTCAGGCGCTGCTGGCTGCTGTGGTGGAGATTCCGGCTCAGATTGCTGCTCAGGAAGCAGCAGCGACCCTATCACCGCCAATCTCTATTCGGAGGAGGAAGCGGCCCAGGTTCCCATCGAGGCTTACCTGGCATCGCTTGGTTGCGGCAACCCGACCGCCCTGGCTCGCCTCAACCCCGGCGAAACGGTGCTCGACCTGGGCAGCGGGGGAGGCATAGATGTGCTTCTTTCGGCGAAGCGAGTTGGCCCTACAGGCTTTGCATACGGCCTGGACATGACCGACGAGATGCTTGAGCTGGCCGAGAAGAACCGCGAGACGGCAGGGGTCCAGAACGTGAAGTTCCTCAAGGGTTACATCGAACAGGTACCGCTGCCCGATAACGCGGTTGACGTGATAATCTCAAACTGCGTCATAAACCTGGCGGCCGACAAGCGTCCTGTGCTCAAGGAAGCGTTTCGTGTGCTCATGCCGGGCGGGCGCTTCGCGGTTTCAGACATCATTCGCCAGGGCGACGCCCCCGAAGAAGTGTTGCGAAGCGTCGAGTCGTGGACAGGCTGCATCGCGGGCGCTCTGCACCGTGACGTCTACGAACAGCTCCTGAAAGAAGTGGGTTTCACCGACATCGGCTTCGAAATTACACGAAGCTACAACGCCCAGGACGCAGCCGGAGGGGAGGATTGCTGCTCGACCACCGCTCAAACCGAAAGCGGAGCGGTCATGACCGATGGACTTTTCGCCAGCGCTTTCATACGCGCCACCAAGCCTGAATAGGGAAAGGAGATGATATAAAGATGTTACGCGCTTGCTCATGCCCGTGCCCCACGGATGAAGAGGGAACCTGCACTTGCTGCGACGACGGCTGCTGCAGCTAAGAATCGAAGATTGGTAAATCGGGACGCGACCATTCGCGTCCCAGGCTATTATTGATAGCGAGACTACAATGCACGTGAGAGACATTACAATTAGCCCGGCACTTGAGCCTGACCTGGCGGCAATATTCGATCTGCTGGAAAAGAGTCACCTCCCCACCGAGGGCCTGGCGGAGCACGTTTCGAGCATGCTTATCGCCCGCGACCGTGACACGATTGTGGGGTGCGCCGCGCTCGAAATCTACGGCAAGCAAGCTCTGCTCCGCTCAGTCGCCGTAGACGAGAGCATCAGGGGGC
Source organism: uncultured Chloroflexia bacterium (assembly GCA_963837315.1). Taxonomy (GTDB): domain Bacteria; phylum Chloroflexota; class Chloroflexia; order QHBQ01; family JADMIH01; genus JADMIH01. The sequence continues at coordinate 242,978 of CAWINE010000008.1, forward strand.
AAGGCTGGGGCAAAAGTCTTACCTGCGCGGCTCTCGATTTAGCGAATACGCTAGGCATTAGTGAAGTTTATCTCCTCACGGAGACTGCGACTACCTTCTTTCCGCGCTTCGGTTTTACTATGATAGCAAGGTCTGACGTGCCGGCGAATGTCCGCCAATCTGTCGAGTTCGCCACGGCGTGCCCGGATAGCGCTATCGCGATGGCCAGGCACTAAATACATCTCATTTCTCGGGCCCAAGGAGTAGAATAGAAGGCAGCGCGAGGTCTATCTCGTACAGCGGGGTGAGGAGCGCCCTGATTGCAGAGAAGGACGGAGGACGGAGTTGCCTTTCACCAGCATCTACTATCTCTACTTCCTGCCGGTGGTGGTCGTCCTCTACTGGCGGGTGCCCCGCCGTTTACGCTATCCGCTCCTGCTGGTTGCCAGTTACCTGTTTTACGCGAACTGGATTCCCGCCTATCTGCCCTTGATCCTGCTGCTCACAGCGGCAAACTACGGCTGGGGACTCCTGCTGGCGCGCCGTCGCCACCGTCTCCTGCTGGCGATGGCGGTGGCAACCAACCTGGGCGTGCTGGCCTACTTCAAGTATGCAAACTTCCTGCTCGACACTGTGCGGCCGGCAGGCGTGGATCTCAGCGCTCTGCAGATTTTGCTGCCGCTCGGCATCTCTTTCTTCACCTTCGAGTTCATCCACTACGTGGTGGACGTGTGGCGGGGCAGCCCTCCTGTCAGGAACGTGATCTACTTTGCTCTTTTCGCTGCTTTTTTCCCGACACAGGTTTCAGGACCGATCAAGCGCTACCAGGACTTCGTACCCCAGCTTCTTTCCTTTCGGCGCTTCAACTGGCTCTACGTGCAGGCAGGCGTGCATTTGATACTGCGCGGCCTGTTCAAGAAAGTGATCCTGGCCGACAACCTGGCCCCCAAAGTCGACCTCGGCTTCGCCAATCTTGCCAGGCTGGGCACCGCAGAGTCCTGGTTGACTATCTACGCCTTCGCCTTCCAGATATTCTTCGATTTTTCGGGCTACACAGATATAGCGCGTGGATCGGCGCTGTTGCTGGGCCTTCGCGTTCCCAAAAACTTCATGGCCCCCTACCTTGCCCGCAGCCCTGCAGACTTCTGGCGGCGCTGGCACATCTCCCTGTCGAGCTGGCTGCGGGACTACATATATATTCCCCTCGGCGGCTCCAGGCGAGGGCGGCTCAGAACGTACTTCAATTTGTTTGTGACGATGTTGCTCGGCGGTCTGTGGCACGGTGCTTCGTGGCACTTCGTGGTTTGGGGCGCCTACCAGGGACTTGGCCTCGCGGGCACACGGCTCTGGAGCGAGCGCCATGGATGGCAAACGCCGGATGCTGAACAGCGATCGCCTTCGGTGCTGCCCTCCACCGTCCGGCCTCGACCATCTGTGGGCCATAGCGTGCGCTCCGGCCTGGGAATAGCGGCGACCTTCCATTTCATCTGCCTGGGGTGGGTGCTGTTCCGCGCGCCTGACCTGGCTTCGGCAGGGCAACTTTTCAGCCACATGCTCTGGCCGACCCCTTCCGGTAACCTGTTCAACCTCAACAATTACATTCTGGTGCTCGGGATCATGGTTGGCTACTTCACGCTCGCCTCATGGGCCGCCTGGGTGCGCCCCCTCCTGCCCATCTGGTCGACAAGCTGGCGTGCAAAGTGGAACTGGGTGGCCTGGCCCGCCGTGTATGTCGCGCTGATAACATGGCTTGTCGTTTTTCCGCCTAACGCTCAACGCTTTATCTATTTTCAGTTTTGATATGCTGCATGCAATGAACGACCAACTACCTTCTTCTGACCATCGGCCTGCGCATGGCAGCCGAAGGATGGGGCGAAGCAAGAAAGGGAGACTTTTTCTGCGTAGCGTTGTCATCCTGCTAGCGCTGTTGGTCGCGCTCGATCTAGGTGTGCGTGCCGGCCTCGACACGTTGGTACTGGGCGATCAGCAACAGATGCGCCTTGGCGTGCCCGCCACGCGCCTGGCCCTCTACAATCGCGCTCAGGTTCCGGTGGACGTGATTCTGCTGGGCGACTCGCGGGTATTGAACGATCTCAACCCGGTGGTGCTGCGCCGGGAAGTACAGGATGCTTTCGGGCGTCCGGCCAACATCCTCAATCTCGGCCTGCCTGCAGGCACTCCTCAGACGAACTACTGGCTCCTCAAGAACGTCATCCGCCCCGACAAGCAACCTCGCTTGCTCATCTATGGAGCCGCCGAGCTCGAGTTCAATCCGAACGGCCCGGTCGGTCCGAGCCAGTACGCCGATGAGCTGGCGACCATGGGCGACTATGGGCAGGCTTTTCCAGACGTCACCCAGCAGATAGACCAACAACTGGCGTTCCTGACCGGGCGGCTATGGGCGCTGGTGCGCTACCGACAACCTCTGCACGACGCAGTGCTCGATCAGCTCTACTCTTCGCAGATAGAGGCCGGCAGCGTCACGCCCGCAGAGGAGGCGGCTGGCTATTTCCCCAGCGATCACAAGCTGGATGCCCAGGCAATAGAGACCATGAGAACCTTGTACACCGGGCCGGGAGGGTATTTACAGGATTATACTGTGGGCGGATATCAAGCCACTCGATTTGAGCAGTTGCTACAGTTGGCGCGGGCGCGGGGCATTAGCGTGGCAGTACTCAATATGCCGATCACACGTATCCACGAGGCGTTCCTGCCCGCGGCCACATATGCAGGCTACCGCGCCTATTTGCGAGACACTGCCGCCAGGTACAACGCGTCCTTTTTTGACTATAATGATCACAGCCTATGGGATGAGGCAAACGATTTTGCCGACACTAACCATCTCAATCGCACAGGCGCGACCAAACTCTCTGCGCAGGTCGGTCAGGAGGTAGTTGTACCTGCCCTGCACGCCCTGGGCTGGAAATGACCGGCCACCGGACACTCGGAACGCGGAACACGAAGCGAGAATCGCATGCAAGCAAGAGCCGCCACTAAGGCCGATGCGGAAGCCATAGCCCTCATTTACAACCAGGGTATCGAGGACCGGGTTGCTACCTTCGAGACTCGCCCGCGTACGCAGCAGGACGTCGAAAGCTGGTTCGATGGCGTCCACCCTGTAGTGGTGGTAAGCGGCGAAGGTCAGGTAGTAGCATTCGCCTCGACATCCACCTATCGTCCACGCGAATGCTACGCGGGCATAGCCGAGTTCTCGGTGTACACTGCACGAGAGGCACGAGGCAAAGGAGCCGGGCGCATGGCGATGGTTGCCCTCATAAGTGCCGCCGAACAAGCAGGTTTCTGGAAGCTAGTTTCGCGCATCTTCCCCGAGAACAGGGCCAGCCTCGCCCTCATGCGCTCGCTCGGTTTCCGCGAGGTGGGCATCTACGAGAAGCATAGCAAGCTGGACGGCATCTGGCGAGACGTGGTGATTGTCGAAAGAATTCTCGAAAGCAACATGGTTTGACGGACTATGGACCATGGACGAATAATGGATACCGTCGAGGCGTAAGTATGAAACAAAGGGTTCTTATCCTTTGCACCGGCAACTCGGCGCGCTCGCAGATGGCGGAGGGGTTGCTTCGAGATTCGTGATAACCGTCTGCGACGAGGCAGCTGAAACGTGCCCGCTGTTCCCGGGCAAAGCCGAGCGCATCCACTGGAACTTTCCTGACCCTGCCGCAGCCGAGGGCACCCGCAACGAGCGTCTCGCGCGCTTCCGCTGCGCACGCGATGATATAGCCACGCATCTTCGCGAATGGATACAACAAGAAACCAGGTCGGGCAGCTCTAGCAGCGAACTAAGCCTGCAGTCGAAAGAATAAGAATCAGCCTCTTCCGGGAACGAGCAGACAGGTCGCCTGTGGGCGACCTGTCTGCTCGTTCCCGGATAACACCTTGTGGCACTTTGACACGGCTGCTATAATGGTAGCGTACCCCTACACCCAGGGGGTAGGGGTAACCGGAGGTAAAGAAGCGATGCCAACAGAGAGCAGCAAACAAGAAGCCTTGCGGCGCCTGGCCTACATCGAGGGCCACTTGAAGGGCATACGCAAGATGATCGAAGACGACCAATACTGCGTGGACGTGTTGAAACAGTCTTACGCGGTGCGACGTGCCATCGAAAAGGTTGAAACGGTCATTCTGCGTGGGCACCTCAACTCGTGCGTGCCTGAGGGAATCCGCGAGGGTCGCGAGAGCCAGGTAATAGAAGAAATAGCGGAACTGTTCGAATTGGGACAGAAGTGAGGACAGTTGTCAGTTGTCAGTTGTCAGTTGTCAGTTGTCAGTTGTCAGTAGACGGACGACCGACGACCGACGACCGACGACCGACAACGTAAAACGTAAAACTCAGTAAGCAGTAAGCAGTAAGCAGTAAGCAAACCATGTCAACGCAACAGCTAGCCACCGAGCCGGCGGCAAGTACTCACAACGAAGCTGAGGCTATTCTGCCAATCGGCGGAATGACCTGCGCATCTTGCGTGCGGCGGGTCGAGAAGGCGCTCTCGAAGGTCGAGGGAGTGCACGAGGCGAGCGTCAATCTCGCCACCGAGCGGGCCACTGTGAAGTACGATCCCGCTGCAACCGGTATGAGCGCGCTGAAGACTGCGGTCGAACACGCGGGCTATTCAGTGCCTACCGAAGATACTATCCTGGCAATTGAAGGGATGACCTGCGCCTCGTGCGTGCGCCGCGTCGAGAAGGCTATCGCCAAGCTGCCGGGTGTTGAAAGCACAGCCGTCAACCTGGCGACGGAGCAGGCCACAGTGCGCTTCAACCCGGCCATGGTAGGCCGCGACGAGTTTCGCCGCGCCGTCGAGAAGGCGGGGTACGGAATTCGGAATTCGGAATTCGGAATTCGGAATGGCGAGACGACGACGGACGAACGACGAAGGACGAACGACGAAGGACAAACGACGAAGGACGACAAGCGCCGAGCACACGAGCTTGCAAGTCTGCAGTTGAAGTTCATCGTGAGCCTGGCGGCGGGGCTGCTGATAATGGCTGGGATGTTTCTGCCTCTGCCGTGGCCCATGGATGTGCGCTACTTCGCCATGTTCCTGGTCGCCACGCCTGTGCAGTTCTGGGCGGGCTGGCAATTCTATCGTGGCGCATGGCTGGCTGCGCGCCATCTGAGCACCAATATGAACACGCTCATAGCGGTGGGCACCTCGGTCGCCTACCTGTACAGCGTATTCATTACATTCTTCCCGAACGCGGTCGTGCAGGCAGGTCTCGTGCCCGAAGCCTATTACGACACGTCCACCCTCATCGTCGCCCTTATCCTGATGGGGCGCTATTTTGAAGCTCGCGCCAAGGGGCGAACAAGCGAGGCAATCAAGAAGCTCATGGGCCTTGCCCCGCGCACGGCACGGGTTATACAGGGCGACGTTGAAGCTGATATGCCAATCGAGCAGGTCAAACCGGGCGATCTGCTGCGCGTGCGACCGGGCGATAAGGTGCCCGTAGACGGTGTGGTGATCGAAGGCCATTCGGCGCTCGATGAGTTGATGCTCACAGGCGAAAGCTTGCCGGTCGAGAAGGGACCGGGCAGCAGCGTGATAGGCGCGACCATCAACAATAGCGGCTCGTTTACGTTCCGCGCCACGCGGGTGGGCAAAGATACTGTTCTGGCCCAGATCGTGCGCCTGGTAGAGGAAGCGCAAGGCTCGAAAGCGCCTATCCAGCGCCTTGCCGACGAGATTTCATCCTACTTCGTGCCCGCCGTGCTCGCCCTGTCAGCTGATCACATTCGTACTCTGGTACATAATCGGCCCGGAGCCGAAGCTCACCCTGTCGCTCATCTCGATGATCTCGGTGATGATTATCGCCTGCCCTTGCGCTCTCGGCCTGGCCACGCCCACGGCGATCATGGTGGGCACAGGCAAGGGAGCCGAGTACGGCGTGCTGATCCGTGGCGGCGAAGCGCTGGAAGGTGCGCACAAAATCGACACAATCGTGCTCGACAAAACCGGCACCCTTACGCGAGGCAAGCCGGCAGTCACCGATGTGGTTTTGGCGGACGAAGGACGAAGGACGAAGGACGATAGTTCGCTAAACGCTCATCGACCGGCGACCGGCGACCGAAATGGCCTTTTGAGATTGATCGCGAGCGCGGAGCGGGGGTCGGAACACCCGCTGGGCGAGGCGATTGTGGCTTATGTAAGCGAGTTGGGCCTGAAAACAGCGGCGGTGGATAGCTTCAATGCGATTCCGGGACAGGGCATCACGGCCACTGTCGAAGGGCGCGAATTGCTGATCGGCAACGCGCTCATGATGGAAGAGAACCATATAGAGCTGAATGGCCTGGGCGACCGGTCTGCGACTTCTCGCCACGCAGGGCAAGACGCCGGTGTTCGTGGCGGTGGACGGCCAGTCGGCGGGAATCGTGGCCGTGGCCGACACTCTCAAGCCGGAGTCGCGTGAAGCGGTGCAGCAGTTGAAGGCGCTGGGCCTGCAGGTGTGGATGCTCACGGGCGACAACGAGGCCACGGCCCGCGCCATCGCCGCCGAGGTTGGCATAACCAATGTGATGGCCGAAGTGCTGCCCGGCCAAAAGGCCGCTAAAGTGAAGGAATTACAGGCAGCGGGCAAGGTGGTGGCGATGGTCGGTGACGGCGTCAACGACGCGCCCGCCCTGGCCCAGGCCGACCTCGGCATCGCCATCGGCACGGGGGCCGATGTCGCAATGGAGGCGTCGGACGTGACTCTCGTGGGGGGCGATCTGCGCGGCGTGGTCACTGCAATCGCTCTGTCACGCCGCACCATCGGCACCATCCGCCAGAACCTCTTCTGGGCCTTCATCTACAATATCATCCTGATCCCCGTGGCGGCAGGCGTGTTATTCCCGCTCTTCGGGCTCCTGCTCAACCCAATCATGGCGGGCGCGGCCATGGCAATGTCGTCGGTGAGCGTGGTCACAAACTCCCTACGCCTCAAGAGCTTCGTCGCCGCCGAAGGATGTCGAGGAGATAGTCCACCCGCCCCTGAGCAGACGCATCGCCGACATCAGCTACCTGCTCGCCATAGGCTTGCTCGCCCTGGCAATAGGCGTTATTTCCCTGGTGGTGTTCAAGCCGTCCGTGGGGATTATGGGTGGGTAGAGTCTGGTGAAACGTAAGACGTAGAACGTAAGACGTGAATAAGCAGTAAGCAGTACTTAAACTATAGCGAAAGGATGAATAGAGAAATGACCCAGGTAAAACTAAGCGTACCCGATATATCATGCGAACATTGCGAAAAGACTATCCTGGAGGCACTGCGAGGCAAGCCGGGAGTGCAGGCGGTCGTGGTGAGTGTGCCCGCCAAAAGCGTGCTTCTCAAGTATGACGAGAATGCTATATCTCTGGACAATGTCGAAGAGATTCTCGACGAGGAAGGTTACCCGGTCGAAAGCGCACAGAGAATGTAACCAGGTGTCAGGACTCGGTTATGGCTCCTGTCGCTTTCCCTTTTGCCGCTGGGCCCTGTCGCTTGGTCGATATCCCATGGCCGACGATGCCCCCCGAAGCCGAGGCGATAAGCTCTTGCTTCAGGTCCCATAGTTTCTGCGTCAGGGAAACGTGGTAGATATGTGGATTGATCAAGCGGCGCACGCCGGGGTCGAGACGCTCGACATCAGTGTTGCGCTGCTTTCTTATTGCTTCGATATCGGGCAGGTCGTACACCAGCTTGCCGTCGCGAAGAATGTCCACCAGCAGCGGCTCGATACCTGACAGATCAGACCGGCTGATCGAGCGAGCCTTGGTGTAATCCGCAGGGTGATGGGCCGTGATCTGCTCCATGCCTGACGGGTCTTCGCCGCTGAGGCCGAGCAGGTCGGCTGTGGCCTTTTCCCTCTTGTCGTAAAGACGCCAGGTCTGCTTATGTCCTGGACTGGGAGTTTTGAATGGAGACTCGGAAACCTTGATAGCGGGTTTCCAATCCCCTCGGTCATGCACCGCCACCAGCTTATATACTCCGCCGAGCGCCGGGTCGCCTTGCGATGTGATGAGCCTGGTGCCGACACCGAAGGTGAGACGGCCGATTAGAGCGTCAGGGTCCACTCCATAGCGAGGCGCTTCCGTGGTGATCTGGCTGATAATCTGCCAGATCACCATTTCATCGAGGTCGTTGGATAACACAATTGTGGCCTTGTGGAAGCCGGCATCGTCCAGCATCTTGGCCGCCTGGATACTCAGGTAGGCCAGGTCGCCTGAGTCGAGGCGAATACCTACCGGCTCATGCCCTTTCTTTTTCAATTCCTTGAACACTGTGATGGCATTAGGAACGCCGCTTTCCAACGAATTGATCGTATCAACCAGCAAGAGGCAATCGTCGGGATAGTCTTCGGCATAGGCGCGAAATGCGCCTAATTCGCCCATGCCCAACGTCATGAACACCTGTACCATGCTATGAGCGTGCGTGCCTTTGGGCGAAAAGCCCAGTATGTGTGATGTGCCCACGTTCGAAGAGTAATCTGCCCCGCCTATCAGGGCGGCGCGCGTGCCCGCGTTCCCGCCCTTCTCCTGGGCGCGCCGCAAGCCGAATTCCAATATCTGCCGGCCTCGCGCGATGTCGCGTATCAGTGCCGCTTTGGTGGCGACCAGCGTCTGGAAGTTGAGGTGGTTGAGCAGCGACGTCTCGAGGATTTGTGCCATCGCCAGAGGGCCTTCGACTACCGTGAGAGGCTCGTGCGGGTGCACCACTCTGCCCTCCGGAATCGACCGAATGGTCAGCCCTTCGAAGTTGCCGTTGGCGCGCAGCCATTCCAGAAATGCGTCGTCAAACACAGGCGTCCAGTCGCGGGTGCGCTGCCTGCGAAGGTATTCGATATCATCTTCTCTGAACCTTGCCTCTTGCATCCAGTCGAGCAGCCACTCCAATCCGGCGTTTATACAGTAGCCGGCCTGGTGAGTACCATAGTTCGGATAGCTCCTGAAGAAATGGTCGAATTGCACCTTCTTTTCATGCAACCCTGCATGGAAATAGACCTGCGCCATAGTAAGCTGGTACTGGTCAGTGAAGAGGATGCCTTCAGCTATTGCGCGATCGGTTGGCTTCATGGTTCCTCCTGTTCTTTCGTCCTTCGTCTTTCGTCCTTCGTCTCTCATAGAAATCGACCACTTCGCCCGCCATAGCCAGCACGGCGGCGCGAAGCTCGGGCGGGGCTACCGCTTCGGCGGCGGTGCCCAGGCCCAGGACGCTGGTCCTGGCGGCTTCGAACGAGTTGAAGGTCAAGCGAAATAGTAATCCAGCCATCCTCATCGGGCAGGCCGGCCCTGTCTATGAGGGCATGGATACCCTCACCATAGATTCTTGGTAGAGTGGACACAAATAGGGGCGCTATCCTCACAGTGGCAACGTACTTGGGCAGGTTGGCCTGGAACTCCCGGCACCACTCCTCCCAGTAGGCTCGCAGGTCGAACTCTTCAGGACGCTCGAATTGGGCGTCGAGCAGTCGCGCCGATTGTATTCGGGAGACGCGATACACCTGCATCGCTCGCCTCGCGGTCTTGATGTGGGCAACGTTGAATACGCGGGTTCCCTCGGAAATCCCCCCGACCACGTACCAGACGGTGCCTTTTGCAACCAAACCGTATGGCTCGAGGCATTTCTTGATTTTAGAGCCTGTGGCGGTGACGTAGGTTATGTCAACCTGCCTGCTCTGCCAGACGGCTTGCTCGATGCTGTCGAGGTGAGGCACCGGCTCCTCTTGCCGGAACCACTCGGCGGTATCGACGTGGATCCGCTCGCGCAGTTGTTCGAGGCCCTGGCGGTGGGCGGCGGGCAGGGAGGCTGTGAGCTTTCGCACGGCGGCCTCGATCGACTTGCCCAGGCCCAGGTCGGCGAGCGGTCCCGGCACAGCAGACAGGAACAGGCCGCGCACCTCCACTTCGCTGAGGCCGGTGAGATTGGTGCGGTAGTTCTCGGGAAGCTCGCAGCCACCTCCCGGCCCCCTCTCGGCAAGCACCGGCACTCCTGCCGCGTGCAGAGCCTCCAGATCGCGGTAGATGGTGCGCTCAGACACCTCCAGCTCCTCCGCAAGCTCGGTGGCGGTCATCCGGCCCCTGGCCTGGAGGAACATGAGGATGGATAGTAGACGGTCAGCTCTCATAGGTTATTTGACGATAGACGATAGACGATAGACGATGGACGAGAAATATGTTCTATTATACCTTCGTCTTCTGTCTTTCGTCTTACGTCTTTACGTTTTACGTTTTACGTCTCACCCTGTCGTCGGTCGTCCATCGTCGGTCGTCCGTCCCGCGCTATTCCGCTTGCGATCCAGTGCGCCAGACCCATTATAGTTATCATGGGGTTGACGCCTGAGGCCTGGGGGAAGATGCTGCCATCGGCCACGTAAAGGCCCTTGTAGCCATGCGCGGCACCGGTTTCGTCCACCACGCTTCGAGCAGGGTCGGCGCCCATGCGGCAGGTGCCCATCTGGTGGGCGCTGAAGAGGGCCAGGTTGTTCGGCCCCGCTCCTAGGCGGGCCACCCGCGCGTCGAAGCGCTCCCAGGCCATTGGATTGTTCTTCTCTTTGCGTGTAATGCTTGTAAGTTGGGTGTGCAATGTATATGCTTCACGCGCCCCCGCCGCCATCAGCAGCCGCGCCCCCTCTTTCACGCCGCGCAGGAGATGCTGGGTATCATTTTTCGAGAGTGCATAGTGGACGCGCGGGTTGCCCCACCTGTCGATCGTCACGCGACCACCCACCCGCTCGCGCATGAGCACCAGCAGCGATACGGTGTGCTTCAGTTCGACCATACGCTCCTTGTAGCTCTGCCCACTCCCCCATGGTAGAGCGGACGCGCCCAGACCCGGATAAATAGGTGTCACCTCGAACTTGATGCCGAAGCCTTCCCCGTCCAGGTTGGCGAACTGATCGGAGTGCGCCGTCTGCAGCGGGCCCGACCAGGCGGCGATCTCTTCATCGAACTGGCCGATCAGCACAGTGCTGGCGTGAAGGTAGAGATGGCGGCCCAGCATGGGGTGCTTCAGGCCCGACCGCAGCAGAAGCGCCGGCGAACTTCATCCCGCCTGCTGCCACTACCACAATCGGAGCCCGTACGAGCAGGCGATGAGTACCTGCGCCCTCGCTTCGCTGCGGCAAAGCCCCCGGAGGGCCAACACGTGCCTCCACGTCCACGGCGTGCTTGCCCTCGAAGAGCACGCGCTCAGCGGTGGTGCCCGTGACAATTTGCGCGCCGTTGTCGAAGGCATCTTGCAGGTAGGTGCGCATAGTGCCTTGCTTGGCACCCCATGGGCAGCCGAATGTGCAAAGGCCGCAATCCCCGCAGCCTCTCGCGTTGCGGGCCTGGAAGTCGTTGTGCCAGCCAAGCGCGCTTGCGCCGCGTACAAGCGCCGCGTTATTGGTGTTGAGCACGCTTTCGTCTTTGCTGACGTTGATGCGCTTCTCCACTTCGTCGAAAAGCCGCGCTCGCAGTTCCGGGCCTGTGAGAGACTGGATGTCTGCTCGCGCCGGCCCATTGTATCAGCAGGCGGTTGGAAGGCCGGAAGCAAGTCATCCAGTTGACCGCGCGCCACCGCCGAGCGTCTTCCGGCGAGTATAGCCACGCTGCCGTCTGAGCTGGTGAGTAAGCCGCGCCGAGCGAAGAAGTGCCGGAAGCCTGCATCTTCGCTCGCATCAAAAGGGTGCTCGTTGAACACGTCTCCCGCTTCGAGCACTACCACTCGGTAGCCGGCTCCGGCGAGCAGGGCAGCGGTCACCCCACCGCCCGCACCCGAACCGACGATGCAGACGTCTCGCCTCCATCTCCGTATCTTCTGTTATCCGCGTAGGGAGCATGGGGCGACCGGGGTTGGCTGGCGAAGGCGGACGCCGGCGGCTCCCACGGCCCGGGATAGCCAAGTGAGATCGCGTGTGGGTTTAGCCCTCCAGTATGAGGGTCAGGCGCGGCGAAGAATGAGTAGCCCGCAAGGCGCTTGATCGTCTGGAAGGCCTGGCGCAAAAGCAGGCAATCGGCTGGTGCTCCTGACGCCTGAAGAAGCCGCTCGCGACCCCTGGCGCTTCTCCTGCCGAAAGTGGTTGCAGCGCCTGTGGTTGCCAGGCAAACGGCGGGCTGTCTCTTCGAGACTGTTCAAGGCCGTGCGTAACAGGCGTTTCTCTATTCCGGGCTGATTTCGATGTCGAGAGCCTGTTCGACGAGAGCTGCAGCGTTCAGGTCGGATGGCGTCGAGCGCCAGTAGTCGCCTGCCGATTGCGCATCTCGGAACTTTGAAGGCGTTCCAGATTTTTCTGGGGTTGGAAGTGACGGACAAATCGTGTCGAAGGCGAGGGCAAGAGTACGTCGTTGTGCAGGATTTAGGAGGCTTATCGTCCGGTCCTGTGCGACGGTAGTTCGCGTAGTTGTGCTAATAGTTGGCCTCCTCGGGGTGTGCGCCACCGGTGCGTCCTACCAGGCTGCGACTTGGCCCGGGCAGGTCCTTCCTGGCGCAAGCAGTAATGTACTATACTGTATTATCAGTTGGAGCCCGCGTGTCCCAGTGTAGCACGACACAGAGCGGCATTCAATGGCCTCTACCAAAGCGAGCTCCACCCGCCCAGCACAAAGTACGAGAGCAGCAGGAGATACTGCTTCTACCCGCCACGAAACGGAGAATCAAGTTGGAAACCGAAGCTAAATTTGTTGTGCCCGGGAAAGAGACCTTTACCAGGCTGCGCGCTGTCGAACAGTTCGGGCCCTATGAGAAGCGCAACGAAACTACCAAGACCGTGCATGATCGCTACGTGGACACGCCCGATCACCGCTTCTACAATAGCCAGCTTTTCGTGCGTCAGCGAGAAGGCAAAGATGGCCATATCCTCCTCACAATCAAGAGGCTCGGCGAGCCGCCCCAGGGTGCCGTACACGCCCGCGACGAATATCAGATTCAGGTGACCGGCATGGACCGCAAAGAGTGGCCGGAGGGCGAAGTGCGCTCGACGGTGGACTATATTGCGGGCGACCAGCCCCTGGTGGACCTGGTCGGCGTTGACCAGACGCGCACAGTATCCAACCTCGTGCAGGGCGACCGGCCTGTGGCCGAGCTGAGCCTGGACGAAGTGACGATTCAGACCGCGCATGGCCCGGTGACGGCCTACGAGCTGGAAGCCGAGCTGCTTGAACAAGGTCTCATGTCCGACCTCAACGTCCTGGTGCATGTCTTCACCGCCGAATACGGCCTTGACCCGCAGCCGCTGTCAAAATTTGAGCGCGCTATGACAATGGCCGACGATGACGGGCCCGAGACGAGCGTAGGACGAATGACAGAGACATCTGCCTCCGGCGCAGAAGGCGCCCGCATAGCAAGCGCCGCCACGATACCCCTTGCGCCAGGCACCATCGGCCCTGGAGGCAAAGATAGCGGGCCGTTACTCGAAAGCGGCCTTGCCGAGCCTACAAAGCCAGTCAATGACGCCGGAGACGCCGGGCAACCTGAGACAAAAGTTGAGAAGCCCTCACCAAAACAAGAGATGCCCAAGCCATTCCGCCGGCAAGCGTGAGATAGGCTTGAAGAGGACAGACAGCATCGACACCGCAAGCCGCAAGATCGTCCAATCCTATTTCGACGCGATGCTGGCGAACGAGAAAGGCACAATTGACGGCGAGGACCCGGAGGCTCTGCACGATATGCGGGTGGCAACCCGCAGGATGCGCGCCGCCTTACGCGTGCTAGGCCCTTATCTTCAAGACAGCGATCCCACCGAAGTCAGGCGCGGCCTGAGCCATTGCGCAGTCACTCGGCTCGGTGCGCGATATGGATGTCCTGATCCTGAATGCCGGCAAGTTCCGCGAGCACCTGCCCGAAGAGCAGCGTCCCGACCTTGATGGCCTTATAGGGTCGTGGAAAGCCGAGAGGGACAGATCGCGAAAGCGATTGATCCGCCTGCTCGAATCGAAGGACGATGACCGCTTCAAGAAGCAAGTAAACGACTTCGTCAAAGAGCAAGAAAAGGCCAAAGCCCCTGACCCGGCCACCATAACCGATCTCGAGCCGTTCCAGGTGCGTCACATCGCCCCCACCGCCATCCTGACCCGCTACGAGGCGGTGCGCTCTTTCGAGGCTATTACCGATGGCGAACCGAGCGAAGGGCGAGCTAGACTCCGGAGATCAGAAACCGGAAATCGAGCGTGAGCGCCCGGCAATCCGCCTTCGTCCTTTGTCCTCGGAACCCCCAATTCGCAATTCGCGATGCCACCAACTGTCGAGCAGTTGCACGCGCTGCGGATAAGCGGCAAATACCTTCGCTACACCCTGGAATGCTTCCGCGAAACCCTCCCGCCCGATGCCTCCATGATCATTCGCGACGTCGCCGAAGATGCAAGACCAGCTTGGCGACCTCCACGATGCAGATGTAGCCACAGGCTTGATAAAGGAATATATCGACAGCCAGAGCCGGCATCGCAAAAAATCAGAAAAGAAAAGCAAAAAGTCAGACAATCCGCAATCCCCCACGGTCGATCCACAATCCGCAACCCACAATCCGCAATTGGACCGTCCGCAATCCCCCGTGCCGCCTGGCCTGGCCGCCTACCTTGAAGAGCGCGAAAGCGCCATCCGTCACATTCACGCCGACTTTTTCGCCACCTGGTCAAGAATGCAAAGCCCTGAATGGCGCACCAGGCTGGCAGCCGTGATCATGGCGTGATGAGCCAACCGCCCGTAGAGAGTAAGTCCAGACGTTTCGCTATGTGCGGCCTTAATGAGTTGGGCCCGCACACCTTCGAGGAGCTGACCAGGCTAGAGAAGAGGCGGTGGTGGTCGCAGCTCCAGGGAACGACGGGTTCCCTGGAGCTGCGACCTCAAACCCATATTGCTTACTCAAGTTGAGGGATCCGGTACTATTTATACGTTAATCTCCATGCCGATCAGATCAGTTTGAATGTCACAGCGCTTGAATTTTGTCCGGCGGACTAGCGCTTCGAATCGGTCCTGAGTGTAAGCGTTCTTGAGCAGCACGTGTCTGAAGGTCCACCTGGTGAGGAATGAATTCAAGGGGTTTAGCTTCATCCTTTTCACTTCCTCGTTGATATTCGCCATCGAAGCGTCACGGCGAAGATCCACTATCAGCGCCGTACCATTCGGCTTCAAGACCCGGTAAAACTCGTTGAGGGCCAGGATTGGCTGCGTGAAATTCTTGAAGGCAGCCACACAGACGGCAAAGTCGAAGCTGTTGTCGGCAAATGGCATGGTCGTGGCGTCACCATGATTGAAATCAACCTTGACGTCTGCTTCCGCCGCATTCTGCCGCTCAATCTTCACGAAGGTCTCACTGATATCCAGGCCCGTGACCCGGCATTTCCGGTCCGGGCAAGCTGGATCGACAGGTAGCCCGGGCCTGGCGCGACCTCAGCACGCTGGCTCCTTCAGGCACGCGCTCGGCAATTCGGTGGGCCAGCTCCTGCTGCTCCCATTCGGGAGCGCGTGTTGCGGGCGTACCAGGTGGCGATCGGGCCTTCCATCCCGATGCCTTTGTACCCTTTCTTAAATTTTGCTCCTGCTCTATTCGCTGTATTGACTGCCATTCTGAATTCTCCTTACTGCGCAGATTTGGGCGCTAAACTAACATTGTTAGATATGCTCTAACAATGTTAGTTTAGCGGATCTCTGCTATACTGTCAATAGGCAAAACCCATTTGTGTTGCAAGAATAACTGCGGGCCGGCAGACATTTGCTCGCGGGAGATGACAAGCTGATGAAGGTGCGACCTTTTAGAGTTTCCGATCCGAAACCCAGGGCGGAGCCTGCGCTCGATCAAAGGCAGATAATGGGGGCTGCGTGAGCCTGCTGGACGAAGCCGGGTTTGACGGCCTAACGATGCGCGGCCTGGCGCAGAAACTCGGCATCAAGGCGGCCTCACTATACTGGCACGTGCGCGACAAGCAGGAGTTGCTGGGTCTGCTGGCCGAGGAAATCTGCGCGCCGATGCGTGAACCCGACCATGCGCTGCCCTGGCTGGACCAATTCGGAGGCATTAGCCAACGAGTATCGACGTGTGCTGTTGGCCCATCGTGATGCCGCCGCGCGTTCTGGCCGGCAGCGGCGCGCCATCGGGACCTAACAGGCTGCGCCTTACCGAAATAATGCTGCACACGCTACTCGCGGCAGGCTTCGGCCACAAGGATGCTGCCTACGCAGGGTTCCTGATGAACGACTACGTCACGACATTCGTGTTAGAGGAAACGCGGGACGCAAGCGGCGAGACAGCGAGCACTACGGAAAACTCACTTGCGGGCGTTCGCAATTGGATTGAAGGGCTCCCGCCACACGATTACCCGAGCGTGGTAGCCCTCGCTGACTATCTTACCGAATCTAATGCAGACGAACGTTTCAAATTCGGCATCGATATTTTGGGGAAAGGACTGGAAACTCGCCTGCTAAATCCAAAAGCCTGAGGCAGGATCAAGCGACATTATAGAGAAAGAGGGGTGCAGGGTTCTCCCTGCCGGGGCATGGGTGTCCCAAAATCACTCTATTCTCTAATATGTTGGGGCGCGGGGGGCAGGGGCGGCTAACCCTACCGGGGCATGCGTGCTCCCATAATCTCTCAATCTCCAACAAGCTGAGAGCGAAGAGGGGGTGCAGGGGCGCTCCCCTGCCGGGGCTTGGGGTGTCCCCAAAATTCTTCTATTTCCTAATAGGTTGGTTTAAGAGGCACTAACCACATGCTACTCGTGCGGGTCAACACGCCCGTAGCTGGTGAGGTATTTGCGGTACTTATTGGGCAGTGCAGAGATAGACGCCGCCAGCTCGCTGTTATCACCCGAGATCTGGCTCAGAAGGGTGGCCTGGGCGTCGATCACAGGGCCCTCGGGAGGCGGAAATTGCCTCGACATAGCCACCATCGGGTTGCAGCACTCGAGCCCTATAGTTATCTAGCAGGTAGGCCTCCAGCACGTCGTGCAGCACATACGACTTGATCGCCTCGTCCTCGATAGGGAAAGAGCATCTCCACTCGGTTGTCGAGGTTGCGGGGCATCAAGTCGGCGCTGCCGATCAGTATCTCGTCCTTGCCGCCGTTTCTGAAGTAGAAGATGCGGTGGTGCTCCAGAAAGCGGCCGATGATGCTGCACGACGTGGATATTCTCGCTCACTTTGGGCACGCCGGGCCGCAGGCAGCAAATCCCGCGCACGAGCAGGTCCACCCGCACGCCGGCCTGCGAGGCCCTGTAAAGCGCCTCGATAATCGACGGGTCCACCAGGGCGTTCATCTTGAAGATCAGCCGCCCCCCGCCGTGCTCAACGCTGCTGCTTGATCTCGCGCTCGATGAGAGCAAGCATTCCGGCGCGCATCGCGATCGGGGCGACCAGCAGCTTGCGGTAGCGGGTCTGCTTGGAATAGCCGGTCAGGTAATTGAAAAGCTCGGACGCATCGGCGCCGAAATCGGGGTGGCAGGTGAGCAGGCCCATGTCGGTGTAGCCGCGCGCCGTCGATGGGTTGTAGTTGCCGGTGCCGAGGTGGACGTATCGCCTGATGCCGTCGCCCTCTTTGCGCACTACAAGCGCTACTTTGCAATGCGTCTTCAGGCCGATCAGCCCGTAGGTGACGTGAACGCCGGCTTGCTCCAGCGCCCGCGCCCACTCAATGTTGTTCTCTTCGTCGAAGCGCGCCTTGAGCTCAACGAGCACGGCCACCTGCTTGCCCGCCTCCGCGGCCGCCAGCAGCGCCTCGACTATCGGCGAATGGCTGCCCACCCGGTAGAGCGTTTGCTTGATGGCAAGCACGTCGTTATCCGCCGCGGCGGTCCTGATAAAATCGACCACAGGGGTGAAAGAATCGAACGGGTGGTGCAGCAGAACATCGCCTTGCTGGATAGCGTAGAAGAGATTGGTGCCTTTGCGCAGGGCCGGGGGTATCCGCGGCACGAAAGGCGGGTCCTTCAGGTCGGGGCGGTCAAGCTGTATAGATCTTGCAGGTCGCTCAGCCCAAGCGGGCCGTCAAGATCGTATACATCCTCGGCGTCGAGCTCCAGGTTCTCACCAGCAGCTCGCGCAGATGGGCCGTCATGTCCGGGTTCACAAACAGGGCCACCGCCGAGCCGAATCTGCGCCGCGACAGGCTCTGCTCCACCGTCTCGAGTAGATCGTCGGCCTCAAGCTCCTGGATTTCCAGGTCAGCGTCGCGAATAACGCGGAAGGGGTGGGCTTCGAGCAGTTGCATCTGTGGGAAAAGAGCGCTGAGATTGGCGACCAGTATTTGCTCAAGCCAGACATAGAGCGAGCACGCGACCCCTTTAACTTATCCGTGCCCGTTGCCGGACGGCGGCAGGAGGGGCAGCGGGCACGGGCAGCGGCACCAGCCTGGGCAGCACATTGGGCACCTTGACGCGAGCGAAATGGCGCTGGCCGTTGGGCGCCTGCAGCTCGACCGCGAGATTGAGGCTGAGGTTGGAGATATGCGGGAAAGGGTGCCCAGGGTCGACGGCGAGGGGCGTGGAGACAGGGAAAACCATCCTGTCGAAGTAGTCACGTGCCGCGCGCTTCTGCTCGGGCGTTAGCTCGTCGTAATTGGCGATCTTGATACCCTGCCGAGCCAGGGCGGGACGCAGTTTATCGCGGAAAAAGGCCGACTTGCATATCGAGAAGCGGCAGAATATGAGCGCGAATTGCCACCATCTCCTCGCTCGGGGTCATCCCGTCGGGGCTGCGGTCGCTCACGCCCGCCTTCACCTGCTCCCGGATACCCGATACCCGGATCATAAAAAACTCGTCCAGCATCGAGTTGAAAATGCCGAGAAACTTCGTCCGCTCCAGAAGTGGATTTCTCTCGTCGAAAGCCTCGTCCAGCACCCGCCGGTTATATTCGAGCAGGACTCAGCTCGCGGTTGATATATAGGGCCGGCTTCAAAGTCGGCTGTTGTAGCGCAATCAAAGGCTCCGGCACGCCATCTCGCTCAAGATTCTCTTTGTCCTGTACAGCCATATCTCCTCCAATTACGAAATGCGGAATGTGCGAATTACGAATTACGGTAATGCTCCAAAACGTCGTTATTCCGCACTCCGAATTCACATTCCGCATTTATGCTGCCCCGTCTTGCCAGGCTGAGTATCGCGCCTTCTCTCATGCCGTATGCGGCCATGATGAGGGGCGGAAAATCGTAGCCTCTCAGTACTTCTCTTATCACCAGCAGAGCGGGCATCAAAAGGCGAGCTCGCTCGGGCTTCTGGTTATATTGGGCGGCGATATCGTCTACCGCCTTCCCTCTCAGCGATGCCAGGATGTGCTCGATCGCATCATGAGGGAATGTCTCTCCCAGCCCCATTCCCACCAGAGGAGGAGTGCGCCTGAGCGTACCCCCGACACCCAGCACGCCGCTCACACCGGTGTCCGGCAAAGGAAGTGCGTTGGGCAGCGTATTTGCCAGATAAGTCACAAGCAAAGCCTCTTCTATATACGTGGGCGGATCGCTGGTAGGAACCTGCCGGCGATGCGAGCCGCGCCCAGGGGCAGCGACACACTATCCCATACCTGGCCGTTCTGGCCCACGCCGACCTGCATACTGCCACCGCCTATATCCACCACCACCTGGGGCCCCACGCTAGGGCAAACCGTGTCGGCCCCCAGGAAGGCGTACTCGGCCTCATTGTCTGTCGAAAGCACTTCCGGGCGCAACCCCAGGGCCGATTTCGATAGCGTCACATATCTGGTCGCGGTTGAGGGCCGTCCTGATAGCCTGTGTGGCGAGCAAATGTAGGTTGGTCACTCCGACCCCCACCTCGGCGGCTGCAGTCTGGAACTCGCGCAAGGTAGAGATTAGCTCGTCCAGTTTCTCGGGGCTGAGAGTGCCATTGTAATCAACGGCCCCACCGAGCCTGAGACCCTCGCTCATGTCCAGCAGAGGAGTTATCGAGCGGCCATTGGTGCGTGCCACCAGCAGGTGGACCGTGTTGCTGCCAATATCAACTACCCCAAGAGTCTTCTCGCGCACCACACCTCCGGATACTCTGCCGCCGCTCCGATCTTCTATCCTTGTTTCTCTAAGTAATTTTATCATAACACCTTTTTCCTCAATGGGAAACATATATCCCGTGAGATGGAAAAGTAACGAACATTAACGCACATATACCAGACCCGCTATGGCTTCGCTGCCATAGCGGGTCTGGTTTCGGTTATACAGTTTCGCGTCTCTGCCAAAGGTCAGGTATCAATGGATCGGAGCCCAAAAGTATGCCTACGATTGGCCCTCAGTAGCAGCCCCTTCGCCGTCGTCCGTTTCGCTGTCGTCCGCGTCATCTTCGGCATCATCTGCATCATCTTCAGTATCTTCGTCGCCTTCGATGTCCTCAGTCTCTTCCATCCCTTCATCGTCGCCGGCATCACCATCATCATTTGGCTCGGCCTGTCCGGCATCCTCGGCTTGGGCCACTATCTCGGCATCGCCTCCTGCCGGTGCTCCAAGGCTATCCGCATCCACGACCGCTACATCATCTTCAATGACCGTATTGTCCATCGTTAGCATCTCCTCAAGAAGAATAGTAATAAGCGCCCATTACCAGCGCATGCCACTATCATAGAGGAGGCTTTTTAGCACAAGATTAACGGCTCATGCCGGAATTGCCGGCATCGAATTGCAATTATTAACAGGTACGTGCTGAGCGTACCTGACCCGGCCGGACAAGGGCCGGAAATCGACAGGAGACACGAAAAGAGGGAGGCTTTGGTACCTCCCTCAGGCCACTATTGGGTTCGGTGATCTAGAACTGCGTGAGAATCGATTTGGAACAGGATTGCCCGCTCATAAGCCGGTATCTGTTGGAAATTGTGGCGGGCGCTCCAGCATTCACAGAACCGGTGGGTTAGTTGTAGGTGGAAGGAGTTAGCGGTGCGCTCGTGCTTACCGGCTGGGTTTTAACCACGAGTTTGGTTGAGTAGCTGAAAAAAGTGGGAGCGGTCACGATAACCCGGTAGTTGCCCGGCGTCACATTGGCTGCATATCTTCCTGCCACATCACCAATCTCATACGCACGAGTTACATTGCCGTACGCATCGATGAGCGACACTTTGGCATTATCGACAGGACTACCGTTCATCTTATCATAAACGGTAACGCCTATCGCAGTGCACGACCGGGGTCCCATGCCGATGGGATTGCATGTGGCTGCTGCCGCGGAGCCCGGTGAGGCCAACAGTGCAGCGGCCATCCCGAGGACAAGGCTCAAAAGGGCAAGGCCTCTGAGGGTTTTGGTGAAGTAATTGGACATCTGGAACCTCCTTTCGTCCGGTGTTTGGGTTCTGTCCGGTTCAATAATCGCTTATGCCAATCACCGAACCCAATCGACGACTTTTAACGGCAAAGTGCGTGCCAAGGAGGTCCGAATAGCCAGGAGATCTACCCGGAAATGCCTAAATGTCGCGGTCCCGGTACTCTTTCGGCCTGTAAACCTCTACCAGCTTCCCGGAATGCTCGCGTACATCTTTCCACCGTTTCGCGCTGTCGAAGGCCAGCCGCACCAGTCCCGCCGTAGGCAACTGGGGCGGCTCCGCTTCTTCTTCGCCCAGGGCCGCGCTGAGGTCCTCAAATGCGGGATTATGCCCTACCAGCAGCGCGCAGTCCCATTCTTCAGGCAACTTGCGCACGACCTTCAGCAAAGAATCGAGCCCGGCATAATAAATATCAGGCTCAAGCTCAATGTGGCCTCGGAAGCCTGCAGCCTTAGCCGCGATCTCCGCAGTTTGCCGCGCCCGCACTGCGTCCGAGCTTACTATGCCGTCGATAGGCATATCCAGCCTACCTATCAGCCGGCCCATCAATGCGGCGTCTTTCTCACCTCTTTCAATTAGCGTGCGAGCCTTGTCCCCATTTGGAGCGCCTTCCTGAGCTTTACCGTGTCGCAAAATGAGCAGCGTTTTCATGATTATTTCCTCGATGAACGCGAATTGTGGGGTCCAGGGTGCTCGATTATAGCACAAAATAGCTTGCGCTTTACCACCATCTCTGATATAATCGACTTTGGTCCTAAAAACGGACTATGCAAAAAGAGGCGAGCGGCATGCCTGCCGTCCCAACGACTGTTAATACAACTTGTACGGCTCAGTACGCATTACGGAGGGTTTATTTAGTTGGCCAATATCAAGTCTGCAATCAAGAGAATCCGTTCATCAGCGCGCAAGCGAGCGCGCAACAAGCCGGTCCGCACAGCTCTCAAGACCTACGTGAAGTCGGCCCAGGTGCAGATAGTTGGAGGCAGCGACACCTCCGCAGAAGCCGTGGTGCATGCCATCAGCGCGCTCGACAAAGCTGCCAACAAGGGTATCATTCACAAGAACCAGGCCGCCCGCCGCAAGGCCCGCCTCATGACGAAGCTCAACAAGATGGCCGCAGCGGGCTGAAAGCCCGGACGAAAGACGAAAGACGAAAGGACGAAGGCTAACTACCTTCGTCCTTCGTCCTTTCGTCTTCCTTCTTCGTCTCTTGACGACGCCACGTGATTGTGGTATCTTAACCGTGCAAACCCTGGTGACAATGGTCGTAAAAAGGTTTTGATCCTAACAACTCTTTTGGGAGCCGGCAGCGGAAGGGGCTGCGTAGGCCCTTCGGGGTAACGCAATAACCTGAAGAACGGCACCCACCTGCGAATAGCAGGTTCAAAACCTCTACGACCACATCCAGGGTTTTGTTTTTAATAAGATGCTGATCGCTCTAATTGGCCCCGACCGCTTTCTGGTGGGGCAATCTCTCCACAGTTACATCGCCAAATATATGCCTGCCGATTTGGGCCTGGGCGACCTCAATCTGACCCGGCTGGACGGCGCGCGGCTGATGCCGGACGAGCTGGCACGCGCCGTGCAAGCTATGGGCTTCCTCGCCGATACACGGGTGGTGGTGGTGGAAGGGTTGCTATCGCGTTTCGGCGGGAGCAAAGCAGGTGATAGTGACGAGGGGTCGCCCGACAAGCCGGAAGTCACCATGGGCCGGGGCAAGCCCGACCCCGGGCTCTCTGAAGGCTTCGCGCAGGTATTCGCCGCCGTTCCGGACTCCACGGTGCTTATCCTTGTGGATCGAGGCACTGTTGCGAAGAACAGCTCCCTCTTGAAGGCGGCTGCACGCCACGGTAAGGTGCAAGAGCATGTTTCGCCCAGGGGTGCCACACTCGAGCGGTGGATAGGCGACCGTGCGAAGGGGCTGAAGGTGCGCATCACGCCGGGCGCTCAGGCCACCCTCGCCTCGGCCTTACCTGACTTGCAGGCCCTGGACAACGAGCTTGAAAAGCTGTCTCTTTATGTGGGCAACGGCGGCATTATCGATGAGACCGTGCTCCGCACAATGAGCTACGCGGCGAAGGCGGACGACGTTTTCGAGATGACTTCCGCCGCGGCCCGTCGCGACACTAGGGGCGCGCTCCAGCAGCTTCAGCGCCTGACGGACGCCGGCACCGCGCCCGAGGGCATTCTTCCCGTGCTGGCGTGGCAGGTGCGCACGCTGATTCAGGTGCGCGATATGATCGACCATAAGATTGCGGAGGGCCGAATGGCCGAGAAGTCCGGGATTAGCGACTTTGTTATCCGCAAGAGCCTGGGCCAGGCACGCCAGTTCACCATGACGAAGCTACTTGACATCCACCATCAACTCCTCGAGCTTGACCACGCTGTGAAGACGGGCCGAGCTGACGCCGAGATGTCTCTAGACGCCCTGGTGGTGGAGATGTGCAGGTGAGACGGTGGGAGCTAGGGATTAGGGGCTAGGGATCAGGGGTTGGTGGTAAGCCAGTGCACTCCACCATCGGTAGTGCGGTAAAGCGCGGCGAGGGTGGGCCACCAGCCATGCTCCGCATCTACGAAGATCACGTCTCCAAGATTGCTACCATCCCCAGGCATTGGCAACGCAGCGACCCAGGTGCGCCCGGCATCGTTCGTTTCATAAAGTGTGCCTCTGTCCAAAGCTAGCCATGCGTTTTGGGGAGAAGTCACGGTGAGAGAATGAGAATTGGCATAGCCAGGTCGAGGTATCTCCCCGTGCTGCCCATCGGAGGAGCGCAACTCCCAGTTCCGCCCTTCATCGGCGGATACGTACAGGCTCTTAGGCTCACTGCCCGCTCCAGCTAGACTGGCGCAAACCAGCCAAATGCCGCTTACTCCGTCCCCATCCAGCATGGTTGTTGTCTCCGCGTCACATGGTAGATCGGGCCGCGCCTGCCATGTCCGGCCGTCGTCGTGCGAGATGCTGAGATGTACGCTATCCGGAGTGCTGCTGTGGAAATCTTCTACCAGAAGCCAGCCCAACGGGCCATTCTGCGTGGCGACCGTGCCAAATCGCACGGTGGAACCCGCTTTGGGCACAAACCCACTACTTGATTGCCAGCTACGCCCGTTATCCTTGGACAGGCGGAGTGTGTCCGTGCAGCTCGCATCCCTCTGGGTGGGATCAAGGTAACAACGATCGACCAAAGCAGCGAGGGTCCCGCCCAACAATTGGAGGCTCGTTATCTCAATCGATTCCCCTGAGACGGGAGGAGCGCCTGCAACTTCAGTGTCTTGCACCCACGTTTTGCCGCCATCGTGGGTTGAGTAGAGGTCGGGGTCGTACGCCCACCCAATTTGAGCATTAGCGAAGAGTATCCGACCTGCCGTCCTGGGGGCCGTACCCAGCACACGCCAGGTCTGCCCTCCGTCTGTTGTGGCGTTAAATGGGCGGTCGCAATAGCTCTCTTGGAAGGACCCATCCGTGCAGCGGGCCGCGATGTACCAGCCATGCAAAGGGTCAATGAAGGCAAGGTCGCCCATACCAGGGTGCCGATTGGCTTCCTGTGCCTGCGCCTCGGCGGTCGCGGTAGCGATAGCCTGGGCTGTCGCCAGCGACGCCGGTATCGTCGGGACGAACGCGGGCGTCGCTGGTGTTGGAGGCGCAGTTCCTGAAGGTGGGAGCACCCTTTGTAGCGATATTGCAACGGCAACTAATTCATCCCTGGTCACGTTGCCTTGCCCCTTTAGCCATATCTGCGTGCCGTCTCGCTTGAAGATGATCCATTTGGCGTCAGACTGCTCTCTGTATTGCCCTGAATAAGCTCCAAGTTGTATAGGCACCATCACGCCCACCGGCGTCCCTGTTTCTGTGGCAGGAGGCGTCCCACTGCCTCGCACACTGGAGCTGCTCGTAGGGGCAGCCCTCTCGATAACAGCCAGGTCGGACAGCGTCGCGCCGGCGTTTTGTGGTGATGGCTTCGCGTCATAGCCCTCGCTTACAGAGTTATAGGTGCTATCAACAGCGGGTCCCTCGGGCGCGGTAAGCCAATCAGGCAGGCTGCCGGGGCCAGGCTCAAATACCGGATATGGGACCTGTGCCGCCGCCCGTTGCCAGATTACAGACACCTCGGAGTCCACAGGCGGTCTCCAATATTCTACAGTTGCTCCTGCCGGTATCTCAAAGGCGAACATGGTCGGATCCACCGGCGGATTTATCACGATGCCGGTGAAAGCCCAGGTCGCTTCGGCACGGCCTGCGCTGTCTATCAGATCGATCCTGAGAGGGATATAGGTTTTGCTGTCGAACCAGACTTTAGCTAGCTTGAAACCATTACCTTTGACTTCCGGTCGGGATCCGATGGGTACGGGGGAGGACGAAGGAGCGGAGGTTGCAAGAGGTTTTGCCGAGAGCTCAAGAACATATGTGGCGCGCCCCGCAACATTATCCTGCCCCAGAAACTTGCCTTCTGCATCGCTCAGATGAAAGGGTAAGTTCAGAAAGCCTGTTGCCGAGCCGCCCCATTGCGAGTTTTGAAGGCTCACTCGCCCACTTTCATATACCCAGACACGATCCCCATCGAATACGGAGGTCGGTCCTGCGACCGGCTGCACGCGCTTATGCGCGGGGGACATGAACCAGATCTGCGATTGATACTGATCGCCACCGGGGCTGGTAATACCGTAGTAGGTATGCAGGCCAAACACGCTCGGATCATCCGCCGCCAGAACAGCGTTCGCCAGTATACGTGCGGGGTCGGTGAGAGGCTCAGATGCCTTGATCTGCTCTGCATTCGCGCCAGTGGGCCTGCCCGTCGAAGGATGTGTGCTGGGCCCATTGGCGTTCGCTCCGGGGTGCCCGCTTTCCAGGGCAACAAGAGCTACAATCGAAGCAACCGCGATGAGGAGAAACGCGACTTCAATCCCCTGACCGGCGTGGGCATACACGACACCTGTGATCCCACCTTTCACATTAGCGTCATTGTGCATATTCATGGCCCTGTCTGAGGGATCCTGGATCAGGGCTTGGTCGTCGGTTGTCAGTCGTCGGTCTACTGACAACTGACAACTGACAACTGGCCACTAGTTATCCGGCCTGTTCTTCAGGGCGAAGTAGGCGGGTCGGCCGCTCCAGTCGGCGTTGATGACGCTGAAGTGGCTGGGACCCGTGTACCATTCCTGGAAGGTGGAGAAGTTGAGGTTCCAGATGAACATCACGCCCATCCAGGGATAGTTCTTTTTCGCGAACTCTATTGCCCGGACCAGGTAGTCACCCTGGTCTTGCTGGGTGTTGTACATGCACTCCTGATAGCCGTCCGGCCTGTAATCTGAGCACCACCCGTACTCTGTCGCCCACATCTGTTTCTCGCCATCGCCATATTTCTCCATAATGGCACGCTGCTGCTCGATGCGGCGGAAGTAGAACGAGTTGCTCCTGTTGTAGAAGTCAATCACCCCGCTGGCGTTCTTGGGGAATAGAGGGCTCAGGTTCGGCAGGTCGGGCCACTTGTCCTCGGGCGGATTGTTGAAGCCGTAAGGGTGCGTGGCCATGATGTCGAAATAAGAGCGGACCTCGCCATTGTTGTACTGGTACAACTGCGTCAAGTAGGTGAGGTCTGAAAGCACGCCTACCTCGCCCGGACCGCGTAAGCCCTGCGGGTCATCGATACCGGTAGGGGCCAGCGCGCCCGCCAGCACAAGGGCGTTAGGGTCACCCGCCTTCACCCCCAGGTAGCCGGCTTTGAGAACCGCAACATAACGAGCCGGATTCACGTCGCCGCTCTCGCCCGCCAGGTTCTCCTCGTTATAGATCATATATGCAGCCACACGCCCCCGGAAGTGGGTGGCCATAGCCTTCATGAAGTCGTTCAGGTCCTGTGGGTCCTTGGGGAAGCCGTTGAAGCCACCTGTCTCCCATGTTGGAGCCTTTACAATGGACACCAGCACGTTGACGTTGTGCTGGCGCGCTTCGTTCACTACATTGTCAAGCTCATCCCAGTAATAGACGCCCTTGGGGTTCTCCGTTTCCTGCCATTCGACCTGCTGGGTGATCCAATTGAAGCGCAGATCGTTCACCATATTGAGAAGGCGCTCGCGGTCCTGGTAATAAAATTGACCGTTGAAGCCGTTGTCCGCGATGGGCCCTTTGAGGAAAGAGGTTCCGGCGGCCGGCTTGGCGGGCGGTACGATCGGCGGCACCACCGTGGGGCCACCGGGCACGGGTGTGCCCCAGGCAAGATAAGTATCCTCCATTGCGAGGGCATCCTTGCCCAGTAGCCCTAGCTGCACCTGGTACTGGGCATCGTTCTCGGGGTGGTACTCGAAGCGGTTTCTCTGAAAATATTGCACGAGATAAGTCTTGCCGTCTACATTCGACTGCTCCTGCACAGGCTCAGAGATAGGATAGCCGAAGACCGCTACGTCGCCGTTATTGCGCCAGTAGCTCAGGAACGGCTCGGACAGCGAATGCTGGGTTGCATCGATATATATTTTGTCCCCGGTATTATCGAACGGCGCGACGGTCGGGAACGATTGGGTCTGGGATAGCTGGACGCCCAGCAGACCCAGGAGCACTTCATTGTCCGTACCCGCAAACTCCGGGTGGTACTCAAAGCGGTTTCGCTCGAAGTACTGGACGAGGTAATCCTTGCCATCGGACAGGTTATGCTCGTTATGAGCGGTGGAGATAGGATAACCGAAAATAGGCAGACCACCTTTTGCCGACCAGAACTTCATGAAAACCGCAGGCACGGTAAAGCCCGTTTCAGGGAAGAGCTGGTCGCCTGCTGCGGCACCGTAGTTGCAGGCACCGTAGTTGCCGCCGGGGTAGCTTCGGGCTGGACCGTCGGGGCCTCCGTGCCTGCAGCCGGTGGCGTAGCAGGTGGAGTTCTGACCGTAGCTTTGCAGCGGGTGGGCTGTTACCACGATAATACAAACGAATAATGTCGCGAATAATACCGCCAGTTTAGTTCGCACCACTACCTCCCTTTCGCAAAAGGACAAACTGATACGTAGTTCGTAGTACGCAAGCGCCAAGACGCCAAGATTTAGTAAAATTTACGCACTAACGCACTACTCCGAGACCGGAATAAATCCCACAGAAAACCTGATATAGTGGTCGTCGTAGCCGAAGGCGCTGCCGGACACGCCTGCTATACCCGTTTTGTCGAAGAGAGAAAGGGCGTCTTCGCCGGGCTTCAGCTTGCTCCAATTATAGATGGTGGCATGGTCGTCCATACCAATGACGTCGAAGAGGTCATATTGCGCATTGAGAGCGTGCAGCTCGCGGCGGAGATCCTCGCGCCGCAGCTCGTAGAGCGCTTTGATCTTCTCCTGTATCTCCGGGTGTTCGTCGAACCATTCGATGAGCGCTGTGAAGTGCAACTGCCACGATGCCGGAAGGCCCGCCGTGGTGTTGTTCCAGGCTACCTTCATTATCTCTTCCCAATCGGGGTTGAAGAAGGATATCCAGCCGCACCTATCGCCGGTAAGGGTGAACACTTTCGACAGAGAGTTAACGAAGATGGTGCGTTGCAGGATCTCAGGCGTATTAAACGCCGCCATCCTGGCGGCATCGTCCTGTGCCGGGCCGGTGCCTACGTAAGCAAGATCAGCCAGCACCGCGAACTCGCGCCCATCCTCGATAATAGCTCTGTACACATCGCGTATCTCGTCAGGGCTGTAAGAGAAGGCAGTGGGGTTATTGCTAACAGTCAGGTAGAGCAGGCGCAGCTCCGGGTCGTCTGCCAACGCCTGCCGCATACTGCCATAGTTCACCTTGAAGTCGTCATCCTCGCCTGTGCGAAGTATAGTGAGCTTCAGCCCGGCCATTTGCACGTGCCAGTTGACTACGGCGAAGCCAGGTGCAGGAAAGGCGAAACTGGAAGGCTTGCCATACTTGGTCTTGAACTGGTAGCCAAGCGATAGGATACTTTTGTAGAGTGCGTCGAGCGCGCCGATACTGATAAAAGTCCGGTCGGCTGAGACAGGGATTCCCCAGGCTTTTTCAAAGCGAGCCGCCAGCTTCTCGCGCAGAAGAGGATTGCCCACTCCAAACACATCGTATATGCGCACGTCCCAGTGATAGTCGTGCAACAGGCGTAGCTCGATCGCCGCTTCGCGCCTATGCAGCTCCTCGTGCACCGCGCCGTCACTGATACGTCCGTTGATCTTCTCGCCGGGCAGAATAATGCCCAGGTCCTCGCCTATGGTCGAGTAATCAACGCCACCGATATTTTCCGTTATCATACGCACATTGACGTCACCGATGGTGCGGTTGACAAGCTCATGCTTCAGCACTTCAGGAGAGATACCGGCTTTGCGCGCGGTGGTTTGAACTTCGTTCATCATGCGTGCCATGGTGCGTATAGGGGACGAGGCTGTTTTGAACAGTTCGCGGTAATGTGCCACAACTTCGTGCCGCAACCGGCGAACGAATGCTATTTGCTCTTCTTCCGAAAGTGGGTTGTGGCCGTTGCCGCTATGTGAGGAGCCGGCTACCCTGCTTGAGCCATGCTCAGCATGACCGGAGATGCTCATCCGAAAACGTCCTCCTCATCGAGGCCGCAATTGGCCCTGCGGATGGTTTCCCGCGTCACAGCCAATGGTTGGTTGGTTTGCCGCCTGAGACGGCAAGAAGAATTACTGCGCAAGACGACTCGTACCTGGTTGATTAGCGCGCCGCAATGGGGTCCGGTCGTTCTCAGTATACTTTGGCGGAGGAGCGATGTCAACATTCCGGCCCGCCGGTAAGGGTTCACGGTTGGGGTGCAGAAAATGTCTGGGTAGGGGCACCCGAGGTGGGTGCCCTCGTCGGGAGCAGAATCTCTTTCCAACCAAGGCACCCACCAGGGGTGCCCCTACCTTGGTGTTATACCGCAAATCGAAACGCTGATGAGCAGGGTTCAGTCAGGGCTGAAGAAAAGGTAGTGCCTGGCGTCCCACGGCGACCTTGTCATTCCGAGTAATCATGACCACTTGGGTCACCACCGCCAATGAAAATAGGGGAGGATTCCTGGGGAAGTCTCCCCAAACCCCCATTTTCAGAGGAGCGAAGCGAAGAATCTCGTCGCTGCAGATTATCTTGCCTTCGCACAATCCCAATAGTGAACGCTAGGGACGAGATTCTTCACTCCGTTCAGAATCACAAGGTCATGTGGTCACTCCAGGCACCGCCCTTTCTTCAGCCTTACCGCCCTTGCAAGTCGACTCGCGCAATGAGAAGGGTCTATTGTATATTAACGGTAACAGAACGTGCACTCACCTATACTGGCACCCGACGGTCATTTACAGGAGCGATGATTATGTCAACCGTTATCGAGGAAGCAGGAGTGGCTAAGGGCCTGCGAACGGGCAAAGTGATTTCCCTGGCCTACAGCCAGGACCTGATAAATAATGTGGGCAAGCAACCTCGCGAGAGCGCCGAGATCACCAGATGGGGCATCCCGGGCGACCACCATTATGGCGAAACCCGCTATAGCGCAAGCAGGCACGAGCGCCTGCCGAACGATCGACCCATCACGATCTGCGGCGTGGAAGCCACGCAGGCCGCCTGCGAAAAGCTGGGAGTGGATCCTGTGCCGCCGGGTGGCCTGGGCGAAAACCTCCTGGTTGAGGGCCTGGGCGATCTGAGTGATCTGCGTGAAGGCGACCACCTGCAGGTAATGGGCAGCGATGGCGAGCCAAAAGTGGTCTTTGAAGTGCGAAAGCAGAACGACCCTTGCTCCAACCTTCAGGTTTACCACAGGCTGATGACCAAAGAGCTGATGGGTAAGCGCGGGGTGATTTGCACCGTGCTGACGGAAGGTCGCGTGGACGTCGGGGATACAGTTGCTGTCGTAAAGAAGTAGAAGCTACTATAAACGGGATAAAGAGAAGAGGCTCGCCGGCGGCGAGCCTCTTCTCTTTATCGAAGCAAAGAACCTATCAACGTGAAACTACGGTCGTTTCGTCCTTGCCAAGGATATCTCCACTCTCGCCTGGCATGGGCATCTTGGTGAACGGGGCGAAATGGCATGCAACGAAGTGCTCCGTCTGGCCGGGAGAGGCTACATTGCGCCATGCCGGAACCTGCTGCTTGCAAATGTCCTGGGCCAGCCAGCAGCGAGTGTGAAAACGGCAGCCGCTTGGAGGGTTGATTGGAGAGGGCACATCACCCTTCAGGATGATGCGCTCGCGCCTGATCTTGGGGTCAGGGATGGGGATGGCCGACAAGAGGGCATGGGTATATGGGTGTTGAGGGTTCTCGAACATCTCGACGCGATCGGCAAGCTCAGCCATCTTACCGAGGTACATTACGCCTACCCGATCGGAAATATGCTCGACCACGCTGAGGTTGTGCGCGATGAACAGGTATGTGAGGCCGTATTCCTCCTGCAAGTCTTTCAGGATGTTGAGCACTTGTGACTGAATAGACACGTCGAGAGCGGACACAGGCTCGTCGCAGACGATGAACTTGGGGCGGAGCGCCAGGGCGCGAGCGATACCAATACGCTGACGCTGCCCGCCCGAGAACTCGTGTGGGTAACGCTTGGCGTGTTCAGGCAGCAGGCCCACCCGGGCCAGCACGTCATTGACGCGCTGCAAACGCTCCTCTTTGCCCATGCCGTGGATCAGCAGACCCTCTCCAATACTTTCACCGATAGGCACGCGCGGGTCGAGGGATGAAAAGGGATCCTGGAAGATGATCTGAACGTCACGGCGGGTCCTCTTCAGTTGGTCCGGTTTGAGGTCGAAGATATTCTTACCCTCGAAGCGTACTTTGCCGCTAGTGGCGGGCACCAGTCTCAGGAGGGTGCGCCCGACGGTGGTCTTGCCGCACCCCGACTCGCCCACCAGGCCCAACGTCTCGCCACGGCGAATGAAGAAGCTCACGTCGTCAACCGCCTTCACCCAGGCGACGGTGCGCTGCAGCAGGCCGCCACGTACCGGGAAGAACTTGACCAGCCGGTCCACTTCCAACAGGACATCGGCTTTGGTCTTGTCCTTGCGCTCAAAGCCATTCTGCGAAACGGGGGCGGTAGGTATACCCGGACCGGTACCCGTGATCGCGTCCATACCTGTCGGCGTCGGCGTCGGCGTCGACGTCGACGTTGACTGTGTGCTC
Source organism: uncultured Chloroflexia bacterium (assembly GCA_963837315.1). Classification (GTDB taxonomy): domain Bacteria; phylum Chloroflexota; class Chloroflexia; order QHBQ01; family JADMIH01; genus JADMIH01. Next base: position 275,227 of record CAWINE010000008.1, read on the forward strand.
TGCTGATCGCTCATAAGCTAATTCCCCTCATCGAATTGCGAATTGCGGATTGTGGATTGCGGATTATGGTGCGGTTGCGATCTGCGGTATTTTCAATCCGCAATTCACAATCCGCAACCCGCAATTATCGAGTTGTCGCGCTTTCGGAACTGCTCACGTCTGCAGTGGTTGCAGAGGTAGACTTGTATTGCTGGCTGCTCATCGTCTTTTCGTCGTACAACCAACAGCGGGCTGTGCGAGTCTCGGAAGATCGGAGAAGGTCCGGCTCGTCGGTGCGGCAAATATCCATAACATAAGGACAGCGCCCGGCGAAGCGGCAACCGGGAGGGAGGTTGCGGAGGGAGGGTACGGAGCCAGGTATAACCGCAAGCTTATCTCTTACCTCGCCCAGCACAGGGATCGAAGCGAGCAAGCCCTGCGTATAGGGGTGCTTGGGAGCCTCGAATAGGTCGCCTACAGGAGCCTCCTCCACAACCTTGCCGGCATACATTACCGACACATTGTCGGCCATTTCAGCGATCACGCCCAGGTCGTGGGTAATCAGGATAATGCCTGTATCGTAGCGGCTCTTGAGGTCGCGCATCAGTTCGAGGATCTGGGCCTGGATGGTCACGTCGAGCGCGGTGGTCGGCTCGTCAGCGATCAGCAACTCAGGCTCGCAAGAGAGGGCCATAGCAATCATCACGCGCTGGCACATTCCGCCGGACATTTCATGCGGGTAGGCATCGACGCGGGTCTTGGCAGACGGGATACCGACCATTGTGAGAAGCTCAATCGAGCGCTGGCGAGATTGCTGCTTGCTCATCCCCCTGTGCAGCATAAGCGATTCGGAAATCTGGTCACCCACCTTGAATACGGGATTGAGGCAGGAGGTAGGCTGCTGGAATATCATGGATATGCGGTTGCCACGTATGTGGCGCATATGGTCTTCGCTCAAACCAAGGATGTCCAGGCCGCGCAGACGGACCTCACCCTCCACAGTCTCACCCGGCGAAGAGATGAGCCGCATTATGCTCATGGACGTCACACTTTTGCCGCAGCCCGACTCTCCCACGATCCCAAGTGTCTCGCCTCTGTCTAGCTTGAGGCTTACGCCATCCACGGCTTTCACGACGCCATCATCTGTGAAGAAGTAGGTCTTGATACCCTCCACGCGCAAGAGCTCGTTGGGGCTCTTCATATTCTCCGGGTAGTCGCGCTCCAGTGGGTTCGTGGTGGTCTTGGCGTTGACCCGCCCGCGGGTGCCTTCCAACTGGGATCTAGTCTGTGTGCTCAGGGTCTTGCTCCTTTCAAATGCCGAAGCGGAGTAAAAAGAATATTGCGAAGGCTGCGGGGACGGATCGCTTGCCCATCAATGCTTATTTCTATAAGACCGGATTGCGTTGATTTAACGAAAGGGGTATCACACGAAGCACAACTCTACATAATTATCAGAGTGCGCTTCAATGAGTATGCCAATATTATCAAAAAGATATGTCCCTGTCAACGCCTCTGTTCCAATTATACGACTCAAGCCCATTTTTATACATATTCTTATACAAGCAGACGCGAAAGTCGGTTCAATCTGCGCCAGGGGCTGAGTGCAACTCCAGCATATTAGAGAATAGAGAGATTTTGGGGACACCCCAAACCCCGGCAGGGGAGCGCCCCTGCACCCCCCCTTCCTCGCCTATGAGAGTGAAGAGATTTTTGGGGCACCCATGCCCCGGCAGGGGAGTGCCCCTGCACCCCCTCTTCTCCCAGCTTGGGGAAATGGAAGAATTTGAGGACACCCCAAGCCCCGGCAGGGTTAGCCGCCCCTGCACCCCATCGCTCCCTGGCCCCCAGCCCCCAGCCCCCAGCCCCCAGCCCCCAGCCCCCAGCCCCCAGCCCCCAGCCCCCAGCCCCCAGCCCCTGGTCTACTGACAACTGACAACTGACAACTGACAACTACGTCGTGATATAATCTTCGCACCGACTATGCAGAGGAGGCGTGTGCAGTGCCGAAGATCGGCGTTATTACTACGGGCGGCACTATTTCTATGAGGTACGATCCCGTACTGGGTGGGGCCGTGCCTGCGGTAAGCGGGGACGAGCTTCTGCAGATGGTGCCGGGTGTGGAGAAGGTTGCAAGTCTCGAGCTTGTGGAGTTCTCGAACCTCCCTTCGTGCCAGCTTACTCCGACAAGTATGTTCGAGCTATGCCACGTGATCCAAAAGACGATTGACCGTGCCGACATCGACGGCGTGGTCGTGACGCACGGAACCGACGCTCTCGAAGAGACTGCTTATATGGCTGACCTTTGGGTTGCGTCGGACAAGCCGCTCGTTTTCACTGCGGCAATGCGGAACAATTCGGAGATGGGCGCGGATGGGCCGCGTAATATCCTGGCGTCTGTGCGCGTAGCATCATGCACGGAGGCGTGGGGTGCGGGGGCGATGGTGGTCTTCAACAGCCGCATGCTGGCGGCACGCGACACGATAAAAATGCACACCTCTAACCTGGACGCGTTCCGCTCGCCCATGCTCGGGCCGATAGGCAACGTGGACGACGACAGGGTGGTCATTTTCAGGCGCTCGCTTGTGCGCCAGCAGCTACGCCCGGACAAGATTGTGACCAATGTGGATCTCCTCCGCGTCTATGGCGGCATGGACAGTGAATTGATATTCTGGAGCCTCGAAAGGGGCAATCGTGGCCTGGTCATCGAGGCGATGGGCCAGGGCAACGTGCCGCCGGCGATCCTACCCGGCCTGCGCCGCTGGCTTGAGGCAGGAAGGCCGGTCGTGCTCGTGTCGAGGTGCCCGGAAGGCCGCGCACTCGACACTTATGCCTACGAAGGCGGCGGCAAACAGCTACACAACATGGGCGTGATCTTCGGCGAAGACCTTACCGGGCAAAAAGCACGCATCAAGTTGATGCTCACCCTGGGACTGACGGACGATATTGGCGAGATAAAGAGGACGTTCGAGTACCTTTTGTAGGGTTGCCAGGGGCCAGAGGTCAAGAGAGAAATCCCAGCAGCGCACGGCGGATGAATCCGCGTGCTACATTTACAAAGTCCGCCTGCGCGGACTGAGTGCCCCAAGATTGTTCGTGGGACGGGGCACAATTTTCGGCTGAATAGTCCGCGAAGGCGGACTTTGTAAGCCTAGCACGCGGTTTTAACCGCCGTGCGCTGCTCGTGCCGCCGCCGTCCGAATTAGCTGGAATAGTTGTCCACGAGAGCCCCTGCAGTGCATTATTCTTTGTTCGCGCCATCCCCGCTCAAGCGCGATGCTACCCGCATGGGGAGCTTCTTTAGCAGTTGCTCTTGCTTGTGCAGGCGCGCTTCTAATGAAGAGATATGGCGCTCTTTTTCGGCTAGGGAGCTTTCAAGTTGGCCTATATAGCTGTCTTTGGCGGCTATGTGCTCGTTGATCTTCAGCCACTCAGCGTAGGGAAGGATGGCGTTGTTATCTACCACATTCAGCAAGCCTTCATCAACGTGCCGGGGCGGCGCATAGGCGTTTAGCGCTTCGGTGGGGCGTTGGAAGTCTTCTTGATCGGGCTTGCGGCCCAGCGCCACCACCAGTTGCGGGTTGTTGCCGTCCACGCGTATATCGGCGAATCCCGCCTCTTGCATGAACTTCTGCATCTCCTGGGGCGTGCTGAACTGGCTCACATGGCCGGGGCGCTCCCGTGGCGTGAATGTCTCAATGATGTTCGTAAACATCTGCCAGGCGTCAGGGCTGAGGATGTTGAGGGTATCGAAGTAGGCTCTCCCGCCCGGCGCGAGCACCCGGTAGGCCTCGCGAAGGTAGTTGAACATCTCGATCTTATCGAGGTGCATTAGCACGATGGTAGAGTAGACACAGTCGAAATAGCCATCGTTGAAGATGCCGAGGTCGCTGTCGGGCAGCTCATGCAAGTAAACGTTGGGTACGCCTTCTGTGCGCTCGCGTGCATAAGAGATCATGTTGCCGGATATATCAGCCCCATGCCACTCGCCGCATCTTGGTGCAAGCTCGCGACCGATGCGGCCCACGCCGCACCCGATCTCAAGCACCCTGTCAGTGGGGCCGATTTGCAAAAGCTCGCCCAGGAAATCGGCGGTGATCTGGCCGTTGTGCCTCATATCGTCCTCATCGGTGATACAGCTGACGAAATTGCCTGCATCGGCGAAGTTGGTGCTGAGGTTGTTCCAGATTCCCTTGTAGTTTTTCATTCAGCGTTCTCCGGCTCTAGATCGTGTAAATAGTGAGAACAGTATCCGGGATAGCACACGCCCCGGTAGAGGAGACTCTAACTTCCCTCGTCCTTGGTCCTGCGTGCATCGCCGGCCCAAGGCGAACTATTTACCGGTCCGGCCCACGGTTACTCTGTGGCGTGATCAAGGCAGCGAGGCGGGCGAGGTCGAGATTACCTCCGCTTACAATGACGACTACCGGACCCTCAGGCGGTAGAGCGATGCGGCCTGCCAGGAGCGCGCCCAGCGCGGCAGCCCGGCGGGTTCCGGTACTACTTTGGCCAGTTCCACCAGCACAGGCACGGCGGCTGCGATCTCGTCATCGCTAACCAGCACCACTTCGTCCACAAGCTCGCGGACGATGCTATAGGTCAACTCCCCGGCAAAAGGGGCAGCCAGGCCATCGGCGATAGTGTTGACATGGTCCAGGTGGACCGCATGGCCCATGGCGAGGCTGTTGAACATGGCGGGGGCACCCTCCGGCTCCACGCCGAAGATGCGGGTGGTGGGGCTCAGGCCTTTGACCGCCGTAGAAATACCGGAGATCAGCCCACCGCCACCAATTGGCACGATTACAGCGGCGGCATCGGGCAGGTCGGCCATGATTTCCAGGCCGATGGTGCCTTGACCTGCTATGACATATGGATCGTCAAAAGGTGGTACGTACACATAGTTGTGCGCCTCTTGCTCGGCTCGCATACGCTCGAGCAGAGTGATATGGTCGGGGTGCAGGATGACCTCAGCACCATAGGCCCTGGTGTTCGCAACCTTGGTAGCCTGGGCGGTGGCGGGCATGACAACCGTGCAGTGGACGCCGCTGGCCTGGGCTGCGTACGCCAGCGCTTGCGCGTGATTACCTGCCGAGATAGTGATGAGGCCGTGGGCCAGCTCTTCGTCGCTGAGGGCAGCGATTTTGGTCAGTACACCGCGTGGCTTAAAAGAGCCGGTCTTCTGCAAGTTTTCGAGCTTCAGATAGACGCTCCGGCCCAGGCGCGCACTCAGAGCCTCATTCTGGAGTAGCGGTGTGCGCACCAACTTATTTCCGATGCTCTCGCGCGCTGCGTAAACGTCGCTTAGACTGACCATTAGACGTCCCCCTTCTTTGTATCTCGGGCGCGACACGCTGGGTAAGGCTGCGGCTCCTCGATTGAGACGCATGCTAACCTGCTCATAAAGCAAGCCACTTGCCTGTCATCAAGCTGTCGGCTTGATCTCCGGCGGGTGGCACGGCCAATACTTTGCCTTTGGTGAAGTACGAGAAGTCGGGCCACTCGGCAGGCTCGCCGGCCTGCTTACCTGGGACAGGTAGAACACGGGCGGTCAAGGGCTTGTCGAGGCGGACGGCCAGGGACGCCATATCAAGGATAATACCTTCTAGCTGGCGGAGAGACACATCGCCTGGGATGGGTACCGCATCGAGGCCAAGGCCGCATACCGCCGACATCAAGAGTAGAGTGTCGATGGTGACGAGGCCTTCGGCGGCGCGGTCGGCGAGGATCTGGTCCTCCAACACGGGGAGCATTAACCCCGAATAGCCGACGGTTGGGAGGTGGTTGCGGGCCTCTTTCAGCACTCCCGTTACGAAAGCCGCAGCCGCCAGGGTGCCAGGGCTGCCCAACGGCGCGCCGCTCACCATCTCCAGGGCGCTCCCGATACTTTTGCCGGGGGAAGGGTGGGGGCCATCGAGATATCGAGGCCGGTGAACGCGAAGCCGGCATCAGCGCCCAGCGAAGCGCACACTTCGGCGGCGCGCCCTGCACTATCCGACAAGAAAGCCAGCAGGTTCTCTCGCGCCTCTTCATGCGAGCGGGCCGCGCTGAAAGCTCGCACCGCCAGGTCGGCCGCTTCGAGCGCCAGCCCGAACTCAGGGTCGCCTGAATTGCGATCATCCGGCAAATAATATGAGGCAGGGAAGAAGGGTACATGAGGCGGGCAATTAGCGGTCGCCGCGAAACGGAGGTTGGCGAAACCGTCCGGCGTGCCATCTGCCAGCGCCCTGATAACGCGCGCCGATGCCCTCACCGCTTCAAGATTGATAGTACCTTGTCCGTCGAGGCGCTTGCCGACCTGGATACTGGCGAAACAGGTGCCGGCGGCCAGAAGCAACTGCGGCAGGGCATCCTGGAGGGCAAGCAGGGTATCGTCTTGAGGGTGATCCGCAGCCTGGATGGTGCCGAGCGAGCAGGAACCAAGGCCGGCGCGGGCTGAGAGCTTGCCCACCTCCACCACGTCGGCGATCATATCCGGCGGCCGAGGTCGAGCCACTGTTCGAGAGGCTGAGTTGATAGGCGAGTGGACTGTACGGTGAGGCCCGCCGCCTGGAGAGTGGCGCGGCCGTTGTTGGCAAACTCGCCCAGGCGGGCAATCAAAGAGGCGCGGTCTGCCATATCACGTGGCAGCGCCGCGCCTACTGTGAGGGAGCGGATATTCATACTTTATCGAACGTCCCTAAGGCGTGCCGGTTTCAGTTGGATAGCCGGCGTTCTTCCAGAGGGTGAAGGCCTGCGGGCCTTGCAGCACCTTCATATTGCTGTATCCAGCCGTTTTCAGCGAATAGGCGGTGCCTGCGCTCTCTTCGTCGTGCGGGCAGTCGCAATAGAGGATAAGGTTCCCTGTCTTGGGCACATCGCTGAGCTTGGTGCCGATCGTGTTCTCCGGTATGTTCGTTGCGCCTTTGATGTGGCCGGCATCATAATATTGTTTCTCGCGCACATCTATAATCTTGACGTTGCCCGTATCGAAGAGGGCCTTGGCGTCCTGGATAGTGATGCGGGGGATGAGTGACGGCGCGGTAACGGTGTCGAAAGCCACCGTGGTCTGCGTCCAGTTGGGGCTGACGCTGGCACCTGCAGCCGGAACCTGCGCCGCCGGGTGAGCCTGCGCTGGAATTATTCGAAGTGTTGAGCGCGATGATAGCGAGCACCACAACCACTACAAGGCCGCTGATGATAATCAAGCTCAGGGCGAACGGGTCCGGCCCACGTCGCCGGTAATAGCCGGGTGCTCGCCTGGGGTCGACCGGTCTGCTCGGGCCGCGCGTATATGCGGATCGCTTTACGTTCTTGCGCTGTCTATTGCTCATAGGTGCCTGTGGTCCCTTCTACTGGAGAGTATTGCCTTTTTATATACCACAGGGACGGCATGAGGGGCAAGGGATACCTTTTGAGAAGTGTGAGCCGAATGCGGCATCAGCGGGCACTTTTGGTACGTTTTACCATCTGCCACTACGTCTGTTTCCGGCGCAATTTCAGCAGGCTGAACGCTCTCCACCAAGTAGCTATCTCCTAATCAGGCCGTTATTGCTAATCAAAGATGGCAGCACAGACAAAGCCTGGCGAATAAATCCGCCGGGCTTAAGTGCGCTCGCAGGCGTCACGATGCACTTGTGCTGCCGACAGCCTCCTGCTCCTCTTCGGCGATTTCCTCCCCGGCGGGTCCGACGGCTTCGCGACCGTCTTCAGCCGGGAGTGCGAGCAAGCCTACCGCTGTCCAGGCGCTCGACAATTGACTGGCCTCTCTGGCGCAGGTCGGCAAGCTCCAACTCCATGCGCTTCATCCTGTAGAGGGTTTCCTCGGTGAGGCGACGGCTGGAGGCGATCAGGTCGGCCAGCAGGCCGATCAGCCATATCTGGAAGCCGAAGACGAGCGATATGAGGGTGGCGATCGTGGTGGGCGTGTGGCGCTCGAAGGTCTGGCGGAAGTTCATCCCTTCCTGCAAGAAATAGTGAAGAATGAGGCTGATGGTGCCGAAAAGCGCAACGAGCATCAGAGTCCGCCGATATAGAAGAAGACCTTTAGAGGCTCGTAGAGCGCGTAAAGCCGCACGATGGTTGCGCCCGACTTCTTCACGTAGTCGAACAGGCCACGAACAAGCCGCGATTTCCGGGTGACCACATTGGTGGTGATCGGCACGCTGGCGATCTTGAGGTTCTTCTTGCCCGCCTGCACGATCGTTTCGAGCGTGTACGTGTAGTTAGTGATCACATTCATGCGCAGAGCTGCTTCTCGTGAGAGCGCACGAAAGCCGCTGGGCGCGTCGGGCACGGTGGTACCGGAAGCCTGGCGTACCACCCAGCTACCCATTACCTGCAACGTCTTTTTGATAGGCGAAAAGGCCTCTATCTGCCGCACCTGGCGATCGCCCACCACCATGTCGGCCTCTCCACGCAAGATCGGCGCTACAAGGTCCGGTATCATCGCCTGCGGGTACTGATTATCGCCATCCGTATTGACGATAATGTCGGCTCCCAGGCGCAAGCAGGCATCCAGGCCGCTCTGGAACGCAGTCGCCAGCCCCTTGTTGCCGTTGTGCTTGACGATATGGTTCACCCCAAGCGAGCGCGCCACCTCCACCGTGTTGTCGGTCGAGCCGTCATCTATCACAAGGGTCTCAAGCTCGTCCACGCCAGGGATAGACTTTGGCATCGCCTGCATCACAGCAGGTAGTGTTTCTTCTTCGTTATAGCAGGGTATTTGCACGATAACTTTCATCTATTCAGCATCTCCCCTTATGGCTGGCATTGTACTCTCTGGAGTCTGGACGGTCAAGCGGAATGCGGAATGCGGAATGCGGATCGGATGTCTGCACTTCGTTCTGTTACTGGTTACTGCTTACTGCTTATAGCTCGTCGGCGTCGTACTGACAACTGACAACTGACAACTGACAACTCCGTATAGGTTATATTGATAGCAGGAACAATTCTTGCACATCATTTCAAAACGGCGATCCTCCCAACCAACGATCAGGAGAAGAACGAATAAATGAAGAAGAGGTTACTCTCCGCGACCATAATGATCGCCTGGGCGCTTATTGCGAGCGCATGTGACTCGGGTACAAACACTCCGCAACCAACTGCCCCAGCGGGATTGCAGCCAACTGCTCCGGCACAAGGAAATGCTACAGCCGCTCTCGCAACTGCTGCGCCAACGACAGGAGCAATCAGCGCGACTACTGTCCCCACCGCCACTCAAGCGGTCACGGCCAGCGGCAGGAGGACCACTGACTCTCAGCCCGGTGACTGTCGAGACGACCAATGCGACCCATAAGGGCGCATTCGCCACGGATCGGACACTCAATATGCCTCAGGGTTTTCATATCGGCGTTTACGCGCTCGTGAGCGGCGTGCGGTGGCTAGAGAAGACGCCTCAGGGCACGGTGTATGCGACCAGCCCGAGTACCGGCAAGGTTTACATGCTCCCAGATGCCAACAAAGACGGGGTCGCGGACGAAGTCAAGGTGTTTGCTGACAACCTGCCAGGCGTACACGGTATCGCATTCCACGACGACGCGCTTTTCGTGGCAACTGAAACCGATATCATCAAGCTGACCGATACGAACAATGACGGCGTAGCCGATAAGCGCGAAGTGCTGGCAAGCGATTTACCGGCGGACGGCCAGCATACCACTCGCACATTGGTCTTCGGGGCAGACGGCAATTTATACGTTTCTGCAGGCTCCTCCTGCAACGTCTGCCAGGAGAGCGACCCCAAGCGAGCGGCCATCTCGCTTTACTCTGTGGACGGCAAGTTCCAGAAGGTATTCGCATCGGGCTTGCGTAACGCGGTAGGGCTGCAGTTCCAGCCGGGGACCAACCAGTTATGGGCCACCGACAACGGGCGCGACAACCTGGGTGACAACATACCGCCCGATACGATCTACAATGTGCAGGACGGTGCCAACTACGGCTGGCCGTTCTGCTACGGCAGCCGCATACCCGACCAGACCTCAGAACCCGCCCGCGGGCTTCTGCGAAAAGACCGGCACACCAGCCGTGCAAGTGCAGGCACACTCAGCGCCCCTCGGCCTCGCCTTCTATGATGGCGGCAAGTTCCCACAGGAGAACAACGGCGACCTCTTCGTGGCATTCCACGGCAGTTGGAACCGTTCGGTGCCCACCGGCTACAAGCTGGTGCGCATCAGCTTCAAGAACAACCAGCCCGATAGCTCCGCCGGAAACCAAATGATCGAAGACTTCGCCACAGGCTGGCAAACCGCCGAAGGCGACGTGTGGGGTCGCCCGGTAGACCCCTTCGTGGCTCCGGACGGCACCCTCTTCCTCACCGACGACACGGCGGGCGCGATCTACCGGATTTACTACACAGGGCAGTGATAATTGCGGATTGCGGATTACCGCAACCGCCAAGACGCCAAGAACCGCAAAGGTTCGCCAAGATTTCTACGATTTGAACCACGAAGATCACGAAGATCACGAAGATCACGAAGATCACGAAGGTTTCATATATGGGTTTATCATAGGTCACAAGTGCACAGAGATCACAGAGGATTTTGATGGTTGAAACAACGCACATTACGCAAAGGTGGGCAGAAGAGGAGGTATGGGTTGGCGTGACCTCTCGACTTTGTCATTCCGAGCGAAGAGAGGAATCACTATGGGCAGCACTATGACTGGAATCCAAGCACAATCTCTCGCATAGTGATTCCTCTCTTCGCTCGGAATGACAAGGCAAAGTGGGCACTCTTTCTTCAAGCTCCGAGCCTCTCCTCTACTCTGCGTTACCTGAGTAAACAATAAAACCTTGGCGGCCCTTGGCGGATCTTGGCGTCTTGGCGGTTACGTTTTACGTTTTACGTTTTACGTACCGTCTACGTTTCACGTCTCACCCTCTATTGAAGCTGATTGATCTTCAACGGCTGCGGGCACTGGCCGGGGTGGGTGGCGACGGTGGCCTGGAAACGGGCTAAGAGGGTGGGGGCCACGTAGTAGACGTTTGTGCAATAGCCTGGCACCTGGTCGGGTGTTTGCACACGGTCGATCAGATGGCCGACGAGTAGGGTGGGCATCGAGGGCTCGCAGGAGCTGTGCTGGCCATTCGTGAGGTTGTAGAAACAATAGTTGCCCTGTAGGCCGAGCCTGTACTCGTTCGCGTCGATGTTTTCGAGGACCAGAGTGGGATCGTCTACGTCAACGAGCGCCGCCTGACCGCCTTCCGCACGCACATTGCCAACATCCTTGATTAGCTGTTCGGTTATGAGAGCCTGCTTCGTGGGCGGAACAGGAATGCTGTATTCATTCCATGTGGATCTTGCCACCAGGCTTACCAGTAGCACCACAACTGCGCCGAGCACTATTCGTCGCGCTCCCACGCCTACTCTAGCCATGTCTAACGCCCAATCCGCAATCCGCAATCCGCAATCCGCAATTCCTATCGCGACGAGCAAGCAGAGCAGAGGCACCGCGAATATCAGCCTGCCGATATGGACTTGCGAGGTGAAGATCATCGGCACCGTAAAGCCGAGAAAGAAGAGTACCAGCAGCCGGTATGGGTAGGCGTCGCGCCTGCGGGCCAGCCAGAGCGCGCTGCCGAACCCGAGCAAGAAGAAAGGCACCAGCATCAGAGGGATCAGACGCCCATGTGGGTTCCAGTAGTCGCTGAGGGCCGGCTGCGTGTCGCGGTCGACGAGCAGGTTGGCGAGATTGGCGCTGTTCTGCCCAACCATTTGTGCCAGCATTGCAAAGGTGGGAGGAAGCTGGCTACCCGCCTGCCCAACGGCGCGCGCATAATCTTGTTCGCTCGCCAGAAGGTTAGCGACCTGCTCTCCCCGTCCCGAATAATAGTAACCCACCGATATGATAAAGTCGTGGTCGTGATCGTAATCAAGGGCGGTAATAGTGCCTGCCATCACTACCACGGTCAGGGCCGCGGAAATGAGCAAGCGCTTTCGTTGCTCTTTCCGCAGCATCGCCTCCAATACCAATATGCCGACACTGAACAGCCAGAGGAAGCGCACCGGCGCGTAGCCATAGGCCCCAATCACCAGGGTCGCCTGCAAAGCGAGTGCCCACCACCACTTGTGCGGTTCGTCAAGCAGGCGCAGGAGCACATAGACGGTCAGGAGCATCGGCACCAGAGAGATGCCCACGTCGGTGGCTGTACGAGCATAGACAAGGTAGGCGGGCAATAGCGCCATGAGCAGGGCCGCGAGAAGCGCCACCCACTTTCCTACGATGCGCCTGCCTACCAGCCAGAGTAGTGGCACAGCCGCTGCCCCGAGGAGCGCCACCGGCCATCGCATGGAGGCGACGCTCTCGCCACCCACTATGAACCCGAACCACGCAGGCAGCACAACGAGGGGACTCGCACCGCTGTCGGTCATCAGGCCCTGGGTAAGATGGAAAATATCGAGGCCAGGCCGGTCCATGAAGGTGAACAGGCCGTCAGCAGTGTTGTTTTCCCAGTTGTAGGTGAAGGACGGGTGACTTCCAAGGGCAAAGAGGAGCAGTGCTGCCCCAAAGGCATAGAGGCCCAACGGCAGAGCCATTGCCCGGACGACGCTCCGCCTGACGACTGCCAGTGGGCGTGCACCCGCGGGCGCATCGTCCGTCGAAGACGAGCGCTCCCCCACTCGCCCAAGCATAGGCCCGTTTTGCCACTCTTTCCCAAGCTGGCTCATCTTACCGGTAATTTTACCGCCTAATCTGATCGCTGGCTAGATGGCAACGTAAGCGTTCAGAATAAGGTTATAGGGGCAGACCCACGTGGGTCTGCCCCTACAAAATCATCTCCACCCCAACTGTGAACGCTTACAGGGCAACGGCCATTGTGTTGCGGTGGTAGAGAATGTACAATGAGCAAACTCTACGCTCACTTCGCTACTGTTCATTGTTCATGTAGATTGGAGGGCGACTAGGATGAAAAGCGCTACAGGTGATGGTCAGTCTACGGCATCAAGAAAATCTTCGATAGTTGCTTGCGTAGGGTTGCTGGGCATGCTGGTCGCCACGGTGTCTCTGGCATGGCTAGCATTTTCCGGCAGCGCAGGGGCGCAAAGCCTTACCGATCTCGCTGCAACGCCAGGCAAGGCGACCAAAGCGCCATACTCACCTAACGCACCCTCGTGTGCGCCTGCCTGGATCACTGACACCGCTGCCCACAGTTACGGGCTCCTGCAGGGACTTGCGGTCGTGTCCGAGAACGACATATGGTCCGTAGGCGGCAGCATGACCGGCACTGTTGCGGAACGATGGGACGGTAGTGCCTGGAGCGCGGTAAATAGCCCTAACGTGGGCAGTCGGGAAAACTTCTTTTACGGGGTTGCGGCGGTATCTGCCAATGACATCTGGGCTGTCGGGGTCCGTGCGGATAGTGTCGAACTCATATCAAACCCTGATCGAGCACTGGGACGGTACTACCTGGAGTGTGGTCCCAAGTCCGAATGTCTCCGGTTATAACCATTACTTATATGGAGTAGCCGCGGTCGCGACGAATGATGTGTGGGCGGTCGGCAACTATAAAGCAACTGCGCAAGGCCAAACGCTCACCCTGATCGAACATTGGAACGGCACAAACTGGAGCATAGTTAGCAGTCCCAACCCAGGAGACGGCAATAACGGCCTGCAAGGGATAGCCATGGTTTCGGCCAGCGATATCTGGGCTGTGGGCTCCTACATCAACCACTTCCTGACATACACATTAATAGAGCAGTGGAACGGCTCAAACTGGAGCGTTGTTACCAGCCCTAACGTCGATGCAAGTAGTGCGCTGAAAGCAATTACCGCCCTGTCGGCAAATGACATTTGGGCTGTCGGGGGCAACTCTACCACGACACTGGTAGAGCACTGGGATGGCATCGGCTGGGGTATAGTGCCCAGTCCAAACGTCGGCACAGCCTACAACATGCTGACCGGAGTAGAAGCTGCTTCGGCAAATGACGTTTGGGCCGTGGGCTACGATAATAGTAACACCTATCCATGGAGTACTCTCATCGAACATTGGAACGGCAGCAACTGGAGCGTGGTCTCCAGCCCTTCCCCTGGCAACGGATACAACTTCTTGTACGCAGTGGCCGTTGCTTCAGCAAATGACGTGTGGGCTGTGGGAAGTTACGACATTACCACCGGCGACCCGCTTCAGCCGCTGATAGAGCACTACAACCCCTGCACCGGTACCCCCACGCCTGGGGCCTCGCCCACAAACGGCCCTTCTCCCACACCCAATGGCTCGCCCACAGCTTGCGCTATCCAGTTCACCGATGTACCCCAGGGCTCGACTTTCTACTCGTTCATCCACTGTCTGGCTTGCAAGGGGCTCATCAATGGCTACCCTGACGGCACCTTCAAGCCCGGTGCGAACGTCACAAGAGGTCAATTGAGTAAGATAGTGTCCAATGCGGCGGGCTTCAACGATAATCAGGTCACACAGTTATTTCAGGATGTGCCCGCCGGCTCTACCTTCTTCCAGTTCATAGGCAGGTTGGCATCCCGCGAATTCATCAGCGGCTATCCATGCGGTGGGCAGGGTGAGCCGTGCGTGCCGCCCGCTAACCTGCCTTACTTTCGCCCCAACAGCCGGGCCACAAGAGGGCAAATAAGCAAGATTGTCAGCAACGCAGCCGGCTTCTCGGATAATCCCACAGGCCAGCAATTCCAGGACGTTCTGCCCGGCACCACATACTACACCTACACCTATCGCCTTGTCACCCGCAATGTCATGGGTGGCTATGCCTGCGGCACTTCTCCTGCCGGCCCCTGCCTTCCGCCCGATAACTGGCCCTACTTTGTCCCCAACAACAACGCCACGAGAGGCCAGACAAGCAAGATAGTCAGCAACACTTTCTTCCCCAGTTGTAGTCCTCCTGAACGGTAGTTGTCAGTTGTCAGTAGACCGGTAGGCAGTGGGCAGAAGGCGGTGACGAGACCGGTGGTCTACCGACAACTGACAACTGACAACTGACAACCGGCGTATGCACATTCTCTTTGCCAGCCTTGACACAACTATGGTAGAATATTTTCGTGGACAGACACAAAGGGGTGGCTCTGTCCTGTTGATGTACGAAGCGCTGCTATTGCATATGCACCTTGCTAGAGCAGAGAGAACCCGCGATGTACAACGCCCCCGTGTTGGTACTCAATCAGAACTTTGAGCCGCTGAATGTTTGCAACGTCAGGCGCGCCCTTGTGCTTGTGCTGTGCGGTAAAGCCGAGGTACTCGAGCTAAACCACCAGATCGTCCACTCGCCCACCCTCACTGTACACTGCCCTTCGGTAATTAGACTTGCGCACCTTATAAAGCGACCCCGCCCAAGAGCGCAACTCAGCAGGCGGGAAATTTTTATCCGCGACAATTACACCTGCCAGTATTGCGGCACCCGCACCCGCGACCTCACCCTCGACCATGTGATCCCCAGGAGCAAAGGCGGGCCGCACACCTGGGAGAACCTGGTGAGCGCCTGCAAGGCGTGCAACCATCGCAAAGGCGGCAAGAACCTCTGGGAGACCAAGATGCACCTGGCCCGCCCGCCACGCGAGCCGCGCACCAATATTTACTACATGGTGAACCGCTACATGGACCATGGCCCCCTCGATGAATGGCTGGTTTACCTGCCAGGCATCCAGATCCAGGGTTCCTCATCTAACCCAAGCTGAAGCCCCACCCGTCCGGGCTTCAGCTAACCCTCGCACGCGCCCACGTGACGAGGGATTTTTATTATTGCGGATTGCGGATTTGGTGACGGGAGAATGACAAAGCGGACAATATGCTTTATGCTATAACGCGCTCAGGCGATCATGAGCAGTAGAAGCCCGAAATAGACGGAACAAATACACAATACGCACGACGCACGATGCTTGGAGGAAAGTAATGTTAGACATCAAATTGATACGTGAAGAGCCGGACAAGGTGCGGCAGGCGCTTCGCAATCGCAACGAAGACCCGGCGGTCGTGGACGAAATCCTCAGGCTTGACGAGCGCAGGCGCACTATACTGGTCGAGAAAGAGGGATTGCAAGCCCGGCGCAACGAGCTATCGAAGCAGGTGCCCAAAGCGCAGGGCGACGAGCGGGCTGCCCTGATCCAGGAATCGAAAGAGGTCGGCCCGCGTATCGCCGAGCTTGACCGCGAAAGCACCGAGGTCGAGGCTGCTCTACGCGAGACGATCCTGGGCGTGCCTAATGTGCCACACGAATCGGTCCCGGTTGGGCATAGCGAAGAAGAGAATGTGGTGGTGCGCACGTGGGGCGAGCCGCGCAAGTTCGAGTTCGAGCCTGCCGCCCATTGGGACATAGGCGTGAAGCTGGGCATGGTGGACTTCGAGCGCGGAGGCAAGATCAGCGGCTCGCGCTTCTACGTGCTGACAGGGGTGGGAGCTCGGTTGGAGCGCGCTCTCACCAACTTCATGCTCGATATGCATATTCTGGAGCATGGCTATACCGAAATCTTCCCGCCGTTCCTGGCGAACGAAGCCAGCATGACCGGCACAGGACAGCTTCCTAAATTCAAGGAAGATATGTACGCCCTTGCGGACGATCTACTTTACCTGATCCCCACCGCCGAAGTGCCCGTCACCAACCTGCACCGCGACGAAATCCTGAGCGCCGACCAGCTACCCATCAATTACACAGCTTACACAGCGTGCTTCCGCCGCGAGGCAGGCTCGGCCGGCAAGGACGTGCGCGGGGTGATTCGAGTGCACCAGTTCAACAAGGTGGAGATGGTGAAGTTCTGCACGCCCGAAACGAGCTACGAAGAGCTTGAAGCGTTGACCCAAAATGCCGAAGATGTGCTGCAGCGCCTGAACATACCCTACCAGGTGACCGAGCACTGCACGGCCGACCTCGGCTTCAGCGCCGCCAAGAGCTACGACCTGGAGGTATGGCTGCCCGCGCAGGACACCTACCGCGAGATCTCGTCGTGCAGCAACTTCGAGGATTTCCAGGGGAGGCGCGCCAACATCCGCTATCGCCCCACGCCCGAAGAAAGGCCCCGCTTCGTCCATACCCTCAATGGCTCAGGATTGGCGGTGGGCCGCACATGGGCCGCAATACTCGAGAACTTCCAGCAAGAGGACGGCTCGATCGTCATTCCGGGCGCACTCAGGCCGTATATGGGCGGCCTTGAGGTTATCAGGCCACGCGAGTAGAATATGTTCGGAGAACTCGAACTCTTCGGCAGACGCTAGTTAGATCACATAGCTATGTTGCTTGACTGGCCCGGCGCACTGAATGACTACTTGTCGCAGACTTATGGACGTACTCAAGACGTCGAGCTATTGTCCGGGCTGAGTGGAGCGACGGTTCATAAAGTCCGGCTGGAAACTGCATCGGTCATTGTAAAGTGCAGCCCAAATGGGCGCGAATACGCCTTCTACAACCAAATCGCGCCGTCTCTGCGAGCCCATGGTGTAGGGGATCCCTGATATTTACTGGTGCGCTCAACAGGAGTCGCTCTATTGGCTCGTGATGGAGGCTATACCTTGCAGGTTGGCTCACGATAGTTGGGATGCCGATGCAGGTGCGCTATCGATGCTGCGCACTCTCCACAAGGCAACCCTGCCGGCGGCAGTTGGCTCGCTCGATCTATACCGCCCCGAATGGACGCAGGATATGACGTCCGCGGCGCTGTCATGCCTCCCCGCCGAAAGGAGCTCGCTTGCGCCTGTATTAGAGGGCATCCGGCAACAATACGAGGGCATTTTCGAGCCTGCGGGCCCCATCTCCCGGGGATACCAACGTTAACAACTGGGGCCTGCGCGAAGACGGCACAGTGATGCTCTTCGATTGGGAGCGCTTCACCTTGGGCACTCCCTCGATAGATGTCGGCATTATCGTGCCTGCCTTGCCTGCTGGGGAGGTTATGCTGCACGCCGCCCATGCTTACCTGGCCGGGAGAGCGGGCAAAGAAGATAGAGAAGCGATATTCGCACGTGAGATCGCCGCGGCTAAAGTATGGAGTGTTGTCGAATTCATAAGCAATTATGCAGCAGGTGCGAGACAGTTGGGGCCACTGGTGAGCCGGATAGTGGAGGTATTTCCGAAGTGGGTCACAGGACTTGGACTATAGAGAGCCAATGCATCTGTTAACGTTCATAATGAATGATGGCGCAGCGAAAAGCTGCGCCATCATTCATTATGAACGTTGCTTATCCGGTTGTATCTAACGAGCGGCCAGATATCTGAGCGGGTTCTGGTAGTCGTGGCCCATACCTATCTTCACCATGAAGTGGACATGCGGTCCGGTCGAGTGGCCGGTCGACCCGACCCAGCCGATCACCTGACCTCGTAGCACATAGGCGCCCACAGGCAAGGCCGGTTGCCTGATCTGGTGGCCGTACACTGTTACCAGACCGTTCAGGTGGTCGATGATCACGCAGTAGCCGAGACCATCAGTGCGCCAACCCGACCATACGATCTTACCCGAGTCGGCAGCGTGGATAGGTGTGCCCGGCGCGATGGCTATATCGAGGCCGTTATGAGACGCTGTGAAGTACTGTGTAATTACCCCATTGACGGGCCAGGTCAGCGGTGCACCCGTGCCCACGTAGCTGCCGGAACTCCTGGGTTGAGGAGCCGGCGCCTGCGGTTGGGGCTGGGGTTGCGGCTGAGATGGTGGCTGTGGCTGTCGCACAGGTTTGGGTGCGGACTGGGGCTGCGATTGCACGGGCTGCCTGGCAGCGGTGGACGCCTGGTTGGTAGTAGGAGCTTGCTCCTGGGTGCCGCCGGTGGCAGGAACCACACGTTGCGGCGACTACGACCGGCGGAGGTGGTGGGCTGCCGCCGGGCACCATGATCACCTGGTCAATTTGCAGCGTGCTGTTTACGGTCAGCTCGTTAGGGCTGTAGTCGAGGATATTCTGCGTCGTGACGCCCAGATTGTCTGCAATCGATGTGATCGTGTCGCCCTTCTGCACCTTGTATTCCATGCCCGATATAGGCAGAACTCGCAACTGTGTGCCTATCTGCAGGCTGTCGGGGTTAGGAATATCATTGCTACGTATCATTGTCGGCACGTCTACGCCGTAGCGAGCGGCTATGTCTTTGAGGGTATCACCAGGCTTCACGGTGTAGACCACGGTGGTATCGCGCTGTGGCATCATGCCGCCAGGCACCACGATAGGCACGCCCGGCTTGATGGTCCCATCGGCCATATTATTCGGCGGATATTCGCTGACCGTTTCCGGGTCCACCTGGAAGCGCCGCGATATAGTGTCAAGCGTGTCTTTGCCGGTGGGCACGTAGTACATGCCGTCGATAGGCGGGATATTCAGTACCTGTCCCGGCGTGAGGTTTTGCTGCGCGTCGAAAAGGCCGTTGGAACCCATCACCGTCTCGGGAAGCACCTGGAACTGGGCGGCCACCGACTGGATGGTGTCACCCTGCACGACGGTGTAAGCTGTCACGGTGGTGCGGGCCGGAGCCTGCTGGGGGGCAGCGTTCTGCCCGCCGTTGGCGCTGGGCTGGACTACCTGGGAGTCGGCGGCTGCATCCGTGCTGCCAAGCTCGGTGCGAGGCAACGTTATGTTGTAGTCGAGGCTATCGGAATTATCGCCGGTGTCGGCCTGGTCGTTGCCGAAAACATCCGTGCCGGTGTAGGCATCGGCGGATTGCAGGCCGTTTGGATATGCTCCCACTACCGTCAAGGACTTGAGACCACCGAACGCCACCAGGGCGAGCACAATGGCGAGTATCACAAGATGGGTGGCGTAACGCGAGACCCATTGGGCGGCTGCACGACGCGATGTGTGCAATGCCGCATCGTCAAGTGCCAGGCCCCCAGCAGCGTCGGGCGTGCCGAGCAAGAGATTCGCCCGGTCACGCATCACCTGCATTTGCCCTGTGGCGCGAGCCAGGCCCACCTCGAGGCGCGTTTGTGGGACAGCGTGAACTACTTCATCGTCATAGAGAGGATGCGTGCCGGGCACAATGGCAAGTAATGGGTCAGCATCCGATTTGTGGTTTCCGCCCTCTATGAGGAGACCTGAGCCGGGCGCATGGGGTTTGAGAGACCTTGAGCCGTTAGACCCTGTACCTGGGGCAGCAACCCTACCGCGGGTTTGGTTGCGAATCGCGCCCGATTGGGTGATGATCCTGGGCTGCTTGTCGTCTGTCTGGGGACTAAGGAGAGACTTGAGGGATTGCTGAGCGTCGTTCATTGCGCCCTGTGAGCGCGAACGGGAACGTTTGTTGGGAGCAGAGTTCGCAGAGTTCTGGCTGGGTGACTCGCGCTTCTGGTCCTTGCCCCTCCCGGGCAAAGTAGAAGTCATTTTTAGAGTGGCCTCCTCATGTTTCAAGCAAGTATGGAGGGAAGACGAATCTACCTCCAGGGGCGCTGTGTGTCTGTCGCTGATAGCAGTGCTATGCGCGACAAGATAGGGCTCAACAAACGCTCATATCCAACGCAAGCCTGCTACTGATTATTCACACCCCGTGAATCTCGCTCATAGAGCAAAGGGCGTCAGGAAAACCGGACGCAAGGGGCATGATACCTCAATCCCAAAAAGCCTGTCAAGGTTATGCAGGCGCATGTAGACATAAATAGTGCCAAAAATACGAAGAATGACGTAGGGGACCAAGAAATGAGATGTGAGATGTGAGATGTGAGTTGCATTCAGACTATCTCATTTCTCATTTCTCACTCAGAACTTCGAGCCGCACGGGGTCGCCTATTCGCACCTTCATTCTGTGGGCGGCGTTGGAGTTGCGGATGGCGATCTCAAGGAGGTTTTCTGAGCCGATGAGAGCCAGCGGTTGGCCTTCTTTGACGTTGGTGTAGGCATTGGCGAGGCCCTTAATGCTGTGGCCGCCTAGCTCGACGGTCAGGCTCGTGGCGCTTTCCAGCAAGGGGGCGAGCAGCCGCTCGGGCAGGTTGGTGATTATATTGCCGAAGCGGTCCACGTGGACGATCTGCCCAAGGACGGTGGTGGTCTTGTCTGCGCGGTAAACACGAGGCGCACCCATAGGCAGTTTCGCCAGGCTATCGACGGGGATCGGCTCACCCATACGCTCAGGCTGCGCGCCGCTCGCAAGGTGGGCGGCAACCGGGGCGAATATATCCCGTCCATGGAAAGTGGTGCTGATGCTCGCGAGCCAGTAGTCGGAGTTGACCAGGTGGAAGGCCCTGGGCGCACCATCTACTCCCGCAAAACCTACACCGCGCTTCCTTTTGCGCGTAGGCTCATCGCCCGCCCAGTTCGGGGCCACACCCCACATGCCTCCCGCCCACGGAGGTCCGATGGCCGCCTCGTCTTCGCTTCCTCCCCTACCGGTCGACTCGGCCCGCAATATGTAAGTGAAGATGCCATTATCCGGTCCCACGAACGTACCGTGTCGCGTGGTCAGCACGATTGGCCGGCGGCTGCTCCCCACGCCGGGGTCGACCACGGCTATATGCACAGCACCCGCCGGGAAATAGCGGTAAGCGCGGTAGAGAATGAACGCACCTTCGTTTATCTGCTGCGGGGCGACCTCATGGCTGATATCCACAACTTTTGCATCGGGCAGGAGGGTATGGATGACGCCCTTCATCGTGCCGACATAGCCGTCGTACTGGCCAAAGTCGGTGGTCATCGTAATAACCGGAGGCCGCTCCATTCTCGCCAGCCTGTTCTCAAGCTGGGCAAGCATTCCTCTGTAGACGTTCATTGTGCTCCTCCGTCGCGGTTGTCAGTTGTCAGTTGTCAGTAGACCGCCGGCCGCGTATACTCCAACTGCCCACTGCCCACTGCCCACTGCCCATGGTCACTGGCTCCTGCTCAGCCAGATTTCCCCGAACATCTCGTCTTGCTCTGCGGAGCCGTATTTGCGGCGCACAATCTCCAGTACGGCCAGGAAGAGCACTGCCACTTCTGTGCGCGAGAGGGCGGCTGCCCTCACGAACTCGGAGCCAAGAGGGATGCGCCCCCCTTCTTTGAGGTGCGAGATGCGAGCACGCAGGTGCACCACCTTTTCTGCGACAGTTATCACATGGCCCCGCGTCACTGTGCCTCGAGGTGGACCAACGGGCAATTCCAATTGCATCCGCCGCTGGACCAGCTTCACCAGCTTCGCGAGCGTCACACCCTCAAGCCCGGTGCCCAGCTCCCCAATCGACGTTTCATTCCAGTGTGCGAAAGGAGGAAGGAGTCCGGAGTTGCGCATTGTGGATTGCGAGGCGTCGAGGAGAGCAGGTCTTTCGTAAGAGCGTAGGCCCGCCTCCTCGCGTGCGCGCAGCCATTTCGCGGCTTCCTTCACCTGCTTGTAGGCTTCGAGGCGGCGCACAAGCTCGTCGCCCGGGTCCTCTTCTTCATCGTCCGAGCGAGGTAGCGGTGGGCGAGGGAGTAACATCTGGGACTTTATCAATATTAGCTTGCTTGCCACCCACACAAACGAAGCCATTGGAGCAGGGGGCATGTTGGGGTGCGCTTCGAGGTATCGCAGAAAAGCGTCGGTGACTTCCGCGAGAGCTATCTTGCTTATGTCAAGCTGCTTCCGCTCTATCAGCTTTAACAGCAAGTCGAGCGGCCCCTCGAACAGATCGAGGCGTACCTGGAAAGAGCCATTGCCATTCGTCGAGCCTGGCGATTCAGCGCGATGCAGTTGTGTCTCGTCCATAGCCATAGAAAAAGGGCTTGTCATTGAGGAATATAATCAAGATTTGTCGTCAGCTGCTTGCAGCACCGACAACTGCCGGCTCTGGCCGTCCCGCCGGTGGTGGCCGGCAATTAAGGCTACCAGGTCAGGTGAGGCACCATATTGCGCGGCAAGCTTCGCTCCCAACGCGGGATGGTAACGGCTTAAAATCGAACGGGTAGAGCACAAAGTCACGCCGCCGTCTGGATTTAGCTAGCCAGCGCCATGCGGGCCTTCCGACGGGAAGCGCCTCTAATAATACTACAATTACCCTGTGGATAATAGTCACATGCCGTCCGCTGGATGGGTCGAACTTACCCGCATCATGAAGCAGCGCGGCCTGTTGAACGGTGCTATCGGTGCATCCTGCATCGATCACCCGCCGGTAGACATTGAGAGCGTGCCTTCTGTACTGCTTTGGTAGAGTAGCGAAAAGGGCGTAGAGATCCGCGCCCAGTATCCGCCGTGCCTCCGACATTTCCTCAATTGAAACGTCACCCAGGAGCGCGACAAAGAATTGGCGCGACCTGTAGACCCACCGCCTTGTCACGCTAGGCCGGTCCAGCCAAGAAATAGCTTGTCCAGCGAGCTTATAACGGGCGAGAGTGCTTCCTGCACAGGACTCAAAGGGAACTGCAGTATCTGAGCAGCATATGGCACCAAAAAGACGAGGCCCAGCAGGATGGGTAGGCTGTAACGGCGCAAAGGCTCCAGGACAATGGTCCAGTAGTTTGGCAAGATGCCAACCAGAATATTGAAGCCATCCAGGGGTGGTATCGGTATGAGATTGAAGGCGAAAAGCAGAAGATTGATGCCGATCATATTGAAGATAATTAACTGGGCATCGGTTGGTAAAATACTCGCACCCAATCGCCATATAGCCACAAGCACGGCGGAGAAAATCAGGTTCGATACCGGGCCGGCCACCGCCACGATTGCCATGCCGCGCCGCCCATACTTGAGAGCCGAAGGATTTACCGGCACAGGTTTACCCCAGGCTATGAGGCCTGCACCAAGTGCCAGCAGTATGCCCATGAAGAAGCCAAACGGGTCGAAATGCGCCACAGGATTGAATGTCACTCGCCCCTGGCGCTGAGCGGTATTGTCGCCCAAAAGAAGCGCAGAATAGGCGTGCATAAATTCGTGAAAGGTCGTGCCGAGTACAAAGCCGAGCATGAACCCGAAGAAGTGAGTCGGCTCAAAACTGATATTGCCAAACATATCTAGCTCTCTTATCCAGCTTGAGGGGCATCAGGGACTGGTACCTGATTGCCGGTGTCATCGTCCGCGCCACCGCCTGTGTCGCCGCCCGCGACATCCTGTGCCGCGTACTTCATATCGGCCTCGCCAAGCGGCTTGAGAGCACTCTGCAAGGCCACAAATTGCTCGGCGTCGGGGTGGAGCAGCACCAGAGTTTCCAGCTTCTCCATCGCCTTCCCACGAAGCTCTTCGGGCGAAAGCGCCTGCCCGGCAGCCACCTGCCCGGTGATGGCATCAAGCACCTGGTCGGTACCCGATACTCTATAATATACCGATACATCACTTAATGGGTAGCCAAGCCCACCAATCGCGTCCAAAATCGCCTGCGCGTCTACCTTGATCCCATAGGTGACCAGCAATGTAGGCTTGCCGACTATGCGGCCATCAGTTTGGGTGTCCATGCATCTCTCCAGGAATACGTTTTTCTACCTCTTCCAGCATCGCCTATGCGGATTGCGGACCTTGCGGATTGCGGATTGCGGATTGCGTAAACAATAGAAAACTTGGCGACCCTTGGCGGAACTTGGCGTCTTGTCGGTGACGAAATACGCACTACGCACTACCTGATGAATCGATACTTCACAAGCACGTAGACAATAGTGAAGCCATCTTTCCAGGAGATCTTCTTGCCCTCGTCGAATTCGCGGCCTGTGTAGGAAATGGGCACTTCGTAGATACGGTTGCCCATGCGGAGGATTTTGGCTGTTATTTCAGGATCGAAGCCCCAGCGGTTCGATTTCAGATTGAGCTTGCGCGCAATGTCCGCAGTGAAAACCTTGTAGCAGGTTTCCATATCGGTGAGGGTTGTGTCGTACAGCACGTTGGTGATGAGGGTAAACATCTTATTGCCCACCGTGTGCCAGAAATACATCGCCTTGTGAGGTCCCAGGAAGCGTGAGCCATACACGACCTTGCTGCGTCCTTTAGTGATCGGGGCGAGCAGAGCAGGGTAATCGTCGGGGTCATATTCGAGGTCGGCATCCTGGATGATCACCACGTCACCCTGCACCTGCCGGATACCTGTGCGACAGGCCGCGCCTTTGCCCTGATTTACTTGATGCTTGAAGAGCCGTATAGCACCCTCGGCTTCGAGCTTAGTTAGCTCTTCTATAGTGTTATCGGTCGAGCAATCGTCAACTGCGATGATCTCTTTCTCGATAGGTACAGCCTGTACCCGTGCGATGATCTCGCGTATAGTCTTTTCCTCGTTGTAAACCGGTATGACAACGGAAACCTTCAAGACAGAACTCCCCCCTGTGTAATTGCGGATTGCGGATTGCGAACGTTACAATTGCGGATTGCGAGGACGAAGATGGATTGTGGATTATACAGTGTGAGTTTGCGATTGGTATAGGCCATGACGCAAACCAACGTCGCTCATTGTACCATGAAGGCCGATGGGCGGACAACGTATTGTTGCCAAAAATTCTGACAAAGCGCGTGTAGATGCTGTAAACTGGGCCAACAACCGAATCAAAAATCGAGAGTGGTAGCGAGAGAACTGGCTCGTAGACCTACCCGGCAACCGGTCAATGAACGACGCGGTGCCACACCCAGCCCCAACCGGGAAGGATTTGGCCCATGCGGCAACCAGTGCGCCTCTCCCTGAGAGGCTTTTTTATTGCTTACTTGCATTTATTCTTGAGGAAATTCTATGGCTGAACAGGACACCCGAACAGCAGCAACAGGCCATCCTTTTCTTGTGCGGCTGCGCGAGGCCGCGCCTATTATTTGCGATGGGGCGATGGGCACGATGCTTTACTCGATGGGCGCCCCCGCAAACGCCTGCTTCGACGAGCTAAACCTGACGTCAGCAGACCTTGTGAGAAGGGTGCACGAGGCATATGTCAAGGCGGGCGCCGAGATAATCGAGACGAATACCTATGGCGCGAACCGCTTTAAGCTGGCATCATACGACCTCGCTGACAAGACCAAGAAGATCAACAGCCGGGGTGCGAAGATTGCGCGTGAGGTGCGCGAGGTGAGCGGGCTGCCTGTGATGGTGGCGGGGGCGGTTGGGCCGCTGGGCAAGCCGGTCAAGCCGGTGGGCTTGATACCCCTTCTTGAGGCCCGCGCTATTTTCCGCGAGCAGATAGAGGCGCTCCTTGAGGGGGGCGTCGACCTGATAATGCTGGAAACGTTCCGCGATCTCGAAGAGATGCGCCAGGCGCTCATCGCAGCCCACGAGGCGTGCGACCTACCGGTGGTAGCCCAGATGACCTTCGAGGAGGATGGGCGCACGCAGATGGGCAACACCCCCGCCGAAGTGGTGGCTGCCCTGGAAGAGCTTGGCGCGGACGTGATCGGGGCGAATTGCTCGACGGGTCCGCAGCGGATGGCCCGAGTTATCGGCGACATCGTGGCCCGCGCCACCAGGCCGGTCTCCGCCCAGCCTAACGCCGGTTGGCCCGAGATGGTCAACAACCGCGTGGTATATGTCTCAACTCCCGATTATATGGCAAATTTCGCCCGCCGGATGGCCGACGGCGGAGCGAGAATCCTGGGCGGCTGCTGCGGCACCACACCGGCGCATATCAGGGCGCTGGCCGAGGCGCTGCGGGGGCCGACAAGCCGACCGCGACCGCGACCGCGGACGAAGGACGAAGGACGAAGGACGAAGGAGTGATTGGAGGTCCGGTGGGCCGGGCCGCCACAGTAATGGCATCTCCGCCATCCAGGGCTGTAGAGGGCGATGTGCCCCTGTTGAGAGAGGCGGGCCCGCTGGAGATCAGCGAAGAGCGTAGGTCGGTGCATAGCGAGGTTGGCTCATTTGGGTGGAAGCTGGGCAAGGAGTTTGTGGTTAGCATCGAGCTTGCCCCGCCCAGGGGCGTGAACCCGGCAAAGCTGCTGGCGGGCGCTGAGATGCTGAAAGCCAAGGGTGTTGACGCCATAAACGTCACCGACAGCGCGCTTGGCCGCGCTTCGATGAGCGCGCTCGCGGTCTGCTACCAGGTGTTGCAGCGCACTGGGATGAACGTCATCCCGCACTTCACCACCCGTGACCGCACTCTAATGGGGATACAATCTGAGCTGCTCGGCGCGCACGCCATGGGCCTGCGTCATATTCTTGCTCTTACAGGCGATGCTCCGAACCCGGTCGACCATCTCGGCTCGTCGGCCGTGTTTGACATCGACGCCATCGGGCTTATCAAGCTGCTGACCAAGCTGAATGCGGGTCTCGACCTGGCCGACAACAGCATTGGCGGCACCACCGATTTCCTGATCGGCTGCGCCTTCAACCCGACCGCGCGCGACCTGCCCCGCGAGAAAGAACGTCTGGGCCAGAAGCTTGAAGCGGGCGCGCATTTCGTGATGACGCAACCCGTTTACGATCTCGATCTGGTGGAGCGCACCCTTGAGCACGTCAAAGAGTTCGACGTGAACGTAATGCTGGGTATCTTACCGCTGCAAAGCTACCGCCACGCCGAGTTCCTGCATAACGAAGTACCAGGCATCACTATACCTGAGTTCGTGCTGGCGAGAATGTACGAAGCGGGGCCGAACGGCCGCCAGGCGGGCCTCGAAATGGCCCAGGAGATATTGTTGCACGCTCACAGCCGCTACGCCGGTGTCTATCTGATGCCATCGTTCGGGCGATACGAGCTTTGCGCGAGTGTGCTGGACGTGCTACCCGGCTTCGCGGTTGAGGCATCGTAGGAATAGTTGTTCATCCGAGAGGCCGCGTGCCGCGCTCTTTTGCCTCCGCCTGCGCCAGCGCTATATGCAAAAGGTGGCGCTGGCCCTTTGAGATGGCGTCCGGAAGCTCGCTGAGATGGAACCAGCGGGCTTCGGCTATCTCCGCATTTGGCCGGAAGGACGCAAGGCTTTCGCCCGGTAAGAGGCGGCAGGAAAAGATCATATCCACCAGCCTGCGGTCAGGGTGGGCAGCGCCCGAGAGCATGTGTGCGATCTCCACGCGCATGCCCGTCTCCTCGCTCACCTCTCGTATCAAACACTCTTCGAGGCTCTCGCCTGGCTTCAACCCGCCCCCCGGCAGACCCCATGGCAGCTTGCCCCGGTAGGTATGCCTCAACAGTAATATCCTCCCGGCATCATCGCGTATCAGCCCACTCACCCCAACCACATACTTGGAGCTCAGCCACCAGAAAATGCCGCTGCGCAGCCTCCCCTTGATAGGCAGACGTCCCCAGAGCCAGGTCAATATGTCGTGCATGGTTGTGTGACCAAGTTGTCAGTTGTCAGTTGTCAGTTGTCAGTTGTCAGTTGACCAGTGACCAGTGACCAGTGACCAGACTGACCAGACTGGTAAGCAATAAGCGGTCCTCGGTCGTCGGTCGTCTGTCGTCCGTCGTCCGTCGGTCTACTGACAACTGACAACTGACAACTGACAACTTGGTCACGGTGCCGTACTATCCATCACCACTGCGCCGGTGACAGCGTCGAAGAAGAGGAAATTCTGCTGGCTGGGGTCGGCGCTGTAAAGCTCGTAGGCTATTTGCGGGGACGACCCGCCCGCTTTGGGCGTGGGCAGCGGACCAAGTCCCAGGCCATCGGGAGCGAGCAGAGCTATGCCCGCGCTGGGCGATTGCCCCGTCGCGCCTGCCTTCGCCGGCAGCTTGTCCGAATCGGTCAGCTTTGTCAGGTCCAGCTTCGATAGATCGAGTGCTTCCATCCCGGGCGAGCCGAAGCCTTGCACCATATTGGCGGTCAGGGCGCCTTCCTGCACAAGGTCCGTCTGGGTGCCGTCCATGGTGAGAGCGATCGCGCCTTTGGTGGAAGGGGAGAATACAATCAGCGCCCAGTCGCGGCCCAGGCCGCCCGGAGTAGGCTCGTTCACGTTGGGGTCGCCCAGGGCCACGCCCAACAGCTTATCGGCCTGGCCAGGCCTGACATTCGCCATCATCACCAGCCGGGCATCCGGTTGCCATGCAAGGGCCTTCGGCTTCAATTGTGCAAGTGCCGTAAGCGCCGTTACGTCAGCGCCCGTAGCGGTCGCGCTCACCGCAGTAGGTGCCGGCAGCTCGGTGGGAGCAGTCGGTGCGGCAACTACCGCTGTATCTTGCACCGGCCCTGCCGAGGTCGGAACAGCGGTCACCACTCCACCTGAAGTGGCGGGCACGGCAATAGTTGGCGTAGCAACAGCCTCAACGGTCACCGTCGCGACAGCCGGTATCGTGGCAGCCTCAGTATCGTGGCAGGTACGGGGCTCGACGTGGCAGCTACAGTGACCGTTGGCGAAAGCGCTGCAGTAGGCGTCGCGGCAGGAGCCACTGTCGCAGGCGGTCAGCGCGAGCATCGAGATTATCAATATTGCCAAAAGGAGTGGTCTGGTATATCGGAAAGTCAAAATCGTCTCCTATCAAACGTAGTGCGTAGTGCGTAAACCGAAGAGCCTTTGTGCTCTCTGTGCTCTCTGTGCTCTCTGTAATTCAAAACAATAGAATCCTTCGTGATCTTTGTGACCTTCGTGTTCTTCGTGAATCAAAACAATAAAAACCTTGGCGGCCCTTGGCGGAACTACGGGGTCCCCTCTGCGGCGTCTTGGCGGTTCCGTCTCACGCACTACGCAATGCTTCTAACGACCGACGCGCCGTTCAAGGCCATATGATAGAGAAACAGGGGGTGCAGCAAGTTGGCGTCGTGCGGCAGAGCGCCTATTTTTCCGGCGGTCTCGATTGACGTCTCGAAGGTGTCAACGCAATCGGCGGGAACAATAACGGACACATGTCTATCGCGGGCGTTCGCGCTCAGCTTCAGGTGCAATGCCAACTGGTACAGGCATAGATCGGTGCAGTCGCCTACAGCTATGAACGTGTTTAGCTGGGGGTGAGCATCGAGCCAGGCATCCAGGTCGGTGCTGAGGGCCGGGTGCAGCGAATTCTTGTGTACGACCTTGAACAGATCGGCGAATGGCAGGTTCTTCAAAGGGGCAACCGTGCCGGCCTGTTCGGTGCCGCGGATACAATGTGGGCCGTACTGCTCGAACTCCACGGCGTCATGCGTGTGGAATTCCTGAACGAGCACAAAATCCCGCACGCCAAGCCTGTGCGCAAGCTTGAACAACTCCACGCTCGGGCCGACGACGTCGCGAATCCGTGCCGATGCGAGCGGCCCTTCATAGCAAAAGCCATTCACCAGGTCCGCACTCACTACGCAGACATTGTCAGGCTCGATCAGCTTTTCCGCCATAAACGCCCGCAAATCGAGCGCCGGCAGTGACATAACCCAACTTTCAAGCCAGGCAAGAAACGGTCCCGCCGCTGATGCAAGGTCGCCGGGGACGGTTTTCGGTGTTGTAGCAGTCATCTCTCGACCCCTTGTGCAAAGAATGCCCGCCTATTATAACGCAGATGCTGTATAGATGGCCGGACTGGCGCAAGATTTGGGTGTGCACTTGCTCACGCTCAACCTGCCAAGCTGCCCACCGATTGTTGGCCCGCAGACTGCTTATAGCATTGCCAGTGACAGGAATTAATCCGTGACCGCCAGGAGTTTTCACCAACTATTTATCGATAGCTACCGCCGCATTGACCTGAATGAACTATGGTTTGCACATTGAGGACCGCTTACAAGATCAAATCTTGCACGGATGTAGGTGCCAATATTCAGGGCCGAACGTAAAGGGCTATGAATGTGTAGAGCTATAGTAAAGATTTGCAATTAGGGCGATGCATTTGGTAAAAGGAGTAGAAGATGGCTCATATCGCGCCCGAAACGAGGCAGATATCCCAGGTATCGGCAACCGCTGTCAAACAACCGAAAGGACTCGCTTTGGTGGTTGCTCTAAGTACGTTCCAGGGATTTATATTGCTGGGAATGTTTGCAAGAATGCTGATGTGGAATACAAACGGGCTGCCTGACGCATCACTCACCTCAGTCTTCACAAACACCGCTTTCTTTAGAACTTCGCTCGGCCAAATGACCATCGGTGACATAAGCTTCTGGGTCGAGAGGGCAATTTTCCTTGGCATGAGCTTGTCTCTGGCCTACATCGCCTGGCGGATGCACAGTAGGAAGTGAGCGAGGGCGACGAACGACACGCCAGCGTACTGCCCATCTGACAACTGACAACTGACAACTACGTCCCACACCTGACAAACCGCCGGTCATGATATAATCATCACGATGGACACCGACCTGCAACAGGACCGGGAGCGAGATCAGCCCGCTCGAGATGCTATTGCGTGGGGCGCTGAAAGAAGCCACTATCCCGCTTGGCACAACACCCTCAGACCACCCATTCTATGAGGGTCTGGAGGACGCGCCCGACTACGACAACCTGCTTGCATGTATCCGGTGTGGTGCGTGCCTGCCTGCCTGCCCTACCTACGCCACCGACCTGCTGGAAATACAGTCGCCACGCGGGCGCGTGCAGTTGATGCGCCAGGTGGAGGAAGGTCTGCTCGCGCCGTCCGACAATTTCCGCGACCATATGTATCACTGCCTGGACTGCCGCGCTTGCCAGAGCGCTTGTCCTACAGGCGTCAAGATAGGTGAGCAGGTGCTGAGAGCGCGGGTGCAGGTTGAGCATGGCAGGAAGCAGCCGCTTGTCAAAGAAAATCGGCCTCGATTTCGCGCTGGGCGACCAGCGCCGTCTCGAGTGGCTGATGCTGCCTGTGGCCCTCTACCAACGGCTTGGTCTGCAATGGCTGGTGCGCAAGACGCGAGTGCTACGGTGGGCGCTGCCGAAGCGGCTCAAGCTGCTGGCCTTCATGGAGGAGCTGCTGCCGGAACGGATACCATTACGGTCGCTCCGCAAGCGTATCGCCACCGTCGTGCCTCCGCAAGGTGAGAAGCGGTACCGCGTAGGCTTCTTCCTGGGCTGCATCATGAGCACCGTTTTCGCCGAAACATCGCAAGCCACCGTGCGCGTACTCAGCGAGAACGGCTGCGAAGTTATCACTCCCAAAACACAGAAATGCTGCGGAGCACCACACGCCGAAGAAGGCGACTTCGAGGCAGTCAGGCGCTTCGCGAAAGAAAATATCGCCCTCTTCGAGCGGTACAACGTCGACTACATTATTTGTGACTGCGCGGCCTGCGGAGCGCAAACTAAAGAGTACGCTGAGCTATTGAGCGACGATCCGCAGTGGCGCGAGCGCGCCGCCGGCTTTAGCGGCAAAGTTCGCGACATCATGCAGTTCCTCGGCGAGATACCGCTCAACCAGCCGAAGGCCGTACTTGAAAAGCGCGTATCCTACCACGAGGCCTGCCATCTTTGCCACGCGCAGAAGATACGGGATGAGCCTGTGCGCGTACTTGAGTCGGTGCCCGGCATCTCGCTGAGCCCCCTCAAAGAGAGCGACATGTGCTGCGGCAGCGCGGGCGTGTACAACATTACACATAACGAGCGCTCAATGCTTATCCTGGACCGCAAGATGGCAAATATAGAGGCCACCGACGCTGAGATCGTGCTGGCAGGCAACCCCGGCTGCGTGCTCCAGTTGGACTATGGACGCCGCACCGCCGGCTCAGACAAACCGGTCCTCCACCCCGTACAGATACTGGACGCCGCCTACCGTGCCGCTCGCATCCGGTCCGGCCAGCCCGCTACTTTCACCGGCGTTGACCCAGGCGAAAAGCTCCGCACCCGCAAAGGCCGTGTGGTAGCTATCGCCGCCGATGGGCGCACCAGAGTGGTGCTTTCGGGACGAAAGACGAAGGACGAAGGACGACGGCGTAAAACGTGATACTGACAACTGGCAACCGACAACTGACAACTTGGGAAACAACCTTGCTAAGACGACTTTTCGGAACAAGAGGCCATGTAGCGCGCGACCCTGAGGTGATCATACCGGGGGCCAAGCAGGGCGGGCACGGGGACCACTGGGGGTGCGTGCTGCGCGCGGTCGATGAGGGCAAGCTTATAGATTACCTGGTCAGCATAACCAGGAAGGACGACGACCCCGAGCAGTTCGGCACACTCTCAAGGGCCTGGTGTTCCGCTCGGAGGAGGGCCCTCTGCGCACATGTGTTATCGTGGTGAACAGCGTACTTGCCAGCGCCTACCCGGAGGTGCAAGATGGCCCTGAATGGCCTATCCAGATCCAGGAGATAATACCCTGGGCCAACGGCATCGAGGGGCAGATTACCGGCTCTGCGTATGGAGCGCTGGTGCGCTTCTACGATACTCGCTTTTATGCAAACTCAGATAGTTACGAGGTCGGCGAAACCTATAACTTCAAGATGGGCGCGCTGGCCTATACAATGGGCCACGCCCCGGAGATCGAAGCTGAAAGCAACATCGGTGCAAAAGTCTCCTTCAAAGGAGCCAGCGCCTATATGCCCGCTTCGTCGGGCGGTGCCGGCAATAACGATGCGGACATTGACGATTACTGGTTTCACAGTCCCCTGGAAGGCGAGCCGTCCGAGACCGCGCTGGCGGAACAGCGCCTGACCGCTTACCCAATTATCATGGCAATCCCTAACGACTATGAACTGCACATCTCGGTGTTCGCCGCCGACCATGTGCTTACCTCCGACATGGCCCTTGCCCGCCTCGAAGACGACCTGCAAGGTTTCCTCTGGCTGCAAGGTCACCTCGCAGACGAGGACTTATGATTTCTCTCCACCCTCAGCAAGTCTACAACTGGCGCGCTCACAAACATAAGCTGGCCAAACGCGCCCCGCCTGGCGAATTGCTGGACGTCATTGCCAAACTGGGCGGCTTACAGGCCCAGGTAATGTCGGCGGCGGAGTTACAGGCATGGGCCCGCGTCGATGGTATCACCAGCCAGGACATTCGCGCTGCCCTCTGGAACGAGCACAGTCTTGTGAAGACGTGGGCATGGCGCGGCACGCTCCACCTGCTGGCCTCCCGCGAGTTCCCTATCTATGTCGGAGCTCTTACCACACATAAGCGCCACTTAAGCAAGGCATGGCAGAACTACTTCGGCATTTCCGAGCAAGAGATGGCGGCGATCATGGATGGAGTGCGGGATGCCCTGGACGGGAACAATCTTACCCGCGAACAACTTGCGATGGAAGTGGCAAAACAAACCGCCGTGCCCGCGCTGCGGGAGTCGATGAGCTCCGGCTGGGGGTCCCTGCTCAAGCCATCGGCCTTCCGGGGCGACCTTTGCTTCGGCCCCAGCCAGGGCCAATCGATTACCTTTGTGCGCCCCGACCAGTGGATAGGGCCATTCGATCCTGAAGACTTGCAAGAGGCCCTCAAGGAGATGGCAAGGCGCTATATAACGACCTACGGCCCCGCGAGCAGGGAGGACTTCGCCCGCTGGATCGGCATAACCCCACCCGAAGGGGGCCGCGTAATCCAGACCATAGCAGACGAGGTTGAGCCGGTCACGGTCGAGGGCTGGAAGGGCTGGAAGGGCTGGGCCTTGAAGCGCGACGTAAGCGATTTGCAGAATTTGCAGGCCACATCCTCAGTGCGCCTCCTACCCAGTTTCGATCCGTTCGTTGTAGCGCGGTCTCACGCCTCGGTGCACGCCGTGCCAGATTACGAGGTCAATCGCGAGAGAATATACCGGGTCGCGGCCTGGGTTACGCCTGTGGTTATAGTGGACGGCAGAATAGAAGGCATCTGGGAATACGAGAAGCGCCGCAATTCCATCGCGGTGAAGCTTGAGACGTTCGGAGCACTCCATGCCGGAATCAAGCGATCCATCGAGGAAGAAGTTGAGAAGCTTGGCGTTTTCCTGGGCGGTAAGGCCGAGCTGGAGCTACGCAAGCTGGATAAGTAGTCAGAGCTGGAAATGGAACAAGATACGGTCAAGCCATACGACGAATTGAACCCACTGAACGAGCCAGGGGCGGTCTGGCGGCGGGCGGCGGTGCTTATTCTGCTCTACCCGAAGGCAGGAGAAGATTACATCGTCTTCATGCGCCGCACCGATACAGTTGCTTACCATAAGGGTCAGATTTCCTTGCCGGGCGGCGGCTATGAGTTTGCCGACCCCGATCTAATTTACACAGCCCTGCGCGAAGCCGATGAAGAACTTGGTATCGATCCTGAGCGGGTGGAAGTGATTTCGGTCATGCCGGAGGTTTATGCTCGCGTCAGCTTCTTCGTTATCACTCCTGTGGTCGCCCGCTTGAGGCCGGGCAACAGCGATGAGCTCACGTTCAAGCCCAATCCCGGCGAAGTGGCCGCAGTAATAGAGGTGCCGTTGAGCGCCTTGCGCGATCCGGCCCTCCATCACACAGAGTTGCGCACGCGTGACGACATCACTTACCAGTTGCATTTCTACACCTACGGCCCCTACGAAATCTGGGGCGCAACAGGCCGGATTATCTACGAGTTCCTGAAACTAGGGATCAGGGATCGGTGGTAATTCGAACCCTGATCCCTATGCCTGAACTCACGTCAGGCAGGCACACGCGGAAGCAACCCGCTCTCCTTTGTCATTCCGAACGAAGTGAGGAATCAGTCAGGATTGGAAAGTGGCACTGATAGAGGAGATGAACCCGAAATGGGAGTACCTGGCTGCTAATCGGTACTCGGAATCCCAGCATCCTACCAGGGATAGTGATTCCTCACTTCGTTCGGAATGACAAAGGAGAGTGAGCAGTCCTTCTACAAACCTGAGCGGCCCATCTATCGCCTGCTTAACGTGTACCGTCTGCCCATTGACCATGACCGCTGACAACTGACAACTTGGTACTGACCATGCCGAACGGAAGAACCCATGACATCATAACTGTTGTAACCGCTGCTGTTGCCACGCCGGCGGTACTTACCTCCAGCTTGCCGGAGATCGGGCCTGTCACGGCGGCGGTCCTGGTCGGCACTTACCTCCTGTCGGGCCTCATTTTCAGCCCCGACCTGGATCTGCAGTCGAGGCCGTACAGGCGTTGGGGGCCTTTGCGATTTATCTGGATACCTTACCAGAAAATGGTCCCGCACCGAAGCTGGGTTTCGCACAGTTTCATTTTCGGGCCTCTCATACGAGTCCTCTACTTTGCTCTGGCGATAACCCTTCTCTATCTGGGTACCATGGCGCTGGTAAACCTCTTCACGCCTGTCGAACTCGACCGGCACATTGCTCAAGATAAGCAGAACGGCTACAGGCTGGGTGGAGACCCACCCTACAATTATTTCCTATGCGCTCGCCGGTCTCGTGATTGGGGGCGCATCGCATACGCTGGCCGATATCGTCTATTCCTGGGTGAAGAGAAAGATGAGGAGACTATAATGACGAGGCACCCACTCACCAGTTATCACGGCTGGGATGTCACGCCTGAAGAAGCTATAGCTATTCAGCATTCACTGGTAGAGAAAGTTTCGCTGGTGCCCGACCTGGGCGACGTGCGCTTCGTGGCAGGCGTCGATACCAGCGCCACCGGCGTTGCGCGTTGCGCTGTGGTGATCTTGTCCTATCCCGAGCTGGAGGTAATAGAGATTGCACGTGCCGAAAAGCCGTTAGTCTTCCCTTATGTGCCGGGCCTGTTAACCTTTAGAGAAGGGCCGGCTGTGCTTTCGGCGTTCGATAAGATCAGGCAGTGGCCCGACCTGGCTTTCTTCGACGGGCAAGGAATTGCGCACCCGCGCAAGATCGGTATCGCCTCTCATATCGGCGTGCTGCTCGATCTGCCGGCGATCGGGGTCGCCAAGTCGCCGCTCGCGGTAAGTGGCGAACAGCCGGGGCTGCAACCCGGCTCGTGGACGCCCTGGCACAACCGCAAAGGCGAAGTCGTGGTGGCGGCCCTACGCACCAAGCTCCGCTCCAATCCTCTCTACATCTCCCCAGGCCACCATATTGACCTACCAACAGCTCTTTCGTATGTCCAGGCCACGCTTCGAGGCTACCGCCTTCCTGAGCCAACCCGGCAGGCACATAACGCGGCGGCGACCAGTGGTTAGGCCGGCGGTCAGTGGTTAGCGGTTAGCGGTTAGTGGTTAGTAATTAGTAAGCAGTAATCGGTCGTCGGTCGTTATGTACCGAACCACTAACCACTGGTCGCACGAATGAACCATTCGCCCTCGTTTGCTGTGTTAATGACGTGCAGGGATCAGTACTACCCTGCTCCCACCAACCAGGCACCCACCCACCGACAACCCAACACCTTTTGGTCCAGCAGCATGCTGTACTATTCCACGTAGTAGCTTCGGCCACTCCAGGGTTTAGCCAGGTGCGCCCAAAAACAGGACGCGGTTGTCGGAAATACAACTCGTAAGACCGAAGGGAGGTGTTCCAGCCTCTGAACCGGCATGCCGTGAGACTACACAACACGCCGGGCGCCATGCAATAGATGAATTGTGCGGCGTATTCATGAGGGCACTCTGAGCAAGGCGTAAACACCCTGACCGGCTAGGCTACAAGATAGATATGGCCAAATCCGGTCCTGGTCGTCTGCCGCAAATGCAACTGCAACTTGGTATAAGAATTCAGCCTTTTAGATTACCTTTTGGTTATGCCAAATCAGGTAGGAGGAAAGAATGAACGATAAACAGCGTAACCTGGGACGCATCGCCGTCTACGCAAGCGTAATCGGTGCAATGGCCGTCTCGCTGATTCCAGCTACTGCACACACTGCAGCAGCTCAAGGCACTTCCCGCAAAATCGGTGACTTCAATGTGTCAGGCCGCTTCCTCGATATTTGGAGCGCTCATGGTAATGACCAGTCCAACACTTATGTGAACGGCCTCCCTATCACCGATGTCCACTCTGAGATTTCTACAGAAAATGGTAAGGCGTACGACACCCAGTGGTTCGAGCGCGCAGAGTATCAAGCCCACCCTGAAAATCAGGCTCCATACGATGTGCTCCTTGGCCGGTTGGGCGCTAATGCCGTGGCCGGGCGTGGCCGCATCGACCCTGCCACAGGCCAGGTCAGCGATCCCGCTGACGCAGCTTTCGTAGGCATCGACAAGCCATCCGACGTCAACGGCACCACCAAAGTGTGGTTCCAGGATACCAAGCACTCCGTCAGCGGCAAGATCCTGCAGTACTGGAACCAGTACGGTGGACTTCAGCAGTTCGGCTTCCCCCTGAGTGAAGCCTTCAACGAGATCTCGGCCACAGACGGCAAGACCTACCAGGTGCAGTACTTCGAGCGAGCACGCTTCGAGGTGCACCCTGAGCTTCAGGACCCGTATGCAGTGGAGTTGGGCTCTGTTGGGCGTTCAGCAGTACAAGGCTACCCCTGTGGCCGCCGATAAGCTGCCTATCGCCCCCGTCGCGGGCAACACGACAAGCAAGACCACCATGGTAATCGGCTCTCAGCAGGAGCCTACCGATCTCACCCCGTTTGACAACGCGGCTGTGTCGGCTCGTATCCAGGAGCTTGTCAGCAAAGGCCTGGTAAACCGCGATGCGCAGTCTAACGTATATCCAGAGCTGGCATGGTATGTACCCACGCTAGAGAATGGTGGGGCATTCTATGTAGGCACAGGGGACGATCAGCATCTGGTTGTGAAGTACAAGCTTCGCCAGGGCGTCAAGTGGACGGATGGCAATGAGGTTACCTCCAACGACGCCGTCTACACTTACAAGCTGATCATAAATCCGAATACTCCTGTGAATACGCGCTCAGAGACGCAGAAGCTGGAGAACGTAGACAACCCTGACAAGTACACCGTGATTTACAACTACCGCTCGTACAAGCAGTTGAACACTTACTACAACAGTATCCCTGACAAGCAGGACTACGGCTTCCTGAAAGTCTACATTGATGCCCATAAGCCGGCAGGCTCGCTGATCTATTCCGAAATCGCCGGTGATGGCGGTGGTGGAATACTCCCGTCGAAGGCACTTGCCAATGTGGCTCCTGCCGATATCAGGACAGCTCCTTTCGCAAGCTCGAGCTATGTCGGCGTCGGACCCTACAAGGTGGTGAGCTGGAACAAGGGCCAGGAGATGGACCTTACTCTGGCCAGTACCTACAACCTGACCGGTGCTCCTTTGATCAAGGACATCAAGATCAAATTCGTTGAGGATGGCAACCAGCTAATCTCACAAGCCAAGACAGGCGCACTCGACTACATCTTCGAGGAAGCCTTCAATGCTCCTCCCGCTGACAAAGCAGGTCTGAACGCTGCCGGTTACGGCATCGTCAGCACCCCTGCCACCAGTTGGGAGCACCTTGACTTCTACTTCGGCGGATACCAACCATTCCTCGATCAGAAGGTGCGCCAGGCAATCATGATGGGCATCAACCGCAAGCGCGTCTCTGACGTCGTCTATGCAGGCACCGCCCAGTCATGCAGAGTGTCGTGCCACCTCTGGCATACCACTCATTGGACAACCCTGACTTTGCCAAGAACTTCCCAGATCTTGCCGCCAAGTACAAGCTGCCCAACAACGACTACAACCCCACCGCAGCCATGGCTCTGCTTGACGCTGATGGTTGGACGGTTGGCTCTGACGGTATCCGCACGAAGAACGGCGAGAGGCTGAGCTTCGAATATGGCACCACCACCAAAGTTACCCGCCAGCAGACCGCCCCGCTCGTAGCCGCCGACCTGAAGGCAATCGGAGTGGAAGCCACACCCAAGTTCTACACAGCAGGTGTCTTCTTCGCCGCCGACAACACCGACCCACGGGCGAC
Organism: uncultured Chloroflexia bacterium; assembly: GCA_963837315.1. GTDB lineage: Bacteria > Chloroflexota > Chloroflexia > QHBQ01 > JADMIH01 > JADMIH01. The sequence goes on from CAWINE010000008.1 coordinate 314,502, forward strand.
CGGCATCACCAAGCTTGCTGAGTTCGCCTATATAGGGTCAGTCGAAAGCGATTTCTCGTCCTGGACATGCGACCAGAAATGGGATCCCACGACCCAGGCAGGTGTTAACGAGCAGCAGTACTGCAACCACGACCTTGACACCGCCAACGGTCTATTCAACCTGGGCGGGACCAAGCACGACATTGCAGCAGCATCTGCTCAGGCCCAGTCGATCATCGCGAACGACGTAGTAGTCGTCCCGGTGGTAGCTTTGGCCAACATCGGGGTTGTCAGCAACAAGCTGCAGAACTTCAAGGAGACCAACAGCCAGTTCCCGTCTACGTACGAAGCTGCCCAGTGGTCCTTCAAATAGTTCGCTATTCCCTTCTCATGAGGTGGGGTCGCCCCACCTCATGAGAAATTACTGACCTCAACCAGGCTTTAGCCGGAATTTACTTAGCGTGAGCCATCCATATATGGATGGCTCATCTTTTTGCCTGCCCTGACGCCTGGCAAACTGTGCCGGACAGGCCGATTCCCGCCAAATATCAGAAACCGCGGCTCAAAAGTGAACCGCTTGGCCCTTTTTAGTGTGTTAAGATGTGCGGGCTTGAATTGTGTCCCGCTCACACCAACCAGCCGCCAGGCGTGTTCTCTTGCAATAGACTTGCGAACCCACACAGAATGTGGTACCATGCCAGTTATGTGTGCTTGAGCAAGTCTAAAGTAGAAGCCGGCGCACGACAAAACTGAATATCGTTTCGCTAAATAAATCTCTTTATTCGGAAGGGAGGTGGTTAGCCCTCTGACCGGCATTTTGTAGGGCTACAGGATGCCAGGCGCACAAGCGAGCAGCGGATTTTCACTGCTGAAGCGTAGAAGCGTAGTCACGAGGAACAACATAAATCGAGGCGTAACAGTCTCAACGAAGTACGCCCCTAAAAATGCAAGCGGCCAAGCCCAATTCCGGCCGTTCAGCAAAAATTCCGTGTGAGGTTTCAGCCTTTTAGATTACCTTTTGGTTATGCCAAATCAGGTAGGAGGAAAGAATGAACGATAAACAGCGTAATTTTGGTCGGGTTGCCGTTTACGCAGGTGTAATCGGTGCGATGGCCGTCTCGCTGATTCCAGCTACTGCCCACACTGCAGCAGCTCAAGGCACTTCCCGCAAGATCGGTGATTTCAACGTCACCGGCCGCTTCCTCGATGTTTGGTCGTGCTCATGGTAATGACCAGTCCAACACTTATGTGAACGGTCTCCCGATCACCGATGTCCACTCCGAAATCTCGACTGAGAACGGCAAAGCGTACGACACCCAGTGGTTCGAGCGCGCAGAGTATCAAGCCCACCCTGAAAATCAGGCTCCATACGATGTGCTCCTTGGCCGCCTCGGCGCCAATGCAGTCGCAGGCCGTGGCCGCATCGACCCCGCTACAGGCCAGGTCAGCGATCCCGCTGACGCAGCTTTCGCGGGTATCGACAAGCCCTCTGACGTCAACGGCACCACCAAAGTGTGGTTCCAGGATACCAAGCACTCCGTCAGCGGCAAGATCCTGCAGTACTGGAACCAGTACGGTGGACTTCAGCAGTTCGGCTTCCCCCTGAGCGAAGCCTTCAACGAAGATTTCGCCACAGACGGCAAGACCTACCAGGTGCAGTACTTCGAGCGAGCACGCTTCGAGGTGCACCCTGAGCTTCAGGACCCCTATGCAGTGGAGTTGGCCTGTTGGGCGTGCAGCAGTACAAGGCTACCCCTATCGCTGCTGACAAGCTGCCTATCGCCCCTATCGCGGGCAACACCACCAGCAAGACCACCATGGTAATCGGCTCTCAGCAGGAGCCTACTGATCTCACTCCAATGGACAATGCCGAAGTATCGGTGCGTATCCAGGAGCTCATCAGCAAAGGTCTCACCAACCGCGATGCCGCAGTCTAACGTATATCCGGAAGCTCGCATGGTATGTACCCACTCTAGAGAATGGTGGGGCATTCTATGTAGGCACAGGCGCCGATCAGCACCTCGTCGTGAAGTACAAGATGCGCCAGGGCATCAAGTGGACAGATGGTACTGAGGTTACTTCTAACGATGCTGTCTACAGGTTTCAAGCTGGACATGAACCCGAATACTCCTGTCACGTCGCGCTCCGAAGAGCAGAAGCTCCAGAACGTAGACAACCCTGACAAGTACACGGTTCTCTACAACTACCGCTCGCTGAACCAGCTCAAGGCATACTACAACAGCATCCCTGACAAGCAGGACTACGGCTTCCTGAAAGTCTATCATCGATGCCAACAAGCCTGCCGGTTCCCTGACTTACTCCGAGACGGCGGTCAATCCTCTGCCCTCTAAGGCACTCGCCAATGTGGCTCCCGGCGACATCAGGACAGCTCCTTGGGCCAGCACAGGCTATATCGGCGTAGGGCCCTACAAGGTAGTAAGCTGGAACAAGGGCCAGGAGATGGACCTTACTCTGGCTGATACCTACAACCTGACCGGCCCGCCCTTGATCAAGGACATCAAGATCAAGTTCGTCGAGGACGGCAACCAGTTGATCTCGCAGGCCAAGACAGGCGCTCTCGACTACATCCTCGAGGAAGCCTTCAACGCTCCTCCCGCTGACATTGCAGGTCTGACCGCTGCCGGTTACGGCGTCGTCAGCACCCCTGCCACCAGTTGGGAGCACCTTGACTTCTACTTCCAGTACGGGCCGATGCAGGACCTGAAGGTTCGCCAGGCAATCATGATGGGCATCAACCGCAAGCGCGTCTCGGACGTCGTCTATGCAGGCACAGCCCAGGTCATGAACAGCGTCGTGCCGCCTCTGGCATACCACTCGTTGGACAACCCTGACTTCGCCAAGAACTTCCCAGATCTTGCCGCCAAGTACAAGCTGCCCAACAACGACTACAACCCCACCGCAGCCATGGCTCTGCTAGACGGCGATGGCTGGACGGTTGGCTCTGACGGTATCCGCACGAAGGGCGGCGAGAGGCTGAGCTTCGAGTACGGTACCACCACCAAAGTTACCCGCCAGCAGACCGCCCCGTTGGTGTCTGCCGACCTGAAGGCAATCGGAGTGGAAGCCACACCCAAGTTCTACACAGCAGGTGTCTTCTTCGCCGGTGACAACACCGACCCACGAGCCACCGGCATAAGCAAGCTCTCTGAGTTCGCTTATGTGGGTTCGGTCGAAAGCGACTTCTCGTCCTGGACATGCGATCAGAAATGGGATCCCACGACCCAGGCAGGAGCGAACGAGCAGCAGTACTGCAACCACGACCTTGACACCGCCAACGGTCTATTCAACCTTGGTGGCACACACCACGACATTGCAGCAGCATCTGCTCAGGCACAGTCGATCATCGCGAACGACGTAGTAGTCGTCCCGATGGTAGCCCTGGCCAACATCGCAGTCGTCAGCAACAAGCTGCAGAACTTCAAGGAGACCAACAGCCAGTTCCCGTCTACGTACGAAGCTGCCCAGTGGTCCTTCAAATAGTTCGCTATATAAACTCCAGGAGGGCTATCGCCCCCCTGGAGTTTAGCAATTGACGTTATGTAGGAATTCACGAGGGTGTGCATTCACAAATGCATGCCCTCGTGATCTCAAATCCAGGCCAAGAAAATAACCGCTCACGTTTCTAAAAGGTGGAAGGTATCGTTTGCGAGATCATGGTAGATCTTACCAATGTGAGTAATCATGACCCTGTGCGCAGATCACAGTAGATAATCTAAAATATGACAGAGGCGTACACCCTCATTTTCACAGCAGCGAACAGCTAAAGCACCCGAACGGCACAATTATGGTGACCAAATCAATTTCCAGTCTCATAGATAGAATTGCATCGAAGATCACACCGAAAGCAGATCGGAAAGTCTCAGCGCGTGCCGACGAGACCACTAATGACCTTAGCTACGAGGATGCTCTCCTGGATGTCGAGATACGCTCCTTCATGCGAGCAGAGTATGGCAAGAAGGGGCCGCCAAATGGCGTTTTTCCCCGGGTCATACAGGCAATCCGGTTGTACAGGGAAGAGCAAGCGAAGGCTGCCCCAGAGGGCCTCGCATCCAGCTTGACCCGAATCGCAGGATCGCTTGGGCAGACTATAGTTACCGCCTACAAGCTGGGTGCACGCCTCGATGCTGGGCGAATAGTTTCCGGAAGTCTCATAACGGCTCTCGTGCTGCTGGCGGTGTGGCCTGGTATGGCTCGCTCGCTGAGTAACGGTGGGCAACTGGGGCAGTATTTAGACGTTATATCGGGTGGTGCGGCCTCTGCCCCAGGTGAATATTCCACTGGCGTAGGAACAGCAGAAAGCCCTACCAGCACCTCGGCCAGTTCATCCGTATCAACCCCTGTACCGGCAGGGCCGGGAGCGTCAACGACCACGCAATCTACGTACATGACACCAGGCAGGCTATATGACGATCCGCGCCTTTTACTGGCACAAAGAACGGGCGAAGACCCGAACGAGCTCAAGAAACATTCCAACAAACAGGCTACTGATGGCAGCACCGGCAACGACGGGTTTAGCCACTATCAAAGTGAACCAAACCATAACCGCCCCATGACTGGGCAAGACTAGCGTACGCCTAAAAAATTATCAGCAAAAAGAGCACCGGGCTTACAGCAGATGAGCCCGGTGCTCTTTTTGATATCTCTGCCATAATGAACCATACATCCGCACGCGCTGTGTTTAAGGCAGAGTAGGCAAATTCAACGAGATCGTTGAACCAACTTTATGCAATTCGTGTGGGAAATAGTGTATAATGCGCCTATTCGATTGAGGGCACCCAATTAGCCAATGATTGGCACCCAGAAATGGCATCGGAGGACAAGAGATTATGACAACATATATTATCAGGCGATTGTTGCAGGGTGTGGTGGTGCTATTCTTTAGCTCCTTCCTGATCTATTCCATCCTTATCCTCTCTCCCGGCGGCCCCCAGGACCAGATCCGCCAGTTGAAGGCCCAGAAGATCGGAGGGAAGCAAGTAAACCCGCAACTGATTGACTACTATACCAAGCTGTACGGCCTGGACAACCCGTATCCACTGAATTATTTCTTGTGGCTCTTCGACCCCTCAAAATCCTCCCAGACGGTCTATGACGCGAATAACAATCCTACTACTGTATCTATGGGCATCAATGTGTTCGGTATAAAAGGTGATGGTGTCCTCACCCTCGACCTCGGCACCTCCGTGCAGGTAGATCCCAAGAAGCCTGTTATCGGTCTTATGGGCCTGAGGATAGGGAACACATTGGCACTGATGGGATTGTCCACCCTTATCTCCATCTTGATTGCCCTCCCCATCGGCATCATCGCTGCCATCAGACAGTACTCCCGCCTCGATTACACTGTCACTACCTTCTCCTTCATCGGTCTCTCCATGCCCACCTTCTGGCTTGGCTTGATGCTCATTATCCTCTTCGGTATCCTGGCTAAACAATTACACGATCAAGGCTGGACTTGGCTACCTTACTTACCTACGGGTGACACCACCGATGTCACCGAAGCCCCAGGCACCATCAACGTTATCAACCGTTTATACCACCTCATACTCCCTGTCATTGTGCTCTCCTTCGTCAACATAGCCGGGTTATCGAGGTATGTGCGCTCGTCGATGCTTGAGGTGTTGAGGCAAGACTACGTGAGGACGGCCTGGGCGAAGGGACTGCAGCAGAGGGCAGTGATCCTCAAGCATGCCTTGCGCAACGCCTTGATCCCTGTGATCACGATCCTGACCCTGACGATCCCGAGCCTGTTCAGCGGAGCGATCATCACGGAAACGATATTCAACTATTTTGGGATGGGGCGGCTCTACTTCCAGGCGGTGACAGGGTTAGACATACCGCTGGTGATGGGGTTCTTGCTGATAGACGTAGTGCTTATCGTCGCAGCCAACATCCTGGCGGACGTGCTGTATGCCTTTGCCGACCCCAGGATCAGATATAGCTAGGCCAAGTTGTCAGTTCTCAGTAGACGACCGACCGACAACTGACAACTAAGATCGACGGCACCCTTCACCAAATAGGAGGCAAGGAAAATGGCGACAACAGAGATCAGATTGCAGGAACGCTTAGCTCCCGCCGAGGCTAGCCAGTTATCGATGACCTGGCGGCGCTTCCGACGGCACCGGCTGGGACTGATTGGAATGGTCTCAATCATCGTTATCGTGCTCTCTTGCATCTTCGTGCCGATCATAATGGAGGGCGTGACAGGCCTGACTTACGAGGGCATAGACAACGATGCATTGCAGCCTACAATCATGGCCAATGGAAATATCAACTTCACAAAGCCCTTACTATGGAGTAATACCAAGGGGCAACTGCATATCCTGGGCACAAACGACCTGGGCAGAGACGAATTCATCCGCCTCTTCCAGGCGGGTCGTATCTCGCTGGCGGTGGGTATCATAACTACTCTGGTGATTGTGTTTTTCGGCGGGCTGATTGGCGCGCTGTCAGGTTTCTATGGTGGTTGGATAGACACAGTCCTTATGCGATTTGTGGACCTTATGCTCGCGATACCGACTCTACCCATCTTGCTTATTGCAGCCAAGATGCTCTCTACGTCGCAAGTGCTGAGCCATATCGTTATCTTCGGCAAGGACGTCGGCTCGCTTGGATCGGTGTTTATGATCATCATCGTGCTGTCTGCCTTCGGCTGGATGGGTGTGAGCCGCCTGGTGCGTGGGTCCATCCTATCCCTTCGCTCGCTTGATTTCGTGGAAGCAACGCGGGCACTCGGGGCTAACAACCGCCGCATTATCATACGCCACCTTCTGCCCAACTCCTTCGCTCCTATCATCGTTGCGGCTACCCTGGCTGTGGGTGATTTTATCATCTCCGAAGCAGCTCTGTCCTTCCTCGGTCTCGGCATTCAAGACCCCACTCCCTCCTGGGGCAACATGCTCACCAGCGCAGAGGGGTACATGCAATTCATCACCAATATCAACCCGTTCGAGGAGATACGCGGCTACCTGGTGCTCTTCCCCGGCTTGATGATCCTCCTGACGGTGCTCTCCATCAACTTCATGGGCGACGCTCTCCGAGACGCGCTTGACCCACGCTTGAAGATGTAAACGGAGAAATGAGAAGTGAGAAATGAGAAATGAGCCGGACCAAGCCGGCTCATTTCTCATTTCTCACTTCTCATTTCTACCGCAACGCCAAGCGTGTGCTGATCGTACCAGCGCGGTCAGACTTGACGCTGATTTCGGCTTCGCCACCTGACGGGGCGCGCACGACCCATTCCAGATGCTTCTGGTTGTCGGTGACGTTGCGTGATGAGAACCAGCCACCGTAAATCTTGTTTGTCCGCCCCTCAAGCTGGCCGATTTCCTGGTCTGCTTTGCCTGTCACTAGCGTGCTATCGGCAGGGAGGCGCAAGCTGGCCTCGATGGGACGCACTACTTTGCGCTCCTGGGCGCGCTGGCTGGTATACGTTGGCAAGAACCCTCGATTTGCTACCACCACGCTCACTTTATAGACCCCATCGCTCTGCTTATCCACGCTTGTCTTCGCAAACTCCAGCCTGGGCGACATCAGGGCGTGGGCCAGGGTGAAAGAGCACTGCTTCTCGCATATCTCAGGGAGATAATCGGCGGGAGCGTTTTGAATATAATCCTTGGTATCCCAGCCTCCAATCTCCACCTTGCCAAGCTGAGGGTGATCGAATTCGCGCCAGTTGTGGAACGCTTTGCCGCCTGTCTTCTCGTCGCTCCACTTCATCATGGCCAGATCGTCCTCTTCAGGGTGGTGCTTGGTCCAGCCGATCCAATCGTTCTTCATATCCAACCCTGCAGCGGTTGGAGCGTCCCACAGCTCGGCTGTGAAGCCGAACCAGCCGTAGAAGTCGAAAGCGTAGTCGTCCATAGCTCCGTGCATTGGCTCTTTAGGATCGTAGGCAAAGTTGTGGAACACCGACACAGCGGGGTACCCGGTAAGCTCGGTTCCACGCTCGCCGATGATCTTGAAAACGTCGAGATCACTGGTGGCGAAGTGGGTATCGGGGTGGGTAGAGTAGGGGCGCAGGAGCACGCCCGAGGAGGTGTGATAGGTCAGGAAACCGTTGATGTTGCGGTGGCCGGCCCAGAACTGGGCGATAGAGCGAGTCTCCGGCTCAGAGAAAGGAAAATCGCCTGCTCCGCGCTGGTTGCCCTCGGGTGCCCAATCGTGAGGGAAGTTACGGTTCAGATCGAGGCCGTAGCGCATGGGTGCTTGCTTGATCTCATAGCCGTCCCAATCATTGAGTGTCCCCTCGCTGATTATGTGGTAATAGACACCACCGAATTCGTCCGCTCCTCGCCTCAACATAACGCGTGGATCTTTATCTGAAGCCTTCCATGCGCCGTCGGGGTCTTTGATACGCATTTGCAGGATCTTGCCGTCGCCGTCGATGTCTTCCGGATAAAGTCCTTCGCGGTCGTCCTCGTATGGATAACGGCGAGTAGACGAGCGCAGCATGTGTGGAGTGGTCAGATACATTTCGGCCCCGTCTACTGAGATACGCGGCACCACGTAGACCACGTAATCGTCCAGCAATCGAGTTACCCGCTCGTCCTTGCCATAGTTGGCCGTATAACTCCAGATAGTGTAGAGGGCCACCGCCGACCCGGTCACCTCGCCCGCATGTATATTAGCGTCGATCCAGTAGGCAGGCTTGGCCGTGTCGGGTCCGGTTGCTTTGTTGGTCAAAGCAGCAAGCATAATATCGCGCCCTTCGTGCGATTTGCCGATGCTGGACAGCTCCACAAGGTCCGGAAAGTCTTTTGCGATAGAGTCGAGGAAGCTGCGAATCTCGTCATATTTATAGAAATGCGAGTAATCTATCTCGGGCACAATCCAATTCCTCCTTCAAAGCCAATATGAGACAGTTTACACCAATTGCCGAGAAAGACAAATATCTAAACGTAATTCGTTTCACATCACTGCTTCTCGGGCAGCGCGAGCCTTGCGGCAAGGAGGATGAACACCGTCCCCGTGAAACGGCGTTGGAGGCGAGCCAGGCGCGGGTTGCCGCGCAGACGATTGCCTACCGAGCCGGAAAGGAGGGCAACTGAGGTGTTTACGAGGGTGCCCGACGTGTCGAATATGAGGCCGAGGAAGATAACCTGCCAGAAAAGCGGGCCACGCTGCGTATCGACAAATTGGGGAAGAAAGGCGAGGAAGAAGAGAGCCACCTTTGGATTTAACACATTAGTAGCTATCCCCTGGCCGAAGATGCGTCCATAGCTTTCTTTGCGAAGCCGCGTCTCGTCAGGACCAGGATCCTTACTTATCCATATTCGCACGCCTAAATAGAGAATATAGGCAGCACCGATATATTTCACCGCGTCGTAAGCCAAAGGCACCGACCGAAGCAACGTAGCCAGCCCGAGCGCCACGGCAAACATATGCACCAGTGTGCCCGTGCCGATCCCAAGCGCGGACACCACACCCGCCTTTCGCCCCTGCCCTACGCTCCGCGCGATAACGTAAAGCATATCAGGCCCCGGCGTCAGGTTGAGGGTTATGGTAGCTAGAAGAAACAGTCCGAGTGTGGTGAAGTCCATGGGCAGTGGCTAAGAGGCTAGGGGCTAGGGGCTGAGGGTCACCGGACGACCGACGACCAGTACGACCGCTGTACTGCTGTACCAGTCACTGGTCACTGGTCACTGGTCACTGGTCACTGGTCACTGGTCACTGACAACTAAAGGATCAACATTGCATCCCCAAAGCTATAGAAACGATATCGCTCCTGGATGGCTTCATTATACGCTTTCATGATAAGGTCACGGCCCGCGAAAGCTGACACAAGCATCAGCAGGGTGGTGCGAGGCAGGTGGAAGTTGGTGATCATGGAGCTCACCAGGCCGAAGGACGCACCTGGAATAATGTAGAGATCGGTCCAACCCTGGGCGGAATGGACCTGGCGCTCGTTGTCGGCAGCCTCGATGCCTTGCAAGCGCGCCGCTGTCTCAAGCACACGCACGCTGGTTGTGCCCACAGCGACAACGCGATGTCCCTGTGACCTAGCATGGTTGATCGCGCTCGCGGTCTCCGCAGGCAGATCGTACCACTCTTTGTGCATTGGGTGCTCTTCCACCAGATCCTCGTGTACCGGGCGAAAGGTGTCCAATCCAACGTGAAGTGTGAGGGTGGCAAACCCCACTCCCTTCCGTCCTAACTCATCGATAAGCCTTTCAGTGAAATGCAAACCCGCTGTGGGAGCCGCCGCCGAGCCTTCGATACGAGCGTATACGGTCTGGTAGCGCTCAGGGTCAGAGAGGGTTTCGTGTATGTAAGGCGGCAGCGGCATCTGACCCAGGGCGTCGAGCAATGGGCGAGGAGGTCTATCGAAACGTAGCACGCGCCCGCCCGAGCCGGTCCTCGATACGACGGTAGCCTGGAGGTGCGGGCCATCTCCGGGACCGCCGAAGGCGAGCGCTGTACCATCATGGATGCGCCTGCCAGGCGTAACGAGCGCCTCCCATACAGAAGGCTCGCCGCCTTCCTCCTCAGGCTGGGGAAGCGGCCGGAGAAGCAACACCTCGACTTTTCCGCCGCTCGGCACCTTATTGCCTGGCAGGCGCGCAGGTAACACACGGCTCTCGTTCGCGACCAGTAAATCTCCTGGGTCGAGATATTCGTATATCTCGTAGAAGCGCCGGTGCTCGATGCGGCCGGTGTCCCGGTGCAAAACAAGCAGCCGGGACCTATCTCGCGGTTCTATCGGCGTCTGCGCGATCAGATCGGAAGGAAGAATGTAGTCGAAATCGTCAATTCGCATATGAGTATTATAATAGACGCCGGCAGAAAGTGGCCCCGCAGCGCAGGCTCCTCAACTCTGTGGAGAACCGATCAGCAAAGACAAAATCGATGATAACATGAGAAATGGGGGTGTCTGGTGCGAATTCTTGCTAAGAAGATCAACGTCATGAGCCTAGATCAGCGGAGGCATCAGGCATAGCGATAGAGTTTCGATCCAGACATTGACCGGGGTGCTGCGGGCAGCACAAGGTGTGTTCAATGAGACTTGTTATTGACCCGGGCGAAAGACATTGATCCTTATGGAGTACACCAGGACGCTTACCCGTATCGCTGAGTTATCTGCGCAAACAGGTACTGAGCAGGCGAGCATAGAAAAGATCGTTTCAGAAGCGGCAGGCCTCTTCAATGCGGGGATGGCCTCCGCCTTCCGCATCGGTCAGCAAGGTAATCTCAGGCACCTGGCGGGCCTGGGTATAACACCTCACGCCGCGCGCAGACTTGAAGAGGCGGGTAGTCCCGGTTGGACCTCCTCGCTGCTTGGTGATTCCATGTCACCCGTGGTCATTCAGAACGCGAGCCAGAATGGTGCTTCTGAAGAAATCGGCATGTGGGCACGGTTACTTGATATCTCTACAATGGCCTTCGTGCCATTGCACCACGAAAGTAAGACAATGGGTATGATGGTGCTCTATCACCGCACGCCTTATAGCTACAGCCGGGATGATTGCGACGCGCTGCTCATAGCCGGGGCCTTGATTTCTGTACCTGTCGCCAGGATGCCCACGATCGAAGGCGAGTTACCTGCCTCGGCAAAGAGCCAGCTCTTCAGCGTGCTTAGCCACGAGCTGCGTACGCCTCTCACTTCAATCATGGGCTTTGCACAGCTGATCCGAAAGCGACTGAACTCATCGGGCACAGCCGACCCTCGCCTCATTGAGCAGCTTGACGTGCTTTGGGCGCAGGCGCAAAGGCTCAACCGCCTGATCGATACATTTGTGGATATGTCACGTATCGAGCGTGGCGAGTTCGAGATTACGCAGGGGCAGGTTGAGCTTACCGGCCTGTTGAGATCAGCCTGCCAGCAAGCTCTCGCCCAGGCAGGCTCGCACCACACCCTCAACATAGACATACCTGGCAAGCCTTTATGGCTACATGGCGACAGCAAGCGCCTCGAACAGGCGTTGAGCCACGTCATCTCGAATGCTATACGCTATTCGCCGCAAGACCAGCCGATCAAAGTATCATGTAAATTGAACAGCAGGGAGAACGCTGCGACCATAGATATTGTCGACCAAGGGCCGGGCATACCCGCCGTACGTCTCAAAGAGATATTTGACCGCGACCACCCGAACGGCCCGCTCAAATCGGGCGGGCTGGGCATTGGCCTATATTTGAGCAAGGTAATAGTTGAAGCCCATGGGGGCCGGATTTCCATCGAAAGCGCATCGGGCAAGGGGACCAGGGTTTCGATAGTGCTGCCGGTGTAGGGGACGAGGAATCAGGGGCTAGGGATAAGGGGCTAGTAGTCGACCGACGATAGTTCCCTGCGCTCATCAACCGACGATCGACGACCAGTAAGCATAGCCCCTAGTGAAGGTTCACGAGAGGTCTTGTGCAAAGAGGGTGCCGGAGGACGAAGGACGGAGTTCCCCTGCCGGGGCCGGGGGTGTCCCCCGAACCTCCCTATTCCACAATATCTCTCATGAACATCCCCTAGCCCCTAGCCCCTAGCCTCTAGCCCCTGGCTAAGAACCTCCCAGGCTGCTAACACCTGTTCTCTCGTCTGCTCCAGCGTCCCAGAGTTATCAATGACGGTTCCGGCGCGCGCTATTTTGGCTTCTTGAGGGGATTGGGCATTTATGCGTGCCTCGGCTTCCTTGCGCGAATAGCCACGGGTGGTCATGAGGCGATCCAACTGCTGGTCGCGGCGGCAGGTGACAGCCCATATGGCGTCGCACCTGTCAGCCCACCCCGATTCTATCAGCTTGATGGCATCCAGCACGACCACAGGCTTCGGTGCATCTCTTATCTGGACATCAATTAATCGGCGGACGATAGGGTGCTCGATTTCTTCGAGTTGCTTCAACTTTTCCGGATCAGAAAAGACCAGCGCACCCAGAGCGCGGCGATCTATCTCGCCATCCTCACGCAAGATACCCGGCCCAAACTCTGTCAGCACCGGTTCGTAGGCAGGGCCGCCTTTGCGAAGGATTACGTGGACCATCTGGTCTGCGTCGATCACGAACGCGCCAAGCTCACTAAGCTGCCTTAACACCGTGCTCTTGCCGCAGGCTATATTGCCCGTCAGGCCGAGCAGGAACTTATTGGGATACGGCATCCGCTGTTTCTTCTTCCACCTTCTGCCAATCGGCGTATGCCTGGTCGAGATCCTCTTCCAGCCGGGCATATTCGGTGCCCAGCTTGACGATTGCCTCCAGGTCGCGGACATCAGTCGCGGCGGTAAGCGCATCCGATACAGAGTTAAGTTGTGCCTCAAGATCTGAGATACGGTTCTCGGCCTCCTGCCTGCGTCTAAGCTGGCGAGTGCGCTCACGCTCGGCTGCCCGCTCCTGGCGCTGGACCGTCTTGCTTTGCTCTCGCGTGTCAGCTTTGGGCGGCACGCTGCCATTTGCGGACGTTGCGCCGTTTGGAAGCAATAAACCTGCATCTTCGCGGCGTGCACGCTCGGCGATATACTCAGAGTAATTACCGTCCCAGGTGGTGAGCATCCCGCTCTCCATCACCCATACCTGTGAGGCAAGGTCATCAATGAATGCGCGATCGTGCGACACGAACAGGATCGTACCGTCGTAATTCAGTAAGACCTGGGTGAGAGCCTCCTGGGCGTCCAGGTCGAGGTGGTTGGTCGGCTCGTCAAGGATCAGGAAGTTCGCGTCGGTGAGGGTAAGCTTGGTGAGAGCCACGCGGCTACGCTCGCCGCCGCTCAGGTCGCCTATTAGCTTATAGGCGTTATCTCCCGAAAAGAGCATCTTGCCGAGCAGGTCGCGAGCGTCGTCTTCGGTCATGTTACGCACTGAGCGGATTTCCTCGATGACCGTATTGCGGGCATCAAGCCCTTCGTGCGCTTGCGCGTAATACCCGAAGCGAACGTTATGCCCCAGCTCAAGGTGGCCGGCCAGAGGTGCGAGCGTGCCCATGATCGTCTTCAGAAGCGTGGTCTTGCCGACGCCGTTAGGGCCGATAAGGGCCACCCGCTCGCCGCGCTCAATCTCCAGGTCCGGGCAACGCACAAGCACGTTCGAATGCGGAATGTGGAATTCGGAATTCGGAATGTTGTCCGGTTCGTTCTTATTCCGCATTCCGAATTCCACATTCCGAATTCCGGCAGGATAGCCTATCTCAAGTTCTTCGGCCTCGAAGACGCTCTGGCCGGAGCGCACGTGAGAGCGCAGGGAGAGGCGCAGCGCTGATGTCTCGCTCGGACGCTGCATCCGCTCCATGCGCCAGAGGCGCTTCTGGCGGCCCATGGCTTGTTTGGTCATTTGCCCTGCCTTGAAGCGGCGGATGAAATCTTCGGTCTTCTCGATAAACTCTTGCTGCGCCTCGTACTGCGCTTTGAGCAGCTCGTAGCGCTCGGCTTTTAGCTGCAGATATTTGTCGTAGGGAGCAGGATAGTCCTCCAGGCGACTGTAGGCTTCCTGCTCGGCCATCTCGCGAGGGGCGCGACCTCGCCTTGCGAGCATCATGCCCGATACCGGTTTGGTGAACTCCATGTCCAATGTGCGGTTGGTGACTTTGTTGAGGAATCGGCGGTCGTGGGCAATAGCCAGAAGGGTGCCGCGCCACTGCGCCAGGAACTGTTCCAACCATTCTATGGCGGCAATATCAAGGTGGTTGGTAGGCTCGTCGAGGAGCAGCAAATCGGGGTCGGCCAGCAGGGCGCGTGCGAGGGCCGCGCGGGTGCGCTGGCCTCCGCTCATGGTGTCGAGGGTCTGCTCGAACTGCTCTTCTTTAAAGCCGAGACCTTGCAAAACCTCTTCGATACGGTGCTCGAAGCTGTAGCCGCCGGCCATCTCGAAGCGGTGGGTGACATCCTCGTATTCGTGCATCAAGGCGTCCCACTCTTCACCTTGCACGGCCGCCATCTCGACCTCAAGCTCGCGGAGGCGCTCCTGCAGTGCCCGCACAGGCCCCAGGGCATCCAACATCGAGTGGTAAAGAGTATCGGTGGGCGAATAAGAGAGATCAGAATTCAGAGGCGAACGAAGAAGCTGCTTCTTGCGGCAAGTATACAAGGCGAATACTCTTGGCGCGAACCACGCTGCCGCCATTTGACGTTTCCTGCCCGGCGATAATCTTGAGCACGGTCGATTTGCCTACCCCGTTGGGGCCGACCAATGCCACCCGCTCCCCGGCGTTTATCGTAAAGCTGACGCCTTCGAAAATGGGGTAGATGTTGAACGATTTTGATAAATTGTAGACGGCTAGAACTGCTGTGGCCATAGGATTACTGAGTAGTGCTTATTACTTACTGCTTATTTTCGATTACGCCTGTCTCGCAGGCATTCATTCTATTATAGCAGGCGTAAGGACGCGCAGGCAACCGACCCTAGATGTACTATCAAACTCGCCGTCGCTATTCTTGCTTTCGGGTGCCGCTTGATGTATCATCATTGTAGATACATTCCAGGAGGTAGAGAAGTTGAAGGCACACATACAGAAATGGGGGAATAGCCTCGCGCTGAGGATCCCGAAGGCGTTTGCTAGCGAGGCACAATTAACACAGAACGCTCTGGTAGAAATAAGCCTGGTCGAGGGCAAGCTGGTAATAGAGCCGGTTCGAGACCAGGCTGCGCTCCTCGATAGCTTGCTGGCAGGAATAACGGAGCAAAACCTGCACGGTGAGATAGAAACCGGAGCGCCCGTAGGCAACGAGGTCTGGTGAGAATATGCCATTCGTACCCGATAGGGGTGATGTCATCTGGCTCGCTTCCGACCCCCAGGCTGGGCATGAACAGTCCGGCCGCCGCCCGGCCCTGGTGCTTTCGCCCGCAACATACAATGGCAGAGTTGGACTGGCCATGCTTTGCCCAATAACGAGCCAGGTCAAAGGTTATCCTTTTGAGGTCTCCGTCCCCGATGGCTTGCCAATTGCGGGCGTCGTGCTCTCGGACCAGGTAAAGAGTTTGGACTGGCGCGTCCGCAATGCGCAGTTGATCTGCCGCCTGCCAGACATACTGATAGCTGACGTCTGGCGTAAGCTGAGCGCCCTGCTACCTACTGGGCCGTGACTAATCCGCCCGCTCTGCTTGCCCATGGCCGCACGGTTATGCTACAATATAGAATGGCATTTTGAGCCAGCTATTTTCAGCGCACCAGAAATAACCCAGGGATAAAATAATGCCTAAACCGGTATTGGCTATCGTCGGGCGGCCCAACGTTGGGAAGTCGTCATTTTTCAACAGACTTATAGGCGAGCAGGTTGCTATTGTCGAGGACCAGCCCGGCACAACACGCGACCGCATCTATGGCGACACCGAATGGAACGGGGTCGAATTCACCGTGATTGACACGGGCGGCATGGTGCTGGGGGGCATAGCCGATCCGGGCACAGGCCCCGAAGGCGAAGTGACCGAAGAGGACGTCATGCAGCGCACCCGCGAGCAGGCCGAAGCCGCCATCGAGCAGGCCGACGTAATCCTCTTCATGGTGGACGCCAAGACCGGCCTGACAGCCGCCGACAGCGAGATCGCGGAAGTGCTCCGCAAGTCCGAGAAACCGGTTATCCTCGCCGCCAACAAAGCCAGACTCGGAGGAACGCCGCCTCAACGCGGTTGAGTTCTACGCGCTTGGCGTGGGCGACCCGATCCCTATGTCGTCCAAACACTCTATCAACACGGGCGATCTGCTCAACTCGGTGGTGGCCGCTTTCCCCAAAGAAGCCCCCGAGGAAGAGGTCGAAGAGCAGCAGGTGCGCATCACAATTGTGGGACGTCCAAACGTAGGCAAGTCTCGCCTGCTCAACGCCATGCTGGGGCAGGAGCGCGTGATCGTCTCCGATCTGCCCGGCACAACCCGCGACGCCATAGATACCCATTTCGAGTATACGGAAGGCGAGGGGAGCGAGGCGATTACCTACGACGTGACCCTCATAGACACCGCAGGTATACGCCGTCGAGGGCGTATCGATCCTGGCATCGAGCGCTATTCGGTGATCCGCACCCTGCGTGCCATCCAGCGCGCCGACGTAGTGCTGCTGGTCATTGACGCCACCGAGGGCATAACGGCTCAGGATACGCATATTGCGGGCTATGTGCTGGAAGAGTTGAAGGGGATGGTGCTGGTGGTCAACAAGTGGGACCTGGTCGAGAAGGACAGCAACACCATCTACGACTATACCGCCCACCTGCGCCAGGAGCTGAACTTTATCCCGTACGTGACCTTCGCCTTCATCTCGGCCAAGTATGGCCAGCGCGTAAACAAAGTGCTGCCTGCCGCTATCAAAGTGGCCAAAGAGCGCACCAAGCGCGTCTCCACAGGCCAGCTAAACAAGCTGGTGAAAGAGGCGGTGGACGCCCATCCGCCCGCGTCCAAGCCGGGCAAGTGGGTCAAGTTCTACTACGTCACCCAGGCCGATATCAAGCCGCCCACCTTTGTCTTCTTCACCAACGACGCGGACGCTGTCCACTTCTCCTACAAGCGCTACCTGGAAAACCAGCTAAGAGGCGCTTTCGGTTTCGAGGGCACGCCCATCAAACTCATTTTCCGCACCCGCCAACACCCGGAGTAGCTGCAGATTCACTTGATCCCCTTCGCCTGGTTAGCTGTCGAACGCTAGCGCATCGTCCAGGGACTGTCATTCTGAGTGGTCATGACCCTGCGGGTCGCCATCACCAATGAAAATAAAGGGGGATTTTGGGGACACCCCAAGCCCCGGCAGGGTTAGCCGCCCCTGTACCTCTATTTTCAGAGGAGTGGGCCATCGCTGGTTGCCACCCGCCTATGAATGAAAACTAGCATCGCCTAGGGGCTATCTGTGCCTGGGAGGGCTTATTTTCACAGCAAATCCTGTACACCCTACGGGGAAGAATACGCAATGCAAGATACCATAATCCGCACCCTCTCCGACGGCCTAGTGCTGCGCCATGCAACACCTGACGATGCCGAAGAGGTGGCGACATTCAATGCACAGATGCATATGGGGCATGACGCCACTGAGCCTGACAGGCTGGTAGACCTATGGACGCGCGACCTGATGGCCGGCACGCACCATACCGTCAAGGCGAGCGACTTCCTGGTGGTTGAGGACACGCAAACGGGCAAAGTGGTCTCCACCACCATGCACATTTCGCAGGTGTGGTCGTACGAGGGCATACCGTTCAAAGTAGGAAGGCCCGAACTGGTGGCCACGCATCCTGACTATCGCAATCGTGGGTTGGTACGCGCACAGTTCGAGGAGTTGCACAGGTGGAGCGCCGAGCGCGGCGAGATGGTGCAGGCCATCACCGGCATACAGTATTATTATCGCCAGTTCGGCTACGAGATGACCCTCTCTTTTCCCGCATACCGCATCGGCTACAAGGCTCTCATTCCGATATTGAAGGAAGGCGAGCCTGAGCCGTTTGTCGTGCGCCCGGCCACCGAAGATGAGCTACCCTTCATCGGCAACCTCTACGATAGGGCTATGTCCCGCTACCTCATCTCGGCTCGACGCGACCTCGACGTGTGGCTCTATGAGATGAAGGTGAGAACTCCGCAGAGCGGGCCCGCCAGAGTGTTTTGCATAATCGAGACGCCGGACGGCAAGACCGTAGGGAGCCTTGTGCACTACGATTATCTCTTCGGCCCGACCCTCGGTGTCTGGTTGTACGAGCTGCTGCCTGGGGTGCGCTGGGCTGCCGCCACCCCCAGCGTGCTTCGCTACCTGGGCAAGCGAGGCGTCGAGTATGCTGAGCGCGACAAAAAGCGCGAGTTCGGAGCCTTCATGCTCGGCCTGGGCGCGTCCCATCCGGTCTACGATATTATCGCGAGTCAGCTACCGCGCAAGCCCAACCCCTACTGCTACTACATCCGCGTACCTGACGTGCCGGCCTTCATACGCCATGTCGGCCCCGCCCTTGACGCCAGGCTGCCGGGCTCACCGTTCGAGGGCCATTCCGGCGAACTGAAGATCAATTCCTATCGCAGCGCGTTCAAGCTGGTATTCTCCGAAGGCAAGCTGACCTCCGCCGAACCTTACACGCCCGACCACCAGGAAGACGGCGACGCGTTCTTCCCCAACCTCACTTTCCTCCATATGCTGTTTGGCCACCTCGATCTCGAAGAGATCAATCACGTCTACCCTGATTGCGCCGCCCAATCGGACGAGGTACGCGCCCTCCTGAAGACACTATTCCCCAAACGCGATTCCCTGGTCCTGGCTATCGGTTAATCCAGAAGTGAAACGTAAAACGTAAAACGTAAGACGTAACCGCCAAGACGCCAAGTTCCGCAAGGCCGCCAAGATTATTATTGTTCTTAACTACAATAAACCTCTGTGATCTCTGAGTACTCTGTGCGCTCTATGATTCAAACCCACAAAAACCTTCGTGATCTTCGTGATCCTTCGTGATCTTCGTGTCTTCGTGATCTTCATAAACAATAAAAACCTTTGTGATCTTTGTGCCTTTGTGGTTCAAACCGTAGAAATCCTGGCGGCCCTTTAAGTAGTGAGGAGCAAGCACAATGCCTGTAGCGACATCAGCAGTTCAAAGTCCGCAAACAAAGGCGGGCAACTGGGTGCTGGCGGGCACAATACTTGGCTCGAGCATGGCCTTCATTGACGGCACGGTGGTCAACGTAGCGCTGCCGGTTCTGCAAAAGGACCTGGGGGCCACGGTAGCTGATACGCAGTGGATTGTGGAGGCGTACGCGCTCTTCCTGGCCTCGTTGATACTTGTGGGCGGCTCGCTGGGCGACCGTTTCGGCAGGCGGCGCGTGTTCGCTATCGGCATCGTCCTTTTCTCGGCGGCTTCCATATGGTGCGGTTTCGCGCCCGACCCCGGCCAGCTCATACTTGCGCGAGCAATACAGGGCGTGGGAGGTGCGCTATTCGTGCCGGGCAGCCTGGCCATCATCAGCGCCACCTTCCCACCTGAGACACGCGGCAAGGCCATCGGCACATGGTCGGGCGCGACTACGATCACGACAGTGATAGGGCCGCTCCTGGGAGGCTGGCTGACGGAAAATCTCTCGTGGCGGTGGGTATTTTTCATCAACGTGCCCATCGCAATCATCGTGCTTGCCATCATAGCCTTGAGGGTTCCGGAGAGCCGCGACGAGACCGCAACGGGGCGGCTCGACTGGCTGGGCGCGCTTCTCGCAACCGTGGGATTGGGCGGTGTGGTTTACGGGTTGATCCAGTCTGGCACCGTGGGGCTTGGCGACCCGACCGTGCTCGCCGCAATCGTAGGCGGCGCGCTGATGCTGGTGGCATTTGTGGTCGTGGAGGCGCGCAGTCAGTCACCTATGATGCCCCTCACGATGTTCAAGTCGTCCACTTTCAGCGGGGCGAATCTCCTGACGTTCTTTCTATACGGTGCGCTGGGCGGGACGCTATTTTTCTTGCCGTTCAACCTGCAACAGGTGCAGGGCTTCACGCCCACCGAGGCAGGCGCTGCCATGCTACCTTTCATCATTCTCCTTTCCACATTGTCCAGGTGGTCGGGTGGGCTGGTAACGCGCTACGGCTCAAAATTGCCCCTGGTGGTCGGGCCTGCCATTGCCGCAGCGGGATTCGCCCTCTTCGCACTTCCCGGCACGCACGCCGATTACTGGACCGGCTTCTTCCCGGCCTCGGCGGTGCTGGGCCTGGGGATGGCCATCACGGTGGCACCTCTCACCACGACGGTGATGGGCGCGGCGGATTCGAGCAAGTCGGGCATCGCTTCGGGTATAAATAATGCTGTGTCAAGGGTTGCGGGCCTGGTGGCGATTGCTGTGTTCGGCATACTGATGCTCTCCAGCTTCAACAGCAGCCTCGACAGCCGTCTCTCGACGATGCAGCTACCACCCGCAGCGCAAAAGAGCATCGATGACCAGCGCATCAGGCTGGCAGCAGCCGTAATCCCGCAGGATGTTGCCGAACCACAACGGACCCAATTGCAAACTGCCATAGACGAATCGTTCGTCACAGGCTTCCGCCTTGTGATGTTAACCGGAGCAGGACTGGCCCTGGCCAGCGCCCTTAGCGCCTGGCTCATGGTCGAAGGTAAGAAAGAGACGAAGTATAGGGCTTTTCCCAGTGCAGGGTCTAATTCGTGCGTAGGTTGCGAGAACGCGGAATAGACAATTAGGGCATCGTGCGCAATTGCGCAGTTCAGCATTCCAGATCGGCTGAAGGAGGCAACAAATCAATGGACACCCAAATCTGCGAGCATCTTGACCAGATCAAAGATGTGACGCCTAATACTCGAGGCTGCGAAGAATGCCTCAAGATGGGAGATACGTGGCTGCACCTGCGCCTCTGTATGACATGCGGGCACGTTGGCTGCTGCGACTCCTCGAAGAACAAGCACGCCACCCATCACTACCACGCCAGCGGTCACCCCATCATCAAATCGCTGGAGCCGGGCGAGGAATGGGGCTGGTGCTACATAGACAGGGTGGACTTCGAGAGCCTGCCCCAGTAGGATAACGGTGGCATAGACAACGGGGCACGAGTGTAGCCTATGTATGTTATCGAGATTGTGCTGGCGCTTCTCCTGGCGGTCACCCTGCTGGTAATGCTCGCGCGGCTGATATCCATCCCCTACCCTATTCTTCTGGTGCTTGGTGGGCTTGCGCTCAGTTTCGTGCCGGGCATGCCACAGATAGAGGTTGAGCCTGGGGTTATCTTCCTCCTCTTTCTGCCGCCGATTATTCAATCCGCCGCATATTTCACACCAATACGCGACTTCCGGACCAACATCCGGTCAATTACCCTGCTGGCAGTTGGCCTACCTATCTTCTCGATGGTAATTGTGGCCGTAGTGGCTTACTGGCTTATCGAGGGTATGACATGGCCGGTGGCTTTTCTGCTGGGGGCTATCGTGTCGCCATCCGACGCGATAGCCACAACCTCGATCGCAGGGAGTATACAATTGCCCAGGCGATTGGCCACAGTCCTGGAAGGCGAGAGCCTTCTAAACGACGCCACCGCCCTCGTGGCCTACAAACTAGCAATTGCAGCGGTAATTACCGGGGCCTTTTCGGCGTGGGGTGCCGGTCTTGGATTCGTGCTCACCGGCGGCATCGGCTTGCTACTGGGGCTTCTGGTGGGGATAGCGGGTGTGTGGGTCCTGCGGCACATCGATGATCCGCCTATCGAGATCATGCTGCAAATACTCGGTGGCTACGGCAGCTATCTGCTCGCCAACTCGCTGGGCGCGTCGGGAGTGCTGGCAGTGGTGGCCACGGGCTTTTATTTGGGCAGGTCAGGCTCAACCATAATGTCGGCGCGCACGCGGCTGGAAGCCAACTCGGTATGGCAAATCATACTCTTCGTGCTGAACGGCCTTGTTTTCATACTGATCGGTCTTCTGCTGCCCACCATAATAAGAGATTTATCCAGCTACAGCTTCGGCACGCTGCTCCTCTACGCCGTGGCGATCAGCCTGGCGGTGGTCATGGCGCGTATTGTATGGACGCCGTTCAGCACCTATTTGCCGCGTTTCATAATCAATAAGTTCGCCGGTGAAATACGGGAGCCCTATCCGAGCTGGAAGCTCGCGGCGGTAGGTGCGTGGTCGGGGATGCGTGGGATAGTGTCGCTGGCGGCGGCTCTCGCCCTGCCGGTCGTACTGGAGAACGGGCAGCCCTTTCCGAATCGAGAGCTTGTTATCTTCCTTACCTTCGCGGTGATCTTCGCGACTCTGGTGGTGCAAGGGCTTACTTTGAGCCCACTGATCCGGCTGCTCAAGCTGCACGATGATGGTCGCGAAGAGCTCGAAGAAAATAAGGCGCGCCTGGTAGCCGCCAAGGCAGGGGCGAGCCGCCTGGAGGAGCTGGCGGTCGAAGAATGGGTAGCGGAGGAGATGGCAGACGACATGCGCGCCCATTACCAGGAGCGCAAACGGCGGTACGCGTCCCGTTATCGCGGCTCCAGCGACGATGGAGTGGAGACGCAGGCGAGCAGCCAATTGCGCCTTCAGCGAGAGTTGCTCGTCGCCGAGCGCCAGGCAATTATTCGCCTGCGCGACAATGGTGTCATCAACGACGAGGTGCTCCGCCGCGTAGAGCGCGACCTGGATCTCGAAGAGCAAGGCTTGCGAGGGTAGGCCGCGTGAACAATAAGCAAGAGTTCCGCTTTCGGCGGACTCCTTGCTTATTGTTCACGTTCAGCTATTTTGCTTTATGCGGAGAGGCGCTCCACTTCTATCCCGGCGACCGGACGCACCACGTAGGTCTCAGCTTTTAGAGAGGTTTCTTCGGAATAGCGGCGCACAACGTTGCGGTTGAAGTCGCGGATGGAAGTCGTTGCGCACCAGGTTGACTGTGCAGCCACCGAAGCCCGCGCCCGTGAGCCTAGCGCCGAGCACACCATCGGTCTCGTGAGCCAGGTCGACCAGGCGGTCCATGAAAGGATTGCTCACCTCGAAGTCATGGCGCAAGCTGTCGTGCGACTCGTTCATCAACCTGCCCACATCCTCGAAGTCGTTATTGTTCAGCGCGCTGACGGTCGCGAGCACGCGCTCGTTCTCGGTAACAACGTGGTGAGCGCGCTTGAATAGGGTTGGGTAGAGCTTGCTGCCGTACTGGCTGAGCATCCTGCTATCGACATCGCGCAGCGATTGCAAATCGAGGTTGTATGTGATCACTTTGAAGGCGCCCAGTGCGGCCTCACATTCGCGGCGTCGGCGGGCGTAGGCAGAATCGGCCAGGTCGCGGCTGATGCCGCTGTTGGCAACGATGAACGATAGGCCTTTCGCATCGAGATTGAGTGGCACGGGGGTCGCACTGAGCGAGCGGCAATCTATCAACAGGGCCGATTTCGGCTCGGCCAGGCCGATCGCCATCTGGTCCATAATGCCCACCGGCACACCTATAAAGTCGTTCTCGATCTTCTGAGCGGCGCGAGCCATCTCCGGCCTGGGGATATCCCAACCCGACACGGACGCGACAGCCGCCAGTAGCCCCATCAACACAGACGCCGATGACGAGAGCCCCGCACCGATGGGCAGATCGCCCCAGATGAGAATGTCGGCCCCGTTTGTGTGGTAATCGTGCTCTTCCATCCACCAGGCGACGCCCCGAGCATAGTTAGCCCAGTGCGCTGCTTCCCCCACCAGGCCAAGATGGCTATCAAGAGAAATCTCGATTGCCTGGCTCATAGTCTCGGAGTAGATGTTAAGTTTCCTGTCGGGACGCGGAGCCGCCGCCAGCTTAGTGTAGCGGTCGAGAGCAAAGGGGAGCACGTACCCGAGGTTATAGTCGGTATGCTCACCGATAAGGTTGACGCGGCCGGGTGACCGGACCAGTATAGATGGCTCCCTGCCAAATCTTTCCGAAAACGAAAGCTCTTTCACCATGGAGATACTCCGATATGTGTGTTGTGTGGGATGTAACGGACGTAGTTGTCAGTTGTCAGTAGACGAGAGCCAGTAACCGTTCGTCGGTCTACTGACAACTTCCGTTCAACCTTCCTCGTAACCGAGCGGGTGGCTCCGGTGCCAATCCCACGCGGTCTTTATTATATCTACCAGGTCTGGATACGCGGGCTTCCAACCCAGTTTCGTAACGATTCCACCCTCCGAAGAAGCCACCAGCCTGGGTGGATCCCCGGCGCGGCGGGGGCCGACTTTCGCCTCTATGGGCTGCCCTGTTACCTGTCTTGCGGTTTCTATGACTGCCTTGACCGAGAAACCTGCCCCGTTGCCAAGGTTGAACGCTCCGCTCGCGCCGCCATCAGCCAGCCAATTAAGTGCCAGCAGGTGGGCTTTCGCGAGGTCTATCACGTGTATGTAGTCGCGTATTGCAGTGCCGTCGGGCGTTGGGTAGTCATCTCCAAAGATCTGGACGTATGGCCTTTGCCCCAGGGCAGCTTGCAAAACTATCGGAATGAGATGCGTTTCCGGGTCATGTACCTCACCAAACTTTCCCGAAGCCCCTGCGGCGTTGAAATATCTCAGCGAGATATATTTCAAACCCTTCAACTCCCCGAACCAGCGCAACATCCGCTCGTATAGCAGTTTCGACTCGCCGTATGGATTGATAGGGTTCTGCGGGTCGGTTTCGCGTATGTAATCGCCCTGAGGCATTCCGTAAGTGGCACACGACGACGAAAATACCATTATGTTCGCACCCGTTCGCTCCATTGCCTCAAGCAAGGTTAACCCCGTCGAAACGTTGTTGTCAAAATACTTGGCGGGGTTCTCCATCGATTCCCCGACGAGCGAATGCGCCGCGAAGTGCATCACGGCTTTAACATGGTTCTCGCTCAGAGTTTTTTCCAGGAGCGGCAGATCGGCAAGGTCGCCTTCAACAAAGCGCGCTCTGCTATCAACAGCGCCGCGATGTCCTTTGACGAGGTTGTCGTAAACCACGACCGAGTGGCCGGCGTCCAATAGCATCTCGACTGCGACGCTACCGATATATCCCGCTCCACCCGTGACGAGCACGCTCATCCCGTTCGTATTCGGTTGTTCAGGTAAGCCTTCACCAGGCTGTGTAACATGCATCATTATAACATTCCTCCGCGCTAATTCATGAGTAATAAGGGCTATTCTGAAGGTGGTAACCAGAGGTATTTTTAGGCTAATACCGGCACAGGACCAATATACGTTCGCCCTATCCCCCAAAGGTCCGGGCCTCGCACCGACCGGTACAATATACGGGTGAGCGGGGGCGGTGTCAAAGAGACGTAGTTGTCAGTTGTCAGTTGTCAGTTGTCAGTAGACCAGTGGCTAGGGGCTAGGGGCTAGGCTTACTTCTTAACTTGTTAACGGTTCGTCCTTCGTCCTTCGTCGGTCTACTGACAACTGACAACTGACAACTGACAACTGACAACTTGGCCGCTCAATTTTCCTTCCCCCTGTTAACGTTGTATAATCATGGCGAGTTACACACCCATCCAATCGTTGGCGCACCACATTCCTGCAAGCAGTACGCAGTAAGCAGTACAAGTCAGGAGCACCGAGATGACGACAACTCTTCCAAAGAAGACCCAGGACGACGAGTTCGGAGCAATCCGCAATCCGCAATCCGCAATCCGCAATCGCCAGGCCGATTTGCCTCTGCGCGAGGTTGACCCACAAATCTGGCAGGCTATCGAGGACGAGAAGCGGCGACAGCGCGAGAAGATCGAGCTTATCGCTTCCGAGAATTACGTGAGCCGGGCGGTGCTGGAAGCTCAGGGATCCGTGCTCACCAACAAGTATGCCGAGGGCTACCCGGGCAAGCGATACTATGGGGGCTGCGAGTATGTGGACGTTGCGGAGAACCTCGCGATAGAACGGGCAAAGCAGCTATTCGGCGCGGAACATGTGAACGTGCAGCCTCATTCGGGCGCACAGGCTAACATGGCGGTCTATATGGCCGTCTTGCAGCCGGGCGACAAGATTATGGGCATGGGTCTGGCTTTCGGTGGCCACCTCACCCATGGCTACGGGGTTAACTTCTCGGGCAAGCTATACAATGCCACCTCTTACGCCGTCGACCGCGAGACCGAGCGGCTCGACTATGATGCGCTGCAGACGCAGATACTGGAAGACCGCCCCAGGATGCTCGTAGTGGGTGCCAGCGCATACCCGCGGATCTTCGATTTTGAGCGCTGCCGGCAGATCGCCGATTTGGTGGGCGCGATGCTGATGGTTGACATGGCGCACATAGCAGGCCTGGTCGCGGCGGGCCTCCACCCCTCGCCGGTTCCGTACGCCGATTTTGTAACGACCACGACGCACAAAACATTACGCGGCCCGAGGGGCGGGATGATCCTCTGCAAAGCGCAGTACGCCAAAGACATAGATAAGAGCGTCTTCCCCGGCATACAAGGCGGCCCGCTTATGCACGTTATCGCGGCCAAAGCCGTGTCGTTCCACGAAGCTTTGCAACCATCCTTCAAGGAATACCAGGCGCAAATCATCGCCAACGCCAAGCGGCTGGCCGCCGGGCTGGAGAAAGCCGGATTGCGCGTTGTGTCAGGCGGCACCGATAATCACTTGATGCTGGTAGACGTCAGCCCGCTCGGATTGACCGGCAAAGAGGCCGAGCACGCCCTCGACGACGTTGGGATCACGGTGAACAAGAACGCCATCCCCTACGATCCCCAGCCGCCGGCGAAGGCAAGCGGCATCCGCATCGGCACCCCTGCAGTCACTACCCGCGGTTTCGGCGAAATCGAGATGGACACCATCGCCCGCCTGATCGGCAGCGTATTGCGCGCCCCGAACGACGAGGAGGTAAAGGCGCAGGTAAGGGCCGAGGTAGCCGAGCTGTGCGGGAAATTCCCGGTCCCAGGCATCGATTAGTAGGAGGCTGGGAAGGAGGGAGGCGAGGATGGAAAACCTGTTCGTATCGGCCCACCCGCTGGTGCAGCATAAGCTGGCACTGATGCGGTCGGTAGACACCGAGCCCAAGAAGTTCCGCGAGGTGGTGCGCGAAATAACGGGGTTCCTCCTCTATGAGGCGACCCTTGACCTGCCGACCGTCGAGATCGACGTAGAGACGCCCCTCGCTCAGATGAAGGGGAGCGAAATAGCCGACCGTATCGGCTTTGTGCCGATCCTGCGCGCCGGTATCGGTATGGTGGACGCCGCGCTCGACCTGATTCCAACCGCACAGGTATGGCACATCGGCCTCTACCGTGACCATCGCACCCTCTTGCCTATCGAATACTATAATAAGCTGCCCGTGCAGCCCACCGTCGATATTTGCTACGTGCTCGACCCCATGCTCGCCACAGCAGGCTCGGCGACGGCCACCGTCAAGGTGCTGAAGGATTGGGGAGCCAAACGCATCAAGTATATCGGTCTCATCGCCGCCCCGGAAGGCGTCGAGCGATTGCATAAAGAGCACCCCGACGTGCCCATCCACATTGCAGCCGTGGACAGCCATCTGAACGAAAAAGGCTATATAGTGCCCGGCCTCGGTGACGCGGGCGATAGGCAGTTTGGAACGTCGTAGACGGGACGAAGGACGAAAGACGAAGGACGAACGTATATTTCCTTCGTCTTTCGTCCTTCGTCCTTCGTCCGATCAAGCAGTACGGAGCGCCCTTTGCCTCTAAGCTGGGACCAGCAAATCCCGTATATGGTCGCGTTGTTCATCGTGACACTCGTGGTGTCGCTGGTGCTGACGCCGCTTGTGCGAAGATGGGCCATCGGGCGCGGCTGGGTCGATAACCCGGACGAAGAGCGGCGCGTTCATACCAGGGCTGTGCCACGCATCGGCGGATTGGCCATGTTTGCTGCTTTCACCGTGGGTGTGCTTCTGACCTTTGCCTTCCCTATCATACGGCAAGGCAAAGCGGGCAACGAGTTGTATGAGGTGAATCGCGTCCTGCTCATGCTTGTTGGGGCGGCGATTATCACTATCGTAATGGCGGTGGACGACGTGAAGAAGCTCAAACCGTTGCCCAGACTGCTCTGGCAGATCGGGGCTGCAGCCCTTGTAGTCATTCCGAGCATCATCTGGCCCGGCGGTGCGAACCCAAGCGACCTGAATGCGGGCACTGTCCATTACGACCAGGGAGCGGGGGTGCTCGCCAACAACGTGCAAAACCCGTTCGGCGGCATCATCGAATTGCCCCTGTTTCTGGCCGCTTTCCTCACTATCTTCTGGATCGTGGGCACAACCAACGCTATCAACTGGATAGATGGCCTGGACGGTCTGGCGGCAAGCGTGTCGGCTGTGGCCTGTGTGGTACTCTTCGTGGTCACGGGCCCCGTGCTTGGGCAGTGGACGCTGGCCTACTTGCCGCTGATCCTGGCGGCGGCCATCATCGGCTTCCTCCCATATAACCTCCACCCCGCTCGGGTCTTCATGGGTGATTCGGGGGCGATGTTCCTGGGCTTCACGTTGGCCGTGCTATCGGTTATCGGCGGCGCGAAGGTAGCAGCCGCCTTGCTTGTGCTCGGAGTGCCGCTCCTCGACGGCGTTTACATGATCATCTACAGGCTCGCCAGGGGCCGCTCACCCATCGCAGCCGAGCGCGGGCACCTGCACCACAGGCTGCTTGACATCGGGTTCAGCCAGGGTCAGATTGTGCTTATTTACATCGCACTTTCGGGAGCCTTCGGGCTGCTCGGGGTGCTTACAGGCAAGTCCGGCGACAACACTTTCAAGCTTATCAAGTTCGGCGGGCTGATCGCTCTTGTGCTTCTGCTGATTGGCCTCTTCATATTCATAGCGCGCCGCCAATTCGACCGGCGCAGCAGCAAAATGGCCGCCGCCGACTCCGACACCTCCCAGTAAGCACCCCGCCCCATTACCATGCAACGATTCTTCGTACCGCCCACCACGCTCGAGGGCCAGGAAGTACGTATAAGCGGCGAAACGTCGCGCCAGATTAGCCGGGTGCTGCGTATGCAGCCGGGCGACCAGGTTTGCCTGCTGGATGGCACAGGCTGGGAATATCTCGTGACACTCAACGGCTTCTCCAGGGACGAGATTACGGGCGAAATCATCGAGAGAAAGCCAGGCAGCAATGAGCCGGGCGTCAAAATTACCCTCTACTTATCGCTGCTCAACAAAGCAGACAAGTTCGAGTGGGCACTCCAGAAATGCACAGAGTTAGGCGCTGCGGGCTTCGTGGCCGTCCAGGCGGCCCGGTGCATCGCGGACACGCCCAGCCCCGCAAAAATCGATCGATGGCAGCGCATAATCCAGGAAGCCGCAGAGCAAAGTGGCCGTTCGCTCCTGCCATCGTTGACCACAACGGCTACCCTGGCGCAAGTTCTCAAGCAGGAAGCTATCAGCCTGAAAAACTCTCCCCAGGGCGAGCACCTGGCACTTATGCCCACTCTTGGTGCCGCACTCTCGGTGGCTACTGCCCTGCAAAACCAGGATCGCCGAAGCCAGGAGATGAGCATAATCATCGGCCCCGAGGGCGGCTTCACCGGCGACGAAGTGGAAGCCGCCGAGGACGCCGGTATCAATATTGTCACGCTTGGCCCTCGCACACTGAGAGCCGAAACGGCTGCCGTTGCCTCGCTGACGTTAGCCCTTTACGAGCTGGGAGAAATGAGGTAGCAGAATGGCGACACCCCTTACCCTTGAGCAGGCAAACTCACTCGCCCACCTTTTCTACTCAGACGGTGGCGAGATCAGCGCAGTATCGCACGACTATGACCGAACGGAGATAATCTCTTTCCTCAACGAGAACGTCGACGGGCTTTGTAGTGAGGTCGAGGGCATGAGCACCGAGCAACTTGCATTTAAGCTGCCCGGCACACCAACCGGCCCCGACGAGAGCGGCGACGAAGAGCATTTCGACACGGCCCAGATAATGACCCACATGGCCTCCGCTATCGCCTTCCATTGGTGGAACATCACCCGCGCCCTACGCCACGAACGACCACCTATGCCCAAGCCTCCCGAGGGCACGGGTGTCACCGGCAAAAAGAAGAATGCTATGGGCGGAGGCGGCTGGCATGGCCCGGCGGCCGGTGAGCTATGCAAGCTTCTGCGAGATACCACGCACGATTTCATTTCTTATGTCAACCAATTACCCGAAGAAACAGGCAGCGCGAGCTCAAGCTTTGGGCTTTTCAAAGATATGACGCCGCACGATTGGCTCTTCGTGGTTGCTGTCCACGCAGCGACCCACCTCGTCCAGATCAGGGAGATGAAAGCCCGACCCGACTTTCCGCGAGGAGTATAGCATGGATTATGAAGATTTCTTCCCGGTGGTCAGTGGCTGAAGGTGAGGAATGAAGCAATTTGCTGCATCAGTTGGAGCAAGAAGGGCAGGCTGATAATCAGCAGCAATATTCCGTAAATGACCCTGATCCACTTCGAGCGGTCAGGAGAGCCGTAAGCTTCGTCGTAATACTCGCGCTGGTAGGGTTGGGAGAAGCGGATCTTGTCCGACTCTAGCGGCTCTTCATCGAAGTCGTAATCCGGCTCTTCGGCCGCCGTGCCGCCACGACCGAATGGCGCTCGCCGATAGTGTCTGAACGATACCAACCCTCTGTATCGCCGTGCGTGGAGTAGTAATGACGGCCGGCGCGTAGATCACGCTCGGTGGGGAGCATCGTCCAACCCTCCGGCATGTTGCTTCCCGAGCCGCCGAAAGATGTGAGCGAGGGGCGATCTTCTTCGTCTCCACTCTCATCCTCGTCTTCGTCGTCCAGGTCGCTGCCCCAGTATGGCGCACCCTGGCTCCGGTCGGGGCTTGAATTGAGGATACGGCGAGCGTCTTCCACCATACTGAACGGCACGCGCAAATCGTGAGGCACGTAATCGTTGTGGCTGAAAAAGGCGATGTCGGCGCTGGGGGAGCGCTGCATGAACACAGGAATGCCCGCATCCTCTAGCTGGCTCTTGATGAGGTTGCCGATAATAGCGTTCGGCACGTTAGTCACCACTGTCCAGCGCGGGTCATCGTCGGGATCGAGCCGGCCCTTTGCAGACTTCCCTGTCTGGTCCCCGCTTACCGTCTCGACGAGCACCCCGCAATCCGGGCAAATCTCGATCCACGGCTCGTATTCATAACCGCACTGAGGACAGATCCGGCGCGCTCTGGGTTCCATGACTCCATTATAACCTAGGGCATGCAAGGTGTCAGGTGTAAGGCACTCATATTATTCAACGCCAAGACGCTAAGATGCCAAGGATTTTACGGTTTGAACCACAAAGACACTAAGAGCACAAAGGTTATTATGGGTTTGAATCACGAAGAACACGAAGGGCACGAAGGGCACGAAGACGTTATTATGGGTTTGAATCATTGAGAGTATAGGGTACTCAGAGATCACAGAGGATTGTTATGGTTAAACCGCTAGAAACCTTGGCGAGACTTGGCGTACTTTGCGTCTTGGCGGTTACGTCTCACACTTTACATTTCACTTGCCACAGACCCCTGGTCGCCGGTAGGCCCTCGTGCTTCGTCTTTCGTCCTTCGTCTCCACTGCCACGGCAGCACTACCAGTATCAGCAGCGCGGCCAATACCGCGAGCAGCGAAAGGATCGATATGAGGCTGCCCCAGGTCCAGCTTGCGGGGCGGAACTGCATGGTGATGGTGCTTGTGCCCTGGTCCACTTTGACGGCCCTGTAGGCATGGTAGGCGACTTCGACCGGCACACTCTTGCCGTCAATCGTGGCGTCCCAGCCGGGATACCAGGCGTCCGTCAGCACGACCCAGCCGGGGGCACTGGCGGTCACGTCGAGGACCACCTCTTCAGGGCTATATAGCCGGGCGACCACCGACTCTTTGGAGGCGCCGCCCGGTTGGACCTCGGCTGTGCCCGGCAGGGCGCTCTGCACGGGCGTGCCCGACTCCAGCAGCACAGTGTGCCTGGGATCGACGCCGAAGTTACGCACCGATTCTACGGTGGTGAACCCGTCCGGCTGGACGCGAGCATCGTGCACCAGATATACGCGAGGGAGCGCGTTCTGGTCCTCGTAGATATTGTACGTTTTGTCTTTCTCGGCTAACTTCCATTTGGCCGTATTGGTCATTACGGTGCTCGCCGCCACGATCCGAAATCGAGTTCCCGACAGGTCGTAGAGAGGCGAGTCGGGGTTGGTCTTGGCGATACCCCAGACGTAATCGTAGCGGCGGAGCTTGAGCGGGTTGAACGCCCCGCCCGTGTCGAACATGCCGTTTGCGCCATCGGCGGCCTCAAGAAGCGCAGTCGAAGGCTGCCATACATCCTGGGCGTCGGCGTCGCTATCAACGCGATAGGGTATCTTCGTGATCGGGTCGCGAGTTTGCTTCATCACGACGCTATAGGAGTTGAAATTCTTGAAAGCAGAAAGCAGATCGCTCGTAGTGGGGTTGAAGTTCGAATTCGGCGAAAAGAGGTCGACCACCAGCAGCAGCACTATCGCGCCACTTGCCATGCTTACGGAAATACGACCACTATATGCGGCCCAGCCCACCAGGGCTAGCAAACCGAGCCATATCAGAAGCATCCCCATGTCGTTGATCGCATCGGGAAGCCGCCCATACTGCCCGCCGTTCAGTGACAGCAAGTTGGAGAAAAAGACCGGCATGATAAAGAAGAGCGTCAGTGCCAACGCACCACTCAGGCCCAGCAGCCACCACAAAGCATACCGTCTCTCACGAACCTGGCCCTGCAAAGATTCAAGCAGCCCGTCAGTACCATAGGCGGCAAGCCCGGCCAACCCGAACCCGAACAGCACCAGGGCACGTCCGCTCGACCTCAGAGAGCTAAAACCGGGCAGGAACTTGTATATCCAGGCGTCAACGATAGAGAGGTTGCCCACCATTATGAGCAGGGCCAGGGACGTCAGGATGGCGAAAAAGCCCACCATCCGGCTCTTACGTATCAGCAGACCTGCCACCGCCAGAGCCAGCGTGATCACCCCGCAATAAGCCCAGTTCTCGGTACTCTGCCAGTCGCTTGGGCTGTAGTTCAAGGGGTTTGTGCCGTACACGCGGGGCAGGAAGAGGTTGAGCAGAGTGATAGGTTGCGCCGAGAAAGCACCCAACTCCTCGTAGCTTATGGACGAGCGGACGGATTGTGCACTCAGTTCCAGGCTCGGCAGGAGCTGCACCGCGCAGAGGCCGAGCAATACAGCCACAGCCACCGCGCCTTTGCCCACCCAGGGCAGATAGTCGCGCCAATCGAGCGGCTTACGCCAGAAAAGGAGATAGAGCCAGAAAAGGCCCACGGCCATCAGGCCATAAGAGAAGATTTGTGCATGGCCCGCCAGGAAAGACATGGTCAGCGCAACCCCAGCCAGCACGCTCCAGACCCACCCGCCCAGTGAAGGCGAGAAATATGCGCGGCGTAATGCCAGCAGCGGCGGCAGGTATCCACGAAGCCACCGGAATCATGGGCAGGTGGCCCAGATGGGCCGTCATGAAGCCGCAGAAGGCGAACGCCAGCGCCCCCACAAGAGCGGCTCCCCTCGCAAGCTTGAGGTCGCGCAGGAAAAGGTAGGTGAAAGCGGCAGCAAGCCAGTAGTGGAAGATAAGCAGCCACTCGATAGAGCCGTAATCTACCTTCACGAAGAGATAAAGCACCCAGTTGATCGGGTAGAAGAGGCCCGACTGTACATCGGCGGCCAGGGGCATACCGGAGAAGAGATAAGGGTTCCAGAGGGGCAGCGAGCCGTTCTTTATCTCCTCGGCGGCGTAGGCATAGGTTGGGTAGTAGAAGGAGGCTATGTCGCCTCCGCCCGTGGGCATCATGATGCCCAATTCGGTGAGCACCCGCCAGAAAAAGCCACCCGTCAGAAATGCGAGCAAGGCCAGCGCCAGCACATCGAGGTGGTAGGCCGGACGGCTCCTATCGGCGCGATACCACAAATAGGCAATGGCATAAGCCACCGCCATAACGGCAACGAGCAGCGCAATTCCCCAGGGTTGCAGCAGTCCCGGTAGCGCGTTGGTCAAGGCAACTCCCGATTGCGGATTGCGGATTGCGGATTGCGGATTGAGTCATCGTCCTCGGCCGTCGGTCGTCCTTCGTCCTTGGCCGTTCGTCCTGCATCCCCGGCACCAAGCACTGCGAAGCTGATCCCCTGCTGGAGAACGGCCACCACGCCGATTACCACTACAGGCACAAGTCCTACAAAGTGGTAAATGATCGCGAAAGCCTGGCTTGTATCCGCGGGCTGGCCGAAGGCAACCAGAACACCCACCACTGTAGCCTCAAAGGTGCCAACGTAGCCTGGCGCGGCGGGCACCACCATAACCAGGTTGGTTGCCACCACGAGCACAGCCGCTGTCGCTGGAGTAGCCGTGATATTGAACGCCAGCATCTCCAGGTAGACGGTCAGCATATTCACCAGCCAGGTCGCCAGCGACCAGAAGCCAACGCGCATGGCTACCGAGGGTATGGCAAGAGGAGCAAGGCCCTCGAGCACGTTATCGGTGATCTGGAGCAGGCGATTGCCGAAACGTACAGGTAGCGGGCGGCAAAGAAATGACACTACATTGCGCGCCAATTCAGGCCGCAAGACAAAGAAGAGCATCGCCAGAACCAACACGAGCACACCCGTGCCCAGCAAAATGAGCGAGCCGCGCCATGAAGTGTCCGGTAACTCTACGAAAGGAAGGCTGATACTCAACAAGAGGAGCAAGGTCAGTACATCCAGCACCTTTTCAACGAAAATAGTGGAGTAAACGCGAGCAGCAGGTATGCCCGAACGCGCGCTCGCCGCCGCGCCACGCGCCACTTCGCCCAACCTGAACGGTAGGGGCACATAGGAGATCATGAGCGTGGGGAAAAGGATTCTAAAGGGTGTGCGCTGCTCGTCCGGATAGAAAAGCACCTGCCAGCGCCACACCTTGACGAGGAAGGTGAGCACATAAGGGATAAGCATCAGCAAGAAGAATGGAAGACGCACACGGCCCATGGCATCCCAAACGTCGCGCAGGTCAAACCCCTGGAACGCAAAATATAGCGCTCCAACGCTGATGATCAGCCCTATAAGCAGAAAAAGAATACGCCTCAAGGTCTTTTGCGGATTGTGGATTGCGGATTGCGGATTAGTAATCGCGGGTTTCTCGGAGCCCCGGCCCTGTTACAACGAAAGAATACATCTAAAGTTTCTTATTAAATGCGCAATGCGCAATTGGTTCATGTTTCTTTCTTCACACCAGCATACTTCTTGATAAGCTCCTCGGCTTTGCGGCGGCTGGTGCTGACCAGGCTCTCCTGCAGAAGGTCCCAGTTGGGGCGCTCATGGTAGTCGAGGTGGTAAATTACGTTGTCACGCTGCACGGTCGTTGAGCGGCCCAGGAGTGGGAATAGCTCGGTAAGGAATGCGATTTCCCACACTTTGCTACTGGAGCGCTGCTTGTCCAGCACATCCACTGTGTTTTCGTAGTACTCCAGGAGAATATTGCGCACCAATCTATCCTGGCGGAAAACGCCGCCAGGCGAGTAATGGGGCCTGCCGGCCAATGCCGTGCGCACGGTGCCCGTGTTCTTGCAGTAAGGAGCGAGCCAGCCGTAGTCGGGGTGATCCTCTATGAAGGAGAGCAATTGGGGGATCGCACCGGACGGCATCACAACATCATCATCCATAAAACAGACGTTGGGACCGCTCAGAGCCTCCAGGAGGGCCAGCCTGCCCAGGCTGAAAGCTCGCTTTTCTTCGTGGAGATTGTCGTAGGTGCAGCGTATGCCTCGGTCTGCCGCCAGCCTCAGCACACCTTGCACTTCGATTCGATCTATAATCGGCGTCGGGGCCGTGTCCACGATATGAATGCGTATGCGCCTCTCATCCTGCAAGAGCAGCGACGATAGAGCCATAGAGAGGGTGGCTTTGCCGATAGTCAGAATACCGATTTCAAGGAGCGGCTCGCTCTCGTCCTGCGAATAAGAAGGCGCGGACGTCAGGGTGTCGATAGGCAGAGTGGAATAGGGGTCGGCGTGTTGATAACTCCCGTTTTCGGGCGGGTGATGATAGCTCAAAGTTGCTCCTGAGGGCAGATTGATAGCGAAAGCGTAATAGTCCCACGTGTCCACAATATACCATATCGGCGGTGTGGAGATGTAGGGCGCAGTTGTCAGTTGTCAGTTGTCAGTTGTCAGTAGACCGGTGTGCAGGGAGCAGTGGTCGGTGGTCAGTCGTCCTTGGTCTATCGTCTATCGTCCGTCTACTGACAACCGGCAACTGGCAACTCAACCCCACTGGCATCCGCCTGTTATACTAGTAGTATGACTTATCGGCAACTTAGCAAACCGGACCGGAAAGAAGTGAGGTAACGAGACATGGCGATGCATAATAATTTGAGTGAGATAGAAGCGCGTTGTACGGAGATAATCAACTCGCCCTACATGCGGCGGGAACTGCCGCCGGAACTGCTGAAGTTGCGAGTGTTGCTCAACAAAGTGGAGAAACTGACACGCGAAGACGTGCCCTCGCTGGTCAGTGAGATCAAGCGGCTGCGCAGCCAGAACAAACGCCTGGAAGCCGAAGCTGAAGCCAACCAGCCATCCCTCTCCAGCAACTCGCTCGATCCTATTGAGGTCGAAGCGATAGAGCATATTGAACATATAGAGCATAGCGATACGGGCGACCTCGAGCCGGAAACCCTTGTCGAAGCAGTGGCTGAAGGCGAACGAACGTAAGAGACGTGAGACGTGAGACGTGTTTCCGTAACCGCCAAGACGCCAAGTTCCGCCAAGGGCCGCCAAGATTTCTGTGGGTTAAACCATAATAACCTCTGTGATCTCTGTGGTCTCTGTGCTTCAAAATGCGTTTTACGTTTCACACAATCCTGTGTCCCCGGTGCAACTTTCACGCATCTCCTCGCGTATATAAGGTTGCACAGGGGAGATAAGAATGAACGCAAATGCCGGGGCAGTTTTTCCTGCTCTTTCGGTTTCTCTTCAAGATATGGTTTTGGACGGGCTGGCTGGGCTTAGATCTCGAATGGTAGGTGAGGCTTCGTTGGCTTCGCCTCTGGGCGTCGCCCGGCCTGTAAACAAGCAAAGCAGGTTCTTGTCCGGGCGCGGACAGGTAACGACCGCAGGGCAGCGAGTCGAGGAGAAAACAGAGTCGATGACGAGTGACAGTGCCGAAGACACCCACTCGGCTCTCAACCCTCAACCCTCCGCACTCAGCTCAGCCGACCTGGACCGTATATCGGTCCAGGCAGCCTTGCGTGGTGACCAGACTGCTTTCGCTGACCTCGTGTCACGCTACCAGACAGCGGTATACAACATGGCATACCGTATGCTTGGGGATGCTACCGAGGCCGAAGACGCAGCGCAAGAAGTGTTCGTGCGCGCCTGGAACCAGTTGCATACTTTCCAGCAGGAAAGGCGCTTCTCGACCTGGCTGCTGTCCATAGCATCACACCACTGTATCGACATGCTGCGCCGGCGCAAGCCAACCGCGCCCCTTGACGATGTGGCCCTCTACGTCGAGAGCAACGACCCATCACCTGACGAGATCGCTCTGCAGAACGAGCAGAGTGACATTGTAAAGAAAATGCTCAACACTTTGCCTGAGAAATACCGCTCAGTCACGGTGCTGAGATATTATAATGACCTATCATATGACGAAATAGCACGCATGACCGGCCTAACCGAGAGTGCTGTCAAGACCCAGCTTCACAGGGCGCGCCGTATGCTGGCCGAGCAATTGGTAGCCGGCGGCCAGGTAAACCGGGGCGACAACGCCTCGCTTTAGGATAAGAACAGAAGAGAAAGGAGGTGTTAAGTGATGACTTGCCCTACCGAATTTGATGAACTGATGTCGCTCAAGCTCGACGGCTTGATTGACACACACGACGACCATCGCCTGGACGAGCATCTACGCACCTGCGCCGATTGCAGCCTTCTCTGGACGGCTATGAAGCGAGCCGACGGTTATCTGAAGAACTCCGCTTCAGTGTCGCTACCTGTGCCATCAGGGTTCCAACTGAAAGTGATGGGCAGGATTGAGGCTCTTAAGTCGGTCCCGGCAGCTTCGGCTCTGGAAAGCGGACCTCTTTTTCAACCGGCCATAGGCCTGGCAACAAATATCGGGACCATGCCACTCGCGGCAGCTACCCGGCGGCTCGACCAGGCTCCCACCGGCTCTCTCGCTCTTTATACCGAATGGCAAAACCGCATCGCATCGTATGTGCGCGGCATAGCGGCTGTCGGCCTCTCGCTCGCGGGCACGGTCGGATTGCTGCTGGCGCTGGTGCTGTCTGGGACAATCAAGGTAAGCGGCCCGGCGGCCGATGCCATAGGCACTGTGCGCACTTTCTTCGATGCAGTGGATACGTGGGTGCGCTCGCTCTTCGTGAACTTCGGCCCCGGCCTCGTAGGTGTGAGCGCGTTCATGGTAGGCGTGCTATTGCTGGTGGGCTGGCAAGTGGTAAGCAGTTATCACCGCTCGGCCCTCGAAAACAGAGGCAATACGGGCGTGCTGGAAGCCCTGGCATAAAAGGGTGCCCGGCGGCCACCTGCCGGCGATTGGTCAGGGACTCAAAGTTGCTCCTGGATCTGGATAACACGGAATAACTCGGAATAGGATCGTGATAGTAAGTGAAGTATATAAAGAGGACCATTGAAATAAGCTTGACCATGCTGGCAGTCGTGCTGACACTACTGGTGGCAACATTTGCGACCGCTGTGCCCGCGTCGGCGCAGAATGCCGGCGATCGAGTGGCCGTGGGTCAGGACCTTGTGATAGAGAAAGGCGACACCATAGCGGGCGATGTGAGCGTCACAAACGGCGATCTCACTGTTTACGGGACGGTAGACGGCAAGGTCAACGTGGTGAACGGCGATGCGGACATTTACGGCAAAGTGCTCGGAGATGTTGCCGTGCTGACGGGCGGCGGGGTCACGCTCTATGGGGGCAGCTCGGTCGGCGGTAATGTGCTCGCCGCGGAAGATATCGAGGTGAAAGATAACTCATTCGTTGGTGGAAGCGTCACCTCACTCGGCGGCCATGTGAGCGTGGATAGCGCCGCGACGGTCAAGGGCAGCGTAGGCGAGATGACAAATCCTATGCAAGCCGTGCAGAATTTCGTTCAACCCAACCAGTTCTTGCCCGGGGGGCAGGGCGGTGCATCCAACGACAGCCCATTCTCACGCATCGCCGGTTTATTGAGCATTGGTGTCCTGAGCGTTCTGATCCTTTTGCTGTCTGTAGGGGTGACCGCTGTGGTGCCGAGCAGGGTGCGTACCGCCAGCGCCACGCTGCAGGCTGAGCCTGGCCCCTCGATTGTGGTGGGCGTAATTGCGGCCTTCCTAATCTTCCCTGCGGCCGGGCTGGCGGCGGCCCTGCTCACGATAAGCGTAATAGGTATCATATTGCTTCCTGTGCTCGCGCTTGCGCTCCTGGGCGCGTTCCTCTTCGGCTTCGTGACGGTAAGTCACTGGCTGGGCAAGTATTTCCACGACACGACAAGGCAAAACCCCGCCTCTCCGCAGTTATCATTCCAGGCACCAACCTTGATAATCGAGGTTCTGCTTGGCGTGGCGGTGATTCTTGCCTCCACTTTGATACCGCTACTCTTCCTGCCCACCTGGATCGCCGCTCTGATGTTCCTGCTGATCTACTCTATCGCCTGCGTGGGCATAGGCGCTGCCATTCTAAGCCGTTTCGGCACCCTGGCCCCGCCCAAGCAGCGCCACACAGCAAGGATAATTTATCCAACTGCTGTGCACAATCACTACGGCTCTGCCTTGCCCCATAACCCCCAGCCGCCCTTTGCTACGACAGCCTCAGCCGAGCTTACGAACACCAGGCCCCTAGGACCAACTCCCGCATTCCCACGCGAGGAATGAAATAAATTATTTCTAAAAAGAGCAATGGGACCGCCTTCGCGGTCCCATTGCTCTTTTTAGAAATCAAGGAAGGCTCCCTAGCTGTATAACTCTAGAGTGCGTGCTGCCACGACATGCATCTCGTGCTCGCGGCGCACATAGGCGATACCGCGCTTGGACAGGTCGGGCCAGGTCTCGGGGTGCAGTAGCAGGTTTTCAAGCACCTGGTAGATAGTGTCCGGACCGGCGTTTACGATAGGGAGGTCGGAGGGATAATGCTCACGCAGGTCATCACGGATGCGACACACCACGGGCACGCCTTTCGCCATCATCTCGATAGCGACGGTGCCATATGCGCCGATCATTAGCTGGTCAACCGCCAGGTCGGCCTGCCCACAATACTCGGCTACCTTGTCATGAGGCACGCCTTCCAACATCATCAGCTCTACCTGGTAGCCCGCCGCTTGCAGCCGCTCCACTGCGTCAATCAAATGGCGACTACCCTTGATTTCCCGGTCAGATGGAGCGTGCAAGATCCTGACCGGATCGCCGGCAGAAACCGGAGTGGTACGCTGGGGGCGCGGCGTCCATTTTTCGAGGTCAACAGGCCCCGGCATCAGGATCGCACCCGGCACGAACTCGAGCAGGTCGGGCGTTGAAACAAGCGTCACATCGGCCCTGGAAGGGTCAGGGTGGTGCTTGCCCAGGCATACCAGCGAAACGCATTCGCTGCACCCGCTGAGCGAATACTTGTCGAGGGTGATAGCGCGGTTGCGCACCTCGCAGCCGCAGAAGTGGAACACAATCTTCTTGCCAAGGGCGCGAAGCAAAGGAAGATCTGGGTAAGGATAAGGGAAAAGCGTGTTGCCGAAGTAGAGATGGAAAACATCGTAATGCCGCATCGCGCTCATCGCGAATCCGCCCACCGCCAGCGCCTTCTTCGCCGGGTTGTCACCCCGCCCGAGATTTAGCGTGCGGTCGGTATCGAATGCATAGTTGTGCGCCACATACTGCACGGAGGTAGCATCGTACCCCAAATCCCTCTGCGCACGCGAAAGAAGCCCCGCGATACCGGCGATGTTGGTCGGCGCGTGGAGGATTCGCGGCTTACGCCGGGTGGTGGGCGAGGAAGGCATACGCTTAATTGTACCACAGGGGCGATGGCCAGGCCTGGCTTATTGGCCTGCCCCCTGATCCCTGGCTCCTAGCCGTCCGTACGCTTCCACAAGCTTTGCTGCTTGCGCCGACCATGTGTACTGCGGCGCTGCGGTGCGCAGGTTGGCACGTAAGGCCGCGCCGCCGTCGGGGAGAGCAAGCACGCTATTGATGGCAGCGGCGTAGCTCTGCGGGCTGTCTAGCTTTGCGACTATACCGAGATCGTGCCCCATAATGACTTTGCGTAGGAAAGGGAGGTCGCTGGCGACGATGGGCAGGGCAGCCTGGATGAAATCGAAGAGTTTGTTGGGCGAGGTGTAGTAATTGTTGAGATCCACTGCCTGGTAGGGAATCACCCCAACGTCAGCCGAGGCGCAATATGCGAGCAGGTCGCGCTGGGGCACTGCCGGGATGAAATAGATGCGCCCCTCAGGCTCAGCGGCTGCCATCTCTTGCAGAGTTGCCTGATACTCTCCGTAGCCCATGAATACCACCACCGCTCCGTCCGCCAGCAATCCCGCGGCACGCACCAGATTTTCCAGCCCCCGCCCCTCCGACATCCAGCCCTGGTACAGAACGATCTTGCGCTCGGCAGGCAGGCCGGAACGCTCGCGTAGAAGGTTATATCGAGTGCCGGGGTCGAAAGTGGGAGGCGGCTCAGGGCAGTTCAGCAGCACCAGCGGCGGCGGCACGTTATAGCGCTTGCTCATCTCTTCCGCGATCAAATCGTTTACTGTGATCGCAAGGTCAGCTTGCGGCAATAGGCGAGCTTCCAGCCGCTTCCATGCCCCACGCTTGACACGCACCCAGCGGTTCGCCATCTCGGAGAAGAGCTCGTGCGCGTCGTAGACCAGCTTCGCGTGGTTGGCTCGCGCCGCCTTGTAAGCCACCTCGAGGTTGTTCAGGTCATGCGCATGGTAGATATCGGCATTAGCGGCAAGAGCTCGCGGCGTAGCCCTAATAGTGAAGGTATGACGCATAGTCAGAACGCTCCAGAGTGCGGCGGCCCGTGTGCCCCTCGTCATCCCGGCCAGGCGATAGAGCCATGCAAAGCGAGGATCCCGACCTCGCACTGCGACCCACTCCACGGGCAGCCCCTCAACGACGCCCCGCCCATCGTGCTCGTCCGCCGACCGCGTCAAAATGCGAACGCTGTAGCCCGCATTCACAAGCGTATGAGCCTCTTGCAAAATGCGCCGCGTCACCTCAACGTCCTGGGTCACCATCAGGACAGATTGCGGACCGACCGATTGCGGATTGCGGATTGCGGATTGCGGATTGTTCATATTGCTTACTGCTTATTCTAATCATCGACAATTGGCGAGGGCGTGAAACGTGAGACGTAACCGCCAAGACGCCAAGACGCCAAGGTCCGCCAAGATCGCCAAGGTTTTTATAGTTTAATACCGAAAGAACCTGTGTGGTCTCTGTGAACCAGAACCATAACAACCTTAGTGATCTTTGTGTCTTTGTGGTTCAAACCGTAGAAACCTTGGCGGCCCTTGGCGGATCTTGGCCTCTTGGCGGTGAAGAATAATCCGTAATCCGCAATCCGCAATCCGCAATTGGTCTTATCCTAGCGAGAATATATGAGCATATTGGTCCATGAGGGCCAGGACGCTCAAGATCTGCATGACGGCGAAGAGACCGAGCAAGCACCATAGGAGAGCGTTGTTGATCTGGGGACGCGATGTGGCTTTCCGCAGGCCGGCGACCAGCAGCAGGATCATGGGCGCGAAGACGACGAAAAGATAGCGGCCTTGCGGCTGGTAATCGACGAGGCTGTTGTAGGCCAGAAGTATGATAAATGCTCCACCGAGCGCGATCAAGGAAAGCCAGCCAAGTCGGCGATGCGCGATGGCAGGTGCGAGGAGCGGCTTGCGCAGACCTACTCTCCACACGCGTGCCAGGCCCACGACCCCGGCGAGCGAGAGAAGGGCTATCGCCACATAGGACCATGGGGAGAGGAAGACGGCGTCCCAACCGAAAGCAGCCCAGTATGTGATGAACGTCAGGATAACAAACCCGCCCCTGGGGTCACCAAAGGGAGTGAGCGGGAAGAAACTGAAAAGCTGGTTGAGAGGAAAGCCGCGCCGGGTCCAGTATATCTTGTGGTAGATGCTGAATACCGAGCTGGAGCCGGTCAGCTCACCGTAGATGGACAGATTGCGCGCCACCCACCAACCTATGCCCACGATAACCATGGCCGCGCTTGCAACCCCTCCTACGAGAAAGGCGCGCAGTCGCCGAGCCACCGGAGCTTCCCTCCCGGCAGCGCCGGCCAGCCACCAGAGCCATAGTGCGGTACCCGGCACGGTCACTGCCATTGTGAGCTTACTAAGCAAGCCCAAAGCGGTGACGACCCCCGCCAGAAGCCCCCACTTCCAAAGCGACAATTCCGACCCGTCCAGAGCGGCACGCAACCCGCCCGCCCACACCGTGAGAAGCGCAGCCCCGAAAAAGAGCACCGCCGCATCGTTGGTGATCGAGGATGTGACGAACGTAAACTCGGGAGCAAGCGTGAGGGCGACAGGCGCGACCCACTGGAGAAACGGGTTGTCGGGCCAGAGGAGCCGCACCCCCAGCCATAACGCGAGCACCGCACCCACCCCGAATAGCACCGACACCAGACGGGCCGCATACATCAGCGCCAACCTGTCTTCTCCCACCGGGGCCAGGAAGATCGCCGCCGTAACATAGTAAAGAGGAGGTTGTGAGGACTCGTAGGGCATGGCTCGGAAAGCGTTGAAACCGTAGTGCTCAAGAAAAGCGCGTGTGACTGGATCCTGGGGTGTAGAGGGTGGCACGCGCATGAAGTTGGGCGCGCCCATAACGATGGCGGGCAGCGCGTGGTTGGTACGTATCTGCAGGATGTGGTTGAAGTGGGAAGGCTCGTCAGGCGCGTCGAGCGGATATATCAAGAAGACCCACCCGACGCCTTTGAGCAGTGTGCCAAGCAGAAGCAGTCCTAACCAGAGTTTAGTACGATCAGAGGTGGAAGATCGAGCGGCCACCCTGGCCGCAGGCTGCGGCGCGACGCTCTCTATCTGAAGCTCACTCATGTGAGGCTATTATACAAATTGCGAATTGGGAATTGCGAGTTATTCTTCACCGCCAAGACGCCAAGGTCCGCCAAGATTTCCATTGTTTGAACCACGAAGACACGAAGAGCACGAAGAGCACGAAGGTTTTTATTGGTTTGCATCATAGAGATCACGGAGTACTCAGAGGTCACAGAGGTGGTTATGGTCAAAACCCTAAAAACCTTGGCGAACCTTTGCGTTCTTTGCGTCTTGGCGGTTACGTTCCAGTTTTACGTTTTACGATCTGCCTTCCCGAACTTCTCAAGCCAGAGCACGAGGTTCACCCAGCGCCAGACTTTGCCTGTGTTGCCTGAGTCGATCAGGCCGGGGGCTTCGCGGCGAACGTAGGGCATGTCCAGGTAATCTGACGCGACGTCATCGTTGAGCAGGTCGAGCAGGTGCGATTTGCCTGCCTTGAACCATTGCTGCTCGGGCGTCTCGAAGCCCACCTTGTCACGCCGCCAGACTATCTCGTCAGGCAGCTTGTCCTCAATGGCAACGCGCTGTATCCACTTGGTCCAGCCGTCGCGGATGCGGAGGTTGGG
Organism: uncultured Chloroflexia bacterium; assembly: GCA_963837315.1. Taxonomy (GTDB): domain Bacteria; phylum Chloroflexota; class Chloroflexia; order QHBQ01; family JADMIH01; genus JADMIH01. The sequence goes on from CAWINE010000008.1 coordinate 359,356, forward strand.
GGCCTGCGTGAAAACGTACTCCACCAGGCGATAGTCGAGGAAGGGCACGCGGCTCTCGATAGAAAATGCCATCGAATTGCGGTCTTCGTAGCGCAACAGGTTGGGAAGCGAGTCTTCCAGAATGAGGCGGGCAAGGTGGCTGTTGAGGTCTTGCAGGCCTGCGTATGCCTCGCCGGAGGCGGCCACGGTGGCCTGAAGGCGCTCGCCAAGCTCGGGCACCAGGCCCGACCCCGCCACCGCTTGATGCACCCGTGAGCCGCGCAGCTTTCTGAGCAACGGCGCGGGCATCTGTCCGGCCACCCCTCTGGCCAACGCCGGCAGCAGGGTTTAGCCCTGTGACCGAGCGGGCAGCACTCGCTTCGTGGGCCATCTGCGCGAAATGGCCCGCCCTGGCCAGTTGGCCCAGCCAGACCGCATAAGGGCGATAGCCGCCCAGCACCTCGTCGGCCCCCTGCCCGTCAAGCAGCACAGTCACGCCGCGCTGGCGGGCCAGGTCCATCACGCACCACTGGGCGAAAATGCTGGTAGATTGGAACGGCTCGTCCTGGTGCCATACAAGCTGCTCCAGGTCGTCCCAGAGCCGCTCGACCGTGGGCGAGACGTAGTTGCCCGCCGCGCCCGTGCGCTCCACTACCTTCTCAATATAGTTGCGCTCATTCCAGGGGCCATCTAAGGGGTAGACCGCGCTGAAAGTCTGCTGGTGCTCGCCCAGCCGTTCCAGCGATACGGCATGCTCGGTCTGCATCAACTGGCCTGCCACAGCCACAATGGACGACGAGTCCACACCACCCGAGAGGCAAGTGCCCACGGGAACGTCCGCCCGCAAGCGCAAGCGCACGGCATCGGTGAACAATTCGGAATAACATGCGCGAGCTTCGTCAACAGGTGGCTCGGGCCGTTCCAGCCCGGTAGGGAGCGACCAGTAGCGCCTGGGGACGCGACCTTTGTGCGATATAAGCGCGAAATAACCGGCAGGCAGCTCCTGCACGCCCTCGAAAAAGGTCTCGCCCTGTGTATGGCTGAGGTATCCGCCTTGCGCGACGAAACGCGCAATCGCTGCAGAGGAAGGCCGGAACGGCACCGCACCACCCGCCAGCAGACCTTTTATCTCCGATGAGAAGGCAAACGAGCCGCCCCGCCCAGACGCCGTGTAGAGAGGCTTGACACCAAACCGGTCCCGCGCCACGAACAACTGCCGCTGCCTGCCATCCCACAAGGCGAAAGCCCACATGCCGTTGAAGCGGCGCAGGCAATCGGGCCCCCACTGCTGGTAGGCGGCCAGGATAACCTCGCTATCAGTGCCTGTCTTGAAGGTATGGCCGTGGGAAGCGAGCTCCGAGCGCAGCTCGATATAGTTATAGACTTCGCCGTTGAAGATCAGCCAGCAGGTGCCGTCGGGGCTGGACATTGGCTGGTGGCCGGCGGGCGAGAGATCGAGGATAGCGAGCCGCCGAAACCCAAGCGCCAGGTCGAACCGCTCGCCGATGACATCGGTGTAGCTGGCGATAGAGGGAAGGCCCAGCTCGGAGCGTGTGTTGTCTCCGCCGCACAGCACGGTGCGCCCCGACCTCGTGTCCACCAACAGATAGCCCTCGTCGTCGGGCCCGCGGTGGCGCAGACAAGTCGTTGCGCGCCGCAAGGCCGCCAGGTCAACTTGTCTGCCGTCAGTATGCCAGATGCCGAATATACCGCACACCGGCTACTATACCGCATACCGGCTACCGTGAAAAGCGGAGATCGGCTGTCATAGAGGGGAAATGGGGGCTATAGCTTTCGATTAGCGTCCGTGTCGGGCTACTGCTGTCATTTATATAGTTGCCAACAGTCCAGGCACGATTAGCGAAGGCTGCCAGACCCATTAGCTGGCTTCCCACGCCCGGACTTGGACTATCAACTCTGTTCCATGCACCATTGCTCCAGTGTAGTATCATAGTCTGCGCGCCAAGCGGAGCCTCAGGAGGACCACTGAAAGGGTTTGGAGGTGATACTGTAGCACCCCACCCAACAGCCCAAACGTTTCCAACATTGCTCGTAGTATCATGGCTCACAGCAACGCCACGTAACTCGTTATAAGATGCACCTGGTATGCTATATCCGGGCGAAATCGTCCATTGCTCACCGTCCCATTTAAGAGCCAGGGAGTGATAATTCCCGTCTGACGTCCTGTATGTACCGACCGCCCAAACGTTGTTACGGCCGCCCATAGCAACACCCAATAAGTATGCATCGGTGGCGTCAGTTGGCATCGGTACAGATACCAGATTCCATGATGTGCCATCCCAATGCATAGCTAGGGGTCGCGGATTGTCGAAGGACCAATCCTGAGCATTCGCCCCAACGGCCCAAGCATCTGTACTCGAGCTAGCTGATACGGAGAAAAGCGTGTTAAAACCAGAATAGTTAGGGCTTGAAACGATTTGCCAGGTAGTCCCGTCCCAATGAAGGATCATGGTCCCGTCCAGCGCCCCACCGCCGGGGTTGTACGCGCCCACAGCCCAAATGTCCCTTGACGAAGTAGCCGCCATGCCCATCAACGAGTTGCCGCCCATATTCCCAGAGGGATTAGGGCTGGGGACTACAGTCCACGCGCTGCCGTTCCAGTGCTCAGTGAGTGTGAACTGGTTCGACCCACTATAATATGCTCCTACTGCCCAGGCATCGTTGTGAGCTAGCGCAGCTATACTCCCGAGGAAGTTGGATCCGGAGCCCACGTTCGGACTATCAACTATATGCCATGCACCACCATTCCAATGTTCTATGAGGGTACTGCCTCCGCTGTTGGTGACATTGGAAATTCCTGCCGCCCATACATCGTTCGGTGAAACAGCTGATACGTTCTCTAGTACATTCGAGTTAGCGCCGAAATTTGGACTAGTATCGACGGTCCACCTGGGATGAGTTGGCAAAATAGCACGAGTAATAGCTGTCGTGCCTATTACATTGGCTCCGGCAACCGACACTGAAGAGCTGGCCATGAGGGACAGAAGGCTCATAGCAACCACTAATATAGAGCATGAAAGCAGTTTAGGTTTCACCGGTTCGGCCCTCCCTTTTGGCATACAAGTAGAACGGATGGCATCGTGAGATTAGTCTATCATAGTTTTACACGCCATACAATATCCCATGGGTACTAATCAGGGAGTAACTATGCTTCTTATCATATCGTATACCCAGCAAGTGGACATTGTCCACGTTGTCCCGGTTATCTTACCGCTGGACGCGGCAAACGAATGAGTTGCTAAGCACTTCTTCCGAGTAATAGCTGATATATATCCAGCACCTTTTCCATCTCTTTGTCGGCGTTGAATTGCAGCGCAGCATCTCGTGCGGCACTTTGCATCCTATCTATCTCCTGGGTAGTAAGCTTATTCAGCATTGAGGCGACATCAGCAGGCTCAAATGTCGGTGCGATGCACCCACAGCCATATTCATTTACCAGCTCGGCCATACCAGGCGATGGGCCAATACAAACAGCCAACCCGGCTGCAAGAAAATCGAACAGCTTGTTCGGCAGAGCCACCCTGTAGTTATAGTTGTTCGGCATCAGCAAGAAAAAGCCAATGTCATACTCGGCTATGCGCCGGACTATCTCACCGGGTGGAATCGGCTCGTGAAAGATCACTTTGCCGGGCGCAGCCCGCTCGGCGAGAGCGCGCAAGCTTTCCACATAACCTGGCGGCCCGCCCACCAAAAAGCAATGAAGTGAAAAGCGCCTGTCCGTATAAGCCATTGTTTGGATCATCAACTCAAGGTGGCGGTCCACGTTAGCTCCGCCATGATGCACGAGCTTGATGTTGGCGGGGTCCAACGATCTGGCAGGCAGCGCGACCAGTTTCGGTGTGTTCAACACTACAACCGGGTCGAATCCGAATGTATCTCTGTACCGTCCGGCGATTGCGGGGGCGACTGTGGTTGAAGCGGCAAGGCGCTTTCCGTAACGCCTGAGCAGGTAAACTACCAGCGGCGAATAGAGCAGTCGCCACGAGAGGCGGTTTTCATACTCTAGCGGCGAGTACTCGTGAGCATCGAACACGACCTTCGCGCCGGTGCGGCGGGCGGCTTCGTCGGCTATGGGCAAGGCGTTCCAATCGTTGGCATGGTAGACGGCAGCATAGACTCTCGACAGCCCGTTCTAGGGCAGCTCTGTGGTGCGCCTTAGACCAATACCAGGAGTTATAGAAATCTGGGCATAATACGCCCTAAAGCCATCAATAGGATACCCATTATCTGAGTACGTAGGCTCGATTGTACTGTCACAGGTGTCCACTGCACTGCAGGCTCATTGCTCGGCAGAGGGCCATAACCTATCACTGTCAGGTCGTACTCACGAGACAGGTATTCGACTTGCCTCAGCACACGAGCGTCACGCTGGATAGGCGAGAAGGAAATAATGCAAATATGGCTCCTCACGCGCCTGCGCCCCTGCCTATTCGCCGCAGGAGAACGCTGCGTGCCTCGCGCAGGTCGCGCACTCGCACCACGCCCAGCACCATCAGCGTCGCCCCGAAGATTGCCAAGAGGACCAGGCGCATCAGAAAATCCAGTAGCCCGTCGGAGATATAGAAGACCGTGCCCACGAAAAGCAAAACAGATGCAACGGTGGACAAAGCGGCTGCCCGTGGCAAGTCATAGGGGAGGCGATTGATACGTTGAGCCACAACATAGAGCAAGACTACCGGAACGACATTCGCCGCAACCCCGGCAAAAGCGGCACCCACCAGGCCAAAAAGCGGGATAAGCAGCAGGTTGAGCGCGATACTCACAACGGCGGCCACCATCGCGGTCCAGCCGAAGTGAAGAGTTCTGCCTGCTATATTCAACCCCGTTGCCACAACCTGGTAAGCCCCCGCGGCGATGGTGGCCATACCCGTAAGGGCGATCAACTGGACTGCGGGTAGATAGGTGGCTCTAAAAAAGATCTCGATGATAGGACCGGCCCAGAGGGTGAGGGGTAACAGGACTGCGAAGGTCACAGCGAGGAAATAGAGCAAAGTGCGGGAATAGACCCGCTCGGCGAAATCGTGACGAGCGATTGAGAGCGAGAACGGCACCCACGCTACCTGGAAGGCCGTGACAACCAGTACAACAGGTGCAGCTAGCCTGATCGCAAACGTCAGAATGGCCACTTGCTCGGTGGACGAGGTAAGGTGGAGAACGAACCACAAATTTGAGGAATTGACCACCCAGAGCGAGAGGGAAGCAGGCACGAGGGGCAGACCCAAAAGCAGCATACGACGCAGCACAGCCCATGAGAACAGAGGCCCATACTGAGAGCGCGTGATATTGAAGCCAACCAGAGCAAAAATGATGCTGCCTACCAGAGTACCCGCCAGCACGCCTGCGACGCCCATCTTGAGCACTATTATGGCAACGATTATCAGAGTAAGAGTCAACAGAAGATTGCCCAACGAAATCACCATGTAGCGGATGGGCGCCCTGACAAGACGTGATATATCGAGGAACATGGTTATATAGATGGCAAAAGGAACCGTTGCCACCCCAAGTTGCACGTAGGGCGTAAGCGATGCGTCGCTGAAAATAAAGGCAGCGATAGGTTGGGCGGCCAGCAGCAGAAGAGAGCACGCAGCCAGCGAAAAGGCAATCTCGAAGATAAGGAAGGTGGAGGCGATGGTACGTCGTTCGGACGGATCATCGGTCTTATAGAACGTGAGGGCTATCGATGAATCCATACCCAGGATAAGGACGGAGCTCACGATGGTGGTGCCGGTTGTCACTAGGTAGAGTATGCCGAAGTCCGACACTGTAAGTGCGCGGACGTAGATGGGCACCAGGATAAAGCCTACCAGCTTGGCAGCAGTCGCAGTTAGGCCGTAGACAAACGACTCCCGCGTGAATTGGACAAAAAGCTGGCGCGCCACGGAGAAAAGTCTACGCCCGACCCGATAAGTATGTAAAAGCGCGGCAAGGCGCGCTCGAAGTTCCGCTCATCTGGTGAAATTATAGGCCAATTTCGAGGAGCACGTCAATTGATAGCAAATGAGGAGAACAGGTCTCTTAGCTGATATAATGAAATGTCCAACGTAAGCGTATTTTGGAGGCCGTAAAAGGATTGAAGACACACCTATGCGTATCCTGATTGTTCCCTCCTGGTATCCAACTCCCAATAACCCGATCGATGGGATCTTCATACGAGAACAGGTCGATGCATTGAAGGAACAACATTCTGTTTATGTAATATTTCTCGAAATACTCCCTCGCCATCATAATGGGAAAGCAACCCGAAAAGTCAGCTTCGAGAGAGGGTACACGGAAGAGTTTATTGAAGTACCCGCTTGGCCTTTCGTATGGCGTTTCACTTATCTTTGGTATCTGATAAAAGCATATCTGCAGATCAAACAGCAATTCGCACCGCAGATTATTCATGCACACGTAGCCCTACCGGCCGGATGGGCATCGGTGATAGTTGGGCGTTTATTTCGTGTTCCCGTTGTAATCACCGAGAATAGCAGCACCTTTGAGCCATGGCTAAGCAGAAGGACATGGAAAATTATGGCTCAGCAGGCAATTGCTGGCGCGGACGTATTAGTTGCGGTCAGCGAGGGTCTCAGGCAGCGCATCGTTAAGCGTTCGCCGAAAGAAGCGAACAATCATAATCCCAAATATCGTCAACACTGAGCGCTTTACTGCAACTCCTCTCCCTTCAACAGAGCATGGATATCGGCTGTTGTTTGTCGGTTTGATGAATACAAAGCAGAAGGGCCTAGAAGTTCTGCTTGAAGCACTTGCAATAATCAAGGCAAAGAACCGGATGAGCCTGCATGTTGACATGGTCGGCGACGGCGTGCTGAGGGCCGGGTACGAGATGCAAGCTGAGAAGTTGGGCCTAAAGGAGATGGTCACTTTCCACGGTATGCAGAACCATTAAGTCCGTTGCACGGATGCTTCAGATGAGCCACGCGCTCGTGCTGCCCAGTCTGCATGAAGCATTGCCTTTGGTGATAATCGAAGCGTTTGCAAGCGGTCGTCCCGTGATCGGCACACGGTGCGGCGGGCCGGAATACATAATAGACAATACCAATGGCTTGGTTGTGGAACTTGGACAGCCAGGCCCTCTTGCAGACGCGATAGCAACACTACTAGCACACCTTGGCAGATATGAGCCACAAGCCATTGCTGGTGCAGCCAATAGACAGTTCAGCTATCGGGCGATCACAAACTCCCTGACAAAAGTATATACAGAATTGTTACACAGCGACAAAAGTTGATACGCCTCAGAAGAGTAGCGACAGTATTCAAATATGGAGCTGCCAGACACTCAGTACCGCGCGAACAAACCGTAACCGGCAATAATGCTAGCGCCCGATGCCGATATAGCCCATCCCAGCGACTTGATTTCGGTCGGGTCGAGGCTGTTGCGACCGTCCAGGACTACACGGTAGCCTTTCCTGGCAAGGGAAGGCCAATCTATCGAACGATAGTCATCGTGGTATGCCTGTAGGATGAGGGCATCGGCAGGCGGGAGGTCGTCGAGAGGCGCTGGAGTGGCGCCGTGGTGGGCGATCTCTTCGTCTGTGAAAAGTGGGTCGTTCACAAGAGGAGTTGCGCCGGCCTCGCGCAGTTGGGTGATCAGGCGGAGCGCGCCCGAGAAGATCGGCTCTTTGACGTTCTCTCTGTACGAAAGGCCCAGGACCAGCACGCGCTTGCCCGACAGACCTCCCAAAGCGCCGGAGAGCTTTTCGAGCGCCCATGCCGCCATGTCGTCGTTGATCCGGCGGGCGGTGCGGGGGATTTCCATCTCGCCTTCCTCGGCCTGGTTGATCAGGAAGTATGGGTAGACCGGGATGCAATGCCCGCCTACCGCAATGCCCGGACGGTGGATATGGGAATAGGGCTGCGTGTTGGCCGCGAATATGGCCTCGTCCACAGGGAGGCCACGCTCTGCTGCAAAGCGCGCAAACTCGTTGGCGAGGGCGATATTGACATCGCGGTAGGTGGTCTCCATCAGCTTGACGAGCTCCGCGGTATCGGCATTGTGCATAGGCAGGCAACCGGTGCCTTCCAGGGCGACGTGATAGAAATCGGTGGCGCGATTGGTGCATTCTTTGGTGATTCCGCCTACCACCTTCTGGTACTGGTGTAGATCGCGAAAGATACGCCCGCTGTACACGCGTTCCGGGCTGAAAGCCAGCCAGAAATCGCGCCCCACCGTCAAGCCCGACAACTGCTCGAGGGCAGGGGCAAAACGCGTGCGGGTGGTGCCCACCGGCAGAGTGGTCTCGTATATGACGAGCGTGCCCGGCTGCAAACCGGCGGCTACAGCCTGCGTGGCGGCGTCGATATTGCCGTAATCCACCTGGTGGTCGCTATCCACAATGACGGGCACGATAACCAGCACAACGTTGCTCCGGCGCACAGCGGCCGTTGTGTCAGTGGTGGCCGATAGATAGCCGGAAGCCACTCCATCGCGCACTCGCTCTTCGAGCCCCGGCTCCTCTTTGACATGAGAATGCCCAGCGTTGACGCCCGCCACCACGTCCCTGTTGATGTCGCAGCCCACCACGCGCAGCCCACTGTGTACGAACTGCGCGGCCAGTGGCAGGCCAATTTTGCCCAGGCCAATCACTGCTACGTTATATTGAGCCAATGTTGTGTCCTTTTCGTAGTTGTCAGTTGTCAGTTGCCAGTTGACAGTGCCAGTGACGACCAGTGACCAGTGACCAGTGACCAGTGACCAGTGACCGGTCGTGCGTCTACTGACAACCGACAACTGACAACTGACAACTACGTCAAATATACCGCTTTACCCTGCAAGCCCAATTCCACGATCTTGTGCACGATGCGCAGGGTGGCCAGGCCATCTTCGCCTGACACTAGCTCAGCTTCTTCTCCGCGAACTGCCCGCAGGAACCGCTCCAGCTCAACCTTGAGAGGCTCGTTCTTGTCTATGCGCGGCCGGATCATGTCGCCCTCGCTCACCCCTGTGATATTCGACATTGCGTCCCAATCTGTCTTGATGTAATTGTTCTCGTAAAAGTAGAGATCTTGCGTCAGATAGTTGACGTGGAACATCCCCTTCTCGCCTGTGATCATGAGCTCACGTATCTTGGTGGGCGTCAACCAGTCGATATCGAGCACGCCTATCGAATCGTCCTGGAAACGAAGCAGGCCGGATAGCAGGTCCTCATGCTCTGTGTGGATGCGCCGGGCGGTTTCGGCATAGACGCGCGTAACCTCCGATCCGCTCAGGTAACGCATTATGTCAACATCGTGCGGGGCGAGGTCTATGACGACGCCCACGTCGCGGACCCTCGGAGGGAACGGGCCAAGCCTGCGGGCGTGCATCTTGAAGACGCGCCCAAGCTCGGCGTTCTGCAGGCGCTTATGCAATTCGATGATTGCAGGGTTATACCGCTCGATATGGCCGATAGTAAGGAGCACCCCCGCGCTCTTTGCCGCTGCCAGTATTTCTTCGCCTTCGGCAACCGTGGAAGCAATAGGCTTCTCTACCAGGAGGTTTATTCCACGTGAAATAACTTCCAGCGCCACGTCGCGGTGCATAACCGTCGGCACGGCAACCACTACAGCCTCCGGCTTCTCATGGTCCAGCATAAGACGATAGTCGCCGTAAGCCGTGCTGCCATACAATCGTGCCGCCCGCGCCGCCGTGGCCTCATCGACGTCGGCCACCCCTACCAATCGCGCCACCGGTAGGTCGTTCAGCACGCGAAGATGGTTGCGCCCCATAGCCCCAGCGCCGATCACGGCCGTCGGGATTGCGGATTGCGAACCTGCCAATTGCGGATTGCGGATTGCGGATTGCGGATTGTTCATATTGCTTACTGCTTACTGCTTATTCTGACCATCGACAATTGGCGAGGGCGTGAAACGTGAAACGTAGTACGGAACCGCCAAGACGCAAAGTACGCCAAGGTTCGCCAAGGTTTCTATTGGTTTGGTGCCAAAAGAACACTCTGTGGTCGATGTGATTCAAACCCATAATAACCTTCGTGATCCTTCGTGTCCTTCGTGTCCTTCGTGATTTAAACCCATAAGAATCTTTGTGCTCTTTGTGTCTTTGTGGTTCAAACCATAGAAATCTTGGCGTCTTGGCGTTAAATAAGGATCTACGGCTACAACGACTCCATGGCAGCTACGATTGTCTCGAGATCCTCCTGGGTAAGGCCGGGGTGGACGGGGAGGGAGAGCACTTCGCGGGCGGCGCGCTCGGACTCGGGGTAGGACCGGTCGCCGTAGCCCAGGTCCAGGTAGAGCTGCTGGCGGTGCACAGGCACAGGATAGTAGATGTCGGTGCCGATGCCCCTCGCTGCCAGTTGCTCGCGGACTTTATCGCGGTCCAGGGGCGGGAGGAGGCGCACCGTGTACTGGTGGAACACGTGGCGCGTGCCGGGTCGTACCACCGGCACACTCAGTTTGTCCTTCGGCAGGTGCTCGCTCAGGTAGGTGGCGTTGGCGATGCGGCGCTCGTTGAAGGTGTCCAGCTTGGGCAGTTGGGCGAGGCCGATGGCGGCATGGATATTGGTCATCCGATAGTTATAGCCTAGCATCTCGTGGTAATAACGCACCCTCATACCGTGTGCTCGCAGCAACTTGGCCCGGTCGGCTATGCAGTCGTCCCCGGTCGTCACCATGCCACCTTCGCCCGTAGTGATATTTTTGGTGGGGTAAAATGAGAAGCAACCTGTGCCCCAGCTTCCTGCGCGCTTGCCGTGCTCCTCGGCCCCGTGTGCCTGCGCTGCATCTTCGATGATAGCGAGGCCGTGGCGGTTCGCGATCTCCTGGATGCGCGACATCTCAGCCGGGTTGCCATAAAGGTGTACAGGCATGATGGCCCTGGTGCGCGGCGTGATGGCAGCTTCGATCTGGTCGACATTGATATTGAAGCTGACAGGGTCGATATCCACGAATACCGGCGTTGCTCCCACGTACAAAATAGAGTTCGCAGAGGCGATGAAGGTGAAAGGTACCGTGATCACCTCGTCGCCAGGTCCGATCTCGTGGGCCATCATGGCAACGTGTAGGGCAGTTGTGCCGTTGCTGGTGGCGATCCCGTGCTTCACCCCGCAATATTCCGCGAAGCCTTGCTCGAATTCACCGACTTCCCGACCCTGCGCGAGTTGCCCGCTGTCGAGCACCGCAATTACCGCCGCCTTTTCTTCATCCCCAATCTGGGGCCGAGCCATGTTGATCATGTTGTCACTCCGTAATCTCTAGTGCGTAGTACGTGAAACGTAACCCGTAAGACGTAACCGCCAAGACGCCAAGTTCCGCCAAGGTCGCCAAGGTTTCTATTGTTATGACCTATAAAATCCTCTGTGATCTCTACCGTTCTGTGATCTCTGTGATTCAAACCCATAATAACCTTCGTGGTCTTCGTGATCTTCGTGATCTTCGTGTTAAAACCCATAGAAACCTTTGTGCTCTTTGTGTCTTTGTGGTTTAAACCGTAAAAACCTTGGCGTCTTGGCGCTTTGGCGTTGAAGAAAGCACTACGCACTAATCTCTGTCTCTCGCCCGCAGGCTGGGCAACGCCAAAGGGTACCGGTTTCCGTACCTTCCAGCTTTTGGCCGCAAGGGCATACATAGCCGTGCAGGCGGGCGGGGTTGCCGTAGACCAGGCCGTAATCGGGCACATCTTTTGTCACGACTGCGCCTGCGCCTACCATTGCGAACCTGCCGATGGTGACACCCGTCACAACTATCGCGCCCGCGCCGATGGACGCCCCTTCTTTCACCAGTATGCGCCCCAGCTCCCAGTCGTCGTCGCTTTTGAGGGTGCCGTCGGGGGTGATGGCGCGAGGCATCTTGTCGTTGGTGAAAATAGCGTGAGGCCCGACGAACACGCCGCTCTCTAACGTCACGCCATGATAGACGCTTGCCCTGTTCTGGACCTTGACGTTGTCACCGATCTGCACGTCGAAATCGACGTAAGCGCCCTTGCCCAGTATACAGTTTCGCCCAAGCACCGCCCCCTCGCGCACCTGTGCCTGGTGCCAGACTTTTGTGCCTGGACCTAGCGTTGCACGCGGCGATACGTCGGCGGTAGGGTGGATGTAGATGGTGTCGCTCATTGTCGTAAAACGTAAAACGTAAAACGGAAGTACGATGACTACGTTTTACGTTTCGTTATCATTCTCCTTAATTATATATGCAATCCTCTCGGCTGCGTGGCCGTCGCCGTAGATTTGGGGCGGGGCGGAGACGGGAGGCGGCGCTTGCAAGGCGGCCTGGATCTTTTGTGGATCGGTGCCGGTAAGGGTATTCCAGCCGTATTCTACTGTTTCGACCCATTCGGTCTCTTCGCGCATCGTAATGCATGGCACAGCCAGCCAGAGCGCCTCTTTCTGCACGCCGCCCGAATCGGTGAGGATGGCGCGAGCGTGAGCTTCCAGGGCCAGCATTTCCAGGTAACTGACAGGCTCGACTGCCATGATATTGTCGCCGAGGACAATACCGGCACTGCCTAGCGCTTTACGCGTGCGCGGGTGGACCGGGAATACCACTCGCTCGCCGGAAGCGTTCAGAGCTGATATTATGGCAGCCAAATTGTCTACATTGTCTGTGTTGGATGCCCGATGCACGGTCGCCAGTAGATATTTCTTGCTTGCCAGGCCCAGGCGCGAGAGGATTGCGGTCGCATCGTCGCCCGATTGTTCCACGGCCCATAACACCGCGTCGTACATCACATCGCCCACTATATGGACGCCCTGTGTGACGCCTTCGCGCTGTAAGTTGCCGGCAGCCACTTCGGTTGGGCAGAAAAGAAGGGTCGAGAGGCTATCCGCCACGATCCGGTTGATCTCTTCCGGCATGGCGCGGTTATATGAGCGCAATCCGGCCTCCACATGGGCCACAGGTACTCCCAGCTTGGCCGCTGCCAGCGCGCCTGCCAGGGTTGAGTTCGTGTCGCCATAGACGAGAAGCGCATCGGGCCGCTCCTTCAACAGAACCTCTTCGATGCCTGTGAGCATTGCGGCGGTCTGCTCAGCGTGCGAGCCTGAGCCCACGCCGAGGTTATATTGAGGGGCTGGGATGCCAAGCTCGGTGAAGAAGACGCCGGACATACCGGGATCATAGTGCTGGCCGGTATGTAGCAGCACCTCGGCTATGCCCGCCAGCTCCAGAGCGCGCCCAACCGGCGCTGCCTTCACAAATTGAGGTCGAGCGCCCACTACGGAAAGTATCTTCATAATCATCACGGCCGGCTAATGGCCAATCGTAATTATAACATCTTAATAGCAGCCAAAAAAGCAACCTGCTTGCCCGGAGGCGAGCAGGTTGCTCTGCATACTTACGGTACTTGTCAGGCGCCTGCTGCACCCAGCATAGACGAGTGGCTCGTGTGCAGGGACGAGCCTCGATGCGTCGTTTGCATAGCGCCGGCTGCCTCTTCAACGAATGTCTTGAAGAGTCTGCGCGCCCATGGGTGCTTGCGCCACATTTCTTCGGGGTGGCACTGTACGGCAAGCAGGAACCTGTGGCTGGGGCTTTCGACCGCCTCCACGATGCCATCGGGCGACCAGGCGGTTGCTACCAGGCCGGGCGCAACCCTATCGACTGCCTGGTGGTGTGAAGTGTTCACCCAGATGCGGTCCTCACCGACGATCGTGCGCAATCTGGAATCGGGATCAATGGCGATATCGTGGGCAAGGAAGTCGCGTATTCTGCGCTTGAACAACTCGCGGTGGTCGATAGTGGTGGGGTACTGGGTGTAAATATCCTGGATAAGCGTGCCACCCATCACAACATTGATAACCTGTTCGCCACGGCAGATGCCAAGCACCGGCATATCGTCTTCGAGGGCCCAGGGCAGCAGGGTGGTCTCGACGTGATCGAGGCCGTCGTCGGTTGGGTCGAGCGCCGGGTGAGGCTCCTGCCCATAGAACTTGGGGTGTATGTCGAGGCCGCCAGGCATAAGGATACCATCGAGCATGTCATAGATGCGGCGCAACGATGCCACGTCATCGATCTGTGGGATCAAGATTGGAATGCCGCCAGCAGCTTCTATAGCTTTCGCGTAGCTCTGGTTCAGGCTGAAACGTGGCGCGTGCATTCCGGCCGCGTCGTGGTCATCTATGGTTGAAATGCCGATTATAGGCAGCTTCTTTGCAGTCAATGGCATATTATCCAGTTCCCTTTCCCTCAATTCGGTAGGCCAGGTTCCCGCTTGTGCGACCACAGGGGAAGATACGCACACCCCGGTACCGGTCCTACCCCGGTTTCTATATGATAAACCCCAATTCCCAAAAATGCAACGCCCAATTAGTCTCTTCCACTCTTCGCTGCTAGTACCATATTGTGACGCTCCAATCGTCACTTTGCTTCCATATTATATCGTCATTATATCGTCAATGCTTTATCAGGCACCCGGATCCTGGATTGCAAATCTTATGCCACCCGGTTGAGCTCCGCCTATTTCGGAGAAACTGATGCCCAAAACGAGGAATATCAAAGCATAAATGAATATTATCAAGCAATTTTGTGGAAAATTGAGGAAAACCCTTGACAAGCTTGAGAACCTGTGATATTATTGTGTCAGGATAAAGAAAATCAAGCCGTTTATAAAGATAATCAAGTTGGAGGTAATAAACATGAACCCATTGCCCGGAAGATGCCCAGTTTGCAGCAACGTGCTGACAGTCACGCGATTGCAGTGCGGGCACTGCGGCACAGGACTCGACGGCGCATTTAGCCTCGGGCGCCTTCAGTCCCTCGCCGCCGAACAGGTACGATTTGTAGAGGTATTCATCAAGAACAGGGGCAAAATCAAGGACGTTGAGGACGAGCTTGGGATCTCTTACCCGACCGTGGTGGCCCGCCTGAACGAAGTAGTACGCGCAATGGGCTACGACATCAACGAGGAAGACCTCAGCGACGTCGACCGCTTCGAGTACTACCAGGCACAGGCGCTAACCCCCGGCAAAATGCCAGCCCAGCCTTCTATGCCTACCCCTCCGATACCACCTATACCGCCCATGCCCCCCACCCGCCCCCTGGGACCCAAGGTAACACCGGAACAGCAGCAACAAATTCTGGACGACCTGGCCGCAGGCAAGATCGGCGCCGCAGAGGCGATGAAGAAACTTCACGGGTAAGCCGGCAAGAGGTAAGGGTAAGGGACGAAAGCGTAACGGATAACCACTCAGTAAACAATAAGCTTCCCAAAGCAGCAGGAGAACTACAATGATTACCAATTTCATCAGCCCAATCGCTCACAAAGACGAAAGTCTCAAAGGAATAAGCCGCTCGCGCTTTTCGTTCCATTTCAATACGGCTCGCAAGCGCCGCTGGCTCCTGGTCCAGCTCGTCACAGCCCCCGCGATAGCCGGCAGCGACGAACCTCAGCAGCCCACCACTCACTTCATGCAGCAGTCCGAACGCACCGATTACAACTACCTGGTAGACAGCTTCCAGGTCGGCAGAATGACCACAAGGTGCATCTAGGCAGTTAGCAGTAAGCAGTAAGCATAGGAGAACAAACCCATGCCAGACCATGGCTACACACAGACAATCTCCACGGCGGGGCTCACCGAAACCCCCACCCTGGCCCTCGAACAGCCAACAGGCGACGTTCACGTTGAAAGTTGGGATAGACCGGAAATCCAGGTCTCTATTAGCGATGAAGGTATCTTTGAGATCGAGCAAGACGGCTCCCAGATCATCGTCAAGAACCGCCCAGGCAAGTTCAAGCTGGTCGACTTCCTGGAGCCTGCGGCAGACGAGCTTCGCGAGCTAGGCGTAGACCTCTCAAGGATGGCCTCAGATGTCGAGCGCAACCTCCAACGCGGCGTTCACCGTAGTATGAAAAGCGTGAAGAAGATGGGGCGCAATATCAATATCGATATTGACCTCAGCAACTGGAAGGGTGGCCGCGACTACAATATCATGGTGCCCCACAATTGCGATCTTATCCTGCGCACCAGCAGCGGCGACCTTAGCACAGCGGGTGTCACCGGCACGCATTCCATCCAGTCAACTTCCGGCGATGTCAGGGTGCGCGACATGGCAGGCAATACGCTGATCTCCACCGCCAGCGGCGACATCGGGATCGAGGATCTCAAAGGCAAGCTCGCTGTCCGCACAGCCTCAGGCGACATTAGAACCAAGAACCTGGGCCTGAGCGAAATTAGCGCCACTTCAGCCAGCGGCGACCTCGAGCTCGATCTCACTCGCCTTCCCGAAGGGGACTTCGAAGTCAAGACAGTCAGCGGCGATCTTAGCCTCTTCCTGCCGCCGAGCGCGGCCTTCCGAGCCCAGGTCCACACCCTCAGCGGCTCCGTACGCTGCGGCTTCCCCCGCGAAGTTGTTGATTACACGTCCAGCCAGAAGCGCGAGACTGTGCTCAACGTGAACGGCGGCGGCAGGACCATCCAGTTGAACACCGTAAGCGGCGATGTGTCGATCCGCATCCACAAAGATTCGGGGCAGTTCGCAGGACAAACAACCGAACAGCCAGGCAATTTCGGCTTTACCCGGTCACCCGGCAACCCCACTATACGCACAGGAGGAGAACCGACGATGGACCTTACCCGCACTCAGAATCAGGCCCAGCCCGGCGCATATGCAACTACAGACGAGTCCCATGGCGACATTACCCAGTCCGAAGGCTACGCCGCCCGCCAGCAGGCAGAGCTTGAGATCCTCCAGCAAGTAGAGCGGGGCGAGATCACCCCGCAGGAAGCTCTCACCCGCCTCTCTGGCCTCGACGGCGAGTAATTCCCCTTTCGTACTTGGTTTATGAACTCACCGCAGAGGCGCAGAGAGCGCAGAGTTACGCAGAGATTTCTTAAGGTTTACGAATCCAACCATAACATTCTCTGCGTAACTCTGCGCTCTCTGCGCCTCTGCGGTGAATTAATATGTCCTAAGTTTCCAGTCGGGATAGATGGAGAAAGAAACTATGATCAACCTACTTCGACAGCGCAACTTCGGCCTTCTCTGGTGGGGCGGCCTTATCTCCTTCATCGGCGACTGGGTGTTGTTTGTCTCGCTACCTCTCTACATACTCAACCTCACCGGCTCGGTAGTGGCGATGGGTCTCCTGTTCATCGTGAATATCCTGCCCGGACTCTTCCTCGGCTCGGTGGCGGGCGTATTCGTGGACCGTTGGGATCGCAGGCGCATCCTGGTGATTACGAACCTGATGCTGGTCCCACTTTACTCGCTACTGCTTCTCTTCGATACGCCCAGCATGGTGTGGATCGTCTACCTGGTCGGCTTCGGCGGCAATCTTATCCGGCAGTTACTCAACCCCGCCGAGATGTCCCTTCTGCCCAGGCTGGTCGGCGAAACTGACCTGGTCAGCGCCAATTCGCTCAACTCACTCAATAACAACCTGGCGCGGCTGCTTGGGCCTGCCATTGGCGGCGTGGTGTTCGCCACGCTCGGCTTCCAGGTCTCGGTGCTCATCGATGTCGTGACGTTTTTTGTTGCGGCCCTTATGATCGCAGCTATCTCCGCCCCTGCCAGCCTCACACGCGCCGAGCCTCATCCTTCGACAGGCGAAGCCATGTCTGCCGGCAAGAAAATGCGCACCGAATGGCTGGAAGGTCTGAGGATCATCCGCAACAGCCGCGTCCTGTCAGGCCTCTTCATCCTTCTGGGCATCAATAACGTAATAGACGGGCTCGTGACCGTATTGCTCGCGGTGTACGTGGTGCAGGCGCTGGGTGGAGGCTCGCCCGAGCTGGGCTGGCTCCTGACAGCACAGGCTGCGGGCGGCTTGCTGGGCAGCGTCTTCGTGGTGCGCATCAGCCGCAGGTTCCCTTCCTGGAAAATCATCGGTATGGGTCTTATCTTGCTGGGCCTGTTCGACTTCCTCATCTTCGGTATTCCCGTACTCCTGCTAAATATCGCCTTACTGGTGCTGGTGGGCCTCCCTGTTATGGCCCTGGACGTCACCGCGATAACGCTTTTCCAGACCGTTACCGAGGACCGCTTCCGTGGCCGCGTGTTCGGCATCTACGGCACCACGTCCGGTGTGCTATTGCTGGTAGGTCGTGGTATCGCAACGCTGATAGGCGGCCAGGTAGATGTCTCCATACTAATGGCCGCTGTCAGCCTGATATATATCCCGGCGGGGTTCCTGGCCTTCCGCCTGTTGCGCGAACGCGAGCCTGCCCCATCAGAACAGGGCCTACCAGCGCACATTGAGGAGCCTGCACACGCGAGTCCGCAGCCAATCGTGGGTGCGCAGTAAAATACGCCGGTAGACTGATAGCACATCCACCCACCATCCGGTAGACTTATCTGTCTAAGATAGTTATCTAACTTGGCTGTTTCGATATCAACAATGCAGTTCAGGAGTGGTGATTGGACAGAGCAGATGCGGTAGGTAAGACTGCCACCACCAACGATAAGACAACCACCGGCAACGAAGCCCAGAGTGCGCAACAAAGCTTCCCGCCGCTCTGGCGCAACCGCGACTTCATGCTCCTCTGGAGCGGCCAGGTGGTCTCCACGCTTGGCACCGGCATCCAGGCTATAGTCTTTCCGCTGCTCATCTTGAGGCTGACAGGGTCGCCGGAAGCCGCCGGGTTCGCCGGTTTCCTGGGCACGATTCCCTATGTCTTCTTCAGCCTGCCGGCGGGGGCGCTGGTTGATCGCTGGGACCGCAAGCGGGTCATGATAGTCTGTGACACCTTTCGCGCCCTCAACATGCTCAGCGTGCCCCTCGCGATCTTCTTCAATGTTCTCACCGTGTGGCAGCTATTCCTGGTGGCTTTTATCGAGGGGAGTTTCTTCGTCTGGTTCAACATAGCCGAAGCGGCAGCCGTGCCCCGCGTGGTGCATAAGAGCCAGCTACCCAACGCCACTGCCCAGAACCAGGCAGGCTTCGCTACCGCCCAGGCGATGGCGCCCTCGATAGGCGGTATCATCTTCAGCCTCTTCGGCGCGGCCGTGCCCTTTTTGCTCGATGCTGTCTCCTACGTGGTCTCGGTTATATCGCTTTTCCTGATGCGTGCCAGGCTCCAGCTCGATCGACCCACCACCGAGAGACACTTGCGCCGCGAGATAACGGAGGGTCTGGCCTGGCTCTGGAACCAGCCTCTCTTCCGGTTCATGGCCTTCATAACAGGTGGCCTCAACTTCGTCGGCTTCGCAAGCCCTCTCATCATAATCGTAATAGCCCAGAGGATGGGCGCTGACAGCAGCGAGATCGGCTTCCTTTTCACCATATCGGCTATAGGCCCGGTTATAGGGGCAGCCATCGCGGGCCCCATAGCAAAGCGCGTCACCTACGGCCAGGCCATCATCGGCGTCTGCTGGATTGCTGCCTTGCTCTTCCCATTGCTCGCCATCGTGCCGCAATTCTACTTCCTGGGCCTCATCGCGGGACTTCTATCTCTCTTTTACCCCATCTTCAATGTAGTGCAGTTCAGCTACCGCGTGGCTCTCATCCCCGATCGCCTGCAAGGCCGCGTCAACAGCGCGTTCCGCCTGGTGGCGTACGGCTTCGGCCCGGCAGGCTCGGCCCTGGCAGGTCTCGCCCTGGGCCAGTTCGGCGGCGCACCAACCGTCCTTGCCTTCGGAGCCGTGCAGGTTCTGCTGGCGATCCTGGTCACGCTGAACCCCAACGTGCGCAACGCCAGGCGGCTCGATTACGGGACGCTTGAAGCGTGAGAAGTGAGAAAGTGAGAAATGAGAAATGAGAAATGAGAAACCGGGCAAGCCCTGCCGGGACCTGGCGTCGCGACGGTGAAAAGAACGTTTGTCGTTCGTCCTTCGTCTTTCCTCAAATAAGCAGTAAGCAGTAACCGATACTCACAGGAGAGCCTCTTATGGCAGCAAGTAACCCGATAGATGAAATCACAGAGGTAGCACAGGAAGACCTGGCTATCGAAGCCAATGCGCCTTCCACCGAGGTCGCGCAGGCTCCAGCACCTGGCGACAAGGCGAGGCTACCTCCTCTCTTTCGCAATCGCGACTATATGCTCCTTTGGAGCGGGCAGTTGGTCTCATCGGTCGGAAGCGGCATGTCTAGCATCGTCTTCCCTTTGCTGATTCTCGCCCTCACCACCAGCATCGCAAACCCGCATGGCGATACGGCTATTGCAGGCTTTGCCGGCGCGCTCGGCTCTATTCCGTATCTTATCTTCAGCCTGCCTGTAGGCGCACTGATCGATCGCTGGAACCGCAAGCGGGTCATGATGATCTGCGACGCCTTTCGCGCACTCAACTCCGCCAGCATCCCAATCGCCATTGCCTTCAATAGTCTGACAATCTGGCAGTTGCTTATCAATGCATTCATTGAAGGCACATTCTTCGTCTTCTTCAACATCGCCGAAGTCGCATCCCTGTCCAGTGTCGTGGACAAGCGCCAGCTTCCGCAGGCGACCGCCCAGAACGAGGGTGGAGGTATTGCCGCTAACCTCGCAGGGCCTCCTATCGGCACCTTCCTCTTCCAGAGCGTCAGCCAGGCATTTCCTTTCGTGGCCGACGCGGTCTCGTATGGAGTGTCGGTCGTTTCGCTCTCATTGATAAAAACAAATTTCCAGGGAGCGCGCTCCAGCGAGCGACGGCACCTTCTCGTCGAAATACGCGAAGGCCTCTCGTGGCTCTGGAACCAGCCTCTCATTCGCTTCATGGCTTTCCTGACCGGTGGCCTCAACTTTGTGAACGCCGGTACCTTCTTGATTCTGATCATACTGGCGAAGAACCTGGGGGCCGAGGACTACCAGATCGGCCTCATGGTCAGTATCGGGGCGTTGGGTGGCATCTTCGGTGCAGTAATAGGCGGCACGATCCAGAAACGCTTCACCTTCGGGCAGGTGATTATTGCCTGCAATTGGATATCCGCGGCCCTCTTTCTGCTCCTTCTTGTTGCGCCCAACTTCCTCGTGCTGGGCTTCCTGATGGCTCTAACCTGGATAATCGGTCCCGTCTATAACGTCGTGCAATTCAGCTATCGGATAGCCATTATCCCTGAAAGGTTACAGGGGCGTGTCAACAGCACGTTCCGCCTGCTCGCCTTCGGCTTCCAGCCGATAGGAGCGGCCCTTTCGGGCGTCCTGCTCGGAGCAATCGGCACTACCAATACCGTCTACTTCTACTTCGCCGTTCTAGCCCTGCTGGCCCTGACAACTACCCTCAACAGCCATGTACGCAACGCCCGCTCCATCTCGGAGGTCGCCACATCGATCCACTAATAAGGGATACCAACTCTGAGCATAAAAGGGGTGATAGGGGCGTCCCCTATCTTTCCTTTATTCCTTTTTCAAAGTTACTTTGAAAAAGCCAAGCTTACAGGAGCACTTCATGACCGCGAGCAACCCAATAGAGGAAATCACAGAGGCATCACGCGAAGACCTTGACATCAAGGCCGGCTTACCTGCGACCGCCGGAACGGTGGAGGACCTCGTGCCTGCCGAGAAGCTGCCCTCTCTCTTTCATAACCGCGATTATATGCTCCTCTGGAGCGGGCAGTTAGTATCACAGTTGGGCAGTAGCATGTCCGGCATTGTCTTCCCGCTCCTCATCCTGGCTCTCACCACCAGCATCGCAAACCCGCACGGCGATACAACTATTGCAGGCCTTGCGGGTGCGCTCGGCGCTGTCCCCTACGTCATACTCAGCCTGCCTGTAGGCGCACTGATCGATCGTTGGAACCGCAAGAGGGTGATGGTCATCTGCGACGCCTTCCGCGCCCTCAACTCGGCAAGCATCCCAATCGCTATGGCCCTCAACTCACTCACCGTCTGGCAGTTGCTTATCAATGCATTCATTGAGGGCACATTCTATGTCTTCTTCAATATCGCCGAAGTGGCCGCCCTATCACGCGTGGTGGACAAGCGCCAGCTTCCGCAAGCCAGCGCTCAGAACGAGGGAGGGGGCATCGCTGCGGGCCTGGCAGGTCCTCCCGTTGGCGGATTCCTCTTCAAGGTAGTCAGCCAGGCCTTTCCTTTTCTCGCCGATGCAATCTCCTACGGCGTTTCGGTGATCTCACTTCTCTTCATCAGAACAGAATTCCAGGGGGAACGCCCGACCGAGGAGCGCCACATTTTCGTGGAGATCAAGGAGGGCCTCGCATGGCTCTGGAGCCACCCTTTGATCAGGTTTATGGCCTTCCTCACCGGCTCGTGGAACTTTGCGGGCAACGGCCTATTCCTCGTACTGATTATTCTTGCTGAGAACCTGGGCGCGGACAGCACGCAAATCGGCTTCATGTTCAGCATCGCGGCGGCAGGAGGCATCATAGGCGCTTTCCTGGGTGGGCAGATACAGAAGCGCTTCACCTTTGGTCAGGTGATTATCACGGTAGGCTGGATAAACGTCCTCCTCACACCGCTTTTGCTGGTAGCCCCCAGCTTCGTCGTCATGGGCATAATCCTGGGTCTCACCTTCATGCTGAGCCCCATATACAATGTGGTCCAGTTCAGCTATCGTCTCGCCCTCATCCCGGACAAGCTGCAGGGACGTGTCAACAGCACCTTCCGTCTCCTCGCGTTCGGCTTCCAGCCCCTTGGAGCCGCTCTTTCCGGCGTGCTCCTGGCCGCCATCGGCCCTACCTATTCACTCCTCGCCTTCCTATCTGTCCAGGTGGTCTTCTCCATACTGACCACTATTAACAGCCACGTACGCAACGCCCGTCCCATCTCGGAGGCGGGCGCAGCGGTCCACTGAGACGACAGCGTGAAACGTAAACGCTAAGACGCCAGGGATTCTACGGTTTTGAACCACAAAGGCACAAAGAGCACAAAGGTTTTTATTGTTTTTACATCACGAAGAGCACGAAGAGCACGAAGAGCACGAAGGTTTTTGTTGGTTTGGATCACGGGGATCACAGAGGTTAATGTGTTGTTAAACAATAATATCCTTGGCGTACCTTGGCGTTCTTGGCGTCTTGGCGGTTACGTTTTACGTTTTACGTTTTTCACCATAGCCGGTCATCCGATGCTCTGTAACAGGAAAACGGGGTGGGTGGCCGCTAGCTTGTCGAAATCTTCTTGAGGTGATCCCGCCGGGAGACCGAAAAAACGGGCTATTGGGTTACCGGTTTCTATGAAGTCTTTGAGGATATGACTTGCTTCCTCCGGCGGCACTTCAATTGCGCGGACTTCGTCGGTGCGACGTCCACGAGTGAGGTTGGCCGTGCCCGCCGCCCGCAGGTTGCGCACCCAGTCTACGACCCCGTATGGGGTAAGTATGTACCGCTGTCCATCCCTTTCGATGGTTGCTATGGGGGTACTACGAGGCAAGCCACTTTTCCGCCCGCGCACGGTTATCAGATACATAGGGCTTTTTCCAGGCCCCATCAGCTTTACCCCTGTACGTAGGAGTGTTGATGTCATTACATTTGCGATGCGAACAAAAGTCGGAACGTTGGATTTCTTTGCCATTATTAACCTCTTTCCTTTTGAGAATTGTCTGATATGGTTGCAACTGAGATTTTCACTCATCACAGTTAAAGAAACATGAGGGGAGCGTTTTGTGACATGCAGCTCTCTTCTTCGCCAGCATAATGCTCATCCTCTCGATATTGGCCTTCGCTAGCCTGCACGTCCGCAACGCCCATCCGATCTCGGAAGGTGCCGCGTCTTGACCCTTCTCGAACCAGAAAGGAGCCCACATATGGACACGATCAAACTCCCCTCTTACTTTCCACCCCGTCCTCCGATGGAGCTCGATGCCCTCACAGTCGCCGCATTTGATCAGCTCCTCGCCGACTCGATCCGATACGGCAGCGCAAGAGCCATCAACTACACGCTTAGCGCTCCCAAATGGCAATTCCTCTGCTACCTGTGTGAGACAAAAGACGTGCTGCTCCACGGCTCCGCCAATCCGGACATCCAGGAATTCGAGCCCCGCCAATCCAATGATAGCCAGGAGTTCGGTAATCGCCGGGCTGTTTACGCTGCCTCCGACGGTATATGGCCGATATACTTCGCCATTGCTAACCGTGACGGCCCTGTGACCTCCCTCACCAACGCCTGCTTCCGATTGCTGCAATCCGACGGCACCTGGGGCGTCCCTTACTACTTTTTCTCCATTAACGACGATGCCTTTGAGCACAACCCCTGGCGAAACGGCACCGTCTACGTCCTCCCAAGGGCCACGTTCGAGCAGGAAGAGCCTGACGATTTCGAGGGCATTACAGCCGAGTCGGAGCAATGGGCAAGCCTTGTAGCCGTCAAACCCCTCGCCAGGCTGGACATCACCCCCGACGACTTCCCTTTCCTCTCCCAGGTGCGCGCCCATAACAATCGCATCCAGGGCGAGCGCATCCGCCGCAACCCCAAGGGCTTCCCCTGGGTCGATGAGGCTGAAGCTTAGCGCGAACATTCCATATTCGAGCCGAACAATATAATCCTTTGCACATGAAAGAACTTTTGTTCTATAATTACGTGCAAACCCGCCCAAAATGTGGTATAATTACAGGTAGCGATAATTAGCCATAGATTGTGTATAACGGCATTTTGGAGGAACAAAATAATTGGCAACCAAGAATTACGACGCCACATCCATTGAGGTGTTGGAAGGGCTTGAACCGGTACGCAAGCGCCCCGGTATGTACATCGGCGGCACCGATATCCACGGCCTGCACCACCTTGTATACGAAATAGTTGACAACTCGGTGGATGAGGCCATGCAGGGCTTCGGCAGCCGCATCAACGTCACCATCGGCGCTGACAACAGCGTCTCCGTGCGCGACTTCGCACGCGGCATCCCCACCGGCATCCACGCCAAGATGAAGGTATCGGCCCTCGAAGTGGTCATGACCACTCTCCATGCAGGTGGCAAGTTCGACAGCGGAGCATACGTCCAGTCGGGCGGCCTGCACGGTGTGGGCGCTTCTGTGGTGAACGCTCTCTCCGAGTGGTGCCGCGTGGAGGTGCGCCAGAACGGCAAGGTGTTCAGGCAGGAGTACGAGCGAGGCAAGGCCACAGGGCCGGTCAAGGCCATAGGCAAGGCCGAGGACACCGGCACGCTCACCATCTTCCGCGCCGACCCCACCATCTTCGACAACCTCGACTACGAGTACGATACCCTCTCGCAGCGCTTCCGCGAGATGTGCTACCTCAATAAGGGGCTCATGCTCACCTTCCGAGACGAGCGGCCCGGCAAAGAAGAGGAGATCACCTTCTACTTCGAGGGCGGCGTCATGAGCTTCGTGCGCCACCTCAACAAGAACCGCAAGGTCGTCCACGCTAATCCTATCTACATCGAGCGCAAGGTGGGCACCTCGGTCGCCGAGATCGCTCTCCAGTACAACGATAGCTTCTCGGAGTCGGTCTTCTCGTTCGCCAATAATATCCACACAATTGACGGTGGCGCGCACCTCACCGGCTTCCGTGGCGCGCTCACCCGCACGCTCAACGAGTACGCCCGCAAAGCCGCTATCCTCAAAGACCAGGACGCCAACCTCACAGGCGATGACGTGCGCGAGGGCCTCACAGCCATCGTATCCGTGCGCCTATCCAACCCCCAGTTCGAGGGCCAGACAAAGGGCAAGCTGAACAACGCCGAGATCAAGAACGTGGTCGAGCAGGCCACCGCCGAAGGTCTCATGCAATACCTGGAAGAGAACCCCAGCGACGCCCGCCGCATAGTCGAGAAGTCGCTCACCGCCGCTCGCGCCCGCGACGCCGCCCGCAAGGCCCGCGACGTGATACGCAAAGGAGCAGGCGAGTCGTCCACCCTGCCCGGCCAGTTAGCCGACTGCTCCGAGCGCGACCCGGCCAAGTCCGAGCTATATATTGTGGAGGGTATCTCGGCAGGTGGTACCGCCAAACAGGGCCGCGACCGCCGCAGCCAGGCGGTGCTCCCTCTGCGCGGCAAGATCCTCAATGTGGAGAAAGCCCGCCTCGACAAGATGCTGGGCAGCGAGCAAATAAAGGCCCTCGTCACCGCCCTGGGCGCAGGTATCTCGGACCTCTGGGATACGAGCAAGCTCCGCTACCACCGCATCATCATCATGACCGACGCTGATGTAGACGGCAGCCACATCAGGACACTGCTCCTCACCTTCTTCTTCCGCCATATGCCCGAGCTGATCAGCGGCGGCTACCTCTACATCGGAATGCCCCCACTGTACCGCGTGGGCAGCGGCAAAGAGGTCTACTGGTGCTACACCGACCAGCAGCGCGACGAGGCCATCAAGAAGATCGGTAAGGAGAAGGTCACAATCCAGCGGTACAAGGGTCTGGGCGAGATGAACGCCGAGCAGCTATGGGAGACCACCATGAACCCCGAAACGAGGACCATGGGCCAGGTCACCATCGAGGACGCCCTGGTCGCCGACGAGACTTTCGACATGCTTATGGGCAACGTAGTCGCCCCCAGGCGTCGGTTTATCCAGACTCATGCTACGTATGTGAAGAATTTGGATATCTAGCCCGTTGACAATGGCGATTGCCTTGATATACCAGGGAGTAGATACGACGTATCTGCTCCCTGGTTTTTTATCAAGTCAGGAGCTATTTATGTCAGCCAAGCACGTAGCACAATGGGGCAACAGTCTCGCCGTGCGCATAACCAAAGAAGAGGCTGAAGCGCTAGGCTGGGAGCGCGACACCCCTGTCAATCCAGCCCACACCGGCCGAGGCGAGTACAAAATCAGGGCCTGACGCTCCTTCCTCGCAGACTGCCGGCGTGATAAAATAGACCCAATGCGTGAAGAGCTGCTCAACCTCATATCCGCCAGGGAAGGCCACTTCCGCCTCGAATCGGGCTATCATGGCGGCCTCTGGCTTGACCTCGATCCACTCTTCCTCTCGCCTGCCCGCCTCCGGCCTTTCGTTGACGAGCTGGCCA
Source organism: uncultured Chloroflexia bacterium (assembly GCA_963837315.1). GTDB lineage: Bacteria > Chloroflexota > Chloroflexia > QHBQ01 > JADMIH01 > JADMIH01. The sequence goes on from CAWINE010000008.1 coordinate 386,089, forward strand.
ATCGCCTTGCCAGCTATAAGATCGATGCAGTGTGCGGTCCACTCACAGGCGGGGCGTTTCTTGCTCAATCGTTGGCGGCTGCCATTGGTAGCGAATTCTATTTCACCGAACGCTACCTGTCTCCTGACCCGGCTGACCTCTACCCATTCGGCTACCGGCTACCTGACGCCCTCTGTAAAAGCGTGCGAGGCAAATCTGTCGCTATCGTAGACGACGTCATCAGCGCAGGCTCGGCGGTTCGCGGCACCTTCACGGCCCTTCAAGGCGTGCGGCGCGATCCCGGCCTGTATGGGCGCGCTCCTGGTCCTCGGCACTCAGGCTGCTGCTTTCTGCGCCGGCCACGACATTCCCCTGGAACAGCTCACAAGTATGGAATATAACTTTTGGGCACCCTCCGAGTGCCCTTTGTGCGCCTCAGGTGTGCCTCTTGAGGACAGTGCTAACACGCAGGCATAATGGATAGCCCGGCCGGCTCTACAGGACCCGACAGCCATGACCTTCGACCAGATAGGCAAGCTCCTCATCATCCTCGGCATCGTAGTCGTCCTGCTGGGCGGCCTCTTCCTCCTGTTCGGACGCTCTGTCTTCGGCAAGCTGCCGGGCGATATAACGATTACGAACGGCAGCTTCACCTGCGCCGTCCCTATCGTCTCGATGATCCTCATCAGTCTATTGCTTACCATCGTGCTCAACATAGCGTTGCGCCTCTTCAACAGGTAATCGCGGCCTGGCAATCACCGGTGTGTAACGGCATTCCTCCCATCTGGGAAGATGTATACTTTGATCACCAATAAATTCAGGAGGCACAGCGATGGCAAAGTACCTATTACTTTACAGCGGTGGCAGCATGCCCGAGACCGAGGCCGAACAGGGAGCGGTTATGCAGGCGTGGGGTGCCTGGTATGGCGGACTTGGTAGCGCCGTGGTGGATGGGGGCAATCCCTTCACACCGTCGGCAAAAACCATTTCAAGCGATGGCTCGGTAACCGACGGTGCGGGGGACTCCACGGACTCCGGCTACTCAATTATCGCCGCCAACTCGCTCGACGAGGCAGTTGAAATGGCTAAAGGCTGCCCTGTCCTACAAGGCGGTGCTAAGATCACGGTCTACGAAACTTTCGATGTAATGTAGGCGCCACGCCGGCGGCTCTCGGTGCGCTCGTCATGCTGGGCAACTTCCTCCCATAATTGGCATGGTTGTTCGTAAGCAATTATCCCGCCCACGTAGCTGCACCCACCGTCGGAGTATCGTCAGACTGGAGAAGCAAAAAGAAAGAATTGGCAGCACAGCGCTGCCAATTCTTTCTTTTTGCTTCTCCGAACAGATTTTCCGCTTATCCCTGCCTCTAGCGAAGGACAGCAATCTGTGCTATTATAGCCACATATGTTGCTCACCCCACGATGTAGTGAGGAGAGCCAGGCTTTTATCGCACGACTGCAATGACGCAGCCGCTAGCTTACAAGGAGGTAAGCGGATGGAATTGGACGAGCTGGAATCCCAGGGTACGTTCATAGACTTCTCGTGGTATAGCTTCGATGACGACGGCTTTCTGCCGCTCGAAACAGCTTTCAAGCTGTTCACCAACGGTCCACGCCACGCCATCACAGGCGAGCTCATATGGCCCGTCGCCACACAAACGGCTCTAAACCAGGAGAGGTACGAAGAAACGGCGGACTGAGGATTCCTCCTCATTTCCCATAGCAATAGCGCCCAACACGGGCCATAACCACAACAATGCCGCCCGGCTGGGCGGCATTGTTGCTTGTAAGAGAGCAAGTTTCCTGACAGCGGCTCCTGATACTGGCCGCTGCTTTATTGGCCTGCCGGTTTGTACTATACTGAAGGCAACGCTCACAGTTGGCGGGTCGATCCCCGCCCCCAGCACCCGAATATACAGAAGACTAATCAACTTTGGAGTTAACAAATGCCCTACAACACAAAAGACATCACAATTATGGCCGTCCATGCCCACCCCGACGACGAGGTTGTTTTCACGGGAGGCACCCTCCTACAGTACCACAGGCGTGGTGTGCAGACTGTGCTTGTAACCGCCACGGGAGGAGAGGAGGGCGAAATCCATGACCCCGACCTCGACCCGGAAGCCGCACGCCCTAATCTGCGAGAGATCCGCCTGGGCGAGCTAAAGCGCGGTATCGCTTTCCTCGAAATCGACCACCTTGAGCTTCTCGGCTATCGCGACTCGGGCATGGTAAACACAGAAGCCAACGCGCACCCCGATAACTTCCATAATGCCGATCTTGACGAAGCCACTCGCAAGCTGGTGATGCTGGTGCGCCGCTACAGGCCGCAAATCATGATCACCTACGACGAGAACGGCGCTTACGGCCACCCCGACCACATAAAATGCAATGTCATCACCCGCGCCGCCTTCGAGAAAGCAGGCGATCCCTTCTATGCGCCCGAGCTGGGCGAGCCCTGGGCACCTCTCAAGCTCTATTACACCCATTGGAACGACGAGGGTTTTGAGAAAGCCCGCGCAGTCTTCCAGGAGCGAGGCATCAAGTGGCCATTCGACCGCGAAGAGGAGCAGACCGACCCCGATCCCGAACACCAGAGCACGGAGGAAGGTGTAGAGGAGCACGTTCAAGAGGTAGAAGCCGCGCAGGAAGCCCCCAAAGAAGAAGATAAGCCCCCAGCATACGTGCCGCCACCGGCCACTACCCGCATTGATGTGACCGCTGTCGCTATGGACAAAATGCAATCCGCCCGCCAGCACCGTACCCAATTCGACCCAAACGGCTTCTTCATGAGCGTTCCCGAAGACGTAGTCCCCCTCATCTTCGGCGAAGAACATTACAGCCTCGTAGAGAGCCGAGTGCCCGCCCCCGAGCAAGAAGACGACATGCTGGCAGGGTTAGTATAAAATGTCGTCACTTCGGACCAGCCTGCACTGAGGTGAGTACCGCATAATATAGAATGTTTGTGCTATAATAACCTCCGGAAGTTCGCACAACTCGGCACCTGTCTGGAGGATATTATATGCAAAGCGCACATACTAAGTTACCCAATCTTGATACTTTGTGGGACTATGACAACCCTGCGGCAACCGAAGAGCGATTCCGCGCGCTCATGGTCACATTCGACACTACTCACCACGCTGATTACTATGCGCAGCTCCTAACTCAACTTGCCCGCGCACAAGGCTTGCAGCGCAACTTCGAAGCCGCGCACCGAACACTGGATCAGGCGGAAGCCTTACTGACGCCCGCTATGTTGGTAGCTCGCTCGCGTTATTATCTGGAGCGTGGTAGGGTATTCAATTCGTCCGGCAGCCGGGAGAAAGCCCGCCCCCTCTTCCTTGATGCCATATCAACTGCCCAAGCAGCAGGTGTAATAGCGGACTATTTCGCAGTGGATGCCGCACACATGATGGGTATCATCAAATCACCCAGCGAAGGGCTAGACTGGAATCTCGAGGCAGTTGCAATGGCGCAGCAGAGCACGAACGCGCGTGCCCGCACCTGGCTGGGATCACTCTATAATAACATTGGCTGGACCTTCCACGACCAGGGCAGGTACGACGAAGCATTAGAACTCTTTCCAAAAATCACACGACTGCCGGCAATCTGACGGTAAGGAAAAAGAAGCGAGGATCGCTCGCTGGTGCATAGGCAGAACACTCCGCTCGCTTGGTAGGCTTCAGGAAGCCCTCGAGATACAGGTCGGACTTCTCGCTAAAATTGAAGCGTCAGGTCAGCAGAGTGGTGAGAGCAACGAAGAAATAGCCGAATGCTTGATTGCCCTGGGACAGGCTCAAGATGCGCGCCCTTACGCACAAAAAGCCTATGAGATTCTCTCCAAGGATCCATGGCTGCCCACAGAGGAGCCTGCTCGCCTCGCCCGACTTCAGCAGCTAGGTGCAGGCGTAGCGGGGGCTGATTAACGCCCTCGTATAGTCCTCTTTTCCGGTGCCGGTCGAAACTCGGCAGCAGGTACTACCCAAGGATACGACTATAGACCTATTGCGTGGGTTTTCCACATCTGATATACTCATGCTAGATGATTAAGATAAACATCTAACAGAGCGACGAACGATAACCCCGTTGCTTCTCTTTGGACAATGCGCGAAGATCAGGGCTTCTACCGGCGTCTAATCGAAGGTGGCTAAAGGTTATCTCACACGGGGCAAAAGGGTGGCTGATATAGCCACCCTTTTGCTGTTAAGTGCGAAACCGTTGAGGAAAGGAAAAAGCCGCCCTCGGGCGGCTTTTTCCTTTCCTCAACCGGACGTTTGGTTTCACTTTATGCTGCGATCAGGAATGTTGCAGTCAGGGAAGAAGGTGTTGGCGTCTACCTTCGAGGTCTGTCCCCTGGTGGCGTTGTTGTTGAGCAGGAAGTAGGGCAAGTGAGTCGCTGATACGCAGGGCCCTGCCGGTGACGCTCCGCATTGATACCCGGACATTGCCTGCCTCGATGCAAGCCGGTAGATGAAGGCGTAATATGTGCTCCCTACGGGTACGTCCTGGAACTGCTGCTGGCCACTTGGCGTGTCGTTGAACCCTGCGGCATTGCTCATAATCTTTGAGATCTGCCCCCTTGTGGCGTCGTTATTCGGCCTGAAGTAGGGCAGGTTAGCGGGAGGCACGCATGGTTCTCCAGGACCTCCACAAAAATACCCATTGATATATCCGCGAGATGCCAGGCGGCCAATGTACTGGTAGAAGGTAGAGCCCACCGGCACGTCCTGGAACATCCGGGTGGTCTGGATAACCGACAACCCGGCGGAGTTGGCCACGATCTTGGAAAGTTGTGCTCGTGTGACGTTCTTACCTGGCTTGAAGGTGCCGTCAGAGTAGCCGTTGCTGATGCCGAGGCAAGCCAGGCAGTGCACGTATGGGTAGAAGGTGCTGCCTATGGGCACATCAGTGAAGGTGAGCGTGCAGGCCGTGGGCGTGCTGGTGGGTTCCTGGGCGGTAGCTGTGCTGATAGGCTCGGTGGTCGGATTATCTACCCCTGACGTCGAGCCGGCATTTGACACAACGCTGCCGCCGGCCGAGGCAGCCGCAGCCACGGCGCTGTTCATAACCAACAGCGCTACGAGCGCTACCAGAGCGCCCACCAGGAGACCTGCCAACGTACGTCCGATTCTGCGTCCGGTCATCGTTCGCGCCCTCCATTGAAATGGGGTTCCCGATCTTTCAGGTGCCTTTATCATCTATATTCTCCTTACTTGCAGTTGAACAGAATGATTGCATGACGAAACGAACGCATGCAATCACGCAAGCCATAATATGAATGCGTTGTATGCTATTTAGCGTGGCAAATGGGAGAACAAAGGTCACGCACCCGGTCCGGAGCGTATATGAACGCTACCATAGTCAAGGCCGCCGGTTCGAATGCGTATGAAAAATGCCTGCCACGTGCTAAGCTACCGTCTGCCAGCTCTCAGGAATATGAGCGAACACTGGATAAGAATCTACAACTGAACGGATAGAGACGTGCGGCAATTCAATTATAGACCGGGCAAAAGGGCATAGCAATAGTATTTCCGCAGACTTTCTGGGGAGATGCCATAGGACCATATTGCTATAAGCGGTATTAGGAAGATGGCAACAGCCGGAGCAACCTTGTTATCCGGGCCTGCTTTCTGCGTGGCTCAAGGCACCGTTTCTAAATCGACAGCTCTGCAAGCTGTTCGCCGGGACCGGCAACGAGAGTTGCCTGTGGCACTTCGTTGCCGGTCCCGGCGTGCTCCGGCCGGCTGAGGGCAGAGAGCGGCTTTTCTCAACCGGATGTTGGTTTCACTTTATGTTGCGGTCAGGAATATTGCAGTCAGGGAAGAAGGTGTTGGCGTCGATCTTTGATGTCTGTCCCCTGGTGGCGTTGTTGTTGAGCAGGAAGTAGGGCAGATTATCGGGTGTTACACACGGCCCTGCCGGTGAGGCTCCGCACGGATAGCCCGACATCACCTGCCTGGACACCAACCGGTAGATGAACGCGTAGTATGTGCTCCCAATCGGTACATCCTGGAATTGCTGCCCGCTTGGCGTGTCATTGAAGGCTGCGGCGTTGCTCACGATCTTCGAGATCTGTCCTCGCGTGGCGTTGTTGTTAGGACGGAAGTAGGGGAGGTTGGCAGGTGGCACACAAGGCTCTTCTGGCCCGCCGCAACCGTACCCGCTGATATAGCCGCGGGCTGCCAGCCTGTCAATGTACTGGAAGAACGTAGAGCCCACCGGCACATCCTGGAATAAGGGTGTGGTCTGTACAATCGCCAGTCCGGCAGAATTGGCCACGATTTTGGAAAGCTGGGCTCTTGTAACGTTATTTCCGGGCCTGAAGGCGCCGTCAGGGTAGCCGTTGATGATGCCCAGGCAAGCCAGGCAGCGCACGTAGGGGTAGAAGGTGCTACCAACAGGCACGTCGGTGAACGTGAGCGTGCAGGCTGTAGGGGTGAGGGTTGGTACCTGGGCCGTAGACGTGTTGGTCGGCTGGGTGGTAGCTACAGGCGTATTGGTAGCCGTTGAGGTAGGAGTTGACGTGCCGGCAGAGGTCGCCACCGCGGTGCCGGTGGAGGTGCGGTAGCGGTGGAGGTGCCGGTAGGCGTGCCGGTCGGGGTGCCTGTTGATGCTACCGCAGTGTTGGTTGGCGTATTCGACGGCGTGTTCGTCCGTGTGCCCGTAGGCGTGTTGATGGGTCCGTTGGTTGGAGTGTTGGTCGGAGTGTTCGTTCGGGTATCTGTAGGCGTATTGGTGGCTGTGTTCGTGGGCGTGTTGGTGCGGGTAGGGGTGGGTGTATTCGTCCCCGTGTTGCTAGGCGTTACGGTTGGCGTGTGCGTAGCCGTGCCGGTAGAAGTGTTTGTACTGGTGGGAGTGACGGTGGACGTATTGGTCGACGTACCGGTAGGTGTATTTGTAGGTGTGTTGGTACGGGTAGCCGTACCAGTCGGGGTGATCGTCGGCGTGTGCGTTGTTGTGCCTGTAGGAGTGTTCGTGGGTGTTATGGTTGGTGTTATCGTCGGAGTGTTGGTCGGTGTGTTCGTATGAGTAGAGGTATTTGTGGGCGTGATGGTGGGCGTATTGGTGGCTGTGTTGGTGCGCGTAGGGGTATTGGTCGGCGTGCCTGTTACTGTATTCGTCTGTGTATCCGTTGGAGTGCTGGTCGGCGTGCTGGTCGGTGTGTGGTGCGGCGTATGGTGGCTGTGTTGGTGCCCGTAGGGGTATTGGTCGGCGTGCCTGTTACTGTATTCGTCTGTGTATTGGTGCGTGGGTGTATTGGTCGGTGTGTTGGTCGGTGTGTTGGTCGGCGTGTTCGTGCGGGTTGGGGTGTTGGTGGGCGTATTTGTAGTTGTCGGCGTGGGGGTAGAGCCGCCCGTGGTGCAGCCGGGGAACTTAAAGTTGCCTATCCGCGTACGCCAGTTGAACGCGGCGGTTGTCTGGTAATACTCTTGCGTGTACCAGAATGTGCAGTCGTCGACCGGGTCTACCGTCATGTCGCTGTAGTCGCCCCATCTGTTGCCCGTGCCGCTTCCCTGCGAGCCGGTGCCATCGAACAAATGCGCTTCACCCTGCGACAGGACGTTGGCCGGGTCGGTAGAGAGCCTGCCCGCATACCTGATTTGTGGGTTGATCGTACTGCTGGAAGCGCTGAAGCCGAGAGCCATATCGCCCAGGGTATCCATCGCTACGCTGCCCACCCAGCGCCAGGTGGTGTCGGGCTGGTAGGTGCTTTGCTGTGTGAAGCCGGGCGTGCCGGAGGTGGCGTTATTGATTTCGAACCAGCGGATGCCCGACACACCACCCGAGCTGACGCTGAGATTGCCCACCAAAGCCTCGTGTCCGTCGCTGAAACGCCGGTAGGCCAGGCGGAACATGGGCCGGTCGCCGATGCCATCAAGGTTCTCGCCACCCAACTCGGGAACGCAGCTACGGGTGCTCGAGCAAAGCTGAGTATAGCCTGCCGCGGCCAGGTTGCTGCCCAGGGTGAAAGTGCTGTTGGCAGGCGTGACGAAATCGACGTGAAAGCGATAAAGGGGCCAGGAGCTGCCGGCGGTGCTGAGCCATGGGTTGGGCGCTCCGCTGGGCGGCAGAACCGAGCCGTCCAGGTCGGCGGGCAGCATAAATCTGAGCGCTGTGGATAGAGGCGCGAAACTTACAACTGTGGCTGCGGTGCCGGCCAGCATCGCGTTGCGGTCAAGAGCAAACGGTTCCGGCCCCAGGTAAACGGTGCCCGCAGCGTTGAATACGTTCTCGGCCAGGTAATATGCGTCGGGCCAGACTGAGAGCTTGGGATAATCGAAGAAATTACTTCCCAGGTGGAAGTCGTAGCGATGGTAGCTGCTCGTGGCGTCGCTGGTAGTAGAGACCGCCACGCACTCGTCTGTCGGTGTACCTGAGCCGGCGAACTGGCTGACCACCCAGCGGTCAGCAAGCTGGTCGTATAAGACGACAGGATCGCCGTCGCCGCTGGTCTGGCACACGCCACCGAAGCCGCTCCAGATGGTCGCGATATCTACGGGTCCGAACACGGAGGCACCGGTGGTCTTGTTGAACACCTGGTAGCCCTTGTTCACAATCTGAACGTACTGGGTGGCTCCCACTTCTCCGTCGGTGTCGGGCGGAGCGCAGTTGCAATTCACCCCTGGGAACCCTATGCCGTCGAAGTTGAGGATAGGCGTAGGCATGGCGAGCGGGGCCATGAAGTTTTGTACAACACTATCTTTGACATCGCTATGGGCGTCAGAGATAAAAGGATTAGCGTTCGCTTCATGCTCGGTGCCTCCCGCGTACTTGACGGGAGGTATTTCGCGCAACGGAGGCGAGGTATCGTTTTTTACCGATTTGCCCCATGTGGGCGTCATTTTGCCCGGCCCCGAGGTCGAGGCAGCGCTGGACGCGACGCTCCCGCCAACGGCGGCAGTCACGGCGCTATTCATAACTACCAGTGCGACCAGCATCATCAGAGCGGCCAGGAGACCTACCAACGAACGTCTGGTCATCGTTTACGCCCTCCATTGAATATGGCTCCAGATCTTTCAGGATCCTTTGTCATCGTTTTTCTCCTTCTATGCAATAGAACAGAATGATTGCAACGACGAGTGCGACACTTGCAACCACGGAAGTTATGCGACGAATTATGGAATGCAATGTAGTCCGGCAAAATCGGAGAGCGGCGTAGACGCACATGCGCCCACGGTTATATGGGCTCGACCATAGTCGGGGCTATCGGCGAGAGTGCGTAGGGGAGGACGCGCTGCCAGGCGGTCGCTTACTGCCTCCAAGCTCTCAGTGGTATGAGCAGGGGCAGATATGAAATTTACAGCGAAACGGATGGGAACGTGCGGCAAATCAATTATAGACGGGGGCAATAAGGCATAGCAATAGTATTTCCGCAGACTTTCTGAGGGGAGCACATAGGACTATATTGCTATACGGCGTACTCGGAAGGTGCTAACACCCGGAGCAAGCATGCGATCGTTGTTGGGTAAAAGAGGGCCCGCTTGCCCCTATCATTGTGAGTAATCATGGCCCTGCGGGCCGCCATCACGAATGAAAATAAAGGATGGAGATTTGGGGACACCCCAAACCCCGGCAGGGTATCCCCTGCACCCCCTCCCAACCTATGAGAAAAATAGAGAACTTGGGGACACCCCAAACCCCGGCAGGGAGACCCCTGTACCCCTTTGTCCCCAACTTGTGTGAATAGAGAGAATTTGGGGACGCCCATGCCCCGGCAGGGAGATGCCTGCACCCCTTTTTCGGAGGAGCAATTATGACCCTTTGGGCCACGACCGCCGCGGGTCTTCTACGCACATCAGGGCACGGTTTCTAGCGGCGATGCCTCTGCGGGCTGTTCGCTGGGATGGTCGAGGGCGGCCTGTGGCAACTCGTTGCCGATCCCGGCGTGGTCCGGCGGGCTGAGGGCAGAGGGCGGCACAATCGAGCGCTCTCCACCCGGCGGCGTCCATATCCACTCGATGCCACCCGGCCCACCCTTGACGTCCATGTCCACTTCGACCGCGTGTGGCCCCGCGGTGAGGTTAGGGCCGGCTTCGAGGGTGGCGTCCGACGAGCCGTCGCCATGCATTATCACCTGGCCGTCGACCTTGAGGTCGAGCGCGCCTTGCGTGAACAAAGTCATTGAATAGACACCTGTGGCAGGTGCTGTCAAGGTGCCTGTCCAGGTCACGGTAAACGGCTTGCCTGCTATACCGGTCAGGTCGGTCGGGCAGCAAAAAGCCAGCGCGCCATCCAGCCGCTGCTGCGCGGGAAGCTGCGTACCGGCGTCATGGGGTTGTAGTACCCCGAGCAAGCCCTGCGGTCCTGTCATGCTAGCATACAAATCCTTGCTCGCAGGCGCAGACCAGGCAGGCTGAGCAGATGATGCGGCCGTTTTTTCTTCAGGCTGCGCCGCCCATTCCAGCTTGGCCGCCTGGCCGGCGTCACTCAGCGTAGCCTGGTACTCTACGAAGTGCAGGCCCATGGCAAGAGACACTGTGGCCTGTGTTCGCGTACCGCCGGCACTATCGAGCACTTGCACGCCGTCGATCGTCAGCCTGGCTGGCACGCCGGGCGCTCTAAATTCGTAGTTCCAATAGTTGCTCACCCTCAAGCCCGCCGTCCAGCGGATGGTGGTGGGAAAAGCGGTAACACCGGGCGGTACCTCCCCGAGCGCCCCCACCTTGACGGGGCTATCCTGCCCAACGTACGCCATGGCTCCCTGGGTGGCGGACCATTTATCCTGGGGAACTCTGTATATGTCCACTACCAACCCCTCGCTGGTGGTGGTGTAGGGGATGGATGTTCCACCGGGGTAGATAGAGCGTAAATAAGGGAGATAAGGGGTCTGGCCGGGGTAGAGCATGAAAGAGAGATTCTTATCCGCGCTGACGTCCAGAGGAACATCGTGACCAGGGTTTCTGTCGCCGCCGCGCGGCGTGTAAGGTGCCAGCAGGCGCACCCATCCCGAGTTCACCTGGTGGTATTCGCGGGCAACACTCACCACAAGTGTGTCGGTGCCCTGGTCGTTTACCGAATTGCCCTGCATCGTGGGCTGGGGCCAGCGGTCGGTGTTGCCATAGACATTGAAGTAGAAGTCGTATTGCGTCCAGGCCAGAAAAAGAGTGACAGCGGCTATCGCCCCGCTCGCCAGCCAGGGTACTCTCAATTTTTCCGCCCATCTTATGTCTGCGAAGAAGGCTTCTACCCGCAAGGCGAGGCTATCGAGCACCAGGGCGGGGAAGAGAGCGAGCGCGGGTACGGCTGCCGCAAACCGCTGCACGTTAGGTGTCTCGACGGTCACGATCACCCCGGCAAGCCCTGTCCAGAACCAGATGGCCAGCAGCACAAATCGAGGATCGCGCCATCGGGTTGACACCCATCCCACACCGAGCAGTGTAAGAACGGTGAGTAAGACTGCCCAGGAGGGAACCCCGTACAACACCGGATGATCTGTCGGCCAGAATCCGCCGTCATCGTGGTACTGGTTGAACATCCCCACCGAGTGGTTCACCTGCGCCGCAACCAGTTGCACGCTGTTCCAGCTCGGATCATAGTAGCTGAGGCGGGTGGGGTTGTCGCTATTGAAGATAGTGGTCTCCTGGGCGCGCACCGTAAAGATGTCCAGCTCGCCGGGCGGGCCGAAAACCGGCAGGGTGTGTACAAGGAAAGGGCCGGCAATCATGAGGGCAGCCAAGCCCGGCGAACGCCGCGCCTCTTAGAATTTCCAACCGCTTTCCGCCCAGGCCGTGGACCAGCAGATAAATTGTGAAGCCCGCTGCCAGCACAGCCCAGAGCCGGGCGGAGGGGTAAAAATATAGCGAAAATCCCCCCGCAAGGCCCGATCCGATCCACGCCCACAACTTGCCTGTGCGCACAGCTTCCAGCATCAGGGCGATGCTTATAGCCCATAACATCGCGGTCGGCCCCGCTTCGCTGGTCTCCCTGGCGAATTGCAGCGATAGTGCTAGCAGCGAGAGTAGCCCGCCGGCTATCAGGCCCACCCGAACACTGAAGTGGCGGATGCCTATCCAGGTTACAGTGGCAACCGAGACGATGCTCGCAAGCGCGCCGAACACCCGTGCCTGCGCGAAGCCGATGCCGATAATCTTCATCAGTTGGGCCATAAGCCAGAAATACATATTGCTAATGAAGTACCATCCGCTGTCGAAAATACTGGCAGTATCGTCGCCGCGCACGATTTGAATGGAGGTCGAAGCGCGATCCCCCTCGTCCGCGTTTATGCCTATGGGAATCTTGTCCAGGGCGATCAGCCGGGAGGCCGAAGCCACCACGAGGATAATCACTACCACGGCAAGCAGAACGATCCGCCCGTTGCGACCGGCAGGTATTATGCCGCCTCTCCACCGGGGCGACCAACCAAACAGCCCGCCCGCAGCGATACCGGTAGCGCCGATGAGCAATAAACTCGCAAGCCACAGATAGATGCCCGGTATCGAATCGAGTTGGTCTTTGATCATGAGAGCGGCAGTCACGTTCAGTGCAACTGCCGCGATAGTGCCGACAACAACTATTGCCCAGGCCCGCACACGATTTTGTCGTGCCCCGTCCTGCGCCGTTACCAACGAAGGCTGAGGCAGGTCGCTCGCGGCAGGTTGCATAAGCCACGCGCTTGCGGCAAAGATCGCGATGCCCGCCAGGTAAAGAACCAGGCTAAGCTGGCCCGTGTCGTGCAACTCGACCAGCCATTCGCCCGCCGCCGCAAGTGCGACGCCCGCAAACCCACCGGCAACAGCGAGCACGGGGTGGGGATTGCTCCGTCTCCCGCCCGCAGGTCGCTCCACGATTGCTGGAAGCGTGCCTGTTACAGGCTCGGGTTGTGGCTCCGGCTGAGCCTCAAGCAAGGGTGGGGTCTGAGCCGGCGATTCTTGAGCGCTCTTGACAAGAATATCTGCAGATTCGGGGTCTGCACTCTTCTCCGTGCCGGCCCGGCCGTTTCTTTCGAGCAGAGGCTTCGTGTCCGTTTGTCCATTGCTCCCGGCAACGTTTCTAGTATTGGCGTGAGTACCGGTCCCAAAGCTCGCCGGGCCTGTAACGGCTGCTATCCGTGTGGAAACGTCTTCTCCGGCGCGCACGACGAAAAGCCTCGCGCCGCACGCCCCGCAGATTACCTGCCGGGCGGTTGCGCTCACCCGAATAGGTGCCCCGCAATTGTCACAAGCGGGGGCGTGCACAGACCGCATAATTATCCCCTGTTACGGATTGCGGACGTTCCAATTGCGGATTGCGGATTGCGGTTGCCTTAAAAACTTGGCGACCTTGGCGGAACTTGGCGTCTTGGCGGTGAAGAATAATCCGCAATCCGCAATCCGCAATTCATCGAGCTCCGGCCGACCTGTTATCATCTCACGACAATAACGACCACCGATAATATGCTAGCACAGAGATGCGACACAGGTCAACCAGGCCGGGCACACGAGTCAGGGCTGATGCAAAGTGGAGGAAATGCCCTGGGAGAGCCGACCGACTATGCCTTGTCATTCCGAGTAATCATGACGCTTTGGGCCACCACCGGCAATAAAATAGGAGGGAGATTTGGGGACACCCATGCCCAGGCAGGGTTAGCCGCCCCTGCACCCCTTCTTTCAGAGGAGCGTTGAGAATCACCATGAGCAGTAATGTGCCTGGATCCAAGCATCATCTCCCCCCAATCCTCCTCCCTCGAATAACAAAAAAAAGGCGCTCCCCCCCCTTATCACTACCCGCAAACCCCCCATTATAAATCTTAGCGACAAAATTCCCCCTCCGGAAAGAATAAGGTTAAGCGGGCACTCATATGGCCAACAATTTAGCTGGCAACTCATTCAGAATGACAAATCCAACCCTGGCACAGCGCCTAGCGATCGGGGTTCTCCTGGTGCACAAGTCCTTTCCTGGAAGCTTGCCCGGTAAGCGTTCAGACTTGGGGTGGAGAAGATCTTGTAGGGGCAGACCCACGTGTCTGCCCTGGTCGGATAGAGAATCTGCAACCCCATCAGGGCAGACACGTGGGTCTGCCCCTACATCTTTAATCTGAACGCATACGCTTGCTTGACTGCGTAGCGGCTTACCTGACTACACTGTATAATGAGCAGAGTTATGCTCCCCTGGATGCGCGTGCGCGTGCTCATGATCTGAGTGCACGCGGGACACGTAATCGGAAAATAGTAACCAGAGGTTGAGGGTTTGCGCCGATGAGAATTGCGCTCGATGCGATGGGTGGGGACGACGCCCCTGTTGAAACCGTGCAGGGCGCTGTGCTGGCCGCCCGCGAATACGGCATTGAGATTGTGCTTGTCGGCAAACCCGAGGTGTTGCAGGCGGAGCTTGCCAGGTCAGATATATCCGGCCTCACGCTCCCTATCGAGCCTGCCGCCTCCGTCATCCCGATGGACGAGCACACTCCCTCCACTGCATGGCGTCGCCAGCGCGACTCGTCGCTCTCGGTGGCCCTCCAGATGCTGGCCGATAACAAAGTGGACGCTGTAGTGTCGGCGGGCAACACGGGCGCTGTGGTGGCGGGCGGTACGTTCATCTTGCGCCGCATCCAGGGGATAGACCGCCCCGCGCTGGGCGTGCCCTTCCCGGCGATGGGCAACGTTGGCAAAGTCTTCCTGGTGGATGTGGGCGCGACCCCTGATGCCAGGCCTTATTTCCTCGTCCAGTGGGCGCGCATGGCATCCATCTACACAGAGCGCGTGCTGGGCGTACCGAACCCACGTGTGGGCCTAATCTCTAATGGCGAAGAGGAGGTCAAAGGTTCGGAGCTTGTGCGCGAGACTTTTCCTCTCCTGCAACAGAGCGGCCTCAACTTCATCGGCAATATCGAGGGCAACGACATCCCTACCGGCATCGCTGATGTAGTGGTTACGGACGGCTTCACGGGCAACGTCATTCTGAAGACCGTGGAGGGCACGGCAAAAATGATCTTCGACCTGCTCAGGGCCGAGCTTACCTCATCGCTGCCCACAAAGCTGCTGGCGGCAGGCCTTCGCTCTAACTTCCGCAGCATCGCGGGCCGCCTCGACTACGCGGAATACGGCGGCTCTATTGTGATGGGTGTGAACGGTATCCTCATCAAGCCGCATGGCCGCTCGAACGCCAAGGCTATCAAGAACGCCATCCGCGTGGGCAAAAGCGCTGTGGAGCAGAACATAATGTCGGTCTTCCGCGAGCTGGGCGAGCGCGAGGGGGTGGAAAAGGGATGACGAAGAACAAGGCCTCACTGATAATCCATTCAGCGGCAGAGCTTCTGACCTGCGCGGGCGACAATGGCGGGCCGCGCACAGGAGTGGCGCAGGCCGACGCCGGCGTCATCCCCTACGGAGCTGTGGCTATACGAGGCGAGCGTATCCTCGGCGTGGGCGCAACAGAGGATATTATTCCCGAAGTTCAGAGACGACGAGACCTTCATGATCGACGCCTCGGGCAAGACGGTCACGCCTGGGCTGGTGGACGCGCATACCCATCTTGTATGGGCGGGCTGGCGCGATGAAGAGTACGAGCTGCGCCTCAAGGGAGCCACGTACCTCGAAATCATGGCTGCGGGCGGCGGTATCATGTCCACAGTGCGGGCCACCCGCCTCGCGAGCGAAGAAGAGCTGAAAGAGCTTACCCGCGCCCGCCTGATGCGGATGCTCGCCTACGGCACCACCACCGTTGAGATAAAGAGCGGGTACGGGCTGTCCGAAGAGGCCGAGCTCAAAAGTCTGTGGGCGGTCCGCGACCTCAACATCGAGATGCGCGAAGAAGGCAGCGGCCCCCGCATAGCCGCCACCTTCCTGGGCGCGCACGCGGTGCCGGAAGAATACGCAGGCAGGGCCGATGATTATGTCAATCTGATTATTGAGAAGATGCTGCCCACGGTTGCCGAAGAAGGGCTGGCCGAGTGGTGCGACGTCTTCTGCGACGTGGGAGCCTTCACTGCCGAGCAGACGCGCAGGATATTGCAGAGGGCAAAAGATCTCGGCCTGGGCACGCGCCTGCACGCCAACGAATTCGCCAGGGTTGGGGCGGTACAGATCGCCGCAGAGATGGGCGCGACGTCAGCGGACCACCTGCTGGTGATGGAGCCGGAGGATATCGAGACGCTCAAGAAGGCGGGCATCGTGGCGGTGCTCCTTCCCGGCACACCGCTGGGTCTCGGCCTCAAAGAATACGCGCCCGCGCGAGCACTGATAGATGCGGGTGTGCCTGTGGGGCTGGCCACCGACTGCAATCCCGGCACATGCCCTTCGGAAAATCTGGCTCTGATGATCTCACTGGCCTGCTCGCAAATGAAGATGACACCCGGCGAGGCGATTGTGGCCGCCACCATCAACAGCGCACACGCGCTCAATCGGGGCCACCTACTTGGCAGCCTGGAAGAAGGCAAGCTGGCCGACATCGTCATCTGGAACGCGCCCAACCACCGCCATATAGCCTACCACTTCGGGGTGAACCTGGTCGAATCGGTCTTTGTGGGCGGCGTCAGGACCGAGCAGCATGCCGCCCTCAACTCTTACCAGGACGAGGATGATATGGTGGAGAGGTTTATTTCGTAGACGAGGGGCTAGGGGCTAGTGCGCCTTCAGCCTACCTATTAGCAATGGAGGGATTTTGGGGACACCCCAAACCCCGGCAGGGGAGCACCCCTGCACCCCCTCTTTCCCTAACAGATGTCCTGATCCTGCACTAGTGGCTAGGGGTCAGCGGTCGTCGGTTCCTAGCCACTAGCCACTAGCCACTAGCCCCTCGTCGTCTACTGCACACCGAGGGTGAACGCAGGTCTCACAACGCCTACGACGTCGCCGGGACGGTTGCGGACCTCTTCCATCCAGTATTTCTCAAGCTTATTGAGGGCATCTTCGTGCAGGAAATCGGCCTGGCGCAGTCCCTCCACTATAGCGGGGTTGCGTGCGCGCCCGCTGACATCGCCATCGAGCAGCTTGAGCGCGAAACCGGTGGCAGGCTCGCTGCCGGTGCCCAGCTTTGAGACACAAAAGAGGCTCTCGGCTCCCGCTTTGGCGACCAGGGTGCCCCCGGCAGCCATCATCAGATCGGTGTCAATCCGGCCCTGGCGTGCGGCAACCATCTCGGGGTGGCGGGTCATGGCAGCGGTAATCCGGCGCACTGCCGTGCGTCGAGGCTCAGGCCAGTATTCAGGCTGCCCTAGCCGGGCAAAAGAGAGCGCCATCCTGTGCACGGAGATGCCGAAGGTGCAAACCCCGCAGCCGTCCACGCCCACGGGCACCTCGTCGGGGCTCAGGCTCGCAAAGTCGGCTACAGTCTGGAGCATGATTTGCTGTACCGGGTGGCGGGGATTCTCGTAGCCACCTATTGGCCAACCGTTGAAGCGGGCGAGGGCCAGCATGCCGGCGTGCTTGCCTGAGCAGTTGTTATAAATGGCCGTTGGCGCTTCCTCACGCTCCAGCATGGCGCGGGCTGCTTCTATATCCAGGGGAGGGTGAGCCCCGCACGCCAGCGCATCTACACCGCAGCCGATCTTGCCCAGTATGCTCTGCACAGCCTGGATGTGTATCTCCTCGCCGCCATGCGAGCCGCAAACGATAGCGATCTCGCTCTCGGTCAGCCCGAAATGGTCCGCAGCGCCCAATTCGACCAGCGCCATCGCCTGGATAGGCTTGGAGGAAGAGCGGTAATACGTTACCGCGCCAGGATTGCCCGCCCACGCAAGCAGATTGCCCTCCACGTCGGATACTGCAATCACGCCATAGTGCACAGATTCGACAATAGGTCCCCGCGTCACCTCGACAAGAATTGCCGGGTTGCGCTCAGGATTGTGTTTGGGATCGGCGGTCATTAAAAACTCCCTTGTAATTAGTCAGTTGTCAATAGACGGATGACCGTATTTTTCAACGCCAAGACGCCAAGGATTCTACGGGTTGAACCACCAAGACACCAAGAGCACTAAGGTCTTTACGGGTTTTGAACGCACGAAGAGCACGAAGAGCACGAAGAGCACGAAGGTTTTTACGGGTTTGCATCACCGAGAGCATGGCGTACTCGGAGATCACCGAGGAATATTTTGGTTATGAACTATAGAAATCTTGGCGACCTTGGTAAACAATGATAATCTTAGCGGCCTTTGGCGGAACTTGGCGTCTTGGCGGTTACGTTTCACGTTTCAATCCGCCTTCGGTCGTCTATCCGGTCTTGACACTGAACGAAATACCGTCCCGAAGCGGGATGAAAGTTGACGTCAGCCGCGGGTGTCTGGCGATGGCTTCATTGAAGGCGGCTATGCCCTGCGTGGAGGGCGTTGAGTTGGCGGGCGTGAGGACCTGGCCAGAGCGGAAGGCATTGTCGGAGAGGAGCACACCGCCGGGGCGCAAGCGGCGCACGGATAGATCGAGCAATTCTAGCGCGGTGCCGGCGTGGTCGAACTGGGTGAGGATGTCCAGGAAGATCAGGTCGAAGCTCTCTTCCATGCCGTTCATCAGGATGAGCGCATCGCCGCGCCGCACAGCGCACACACCCGACATGCCGGCCTGGCGGAAATAGGCTTCGGCCCACGAGGCGCGGTCCGGGTCGTTCTCGAGGCTGACCACACGCCCTTCATTCTTTCGGGCGGCCAGACCCAGCCACAGCGCAGAGTAGCCGATCGCCGTGCCCACGTCGAGAATATCCTTTGCCTTCAAAGCCACGGCCAACGTGTACAGGAAATGTCCTTCTACCGGGCCGATTATAGGCACGTTGTCGCGCGCCGCATGCGCCTCCATATCGGCTAGCACGCCCTCGCTCACAGGCGTGAGGGACTCCATGTACTCTTCAAATTTGGGATCAGTGATGCCGAAATGCTTCATTGGTTTCTGTATCATTCCCTCCAAGAAATGAGAAATGAGAAATGAGATCCCGATTTCTCATTTCTCATTTCTCATTTCTCATTTCCGCCCAGGGTCGAGCCGCCCCAGTATCTCGCCGGCGCTCTCCGGAAAATGGGCGGCGTAAGCACGCAGCAGACCGTAACAGCCTGCCAGCATCATGTCGCCGTGCGGAACGGCCATATAGACAGGCCAGGGCGCTTCAACACCGGCCAGCATGCTACGGCGAGGGCCTGTGACCATGCAGAGTGTGGGCGGCTCGTCGGGTGGCAGCGGCTCCGCGAGATTGAGCGCGCCGTGACCGCTATCGTCGAATATCTCCTGGTTGGTGAGCGTCCCGTCGGTGAGCGCGCGAATAAGGCGCACCAACTTGGGCCCATCCACCAGGCCTGTATGGTGCTCGAAAAGAGCGCGTATATGGTCCTCGACAATATGGAATGCCAGTACATGGAAATTGCCGACGTTGACAAAGATAGCGTTGCCTTGAGCTGCCGCCCTTACCGTCGGGTCGCCCAGCGCGCCGAGCAGGGCAGCGGGGCCGGTATCCATCAACAATAGAGGCAAGGAAGCGAGCGCGCTTCCCGCCACGGTGGAGCGCACCGCCAGCAAGCGTGTGAGGTCGGGGTGGACCGAGGCGGCGGGCGATGCGAAAGCCGCCAGGGCGCGCTCGACAGGGTCGTCGCCCCATTCGGCAAGCTGTTGGGATATGTAGTCGAAGCGAAAGCGGCGGTCGCTGTAGCCCGGAGGTGCCGCGCCGTGGTCGAATACAGCTATCGCCAGGGCATCATACTCCGCAGGCTCGTTGAATGCCAGCAATGTAGCCTCAATAGCGGATAAGTTGACGTCCTGCATCTGCAGGAGGGTGGCTTTGTCGGGCCCAAGCTTCCCCCATTGGTCGGCGAGCCGCGTGGCGTCTATTACCTGCACGCCCATCGCCGTTACGCGCTCCAAATCGTCATCGAAGGTACGTGCAGCATCGGGCGTGGCATATACCGGCAACCCCGCTTTGATGTGGTCCTCGACAGCCCACGCCCCCGGCCCACCGCCCATCGTTACTCCTGACAGCAAGAGGGTGTGGCGCGCCTCCGTAGCCACCCGCACTTGCCGAGCTATAATTTGGGTGGGCGAGGGCATCACCATCTGCACGCAGTTCTCGATCTCGGTGGAGGAGTCGAAGAGGAGGATGTCCTGGGTGCCTGTGCCGACATCAATACAGAGGACTCTCATCGCTTCCTATTTGCGTTTGCGCCGGTTCGCTCGGCCCATGCGTCCTGCCAATCTGTGGAGGCGAGAAGGGCGGGCAGATCAGCGAGAGCCGGGATGACTGGTGCTCGCCGGCATGTCAGCGGGATTCCTCCGTCTGCTGAGCGCTCACCAATATGCAGCGTACCCCCGCCTGTGAAGCCCATGCAGCGGCGTGGGGATTGTCATCGATGACTAGGGCGGCAGCGGGATCGATTCCGGCGTCGGCAAGGATGCGTGTGTAGAAGTGGGGGCTGGCCTTGAAGGTCTGCACGAGGTCGGGGCCGTAGAGGCGTTCAAAGCAATCTAGCACACCCGTCCCTGCTAAATACCCACGCAGGTCCGAGGAGGGTTCGCCGGAGGCAGTATAGAGGCGGTATCCCTGGCTGTGTAGGGTGCGGATAGCATCCACAGCACCCGGATAGTAAGCGCGAATTTGAGGGAGGATCCAGGCAGTGGCGGCGCGACCTAGCTCAATGCTTCTTTCGTGGGAGGGGACCGGCACGCCTACAATTTTGCACATAGAATCTAGCCAATCCACAAAGTAAGCACGCTCAAAGGCGTCGTAGTCGGGGGCGGCCTTGAGGCGCTGCTGCCACGGGTTATGCTCCAGGATAGCGGTTATAGTCTGCAAATTGGCGCGCTCCCATGCTTCATGCTCGCCACCAAGTACGGGCGCGAAATAACGGGCAACAAGCGGTCGCCACTGCTCGACGCGGACGTGGTTATCGCTTATGACACCGCCATCATCGAGAAAGAGTGCAAGGGGGCGCAACGGGTCTACACTCCAGGGAAGGCGTCATTCGCGAGCGGACGGGCCGGTGGGTTGGCGTCGTCATGTCTGACCTCGACCTCTTCCCCCACCAGACTCCAGACCAGAGAGCGGACCGCATCCGCCTCAGCGCTCGTGTAGACCGTGAGTGTGCCGGAATCGCCAGGTGGGTGGAGGAGGTGGCGGGCGCGCAGCACGTTGGCGGTGTGGCGGGCCACGCCTTCGCCGGAAGTCGATGACCTGCACGTTGCCACCGGTCAATTCGACAATGAGGGGCTTGAGGAACGGAAAATGGGTACAGCCGAGCACAATGGCATCTGCCCCGCGTTCAAGCATTGGCGAAACAGCCTCACTGATTATGCGGGCCGTGTCAGGGGTATGCAGGTCGCCTCGCTCGACGGCTTGTACGAGACCATCGGGGGCGACGGTCACTACTTCAACACCTTCCGGGTCGGCAAAGCGCTCGATCACATCGCGCAGCAGGTGGCCACGCATGGTGGCTTTGGTGGTGAGCACACCGATTGTGCGGCTGCGACTGGTGATGGCAGCAGGCTTGACGGCAGGCACAAGGCCGATGATCGGGAGCGAGTGAGCGGCGCGCAGGTGCTCAAGCCCGGCAGCCGAGGCCGCATTGCAGGCCACCACCAGCGCCTTGGCTCCCTGTTCCAGCAGAAAATCGGCTACCTGCAATACGCGAGCGCGCAGCCATTCGTCGCTGCGCCCACCGTAGGGGCAGTTGGCGTTATCCCCGTAGAAAATAATGTCCTCACCGGGGAGCAGACGCCGCAATTCAGCCACAACAGAGAGGCCGCCCATGCCCGAGTCGAGCGCACCGATAGGGCAGAGAGCCGCCACCTCAGCGAACGGGTCGATGGCTTGCGGCTGCCCGGATGTATCGGGTCCGAGCGCCCGCTCCATCGATGGTGTTAGCCGTGCGGTTTCTTCTATCCGCGCGCTTCGCATAGCAGTTCCTCTTGACATCTCGAAACTAGTATCAACCCGGCGAAAGCGGTTGTCAAGACTGTGAATGGCAGCGAGCCTTTAAGGCCTGAAACCGCGATAAGCGTAGGGGCATCGTACGATCGCACGACCGCACAGCGGTTAAAACCGCGTGCTAGTCTTACAAAGTCCGCCTACGCGGACTACCAAGCCAAGAATGTACCACAAAATAAGCATCTAGTTGGCTCAAGTAGTCCGCGTAGGCGGACTTCGTAGACGTAGCACGCGGTTTTAACCGCTATGCGGAATTAGTTGAGATGGACGCCCTTGCAGGTGCTCCACTGGGGTCGATTAGATTTACGGTAGCAAACGCACACCCTCGAAGAGGCGACTGACATCGAAGAATGTGATGATCGCCATGAGGGCGAGCAGCACAACCATGCCGGCGAAGTGCACCATACCCTCTTTTTCTGGGGCGATGCGGCGTCCGCCTCGCACCAATTCGATGAGAATGAAGAGGAGACGCCCTCCATCCAGAGCAGGCAGAGGCAGCAGGTTTATCATGAAGAGCGAGATGCCAAGCAATGCCATCAAGTTGAGCAGGCCATTGAAGCCGGCGTCCTGAGCGACCTCGCCCGTTAGCTGGCTGATGCCAACGATCGATGTGACGCCCGGGCCGTTGCCCTGGCCCGCGAAGGTCTGAGCAATGCCCTGCGGTATGCTTGAGATGACCTGCCAGGTGTTATCCAGGGCGCGACCCAGTGCCTCGAACGGGCCGTAGTAGACGGTGCGGAACGGCCTGTAGAGGCCGATTGCGTTGGGGTCCACGTTCAGAGGGCCGATGCGCTGGCCGTTGCGCTCAACCACGACGCTGACAGGGCCTTTGCTCTCGCTGACCAGGTAGGTTGCCATAGCCGTATTGTCCACCGGCTGGTTATTAACCTGGACAAGGATATCGCCGTTTTGAAGACCCGCCTTTTCGGCAGCGCCACCCGAATGCACGGCAGCAATAGTGGCGGGCTGCAGCCAGGGGGTAAGGATGACCCCAAGATATGGTGAGGTGGCGTTGGGCGTGATTGTAAGATCAACTTCCTTGCCGTTGCGGAGCACTGTGTAGGTGGTGGGCTTGCCCGCGTTCTGGCTGCTAAGGTTCTTGATCCCGGTGTCGTCGCTGACGGGCTGGCCCGCTATGCGGATGATCCTATCACCGGGCTGCATACCACCCAGGGCAGCGGGCTCGCTCTGAGGCAGCCCGGAGCAGACTACGCAAGCTATGCCGGTCATGGGAGCGATGCTGGTATCGAGCACCTGCGTGCCCGCGATGGACATCCCGGTAAAGATAACGAGCGCCAGCACGAGGTTCATAAAGGAGCCCGCGGCAAGCACGATAATGCGCTTCCAGGCGGGTGCTTTGCCGAACGAAGCGGGATCGTCAGAGTCGCCGTTCTCGCCCGTTATTTTCACGAAGCCGCCGATTGGCAGCAAGTTGAGTGAATAATCGATGCCTTTCCGGCGGATAGCAAAGACGCGAGGAGGGAAGCCGAGGCCGAACTCCTCAACCTTAATGCCGAGCCAGATCGCGCTGAAAAAGTGGCCCATCTCGTGGACGATAATCAGTATCCCGAGGATGGGCACAACCCATAGCCAGTTTAAGTCCATTATGTTCTCCGAATAATCTCTGCCGCGGCGTGGCGAGCCCAATTGTCGGCCCATTTGATGGCGGCAATATCGGGGCGCGGCTCGGCCACATGGCCGTGCTTTTCGAGCACTTTCTCTATTATACCAGGAATGTCCCCGAAGCGTATCTCCCCGGCCAGGAAGCCGGCCACTGCGATCTCGTCGGCAGCGGCCATCGCTGTTGGGTATGTCCCGCCCAACCGCCCCGCCTCGAAGGCGATAGTAAGGCAGCGGAAGCGCTCGCGGTCCACAGCCTCGAAGTGCAGCTCGCCCAGAGATGCCCAATCGGCACGCGGGTGAGCCTCATTGCGGTAGCGGTCAGGGTGGGTGAGCGCGTACTGGATCGGCACGCGCATGTCGGGGATACCAAGCTGGGCTTTGGCCGAGCCGTCCACGAAGCGCACCATCGAATGTATGATGCTCTCAGGGTGGATTACGACTTCGATATCGTCAAAAGGCACGCCGAACAGCCAGTGGGCTTCGATCACCTCGAGCCCTTTGTTCATGAGGGTCGCGGAATCGATGGTGACCTTAGCGCCCATATTCCAGGTAGGGTGCTTGAGAGCCTGCTGAGGTGTGGCCATGAAGGTGGCCTCGCGGTCCCAGGTGCGGAATGGGCCTCCCGAGGCGGTCAGCACCACTTTTTCTATGCAGTCCCAGGCCCCGCTCGCCCCCCGTGTCTCTTCGCGCTCGACCGCTTCAGGCTCGCCCACCAGGCACTGCCAGATGGCGCTATGCTCGCTGTCGATCGGGCGAATGCGAATGCCTTTGCGCCGTGCCAGCCCCGTAACCACCTCACCCGCCATAACCAGCGCCTCTTTATTGGCGAGAGCAACTTCCTTGCCGGCCTCCAGGGCCGCCAGAGTAGGCGCGAAGCCCGCGTGTCCAGTCGTGGCAACCACCACCATATCGACATCAGGGTGCGTGGCAAGCTCGACCATGCCCGCCTCTCCAGAAAGGATACGCGGGCCACCCTGTGGGTGGGAAATAACTGCTTCATCGCCCAACGCCATCAACAGGGGAGGCTCAGGCAGAGATGCAGCCTGCGCGAGAAGAGCGTCCCTATCGTGACCTGCTCCCAGGCAAACCACGCGAAAACGCCCTCCCAGTCGGCCAATCACATCCAGCGTCTGCGTGCCGATAGAGCCGGTCGAGCCGAGCAGTGCAACGTTGACAACTGCGGACGTTCCAATTGCGGATTGTGGATTGCGGATTGCGGATTGGGTCACGTTGAGTTACTGCTTACTGCTTACTGCTTACAAGGCAACTAGTGTCTTCAATGCCAAGACGACAAGGTTATTACGGAGTGAACCACGAAGATCACGAAGATCACGAAGATCACGAAGGTTATTAAGGTTATTAACGTTTTACGTTTTACGTTTCACTGCCCGGCCAGGAACGATAAAAGCCGCAGCGGGACATACATGGCGAGCGAGATTAGTATAGGCTCGTGGCTCAGCTCGACCAGGGCGCGGCCCAGGTTGATGCCTTTCGTGGGGTTCGGGGAGGCTCGGGAGCCAGAGGCGGCGGAAACCAGTGGTTGGGTCAGGAGGCCGATCATCAATGCGCCTCCGATGAGGATACCCACGAGAAGGCCGAAGATGATTCGCCAGCCCAGCTGTGTGCTGCTGTTGAGGAAGGTGAGGGAGAATACCACAACGGCTACAGAGGTCGCGAGCACAAGGCCCACTATGTGAGCGGGGAGGTTGTCGCGAAGAGGCTCGACGCGGCGCAGGAAGAGGAGGATGGCCTCGAAGATGATGGGTGGAAGCACTACTGCGATGAGAAACACCACCGGGCCATCCGCGTTGCCGAAGCTGTTCACGATGAGCCACATCGCCTGCACGCCCAGGGCAGCATATAGCGCCAGGCCCACCACTAATGCCCAGTCGCGCAGGGCGCGAGGCAAATCACGGCGGCCCAGATGGGCAACCAGGGTGAGAGCAGCTACCGGCCCGAGGGCATCCACCATCTTGTCGGGGCTGATGAGAACGCCAGGTATCGTAAGGGCCAGGTACGCACCCAGGGCTAGTGCAGACCACGTCCAGCGGATCGCCTGGGTGCCCTCGAAGAGATTGGTGCCCGCGATTGTGACGAAAAGCGCCCCCCACACGATGAGAGCGGCGGGTATCGGGTTGAGCACGCCCCACGCCATGGCCCAGGTGACAGGGTTACCCACCGACATTATGATAAGGAGGGCCACCGCAAGGAGGATTTTCCAGCCGAGAGAGCGCCAGCCTGAGCGCGAAGCCCCGCCTAGCCCACCTATGCGCGCGTTCCCTGCCGTGCTACGCATTACGCAGCACCTAGTTCACTGCGGCGTGGTCGAGCGGCGCAGCGGTTTCGGCGGACGGGATATTTGTAGCGCCATTGGCCCCCATTGGCCATTCCCATCTTCTTTGTATTCGTGCAGCTCTTCAGGGAGTATGCCGCCGAATTTGCGATTGCGCCGGCTGTACTCTGCCAGGGCCTCGTAAAAGCTCTCTTTGTCGAAGTCGGGCCAGGTGGTTTGCGTGGAGTAGAACTCGGCGTAGGCGGCCTGCCAGATGAGGAAGTTGCTCAAGCGCATCTCGCCTGCCGTGCGAATAATGAGGTCAGGGATCGGGATATCACCCGTGTAGAGGTGCGGAAATAACCTCCTCGGTGATCTCTTCCGGCTTCACGCCGGAGGCCACGATCGCTCTATCGCGCGCACAATATCGTCGCGCCCACCATAGTTGAAGCAGACGCTCAAAATCAGGCGGTCGTTGTCGCTTGGTGGTCTCCAGCGCGTAGCGGATCGCCTTCTGCAGAGCCACCGGCACGTTCTCCATGTGGCCCAGGTGGCGTATCTGCACACCTTCGCGATCCAGTTCGGGCGTCTCTTTCGTATAACCTCGGCGAGGATGCGCATGAGGCCCTGCACCTCGCCGCTCGGCCTGCTCCAGTTCTCGGTGGAGAAGGCGTATACGGTGAGGTATTTGACGTTGTTTTCGACGCAGGCATGGACGATGCGGCGGATATTCTCGGTGCCCGCGCGATGGCCGAAAAGGCGCGGCTTGCCGCGTTGTCGTGCCCAGCGTCCATTGCCATCCATGATGATGGCAACATGCTGCGGGCTTGGGTCTAGTGGCGGATGGGAAAGCATTGACGGTAATTCTCAGTTGTCAGTTGCGGTTGTCAGTTACGTGTGTCATCTGAGTTACGAGTTGAGCACTATTATACATGTCTCAGCCTCATAACTATTACAACGTCTTGAGTGCTTGCGTGTTACAGAAATTCGGACATTCCGCATTCCGCATTCCGCAATCGGTCAGACTTCCAGCACCTCGGCTTCCTTGGCATCGCCCACGTGCTCGGCTTCGCGTATATATTTGTGGACAAGCTCTTCCATCTTTGCGTCGGCCCGCTTCTGGTCGTCCTCGGAGATCATTTTTTCGCTTTCCAGCTCTTTGAGATCATGCAGAGCATCGCGGCGCACGTTGCGGATCGCTACCCGGCACTCTTCGACCTTGTGCTTCACAAGCTTGACCATGTCACGGCGGCGATCTTCGGTGAGCGGTGGGATGGGGATGCGGATAAGCCGTCCGTCGTTGGAGGGATTGAAGCCTTGCTCCGACTTCTGTAACGCCTTCTCGATGAGGGAAAAGGCGCTCTTATCGTAAGGCTGCACCACCAGCAAGCGAGGCTCGGGTGCCGAAATCTGCGCAAGCTGGTTGAGAGGCGTCGGCGTGCCGTAGTATTCCACCGGCAACCGGTCGATGAGAGCAGGCGTGGCTCGCCCCGTGCGAATAGAAAGCAGATCCCGGCGCAAAGCCTCAATCGCCTTCTTCATCCGTTCCTCAGCATCTTTCAGAACATCTTCGGTCATAACCCGCTCCTTCCAATGCGGAATGTGGAATTCGGAATGCGGAATAAACGACCGAGTTACATTCCGCATTCCGAATTCCACATTCCGCAATCAATACACTCCTACGTTCGTGCCTACAGGCTCGCCCATGGCTACGCGAAGGATGTTGCCTCGCTGTTGCAGATTGAATACCACGATAGGGAGGTAATTCTCCATACAGAGGGCCATAGCGGTGGTGTCCATGACGCGAAGGCCCATCTCGATGGCCTGCTTGTAGCTGAGGGTGTCGAACTTTACGGCGTCAGGGTTGCGGGCCGGGTCGTCGCTGTATACGCCATCGACCTTGTTCTTGGCCATGAAGATCACTTCCGCGCCGATTTCGAGAGCGCGCAGGGCAGCCGCAGTGTCGGTGCTGAAGTACGGGTTGCCGGTACCGGCTGCCAGGATCACGACGCGGCCCTTCTCCATGTGGCGAATAGCGCGGCGGCGAATATAGGGCTCGGCCACTTCGTGCATGGCGATTGCCGATTGCACACGGGTGAACACCTTGCGCTTTTCGAGGGCATCCTGCATGGCGAGGGCGTTGAGCACGGTGGCTAGCATTCCCATGTAGTCGGCGGTGGAGCGGTCCATACCCTGGGCCGAGGCCGCGATACCTCGCCAGATATTGCCCCACCCACCACGATCGCCACCTGCACGCCGTTATCTACCACTTCCTTTATCTGGTCAGCGATAGAGTGCACCACCTGCGGATCGATGCCGGAGCCGAGATCGCCCGCCAGGGCCTCGCCGCTCACCTTGAGAAGTATACGTCGATAGCGAGGTTTCGGTTGTGTGTCGTCGAGCGCTACTGCGCCGTCCGTTGCGACATCATCCTCGTCATCATAAGCGTAATCGTCGTCAGAGGTAGGCTGACTATAGTTATCTGGCATGATATGATGTCCTCTTCAAGAACTCGACCTTGGCCTCAAGCGGTTATAAGTGTAACAGGTTTATCTAGGAGGCGCAACACTGTCGCGCCACCCTTACGCAGGCTCTCAGGCGAGCAACCATCCCAAATCTTGAATTCTTAATGCTTAATTTTAAATCGCCCCAGCCAGCTCATAATTCAAAATCAAGAATTAAGAATTCAAGATTCTTCAGCCTCGTCTTCACTCTTGCCTACTTCGAATCGCATGAAGCGGCTGACCTGGATATTCTCTCGGACCTTGGCAATGGTCTCTTTGATAAGGTCGCGGATAGCCTTGCGGGAGTCGCGAATGTACTCCTGGCTGAGGAGAGCGTCCTCGCCTTCGTCGCCGTCGAGCGTGCCCACCGTCTTGGGGTTCATCGATGCGACCTGCATGGCAATTTCGCGGGCCAGCGTGCGGAACTCGTCCGTGCGCGCCACAAAGTCTGTCTCGCAGTTTATCTCGACCAGAGCGCCTATACGCCCGCCTGTGTGAATATACAACTCGATAATGCCCTGCTTTACCTCGCGCCCCGCCACCTTTGCGTGCGTCGCGAGACCCTTCTGGCGCAGGAATTCCGTAGCCTTCTCCAAATCACCTTCTGATTCCGTGAGGGCGCGCTTGCAATCCATAATTCCCGCGCCGGTCTTTTCGCGTAATTCCTTTACAGCCGCTGCTGATATTTCCACCTTATCCTCCTTAGGTTTGTCCTCTGGCCCCGCTTTATGGCCATCATCTGCTTTTCCTGGTTCTTCTTTAGAACCATCATCTGGTTTGTCTTTCGGCTCTTCTTTGGATTCGTCCATCCTATACTCCATTATTGGAAGGAGGCTGGGGGACGCCCATGCCCCGACAGCGTAGGACGAAGGACGGAGCACCCCTGCACCCACACTCTCATGAAAAGGGGGCCAGGCTTCTTCAGCCGCCCCCGATCACATTACGTTACTGAAGACTAAGCTTCTTCGTCGTCTGGGGTGAAGCTGTACTCGCCAGGCTCGACTGTGTAGTCGAAGTCCATGTCGGCGCGCTGCGACTCTCGCCTGTGCTGGCCTTCGAGGGCTGCGTCGGCGATCTTGGCCGTTACCACACGCACCGCCCGGATGGCGTCATCGTTGGAGGGGATCACGTAATCCACCTCGTCGGGGTCACAGTTGGTATCGACCATGGCGACCACCGTCACACCCAGCTTGATGGCTTCGGTGATAGCGATCCGCTCGCGATGTGGGTCCACAATGAAGACCGCGTCAGGGATCTGGCGCATCTCTTTGATACCGCCCAGCAGGTTGTTCAGGCGCTCGATCTGCTGTTCGAGCTTGCCGGCTTCGGCCTTAGGCAGGTCGCCGAACTCGCCTCGGCCCTTGCGAGCCTCAAGGTCGGCCAGGTAGCGCAGACGCGTCTGGATAGTCTTGAAGTTGGTGAGCATGCCGCCCATCCATCGCTTGTTCACAAAGAGTTGTCCGGCTCGCTCCGACTCTTCCTGGATGGCTTCCTGTGCCTGCTTCTTCGTGCCGACAAAGAGTATTTTGCCGCCGTTCGCGACCAGGTCAGCCACATAGTTCATAGCGGCCTGCAAGCCTGAGACCGTCTGCTGAAGGTCAATAATATGGATGCCGTTGCGCTCGGTGAAGATATAGGGCTTCATCTTGGGGTTCCAGCGCTTGGTCTGGTGCCCGAAGTGGACGCCTGCCTCCAATAGAGCTTTCATGCTGATGCTGTTGCTAGCGCCGCCATTGCCGTTACCGTTAGGGCGCTCAGGTCGCGCCTGGGGAGCGGCCGGAGCCGTGGTGGGAGCAGGTGCAGGAGCAGGCGCGACGGCAAGCTCTTCCTGCGGCTCGACAGCCTGCGGTTCGGTATCCGTGTCTGTATCCATTGTTGCCAAAGAATTACCTCCGTGTATAGTGTTTTGCATCCGCCGCCTTCATACCCTGGGACACGCACGGCCCTAACCGGGGCCACGCGCACAACCCATCGGGTCCGGCGGCGTGTTTGATCGTGACAAATGTTACTTCGTCACTGCCGATTTGACATTCTACGCGGGGTGCCCGCCAGAGTGCCAACGCCCATTATATCATAAAGGGAATGCGAGCGGCAAGGAAAATGCCTGACATCTGCTCATATACTGAGCAGTAACGGAATGAACCACAAAGGCGCAAAGAGCACAAAGGAATCACGAAGACAATTATGGGTTGGCTCGTTGAAGGGGAGAGTGCACTGCATCACGCAAACCACTGAACCCTAAAACCCTTCTCAGTGTGCCCTTTGTGCTCTCTGTGCCTTTGTGGTTCATTCCGTCGGGGATGGATCGTTGATGGTTGCAGTTATGCAGGATGTCAGAAATGCGCGCCTGGACTAAGGCGTCGTACCGGATCCCTGTTGCACCAGTTGCACGAATTGCTGCAAGTCGCTGACCGTGACGTCTGAGACGGCCCAGTAGGTCATCCCGGCCTTCGTCCAGTGGATCAGGTTGTAGCCCTGGAGGATGTCCATGCTCTCGTTCGCCGCGTCGGTTGACGGCCAGACGAAGAGATTGATGAAGTGCTTGTTGCGCTGGTAGACAAGCGCCGCCACGGGCCTGCCATCCAGGTAGTCGAGACGCCCGCCGATCAATGGGAATCCCTGGTCGGCCAGGTCCACCACGGAAGGCGAGAAGTCGAGCTTGCCGTCAAACCACGGCTTCACCGTATGCTTATCCGAAGATGCGACATCCGTCAGGTGGCTCGCCATCAGCGAGCGCACATGGCTAGCCAGCACTTCCTGCTCCAGAGAGGCAGGCGCGGGGGAAGCGGAAAGTACCCGCATTATACCCCAGGCACCAATGGCGGCCAGGACGAGCGCAGCTGCGACGGCGGCCCACGGCCATAGCACCGAGCGAAACGTTGTATCGCTCTTACTCGCCTTGCGCACCGCCGATTGGATATTTTGCCGCAAATCAGCCGGGGACTTGTAATAGAGGGAGCCATCGCTCAGGGCGGCCTTCAACGCCTGGTGGTTCCTGTATATCTGCGAGCAAGCCGAGCAGCCCTGGAGATGCTGTTCGATCTCCAGGCTCCTCACCAGGTCAAGCTCGCCGTCCACGTAGGCGTTAATGAGGTCGCGCACTTCCTTACAGGTCAAGTTACAGCTCCTTACTCAGTCGAACCGCCAGGAATCGCTGGAGGCGCTTGCGGCCACGAGCCAGGCGAGACATGACCGTGCCAAGCGGCATATCTGATAGACTGGCAATTTCCTTATAAGATAGACCTTCCAGGTCGCGCAATATTACCACCTCACGAAACTCCACAGGCAAGTCTTCCAGGGCCTCCCTGAGCGTCTGGTTATCGGCGCTCTGCAATACTAGCCTCTCAGGGTTGAACGTGTCGTATGCTCCGCCGTGCATTTCTTCATCGAAAGGGGTGGTAAGCTGGTGCGCCTGCTTTTGCTGCAGCCAGGTATAAGAGGCGTTGCGCACGATGGCGAGCAGCCACGCGCGCCCGTCGCCTCCTCGGAAGCCGTCGAACGACCTGAACGCTCGTAGATAGGCGTTCTGCACGACATCTTCGGCGTCATGCTCGTCGCGGGTCAGCCAACGGGCAAGGTTGTATGCGGCGTCCAGGTGCGGCAGGGTGACTTGCTCGAAATGCGTAAGCCTGTCTTGCTTCTGCAAACCCTTTCCCTTCCATCTTGCATGCACGGTTCTGTTATACACCTAATGACTCGCGCCAGCGCGATTTTATTCCCGGATTTGCAGACTGGTTTCGGCAGGGTTATTTAACCCCCTATTTGGGCGAATGATTAGTCATCCTTAATTCTATACTCATGCTTACCCCGTACACCGAGGGGCTATCACAAATAAAGCAAAGAGCAAAATGGGCGGCTCCGCCGCCCATTTTGCTCTTTGCTTTATTTGTGATTTTCAGGTTATACGCTTCCCTGGCACAATTTTAAAATTCGGAATGACTGACCTTTCGCCATCAACCAACGACCAGGGGTCGTGAAGTGCAAGGAAAACGACGCTCAAAGCTGGTGGGCAGCACTAGCCGGTGGCGGATATGCCGGATTGAGGGACTGTGGGACCTGTGAACTCGAGCGAGGCGCTCTGGTCGCCGTGGCAGGCGAGCAGATGAGCGGGCCGACCCCGCACCCAGATGCGCTCGACTTCGATCCCGTTCCAGCCCTCGGGCATAACCACCGGGCGCCGGCACCACAGCTTCGGGTCTTCCGGACCGATCCCCAGGCCAGGAAAGAAAAGTAAGCAGTTCATGAGGAAGCCGCCGATGTTGGCGAAGAAAGGTCCGGCAGGGGGGCTATCGGGAAACTTCTTTTCGGGCAGTTCATGGACATTCATGAAGCGCTCGGAAACGAAACTGGCGTAGCCATCCTCGAGCAGCCTGGCTGACAACGCTCTATCGCCCAGGCTCGCGGCCCAAGCTGCATATAGGGATGAGAGCATGGGAGTGCCCAGGTACTGGTCCGCGATGTCCAGGTAGAACTTGAGAGTAGCCCGCTTCACTTGCTCATCAACTTCGTAGCCGAAGAGGGAAATACCTCCCAGCGGGCCGGGAGTACCACCTTCTTTCTCGTTGACCCGGTAGTCATCGTGGCTTCTGATCACGTGCGTGCGCGGATCGAGCGGCAGCACCAGCTTGCGCGCAATATCGCTCCATATCTGCGGAGCAGCACGGCCCAGATGCCTGGCACAGGCCACCGCCTCTTGCAATACCACGCTGGCCGCCATATTAACATACGCGTCGTTGTCCGAGGGATCGGGGCGTTCGGCGGGGCCCATCGCCTTGAGAATCTCGTAGCCTCTCCTGGTCCTGGTAACGCGACTGACGATCCAGTCTGCCACGCCGGTAAGCACAGGCCATGCTTCGTGATCGAGAAAATACTCATCGCCGGTTGCATAGAAGTATTGGGCAAAGCTATGTGCAACGCTCAGCCCCACATGCTGCTCGTAGGCCGCGCCCATCCCTCCGTCTGGAGGGGTCAATTCTTCTCCATTCAAGGGGCTGGCCTGCCAGGGGAATTGCAGACCGAGGTAGCCGTTTAGCTTGGCATTACTCCGTGCAGCATCTATAGTCCGGCTGCGGAAATCGAGCATGGCACGCGCGGCTCCTGGCTGGGTCAAGAGAAGAGTCGGAATCGAGAATGTTTCGATGTCCCACATTACGTGGCCATAGTAATAGTGGTAGTTGTGCCATCGGGCCAGGCCGAAAATGTGGGTGCTCGCAGAAGACGAAGGGTGAATAGAGGTGTGCATGTAGAAGAACGCAGCGTCGGCGAGCGCCTGCCAGCGACGGCTCGCACCCAGCAAATGCAAGCGGCCCTTCCATATCTCTGCCCAGCACTCCTGGTTCTCGGCGCGGAGGGCGTCGAACCCTGTGTGCTGTCCGAAGCCTACCCGCCGTGCCGCTTCAAGCTCGGGCTGCCGGTGCATGGCGCTTGGCACAAGGGCCGTTATCTGGCGCAGCCGGTAGCGCCTGCCCGCCTGGGCGTGGAAAGCGTAACTGGTAGATAAAGGACCTTGCGCGTCAGAGTGTGACTTAGTGCGCTCCACGTCGGCGTCGCCGAGGAATTGTGTCGTATAGGCGAGGCCACAGGTGGCCATGTCGCCAAATGGGGACCACAGTACCACACCATCAATGATTGATTTGTCATCTGCGGGGAGAGCTGTGGAGCGCCAGAGCTCTCGTCCGGGGATCTCGTCGGGGTCTATCTTGGCGCGCAAAATCACGTCGCAGGCCGAGGTAAACTCGACGGTCCATTCCTGACACACCAGGAAGGGCTGCGAGCGGCTGCAGAAAGTGAGAACCTCCGCGCGAGCCTCAACGCCATCCGCATTGAAGGTGAATCTGGACGTTAGCTCTCCGCAGGAAAAGTCATAGACCTGTTCGATGAAGCGCAAATAGTGTGGCACTTCAGACATAGAGACTTGCCCAATCTGGATATCGCCACCCAGCGGATATGGCGCGTAGGGCGCGCACTCTACAAGCGCCTCGGCGTCTATACCGGCCAGACCGTTGACCAAAGCTGCGCCGTTCAACAGCGGCACTTCGCACACGCGTAAACCGATTACGCCGTTGGATAGATAAGCGGGCAGGTAGTCGGGGCCATGCCCGGTGACCGGGGAAGGACTGATAGGTTTGGACATCGCTTGTTTATACCTCTCTACTAGACAATGTTGGCGATAGCGCTTGCTGCAGCATGGCAAAGCAGTTCTTGTGACTTGTCATAAAAGCAAGTCAGAGGCCAAGGGAGTGGTCCATAACTTGCTTTTGTGATTTATTGCACGTAGATCCTAATCAGGGGTAC
Source organism: uncultured Chloroflexia bacterium (assembly GCA_963837315.1). Taxonomy (GTDB): domain Bacteria; phylum Chloroflexota; class Chloroflexia; order QHBQ01; family JADMIH01; genus JADMIH01. The sequence goes on from CAWINE010000008.1 coordinate 420,571, forward strand.
GGCATGGTATGCAAGGTCGTCAGGGCGATGTGGCGAGCGAGCGGGCGCGTGATGGCACCGGTCGATGAGCGAACGAAGGACGAAGGACGGAGACCTAGTGTCAGACATATATACCAGCGTCAGGAAGCGGCTCGAAGAGCGCATGCATATCCCTGCTGCAACATACAGGCTGCAATTCAACCGCTTCTTCACTTTCCGAGACGCGCGTAAGCTAGCCGACTACCTACGAAAGCTCGGGGTGAGCGATGTCTATGCCTCCCCATATTTCAAGGCACGCGCCGAAAGCCTGCATGGCTACGACATTGCCAACCACAATGAGCTGAACCCATCCATTGGCAGCGAAGAGGAATACCGCGCCTTTGTGGAGGAACTGCACCGGCAGGGCCTGCGGCAAATACTCGACACCGTGCCTAACCATATGGGCATTGGAGAGGAAAGCAACACCTGGTGGACCGACGTACTTGAGAACGGCCGGTCGTCGCTCTATGCCCCTTATTTTGACATTGATTGGGAGCCGCTGAACCCCAAGCTGACACACAAGGTGCTGCTCCCTGTGCTGGGCGAGCAGTATGGGCGTGTATTGGAGAACGGCGAGCTGCAAGTCGATTTCATCCCTGAGGAAGGTCGCTTCGTGCTTCGCTACTGGGAGAATAACTTCCCGCTCGACCCCCGCTCCTATGAGGATATCCTCGGCATAGATAGGGAGCGCCTATTCGAGCAGCTTGGACCCGACAGCGAAGATGTCGCCGAGTACCAGAGTATCCTGACTGCCATCAGCCATCTTCCCAGCCACCGGGAGACGGAACGAGAGCGGGCGCAGGAGCGCAACCGGGAGAAGGAAGTGATCAAGCGGCGGCTGGCTGCCCTCTGCGCGAAGGAGCCGAAGGTACGCGACAGCATCGAGCGAGCTATTACTGTGCTGAACGGAGAGGTAGGCGACCCGCGAAGCTATGACCGGTTGGATTCCCTTCTGGAACGCCAGCCATATCGCCTCAGCTTCTGGCGGGTGGCTACCGAGGAGATTAACTACCGGCGCTTCTTCGACGTGAACGATCTGGTGGCGATCCGGGTCGACCAGCCGGAGGTCTTTCAAGAGACACACCGGCTGGTCCTGAGACTCTTGCGCGAAGGCAAATTGGACGGCCTGCGGGTGGACCACGTAGACGGTCTGCGCGACCCGGCCGGGTACCTGCACTCGGTGCAGCGCGCTTACATCCTCGAGATATGCCGGGCCGTGCTGGACGAAAAGGGCAAGCGCCTCAAAGATGAGGAGCGCGCCAGGCTCGAAGAGGCGTTGTTGGCGCGCTTCGAAGCTGAGCGGGCAGCAGGGGATGACGAGTCTTTACACAAGGCCTCTCTATCTGCTTGTAGAGAAGATACTTGGCCGGGGCGAGGAGCTGCCCGCGGCGTGGCCTGTTTACGGGACGACCGGCTACGAGTACACGAACGCCCTCAATGGTCTCTTCGTAGACAGCGCCAACGAGAGAGCCATGAGCGAAATCTACAGCGCGTTCATTGGCGACGAGCATCAACTTCGCGGACCTGGTGTATGAAAGCAAACAGGAGATCATGCGCCTGGCTCTTTCCAGCGAGGTGAACGTGCTCACCAACATGCTTGTCCGGATCTCGGAGAGCGACAGGCGTTATCGCGACTTCACCGTAAGCGTGCTGCGCAACGCAATACAGGAGGTGATCGCCTGTTTTCCCGTCTACCGTACCTACTTCACACGCGACCAGGCGGAGCCCGGTAGGCGGGACCGGCGATATCGTCGAGGCGGCTGTGTCGAAAGCCAAGCGCCGCAACCCGGCCTCCGACCCGTCGAGCTTTTGATTTCCTCCGCGACATTCTGCTGTCGCAAGGCAGCGAGGGCCTGGGTGAGCAGCTCGTTGCAGGCGCGCTGGGACTTCGTTATGAAGTTCCAGCAGGTTACGGGGCCGGTGACGGCAAAGGGAATAGAGGATACAGCCTTCTATATCTACAACAGGCTGGTGTCATTGAACGAGGTAGGCGGGGAGCCTGATGTATTCGGAATTAGCACCGCGCGGTTCCACGAAGCGCAACTGAAACGCCTGCAAAAGTGGCCTCACTCGCTGCTGGCGACGAGTACGCACGATACGAAGCGCAGCGAGGACGTGCGCGCTCGTATCAATGTGCTGTCCGAGATGCCGAAGGAGTGGCGCACGGCAGTGAGACGCTGGGCACGCTTCAATCGCAAGTACAAGCGCAAGGTGGATGGCCACCGGCTCCCGACGCGAACGAGGAATATTTTCTCTACCAAGATCTGCTGGGAGTATGGCCGTTCAAATCTGAGGCTGGATGCGGAGGAACACGCAGAGCTGGTGGAGCGCGTGCACAATATATGCGGAAAGCGCTGAACGAGGCCAAAGTGCACACAAGCTGGCTGAACACGAACGAGGAGTACCTTACCGCTGTCAGCGACTTCGTGGCTGAGATCCTGAGCCGGGGAACGACGACCGAGGGACGACGAAGGACGAACGGGCGAAGACGAATGCCGAATGACACACGCAGATTCGCATTCGGAGAATCCGCTTCCTGGCGGATTTCCTTCCGTTCAGAGGCGCATCGCTCGCTATCGGCGCTTTCAACTCGCTCTCGCAGTTGTTGCTCAAGCTCACCGGGCCCGGCGTGCCCGACATCTACCAGGGCACGGAGATTCTGGGACCTCAGCCTCGTGGACCCTGACAACCGGCGGCCTGTAGACTATGGTGGCGCGCCGCAGGCTGCTCGCACAGACCGACCGCGTGGCAAGGACGCAGAGGGCGCATCCAGGCTGCTGGACACCCTCGAGGATGGTCGGATCAAGCTCTTCATAACCAGCAGCACCCTCAGGTTCAGGGGCGAGCACCGCAGCCTGTTCGACTGCGGCGACTATCTGCCCGTTGAAGCCACCGGGAAGTTGGCCGAGTGCGTGGTCGCGTTCGCCCGCGAGCGACTCAGGCAAGGGACCAACCGCACTTGTGGTTGTGCCGAGGCTTGTCACCAGGCTCGGGAGCGTGACAGGGGCAGAGGCTGCTACCCCTACCGGCCCAACCTGGGCCGGATCGGAGCTGGTGTTGCCGGACAGCATTCAGCTCCAAGCCGAGTTACGGTTTCGGAATGTCTTTACCGGAGAGATCATTCAAGTGCGCCAGGGAGATGGTTGCCCCAGGCTAGCGCTAGACGATATATTCGCCACTTGCCGGTTGCCTTGCTGGAAAGGGTTTAGTTGACCAAGTTGTCAGTTGTCAGTTGCCAGTTGTCAGTAGACCGACGATGGACGACTGCCCGACTGCCCACTGCCCACTGTCGACCGGTCAACTGACAACTGACAACTGACAACTGACAACTACGTCACGAAAGGTTACAACATGCCACTCGATAAACTAGACATATGGCCGGGTAAGCCTTACCCGCGTGGGTGCTACGTGGGACGGCGAAGGGGTGAACTTTGCCCTCTTCTCCAGGGACGCCACCGGGGTAGATCTCTGTCTGTTCGACTCCGCCGATACTGAAAAGGAGACGCTGCGGGTTCATATGACCGAGCAGACCGACTACGTATGGCACGCTTACCTCCCTGGTTTGCAGCCTGGACAGCTCTACGGGTACCGGGTGGCCGGCCCATTTGAGCCGAAGGATGGCCACAGGTACAACCCTAATCAAGCTGCTGATGGACCCCTACGCAAAGGCCATCGGCGGGACCATCAACTGGAGCAACGACCTTTTCGGCTATCCGGTTGACTCGAGGCGAAGAAGATCGCGACCTGCAGATGGACGAGAGCGACAGTGCGGCGGGCATAAGCAAGTCGGTAGTGATCGACCCTGGGTTCGACTGGGACGACGATATTCGCCCCGATACGCCGCTTCACCAATCGATTATCTATGAGGTGCATGTGAAGGGCTTCACGATCCAGCACCCGGCCATCGACCCGGCGTTACGCGGCACCTACGCCGGGCTCGCCACACCGCCGGCAATTGACTACCTCAAGAGCCTGGGCGTGACGGCTGTGGAGTTATTGCCCGTGCACCAGTTCGTGCACGACAAGGGCCTGCTGGACAGAGGACTTCGTAATTACTGGGGCTACAACACCATCGGCTTCTTCGCGCCGCACTCGGAGTATGCATCCTCCGGCGCTCGGGCGCTCAAGTGCGCGAGTTCAAGGCAATGGTCAGGACGCTCCACGCGGCGGGCATCGAGGTGATCCTGGACGTGGTGTACAACCATACGGCGGAGGGTAACCAATACGGCCCGACCCTCAGCTTCCGAGGCATCGACAACGGGCATACTATCACCTGGTAGGTGACGATAAGCGCTACTACATGGATTACACCGGCACGGGCAACACCCTTAACGTGTCGCACCCACGTACGCTGCAGCTCGTAATGGACAGCCTGCGCTACTGGGTAACCGACATGCATGTGGACGGCTTCCGCTTCGACCTGGCGGCTGCGCTGGCCCGCGGCCTCTACGACGACAGGTAACCTCTCCAGCTTCCTCGATACCATCCACCAGGACCCAACGCTGTCACAGGTGAAGCTTATAGCCGAGCCCTGGGACGTGGGCGAAGGGGGCTACCAGGTGGGCAACTTCCCGGTGAAGTGGGCCGAATGGAACGGCAAATACAGGGATGCCGTGCGCGACTTCTGGCGCGGTGGCTCGAGCGAAAAGGGCAGCTTGTGGCGAGATGTGCATACCGGCTGTCCGGCTCAAGTGATCTGTACGAGCACAACGGGCGCAACCCGGCAGCCAGCATCAATTTTGTCACCGCGCACGATGGCTTCACTCTCAACGATCTGGTGAGCTACAACGACAAGCACAATGAGGCCAACGGCGAGAACAACCAGGACGGGGCCAACGATAACAAGAGCTGGAACTGCGGCGTGGAGGGGCCAACCGAGGACCCTGGGATAAACGCTCTGCGCAACAAGCAGAAGCGAAACTTCCTCGCGACCTTACTATTGAGCCAGGGCGTGCCGATGATCTGCGATGGCGACGAATGCGGGCGCACCCAGCAAGGCAACAATAACGCCTATTGCCAGGACAACGAGATAAGCTGGATGGACTGGAATTGGAACGACGACCGGCGCGACCTGTACGAGTTCACCAGGCAACTGATCCAACTGCGGAAAGATTTTCCGGTATTGCACAGGCGTAAGTTCTTCCAGGGCAGGGGCATCCAGGGGACCGATATCCGCGATATAAGATGGCTCCGGCCGGATGGACAGGATATGACCGAACAGGAATGGAGCCAGTCATGGACGCGGGTGGTCGGGATGGCACTCAACGGGCAATTGATGGACGAATACAATGACAGGGGCGAGAAAATCAAGGACGACATGTTGCTCCTTTTGCTCAATGCCCACTGGGAGGACGTACCTTTCACACTGCCCGGCAAAGAAGACGAGCCTGACTGGGAGCTGCTGGTGGACACCGGCAATGCCGGTGAAGATGGCGAGCGGCGATCCAGATACCCGGGTGGCGATGTCTACAATCTGCAAGCGCGATCGCTGGTGCTATTAGTACAACAAAAATAGAGAGTGAAGGGTAACGGTGCAGCAAGATATCGTATCAGCAAAGATGGAGCGACCCGGGTCGGGACTTGGAGCCTGGCCGTGTGAAAGCGGCGCATGCTTCCGCGTGTGGGCCGAGGACGCCGGTTGTGTAGACGTAGTGATCATCGGCCCCGGCGGCGAAGAGTTAAGCAGCTACCCCCTCCAACGGGACGCTGACGGCTATTTCAGCGGCTCAGTGCCCGGCTTAACTGCCGGAGCCAGATATATGTACCGGCTGGACGGCGACAAGCTGAGGCCCGATCCGGCAAGTCGCTACCAGCCGAGCGGCGTGCATGGCCCCAGCCAGATTATCGACCTACAATTCGCCTGGAGCGATGCCGGTTGGCTCGGCGTGCCGCTCGAAGAGATGGTGATCTACGAGCTACACGTGGGCACCTTCACGCCAGAGGGCACCTTCGAAGCGATTATCGGCAAGCTGCCATACCTCAAGACACTGGGCGTGACGGCAATCGAGCTGATGCCTGTTGCCGACTTCCCGGGCAGCCGCAACTGGGGTTACGATGGCGTCTGCCTCTACGCCCCCTCTCGCGCCTATGGCGGGCCTGCCGGATTGAAGAAGCTGGTAGACGCGGCGCACAATGAAGGGCTGGCCGTCATTCAGGACGTGGTATATAACCATCTTGGCCCGGACGGCAACTACCTCCGCGATTTCAGCCAGGCATATTTCCGTCCTTTGTCCTCCAACTCCGAAGAAAAGACGCCGTGGGGCGACGCCCTCAACTTCGCGAACCGGCATGTGCGCGACTTCTTCGTAGGCAACGCCCTCCACTGGATGCACGAGTACCACATGGACGGGCTCAGGCTCGACGCAACTCATGCTATCCTGGACGACAGCGAAGAGCATATCCTGGCCGAAGATCGCGCGAATGCGGAATGTCGGAATTCGGAATGCGGAATGGTGACGATAGTTCGCGTGCCGCTCATCGACCGCTCAAGCAATCATTCCGCATTCCGAATTCCGCATTCCGCATTCCCATCTGGTTCTGATCGCGGAAGACGAGCGCAACGAAGCGCAACTCATCATGCCGCAGGAGCAGGGCGGTATTGGTCTGGACGCGGTGTGGGCAGACGACTTCCACCACCAGATGAGAGTGGCGTTGGCAGGCGATCACGAGGGATATTATACGGACTTCACGGGCAGCGCGACCGATATTGCCGAAACACTCAACCGAGGCTGGTTTTACCGGGGGCAGCACTCGAAGTATCGTAAGCGCAGGCGCGGGACCGATGCAGACGGTCTCGATCCCAGGCACTTCGTCTACTGTATTCAGAACCACGACCAGATTGGCAACCGGCCTTTGGGCGACCGCTTGAACTCGTCTATCGACCTGGACGCTTACAAAGCAGCTTCGGCACTTCTGCTCCTCAGCCCGTACACGCCGCTGCTGTTTCAAGGGCAGGAATGGGCTGCCGGCACTCCATTCCTCTACTTCACGGACCATAACGCTGAACTTGGGAAGCTTGTCACAGAAGGGAGGCGCGCAGAGTTCGCTCATTTCGAGGGGTTCAAAGGAGAAGACGTGCCGGACCCGCAATCCCTCGACACATTTCTCGCCTCCAAACTGCGGTGGGATGAGGTGCGAACCGGTGGGCACGGGGAAGTTTTGGATCTCTATCGTAATCTGCTCGCTGCAAGGCGGCGGCTTCTACCTGCAGCCCTGAGAAGCAGGGCCAGCTTCAGGTGCTTCCCGGCGGGCAAGTCTGCGCTGGTGATGCGCTATTCCCCATCATCGGGCGACCATATGGAGGAAGTGCTCGTGGTTGTGAACCTGGGCGGCGAATTCAGCCTGACCCTTACTGCGGAGGAAATGACCACACCTCCGTTACGGCATCACTGGAGCGTGGAGCTATTCACGGGCGACTGGCGCACAGACGGCTCCGACGAGCCTGTACGCGTCCAGCAAGCCGTGAGCGGCGTCCTCACCACGACAAAGCCGGGCGCATTACTCTTGACGGCAAGTCGCTCTCAGTAGGCTAAGTACGATCAATAGGCTCTTTCGGAAACGAGGTAAGCCGGCGACTTGTTGGCATGAGGAATGCATTACGAATTCTTCCGTAGGCGCAGGCAAAAACTTGAACATGCAAGGGAGGAGATAACAGTTGAGGAAGAAGATGCGGTGCTTAGGGGTACTGACAATAGCCCTTGGGTTGCTCGCTGCGGCGTTGCCCCCAATAATCCAAAACGTAGCATATGCACAGGGTAGCTCGCTGACCTTTCCTGAGACAGGGAAGACAGTGCAGGGCAAATTCCTCGACTACTGGCAATCGCACGGAGCTCTGCCTCAGCAGGGCTATCCCATTTCAGACGAGATGCAGGAAGTCTCCCAGACCGACGGCAAGATCTACACAGTGCAGTACTTCGAGCGTGCTGTCTTCGAGTTGCACCCCGAGAACGCTGCACCGTACGATGTTCTTCTCTCTTTACTGGGTGACTTCTTCTACCAGCAGAAATACCCCAACGGCGCTCCCAACCAGCAGGTAAGTTCTGACAATGCGGTCACATTCAGCCAGACAGGCCATTCGTTAGGCGGCCGCTTCCGGCAGTACTGGGAGGCACACGGCGGGTTGGCCCAACAGGGCTACCCCATCTCGGACGAGTTCCAGGAAACCAGCCCCGTAGATGGCAAGACCTATACTGTGCAGTACTTCGAGCGTGCCGTCTTCGAGTTGCACCCCGAAAATGCCGCCCCCTATGATGTGCTGCTGAGTCTGTTGGGCACCTTCCGCTACAAGGCCAGGTACGCGTCAGACCCCGAGAGCCTGACTGCAATAGATGCCGCAGTGGCGCTACCCAACGGCAAAGCCTTCTTCTTCAAGCGCGACCAGTACATCCAGTATGATATGGCGACAAATCAAGCCGATCAGGGCTATCCTAAGCCTATATCGGCCGGCTGGCCCGATTACCCTTTCGACGCCGTTGACGCGGCGGCTATCATCCAGCCCGGCTATGTTGATTTCTTCGACGATGGCCAGGTGGCCAGGTACAATCTGCAGACCGGCCACCTCGAGCCTGGTTACCCGAAAGACCTCTCTACCCTATTCCCAGGGGTGGCCAACATTACCTACGACGCTGTGCTTGCGGACCAGGGCACGATATACTTTTTCACGGGCCCATCGTATCAGAAGTATCATATCGACACGGGAGTGGCGGACAAAACGAGTATCGCATACGGCCCTTACTGGCCGGGGCTGCCCTCGCTCTGGACCGACAACATAAATGATGCGGTCAACTGGGGGAACGGCAAAGCCTACTTCTTCAAAGGGTACCAGGTCTTGCAGTTTGATCTTGCCAAGGGCCAGGCCGATCCAGGCTACCCGCAACCCGTTTCAAGCCAATTCAAAGGCGTGGTATTCCCGTAGGACGCGAGCTACTCTCATTTCGGCCAATCGCGGGCGCATAGCATTCACACAACAAGATAATCCTGCCGACCTGCATGAGCGTGACCAGGTCACGCTCATGCACTCGTTGTAGGCTTGTCGCCGCGCGCCCTGCGGGCCGTCCAGGCAACCCCCGATTATGGACACTGCCTTCTCTCCCTGGAATAAATCCCACCCTCCACAGGTATAGACAACTGAGGGCGAGGCGCACCCTGGCATGATGCGCCCGCTCAGGCCAACTATACACCAACCCGCCACGAATCGAACCCACCAAGGAGAACAGACAGAATGAAGGCACTACGCCCGTCCCTCAGCATTGCGGCCCTGACAGCAATATTCGCCGCCATACTACTCGCACCCATGCTAACGCCCATGGCCCGCGCCGCCGGACCGCTCGACCGGATCAACCATCTGATCGTTATTTACCAGGAGAACTGGAGCTTCGACAGCCTCTATGGCAACTACCCGGGAGCCAATGGTCTCAACGACGCCGCTAACACCGTCGCGCAGGTGGACAAGACGGGGCAGCCTTATACCGTTCTGCCGCAGGCCAAAGACAACACCAAGAGCCCTCCTGTGCCCGATCCTCGCTTCCCGGCAAACCTGCCCGTGCAGCCCTTCGACATCGCGAAATACGCACCACCCGACCAGAAATTCCCCGACCTGGGCAGCGGCTTCTACCAGGAACAGTACCAGATCGATGGCGGCAAAATGGACAAATATGCCGCCTGGAGCCCCAACCCCGGCCTGGTGCTGGGCTATTACGACTTTACCTTCTTCCCGGAAGGCCAGCTCGCCCAGCAGTACACGATGGCCGATAACTTCTTTCACGCGGCTTTCGGGGGCTCGTTCCTCAACCATTTCTGGCTGATATGCGCCTGTACACCCACCTGGCCCAATGCGCCCGCCTCTAAAGTAATCCAATTGGACGCGAACGGCGTGCTCGCCAGGGACGGTGCGGTCACGTCCGATGGCTACGCGGTAAACACATCCTATACCGTCAACACGCCCCACCCACCCACTATCACGGACACCACCCAGCTACTGCCCGAGCAGACCATGCCCACTATAGGCGATCGCCTCAGCGACAAGAACGTTTCCTGGGCCTGGTATTCGGGAGGCTGGAATAATGCCATCGCCGGGCACCCCGATCCGCTTTTCCAGTTCAATCACCAGCCCTTCGCTTACTTCGCCAACTATGCGGATAACACCCCCGGGCGCACAGCACACCTCAAGGACGAGCAGGATTTCGTCAACGCCCTCTCCACCAACAGCCTTCCCTCCGTGTCGTTCATCAAGGCACTTGGCCCCAACAACGAGCACCCCGGCTACGCCAGCGAGCAGCAGAGCCAGCAGCATGTTGCCGACCTGGTGAACGCGGTGAAAAGCAGCCCCTACTGGGCCGATAGCGCCATAATTATCACCTATGACGAGAATGGCGGCTTCTGGGATCACGTAGCCCCGCCCGCCGGAGACCGCTGGGGTCCGGGCACACGCGTGCCGGCCATTGTTATCTCGCCGTTGGCTAAAAAGGGTTTCGTGGACCACACCCAGTATGACACCACGTCTATCCTCAAGACCATCGAGCTACGCTGGGGCCTGGCACCCCTCGGCGCTCGCGACGCCGCGGCGAACCCGCTGACTAACGCCTTCGAAGTCGCGGCAACATCGCCCGCAGGCATGCCGCGCACCGGTGCAGGCATCGACCCCGCTCCCGGCCTCTGGATCATAGCCGGGGCCAGCCTCTTTTGTGTGCTGGCAGGCCTCGCGCTTTTGCGACGCGGTTCCCAGGCGAAACCTTGAACACGTGTCATCCCGAATTTTAGGATTGCCCCTGGCAAGCGCATAATCTCAAGATCACAAATAAAGAAAGGGAGCAAAATGGGCGGACAGCCGCCCATTTTGCTCCCTTTCTTTATTTGTGATAGCCCCCCGTGCGTGTTGCGCGTCAGATTTATATTTATAATGGAACCGAATCCATAGACAGGAGGAGCGATACTGTGCCTGATATTGCTGCCAGGCGAAGCGAGCCGCGCCGGTTCGTGCCTGAGAACTTTGATGCTTCCGACCCACTAGCCGTTGGCGCGATCTACGACGCGCTGGATAAGAGAGATGTTTCCACGAGGCAAGCGCTTGAGGAAGCCATCTATGACGCCGACGAGCTGGCCGCCGTGCTGATGGAGGAGATACACAAAGCCGAGGTTGACGTGTCCATAGACAGCGCCAACCCTGAATACGAAGCCGCGTTTAATAAGGTGATCGAGGAGATCATGCCCGTGGCGGCGGAGAGGAGCTTCAGACTGAAGCAGCATCTCCTTTCTTCGCCTGCCCTGGACGAGCTAGGCGACTTCTACGAAGTCTTCCTGCGCGACATAAGGGCAGAAGTCGGCATCTTCCGCGAGGTGAACGTGCCGCTGCAGGTGGAAGATGCAAAGATGAGTCAGGAGTACGAGAAGATTGCCGGCCAGGAGACGGCAGATTTTCGCGGGGAGACATTAACCGTGCCCCAACTGGAAGTATTCTTCGCGGAGCCGGATTCGCGAACCAGGCGAAGAAGCCTGGATGCGGCGCGCAGAAACTTTCCTCACAGATGCCCCGAGGCTTGACGATCTGTTTGACAAGCTGTACGACGTGCGCCGGCAGATCGCTGCCAACGCAGGATTTTCCAACTTCCGCGACTACAAGTTCGTGGAGTTGAAGCGGTTTGACTACACTCCCGACGACTGCCTGGCATTCCACGAGGCTGTGGAGAAACACGTGGTGCCGCTGGTGGAGCACGAGCGGGAGGAGCGCAGGAAGAAGCTCGGCGTGGCGACGATGAGACCCTGGGACGCGGGCGTGCGGCCCAATGACCCCATTGTTGACCCGGACGGGAGAGATTCGTTGCGCCCGTTCGAGACCGTGGAGCAATTGAGCGAGGGCTGCCAACAGATATTCGAGAGGGTGGACCCGGAGCTTGCGGGCTTCTTCCGTGAGATGGTGGCGGAGCGATTGCTCGATATGGCGAACAAGGTGGGCAAGTCACCTGGGGCGTTCATGACATGGTTCCCTGACCTGAAAGTGCCCTTCATAGTGATGAACGCGGTGGGCACAACGCGGGATGTGGATACACTTCTGCACGAGGGCGGGCACGCTTTCCATTATTGCCTGGCGCGGCACCTGCCGCTCCGCAGCTATCATACGACAACGAATGAGTTCTCGGAGGTGGCGTCGCAGGGGATGGAGTTTCTGGCGAGGCCATACCTGGAGGTGTTCTATCCGGAGGAGGACCTCCAGCGGCTGAGGGACGGCCAGTTGAAAGGGCAATTGAGGTCGCTGCCGTGGATCGCGATGCTTGACTCCTTCCAGCACTGGCTCTACACAGCCGAGGAACATGGGCCGGAAGCGAGGCGCAAGAAATGGGCGGAGATCGAAGCGAGGTTCCGGCCAGGTATTGACTGGACAGGTCTGGAGGGATACCGGGACATAGGCTGGCAGTACCCTCATATTTTCGGCTCACCCTTCTACTATATAGAGTATGGGATCGCCCTGTTGGCGGCGCTGCAAGTATGGCTGAACTCGTTAGAGGACGAGCGCGGCGCAGTGGCGGCATATAAGAGGGCGCTATCGCTGGGCGGAGCGCAACCTCTGCCCAGGCTATTCGAGGCTGCAGGCGCGGAGTTCGCCTTCGGAGGGAGCACGATCAGCAGGATCGCCAAGGGAGTGGTTGGGCAGATACGTGATGCGTGACGCTTGAGTATGAAGACGCCGCAAACTTACGAATGGAGAGCGCTACGCCAGCCTTCAGGCACCCTCTCCGTATACGCGATTTCCTTCGCTCCAAGAAAGCCGGCAAGCTCCTGAATAGAAACGGAGATGGCATAGGCGGTATCGGCATCCTGGGGAGCGTCCGGTTCGGCGTAGACGGCATTTACGTTGAGCCTCATGGCCTTGCGATCCATTGTAGAGTTCGATACGCCCTATAAGCCGGTCGCCATGCAGGATGGAGAGCACGTAATAGCCGTATTTGCGCTGTTCCTTGGGCACATAAATCTCGATGCGGAAATCAAAATCGAAGAGAGTCTCGGTGCGGGCCCGGTCAGCGATAAGGTTGTCGAAGGGCGACAGCAGAGTTGTGCGGGGCTGCCATGCTCCATCGCCATCAGCCAGGCTTTCGAGGAGAGGCAGATCGCCGGCGTGTACGTACCAGGGACCGTTCCACTGCTTGCCCTCGGCGTCCATCTCCACGCGATGAATGAGGCCCTCAGCCTCCAGGTCGCGCAGCACAGCAGGAAGATCGGAATAGCGGTTGCGCGTGAAATGGTTGATGATATGCCGTTGCGTGCCCACGCCCAGGCCCCGCAACGATCTTAGGGTCGAGCGGCGCACCACCTCACGCTCGGTTAGCTCTTCGCGGGGCGTCCATTCAGGCAGAACGCGCTCAGCAAGGTCCCAGAGCTTCTGCCCACCCTTGCGCCCGGCGACCAATATGGTACCCTGTGTCCAAAGAAAATCGAGCATCCGGTTGACGTTGCGCCCCTCCGTCCAACCCGAAGAGCGCCAACCCGATTGCGCGAGGTCCTCTATATCTTTTGAAAGCACCGGCCCGCGCTCGCGGATTGTGTCGAGCACGTGGTCCTGCAGTTCCTGGTTCGTAGCCATCCAGGCGCGCATACGCACGGCCCAGGGGCGATCGCCCACCATGTAGCGACGCATCATGGAGCTATGGATGGGATAATCTTCGGTGAGCACGATGGAGGCAGCGTGCGCCCAGTATTCGAAAAGCGCGTGTTCCTTGAAAAGGAGGTTGTCCTGTATCGCGGGATCATGATGCCCCAGCCTGCTCCACGGCACCAGGTAATTGGTGCGCGCCACCGCGCTGATGGGGTCCAACTGCAAACAGCCGATATCGCGCACCATCTCAAGGAGCCCAGCTTCATCGGGCGAAGGCCGCGCCCCGGCAAGGCGCTGGCGTGTAATTGCAAGCCGTCGTGCGGTGGTCGGGGAGATCTTTATGGGTGTGCTCATGCCCATATTATAGCACAAATTTTCTTTTTCTTATTCTGTGGATTCCCGGTTGGGCACTAAGAATTTTGAATTCTTAATTCTTAATTTTGAATTGGAACGTTAATTAAGAATTCAAAATTGAGAATTAAGAATTGAGAGTTCTACCGCCTGTAGATGGTGTAGCGCGATTGCTGCTGGTCAATCTTTGCTATCTTGGCAAGGGCTGCGATTGTATCCGGGGTGAGGCGCGGGAAGCCCTTGTCGTGGATGACGATCATCGCCGCTTGCCGGGCGCGATCCAGGATATCGGCCTGGGCTGCGGGCAAGTGCAGTACGGCGTAGACGTCGTCGCTGTGCACTCCGTGCAGCGTGGAAGTGATCAGGTCTCCCCAGTCGCGGTTGCCCAGGTTAAGGCCGAGGAAGATCATGTGGCCGTAGCTGTCTATGAGGTAGCCGGTAGAGTTGCGGCTGGGCGGGCGTGCCGCCAGAATATTGAACTGCTCGTCGGTCGAGAGCACCGAAGCGCCGGGCGGCACCGCATTGTTCACGTAGCGCCCCACCACCTCGAAGAGTGGATCGTTGCAGTGAGGGCAGTCACGGGTGACCAATCCAGCCCACTGCATCGCCAGCAGCGGCACAACCACAAGAAGTGATAGAACCGCAACGAGCAGTGGGACGGCGGAATGCGGAATGCGGAATGCGAATTGCGGATTGCCACGTACGGCTAACTCCGGCCGTTGGTCTACATTCGCCCTTCGTCTTTCGTCCTTCGCCCCAACCACCAGGCTGACACCCGCGCCCAGCATGCAGAGCGGGGCTGCAAGCTGGATATAATAGTGCTGGTAAAATGAGCGGCTGTAGGTGAAAAGGAGGAGGCTGAAGAAGGTCCAGATGATGCCGATGCGCCAGGGGCCGGGAGTGCGGCGCCGCCAGGCCCATAAAGAGAGCACAACGAAGCCTGCGGCGGCGAGCAGAGGTGTGAGAGCGTTGCCCAGGCTTGAGGTGATGTCGGCGATGCGGGAGGGAGTGTCTGTGAGGCCGTCGCTGGGACGAAGTAGTTGGAAGAATATCACCATGCGGATGAACTGCGACGGAGCCGCCAGGAAAAAGGGCGCGAGCGCAACCAGCACAGAAGCCAGCACGCCCAGCCCCAGGGCCAACAACTGACGCCCGAAGCCGGGCAGCGGGAAGTCTGCTATGCCCTTCTCGCGCCTGCGGTTCTCAAACCAGAGCCATACCATGTCGCCCAGGATAGCCAGCAGGCAGGCCAGCCCAGCGATCTTGGTGAGAGCGCTGAGAGCCGCCACGATCCCTGCGAAACCCAGCACGAGCATTGGACGCCTTGGCCCGCGCTCCGAGCTACCATACTGCAATGCAGGGCGCGCCCACAAATATATGAGGATTGCCCCGCAGGATAGCATCACGAGCGGACCTTCGAGCATAATCTTGCGGTTGATCTCAACCACGCGCCCGTCCACTGCCCAGAGCAATCCCGCGATGGCGCCGCCCCATAACCCCGCAAGCTTGTACGCGATGAAGAAGATAAGAGCCAGCGTGACCAGGCTATAGAAAACCGACAGGTAGCGCGCCATCATGAAAGAGGTAGGGCTACCCCACTCGGTGAAGTGGTAGAGCATGGCGGGCGCGTAAGCGATGGCGGCTATAGGCGGGTGCGCGAAGAAATAGTCGCGATAAGGCAGCGCGCCCTGCAGGAAAAGCTGTGCTGCGCCCGCGTAGACGCCTTCGTCATCGTACGGGTAGCGGGTGATGCCATAGCTCTGTGGCCATAGCTCCACCATGCGACCCACGCCCCCTATCGCCAGCAAAACCAGCAGCACCACCACCATCGTCCATCGAGAGGACACGATGGTCGACAGGCGAGTTCTGCCGGTGAGGCTTTGCGCCTCGCCCGTCCCCTCTTCCGCATCCTCACGGTCAACGGCGGATTGCGAAGCCGCAGACCGCCCGGCAAAGAGAGGGAAAAGGGCCGTCCCTGCCAGCCATGCCGCCCAGGGAAGCCAGGGCCGGGCGTCGAAGTGCGCCTCGAGCGGCCCCATAATTGACACCTGGAGCGGAGCCGCGAACGCCGACCACTGAGCTTGCGGGCCGAACCAACCGGTCAGCCCCTCAATAAGAAGAGAAACGAGCCGTAGATTGACGGCCACACCAACAGCGCCGTAAATAATAAGGATCGCCGCAATATAGGGTAGAAAGCGGCGAATCCCGGCCACGCCCCGCCTGCTCGATTGCATAAATCGATTGTCTCACGAGCAGGGCAGGCAGTCAAGGTGGGGGCGGACGAAAGACGAAAGACGAAAGACGAAGGCAAACTACCTTCGTCTTTCGTCTTCGTCTTTCGTCCTTCGTCCTTCGTCTACTCCGATACCTCCACGTTGCCGATGCCGACATCCAGCTTGAGGGTGAGCTTGTTCCTGGCGTCGTTGTAACCCTTAGTGATGTAAGTGTTGTCGCCCTGCTTGGTGAAGCGGTTGTCTACATCGATATTGCCGATGCCTGTGTTGACGTCAATGCGTGTTTCCAGGCCGGCCGGGATTGTAAGGTTCAGGTTGCCGACCCCGCCGTTTATCGTGCTTGTGACCTGCCCTGCGTTCGCGGGAAAGTCCACAGTGGCGTTGCCGGTGCCGCTATCGATGTTCACAACGTTTGCTTGCGAGGTGCTGAGGTCGATAGTGCTATTGCCGGTGCCGAGCATGGCCTTGAAGGTCATAGGGACCTTGGGATCCAGGTGAACGTTCCACTCGGGGCTGCGGCCCGCGCCGAACAAAAAGCCCAGGTCGAAGCCGTTGGCATCGTTCTGGCGCAGAGTGAGCATAGTATGGTCCCCCACGGTGCTCACGCTTTGCTGGGGTGTATTACGACCCTGGTAATATTCGAGCGTGCCTGTCGCCAGGCTCTCGCCGTTCGCACTTAAATCGAGGGTAAGGTTGCCTGTGCCGACATCAAGGGTAACGTCCGCCGATTTTGCACCGGACAGCGGCACATTCAGGCTTGTGGTCGCAAGCTCGCCCATAGGCTGAAAGCCGCCGTTGTAGAGCAGGAATGCCACGCCCCCACCCACCAGCAGAAGGACAATGATCAGCGACAGCGCGGTGTTGCGCCGGCCGATTACCAGGTCAAGGCCGATCGCTATCAGCACCACGGGCCACAGTCGCCACACCTGGTTCCATATGCTCCATGGCAATATATCCATGTTGTTGAGCAGGAAGACGATGCCCGCTCCTATCAATATCACCGGGCCGACGATTGAGCCACCGTGCCGCCGAGACCGGCCCTTCCATTGCTGCGCGCTGCCCTGTGGCGGATAACCCGCAGGCGGGTATTGGTTCACGAAAGGCCCTGGCGGCACAGGGGGCGGAGGCACTGCCTGGCTTGTGCCGGCAACCCTGGCCTCGGCCGATGTGTAGCCTGCCGAAGAACCCTGAAGAGGCGAGGTCGGCGTGCCCTGTGAGCGATAGTCGTCGGCGGAGGCTATATCTTCTGTGCCGCCCATTCTGTTTGTGGTGTTATCGTTCATAGCATTTTCTGCCTTCTGCCTTCTGATAAGAAATGCAGTAACGCTTCTTCACAGGGCGTTACTGCATTACCAGGTTGTCAGTTGCCGGTTATCAGTTGTCAGTGGACCGTAGCACTCAGTTGTCGTTCTTCCGTCACCTGACTACTGACTACTCGTAAGCCTACCTGTGGCGGCGTGCCAGTAGCATTACACCTATGACGATCAGGAACAAAGGCCACCAGGCGTGCCAGATTATCAGGTGGAAGAGGCCGAAATTTCCGAACAGGAAGAACAGGCCAAGCACGATCAGGATAATCGGGCCAATGCCGGGCCGGTTATACGTCCCAGACTGGGCAGGCACCACGTTTGTGTTACCGCCATTAGGCGCTCCGTTTGGCGCTCCATTGGGTGCGCCGTTACCGGTGCCGCCATTCGTTGGAGCAGCCGGATTGCCGTTGCCGCTGTTGCCGCTGTTGCCGCCGTTGGTGCCCGTGAAGTTGCGCACACGAGCGCTCATGTCGTTCAGGTTCTCTTGAACTACCTGGCCAGGCTGGGTGGCTGTGCTGCCCGGTGTGGGGATTAGGAGCCACATCGCCAGGTAGACAAGCAGGAACGCCCCGCTGGTGAGTATAGTCAGGACAATAAATCCGATCCGCACGATCACGGGATCGATCTTGAAATAGTTGCCGAGCCCAGCAGCCACGCCGCCAAGCATAGCTTCACTGGTGCTTCTATAAAGACGGCTTGTGCCGTTCATCTTCTCCTCCAATATTTCGCGTACTGCCCTGTGGGCATGTTTCGCGTTTATCAATTCCTGGTAAGCGGACCCAGGCATCCAATACCACCCAGTCCTCGGGCCGTAGCCCGAACTGGTCTAGCCCGCCGGGTTGCGGGGCACGATGACCCAGAGAATAAAGTAGAGCAAAAGCGCGGGAAAGAGCGCTGTGACGAAGCCCAGCAGCACGAATACCAGGCGGACGATAGTCGGGTCGATATTGAAGTACTCGCCCAGGCCGCCGCATATGCCACCAAGCATGATGTCCCGGTTGCTTCTGTAGAGTCTCTTGTAATCCATCTGTGCCCTCCTTTCTCAAATCTGTTTTGTGTGTCTCGAAATAAGTTACGCAAGTCGCGGGAAGAACGTTTCAATGGCGGCTTGCGGATTTACGTTCACCGCCAAGACGCCAAGTTCCGCCAAGGTCGCCAAGGTTTCTATGGTTTAAATCACGAAGAACACGAAGATCACGAAGACCACGAAGGTTATGATGGGTTTGAATTACAGAGATCACATAGATCACAGAGGATTCTATGGTTCAAACCCATCATAACCTTGGCGAGCCTTTGCGCTCTTGGCGTCTTGGCGGTTACGTTTCACATTTCACGTTTTACGTTTATGCTGCCGTCCGTCGTCCACCGTCATACATCTCAAGTCCCTTGACAAGCCGGTGCGTTTCGAGTACTAAATATGGCAATACAACTAAATCGCATTTGGAAAAGCAATGACGGAGAGAGTAAGCCGGGCGGAAGCGCCCAGGGATGGCCGGGCCACAGACTGCAAGCCCGCCTCGCCAAAACCGGCTGAAGTTCACTCCCGAGCCGGCAGGTGAAATTAAGTAGTCTGCCCCGGTAGCTCACCGTTACAGAGCATGGAGCGGCTCGCATCTCTTGCAGAGTGCTGAGCCGAAATCAGGGTGGTACCACGTGGCCGCGCCTCGTCCCTGGCGAGTGCGCGGCTTTTCTATTGCATTAAAGCTGTGGGGTAGTGGGCGTCCCCATAAGCAAGTACTTGGAGCCGACTATGCCAACTTTAAGTTGAACAGATCGAACAGGCCCGGAGGGAAGCCCTGGCAGCACTGGCCGGGGTGGAAAACAGTGAAGCGCTGGAAGAATGGAACAGGGAATACCTGGGCAAGAAGGGCAGGCTTACTGCCCTCTTCCGAGGCGTGGGGGCACTTGCTCCCGAAGAGCGAGCCGGAGCCGGGCAGGCCATCAACGCGGCCAAAGTTGAGCTTGAGGAAGCTTACGCCGAAGCGCAGGAGCGTGTCGTCGCGCACGAGCAAGAGGCACGCCTTCAGGCCGAAGCGGTGGATATCACCCTGCCCGGACGGCCCAACCGGGCCGGGCACCTGCATGTGATAACGCAGACCACACGCGACATTCTGAGGGCGTTTCGCGATATGGGCTTCCAGGTGTACGAAGGGCCGGATATCGAGCTTGATGTTTACAATTTCGAGCTGCTCAATATCCCGCCCGAGCACCCCGCACGCTCGATGCATGACACTTTCTATATCGATGACAGGCTGCTCGGTCTGAGGCCGCCCGGCGCGAGCATGGACGACCTGCCTCCCGTGGTGCTGAGGACCCACACTTCGCCCAACCAGATCAGGATGATGCGCAAGATCGAGCCGCCCATCCGCGCTGATCGTGCCGGGCAAGTGCTACCGGCAGGAGGCCACCGACGCCACTCACGAGGCGTATTTCAGCCAGATCGAGGGCCTCGCCGTGGACAAGAAGATCACGCTGGCCGACCTCAAAGGCACGCTGGCAGCGTTCGCCCGCGCCATCTTCGGCTCAGACCGCAAGGTGCGCTTCCGCTGCGACTACTTCCCCTACGTAGAGCCTGGCGTCGACCTCTCCATCAACTGCATCGTGTGTAACGGCGAGGGCTGCCGGGCCTGCAAGTACACCGGCTGGCTGGAGATCATGGGCGCCGGGATGATCCACCCCCAGGTGCTTCTCAACGGCGGCGTTGACCCCGACGAATATAGCGGCTTCGCCTTCGGCCTGGGGCCCGAGCGCATCTCCATGCTGCGCTATGGGATTGACGACATAAGGCTGTTCTACGGGAACGATCTGAACTTCTTGCAACAATTCTGATTTTTTTATTTTGTATTGAACTTGGAACCTGCAATTCCAAGTTCAATACAAAATAAGCTGCCCTTTCTTTCAGTAAAGAAGAAAAGGAGAGAGACTATGCCATTACGAGCGCCACTTTCGTGGCTGAAAGACTATATCGACATCCACGTTCCGGTGGAGGAGCTGGCCCGCAAGCTGACCCTTGCAGGGCAGGAAGTAGAGCATATCTACACCGTCGGGGACGAATGGGAGAATATCTACACCGGCCAGGTGGCGAAGCTGGAGCAGCACCCCAACGCCGACCGCTTGAACCTGGCTACCGTCGAGTACGGAGCCGGAAAGAGCATCACGGTCGTGACGGGCGCGCCAAATATCGAGGAAGGGCAGAAAGTCGTGCTCGGGCTGATCGGCTCGCGCTACATTGACCAGCATCAAGACCCGTCCAAAGTGGTCTCGCCTCAAGCCCGCCAAAATAAGAGGCGTGCAAACCGAGGGGATGGTGATGTCGGAGGCCGAGCTGGGGCTGTCGGAGGAGCACGAAGGGATAATCGTGCTCGACCCTGCAACTCCCCTCGGACTGACTGCTCGCGACGTGCTGGGCGACACTATCCTGGAAATAGACGTGACGCCGAACAACGGGCGGGTGCTCAGCATGATCGGTCTGGCACGGGAGATCGCTGCTATCTTCGGAGGGCAGGTGCGCTACCCATCCTCCGAATGGCAGACCTCCGGCCCCCCTGTCTCCCAACTGCTGCAAATTCAGATAGACGACCCCGATCTCTGTTCGCGCTATTCAGGAGCCGTCATACAGAGCGTCAAGATCGGGCCATCGCCCGCCTGGATGCAAAAGAGGCTCACCCTGGCCGGGATGAGGCCCATCAGCAACGTCGTGGACATCACCAACTACGTGATGCTCGAGATGGGCCAGCCTCTCCACGCCTTCAACCTGAACGCTGTCGCGGGGCACAGGATAATTGTGAGGCGAGCAAGACCGGGCGAGCACCTGGTCACCCTCGACCACGTTGACCGCGCCCTCGACCCGAATATGCTGGTGATCGCCGACATCGAGAAGCCCGTGGGACTGGGCGGCGTGATGGGTGGCCTGAATAGCGAGATCAGCGAAGATTCGGCTGACGTACTGCTCGAAGCGGCGCACTTCGACCCGCGCAATATCAGGCGCACTGCCCGCCTGCTCAGGCTCCCTTCGGAGGCATCGCATCGCTTCGAGCGTTTCGTCGACCCTAACCTGACTGTGCCCGCCATGAAACGCGCCGCCGAATTGATGCGCCAACTGGCGGGCGGTACGATCGCCGATGGGTATATCGACGTTTATCCCACGCCCCTGAAGCCTGTGCGGATACACTTCTACACGTCCGAGGTCGAGCGATTGCTTGGCATCAAGGTGCCACCCTCGCGTGTGGCCGACATATTGAGGCGGCTCGACTTCAATGTGGAAGTGCCGCACAACGCCGACGTGATAGGCCAGGACACCACCATGCTCGTGGACGTGCCTTCTTATAGGAACGACGTGAATCTGCCTGCCGACCTCGTGGAGGAAGTGGCACGTATCACAGGGTACGACCTGATACCCGAAACGCTGCTGAACGGCGGGCTGCCGCCTCAGGAAGTGAACCACTCGCTCGAAATGGAGGCGAAAGTGCGCGACCTGATGGTGGCCTGCGGCATGGACGAGGTGATCTGCTATTCGGTAACCTGGAGCGGCGCGTTGGAAAAGCTGGCGGCGTTGGACGAAGGACGAAAGACAAAAGGTCCTGAGCCTGCGAAGGAAGGACGGCCGGAGTACCAGGCATACGATAGATCACGACCACTTGTGACGATTGTGAACCCGATCAGCAGCAGGCAGGATGTCATGCGGCCTACTTTGCTGCCGAATATGCTGGATACATTGCGGAACAACCTGAAAGGCCAACCCGACCGCCCGGTGCGAATATTCGAGCTTGGCAAGGTATACCTGACGCCCAAACCGGAGGAGATTGAGGCGAGGCGCAAGGCCATGAAGGCAGAGCGCGAGCGATACCCGCGCATGAACGCCTGGGCACCGGTGGAGTTCGAGGATAGGCTGCCTGTCGAGCCGCGCAGGCTGATGGGCTTGCTGAGCGGGCCGCGCATGCCGCGCACCCTGTTCAGCCCTGATAGCGAAGCGCCCGAGGCACAAATGGACTTCTTCGACGCCAAGGGCGTCGTGGAGCAATTGCTGAGCCACCTGCATATCGCCGGCGCGGAGTGGGTCACTGTGGATACGTCTATCTACCACCCCGGCAGGGCGGCCTTGCTGCGGGCACAGGGCGTTGACCTGGGCATTGTTGGTGAGTTACACCCCACAGTGATGGGCGAATGGGATATCCCCGCGAGCCGTGTAGCCGCCTGGGACCTCGATGTGGAGGCTCTCATCAGCGTCTTGCCCGATAGAGTGCGCTACCACGCAATAAGCGCGTTCCAGCCTGTGCAGCAGGATATGGCGTTCGTAGTAGACGAAGGCGTGCCCGCGAGCCGCGTATTGGAAGCCATCAAGCGAGCCGGAGGCGAGCCGGTAACGACCATCAGCCTCTTCGATGTCTACCGGGGAAAGCCCATCCCCGAGGGCAAGAAGAGCCTGGCCTTCGCCCTCACCCTGAACTCGCCCGAAAAGCCTCTGACCGAAGAAGAGATAGCCAAGATAAGGAAGAAGATAGAGGGCTATCTGGCGAGAGAAGGGTGGGCGCAGAGTATTGGATGAAGTGGCGCTAGGCAAAGAATGAACCTTCAAGAGCGTAAGTACGGAAACCGCAAATACGACGTGGGCTGTTGGCGCGTCTCCGTCTTACGCTTTACCGTTTATGTTTCCGCCCTGCCGAAACCGCCGCAACGGCGAGAAGATCAGGAACAGAGTCGCGACCAGCATCCCCAACGCGGCTACCAGAAGAGACAACCGCGGCGCTGGCGGCCTGGGCGAGCGCGCCTGCTACGAGAGCGCCTACCGGGCCTGCGCCGCCGGTCAGGAACTGCATGGTGGCGTTCGCCCGGCCCATGAGGCGGCCTGGCACCACCATCTGACGAAGAGTTATCTCGTTGATAGAGTAAATCTCCCAGCCTATATCGCCGAAGAACTGCGCGGTGAGCATGGCTGCGATGACAAGGAAGTACGGGCCGGCAGCGAGGGGCACCAGTAGCTCACATAAGCCGGTGCCTATCGAGATCCCAATCAGCAAAGGACCGATACCGAAGCGGCGAGCCAGTCTCCCCGCAAGCGCCTGCGCCCACCAGCGCGCCTACCCCTCCCGCCGACACCAGCAGACCCACCACTCCGGTGGTCAGCCCCAATTCCTGTATCGCATAAAACGCGTAGAGGGCCGCGAAGAACCAGCCGAAGAAACCGCGCACGGTGGCGCTGATAGCAAGAGCGCGCAAGACCCTGTCCTGCCAGATCACCCTGAGACCTTCCCCGATCTCACGCCAGATATTGTGCTCTGCATGTTCGGCTTCAGGGATATGTCGCTGTTCCGACCTCTTTATCAGGCTCAGGCAGAGGGCCGACCAGAGAAACGAGAGCGCGTCGAACGCTATCGCGATGGGCGCGGTGAGCGCCTGCACAAGCACGCCCGCCAGCGCGGGGCCGCCAACCTCGGCGAGCGAGCCTGTCGCGCTCAGCTTGCTGTTGGCCTCCATGATCTGGTCGCGCCGTACAAGGGTTGGCAGATAGGAGCGGTCGGCCACATCGAAGAGGAGCGTGAGGATGCCCATCAAAGCTGCCACTACATACAGGTGCCAGATACTCAAGATATGGAGCAGGGCCGCGACCGGCACAAAGGCCAATACTAGAGCGCGGGCCAGGTCGGATGCTATCAATATGGGGCGGCGGCGCAGGCGGTCTACCCATACGCCCGCGAACAGCCCGAACAGCAGTACAGGCACGCCGCCCACCGCTGCCAGGTAGCCCATCTGCGTGGGAGTGGCCGACATGGTCAGCACTGCGGCGTAGGGCAGCCCTTCGCGCGTGATGCGCGAGCCGAATGCCGACACCGCCTGCGCCACCCAGAGCCTGGAGAAATCCGAATTTTTGCGAAGGCTCTCTCTGCTTGCTTCGGCTTCGCTAAGAGCGGTATCGCTCATGGCGAAGTAATCAAGGTAGACGATCCTTCAGCGATGACGAGATACGGTCACTCAAGGGTGAGGTTGATGGATTTGACGGCTCTTCAAGCTTTTGAGTTGCCGGGGGCGAGGGCATGAGATACATGGCCTGTATCTTCTCCTTGTTGATGATCACCAGGTCGCGCGGCAAGGGAGTATTGGACACACTGCTTACGTAGAGGGTAGCGGCCGTTAGGGGAAGGAAAAGCTCGCTGATAGCCATCAGATTTTCGAGGGTGCCGCCTTCCACCATGTGGCACTGCCCGACGACCGCATATGTGTCGGTTAGCATGAAACAAGGATAGGCAACCTTGAGAACACCCGACTCTCGATTCTGGCCCAGGCCACCGGTGGTATTCTCCGGATCGATCTGGGGCGCAAGTGCTACCAGGTGGATGTGCTGCCGGGCTACCATGAGCTGCGTCGTCAGCGGGTTGGAATTAGCCTGGCGGCCCACGGGGGTGATGCGGGCGCTTTCCATGAGAATGTAGTCGCGGTCTTTGCGGTTCACCAGGTCCGAAGCGCGCCGGAATGGCCCGGTCGCGTCGCCCTGAATTAAAAGATTGGCTGTGAAAACCTCCAGGTGGTGTATATTCAGGCTGGAGGTCGTAAATGAAGAGAATGAGTCCATTTGTGCCCACTCCTATCTAATCGGGTATAATGCCACTTGCCAGATGGTCAGTTGTCAGTTGTCGGTAGACGGACCGCATCCGCATCCATCGACCATCGACCACCAACTATCGGTGATTGATTATACCTGACAACTGATAACTGACAACTGATAACTGATAACTGATAACCTGGTCACAAACTGACAATTAGAATCAAGGAGTGAAGGAACAGAAATTGGCACCAGAAAATCGAGGCAGAGAGGGCACGCAACGCACGGAAACAGCCAGGGAGAGGCGTATTGGAGCAGACGCTCAGCGGCCTCCCATCCGGCTGCATAGCGATGAGAACCCCTACGGCTGCTCCTTAAACGTACAGGACGCGCTGGCGTCCACCGACCTCTACCATCTGCCGGCAGACCCGGTTTGCACCGACTTGCGAGCGGCATTGAGCGAATATACGGGCTTTTCTCCCGAGCGTATCGCCGTGGGAGCGGGCACCTCGGAATTGACCGAGCGCCTCCTCCATGCCTTCCTCGACCCAGGCGATGCCGTAATTACCTGCCCTCCCTCCCTGCCGCAACCCAGCCTTGGCGCTTCGCGGGCGCGCGTGACGGTCGTGCAGGTGCCGCGCAACGAAAAGTTCGAGATGGACCCTGATGCGGTTATCACGGCAATGCGCAGGCAGACCAATATCAAGATGGTGGCCCTCTCCTCGCCCAACAATCCCACCGGAAACCTGACCAACCATACCGCCATTGTGCAGTTGCTCCATACAGGCGTGTGGGTGCTTGTGGACGAGACATATTTCGAGTTCTGCGACAGGACGGTCGCGCCCCTGGTGGCCGAGTTTGATAACCTGGTAGTATTGCGGTCGTTCGGGCCCTGGGCCGGCCTGCACGGCTTGCCCCTCGGGTATGCGCTCGCCTCCAACCGCGTGGTAGCTCGCCTGCACCGCCTGTCGACACCGGGTGGCGTGAACAGGGCCGCGCAACTGGCAGGCATGGCTTCGCTGCAAGATCGCGAAAATCTCAAGCAGCGCGTCAGGCGGCTCAGGCTTGAGCGCGGGCGAATGTACCGCCAGTTGCGCAAGCTGAACCTGGTACAACCCTACCCTTCGGGGGCCAACTTCCTTATGTGCCAGGTCACGCGAGGCGCAGCTTCGATGGTTCAGAGGCATTTACAGGACGACGGCATGCTCGTCAAGACCATCTCGGACCGCTGGCTCCCCAACCACCTCAGGATAGGCGTGGGCCGCCCCGACGATACGAATGCGCTGATTACAAGCCTGAAGAAGCTGGCAGCCGAGCCGTTCCTTTAGGTATTAGATGTCCGAAATTGATAGCTACAAGCACAAATGCATCGGCATCGTAAAATGCCCCTCATCTTACTGGCCGCCCAACTTTCATCAGCTTGTCCCCCTTTACCTGCTTGAACAAGACGCCTACGACAGCGGATTCCCTGCCAAGAAGGGCGACCTGCTCCTGGGTGGAGGCTCGGGCGAGTTACCGGCTCTCAGAATCTCTATGCCCGAAGCGCTCATCTTCTTTACCAGGGAAGATTGGGAAGATCGGATACCTGTCGAAAGCTTCGAGACGCTGGGCGACCTGCACAAAAGTATATATCGCGCCCACTGGTCTATGAACGATGCCTTCATATTTGGCGACGGTTACGCGAAGCTCGGCTGGAACCCACGGGATATTTCTATCGAGATCTGGCTCGTCCGCCACATCCTGGCGTTCGTAGTTCGCCACTACGATAGCTTCTGGGGGCATCGAACGGGGCTCGAAAGAACTGGAGGCAGATGGCTCAATATGCCGTTTGCCAACCCCGGACGAAGTGGCAAGCCTCTAACCTTTGAGCAGCCTCGTTCCTTTGAACGTCTACTGGGTAGTGCTCGCCTACGCGATAGCCGCGCTGATCGGCTACGCAGGCTACAGGGCGCGGGCGCTCACGCGGGATGGGGCCCTGGCAGCGTGCCTGGTGGGCGGCACGGTGTTCGGCTTCGGCGGGCTGGGATGCGCGGTGCTGCTGGTGCTCTTTTTCGCTTCCTCCAGCCTACTCTCCTTCTTCAAATCTGGCGATGCGCGCAAGCAAAAAGCCGCCGAGACCTTCGAGAAAGGCGGCGAGCGCGACGCCGGGCAGGTGCTCGCCAACGGCGGCGTTGCCGCCCTGGCCGCCCTCTTGCAGGGTCTGTCGGGAGGCAATCCAGCCCTCGCCGGGATGTTCGTGGGAGCGCTTGCCGCCGCCACCGCTGATACCTGGGCCACCGAGCTGGGCGTGCTGAGCCAAAGCGAGCCGCGTCTCCTCACCACGAGCAGCGTCGTGCCCGCGGGCACCTCAGGCGCTGTTACATGGCTGGGAAGCGGCGCGGCCACGCTCGGCGCGGGCCTGATCGGGATCGTGGCGGCGCTGCTGGCTTTCTTCCCTCTCTTTTCGCTTCCGAGCACCTACGCTCTTTCCTTCGTACTGGCAGGCCTGCTAGGAGGCTCCGCCGGCACGCTGGCCGATAGTCTACTTGGGGCGACTATTCAGGGAAGCTACTGGTGCCCTCGCTGCGAAAAGCCAACCGAGAGCCGCGTGCACCGGTGCGGCACACCGACCCTACTGAGGCGTGGCCTCGCCTGGGTGAATAACGATATGGTGAATCTGGCGGGCACTATTGTGGGTGCGGCGGTTGGTGCTGTTATTGCCGCCGTACTATAATGTAACAAAGGCGTTGAAAGGCAAATCGCCATGCAGCAACCGCCGGAAGATATCTCCACAGCCTGGGAGGACCTTGACCCTGAGCCGCCACGGCGCGAGGGGCTGGGGCAGCGCCGCGAGCTAATTCTGGGGTTGGTGCTTTTGCTTGCGGTTGTAGGGTGGGCCGGCTGGCAGTGGCAGTCGCAGGCCCACGACGAGAGCGAATACAGCCTGGGCGAGCAAGCCGTTGCGGCCAACAGGCTCGATGAGGCCGAAGCTCACTTCGCGGGCATATCCGACTACAAAGACGCGGGCAGTCGCGCCCAGGAAGTCGCCCGCAAGATCGCCCAGCGCGACGACCAGTACCGCCAGGCGACCTCCGCCATCAACTCGCAAAGGTGGCTTGCGGCCTACATAGCCGCCCAGCAGGTGATCGCTCTTGAGCCCGGCTACCGCGACACCCAACCTATGCTGGACCAGGCAACAGAGCATATCTACACGCAGGCCCTAAGCAACACGGTCGTTTCGCGCATAGACGCAAATCCTCCCGGCCTCTACTATCGCGATGGCGACAAGTGGACGTGGCTGGACCAGAGCGACGCCCTCAGCCGGGTGCGCGGCATAGGTCCGTCAGGGCACATGGTCTACGACGTGCCCGGCGTCAACCGGCTCAGGACATCCGATTTAGACCCGTCCGCCGCGCTTCAGGGCAGCCGCCTGATGCTGGCCACATTCACCCCTGAGGGCCTATCCTTCCACCCTCTAAGCCTGGATCCTTCTCAATTCGATTTCTTCATCTGGGGCGACCAGGGAGTGTGGGGTCTCAAGAGCCAGATCGATGATGCCAGCAGACCAAACTTCGTCTCACGCCCCAGCTTCAGCGGCTACGACGTCACCTACGAGGCGTACGGGAGCAGCACATTGTCTCCGATGGCCCCTAAGGGCAGCGGCTGGGCCATAATGGACATTGCCCCGGATGGACAGCATATTCTTCTGTCGGACATCGGCGGTTACAGCAGCAACAGCCCTGTAACCCAGCTATACGCGGCTGACGGCGACGGCACTAACCTGCACTTCCTCTATACCTATATCGGCGGCTTCTTCAGGGCATTATTCAGCCCCGACAGCAAATATGTGCTCATAAATACCTTCTTCAACCTTGGCTTCGAAACCCCGGTAGAAACGCAGGCAGTCACCCTGCTTGATGTAAGCGGCCGGAACGATCCGCTCACGCTGGCGCGAACCGACGTACGGATCGACAATACTACTTACGGCCACCCGGTCTATAGCGTGAGCTTCGTGCAGAGCGGCAAATACGAGGGGGACGTGCTATTGGTCCAGTGGAGACCGGGCGGCACCGCGATAAGCGTGATTGACCCCAACATACCGATCGGGAATATAGTGCATAGCTGGACCATCCCGGGCGACATTCAACCGGATCAGCAAACATGGTCGGGAGAAGTGGAGAGTCAGAGCGGATTGCTACTGGTGTTTCAGAGCACGCCCCCGACAGGCAGTCCTTATCTGAACGTCGCCTGGGATACCAACAGCTTCAGCCCGAACGGCAATCCTGATGGCCCCAGCCCTCTTTTCAATTGGACGGCCATCAATCTCAAATCGGGCGAGAAATTGCAGAGAGCCTGGATGCGCGACGGCTACTTCCTGTACATAACGTCCCAGGATTCCGGCACCGGCGCGCCACCGAACGCTTTCACCCTTTACTCACGCAAGCTCCCTTTCGCAAGCTCCGATGCGGGCAGCACACCCGCCACAAGTGCGACAACACAAGAGTTGCTGGACAGCATAAGCGATCCAGGCCTGGATTATGGAGGCGTTACTCAACAGCTAGATAAGCTCTCAGGCGGCAGGAGCATGGTACTCGGGCCCGATCTGCTGGCACGCAGCCGTGCCAGCGGAGCTCAACTCGAGGTAAAAAGTTACGATGGGGCCACCACAGCCCGGTTGCCTGGCGTACCGGAAAGCCTGTACGACTGGACACAATACGCCGTGTTCCGGGGATTGCGGTGACCAAGTTGCCAGTTGTCAGTTGTCAGTAGACCGACGACCACGGTCAACTGGCAACTGAGCAACTGGCAACTGGCCGTGTTGTATAATAAAATCGCAGTCCGTAAAGAAGAATGGCCCGATTTCTGCAACATCGAGCTACAGGAGCAGACAGATTATGGACAACCCAAATACGAGCAATAATAGCGCCTACGACAGATCGGACGAAGAGCTTTCCTGGGACGCTGAATTCGCCGATATAGACGAGCCGAGGACCAGCAGCTACACGGCGATGCTGGCCGATCTCGCCAGGCTGATTGTGCAGGTGCCTGCGGCAGTGATACAGATGCCGATGGGTCTCTTACCCGAGGAGACCGCAAGACACGCACGAGCGGCAGCACACGAAGGATTCCTGGCGTTGCGCTCGTTGCTTGCCGCCATCGGTGATAGCATCGAAAGCGTACTGGTCGAGCCTTCAGGCAAGGCCGCCACCCCTACCGTGGCAGGCCCAACAGGCACCTGGGGCACCGCGCGGCATGGCAACGCTAGCAGCGCCATCCCGCCAGGCAAAGCCCGCCGTATCGAAGTCAGCGACGAAGTTAGCGAGCGAAGCGGCGGCGAGGGCCAGCCCACCATCACCATAGACGACCTCGGCGAGCAAGAGGGCCGGGGTCTTCGCGCCGACATAGACTATTAGGATTATCCAGTTTATGAAATGAAAAATCTCTGCCGGCGGCAGAGATTTTTCATTTCATAAACTGGATAGGTTAAGGTCGCTCGTTGGGCGGGGGCACCGGGAAGATCTTGCCGGGGTTCAAGCGGTTATCGGGGTCGAGCGCCCATTTGACGCGCTGCATCATCTCGATAGTGGCCGCATCGAGGCTTTCGGAGAGGAAGCCGCGCTTGAGTGTGCCGATGCCGTGCTCGCCGGATAGCGTGCCGCCGAGGGAGACGGCGGCCTCAAATATTTCGCGAGCGGCGCGCTGCACCCTCTCCATCTCTTCGCCGTCTCTCATGTTGCAGAGGATGTTGGGGTGAAGGTTGCCGTCGCCGATATGCCCGAAGAGGGGAATCGCGAGCCGGTTTCGCAGGGCAATCTCGGTCACTTTGCGCACCATCGCCGGGATCTGGGCGCGAGGCACCGAAATGTCCTCGCCCAACTTGTTCGGCTTGAGGCGCGATATGGCGGGCGACACGGCCCGACGAGCGGCCCACAGGGCCTCGCTCTCCTTCGCATTGGCGGCTTGGCGCACATCCACTGCGCCTCCCTTGCGGCACTGGGCGGCTATCTCAGCCAGCTCTTCCTCCACAACTCGCAGGTCGTTGCCATCCTGGTCTATCAGCAGGATGGTCTCAGCGTCAAGTGGCAGGCCGAACGGCTTGTAGGCCATCACCGAGCGAATGCAGGCGTTGTCCATCATCTCGAGGGCCAGCGGCGTGATGCCCGCCAGCAGGATTTTATTGACCGTCTCGGCGGCATCGTCCAGCTTGTTGAAGATGGCCATCACGGTGCCGCGATGCCTGGGCCTGGGGATGAGGCGCAAAGTCACCTCGGTAATCACCCCCAGCGTGCCTTCAGAGCCTATGAATAGCTGGGTAAGATTATATCCGGTCTGCACCTTGATCATCTTGCCGCCCGTCCTGATGGTGCGCCCATCCGCCAGCACGATCTGCAAGCCCAGCACGTAATCGCGTGTGGTGCCATACTTGAGGCAGCGCGGCCCGCCCGCGGTGGTTGCCACGTTGCCGCCGATGGTGCACTGCCGCAACGATTGCGGGTCGGGAGGGTAGAAAAGTCCCACACGCTCCACTTCGCTTTGCAATTGCGCCGTGACAACGCCCGGTTGCACTACGGCCACCATATTGAGCGTGTCAAGCTCGAGAATGCGGTTCATCATGGTCGTGGCGATGACCACCCCACCCGCAACAGGCACAGATCCGCCCGCCAGCCCCGTTCCGCCTCCACGAGGCACGACAGGCACGCCCATTCGCACTGCCACTTTCACGACAGCGGCCACCTCGTCTGCGGTGAGTGGCGTCACCACGGCGTCGGGCCTGTGCAGCGCCCAGGTGCCATCGTAGCCGAACACCGCCAGGTCTTCAGGCGTGCTGTGCACGCGCTCGGGTGGGATGGCGTCGCGCAGGGCTTCTACCAGGGCTGTATTCTGCTGTGCGGTGTGCTTTGAAGCTTCAGTGCGCAATAGCTTGTTTATCCTTCGGCTAACTTCTCTCCTAATATTACTACAGGTGACAGGCAATAAAAAAGAAGGTCGCTCGCGAGCGGCCTTCTTTTTTATTGCCTGTGATACTTTATGCTTCCACTTCGGTAGGTGCCGGCATGATGAGCAGACCCTCCATTGCGTGGAACTCGTACATACGCATAAGGGCGCGGGTGGTGTTGTCCATGTGCTGGTAGAGAGCTTCGGTGAGACCCTTGCGGATTTCGGGCGGGAATAGCTTGGCGAACTTGTTGTTCTCGATAGCGACAAACAGCTTGTAGAGGTCGAGCAGAGCCGTGGGGTCAACGTTCAGGTCCTGGTCGGTGAGGCGAATCTTGCCTATATGCATACGCACTTTCAGCTTGTTCTCGCGGGCGAAGCGGTTAAGCTTCGTACTCGAACTCCATAGCCTTGCGCGAATAGCCATACATGACCAGCTTGATATATATTGCCTCAACCGTGTACTTGAATAGCTCCATTACGGTACCCTTGTCAGGAGGGACCGGCTGGATAAGGCCGAGCTTGGTCAGGCCGTGCAGCAGCTTGGCCGTGTCGAACTGGGTGCGCTGGCGCTTGCGGGCGATAGTCGCCACGTCGCTCACGCCGTCCACGATCGTGAGCACTTCGCGAGCTTCGTCGGACAGAGGGCCGGTCACGGGACGCGGCAAGCGGCGGAAAGCCATCAGCACAGATGGGATGACGGGCGAGATGCGTATCCACTCGTCCACACGCCTTGTGCCTTCGATAATCAGCTTCTCGGCGCTCACCGATACGGGGATACCGTCAGTCTTGACCAGCAGATCGCCCTGGAACGTGAAGCGGCAGTTTCGCCAGAGGAAGAGCGTGTAGATGGTGGTCTCCATCATCTGCTCTTCGCACCATTGCAGCTCCTCAGGAGTGGCGAGCTTATACTTGAGCAGGATAGACGAGGGATCGGGCGCGTTGCGAGCAGAGAGCGACGCCGAATAATCGGGAGGAACGAAAGCCTCCAGATCGTCGAAATCGGTCAGATAAGGGTCGGTAGCGTTACCGTTGGGAGAGTAGGGCGCAAGGCGGGGTTTACGGTTGCTCCCCCCGTTGCCGTTGCCGTTGCCGTTGTTGCTGATCGCCGCCACAGCCGCAGGCTCCGAGTCGGGTGCCACGTGCTCAGGATCCTGAACGCCCAGCATCCGCTTCCAGTTAGGGCCAAGAGTATGGAGCAGCTTTTTCTGGTCGAGATTCCCCGCTTGCAAAAGCAATTCCACAGCCGTAGGAAGCCGCGTGGCCGCAGCGAGATAGGTGATACGCCCCTGCTCGTAGCAAATCGTGCGGGTGTTCCAGCCCTGGATCAGGGTGAGAGTGCCCGTCTTCTGCGTAAAGGAGAGGGTTTGCAACAAGTCGGAAAGGCTGAAACAGCCGATCCGCCCCTGCAAGTCAAAATCATCTTTTTCGTTTGTATCCATAGCGCCACCGTGGGAAAGCCTCGCGGCTTGAGCCGCCAGACAGAGAAAACCAGAATGCGACTAGTGCATAACCTGGAGGCGAAGGCTCCCTGGTTACATCTTAGCATGAAAGTTGGACAAAGCGAAACGGGAAAATGGTACTAGAGTTCGATAGCCCATTGAAGCAATAACATGCCGCCGGTGAACTGCAATATTAACTTGCCATGACGATTCTTAGCTCACCGCAGAGGCGCAGAGCACGCAGAGGTTCGCAGAGGATACTTTAATGTTAGGTACTGTGAAACCTTAAGATCATCTCTGCGAACCTCTGCGTGCTCTGCGCCTCTGCGGTGAGCTATCGTAATTCATAAACCATAAGAATCTCTGCGTAACTCTGCGCCTCTGCGGTGAGTTAAATATGCTCGCCCGCCGCTGGTCCTTCGTCTTTCGTCGTCCTCCGCTTGCGAAACTACGTGCTATCGTTTATGATTGTAGCATGGGAAAGCACGAGACATTAGCTGCAAGAATCAGGGAGCTGAGGCAAGTATTGGGGTGGACTTAGCAGGATTTGTCGCGAGAAAGCGGGCTGAGCAGGTCTTACATCTCTCGACTGGAGATGGGCGACATTGCTCTACCGTCGAGCGAAAGACTGCGAGCCCTCTCCGGCGCATTGGGCGCGGCTCCTGATGATCTACTCCAGGCCGCAGGTTATATTGACTCTCCAGCCGACACCACAGACCTGCCCGAAATAAAAACCTACCTCAAACGCCGCTATGGCATCAACAATACCAAAGTATTGCAGGCCATCGAGACAATTCTTGCAGGCTTGCATTGCGACGGCACGGAGATAAGACGTGAAACGTAAAGGCGTAAGGCATTTGGTGATCTTTGCGCCCTTCGTTTTCTCCCTGATCCATTTGACCTAAAACAATAGAAAGCTTGGCGGCCTTGGCGGATCCTGGCGTCTTGGCGGTTACGTCTTACGTTTCGCGTTTCACGTTTTACGCTATAATGCCTTCATGATTCGGGACGAGAGACGCGTCGCTCCGCCTCTGGTGGGAGCTGAGTGGCGCGATTTTTTGCGCTGGCCGCTCTACCTGGCGCTGGCGTTTTCTCTCCTTATCGCCTTTATTGCTTACCAGAAAGCAGGCGGCGCTTCGATTTCCGTGGATGTGGGAGCGCAGGGCGATTTCGGCTTTCCTTACAGATTTCTACACCCCCGAACGCAGCAGCGACCCCGCGCACTCTTTTGACTACCGCTGGACGCGCGACATCTCCACCTTCATCCTGCCGGGTGTTGGCCGGAATGTGCCTCTTGAGCTTACTTTTTACCTCACCGGCAGGCCACAAGGCTCCCCGCCACCCGACTTCACAGTGATAGCGGATGGCACGACCGTTGCCACCCTCGAACCGTCCGGCTATCCTCCCCAACCCTATAGGGTCACGGTACCGGCAAGCGCAAACCGCGACGACGATCTCACCCTGCTCCTCACCAGCAAGGCCTTCTCCCCGCCGGGCGAGAGGCGGCTGCTCGGGGTGCTGGTGGACCGGATCGAAGTTCGCCAGGCGGGTGGCGGCCTGGTGCTGCCTCCTCTTTACCCACTTGGATGGCTCACGCTCGGTCTCCTACTCGCCTACATGAGCCTGCGCCACATGGCTATCGGGCGGCAGATCAGCGCGCTCATAGTTATGGCATTGGGAGCGTTGGCCGCCCTGGTGCTGGCAACCGACCGGTACGATCTCACCCTCTTCATCGCGGATATTGGCCTGGTGATGGTCTGTGTCTACCTGCTTGCTCTCTTTGTGCCGCCGGTGGTGGCCTGGGTGATGAAGAAGCTGAGGGTGGGCATCACGGCGAGCGACCTGCGCTGGTTGATGCTGGTTTACCTTCTGGCCTTCGGAGTGAAAGCCGGGGGTATGATGCACCCCAGGTTTGTCTACCTGGACCATCTATTCCGCGTCCACCAGGTGCAGGAGCTAGTAGACGAGCCGGGCCTGTTCTGGGACAAATACCAGCACGTAACCACCGCCAGTGACAACGTAACGGTCCATACTCAAGAACAGAACTCGATGCTGGGCCAGTGGAACATTATCGTGCCATTCCCCTATTCACCTGTCGGCTATTTCGTGCTCGCCCCGCTCGGCTTGATATGGCCCTACGGCCACGAGTCCGACCTTGTCAACGCTAGCGATACGTTTCTGGCGGCGCTATCGGGCACCATAGTGTTCGCCCTGTACGCCATAGCGGTGCGCGGGCTGGGTAGCAGGCGAGCAGGAGTGCTGGCGGGGGCAATCGTTAGCTTCGCGCCTATTACATACCTGCACTTTTCGGATGGCGCTTACCCATATATATGGGCGGGCTGGATTTCGGTGGTATATATCACGGCGGCTATCTGCCTGGCCGACAGGGCGGGCAAGCCGGGGCCGTTCGTTCTCCTGTCGGTGCTGTCGGCCCTCACAATCCTGTCTCACACGGCCATTGCTTTCTTCGCGGTGGCGTTCGTGGCGGCGATCGTGGTGACAGTTTGGGTGATGAGGTGGCGGGGTCGGCTGCCGGCGCCATCCCAATTGCGGTTCATGCCGCTGCTCTGGTCGTTCCTGGTGGGTGGTGTGCTGTCGCTGGTCTACTACGGCGGCTACGTCGTGCCTGTGCTCACAATTTCTCTGCCTGCTCTCTTCCAACGCAGCTCGAGCACCGGTGTGGGCCTCGACCAGCAATACCTGGGCGCGAGGCTCCTGAGCGGCTTCTTCCCTCAGATCGAAGCCCACTTCGCGGTTTGGCCCGCCCTGCTGGCCCTCGCCGGACTGCTCGTAGCAGGCAGTAGTCTATGGGCAATAACCAGGGGTCAGGCGTCAGACCAAAATAATCCGCAATCCGCAATCCGCAATCCGCAATCGGTCAAATCGGTTACGTTTGTCTTCATAATCGCCTGGACCGCCACTTTCCTCGCTTTCAGCGCGATTGACCTGCGCGTGAACCTGTTGCAGCGGCACATGCTCTTCGGCCTGCCCCTGATTGCCCTACTGGGTGGCTACGCCCTCTCGAAGCTTGATTGGCGGTTTGGGCGCTTCCCATTCCTGCGACCCGTGCCTGTATTGGCCGCGCTGCTTGTCGTCTATCTATTCTTGAACGGCCTGAGCATCTGGAGCGACCGTGTGCTTCACTATATTTTGCAACCCGGTTCGGGGTAATGGGCATGAAAAGTGTTAGGACTTAATGATGGGGCATAATAGGACCATTATGCTATTTCAAGTGTGGGGCGGTGGCGCTACAATGATCTCGATAAGAATAAAGAGTTAAGTCGCTGTCATGCTCCTCCTGGTTCGAGGTCTCGAAAGAGACCTCTTTTCTTTAACCGGTTGTCAGTTGTCAGTTGTCAGTTGTCAGTAGACGGACGACGAACGACGAACGACGAACTATGACCGTCAACTGACAACTGACAGCTATTTCTTAGTCGCGTCCGCCAGGCGTGAATGTTCGGCCTCGCCCAGGTTGCCGTAGAATTCGATCTCATTGCGCGCTGCCTTCTGCACCGTCTGGTAACCCGGCCTGTAACCCGCCGGCTCCAGCCCGAACCGCGCGAACGTGCCCAGAACGCTCGCCGACCTGCGCGCCAGGTAGCTGACAAGCAGCGGCTGGGTATACAGGTTGCGGCTGAGCATCCTTATCGCCGCGAAGAGCTGCGACAGGGACACATTATAGAAAGGCGGGTCGCATACGATCAGGCCGAACTCCTCTCCAAGCCATTCGGGGCGGTAAATGTCATACCGCCGGAAGCCGTCCAGGTGCGCGAACCGCTCGTCTATATCAAGGATACGCACACGAACGCCCCGACTCACCAACTCCTGCCCAAGCAAGGGAGCGCACAGACAGCAAGGGTTGCTATAGTCCTGAACGAAGTCGGCCAAATGGGTGAGAGTGGGCTTGTCGAAGAAGTATTGTTCGTTCTCGTGGAGTTCGTACATCTCATAGATGATTAATAAGAGAAAAGCCGGGTTGTGCAACCCGGCTTTTCTCTAGCCTATAGTGCGCCCGGCGGGACTCGAACCCACGCACCTGGCTTCGGAGGCCAGCGCTCTATCCGACTGAGCTACGGGCGCGTAACACCCTTATTATAGGCCACACCATGCGCGACTTCAAGACGAGGGCATTGTCCGGCTCGACCTTCCACCCTCATCGATGCCCCCGGAAGTGATCCTGACCGGGTGGAGGCGCATGATCTCCGGCGCAAAACCCTGCACTGCCCCACGTCCACCAGCCTCCAAAAGCTCGACGTCGGCCTGGATGAGAATAAAGCGAGGCCGCCAGGGGGGTAACACGTCGTCCACGACGAACGATACCCGCGGGTGGCGCTTTGCGTGGCCCCACTTCAGTGTGTTCACGATATCGCGCCCACCTATATCGATCGTATCAGTCTCAGAGTTATAGTGTAATCCCACCGGCACAACATGTGGATCGCCCGCCGAATCGACCGTCGCCAACCGGCCCAGGCGCTGCTCGCTCAGGTATTCTAATTCCTTCTCCGTAAAAACGCTCATTCCGTGACCTCCAATAATAGACAGCAACATCGGTTATCATGAATAATATAGACAACTGCCGAATATAACAAATATCACCGCCATAAAGGCATCGTAAAGGAGCCTGGCATGTGCTCACCACTCAAGAGGAAGAAAAAGGAGAGCGATGCCTCCGTTAGAAAGTTCTCCACCAACCTCAGGGAGCCGGTACCCGCAGCCACCAAATAAAGCACATTTCCACCAATCTCTGGATTCGGGTCAGCAAAATGCAGGATTGTTGCGTCCACCCAGGGCAGGCCGGCTGCTGAAAATAACGCCGGGGCCTCGTGCGGGCCCCTGTCATTCCCAGGCACAAAACTCCGCTTGACACCCGTCTAGCTGTGCTGTATAATTGGTTGCGTCTCTGCAAAAGCCGCCCTGAAAAAGTGGTGCCGGAGACTTGTACCTGTACAAATAAAACGCGCAAGGTATGCAAGGTGCGCCGACGTAGCTCAGTGGTAGAGCAGCTGTTTTGTAAACAGCTGGTCGAGGGTTCGAATCCCCCCGTCGGCTCCATGGGCAGATGCCGGAGTGGCCAATCGGAACTGGCTGTAAACCAGTCGGGCTTCGCCCTACGGAGGTTCGAATCCTTCTCTGCCCACAACCTTTAGTGCTTACCCGGTACCGCTGACAGTCTCAACTTTCACAATACCTGGTACGCACTGTATAAGCCGAATGACGCCATCCGCGTTTCGTGGCGCACCCTACTCTCCGCCCGCGTTTTTGTACAGAAGCAAAGTGCCTGGAGGTACCTACGTAGCCTGGCGATACAGGCCCACGTAGCTCAGTTGGCAGAGCACATTCTTGGTAAGAATGAGGTCAGCAGTTCGAGACTGCTCGTGGGCTCCAGAGAAATCCTGGATCCCGTATGTATCAGCCCAGACGAAGTATTATTCTCATAGTAGGATCTACACAAAGAAGAGTGTGAAGGTCAATTTAGCAGGAGGAAATTCAGTTGGCAAAGCAGAAATTTGAGAGGACGAAACCCCACGTAAACGTAGGCACCATCGGTCACGTAGACCATGGCAAGACCACCCTGACGGCTGCTATCACCAAGGTGATGGGCATCGCGGGCAATAAGTCCAAGTTCATGTCCTACGCAGACATCGACAACGCCCCCGAAGAGCGCGAGCGTGGTATCACGATCGCCATCCGGCACGTCGAGTACGAGACCGACAAGCGCCACTATGCTCATGTGGACTGCCCCGGTCACGCCGACTATATCAAGAATATGATCACAGGCGCTGCCCAGATGGACGGCGCGATCCTGGTCGTATCGGCCCCCGATGGCCCTATGCCTCAGACCAAGGAGCACATCCTCCTGGCCCGCCAGGTGCAGGTGCCCGCTGTCGTAGTCTTCCTGAACAAGGTCGACATGATGGACGACGAGGAGCTGCTCGAGCTCGTGGAGCTTGAGGTGCGCGACCTGCTCAACAAGTACGAGTTCCCCGGCGACGACACCCCGATCGTGCGCGGCTCGGCCCTCAAGGCCCTCGAGTCCGCTTCGAAGGATCCCGCCGCGCCTGAGTACGCTTGCGTTCGCGAGCTTATGGACGCCGTCGACAACTATATCCCCACTCCTGAGCGCGCTATCGACAGGGCATTCCTTATGCCGGTCGAAGACGTCTTCGGCATCAAAGGCCGCGGCACGGTGGTGACGGGACGCATCGAGCAGGGCAAGGTGAAGATCGGCGACACAGTCGAGATCATCGGCATGAGCGACGAGACCCGTACAACCGTGGTCACCGGCGTTGAAATGTTCCAGAAGACCCTCGACGAAGGTCTGGCCGGCGACAACGTTGGCTGCCTCCTGCGCGGTGTTGAGCGCACCGATATTGAGCGCGGCCAGGTGCTGGCTACGCCCAAGTCGATCAAGCCGCACACCAAGTTCACCGGACAGGTGTACGTCCTGAGCAAAGAAGAGGGTGGCCGTCACAAGCCGTTCTTCCCCGGATATCGCCCTCAGTTCTATATCCGCACAACCGACGTTACCGGCACCATCGAGCTCCCTGAGGGCGTCCAGATGGTTATGCCTGGCGACAATATCGACATGACAGTCGAGCTGATCGTGCCCGTGGCTCTCGCCGAAGGTCTTCGCTTCGCTATCCGCGAAGGTGGCCGTACGGTAGGCGCAGGCGTGGTCGCAAAGATAATCGAGTAATTAGGAGAAATGAGACGTGAGAAATGAGAAATGAGTAATCGTATCTCACTTCTCACGTCTCACATCTCATTTCTGGAGAAAAGACAATGGCAAAGAAAGCTGACCGCATTATCATCTACCTGGCCTGCACCGAGTGCAAGGAGCGCAACTACACGAGCTCCAAGAACAAGCGCAACGACCCGGGCCGCATGGAGCTGAATAAGTTCTGCCCCCGCTGCCGCCTGCACAGGCTGCACCGCGAGACAAAGTAAGGATCTAAACACCAGGTAACGAATATCAGGTGTTAGCAGGCTGTCCGCTCATGGACGGCAGTTGTATGGTTTATAATGAAGCACAGAGACCACCGTCTCTGTGCTTCATTGCGTTGTGGTCATTTCGGTCGTTATTGAGTAACTAACTCCATGAGAACACAATCGTCGGATACGCACCCTGAGATCGAGCGGATGCAAATCGAAATGCTAAGGCAACTCAGTCTACAGGAGCGTTTGGAAAGAATGAACGAATGGAGCAAAGCCACACGGGAACTTGCCTGGCGTGGTTTACGGCGTGCCAACCCGGGGGCTAGTGAGCAAGAGCTTGGAATAATCTATGTGGCGATTCATTATGGGCAACCACTGGCGGATCGCCTGCGAGAATATTTGCGAAATAGAGGTGAGCTCAAATGATAGCGAAGCCTCTGCTTGATGCAGTCAGGCTTATAGTTCAAAGCTTTGAACAAATAGGAATAAAGTATGTCATAGGTGGGTCGGTGGCAAGCGCTCTTTATGGCATGGACCGCACTACTGTAGATGTTGATATTGCGGTAGACCTGCATCTCGAACAGGTTACTCAGTTCGTGAATCAGTTGCAAGACAAATACTACGTTGATGCTGACATGGTCAGGGATGCAATACAGCATCGTTCTTCATGCAACCTCATATATTTGCAGAATTGGACTAAGATAGATTTGTTCGTAACAAAAGCATCGGAATTCGATCGCCTGGAGTTCCAACGTGCCAGATGCGACACCTTCATCGTAGATCGAGATACAATGACCTTGTGCGTTGCATCACCTGAGGACGTAATCCTTCGCAAATTGAAATGGTACAGGGACGGAGGCGAAACATCAGAGAGGCAGTGGCTCGATGTGCTTGGTGTATTGAAAATACAGTCAGACAAATTAGACCGCGAATATATGACTAAATGGGCAATCGATTTGGGCATTAGTGATTTGTTTGAGAAGGCGATTGAAGATGCCGGTCTGCCACCGATAGAAGATATCGAGTTCTAGCTGCCCCTATCTCAATTTTGCTTGACACCCCCGTTCGGCTTGGCGTATAATGATAGGCGCATGTCCCTACGGGGGGCGCTCTTAACGTATCATTACGCTCAACATACGGGCAACATACGGGCGTGGCGCAACGGCAGCGCAGGGATCTCCAAAGTCCAAGGTTGTAGGTTCGAATCCTACCGCCCGTGCTACTTTTCATTCGTGGATATAGCTCTAGATCCATAGTCAGCTTTATAGGGAGTACGTGTTAGATGGCGACAATAGGCAAGCAGCCTGCCACAGAAACAGCAAACACGACCAAGCCGGTACGACCAACCAGCGCAGGTGGCGGAGCTGGAAGCGGCGGCAGAGGCACCGGCACGGCTGGCGGGTCCGGCGGCGGTAACGCTCCGCCGCGCGCACCACGTTGGCTGGACAGGCAACGCGAGAACGTTCGCAACATCATGGCAGAGCTGAACAAGGTCACGTGGCCTACCCGCGAGGAAACCCGTAACCTTACCATCGTGGTGATCGGCATCTCCGTGGTGCTGGGTGCCATCCTTGCCGGCCTGGACGGACTTTTCTCTGTCCTCTACCGCCTTGTCAACCCGTAATCCGTAGCTCGTAACCTGTAGGCAAATACCGATATGAGTACCGCAGACACAGACTTCAAAAATGACGACTCCGCCGCGTTCGACGGCTCGGATGGTCGTCTATGGTACATAATCCATACCTATTCCGGCTACGAGAATAAGGTCAAGAAGAACCTTGAGCACCGCATCCTCACCCTCGATATGAGCGAGCGCATCTTCCGCGTGGAAGTGCCTACCGTCGAGGAGATCGAGATCAAGGGCGGCCAGCGCCACCCCGTGCAGCGCAAGATCTTCCCCGGCTACGTGCTGGTCGAGATGGTGATGGACGAGAGATCGTGGCACGTGGTACGCAACACGCCCGGCGTTACCGGCTTCGTGGGCATAGGCAACAAGCCCACGCCCCTCCCCAAGGACGAGGCCGACGGCATCCTCAAGCAGATGCAGACCGCCGCTCCCACCAAGTTCAAAGTGACCCTCCAGCCTGGTCAGGCTGTCAAGATCATCGACGGTCCCTTCGCCGACTTCGAAGGCATCGTGGAGAGCATCAACCAGGAGAAAGGCAAGGTCCGCGTGCGCGTCTCCTTCTTCGGACGCGAAACGCCCGTCGAGCTTGACTTCTTGCAGGTTGAAAAGCTGGTCTAAGCCTTCATGGACGAGGAGTGGACGCCGAAGTCAGGCGATGAGGTAACAGTCGTAGATACAGCTTTCGCCGACTTCGAAGGTGTTATAGAAAGCGTCAACGAAGAAACGGGCAAGATCAGAGTGAGAGTGTCGTTTTATGGGCGAGATACGCCCGTGGAATTGAATCCTTCCCAGACTCAAGAAGCTTCCCTGAAACCACATTATTGAGCAGGCAAATCCCCACCCGCAAAATCAAAACCTCAAACTCAACAATAGGAGAAACAGTGCAATGGCAGCATTGAATATTGCCGTGCTTGGCGCGGGGCATATTGGCGGCACGATCGGGAGGAAGTGGGCCGAAGCTGGGCACAACGTCTCGTTCGGCGTCACGGACCCGGACGGCCCGAAATCGCAAGCCCTACGCGCCGAATTGGGCGATAAAGTAACTATCGGCTCGGCAGCGGACGCTCTGGCCGCCAGCGACATAGTCCTGCTCGCGTTGCCAGGCGCAGCTGTAGACCAGACCGTCGGGGAGCATGCGGCTTTGCTGGACGGCAAAGTGATTATCGACGCTGCGAACAAGATGGGCACAGGCGGGCCACCTAATAGCCTGGCGACGCTCCAGGCGCGTACGCCCAACGCTCGCGTCTACCGGGCGTTCAATACGCTCGGTTGGGAGAACTTCGAAAACCCTGTTATCGACGGCGTGCAAGCCGATCTCTTCTTCTGTGGGCCCGACGGAGAAGATCGCAAGGCGGTGGAGCAGTTGATCTCAGATGTCGGCCTCAGGCCCATCTGGGTCGGGGGCCCTGAGGAGATAGAGCGGGTCGATGCCTTGGTCGGACTCTGGTTCACCCTGGTCGCCGGCCGAGGCTATAGCCGCCGTCTTGCTTTCAAGCTGCTCAGTGAGTGAGACTGGTTCTGTTTCCGAGATTACCCATAGCTCGCCGTACTATTAGCCAAAGGAAATAATGGAGTTATAGCGTTCGCCGGTATGCAAGAAAGCTGCAGAAGTGGTATA
This sequence comes from uncultured Chloroflexia bacterium, assembly GCA_963837315.1. GTDB lineage: Bacteria > Chloroflexota > Chloroflexia > QHBQ01 > JADMIH01 > JADMIH01. The sequence goes on from CAWINE010000008.1 coordinate 464,144, forward strand.
ATAGTTTGTTGCTTCACCAGGCAGCAATAACTGAAGATGAGAGGGAGGAGGCGCAAGCCCCCGCCAGCTACCTCAAGCTCCGTTCAGGAGAATAGCCGCCTCCGTGCTGCTAGATGGGTTTGAGGATTGTGCCTCAAACCTTTTTTGTTCGCCTGCGGCGGACGAAAGACGACCGGCGTTTACTGACAACTGACAACTGACAACTGACAACTACGTCACAAAATGACAACTAAGGAGCAAACCATTGGCCAAGAAAGTACGCGCAGTAGTGAAAATCCAGATCAGCGCGGGCAAGGCGACCCCAGCGCCTCCCGTCGGCCCGGCGCTCGGCTCGCACGGTATCAACATTATGGCCTTCGTGAAAGAATATAACGAGCGCACCGCCGACATGACAGGCATGGTCGTGCCCGCCGAGATCACCATCTTCGAGGACCGTTCGTTCACCTTCGTCACCAAGACGCCGCCCGCCCCTGACCTCTTGAAGAAGGCAGCAGGCGTGGCAGCAGGCTCGGGCACCCCCAACAAGACCAAAGCAGGCAGCGTAACCGCCGCCCAGGTACGTGACATTGCTCACACCAAGATGAAAGACCTCAACGCCTACGACGAAGACGCCGCCGTAAGAATGATCGAAGGCACCGCCCGCAGTATGGGCATAGAAGTCAAAGGATAGCAGCAAGCCATAGGGAGGTGCAGAGGCGCTCCCCGGCCGGGGTTCGGGGTGTCCCGAAACTCTTCCCTCTTCCGAATAGCTTGCTACCTTAGCATAAGGAGAACAAAAGAATGCCCAAGCATGGAAAGAATTATAGAGCAGCGGTAGCCCTGGTGGACGCCGACCAGGTGTACAAGCCCACTGAGGCGGTGGATCTGCTGAAGAAGACAGCTTATGTCAAGTTCGATTCCACGATCGAAGTACATATGAGGCTTGGAATTGACCCACGCCACGCCGACCAGCAGGTGCGCGCTACAGCCACCCTGCCCCACGGCACCGGCAAGCCGGTGCGCGTTCTCGTCTTCGCGGAAGGCGAAGGCGAGCGCATTGCCCTCGACGCGGGCGCGGACTTCGCCGGCAGCGACGAGCTGATCAACCGCATCGCAGGCGGCTGGATCGATTTCGATATAGCTATCGCGGTGGCCGACCAGATGGGCAAGATAGGTAAGGCCGGCCTTGGCAAGATCCTCGGGCGGCGCGGCCTCATGCCCAACCCCAAGAGCGGCACGATCGTCGCCAACCAAGCCGACCTCCCCAGGGTTATCACAGAGGCCAAGGGCGGCAAGGTGGAGTTCCGTAACGACCGCACCGGGCTGCTCCATGTCGGCATTGGCAAGGTTTCGTTCAGCGAAGACCAGATCACCGACAATCTGATGTCGCTCATCGACGCGGTCGTGCGCGCCAAGCCCACCGGAGCCAAGGGCACCTATGTCAGGTCGATCACCTTGACCAGCAGTATGGGCCCAGGCATCCACATGGATGTAGCGCAAACGCTATCTGAGGCGGCGGGCTCTGCTAGAGCCTGAGAGGTAGACTTCATAATTCGCAATACAAAAGAAAAATCACCCGTTTGGGGTGATTTTTCTTTGTGCGTTTAGTGTATATTACTTAAAGCCACTCACACGCAGTACCTTTGGACATCTACCGGGTGCCCATCGGCGCGTGCGATTATGGTATCATTTAGGAACTTGAGACGGTCATAAAACTCTTTTGCAGATTAACCGTATATAATAGCAACCGGCCGCCACTAGCTGGCGGAGGTTGAGCCGCCTGCTCCTTCTAGGTATAGGGTGCAGGGAAGTCCCCTGGCTAGGCTCGGGACATCCCGATAGACCCTGTTGCCGGCGCATGTGGCAGTCTGTAGGATCGTAATTGTTCAGAACGAGAATCAGAGAACGGACAACGTCTACGATAACGTCCATAGCAGCAGCCACTAACACCATACTGCCACGCGGTCACTGGTGTAACCTATGCGGGGCCCGCCTGGAGCGAGGGGCCGACCTGAGGTTTATTCCTGCACGCCACAAAGTAGAGTGGCGCGAGGCCTCCGGTCGAGCGTCAACCTGGTCGCTCTGTATGCAGTGCTACGCCGAGAAGCTGCGATGCGCCTCCTGCGGCTTGCAGGTGGGCGGGCAAGCTTTCATGCTGGAAGGCGAGAAGCGCATATATTGCCGCCACTGCTTCGAACAGCGACCCAGGTGCGATACTTGCGGCTCTCCAGTCGGCGCACATTACTGGACTCGTCAGGATGGCCGCAAGCTGTGCGATCGCTGCCAGTCTACCGCTGTGAGCGACCCCATGCACGCTCACTCTCTCTACAAGCAGGTCAGGGCAGCCCTCGCCCGCACGCTCGGTATGACCCTCCGCGAGCCGTGCCAGTTGAAGCTGGTCAACCGGCGGCAGTTGCACGAGCTGATAGAGAAATCGTCTCTCTATAGCCTGGACTCGGACAGCCGTGGCCGCTGCTTCGGCCTCTTTATTAGAGAGGGCCAACACCGCGCTATTTTTGTCGAGTACGGCCTTCCCCAGATTGTCCTCCTCGAAGTCATGAGCCATGAGTACGCCCACGCCTGGCAGAGCGAGAATTGCGACAGCGAGTCGCCACCTGAGGTCCTGGAGGGCTTCGCCGAATGGGTCTCCTACAAGCTCCTCCAGAGCTGGGGCTGCACCCGCCGCTCCGAAAGAATGCTGCGCCGCGACGATGTTTACGGCCGGGGCCTCAAAATGATGCTACAATGGGAGCGGGAAGGCGGCCCCGCCGAGGTCTTCAGGCGTGTAGGCGCGTGACGTAATGCGTAATGCGTAACCCTACAGGAACCTTGGCGAACCTTAGCGTTCTTTGCGTCATGGCGGTTACGGAAATACGCACTACGCGACAGAAGGCTTCGGTGAACTACCAGGAATGGGAGAGAACTGTTCCGGAGGCTATCACCGGAGATAGATTGTGGCGGTTGAAAGTGTACCGCTCGTCGCTATTTGTATGCTATATTGGTTGGGAAGACGTAACCAAAATCGCCGCCGATAAGCGCACTTTCGCTTTCAAGCCAACTATACAGGTCGCCAGGCTCGGTCGGTGCAAACATCGCGGAGGGTTATAGCAGAAGCAGCCCCAAAGAACGCACTCACTTCATGGAATACGCCCTCGGCTCTGCAAGGGAGAGCCGAGATTGGTATCATAAAGCAGGCCACATTTTGAGTGAGCCGGTCGTAGAACATCGCCTGAATCTATTCACCGAAATCATTCGCCTGCTTCTAACCATGATTCCCACTGAGCGCCGACAGCTTATAATCAAGGAAAGTAGCAAAGGCTACGAACCAGAATCACTGAACAACGATTAGCAACATCTAGTACGCATTACGCACTACGCGACAGGAGTCGAGTATGGCAAACGAAATAGCCCTGAATTGCCTGCTGAATGTCGGCACCGTGCCGGCGGCCAGCGAGCCTCGACTCTTATATCTGCTCATCGACGTACGACCCGGCACGGGTGCGCAGCCTCTGCAAGCCCCGGTCAATATTGCCGTGGTCATCGATGTGAGCGAGTCGATGCGCTTGCCTGTGCTTTCTCAGGCCCAATTCGAAGAGTTGCGCAAGCTTGGGCAGGTAAACCAGATCACATCGGACGGCGTGCCCGTCTGGACCTTCAAGACGATTCCCCCGAGATTCGCAAGAATGCGCCATCCAATCTCGAAGCTGTGCAGGCGTCCATCTCGAAATCGACCCAACACCTTGAGGCCGGCGATCGCGTATCGCTGGTAGCTTTCGCGGACAGCTCGCAGGTGCTGCTCAGCGGCCTCCCCGGCGGCGAGCAGGGCCAGGTGCTGGACGCTGTGGCTTCGCTGGCCCAGGTGAAGCTGGGCGACAATACCGATATCGCAGCAGGCCTGGAGTCAGGTCTGAACGAGGTGAGGCGGGGCATGGCGGGAGGCATGGTAAACCGCGTGCTTGTCCTTACCGATGGCTTCACACGCGATCCTGAGCGGGCTATGCAGCGCGCCAAAGTGGGGCGCTCGGCGGGCATCGCAGTCAGCACTATAGGAATTGGCAGCGAGTTCAACGAGAAACTGCTCGTGGAGCTTGCCGATTCAAGCCTGGGCAACGCATATTTCGCCCGCACGCCCGGCGAGATACCACCCGCCTTCGGCCAGGAGCTGGCCGCTGTGCAGTCTGTTGTGCTGCGAGATATCGAGCTTGAGATGAAATTCAGCACAGGCGTGGAGGTACGCCGCGCCTACCGGGTGCGTCCCGCTATCGCCTCCGTGCGTGACGCCAGACGCGAAGGGCGCGCCATCACGGTCACGATGGGCGACCTCGATCCCGGCAACCCCCCGGCCCTCCTGGTGGAATGCATCGTGCCCACCCATAATGGAGGTACGTTCCGCATAGCGCGCGTGGCTGTAACGTATAAAGGCCCGAACAACGAGCGTGTGCTCAACACGTCGCAGGACCTGGTTATCAACTATTCGGTCAGCAAGCGCAAAGAGGAGCCGAACCCTGTGGTGATGAACACGGTCGAGCGAGTGACGGCCTATGCGCTCCAGACCCGCGCCCTGGACGACATGGCAGCAGGTAACGTGGCCGGGGCTACCCAGAAACTGCGCGCAGCCGTCACGCGCCTTCTCACGGTAGGCGAAACCGAGCTGGCCGGACAAGTGCAAGCCGAAGTCGCCCGCCTGTCCCGTAGCGGCGAAGTATCGCCTGAAGGCGCGAAAGAGCTGCGCTATGCCACGCGGAAGCTGACGCAGCGGCTGGATTAGGTACCAGGTACCAGGGGCTAGGGGCTAGCGGCCACGACTAATTCGATCCTAGCCCCTGAGCCCTAGCCCCTGGCCCCCGGTCAACGCAACATAACAACCTCACCGAACGTATAAATAACTGCAATGCGTATCTGTCCGGTCTGTGGAAAACTGAATCCTGAGGTGTCGCGCAACTGCGATGTGTGTGGCGCGCCGCTCAACAAGGTAACGGCCATGGCCGGGTCGCTGCCTGCAGTAGAGGCTGTGCCCAACAACATGAGCGGGCCGATGTGCCCTGTATGCAGGCGCGGCAACCGCTCGGCTTCGATGTTCTGCGCATATTGCGGTTACAGGCTTAAGCCCGCAGGCGGTGACGGCACGTCACCTTATATGCTGCCCAAAGCCGGCACATCTGTCGGTGTGGTCCCGCCCACCGCGCCGATGATCCCGGCTGACGTGTCGGGCAATATCCCTTCCGGCGTGCTGCTCAAGAGACGATACCGCATCCTGCGCAAGATAGCACAGGGTGGCATGGGCGCGGTCTACGAAGCCAGTGACCCCGCTCACAGCAGCACGCACTGGGCGGTCAAGGAGATGAGCCCGGCATCCCTACCCACATCCGAGCGCACTCAAGCTATCTCCGATTTCCGCCGTGAAGCGCAGATACTCGCCACCCTCAACCACCCAAACCTGCCGCATGTAGCCGAGACGTTCGAGGAGATGGGCAAATATTTCCTGGTGATGGAGTTCATTGCCGGGCGCACCCTCCTCAACATGGTAGATACCAACGTGGGCTTCATCCCGGAAGAGCGGGTTATGGTATGGGCGCGGCAGTTGTTCGACGTGCTGCATTACCTCCATTCACAAGACCCGCCTATTATCTACCGCGACGTCAAGCCTGCCAATATTATGCTCATGGAGAGCACCGAGCGCATCAAGCTGATCGACTTCGGTATCGCACGCTTCCACAAGTCGGGCAAAGTGCAGGACACAGAGGCTTTCGGCACGGCGGGCTATGCACCACCTGAACAGTATGGCAAGGGCCAGACCGACCAGCGCTCTGACGTATACGCGCTCGGTGCGACCCTGCACCATATCGTAACCAAGCAAGACCCAAGTCTCAATCCTTTCAACTGGGTGCCTGCACGCAGGCTCAACCCCACGTCTCGCCGGCGCTCGAAAACGCCCTCATGGTTGCCACCACTCTCGACCCCGCCAGAAGATTTCAGAGCATCGAGGAGTTCGCCCAGGCGCTCGGCATCCTGCTACCTGGAGTTGTCACACAGGCACGCCCCGCCGCACCGCAGGTGCAACTCGACCAGGCCACGTTAGCCCAGCAAGCTGCCCAGGCTGCCCAAACTCTGAGAGAGCATCTGGCCCAGATTGCCCCCGCACCGGTACCCACGCCTACGCCAACCGGTCCGTCCCGCTCACGCACGAGCCAGAGCAGGAAGAAGCAACAGACCGCCGCCCCTCCGCCGATTGAGCCTCGGCAGCCCGTCGCGGCTGAATTTATCCCTGCCCCTACCCTTGCGCCTGTTATCAAAGCTGAACCCAAACCCGCCAGGACAGCCACACCCACAAAGGAGACGCTCATGCCGGTCCCGGTCGCGCCCGCCATGGCCGCGACCACGGTCGAGCCTGCAGATATCCAACTGCCAACCGGCACCGGCTCGGTAGCGGTCCAGGCTGCTCCTTCATCAGCTCCGGTAGAAACAGCAACTTCCGTCGCGGCGAGGCCGCCTGCAAAAAAGAAAGAGAGCGCGACAAGCGCGAGGCCCAACCAGGTGCCTATGGCAATGCCCGCCAGCAGCGCCTCCACGCGGCTGGTTATCTCCGAGCCGATGCTGGATCTCGGAGAGGCGCGATGGAACACCCGTCCCGCCCGCAAGGTCAACCTGAGCAGCCCAGGCGGGGCCATGAAGGGAATGGTGCTTGCAACGCAGCCCTGGATAGCATATAATCCACAGCACTTCCAGGGTAGCGCAATAACACTTGATGTAAAAGTGAAGAAAAGCCAGTTACGATTTAGTCGTGTACAGTTGCATGTACCCAATCTATTCGCTATTATATGGTCACGGACACGAAAAGTATTACCGATCATAGGGTTCTGGTTCTGGCTGCTGGTGCTGTTCGGGAGCGCGTTCGGTAGGACCCTCCTGCTCATCGGGGCCGGCGCCGTCGGCGCGCTGCTTCTCTTCGAGGCTTTGATGTGGCTCTGGTCACAGCACGTGCGGCTGCTGGTACCGGCGGAACGGCTCAACACGGGGCGAATCGTTGTGAAAAGCTCCGGTGGCGACCAGCAGATAGATGTGAAGGTACTTGCGCGGCCATCGTGGCTGCAAAAGACCGCCGGTTGGTCCGCGGCATTGATTTTGTTTATCATCGAGGTAGGGCTGGTAACGTGGGTTGTGCTCACATTCGCGGGAATAACCGTCCCACTGCCGTTGCTGTGGTGACACAAGACAGAATGACAAGGAGAAAAGAATGAGATGTCCCAATTGTGGCAATGAGAATCCCCCCGACTACATGTTCTGCGACGAATGCGGGGCACGACTGATAGGCGGCGAACAGGCTGCAGGTATGCCTAATAGCGATAATGAAGACGCAAGCGTGGGTGTCGGCAGCACTATTGTTCCGGCCGGCACGTCCGCGTCCGGTTCGGGCATAGTGAGTTTGCCGTCCAGTCCCTCCGACCAGAGCAGCGCCCCTTCATATAGCAGCATGGGCGGCAGTATGGGTATGCAAGACAGCAGCCCGGACTTGCCGGTAAGCAGCCCGAACATGGATATGGGCACGGGCGCGGGCATGGACATGGGCACGAGCACGGGAATGGGCATGAGTTCAAGCACGGACAATGGCAATGCCCAGGAAAGCACACCTGCTCCCGTGACCGAAGATACCGTTCAACCCTCTCTCCCGTCCTATAGCTACGATTCTATGGACAGTGGCAGTGGTGTTTCAACCGACAATAGTGCGGTCGCGGCACCTGCTCCCACTATGCCCGATGTGACACCTATAAGCGCCGCCCCCACCCCTGAGGCCGAGTCAGCCGGTACCTTCGAGGCTGTGCCCGTCGAAGAAAACCCTCCGGCTAGCGCCCCTATGGACCTGGGCACCACACAGGCGGACACCGGCGCCGCAGCCCCCTCAGCTCCCACCTCAGCCGTCTCAGCGCTCCCTGTCCAGCCAACATCAGGCGGGGCGTGGGCAGCGGAGGCCCTCGATCACCTCAAGAGCGCCCAGCAAGCTATTACCAGCGGCGACTGGGGCGGCTTCGGCCAGTCCATGAGCACTCTCAGGTCGATCCTCGAAAGCGCAGTTGCGGGTGCGAGCGCAGGTGCAGCCTCGCAAGCGCCGTCCATGAGCGCGCCCACCCCAACCCCTATGGGCGCGGGAGCATCGAGCAGTGCCGATTCCGGCGCTTCAATGAGCACCTGGGGCGGCAATGCGGCCACTGACAACGGCTCCAGCGCGCCCGCGCCCAGCTATCCCACCTACAACTCGAACGTGGGACAGCCCTACGCCGGCTCAGGATCGGGCGGTATAGATGCTGCCCCGGCTTACTCGACGCCTATGGCCGAGCCTCAAGAGGCCCAGCCCTCGATGCCCACACCTGCTTCAACAGGCATGGCCGGCATGGATGAAGGGATGGCGCGCCTTGTAGTGATTTCGACCGGGGCCGAGCTTTCGCTACCCGAACAGGAAGAGATCACGGTGGGCCGCGAGGACCCCAGCAGCGGCATCTTCCCGGACGTCGACCTCACCCCTTACGGCGGCGAGGATGGAGGCGTATCACGCAGGCATGCCCGGCTACTCCACATCGGCGACGACTATTTCGTAGAGGATTTGCAGTCCACCAACTACACCAAGCTGGACGGCCAGCGCCTTCCCGCGCATGTCCGCGAGCGTCTGGAAGACGGTGCGCGCCTCGATTTCGGGCGCGTGGCGGTTATCTTCCGCCGAAACTAGACCGTTTGCGTAATCTACGCCTGACAAGCGTATAACCTGAAAATCAGAAATAAAGCAAAGAGCAAAATGGGCGGCTAGACCGCCCATTTTGCTCTTTGCTTTATTTCTGATAGCCCCTCCCGCGTGCGGGGAGATCAAGTATTGGTGAGCGCAGTCGGGTGCTCCGGCAGAGGCAGGTAGCCTGTTACATCGATTATCATTGTGGTGATATTATCGTGCCCGCCCGCGTCGTTGGCGAGGTCGATCAGGCGCTGAGCGGCCAGTTGCGGGTCTTCCGTGCTGCCAAGCACTTCTTCCATGTCGGAGTCCTCAATCATGCTATTGAGGCCGTCTGAGCAAAGCAGCAGCCTATCGCCGGGGTATATAGAGCGCACGAAAGTATCGACTTCGATAGGCGGTGGGCCACCCAACGAGCGATATATGAAGTTGCGGTGAGGGTGCACCTTGGCCTCTTCAGGATCGAGCTGCCCCAACTCGACCAGCCGGTGCACCAGCGAATGGTCCACCGAGACCTGCGTCAGCACGTATTCGCTCCTGTCTACCGGCGCGATCTCTATCTCAACAGGGGCGGTCGCAGCGGGGTCCAGCACATTGGTGCCTTTGAGGGGCGTCGTGCCTGCAAGGGGGGAAGTGCCTTTAATTACAGGGGATATATTGCCGTTCTCATAGTTGGGGCCGTTGTGCGGCCTGGAGTAGAGGTAAATGCGGCTGTCGCCCACGTTCACGATATAGGCTTTGCCCCCAGCGATGAGCGCGGCCACGACCGTCGTGCCCATGTCGTTCTGGCGATTGTCGCGGGCTTTATATATTCGCTCGTTGGCCGCCTGCACTGCGCGAACCATGCCCTGGAGGATGGCGTCGTTGCCTGGCACAGTGCGGTCGCCGGGAGCCGCCACAAGCGAGGAAATAATGCGCGACATGATCTCCCCGCAAAACGCCTGCACGCCTATCGCGCTCGCGATCTCACCACCTTTATGTCCTCCCAGGCCGTCGGCCACCAGATATAAGCCCACGCGCATTGGCCGCTCGACGCTGCCTTGCGTGAACTCGATCATGCCGAAAGAGTCCTGGTTCTGCTCGCGCAAACGCCCCACATCGGTGAGGGCGGCCGACGCAAAGCTCACCGGGCGCCCGGGGCGCTCGAGCTCTATTACCGCTTCGAGGGCCGAGGCGAGCATATCTCGCCACAAAGCAGCGCTGATGGGCGGGGCAGCGCCCTGTACAGGTTCTATTGCGGAGCGGAAGGCCGAACCCACCCGCTCAGGAGCCGATGAAGGCATTGGTAGAATGCCTTCCGGACTCATAGCGGCGGGGTGGCCCGTAAACGCTTCGTACATGGTGCTTGCCAGCCGAGCCAGGTCCATGCTCTGAAGCTGAGTCAGCTCTTCGGCGTTTTCGACGTTAGCGCGGGCGTTCTGCAGGCTCGCAAGGGATGCCCGGTCGCCCTGGACCAGTATGTCGTCCGACTCGGCGCCCGCACCCACCACACCGCGGCTATGCAAATAATCGAGCGCATCGGAAAGCTGCATGGCCCAGTTGAGCACCTGTCCGCCCGGTCTGGGCAGGCTCAGTTGGCTGAGGCGCACGCCCTGGCGCGGCTCCGCGACGGCATAATACCGCACCTGCCCAAACGGTTTGTGGTTGAAGAAATCGATCACAGGCACAAGGTTGGGGTGATAAAGATTGCTCTCCATCATGCCCGGGTCCTGCATAAGCGCCTCAGGCCGGTAGCTCTCGGCCATCAGGTAGAAATCGGCAGCGGGCTGGCCTTCCAGAGCCGCGCCGCAGTGAGGGCAAGTCTCGAGATCGGCGGATACCACGCGCCCACATGTGAGGCAGCGCTGCTGCTTGCGGGTGGTGACGCGATAAAGGTTGCGGTCCTGTCCGTGGTGCAGCAAGTTCTGTATAACGTAGCGCCCATCCACCACAGCGTTGATCGGCAAAGCAGTCAGCTCCTCGGGCTCGGCCTCGGGCGTGAGTGGCGACGTTTTGGCCTCGATTTGATCAGGAGATAGGACCCCTGTCGGGACACCTGTGGCAGCGATGTCGGCGGCTAATAGCGGCCCGGTGAAGCCATCAAGGTCTTCCAGGGCGGGCACCGCGTCTTCCTCCGCCGGTGGGGCCTCCTCGGTGCCTCCGCCTCGTTCGCCGGGGGTCCGCTTCTGCCACCGCACTAACAGGCTGAGGCTCCGCGCCGGCAAGCTCAACATGCTGCTCTTCTATCCCTTCCTGCGGGACGGAAGACGCGACAGCCACAGGCTCCATCACATCCGGCGCAACCTGGCCCTGTGAACCTTCAGCAGGATCACCGGTCGCCTCCGTAGCGTCGGAACCGGCAATCTCGGCAGTGTCCCCGGCCCCGTCAGCCTCGGCAGCGGTATCAACCGGAACCGCCTCGCCGGCCACCTCCATCTGGTCAGGTGTGACCACGGCCTCCGGCGCATCCAGGGCATCCGCCGTCCCAGGCGCACTCTCTTCAGAGGCCGCTTCTGCAGGTGCGTCCACCGAAGGTGCAGCTTCTGCGCTTCTACAGGCGCGGCTTCAACTGCTGGAGCTTCCTGCATAGGAGAAACAGCAACTGCAGCGACTTGTTCGCCGGCAAACTCGCTGGTAGGCAGCTCCGTATCCTGGACCGGCGGCCCGACCCCGGCGTGCTTTGCAGGCACGTCTGCGCTCGGTTTCACCAGACGACGAAATCTATTCATCACCACTCCATCTGATAATTACGAATTACGAATTATCTGCCCCATGCCAATTCGTAATTCGTAATTCGTAATTCGTAATTCGTCTACGGCACTCTATATACAAACTTGACACTACCAAACCTGATCTGGTCCCCCTCGGCCAGCAGGTTTTCGCCTGTGCGTGCGTCGTTCACATAGGTGCCATTCTCCGAATTGAGATCAACCAGGAGAAAGCCGTCACCCTCGCGGCGCAATTCGGCGTGCCTGGGCGAAACGGTATCGTAGCCTGTGAACGCCGAGTTTATCACAATGTCGTTGCCGGGAGCCGTGCCAACCACAATCTTCTTTCTGGATAGCACGTATTCAAGCTGCTCGTCGCTGCGGTCCAGCGTTTCCAGATAGGGCATGTCGTCTGTGACGATGTCGGTGGGCGGAGCGGCAGCCGCTATTATGCTGGCCCTCAGTGGGCGCAAATCCTGCCCACACTCATGGCAGAAGTTCTCACTCCAGTCGTTGACGGTAGAGCAGTTGGGGCAGGTGAGGGTTTTAGGGAGGGCCGCTGACGTTGCCGCCGGCACCGCCGAGGATTTAACAATAGGCGCTGCGACGGCCGCTGTAGAGGGCACGACAGCAGGCGCGGTCGCGGACATGTTGGTAGGTGCGGGCGTGGCAGCCGTGGTAGTCGTTGTGGTGGTCGTGCTTGCAGGGGTGAAAGCAGCCGGAGTTGCAGGCGGAATGGGCGCGATGGGTGCACCCACGGTGGCCACTGTCGAACGCCGTGTGCGCATTATCACAAATGCAAGCGCCAGTAGCACCAGGACACGACCACCAGCAGCAGTGGCAGCCATGGGAAGCTGCTTGACGCAGGGGCTGTACTGGTGGTGGACGGGTTATTGCCTGTTGACGAACTATTCGGCTGGGTGGGGATGCCCGCGTTGGCAGTCAGTTGGGCGTCAGGTGCCTCGCCTGTGACAACAGGGGGCGGAGCTCCCTGAGCAGTATCTACTGCGGCGGGGACTTGAACTGTGCCCGCCGGTTGCGGAACGGTGGTGGTGGCCTGGGCCAGCGGTCCAGCAGACGACGCTGTTAGCCTCGAAGCCAGGGCGGCACTTCCAAATACAAAAATCGCCAGTACCAGGCTGAACAAGACAGCCCCGAGACCTAAGCGATTGTGAATTTTATTCCTGCTTGAGTTGGATGTCGAACGCATAAACGAAAGGGTAACTCCTCCTGGTTTATTTGAGCCGCGTAAGGCGCAAGCCCGGAGGTTATTATATCAAGTAAAGAGTGTAAAGTACAAAGCACCAAGTTGTCAGTTGTCAGTTGTCAGTAGACGAACGACCGACGACCTGGTACTGCTTACTGCTCGTCGGTCGCTCCCTGCCACGTCCACTGGTCTGACTGACAACTGACAACTGACAACTGGCAACTTGGTATCGACCTCAGCCGCCTAGCGTGAAGGTGCATTGCACTTTGCCTATGCGAACGCGATCACCGTTGCGCAACCGGGTAGGCACACCGCCCGGGAGACGCCGGTCGTTGAGGAAGGTCCCGTTGGCGCTGCCCAGGTCTTCAACAAAATATCCGCCCGCATCAGCGAGGATACGCGCGTGCTGCCGCGATACGTAAGCAGCCGGGTCGTTATAGGTGAGGTCAAGGTGAGGGAAAATCTGCCGGGAAAGGCTGCGGCGGCCTATATTGAACGGATTCTCCAGGATACGACGCTCCCAGAGCACCCCATTGGGGCCGAGCACCTGTATCTTGCCTGCGGGCCGGCCCGCCAGGGATGCCCCGCACCTCCCGCAAAAATGCGCTTTTAGCTGGTTTTTCGACCCGCACACCATGCAAGTATGCTCGGTGGGCTGAGGCTCCGGCTGCGTGATCTGGTCACCGGGAATGGTCGCGGGGTGCATGGGTTGAGCATGCCTGGCTCCCAAATCGCTTGGCAGGGGCATTATTGCGGGGCCGTTCGTGCTGACAGTAGTTGCGGTTGCCACGGGTGCACCCTGCATGCCCCCACCCTGCGCGGTTCTCATAGGCGGGAGAGGCCTGATAGCGGGCGGCTGAGTTGCGCTTTGCGTAGCTGGCGGGGACCGGTGCTCGTCCAGCATAGGGGCCGTGTACGGCTTACCGAGGCATGACCGCAGCTCAGTCTCAAGCATAATAGCGGTCTGAGGTCGGACATCCATATCGCGAGACATGGCACGAATGATAAGCTGTTCGGTCTTCTGGCTGAGCCTGGGGTTGAAATCGTGCAGGTTGTTAGGAGTGGTGGCGGGAGTGGGCGGCCTGCCTGTGAGCAAATGGTAGAGGGTGGCGGCAAGCGAATAGACGTCCGAGCGGGCGTCCGTTTGCCCTTTGCCGAACTGCTCGAAGGGCGCGTAGGCCGCAGTGCCCATAGACATAGTATCCCGGCGCTTGCCCTCCTTATAGGTGCGGGCGATGCCGAAATCTATCAGCTTTAGCTGCCCATTGGGCATGATCATAATGTTAGCGGGCTTGACGTCGCGGAAGATGATAGGAGGGTCCTGCGTGTGCAGGAACTGCAGCACCTCGCACACCTGGATGCCATACTGTAGAGCTTCTCCTTCGTCCATCGGCTGCCCGTGCAGGCGGTCTAGCTTCTTCTCGAGCGATTCGCCCGGGATAAGCTCCATCACCAGGTAAGGGCGACCACCCTCGGTGAAGAAATCGGTGACGCGGGGCAGGTTATTGTGATTTAGCTCGCTGAGTATCAGTGCTTCCCGGCGAAAGGCTTCTAGAAGCTGGCGTCGCTCTTCCTTTTCGCGGGCGCGCTCTTCTTCGCTGTCGGCAGGAGCGTGTGAAGCGCTCTGCGCTTCGATGTCGGTGCGCATCTCCTTAACCGCAACGTGCGCGCTGCCGTGCTTGGTATCCTCCGATTTATACACAGCGCCCATGCCACCGCCACCGATCACGCGCAAGAATTCGGTAACGGCCACGTAACATGTAGCCTATCGGAAGGAACTCGTACATGAGCCAATTATAGGTGTCAGGCATCGTCCTGTCAACGAGCATATATAGGAAAGGAGTCCTAGTGTTTGACGGCTATCTGAGACGTAGTTGTCAGTTGTCAGTTGTCAGTTGTCAGTAGACCAGTCCGCTGACAGTAAGCCGTACCCCGTCTACTGACAACTGACAACTGACAACTGATTCCTGGCACACTCAATGCACATAACACAGATATGGTCGCACCAATCACATTGCACAACCGGCATGTCTGGATCGGCTGCTCGGGTTACGTATACAAGCACTGGCGCGGGCCTTTCTACCCCACTGACCTGCCTCAAAAGAGATGGCTCGCCCACTATGCCGCCCACTTCCCGACGGTCGAGCTAAACAACACTTTTTACACCCTCCCCACCGCCTCAACGTTCGAAGGTTGGCGCGACGGGACCCCGAGGGGCTTCCTTTATGCAGTCAAGGCGAGCCGCTTTATCACCCATATGAAAAAGCTCACAGACCCGGAGCCCCACCTTGCCAGGCTGTTCGAGCGGGCCAACCTCCTGGGCGAGAAGCTCGGCCCATCCTCTACCAGCTACCCCCGCGCTGGCGCTTCAACCCCGAGCGCTTCGAGGCGTTCCTCCAGGCCTTACCGGCCGAAGTCCGGCAGGCTGTAGAAGTGCGCGACACAAGCTGGCTCAACGACCGTTTCTTCGCCCTCCTTGAGCGCTTCCAGGTGGGGTACTGCATCGCCAGCCTCCCCGACTACGAAAGCCCGATCCTCGCCACCGCCCCCTTCGTCTACCTGCGGTTCCATGGCAGCGCAAGCATGTATGACTACCTCTACACACGCGACGAGCTTCTCCACTGGCGCGACATCATCGACCGCTTCACCTCCGAAGGTCGCACCGTCTACGCTTACTTCAACAACGACCCTAACGCCTGGGCCGTCCGGAACGCGCTCGAATTGATGGAGATGGTAAGCAAAAGCTAGTTATCCGTTACCGGTGCCCTGACATTCCAAAAGGAATCCGGCATTCCGCATTCCTGCAACCCAACCCCTCCAAACAACGTAACTCTACAAGAAGAGCGTGCTTCCATCCCTATGAAGCGGATTGCGGATGGGGGGCACGCTCACTATTCGCTAATGAGCTATAATGGGGGCGACGGCCCGGCACGTGAAACGTAAACCATAATAACCTCTGTGATCTCTGTGGTCCCTGTGATCTCTGTGGTCTTTGTGATTCAAACCCGTAAAACCTTCGTGATCTTTGTGTCCTTCGTGCTCTTCGTGATTCAAACCATAGAAACCTTGGCTCTTGGCGTCTTGGCGTCTTGGCGTCTTGGCGTCTTAGCGTTGAAAAATCGGTGAGAAAATCCGTGGATCGTCGCCTACTGTGAGGAACAACAAACATGTCAACTAATCGGCCCAGGCATTCCGAGCCTGCAACTCTGACTCCGGCCTCCCTCCCACACCCATCCGGCCCGTGCGGATCCCCCCTCGCCGTAGGTCGTGGTCGCGCCTCTGGTGGATTCTCGGAGCCATCCTCCTTGTAATTATTATCATCCCGTCAATCCTTTCGGAGATGATTACCGACTGGCTGTGGTTCGGCAGCCAGAACCTGGCCGACGTTTACACCACCCGCCTTTGGCTTGCCGTGGGAGTCTTTTTCGGGGCGGGTATCCTGGCTGTGCTGGTGCTTTTCCTGAACTGGATGCTGGCCTGGCGCGTCTCCCGCCCCACGACCATCTACCCGGGCCAGGTAGAGCCGCTCTCCAGAGGCCTGGTGCGCTGGGTCACTCTGTCGGTGGCTATAGTGATCGCCTTCTTCATGGCCCTCGCTGCATCCGGAGAATGGCCCACCATCCTCCTTTATATCCATGGCGGCTCTTTCGGCCAGACCGATCCCCTCTTCAACAACGATATCGGCTTTTACGTCTTCAGCTTGCCGTTCTTCAAGCTGCTCAGAGGCTGGGTCGTGGTGCTGCTGGTGCTCGCCGCCCTCGGCTCGATCGTTATCTATGTGCTAGGCAATCTACAACAACTCAGCCGCCAGGTCACCGACTTCCAGACCAGGGGCCCCGCCTCGGCACGGCAGAGCCTCCGGGTTGAGCTTGGAGGACCTATAGGCGTCCACCTCACGATCCTCGCTTCCATCTTCCTGGCTCTCATAGGGGTCAGCTACTATTTCGACCGCTTCGATCTCCTCTATTCGTCACGCGCCGTGGCCTACGGAGCGGGCTACACAGATGTGACCGCCAAATGGCCCGCCCTCAACATTCTGATGGTAATTACGGCTATCATGGTGATCCTCCTGCTGGTTAATATCAGGGTGCGTACCTGGCGGCTGCTGGTGGGAGCGCTGGGCGTTTGGCTTGTGGCCTTCATAGTGGTAGGCAACATCTACCCCGCCATAATCCAGCAGATTGTTGTCAAGCCCAGCGAGTCCCAGCTTGAAAAACCCTACATCCTCAACAACATCCAGGCCACCCGGCAGGCATTCGGCCTCGACAAGTTCACAGAAGAGGACGTGCCGGCCGTCACCACGATCACCACACAGCAAATCAACCAGAACATCAACATCGTCAACAACATTCGCCTCTGGGATTATCGCCCCCTCCTCGCTACCTACGCTCAGCTACAAGGGATCCGGCCTTACTATTCTTTCGGGGACGTTGACATAGACAGGTACAACATAGGCGGCACGCTCAGGCAGGTGATGCTCTCAGCGAGAGAAATGTCCGTGCAGGCCGCGGCGCAATCGAACGCCAACCTGTTGACCTGGGAGAACGAGCATGTGCGCTATACTCACGGTTACGGCGCTACGGTCTCGCCTGTGAACGTGATACAGGGCGAGGGTCTGCCCGACTTCCTGGAGAAGGATATACCACCCGTCACTAACGTGCCCGAGCTTAAGATAACCCGCCCGGAAATCTACTATGGTGAGCAGACCAACGACTACGTGTTCGTGGACAGTACCGCCGTGCAGGAGTTCGACTACCCACTCCCAACCGGCGACCAATTCAATACCGAAGGTTACAAGGGCAATGGCGGCGTGGATGTATCAAGCTTCTTGAACAGGCTTCTCTTCGCTGTACGCTTCGGCGATGGCAATATAATGCTGTCGCCCTATATCACCCCCGGCACGAAGGTGCTCTTCCACCGGAACGTGCTGGACGCCGCGCAGACGCTCGCCCCCTTCCTTATGTACGACCACGACCCGTACCTGGTCATATCAGGCGGCAAGCTTTACTGGATACTCGACGCTTACACTTATACCGACAAATATCCATACTCCACGCCTTACCAACTGGACGAGTTCAATTCGCTCAACTACATCCGCAACTCTGTCAAAGTGGTGATGGACGCCTACAGCGGCGACATGAGCTTCTACGTGGTGGACCCTACTGACCCCATCATCAACGCCTACCGGGGTATCTTCCCGGACCTCTTCAAGGACGTTTCCCAGATGCCCCCCGACCTGCGGGCACACTGGCGCTACCCGGAAGATCTGCTCAATATCCAGGCCGATATGTACACCACCTTCCATATGACCGACCCGCAGGTCTTCTATACCAAAGAGGACAAGTGGGCCATACCTACGGGCAGCGGAAGCAACAGCGTCATCCAACCCGAAGCATATTATGTCAATATGCAGTTGCCCGGCACCACCAAAGAGGGCTTTATGCTGATACAGCCCTTCACACCCAACAACAAAGACAACATGATAGCCTGGATGGCCGCCCAGAGCGATGGCCCGGACTACGGTAAAGTGGTCGTGATACGCTATCCCAAGCAGGAGCTCATATACGGCCCTAACCAGGTAGAGGCTCGAATTGACCAGGACCCTGTCATCTCGCAACAGCTTACCCTCTGGAACCAGAGCGGTTCCAGCGTGCTGCGCGGCAATCTCCTCACCGTACCCATCTCCGACACCGTCCTCTACGTCGAACCCCTATTCCTGCAATCCACAGCGGCAATAGTATCCCCGAGCTAAAGCGCGTGATCGTGGCCACCAACGATAGCGTGGGCATCGGCAGTGACCTCACCGAAGCTCTCGACGTTGCGTTCGGCATCAAAGCCGCGCAGATCATCACTGCCACAGGCGGCACAACCCCACCGGCGCCGGCCTCCACAGCGGTGCCAGGCACCACGCCCGCGCCCACCCGTCCACCCGCCCCCACCTCAGCGACAGGCAGCACAGGAGGCAGCGTCGCCGACCTCACCCAATCAGCTCTCAACCACTACAATCGCGCCCAGCAAGCTCTCCAGAACGGCGATTGGACCACCTACGGTCAGGAGCTCAGACTCTATGAAAGCCGACCTCACCCGGCTGCAAGCCATCATCGGCACGCCAACACCTGCACCGTGACCAGTGGGCAGGGACCAGGGACCAGGCTGGGTCAGTAGCCGGTCACTAGCCCTAGTCACTGGTCCCTGGTCCCTGGTCGTAACCTGCCGCGTAATAGTGAGGCATGAATAGCTGTGCGGACCATTCTCAGCCGGACCCCGGCGGTAATCTGGGCAGGAATACTGGCCCTTGTTCTCGCTTTGTTCGGGGGAGGCATCTGGACCCTGTTGCTCGGCATCAATATAGCGAGCAGCCCGGCGATTCCCTGGTCGGTCGTCGTGATGGCCGTTCTCCTGTGGCTGGTGTGGCAATACCTGGGCGGCAGGTGGGGATCGAAGGGCACCTCGGAGGCGCGACGTCGCTATCTACGGGCCACCCCGCTAGCTAGACCGGTGTTCGCCTGGGCACTTATAGCGGGCATGCTGTCCATTGTGGCGCTGATCGGTTTCTGGATAGTCTTGTTCCAGCTCGTGAAGGTGCCCGGCAATGCCCTTCCCGATTTCTCGAAATACCCTGTGCTTACCGTGGCGCTGGTGCTTGTGATGGCTTCGCTGGTCGCCGCAGTTGCCGAGGAAACCGGTTTTCGAGGCTACTTCCAGGGCATCCTGGAGCGCGAGCTTCGCAGTCCACTCGCAATCGTGATCTCGGCTCTTGTGATTGCGCCGGGCCACGCCTTGACTCAGGGCTTCGTCTGGCCAACGATGCTCTGGTATTTCTTCGTGGACCTGATGCTCGGCGGACTGGCCTACATCACCAAATCAATTCTTCCCGGCGTGGTGGTTCACGGCGTTGGCATCCTGGTCTTCTTCACCCTGGTTTGGCCACAAGACGCGCAAAGGCGACTTGTCTGGGATACCGGCGCGGATATATGGTTCTGGCTGAACGCAGCCCAGGCAGTAATCTTCACGGTGCTCGCGCTCCTGGCCTTCCGCCAGCTTGCCAGGGTCACCGAAAAGCAAAATGCCCACGAGCCAAATATCTCTCTCCCACAGCAAGCAGGCGAACCGGCCGGGTAAGCAGGCGAACCGGCCGGAGCGTTCCCGTCCACCCTGACGTTCGCCGTATTTCCCTCCGGCTCCTGCAGCGCCGTGCGGCTAAAGCTATCCACTGCCGCTACCACAAGCTATGGTACAATTAAAAATACAGGGTACCGGCATCAAGTGGTGACCTTGACACCTCTTTCGTCGCCGGTCGATGAGCGAAGCGACCTATCGTCGGTCGTCATTCCCCGGTACCCAACCTCGCAACCTGCCGAGCACATCTCCGTTATATCTACAGGAGGTGTCCCGGAGGGTGGAAGTGTTTGCTGTGGCTATTGACGAGCATAGCTGGGTAAGCCGGGCGCGGGAAGGCGATACGGCCGCTTTCGAGGCGATCTACAATCGCTACGAGCGGCGCATTTACGCCTTCACCTACCGCCTCATGGGCAATGCTGAAGACGCTTACGACCTGACGCAAGACACCTTCGTCAAGGCGTACATGGCCTTGCCCCGCACCGCCCCCGACCTTAATCTGTCGGCCTGGCTGCATCGCATAGCCTCCAACGCCTGCATGGACGTGCTTCGCCGCCGCAAGCTCATCCGCTGGCTCCCCTGGGAGACCTTCGACACCAACCCCGCTATCGAGCCTGCCGCCGACGATGATCCGGTGGGTGATTACAACCAGATCGAGACAAGCGGCGAAGTGCAAACAGTGCTCAACAAGCTAAGCCCCAAGCACAGGATGGCCCTGGTGCTCAAAGAATACCAGGGGATGTCGTGCGACGAAATAGGCGATGTAATGGGAGCGAGCCGCTCTGCCGTGAAGTCGCTCCTCTTTCGTGCCCGAGAAGAGTTCCGCCAGGTCTACCTGGCAAAATTCGGCCACGCCCCCGGCTTCGAGCCGGATAGCGTGAGAGGCGAGACGTGAGACGAGAAGCTAGAATTAGATAATTCGTAATTCGTAATTCGTAATCGAAGCAGTAAGGGAACATTGTAATGGATTGCACCGAAGTCCGGCCCCTAATTTCATACTACTATGACGGGGAAGCCACACCGGAAGAGCAGGCCAGAGTGGATCGACACCTGGCAGGGTGCGAGGATTGCAGGCGCGTGCTGGCTGAATACAGGGCCATTGGCGGCGGCGTCCGCGACCTGGCAGTGCCTGCCCCTCCCGCCGGCTTGCGCCGCGACGTCTGGCGCGCCATCGAAGCGCAGCAGGCAGGCGCAGGTGCCCGCGCCATTGCCGTGCCTCAACCCCGCACAAGTAAGCGAAACCAGGGGAAAGTAGTACAGTTCCCTCAGGCCCGCAACAAGCCCGCTTTCGCAGGCGTTTTCACCAGCTTTGAGAACGGCTGGTCCAGGGCGCTCACCGCTGCCCTGGTCGTCGGCGCGCTCTTCATCGCGTTAGGTGTGCTAATTGTCTTGCAGCGAACAAATAGTGTCGCGGCAACCAGTCTCATTGATCCTTCGCCGTACAGCGATTACGGCCAGGTTGTCCGTGTGCAATTCAACAAGACCGTCTTCTCTGAGGAAAACGTCACCGGCAACGTTCAGGTTTACCGCCTGGACGTCAGCCCCACGGTCACAGTCACAGTCTCAGAATACTTCAGCATGACGGCAACCGGGGGCATACTCAGCATAGCCCCGCAGCCCGCCTGGGACCCCGGCACAAAGTACCAGATATATATTGATGCCCAGCACATCTCCAGGGGTGGTGTGAGCACGCCATATGACGATAAAGCTGAGACGTTGAATTTTGAAACGGTCGCCTACACCCCAACGCCCACCAACACGCCCATGCCGACCGACACACCCAGACCCACTGCCACACCCGCGCCGCCCACCCTGCAACCCACAGCGGTCGCCCAGAACACGGCCGTGCCCACATCCGGGGTACCCGGTATAGAGCCGAGCCTCACGCCGGTTGTGCCCGCCAGCGCAACACCTGAGCCGCCAAAGCCCACAAGCACCGGCACGCCCAGGCCAATCCCCACCAGCACACCCGTGCCGCCCAGTGCCACACCTGTGCCACCCACACAAACGCCCACGCACGAGCCTACAGCCACGCCTGTCGACACGGCCACACCTACACCGCACAGCGGCACACCTACACCGAAGGTCACGGCCACACCTACACCGCACAGCGGAACGCCAACGCCTCCGGCTCCGTGCACGATCATGCCGGTCAATGGCTTCGGCCAGGTCTGGAGCGAGCACTCGAATATACGTGACCGGGTCGGGTGCCCCATCGAGCACGAGGGCGCCCTGCAGGTGGCGGCGGCGGAGCAGTTCCAGGGCGGCTATATGTTCTGGCGCGGCGATACCAAGACCATATACATCTTCTACTGGGGCAGCCCTAACGACACGGTAGGCGCATGGCAACAGTTCCCCGACACCTGGAACGACGGCGATCCTGAGCCTACTCCTGAGCAGGCCGCCCCCACAGGTCTCTACGTCCCGGTGCGCGGTTTCGGCAAGCTCTGGCGCGAGAACAGCAGCGTGCACCAGGCCCTGGGATACGCCATCGAGCCTGAGCAGGCCATAACAGGCGCGTGGCAGGCATACCAGCACGGCTTCGCCCTCTGGACCGACGACAAAGTGATCCGCTTCATGTTCAGCGACAGCAATATCTGGATGCGCTATGCCGACACGTTCGTAGAGCCCACACAAACGGCCACGCCCACCCATTAACCACTCACAGAAGGATGAGCAAGAGGTCGCCCTGAGGGCGACCTCTTGCTTATCCTTCTATGAGAAATATCGATTACACGCCCAGATCAAGCCGAGTGATAAGGCGCGGAGGGAAGCCCAGGCCGCGCATGAGCTCCTGCGTCTCCTCGATCGGGTAGTCGACGCGCCAGAAAGTGAGCCTGGCGGTCCAGTCCCAGTCGGCAAGAGTGGCGTTGTCCGGTATGTCAAGCACCATGTAGGCGGCCCGAGGATCGCCGTCGCGGGGCTGGCCGACGCTGCCGGGATTTATTATCATGCGCGGCCCGCCCAATTCGTCGATCTCCTCCATCTTGGGCCACACATTCAGCGTCATCACCTCGCCCGGCTCGGGCAGAGCAGCCTTCACCGCCCCCGCCATATCGCGGAAAATTAATGGCACATGCGTGTGACCCACGAAGCAATAGCGCGAATGAAAGAGCGGGAAACACTCAGCTGCATCGAAGAGGTCGAGCAAATATTCCCACATCGGGTCCCGCGGCGAGGCGTGCACCATTGTGAAACACTGCCCGAACGCCTTTATCGTGACAGGCAGGTCCTCCAGGTAGGCCATATTGGAGCGGCTAAGATTCTTGTGCGTCCAATCCAGCACCACGCGAGCATCGCGGTTGAACAGGTCGCTGTCCAGACGCCCCAGCATGCCCCAATCGTGGTTGCCCGGTATGCAAAGATGCGGGTATTCCCTGATCGCCTCAATACACTCGTTAGGCTGCGGCCCATAACCAACCAGGTCTCCCAGGCACCAGAGCGAGTTGACCCCACCCAACTGTTTCAGTACAGTACGCAAGGCAACATAGTTCCCATGTATGTCCGAGATGATGCCGATACGCAAGTTGCAGCCCTTTGCTAGCTGATGATGAATTGAGGACGATCACGCCCAGCGCATCCCCTTCGTCATGCATGTCGATATTATTTACATTATACAAGGTAGTGAGAGGATGGTGCTGAGAAATGCCCAGGAGGAATAACTGGCGTCCAAACCGTCCGTCTGTTATCTTAAGTCAGACCTGCTAGCCCTGAATCTGCTTGTACCTCCAGCTCTTATGCCGCCCAGCGTAACTTGAACCGACTTATTAGGGAATATAGGGATTTGGGGACCCCATGCCTCGGCGGGGACCCCGGCTTCGCCCAACTTGGAGAAATGAGAGATATTGGGGACAACCATGCCCCGGCACGAGGAGTTCAGTCCGGACCCCATCTTTCCATGAGATGTTCCTTGACCCTGTAGCAGGGGCACTGCCAGGCTATAGCATGATATGATCGACAAGACATTCCGCACAACCCCCAGGCAAATGGACGCGCTACGCCCCGCTATCGGTCGGCCTGGGGCTGGTCCTCCTCGCAGCCTTGCTCTACATTTTGACCCTTGCTCCGTCCGTGATGCCTGGAGACTACGCGGAGTTTCAGTTCAGTGCGGCCATCCTGGGCGTGCCCCACCCCACCGGCTATCCTCTCTATGTCTTGCTCGGCAAGCTCTTCACCCTCCTGCCATTCGGTGACGTGGCTTACCGGGTGAACCTCTCTTCGGCTATCTACATGGCAGGAGCCGTGGGGCTTCTCTACGCGATTGGCATAAAGCTCCTCAGGCTGCTCGGCTGGGGGCGAGCGTGGTGGACCGCTGCACTCGGCGCGGGGCTTTTCGCGGTCTCGCCCACGCCCTGGTCGATGTCACTGGTGGCTCGCAGCTACGCGCTCAACGCCTTGCTTGTGGGTTGCGTGGTCTTCTCGCTCATCTCCTGGCGCGAAACCCGGCGTCCAGCCTGGTTCTTCGCCTCGCTCCTCTTTGTCGGCTTGAGCATTGTGCACCACGGTACCACCTACCTGCTTCTGCCTGCCTATGGCCTCTATATGCTACTCGTCGAGATCGAGCGATACAGGCGGCGCGACGATGCGCGGCATTGGGGTCGCTGGGCGTTGGGCGCGCTCTCCTTCGCGCTCGGGCTCAGCCCTATCCTTTTTCTGGTTTATCGCTTTCTCGCCGGTGACTCGTATTACTGGGGCAACCCCTCAACCTGGAAGGATTTCTTCAACCTGTTGACGGGAGGGCCTTTCCAGAGCCAGGTGCTCGGCTACGGTACGGACACCGGCACGCAACTGGCCCGCATCGCCTTCGGCATCGGCGAGTTATCAAACCAGTTCACCCCCGCAGGCATCGCCCTGGGCCTCCTCGGGCTTGGCCTGCTATGGCGCTACAGGCGGGCAGAAGCTGCCCTGCTCACGCTCATGATGCTGGCGAACTTCGCCTTCGCGATGAACTACTCCCTCGTCGGCTACCTCTACTTCATCCCCACCTATCTCCTATGGGGCATCTTCATTTCCACAGGAGCAGGATGGCTCGCCTATCGGCTGCTAACCAGTGGGCAGTGGGCGGTGGGCAGTAGGCGGTGGGCAGTGGACGGGGATCAAGGGTCAGGGGTTAGAGGGCGGTCGTCCTTCGTCTTTCGTCCTTCGTCCTTCGTCGCACGAGCAACGCTCGTACTGGGCGGGGCAATAGCGATAGTGGCCCTTGCGCTGGCCGTCACCCTGCGCTACCCTACCCTGGACCAGAGCGGCCAGACCCAGACACGAGACCAGGCGCTGGCCCTCCTCAACACCGCGCCGCCGGGTGCCACCCTGTATCTAGATTGGGAGGGCCTTTCGGTGGTGCGCTACTATCGCTACGTATACGGCATGAGGCAAGATCTCACTCTCCACTCAGGCGATCCCTCGGATTGGGCGCATGGCGTCTACTGCGACCTCACCAACGGCTCGACGCCCTTCGTGGGAGACTTCGCCGGGGCCGCCCCACCCAACCTCGCTCGAGATTTCACCCTACAGCCCGCGCCCATGACCCAGCGCGTTACCGGCATCACCAACCAGGCTCTGTACGAGGTCCCTGCCTGCGGCACCTGTGCGACATGTCGGCTGAGACCAAGTTGTCAGTTGTCAGTTGTCAGTTGTCAGTTAGACCAGTGACCAGTGACCAGTGACCAGTGATCAGTCTTGTAAGCAGTAAGCAGTAAGCAGTAGCCCACCATGCTAGATAAGCCCAAAACATCCCAATCCCGCAAGGACCTACTCGCCATTACGCTTATTGTGGCGAGCTATATTGTCGCGCTGCTGGTCATGCCCATAAGCAGGGATTTTGCGCTGCTCGATGACTGGGCGTACATGCGTGCCGCCGAGAAGATCGCGAGCGGGCAGGGCTTTGTGCCCATTCAGATCGCCCAGGCTACGTTCGCTACTCAAGGCTACTGGGGTGCGCTCTTTCTGTCCTTGTTCGGCACAAGCTTTACCGCTGCCACTGCTGCTACTATGGTCATGAGCCTGGCAGCCGCGATTGCCTTCTACATCCTTTTAAGGCAGCTTGGCCTCACGCCAGGTTTGAGCGGCCTCGGCACGGCCATCCTTGTGCTCAACCCATATTATCTCTACCTCAGCTATACCTTCATGACCGAGATAACGTTTGTTGCGATGATGCTGCTAACGTGCGTGTTTTACCTGCAAGGATTGAAGACGGGGAACGATCGCTGGCTCTGGATTGGCGGCATTTTCGCTGCCCTGACTTTCCTCACAAGACAGTTCGGCATCGCACTGCCCGTCGCGGCGCTGCTCTGGCTCTTCTGGGCGCGCAGGCTCACCCTCTGGAGGGCGGCTTCGGTGGCTTTACTGCCTCTGGCGGCAGTTGTAGGCTACCAGCTTTGGAGCAGCGGCTTCGGCACCACCTTCGGCAGCAGCGTGGGGCGTGAAGAGATTCTCAGCCTCTTTCGTAGCCCCGTGGAATGGCTGCACCGCGCCGCCCACTTCGTCTTCTACGCCCTCTTTCTGCCGGGATTGACGATACCTCTCTGGGGAAGAATCCGCCGCTGGAAGATTGCTATACCTTTGGCAATCCTGACCGCTGTCGTTGTCTACATCCTCTGGAAAGCAAAGTTCGGCCTGGTCAGCAGCGGGTCGGGCAGCCTGAACGAGATTTCCTACACGTGGCTGCAACATATTTTCCCTGACCCCACGCTCGTCTACTGCCTGGGTGCGGCCCTGTCGGTGTTGCTCCTCTTCGGCATCTTCGAAAGTGGATGGCCCGCCATATCAGCCTTCATCCGGCGACGCGGCGACATAGCACCGGCGGGCTTCTTCTATCTAGCAGGCGCTATCCTGTTCGCGGGCACGTATATCGTCAGCGCAGGCTTCCTCGACAGGTATTGGCTGCCCATTCTACCGGTACTGATAGCGGCGGCCCTATCGGCTCTACAGGCGACCGCACACGCGCACGTTATCCCCAAATTCATGCGCGTCACAATACCTGTCAGCCTGGCTATTACGGCTTTGTTCGGCATTGCGATACATCTCGACGACTATCAGTCAGCGAGCGCGAGCTGGCAGGCCGGTAGATGGCTCCTCGCCCAGGGCGTGCCGCTCGAAAAGATAGAGAACGGCTACGACTGGGATGGCTATTTTCTGTACGACGAAGCGATGAAAGCCTATCCCAACCCCGACGTGAACATAGTAGGCCGTACCTTCCCGCCGGACAATCTGATCGATCCTCAGTACATAATCAGCACGCAGAGCCAGCCGGGCTACTCGGTCGTGCAGACCTTCCCCTACTTCGCTATCCTGGGCGGGATGAAGAATATGGAAATGCTGGCGCTGAAGCGAAACTGAGCTTACACACCCATCCGCTTCAGATGTACCAGCAGCACGGCGATATCCGCGGGCGTTACCCCCGCGATGCGCGACGCTTGCCCTACAGTAGCCGGATGGAAACGCGCTAACTTCTGCCGCGCCTCCATCTTCAATGAGCTTACCTGCGCGAACGGGAAGTCAGCCGGGATCGGGCGCTCCTCCAGGCGGCGCGTGCGGGCGACCTCGGCCTCTTGCTTGACGATATAGCCCGAATATTTGGCGGCCAGTTCTGCCTGCTGTGCCGCTTCGTCCACTACAGGATCAGTAAGGTCGAGGCCGGTCAAGAGCTCACCGAGTGCCTTGTAAGGCGTTCCCTGCCTGCGCATATATTCTAGCATTGTGGTATGCCGCCCCGGCTCCGGCGCATCGAACCCGGCTGCCAGCAGCCTCGCACCAACGGCGTTCGTGACAACTCCCTCACGTAGCCTCTGGAGAGCATCCGCAATGATCTCCTGCTTCCGCACCAGGTTGCGATACCGCTCTTCACCGATCAAGCCGAGCGCGTAGCCAATGGGTGTGAGGCGCAAATCCGCATTGTCCGACCGGAGCAACAGCCGGTATTCGGCGCGCGATGTCATGAGGCGGTAAGGCTCTTGGTGGTCCATGCTTGTGAGATCGTCGGTCATCACACCGATATACGCAAGGTGCCTCGGCAGCACGAGCGGCCTGTTTGCCCGCACATCCTCCACAGTCCGGGCAATATCGCTGTCGGAGTGGGCGATGGACGATGGACGATGGGCGATGGATGACTTATCCTCCATCGTCCTCCGGCAATACAACGCCGCGTTGATCCCCGCCATAATGCCCTGGCCCGCCGCTTCCTCGTAGCCTGAGGTACCGTTGATCTGCCCTGCCAGAAAGAGGCCCGCCACCCGCTTGCTCTCCAGCCAGCCCGTAATCTCACTCGGCGGCACAGCGTCGTATTCGACAGCGTAGCCAATGCGCATCAGCTCCGCATTGCGCAGGGCCGGTATCGACCTGATCAGCCTCCACTGCACGTCCTCCGGCAGCGACGTGCTGCACCCCTGAACGTACACCTCGTTCGTGCGCCACCCCTCGGGCTCAAGGAATAGCTGGTGGCTGGTCTTGTCAGCGAAGCGATAGACCTTGTCCTCTATCGAAGGACAATAACGCGGCCCCACGCCCTCGATCTGCCCGTTGAACATCGGCGACCGGTGCAGGTTAGACCTGATAATCTCGTGCGTCTCCGGTGTCGTATGTACCAGATAACAGCACATTTGCTTGCGCCAGTTCCAATTGCGGATTGCGGATTGCGGATTGCGGATTGCACCTTCGTCGTTCACCCCCATCCTGCGGGTACGTTCCCAGCGGCTCCTGCGTGATGGCCTCGATCCGCTCGTGGCTGAAATAGAGCGGAGTGGGGCTGCCTGGCTGCAGATTGGTCAGCGAAAAGTCTATAGTGCGGGCATCTATGCGTGGAGGAGTGCCGGTCTTGAGGCGAATCAGCGGGAAAGAGAGCTCGCCCAGCGCGCTCGAAAGCTCTATGGAGGGCGCTTCACCCGATCTGCCTGCTGCCGTCGTGAGCTCGCCTGAGATAATGCGCCCGCGCAAGAAGGTGCCCGTAGTCAGGATCACCGAGCGCGCCCTGTAAGTCCTGCCTGTGGCAGTGGTTACGCCAACCACCTTCAGCCGCTTACCGGGCGATTGCAAAGCCTCTTCCGCTGCCCCGGGAGCGTGGCTGAGCGTGGAGGTCAGTTGCTCCTCGCCTGCCTCAGGGTCAAGGGGCTCAAGGAGCAGTCCTGAAACGCTGGCCTGCTTGAGATCGAGGCTCGGCGTGGTTTCGAGCACCGTCTTCATCGAGAGAGCGTACATCTTCTTGTCGCACTGAGCGCGCGGCACCTGCACAGCAGGTCCTTTGCGCTCGTTCAGCATCCTGATCTGGATGGAGGTGCGGTCAGCGTTGCGCGCCATCTCGCCGCCCAGCGCATCTATCTCGCGTACCACATGGCCTTTGGCAGGCCCGCCCACCGAGGGGTTGCACGGCATCAGGGCTACAGTATCAAGGTTGAGAGTCACCAGGAGCGTGCGGTGCCCCATACGCGCCGCCGCCAGCGCCGCCTCGCACCCCGCGTGCCCGCCTCCCACCACAATCACATCGTATAGCTGCACTTTGCTCGAACATATCTCTATTTTACCAAGTTTCGGTGCGCTAGTTGTCGGTTGCCCATATACAACCGTATTACTCAACGCCAGGGATTCTACGGTTTGAACCACCAAGACACCAAGAGCACCAAGGTTTTATTGGTTTTAACCACGAAGGGCACGAAGATCACGAAGATCACGAAGTTTTTTATGGGTTTGAATCACGGAGATCACGAGGGTCACGGAGAGCACAGAGGATTGTTATGGTCTAAACCCAAAAGAACCTTGGCGAACCTTAGCGTTCTTTGCGTCTTGGCGGTTACGTCTTACGTCCTACGTTTTACGTTTCACGCCAGCGCGCTCCCAACCCCTGGACCCTCGTCTCACGCTTGACAGCGCACAAGCTATATGCTAATATGTCGAGCGAAAGCGGTTTCAGATTGCCGATACAAAGACGCTCGGACCGGCTACTTCCCAGTTCTATCTCCCCTGCTTCTATTTGCCGGGTCTTGTGACCATTTCTTGCCCTGCGACGCAGTTCGCCGCACGCGCCAGCGCGGGCCGTGCAAGCACCCGGCATAGAGTGTGCCGGGGTCCAAGGGTTTCCGGCATGGCTGTATCTCTTCACCGGCATCTCACGGCCCTTCGCTCCTGTAAAGAGCGCTTCTATTTCCGTTCCCACCGACTCCCAGGTCTATTCCCGAGGCTAGTAACTCACATCAATCCGCATGGCTTCTCACGAAGGAGGTGAGGTTTACATTCAAAGTGCCAATATACGCTTAAGAGGGCCTTTTCAAAGGTCAGATTATTCATTTTATGAGCCACTTGTGGCTCTATCTACGCAGTAAATCAATACACTGGAGGAAAGTGATGATAAAACGTAGTACTTCGCTCATGGCATTGCTGATTGTGGCAACCATGCTGCTGTCGGCCTGTGGCGGCACATCTACCGCTACCCCCCTGCCTGCTTCTACCGCAACGTCGGCCCCTGCGGCCGCCGCCACTGACACCACCGCACCGGCTGCCGCCACCGATACGACTGCCCCGGCTGCCGCCACCAATACCACCGCGCCTGCAGCCCCCTCGGCAACCACCGGGGCCTCAGCTTCCGCAGGCAAGATAGCCATCCTGCTCCCCGAGACCAAGACTGCTCGCTATGAGAGCCAGGACCTCCCTGACTTCAAAGCCAAGCTCACTGCCCTCGGCTTCGATGTCAATAACCTTATCTACTCAAACGCTAACCAGGACGCCAACGCCCAGAAGACCCAGGCCGAAGCCGCTCTCACCAACGGTGCCAAAGTCCTCGTCCTGGATCCCGTGGACTCCGCTGCCGCCGGTGCCATCGCTGACGAAGCCAAAGCCAAAGGCGTGCCGGTTATAGCTTATGACCGCTTGATTACAGGCACAGACTCCGTAAGCTACTACCTCTCGTTCGATAACCAGCAGGTAGGCAAGCTGCAGGGCCAGAGCCTCCTCACCGCACTCGGCGACAAGACCAACGCCACGGTTGTTATGATCAACGGCTCCCCGACCGACAACAACGCCACCCTCTTCAAGGCAGGTGCTCACTCCGTCTTGGACGGCAAAGTGAACATCGCCAAGGAGTATGACACCCCCGATTGGAGCCCTGACAAGGCGCAGACGGAGATGCAGCAAGCTCTCACCGCTCTTAACAACAAGGTGGACGGAGTGCTGGCGGCTAACGACGGCACAGCCGGTGGCGCTATCGCTGCCATGAAGTCAGCCGGTATCACCACCCTTCCTCCCGTTACAGGGCAGGACGCAGAGCTAGCCGGGATCCAGCGCATACTGGCAGGCGAGCAGTACATGACCGTCTACAAGGCCATCAAGGCTGAAGCCGAAGCTGCTGCCACCCTTGCGTATACCCTTGCAACCGGCGGCACGCCCGACCCAAGCTCGGTCAACGGCAAGGTGAACAACGGCAAGATCGACGTACCATCCGTCCTGCTGACACCTGTGGCTGTGACCAAGTCCAACGTGAAGGACACCATCATCGCCGACGGTTTCTGGAAAGCATCCGACATCTGCACCGCTGACTTCGCCAAGGCTTGCGCTGACGCGGGTATTAGTGGTAGCGGTAGCGGTAGCGGCGGTGGCAGCACACCGGGCACTGCTCCCACAGGCAAGATAGCCATCCTGCTCCCCGAGACCAAGACTGCTCGCTATGAGAGCCAGGACCTCCCTGACTTCAAAGCCAAGCTCACTGCCCTCGGCTTCGATGCGAGCAACCTCATTTACTCAAATGCTAACCAGGACGCCAACGCCCAGAAGACCCAGGCCGAAGCCGCCCTCACCAACGGTGCCAAGGTGCTCGTCCTCGATCCCGTAGACTCCGCTGCCGCCGGTGCCATTGCCGATGAGGCTAAGGCTAAGGGCGTGCCGGTTATCGCCTACGACCGCCTTATCACTGGCACCGATTCTGTCAGCTACTACCTCTCGTTTGATAACCAGCAGGTAGGCAAGCTGCAGGGCCAGAGCCTCCTCACCGCACTGGGCGGCAAGACCAACCCGACAGTGGTCATGATCAACGGCTCACCCACCGACAACAATGCAACCCTCTTCAAGGCAGGTGCTCACTCCGTCCTGGACGGCAAAGTGAACATCGCCAAGGAGTATGACACCCCCGATTGGAGCCCTGACAAGGCGCAGACGGAGATGCAGCAAGCTCTCACCGCTCTGAACAACAAGGTGGACGGAGTGCTGGCGGCTAACGACGGCACAGCCGGTGGCGCTATCGCTGCCATGAAATCAGCCGGTATCACCACCCTTCCTCCCGTTACAGGGCAGGACGCAGAGCTAGCCGGGATCCAGCGCATACTGGCAGGCGAGCAGTACATGACCGTCTACAAGGCCATCAAGGCTGAGGCCGAAGCTGCCGCGCAGTTGGCGTTCACACTCGATAGTGGCGGCACGCCCGACCCAAGCTCGGTCAACGGCAAGGTGAACAACGGCAAGATCGACGTTCCCTCCGTACTCCTCACACCTGTAGCTGTCACCAAAGACAACGTGGAAACGACGATCGTGGCAGACGGTTTCTGGAAGGTATCGGACATCTGCACCGCTGACTTCCAGGCTGCATGCACCGCTAACGGCGTAAAGTAAACACCCGATAGGGTACAATCGAATAGCGGTAGAGTGGGGAGCTAACTGCTCCCCACTCCACTATGACCTTAACCTTTACCTGTTTGGAGAATGCGATGGCAATTGCAAATGCAACCCCTATGACGGGGACGGGTCCAACGCCGGGTGCAACACCAGTGCTGGAGATGACAGGTATCAGCAAGCGTTTCGGCGCGGTTCAGGCGCTTACCGATGTGGATTTCACTTGCTATGCGGGTGAGGTGGTCGGCCTGGTGGGCGACAACGGGGCCGGCAAGTCAAC
Organism: uncultured Chloroflexia bacterium; assembly: GCA_963837315.1. Lineage (GTDB taxonomy): Bacteria > Chloroflexota > Chloroflexia > QHBQ01 > JADMIH01 > JADMIH01. The sequence continues at coordinate 496,714 of CAWINE010000008.1, forward strand.
CCTCATCAAGTGCATCGCCGGCATCCACCCTATCGACTCGGGCACGATCAAGTTCGAAGGTCGCCCTGTTAACCTCACCAGCCCCAAGGACGCACTCGCGTTGGGCATCTCCACGGTTTATCAGGACCTGGCCCTCTGCGATAATCTCGATGTGGTGGCCAATCTCTATCTTGGGCGTGAAGAGACCCAGACTATCGTCCCTATCATCGCTGAGCCGATCAACGAAGTGGCGATGGAGAAGCGCGCTATCGACGTGCTGCGGGGCCTCTCGGTGTCGATACCAAGCGTGCGCACGCTGATCGCTTCTCTCTCAGGAGGGCAGCGCCAGTCGGTCGCCGTGGCCCGCTCGGTGATGTGGAAGCCCAAGCTGGTAGTGCTGGACGAGCCGACCGCCGCCCTCGGCGTGGCCCAGACCCGCCAGGTGCTCGACCTGATCAGGCGGCTGCGCGACCAGGGGCTGGCCGTCATCGTGATCAGCCACAACCTTGAGGATGTGTTCTCGGTGGTAGACCGGATAACGGTGCTGAGGCTCGGCAAGAACGCCGGCACATTTGAGGTGCGCAACGTAAGCCACGAACAGGTAGTGGCCGCCATTACCGGCGTGGAGTTTGGTGGGCTCACCCCGCAGGCCGCAAGCGAGGTCATACAGGAAGGCGCACAGGAGGGTGCAAGTAAATGAGCACAATGCTAAACGATCCTCGGCTGGTTCAACAGGAGGGCGGCAGTTTCATCTCAAACTTGCGCCGCAGGCTGTCCATCGTAGATCTTGGACAGCTTCCCGTGCTGGTTGGCCTCGCGTTGATCTGGATAGCCTTCACGGTTGCCAACCCTTTGTTCCTGTCTCCCGGTAATCTCACCAACCTGCTCCTGCAAAACGTGGCTATAGGTATCACGTCGGTTGGTATCACCCTGGTGCTTTTGCTCGGTGATATCGACCTCTCGGTTGGCTCAGTGAGCGGCCTTTGCGGCTCGATTATGGCCGTAGAGAGCGTGAAGAACGGCCTGCCCGCGTGGCTGGCGATATTAATGGCGCTCGCGGCAGGGACGCTTATCGGAGCTTTGCAGGGAGTATGGGTTGCCAAGTTGCGAGTGCCCGCTTTCGTCGTCACCCTGGCGGGCCTGCTCGGCTGGCAGGGCGTGCAGCTTCTGGTGCTGGGCAACACAGGTACCATCAACCTCAGAGACCAGGCCATCACCGGCCTCGCCATCAACTTCTTCCCTGGAGTATGGACCTGGGTCATCGGGATAGGGGTTGTTGTGCTCTACGCAGCAGGCTCCTTCTGGGAGCGCCAGCAACGCGTTTCCGCCGGCCTGACCGCCACTTCCAGAAACGTATTGGTGGCGCGCGTAGTTGCCATAAGTGCCGGCGTATTGATCGCAATGGCCGTTTTCAATGCCGACCGCGGCTTGCCGCTGGCTGTAGTGATTTTTGTCGGCATAATCATCATCGTCAACACCATCACCAAGCGCACCAAGTTCGGCAGGCATATTTACGCGGTTGGTGGTAACGCTGAGGCCGCGCGGCGCGCAAGCATCAACGTGGACAATATACGCATTGCGGTGTTTGCACTCTGCTCCTTAATCGCGGCCATAGGCGGGGTGATGGCCGGGGCGCACCTCTTCGCCGTGAACCAATCGTCCGGCGGCAGCGACTTCCTGCTCGACTCCATCGCCGCCTCGGTCATCGGCGGCACAAGCCTGTTCGGAGGCCGCGGCACCGTATGGGCAGCTCTCCTCGGCGCTCTCGTGATCGGCTCCATCGACAACGGCATGGACCTGCTGGCCCTGGAGTCACCCGTGAAATATATGATCACAGGCGGCGTCCTCCTGGCCGCCGTCACCATAGATGCCCTCGTAAGAAGGCAGCGCACCGTGACAGGGAGATAATATCTCCCTGAAAATTTGACTCCGCCATGCCCATCGTGTATAATGGGCCGTTGGGTTCCGTACCCGGCAAGATTTACAAACCGAATAGCCTGAGACAGCCGGCGCATCCCAGGATGCTTAAACCACCAGCCCGCCGAGGCACGCACAACCTACATGCCAGGGACCATCCGTCCCGCGCGTTTTGCCGGTTGTCACATGGCGCGATTCCGCCCCATGCCTCGGTCTCTTCGAGAAAAGGTATGGGGCTTTTTGATTCCGGGTATACGCGCTGTCAGGCAAGGGGTGCAGGGCATCCCTGCCTGGGCGGGGTGCACCCCAGGTTTCCCTTGTTATCTTCATTTGGGAGGGGTTGCAGGGAGACCCTTACCAGGTATTGGGGTGTCTCCAGTATTCCCTTTCATATATATCCGGGAGGAGGTGAAAACAAAGAATGGCAACAAAGAAGAAAAGAGATACGGTCAAAGAGCTGAACCATCTGTTCCAGAGCAGCCAGGTACTCATCTTCACCGATTATCGCGGCCTCACCGTGTCCGACATTACTAACCTGCGCCGCCAGCTTCGTGACAAAGACGTGGAGTACCACGTCACCAAGAACACCCTCACCGAGCTTGCTGCCTCACGTTCCGGCCTCGAAGCCATGACCCCAATGCTCGATGGCCCCACCGCTATCGCGTTCGTGGGCAACGATATTCCGGGCGCGGCCAAAGTGCTCACCGATTTCGTGCGCAGCTCGAAGATATTGCAAATCCGCGGCGGCCTCATGGGCAAGAGCGTGATCTCGGCAGACCAGGTGAACGACCTGACCAAAATCCTCAGCCGCGAGCAGTATCTGTCCCAGCTATTGGGCGCGATGAAGGGTCCGATACAGAGCTTCACCAACGTGCTCAACGCCCCCATCCAGGGCTTCGCGAACGTCCTGAGCGCCCGTCTCGACCAGCTAAAAAAAGAAAGCCCGGCGGAGGCAGAAGCCTAAAAGGGGTGCAGGGCCCTCCCTGCCGGGGGCATGGGGGTGTCCCCCAGTACTTCATAAGTTATTCAGCCTTTCCAAAGGCACTTGCTAAAACAAACAAAGGAGAAAATAAACAATGGCAACAACTCGTGAGGATATCCTCGAATCAATCAAAAACATGACCGTCCTTGAGCTTTCGCAGCTCGTAAAGGACATGGAAGAGACCTTCGGCGTCTCCGCAGCGGCACCTATGATGATGGGCGGCATGATGCCCACCGCCGCAGGCGGTGACGGCGCGGCAGCAGCGCCCGCGGAGGAAGAGAAAACCGAGTTCGACGTCATTCTGAACGAATTCGGGCCGAACAAGATCCAGGTCATCAAGATCGTGCGCGAGCTTACCGGCCTGGGCCTCAAGGAAGCCAAAGACCTGGTCGAGGCCGCTCCCAAGCCCGTCAAGGAAGGCGTAAACAAGGCCGATGCCGAAGCCGCCAAGGCCAAGCTGGAAGCCGAAGGCGCCAAGGCTGAGATAAAGTAGCTTCGCTACAGAAATGAGAAATGAGAAATGAGATATTAAAGACAATCTCATTTCCCATTTCTCATTTCTCATTTCTATGAAAGAATCCCTCTTCCAGCCCGGAAGCGACTTTCGAGAGCGCGTCTGGGCTTTTGTGCGCTCGGTGCCCGAAGGCCGCGTGGTTACTTATGGCCAGGTGGCCTACTGCCTTGGCGTCCCAAGGGGAGCGCGTGCAGTCGGCACCGTCCTCAAGAACACCCCGGCCGCCTCCAATGTCCCATGCCGGCGAGTGGTGAACCGCTGGGGAAGGCTCGCTCCTGTCTACGGCTCCGGCGGCATGGAGCAGCATAGAGACGAATTGGAGCAGGAAGGGGTCGAGGTCCGCCCCGATTTCACGGTGAACCTCGAAATCTACCAATGGTGGCCCGAATTCATTTGACATACCGGGCGACGTATCGGGCATGGACACATAGTTGCTTCATTCATAAACATCGAAGGCGGACCGACCGGTTCGCCTTCGATGTTTATGAATGTTTTCAAGCAGATGGCGGGGGTCCGAGTGTCTCCGTTCCATACGCCATGAGGCTGGCAACTATCGCTGCGACGTCAGGTGGACCGTCGGGAGGCGGCGGCAAAGTAAGCGCCTCGGCGGGTACACCGGTCTCGAAGAACCACCGGTCCAGGCCCGCAGGCGTACCGAAACCGAACCATCGTGCCGTTTCCGATTTCACCTGGAATGTGTGCGGTGTGTTCCGAGGAATATAGGCGAAGCTGCCGGGCCCGCCCCGAAGCTTTTTGTCGCCAATCGTGAAAATGATCTCCCCTTCAACTATGTACCAAATCTCGTCCTCGCGACTGTGGGAATGAAGGGGCACAGCCATATTCTTGTCGGCCAGTCCCTCCAAAGCCCAGAACTGCTCGCCCGTCTCCTCGCCCAGCGCCTTGAAAACCAGCAGCGCCCCCAGGTGCCAGAGCGCCCTTCCTTTATCGGCGTCCAACGTGAACGCCTGCGGCTCGAATACTTTGCTCATCTCGGTACCTCCTTGTGATGATTACTGAGACGATCATAGCCTCTTAGCTGCCCGCAAGCATCGGGGATTACCCCTATGCCACCCCCCTATTTAGCCTGGCCTTCATCGCTCCTGTTCAGTACGAGCGCTACCGCTTCGGCCCTGCTCTTGGCCCCCAGCTTGCTCAACACACGGCTGATATGGTGCTCCGCAGTCTTGGCGCTGATAACAAGCCGCTCCGCTATCTCCCGGTTGGACAACCCACGCGCCACAAGCGCCAGCACTTCCTCTTCCCGCTCCGTGAGCCTTCCGACGCCCTCAGCGACAGCCAACCGCGCGCCCGCCCGCCCCGAAACGCCAAGCTCCCTCAGCAGCCCTGCCGCCTCGTCAGCTTCGTGCGAAGCGCCTAATCGCTCGAAAGAGGCCAGCGCGGCCCTGCCCCAAGTCACCGCACCGGCGTGGTCGCTCTCCTTGAGCAAGCGTGCCATCTCTAATCGCGCCCTACTCGCCAGCAAAGACTGCTCGTAAGCGCGCAGCCTGTCCAGGGCCGACTGGAAGTAATCCGCGGCACCCGCCTCGCTCAGCCAGCGCCGCACCTGCCCCTCCGCCAGGTCTGCTTGCGCCAGCAGCAGAGTGCTCTGCGCCTCCTGCGCAAGCTCCGTAAGCTGCCGGGCAGCACGATGCGCCCCCTCTACATCGTTCAGGGCCACCAGCACCTCCACCATCAGCAACAACAGCGGGGCGCGGTAGAGGCTCGACGCTCCCTCCGCCCTCAGGGCCTGCTCCATCGTGGCTCGTGCCATGGCCGCCTCGCCTCGCGCCATGTAGAGGCGTGCAAGCGGCAGTACAGCCCCTCCCTGGTCTTCATAGCCTGATAGCAGCGCCTGCGCCTCCTCCAATCTCCCCTGGCAAACACGTAAATCGGCAAGCTTCAGCACAGCGTGCACCCTCAGCGCCCGGTGCCCCGTGCCAAACGTATCGATGGCCTGCAGAAGCTCCGATTCGGCGTCCCGCCACCTTCCGCTGGTAATCAGCAGACCCCCGTAAGTCGTGCGGCAGTAAGCCGAAAGGAACCGGCAATTATGCTGCCGGGCATAGTCGGCGGCGGCCCGGCACCAGTGCTCCGTACGCACCAGGTCCCCGGCAAGCTCGCAAGCCGACAGCGTCACGCAGAAGATCTCGCTGATCGCCATAAAGCCCACCACTTCGCCGCCCGTAGCAACAGCCATGGCCTCATCCAGGGCGCTCATACCCTCGTCAATGCGCCCCAGCGCCACCCTCGCCAGCCCGCAAAAGGCCAGGGCCATTGCTTCCAGGTCGGTGTCGTCGTAATCGAGCGCTATCCGTATGGCCTCCTCGGCTTGCCCCTCCAATTCGCCGGGAGCGGCAAGCATTGAAGCCCGCAGGATGAGCAGCCACCCCGCCTCGACGCACGGCCCAGCCTCGCCAAGCAGCCTCTCGGCCCTGGCGAACCAGCCTTTCATGGCGCTCACGTTGGCGTGCAGAAACACCTGCTCTCTGGCCAACCAGGCGGCTATGTAGCCTGCCCGCCGCAAATCGCCCTGCTTCTTGAACATGAGATAAGCATGTGAGCGGTGCCTGTGCGCAGGCTCGATCCGGTTGAGCCACCAGAGCGCCTGCCCCAACCCGTCGTGCGCCTCGGGGCTATCCTCCTCTTTTATAGCCTCCTCAAATGATACGCGGGCGCGCTCCCAGTCGCCCGCGACCAGCGCGGCTTGCCCTGAATCTAGATTGTTCTCCGGTGAGCTCTTCATACCCTCATTATAGAGCAGATGTCCGCTCTTTCATCACAGGGCTTACGCGGTAAGCGTTCAGAAATAGGGTGGAGAACATTTCGTAGGGGCAGACCCACGTGTCTGCCCTGGTGAGGTGCGGATTTTCTGTCCGACCAGGGCAGACACGTGGGTCTGCCCCTACACCATTAATCTGAACGCTTACCTTACGCGGATTCGCCGGACAAGCGAGCACGTGTAACCTCTAATGCGACCCGCGACGAGGCTACGAGCAAATCGTCGCCTTTTGCCAGGCGCAGTTGTAGGGCACGCGCGAAGAGGCGCTCGGCTTCGGTGTAGTTCCCCTGGTCAAACAGGCTCTTGCCGTAATGCTGGAGGGCAAAGTCGAGGTAATCCGAGAACTCGGGGCGGGTTTCGCAAAAGACCACTGCTTCAGTGAAAAGTGGGTCGGAAAGATCGAAGCGGCGCTGCCACTGGTACACATTCGCGAGCCGGATGCTGTTCACCAGGCGCGCTTTGCCGTTTCCGGTCTGTTCGCTGAGTGCCACTGCCTTTTCGAGATAGATTTGAGCCTCATCGAGGCGGCCGAGCAGTCGGGACAGCACACCAATCTGTCCAAGCAATCGCACTTCTTCCGCATCTGTCCATGTAGCCCAATCTGCGACAACTCTTCTTTCAGGTTGGTTACGGCAGCCGCCACCTCATCCGGCGCATCCGGGACGTCGCGCAAATTCTCGTCAAAACTGTAGGAAATGCGGAATCCTGACATAAGAGGAGAGCGCGCGGCGGACCACGCGCACCATCACAATACGAAGAGATGCCTAACGATCCGAAAGGGTAAAAGGGTTCAATTTGAAGCTTGTAGGCGGAGCTTTGATATTAAACTTCTGGTTGAACTTATCCCAGTTATATGTGCCCTGTATGGGTTGGCCGCTCGTTGTGCCGTCAATTTTCATCTGAAGCACATACGGCGTGCCGGTGGAGACCCAGAAGTCGACTGTACCCGCAGTGGTGGTCTCGCTGCTGTTATTTGCTATGGAAAGATCCCTGGCGTTGCCCTTGATATGCCTTGTATCTACGCCGTTGATTTTCTCCGTGGCTGGGCTGCCATCGTGCAGGTCGTCCTTGTGTTTGTCGATCTGGTCAGGCGGAAAGTTGTTCCACATCTGGACGAAGCTTGAGAAGCTCTGGGTGACGGGCGTACCCTGGTTGCCTACGCTTGCGAAAGTGGCGCCACCATCAGTGCTGACATAGACGGTGTCCCCGATTGTCACGAGTGACGTTCTCTGCCCTCCGGTGTCGACCTCCAGATCGCTGCTATTGCTTGCCACGTCGATCTGCCCTGCCAGCTTAATCTCCTGCCCCGCCTGGCTGAAGTCCGCGGCCAGCGTATAGCTGCTAGCCGCCTTCATATTAGCCGCCGCCTGTTTCAGCAGATCGGCATTCGACGGGTTGCCCGTATCGCCGCACGCCGCAAGAGCAGGCATGCTGAGCGCGATGGCGATAACTGCACGCACTAGTTGGGTCTTTATTTGGGTGCTCCTTTGACTTCCTGGTACTAAGGCTCAAGCCATTATAGCAGGTCTAGTCGGCGCAAGCGCAAGCGCGAAATCATCTTGCAAGGGGCGCTACCCTCTGGTATAATATTGTCGCACGGGCGTGTAGCTCAGTTGGTTAGAGCGTAGTCCTGATAAGACTAAGGTCCCTGGTTCGAGACCAGGCTCGCCCACTCCGAAATCCAAAGTCAAAGATATCGTCAGGGACTGCGCCGGCTATTATGAAGCGGTCACGTCTTGGCGTGTATGGGTATTTTCAGATGATCGAGCAATGAGGATCATGCGAGATACATCGGGCCAATGGCCTTTTATTTTTGCATATTTTGTCAACACCTATTCGTCGGAAAAAGGAGTTGAGATGACACAGTGTTTTAAGTGTGGGACTTATAACCCGGCCGGCTCACGGTTTTGCAATAAGTGCGGTGCGGCTCTTTCCCGATGCGTCCCGCCCACAACCGCCGCAACCGCCACAGCCTCAACTGGGGAATGCGCAAACTGCGGAAGCATCAACCCGCCTAAACTCTCTCACCTGCGCCGTTTGCGGGCGGTCGCTTTGCACCATTAGGTGTTGCGCCGTCCAGTGCTCCGCAACCGCAGGTGTACAGTACATCCCGTGCCTACTCTCTATGTATGCCCCGCCACAACAACCGGCCTGGAAAACAGCTCCGAAGCCGCGCGTGCCTGTGTGGGTGTTTGCGCTTATTATTAGTACTTGTTTTGGTCGCTGCCGCTGGCTTGTTTGGTGGTTTCAAGGGAAACCCGCTGGCCGGCATTGTGCCACAATCGTATAATCCACCCTCATACATCAAGGACACGGTTGCATACAAGGAGGGCTCTAATGGCCTAGTGGTGTACCTGATACTTTCGGACGCTGACGGACAAATGACCAGATCAAGCGGAGTAACCACTCTCAAGATGTATAACCCGGACAACCTATTGGCCTATTCCATAACGGCAACGTTACATCATCTGATTTTGTCGACAGACGCTCGGCAAGGGCGCATTTGCCTACAGCGGTACGATCCTTTCCTTTGGGCGCATAGCCTATTCCCAACTGGCTGTCCAGCCAGCCAGCACGCTCGATACTTACAAGATAAATACCACCTTTACGCCACCTGGCGGTCAGACCCTAACGGGCGACACAACGGTATTCCTCAGCCCATGAAAGAAACCTCTAGCATGTACCAACAGCCTACGAAGCGAGTGCAACAACGACTATACCCCTACTGCAGTGGCGGCAATTCGATGGACATGTACGAGTGCCAGTGGTGCCACCGAAAGCCGCCCGAACCCCACGACGCTGAATAGGCTTTCAAGCAGATCGGTATATTCGCTGTCATAGCTATCGTCGTGATTATCGTGCTAGGGTTTTCCTCTGCATCCTGTGAGGTACGTGAAGGCTATGGAAACCGGCACACCTATCATGATCCTGAAGGGATTGGCGATATTCTTCCTCATTTGCAGCTTGGCCGCAGTTGTGCTGGTCGCGTGCGGCGGCCCAGATCCTACTCCCACACCTGTGCCTACGGCCACAACCGATCCGCAAAGTGTGCAGGCTACGCTAACTATTAGCGCCGTTCACGTCAGCGCCACACAAACTATCCTGGCCTTCCAACGGTCGCTATCGCCAGGAAGCTATGCTAGTAGTGGCAATTACGCTGCAATTTTGTGCAACCAGGTCGGCTCTACGACGCAGGCAGGCTCCCTTTCAAGTGGTCCCGGCAAAAAGTTTGTCAGCGCCCAATGTTTTGTAGGCGCCGTAAAGGATTCATTGTACGTCAATCCAACTGACTTCACTCTTGTAGGTACGGATGGCTTTACTTACCCGCTCGAACTCGTCAACCTTCAGCACGATTTCCCCTTTTCCAAGCGAAACCCTTAAGCACGGCGGCAAGGCACAAGGCGGCATTGCCTTCTTAGTGCCTGATACTCTTACGCCTGCCAAGAGCGTTTGGAACGGCCTCGATGAAACGGTAACGGTTAGTCTTGTCAGCCCTTGAGTAGACGGAGGTACCGCTATACTGCGAGCGCAAGTACCGTCGGCTTTCAAGTAGCAACAGAATGAAACTCTATCTGCCCACACGCCGCGAGGAGCGCACGGAATCGTATGGCTGCTATAGCAAGTGGTCAGACTACCCGCTTCTTGTGCTTTCTGTGCTCATGCTTGGAACGCTCCTGCTGCCTGATGCCCTTGCGCTGACGCCCAGGAGAACGATTTCCTGGACCTGGCGGATTGGGTGATATATTCCATTTTTGCCCTCGACCTAGGTATCAAGCTTTACCTCGCGCCCTCTGTGAAGGAGCACGTAAAAGCCCACTGGCTTGATGTTCTAATCGTGGCGCTTCCTCTATTGCGACCTTTACGAATTATCCAGAGTGCACGCTTCTTGCGGTTGGTGCGGCTTATCCGGGTAGTGACCTTCGCGACCGAGGGCCTTCGCAAGTTCATGAGCAGCCTCAAAAATCGGAGCTTTCACATCATCGCCTCAATCGTGCTCGCTTGGGCGTTTGCATCGGCTATACTCGTCACGATCTTCGAGCGGAACGCGGGCGGTGACATCCATAACTTCATTTTACAATTAGGATAGCTCCGTTCTGGAAAGACGTGAGCGACCAGGTGCCAGCCTCCTGGAACGGCGACCAATCCAGCACGGTCATGGAGGATACAGCCTGGCGTATCGATGGCGTCAACGGAGCATATGTTCAGGTCCAGGCTCTCTACCAGCTACTTCGACTTGCTCACGGCTAATGGCTACGCACCCTTGGCCGATGACCATCGGAGCCGATGACACTCACCGAGAGCAGCTCGCAGCCCTCGGGAAGATAGAGGCGACCGCGGTGGCCCGCATCGCCATGCCAGCCGAGCGTTTGTGCAGTCGCTTTCAGCTATAAATGAATATGTGGGGAGGCAGCTAGAGAGGGCAAAAGGCGCGGCTGAAGCCAGGGCGAAAGGGGCGAAACCGCTCGATACGGGGTGAGCACGCAAGGAAGGGCGGCGTAAGCGATGAACGCTACCGTTGAATTTGATAGTGCCCCTGCCTCCCGGGCACCGCGCTTGGACGTTTAACGCGGTGCCAATATTCGAAGCTTATCGGCGGTGCTGTAAGCGGGACGAACGTACCTGATTGGGGCTACGCGAACTCTCAAGGTTCGACGTACAAGACAGATGAAACAACCACACTATCAGGTTCGTTTCCGATGCATATACCAGTGGAAGTTGCCAGACAAGACGTACACCAAAGGCTCCAAGCTTCAATCGACCGGTCACGACCAATGTTAGAATGGACGCACGGGTGGGACGATGACGTGCGCCCCATCGCAGAGAGGCGCTGGAAAAGTGCTGTTGATCTCCTTCGGAAGTCTGTCGAAGCCATGGCCCCGCAGTACCTGGCTAGTGCACCATACCTGTGCTTCGGCACCGGTCCAGATGGGAGCATTGATGTGCATTGGAAACGGAATCGCTATGGCTTACTGCTAATATACCTCACGAAACCGGTAAGCACGCCACCTTTTACGGTGATACAGGCGAGGGAGAGGTTGTGAGCGGCGAGCTTGATCCAAATACTGAGCAGGAGTGGTTGTTTGCATGGCTCAAGAAACTGCCCCCATCACAGTAGAAAGTACATCTCCCATAGTGGCCCCAAGAGCCTTCCCTGTAGTAAGTCATGACTATGGTGTCTTCTCTATATTCGTGCCCACCGTAACTTTTTTGACGAAAATGTGATCTGAAACCCGGTGGGTTTCGCGACCACAGGGCGGCATTTCTACAAGAGAGGGATAAAAATACAACGCCTGAGTAGATGCATGTCCGTCGAAGGAACCCGAAGGACATTGCTGTCATAAGCCTGCCCGTAGGTGGCATTCGCGCGAAACACGCCAGACAATCATGCATGAACCACAGAGAAGTGCGAAGCGCATACTGAGGTAATTGGCGACGAAAAGAGCGCTAGTGTTGATGGACTACCGATAGATACAAATTATGGCAGATGCACGTCATGGATAATTGACTCTGTCAAAAGGAAATGGAGGCCGCATAAGACGTAACCCCTGAGAAACAGAGACCATATTACTGTGCCAAAACGTGCCTATACAGCTCGCAGAAAATGACCCCATACAGAACATCTGTCCCGGGTATAAGACTAAGGGCACTGGTTCGAGACTAGGCTCGTCCACCCGTTGTGCTGAGGTCAGAGTTACATGACTGGCCTCGGATTCTAGTTATACCCCTATATTAGACGTAAATCCTGCCGTCTTGTAGAATGATTCTACCTCAAAGCGATATGGGTGCGGCCGGTTTTGAGCCTACTGTCAGACAGCCACCGCTACTTCTGCCCACTCCCTTGTGCCGTTAGCTGCCTGAGCATAGCTTCATTCACAGAAGACTTGTCGGACATCAAAAAGGTGCGCAACAGGTAGTACTCGGTCCGTGGCCGGTCGTCGGTGATTAGTGGTCCAGGCCCGGCGAAAGCGTCTACTTGTGAGTCTTGCAGCCACTCTATTTGCTTCACAGTGTCTACCCAGCCCTTGCCGTCCAAGGGTTTGAAGTCGGGCGCTCCGGCCAGATCGGCCTGCGCCTGAGGAGAGCCGAAAATCCGCTGCACCGTGGCATCGTCAAAGTTCAACTCATCGCTGGACCCAAGCATATAGAGGCCATATCCAACGGGCCCGAACAGCACACGCACGTGCTCGAAAGCCGAGCGGAAAGTGCGTAGGTGGTCCTTGAAATCAGGTAGGGGCTCGGTGTAAGGGATCCACAACATGAAGACGCCTCCAGGGTTGAGGCGCTGCTTCCCTTGCTCCAGGAACTCCCGGGTATAGAGAACGACCGTGCCTGCGCTCTGGATGGGTGGGGCCGGGTCTACCGCGATCAGGTCGTACTTATTGCTGCTCAGCCTCACATAGTTGCGCCCATCGGCCACGATTATCCTGCCGTTGGGGTTATTCAAGTACTTGGCGGCATCGTCATAGAACATGGGCATCATCTTGGGCACCGAAGGCGAAAGCTCGACCGCGTCGGTGTGCATGCCCAGGATCAACGAGGAGCGGTAAGTCGTGCCCATGCCAAAGCAAATCACCAGGAAGTCCTTTGCGTTGGGACGCAGCGCTTTTGGAAGGTAGGCCATCAGCTTGGTGTCTACTGTAAGAGCGGTCATACCGGTACCCGACACCAGCAGTTTTTTCTGCGCCGGAGGGCCTCCCTGGCTATCAACGGTAGCCAGCTCGTCTTCCATGTGCACATAAGGGTACCCGGCAGCGCGTAATCCGTTCTCCGTTATTGTCGAAGCGAGAGGTAGATTGGCCACGACAGCTACCACGCCGGTCACGGCCAACAGCACCATTCCCGCCGCAAGGGCCACCCGCCAGGGCTGCGGAATGTGATACCTGGTACTCGGCACCTGGTGCTCAGTGCTAACCGCCGTCGCAAGGCCGTCCTCTGTCCGCTTCCCACTGTCGATGGCTACCAGCCATGCTCCCAGGGTGAGGTTGACCGCGGCAAGCAGAAGGATCGAGCCGTTTGTGCCGATCGTGCCCGCCAGGATGAACGCGGCAGCGAACGACCCGATGATCGACCCGGCAGTGTTCCAGGTGTAGAGCAGGCCCACCGTGCCCGCCGCTTCATTGGCATTTCGCATGGCCAATCTGCCGCAGAGAGGGAAAGCGTAGCCCATGAGCAGAGTGGCAGGCGCAAGCATCAGGTACGCAAGCTGCCCGGGCGGAGGGAAAAGCACCCCGCTGCCCACGACTACAGTGAGCCCCGCCGATAGGCCAATGCCGCCCAGGCAGAGCCCCACCGTGCCGAGCGTGTCCCGGCGCGGGTTCCCCAGGCGCGTGTACAGAGCGCTTCCGATCGTGATGCCGGCAAGGTAAATGGCCAGTATCACCACGAAGACGTAGATCCTCGAACCCGAGCCTTCAGCGAGCATCCGGGTCCAGAGGACTTCGAGGGCCAGCGACACGAGCCCCGAAACAAACGTCGCAAGGAAGACAATGCGCCGCCTCTGGGTGCTCGCGTAGTGCCGTACGTCCGGCTCAGGCTCCGCACGCGCCGGCCCCTCCGTTTCAGAAGTCGCAAGCGCTCGGGTGGACAGGAAGATGGCAGAAGAACCGGCGACTACGTTTAGAAACACTGCCACGTGGCTCGTGCCGACCAGGCCCAGTACCTCAATGAGAACAAAGCCCGAAACTAGGGTGCCAAGCACAGCCCCAAGCGTGTTGGCTGCGTACAGCGCAGCCAACTGATTACCGGCACGATCCAGGGTGCGGACCATAAATCTGGTGAGGATAGGCAAGGTCATGCCCATAAGGAAGGTGGCGGGAGTTACAGCGACCAGAGCCAGCCCTGCTCGCACAAAGCCGAGTGCCGTCGAATCCATCGCCCCGTATGCGGCCCTGTAGACCTCCCCGAAGCCGTCGAAGGCGAAAGGCAGGAGGATTGCGAACAGCGCAACCAGCAGCTCGATGGCACCGTACAACCTCAATGGGTTCCGGGAGCGCATCGCGAGGCGGCCCCCAACATAACCCCCAGCGCCAAGACCGAGCATGAAGGCCGTCACAATGGTGGAAATAGCCTGCGTTGTATTGCCGAACACCAGCACCAGCTCGCGCGACCACACAACCTGGTAAATCAGCCCGGCGGCTCCCGAAGCAACAAAGATGGCGGTCACCCACGCATCGACTGTGCGTCCACGCTCGGTAGCCGCACGCGCTTGTATAACCTGTTTCCCTCGTACCTGAACAGCCACTATATTCTCCTCCAGTCACCGGGATGGGCCAAAGCCCGTATCGAGCATAGTACGTGCCATGGCGGCACAAATTGAGTCATGGATCTTCTCACTTTGCGGCCCTTTTCTTGCTATTGGTCTTCTAGCAAGTGCTTGCCCCTGGTGCATGTTCATGGGAGATAATAAGGAATGTTGGGGACACCCCCGGCAGGGGAGTGCTTCTGCAACCCCCTTTGCACAAGCCTTTTCGTGAACTTGCACTAGCACTATAACTACAGACTCGGTGACGGCGTTGCATCCCTATTAATTTAGCTTTGGATGGAGACAGATGCGCATGAAGAGAAGATGGGTCCTTTCGAATACTATATCGTTGCTCGCACTCATAGTGCTGAGCTCCTGTGGAGAACCGTCTGTGACACCTTTGCCCACCCAGCAAGCGACCGCCACAGACCCCGCGAGCGTAAGCTCAGTCCTCGCGACACAGACCCCTCCCCCGCCGACAATGCCTCCCACTGCCACGCTGTTCGTACCGCTCTCCCCCACCTCGATCACAGCCGATGTTTCTATAACCCCTGCTGCTTCTTCCACGTCAATTGCCGGCACGGTTGCAATTGCTCCTGCCACAGACGCGCCTGCTCCGGGCGCCTCCGCAGCGACCGCTACGACTGCTACCACCGCTACGACCGGTCCGGCGCAGTCACGTCCGACACCCACGCCCGTTCCGGCAATCCAGGGCTCGCAATCCGGAGCGCCGGTAGTAAATCAGAACAGGCCCAAATACATCATCAATACGCCCCCTCCTGTGACTACACCCGTCATGACCTCGCCGCCACCTATGCCCGCCGGCCTCGACAAGATCCAGCACTTCGTCTTTATCGTGCAGGAGAACCGCAGCTTCGATGAGTATTTCGGAACCTTTCCCGGCGCGGATGGCATACCGCAGGGGGTCTGTCTGCCTAATCCGCAGGGCGGACCGTGCGTTGCGCCTTACCATGACACCTCGGACATAAACCGCGGCGGCCCGCACGGCTGGGATAACTCGGCTGCCGACATAAACGGCGGCAAGATGGACGGCTTCATGACCGAGGCCTACAAGGGAGAGGCAGACATTGACACCCAGCAATGCAAGCCCAGCGACCCGAAGTGCGCGCCGGGCCACGACCCCCGCGACGTCATGGGCTATCACGACTACAACGAAATCCCCAACTACTGGAACTATGCCCACGAATATGTGCTACAGGACCATATGTTCGAGTCGGTAGGAGCTTTCAGCCTGGTGGCCCATCTTTATATGCTGGCGGGCCAGAGTGGTGGTTACGTGGATAATAAGAACCAGGTCCCGCCTACAGAATATGACTTCCCTGAGATCACAGAGCTTTTCGCGGGGAATAAGGTGGACTGGAAGTACTACGTCACCTCCGGCACCGAGCCCGACACCGAAGATGCACACGTTATCGGCAACTCGACCGAGCAGCAGCAGAACCCGGGCAAGTACACTCTTTGGAACCCACTGCCCGCCTTCCCTCCGGTCGAAAACGACCCTACTCAGCGCAGCAGGCTCGTTGATACTTCCCAGTTCTATACTGATGCAAAGAATGGCACACTGCCCCAGGTAAGCTGGGTTATCCCTTCGGGGGCCGTGAGCGAGCATGCCCCTTCCAGCATCGGGGTCGGGATGGCCTATGTGACAGGTCTCATTAACGCTGTGATGCAAAGCCCCGACTGGAACTCAACGGCCATCTTCGTGGCCTGGGACGACTGGGGAGGGTTCTACGACCACCTGGCCCCACCCACAGTCGACAAGTATGGGTTTGGCATCCGCGTACCCAGTTTCGTGCTCGGCCCGTATGTCAAAGAGAACTATATCGACCACAACGTCTATTCGTTCAACTCGTGGCTGCGTCTGACTGAGGAGCGCTTCGGCGTGGTGCCGATGACCTCCCGCGACAGCGGGGCGCCCGACATGATAGACGCCTTCGACTTCACCCAGCAGCCGCGTCCGCCCCTCATTCTTGCCGCCACCAGTCAGGGCTCCCAGTATCCACAGCCTTTGCAGCCGATAGGGCACTAAATTGATTTCGCCCTCACATATAAGGTATATTCAAGTAGGCACGAGTATGCACTGCACTTGCATGCCGGCAATTCCCGATAGGCGCTATCCCCGTCTCCGGAGGCGTGGTGATGACACAAAATATCGCTCCGAATAACCAGGCCGAATCTGCCCTGCCCGAAGACTCCCTACTCTTCGGCCTCATGTTCCACAATAACCCTTTGCCCATGTGGCTCTTCGATCTCAAAACGTTGAATTTTATCGAGGTGAACCGCTCGGCGGTAATGCACTATGGGTACAGCCGCGAAGAGTTCTTGCAGATGCGAATATCGGACATCCGGCCACCGGAGCAGATGCAGAACCTTCTCAGCCACCTCTCCACTTTGACGGACGATAACGAAGGGCAATTCGAAGGGCAGCATGTCAAGAAGAACGGGGAGACAATAGACGTCTATGTGACCGGCCTGACCCTGAAGAATAATATCCGTTTCGTGCTGGCCGAGGACGTGACGGAGCGCAAGAAAGCACAGAACGACCTTGCACTCCTGGCCGCCATCGTCGAATCCTCAGAGGACGCTGTGATCGGCAAAACCCTCGACGGCATAATCGTAAGCTGGAACCCGAGCGCCCAGCGGATGTACGGCTATACCCCGGAGGAAGTGGTTGGGCTGCCTGTTTCGATCATCATGCCCCCCGACCGTCAGGGCGAGCTGCCGGAAATCCTGGAGAAGATCAGGAACGGCAAGCGAGTCGCTCATTTTGAGACGGTTCGCAGGAGGAAAGACGGCACGGATCTGCGCGTCTCGCTATCGGTGTCGCCCATCAAAGACCACTCCGGCAATATCATCGGAGCTTCGGCGGTCGCACGCGACATAACCGAACGCTATGAGCTTGACCGCCGCAAGAATGAATTTCTCTCCCTGGCTTCTCACGAGCTAAGAACTCCTGTGGCAGTGATAAGAGGGTTCGCGCAGTTAGGGCTGAAATTCGCCACCGAGCGGGGCGATCAAAAGCTAATCCACGCTTTGCAAGGGATCAACGACAATACAACGCATATAATGCGCCTTGTGAGCGATCTGCTCGATGTATCCAGGATCGAGCGAGCATCGCTGCCGATACATCCCGAAGAGCTCGACCTGCGTGACCTGGCGCAGAAAGCCATCGAGGATATGAAGTTATTGACCCCGGACTTTATCTGCTCTCTCGACATGCCACCCGAGCCCGTTATTGTGAGAGCCGACAGCCATCTCATCAGGCAAGTTATCAATAACCTGATCGAAAACGCCATAAAGTATTCGGGTGAAGAGCCGAAGGTTGAGGTGAAGGTGGCTCAGGTGGGCGACGAAGCTATCACGTCCGTCCGAGACTTCGGCATTGGTGTACCGGTAGTGGAACACGGAAGCATTTTCGACCGCTTCTATCGCGCCAGCAACGTAAGCCCCCGCTCCAGGAACGGGCTTGGCCTGGGCCTATACATTGCACGTGATATCGTGCAGAGGCATAACGGCCGGGTATGGCTCGATTCAGCCCCCCACCAGGGCAGCACCTTCTACTTTTCGCTGCCTCTAGTGGTGCGTAGTGCGTAGTTACGTAACCGCCAAGACGCCAAGAACGCAAAGGTTCGCCAAGATTTTACGGGTTGAACCACAAAGGCACAAAGATCACGAAGGTTTTATTGTTTTGAATCACGAAGAGCACGAAGAGCACGAAGGTTTTTATGGGTTTGAATCGCAGAGTACGCAGAGATCACAGAGGATCATGATAGTCCAAAAACAATAAAAACCTTGGCGTACCTTAGCGTTCTTGGCGTCTTGGCGGTTACGTCTTACGTCTTACGTTTCACGCACTGCCCACTCAGTTTGCCCTGTAATTCTGAAATCTGGCTACTTTCCCGGTCAGCTCGTCCAGGTCAAATGGCTTACCGAGAAAATCAGCGGCTCCCAGATCGGCAGCCCAGCTTGAGGCGTTGTGGGCTGCCGTCATTACCACAATAGGGAAGTCTAGCCCGCTTAGCCTCACCTGCTCGACGAACTCCCAGCCATTCAAGACCGGCATTTGCATGTCGAGCAATACCACGCTGGGCCGCGCAGCACTCACTGCTTTCAACGCCTCAGCGCCGTTCTTGGCGCCGACCACGTTGTAGCCTTCGATTGTCAGCACATCAACGATCAGGCCCAACAGGTATGGGTCATCTTCGACGACCAGTACAGGCTGTGTTTCCAAAACGCATCCTCTCCACTCCACAGACAGCCCTCTGCAAACGTGATTACATCATACTCCACTCTACGCCCAACGAACAAGAGGCAGGACTGATATCCCCAAATCTAATACTTTCTTAACTATTTCTCAGCCGCATTTAAGCCTGGTGGCATAAAATAGTTTTGAAAGGTCATGACATGTCATTGATTGCAACTAAAAATACGACAAACACAGGCGTATGGATTGGCCGTCTGGAGCGTGAAAGGATAATACCATGGCTCGCGCCGGGTTTTCCCGTTGCCGTGGCGGCGCTCTTAAATCTTTGGAATCTGGCTCAAAACGGGTATAGCAACCTCTATTACTCTGTCGCAGTGCAGAGCATGATGCAGAGCTTCCATAACTTCTTCTTCGCCTCATACGACTCTGGCGGCTATATTTCGGTAGACAAGCCGCCTGTTTCTCTCTGGATTCAGACCATCAGCGCAAAGATATTCGGCTTCAACAGCCTAAGCCTGCTGGTGCCTGAGGCCCTCGCCGGGGTGGTGTCGGTGGCGCTGGTCTACTTCCTCGTGAAGCGCCTCTTCGGAATGTTCGCAGGCTTTGTGGCCGCCACGGCGTTAGCGGTCACCCCTATCGCGGTCGCGGTGGAGCGCACCAACAACACCGACACATGGCTCATGCTGGCCACACTGCTCGCGGCGTGGGCTATCAGCCTGGCGACCGAAAAAGGTCAGCTCAAGTTCCTGGCGCTAGGGCTGGCAATTGTGGGCGTGGCCTTCAATATCAAGATGCTGGCGGCTTTTGTCATCCTGCCCACCTTCTATCTCCTTTATCTGGTGGCCGCGCCCATCAAATGGCAAAAGCGCCTGCTCCATCTAACCCTGGGCAGCGTCGTGCTTTTCGCGGTGGCCCTCTCGTGGCCGCTGGCCGTGGACCTCACACCGGCCGGCCAGCGCCCCTGGGTGGGTGGCAGCCAGGCCAATAGCGTGCTCGATCTCGCGCTCAACTACAACGGCCTGGGCCGTGTCACCGGTAACGAGGGCGTGGGAGGAGGCGGGGGCTTCGGAGGTCCAAGGGGCTTTGGCGGTCCTCCACCGTCATTCCGCGGCTTCCCGAACTTCGGGGGCAATCCGGGCAACTCTGGGCAATAACAACCCTGGAAGCAACGGCGGGAACATCTTCGGCAATAGTGGCGCTCGAGGGCGCGGCCCAGGCGGCCCCACCGGCAGCGGCACTACTCAATCTGGAGGCAGCCAGGCGACCACAGGAGGCGTACTGAGCTTCCTGGGAGGCATCTTCAACAGCCTTTTCGGCAGCACCGGCACAGCTCAGAATGGAGGTTTTGGAGGGTTCGGCGCGGGCGGCATGTTCGGGGCCGGTTACGCAGGGCCGCTGAGGCTCTTCACGGGCGGCCAACTGGCGGAACAATGGAGCTGGCTTATACCCCTGGTCGCATTCGGCTTGCTGGCGGCCATCCTGGCCCTGCGCCGCAGACTGCCCATCGACAAGCGAGGCCAGGCCCTGCTCCTCTGGGTGGGCTGGCTGGTCAGCTACGGAGCGGTCTTCAGCGCAGCCGAGGGGATCTTTCACCCCTATTACCTGATAATGCTGGCTCCCCCGGCGGCAGCCCTGGCGGGCATCGGAGTAAGCGCCCTCTGGAAGGCCTACCGCAATGGCGGCTGGCAGGCTGGCTGCTCCCAATCGCCCTGCTGGTTAGCGCCTACTGGCAGGCCCGTGTGCTTGCCCAGTACCCGCAGTGGGCTAGCTGGATCACTCCTATCACAGTCGGGGCCGGCCTGGCCGCAGCGCTGCCTTTGATTGGGGCGCGGCTTTTCAGCATGAGATTGCGGATGCGCCTGGCTCCCGGCCTGATGAGCGTAGGGCTGTTGGGACTGCTGGTAGCGCCTCTCGTCTGGTCGATCACGCCCGCTATGGCCTCGCCTAACAACGCCAGCCTACCGATGGCGGGCCCCAGCGCCCTGAGCGATAACAGCTCTACATGGACGCGCCTGACCAGCTCCACCCAGGACAACCTGGTCTCGTTCCTTGAGGCCAACCGCGACGGCTACCTCTACCTGGTAGCGGTGCCAAACTCGCAGCAGGCCTCATCGATCGCTCTCGAAACGGGCCAGCCGGTGCTCGCCATGGGAGGCTTCATGGGGAGCGACCCCGCCATGACCGTCGGTAAGCTTCAGCAAATGATAGCTAACCGCCAGGTGCGCTTCGTACTCGGAGGGAGCAGCGCCTCGGTCAACCAGTGGGTGCAATCCAACTGCACGGCCGTGGATGCAAGCCTCTACGGCGGGTCCAGCTCAGGCCGAGGCGGATTCGGAGGCTTCGGAGGTGGGTTCGGTGGAGGCGGCTCGCAACTGTACAGTTGCGCTGCCCAATAAGGCTGGTATGAAAGGGGTGCAGGGGTCACCCTGCCGGGGGTGTGGGGGTGTCCCCACTCCCTCCCTATTCTCATCACGGCTAGCGTCACTTGAGCGCCTCCACTTTCACCAGCTCGGGCACCGGGCTATCCGACGTGACCCCGATCTTGCGCATGATGGCCCCGAACGCAGCGCAAGCCAGCACGGTGCCACCGGCGACGAAGAAGGCAAGCTGGGTGCCGCCAATGTTGGCCAGTCCACCGGCGATCAAGGCCCCCGCCGCGCTGCTCCCCGAGAAAATATAGCTATACAAGCCTGCCACCCGCCCCTGCAGGTAGCCGGGCGCGGATAGCTGCACAAGGGCATTCGTGTTGGAGGTAAAGAGCGTGTAAGCAACGCCCGTCAGCACCAGCACCACCAGCGCGCCTACCACACTTCCCTGCGGCGCGAGCAGCACCTCACCCAGGCCGAACCCCGTAGCGCTTATCAGCAGGGTTGGCCAGGTCGCACGGCCCAACGACGCCGAAATGAGCGCGCCAACCAGCGCACCCGCCCCGAAGCACGCTGTGAGCAGACCGTAAACCTCGGGGCCGGCATGCAGCGTGTTGCCGGCCATCAGGGGCAGCAATACGTTGAAGTTGATGCTGAAAATGCAAATAAAGAGGAACATCGTCAGCGCCACCAGTATCCTGGGCGTATGCCAGACGTACTTGAGCCCCTCGCCGGTGCTGCGCAGCACCGTTTGTTGAATACGCCGCTCGATGGGATAAAGCTCTTTGACGTTGATCAGCATCAGGGCGATAATCACGGCCACGTAACTGACAGCGTCGATAGCGAAGCAGATACCCACCCCGAAGGCCGCGATAAGGATACCGCCCACGCCCGGGCCCAGTATGCGGGTAGCGTTGGCGAGGCTGGAGTTGAGCGCAATAGCGTTGGGCAGCTCGTCACGCCCGACCATCTGGAAAAGGAATGCCTGCCTGCTGGGATTGTTGAGTATAAGGGCCAGCCCGCGAGCCGCGGCGATGGCATACGCCTCCCATAATGTAATGATATTAAACAGTGTAAGCACCGCCATAATGGTGCTACACAGGGCGAGGGCTATCTGGGTGGCTTGCAAAGTGACGCGGTGATCGAGACGGTCGGTGAGCGCGCCGCCGAAGAGGCCGAGCGCCACGTAAGGGCCGAACTGCCAGAAAGTCAGCAGGCCAACGGCGACCGCCGAATGGGTGAGGTCAAGCACAAGCCAGGCCATTGCCGCGCTCTGCAGCCAGGTGCCTATTTGCGAGAGGAACTGCCCCGAGAAATAGAGCCGGTAGTTGTAATGGCGGCGTAGGCTCGTGAATGTGCCTACGCGAGCCCGCGTACCTGGAGGGATAACGCTAGGAGGCGACGACCTCATGCCTGGCGCTCCTCCTCTCTGCGCTGAGCCAGTTGCTCCATAGGCTCGATAGCGGCTTCTACGATAGCCAGGTCTTCCGCAGAGAGGGTCGCTAACCTGGTAGCAAGCCAGGCCGTACGCCGCTCAGTGAGGGTCTGTAGCACATGAAAACCGGCGGGTGTGAGAGTGAGGTCGACCCGGCGGCGGTCGTTAGGGTCGCTACGGCCACGCTCGACAAGACCGGCGCTCTCCAGCTTGTCAATATGAGCCACCAGCGTCGGCGCGCCCATCCGCTCCCGCGCCGCAAGCTCGCCAGGGCCGATACCGGGGAACGACTTGATGGCATATAGCAAGCTCGCCTGAATGCTGGTGACGCCTAATTCGTGCGCCTCGCCCCTCAACGAGCGGTTGAGACGCAACAGCACAGGGCGCAAACGGTTGGCAATGGCAAGCGCGCCGGGTGCTTCGGCGGGGTGGGTCGCATCAGCAGCTTCTAAATTAGCCGCCCCCACTTTAGCAGTAGGATTGTTTGCGTCCCGAGTTGGAGATTGGGAGGTCATAAGCGTCTCCTCGATGATATTAGTTCGTAAAGCATATCATTCGTTAGCCTAACTAAATTATACCAAGTAAGCCCGTAGGTTGTCCAGAGCAACGACTTTGACAAGACAGAGGCGTTTTTGATACAATGACGCCTGCGGGCCGCTAGCTCAATGGCAGAGCAACTAACTGTTAATCAGTGGGTTGCAGGTTCAAGTCCTGCGCGGCTCACCAAAGTCACTTTCACACGTAGTTAGAGTTGATAACTATTCGGGTGAGGGCCGTGAAGCCGCAGCAAAGGTTAGCACAGCGAGGACGCGGGTTCCCAATAGGGTAGTGCCATGACCGCTGTTCCTTCTTCGTCGTCACGCTCGCGACTGGCCGGCCGGAAACCCCTGGTAGGTCTGGCCTGCCTCATCGCCATCTTGATCGGGCTGGTCCTTGTATTCGTACTTCAACCATTTGAGACAAGGCGGCCGAAGGTTACACGCCCATTGTCAACTCGTATTAGTGCGGAGAATGCGCAGCTGGGCACTGACGAATGGGCAGACCTTGGCAACTACGATGTCGGGCAACTCGCAGCATATCCAGGCAGGGTGAGTGTAAACGCCGGAGAGGCAATCAGCGTTTATGTTACTTCAACCGCCAGGACCATTACGGCTCGCCTTTACCGTTTGGGTTATTATCAAGGCCATGGGGCGCGGTTAGTGGCTATCTACCCAGCCTACTCTATCCGCTCACAGCCCGCCTGTACGCGTGATTCCGCGACCGGGCTGGTTCGTTGTTCTTGGTTGCCTACCTTTACCATCAACACCGACCCACATTGGGTGAGTGGCATCTTCTTGCTGCGCCTCAATTCAAGCAACGGTTACCGGGCCTTCACCTATTTCGTTGTGCGAAACGACGGTTATGCCTCCGACATAATAGTGCAGGAAGCATCGATGACGAACCAGGCGTACAACACCTTTGGGGGTGAGAGCCTCTATCAGACAGATCACAAGGAGGGCCGGACCCGGGCATACAAAGTCTCTTTCGACCGACCTTATTATCAGTTCGGCGGGGTTGGAACTCTTGTTTGCTACTGACGTCGACATGGTTCGCTGGCTCGAGGCCTCCGGCTATGATGTCACCTACGTGAGCGACACCGATGTGGCGACCGAGCCCGCTCTGTTGAAGAGCCACCGGGTCCTCCTGATGATGGGCCATCCGGAGTATTGGACGTGGAATGAGCGCAACGACGTCGAGGATGCCCTCGCACACGGAGTTAATCTCGTATTTGCCTCAGGCAACGACGTCTATTGGAATGTGCGACTCGAAAGCTCGTCTCTCGGTTCGAGCCGGATCATCACCTGTTACAAAGACGCCAGGCTTGATCCGCTGCCTGATCGCCCTTTCGCAACCGTACTGTTCGCGGACCCGCCGCTGAACCGTCCCGAGAACAGTCTCATCGGCATACGCTATGCGGGCAGTTCCTCCATCGACAGCTCAGGCCCCCATGATTATCCCTGGGTAATGAGTGGGACGCCGGATCGATGGTATTTCGATTGTACAGGCCTACAGCCAGGCGATCAGGTGAATAACATCGTCGGACCGGAATGGGACAGTGTGCAGAACAATGGGCACACGCCGCCCGGGATTGAGGTTCTCTCGACGAGCCACGTTCAGAATAGGTATGGGGCGCCGTCAGTGGCCAACTCGACGATCTATACGTCTACCAACGGAGCGAAGGTCTTTGCAGCTGGCACCATTCACTGGTCTTATGGTCTAATTGATCACACGTTCAACAATAATCGGTTCTATGACGTACAGTCCCAGGCAGCAGATCCCCGCATTGAACAACTCATGGCGAATATACTGGACAACTTTGCGGGGTACTGGGACGGGCGGCCGCGCGGTTGCGGTACAGGCAACCAGGACTTCTACGACGTAGGTGATCGAGCTACCCGGACGCCCAAGCCCGAGGTGCCGACAGCCACCGCCATCTCTCACGCTCGGTTAGCACCCACGGTGCCAGGGCTTCCTTCTGCTGCGGGGACGGTCTTACCCAAGGCAACAAGACCGCTTGCGACCACGACCCCGGTCTCTTGAACTCGTGAGGAAATCTCGGAGGGCGGATTGCGTGGCAGTCCAGTCGCGAACCCCCAGCAACCATAAGGTTGGAAGGAAGTCCGATTAGGCCGTCGGAAGAACCTGGGTCTGGACGAAGGTTTGGCGCCGCAGGTGATAGCGGCGTTACGCAGTGTGGTGCTGGGACTTGTACGCGCTGCGTGGTTCGAGAACATAGCTGCTGACTTGAGGGAGATTGGTTGGTTAGGCGGAGCTATTGCCTTTCTTGGCCTCTCCCCAGGACTATCACAATGCCCTAATCAGTGGGTGAAAGTAGAGTTGATAACTGTAGCATTTTTGTGCCATAATGTAGGCATGGAAGCACAGCGCATAGACCCTGATACCTCTTAATCAGTGGGTTGCAGGTTCAAGTCCTGCGCGGCTCACCCCCGGGCCGATCCACACATGGATAGAGCTGATAATTAATTGGGCCGTGGGTCAGAGGCGCTGAATTGGCTTAGCACAGCGCTGAAAGAGCCAGACAACACGCGACAATTATGGAGGGCAGATTTATTAGTCTGCCCTCTCGTGCATGAATGCACATGACGGCCCGAACACATGGATGCCTTGTTGGCAGTCCACGGGTAAATCTGGCATCCGACGACGATGCGTAACAAGCCGGCCCCCTCTTGTATAATATAGTTGCTTCCGCACGCTAATCAGTTTCGTCCAGGTTTATGGAGGCTGCGTGGGAATGGGCAAAGAGGGCATACGACAGCCCAAACTGCACATAAAATTGCTCGGCGATTTCAGGGTAGCGGTGGACGACGACGCTATAACTACCCTCAGTGCCCCGCGCCTTCAGGCCTTGATTGCTTACCTTCTTCTGCATGGCGACGCTCTCCAGACCCGGCAGCACATTGCCTTTCTCTTTTGGCCCGAATTCCACGGAGGCACAAGCATACGCCAACCTGCGCTACCTGATAGTTGCCCTCAGAAAAGCATTCCCGTCTATCGAGCAATTCGTCTCTATAACTAGACGAGATATGTGTTGGCAGAGCGGAAGCCCTTTCAGCCTGGATGTAGCTGAATTCGAGCGGGCGTTCGCGCACGCCAGGGACGCACCGGCTTCCATAAGCCAACAGATATCCGGCACCGATGCTGGGGCAGAGGGGAAAGTTGCCGATGACCCGTTGGAGAACTCCAGCACGCCGCCGACCTGTACAGTGGGGACTTGCTGCCCGGTTGCTATGACGAGTGGATTCTTGGCCCACGCGAGCAACTCAGGGACCAGTATCAGTGGGTGCTTGAGCAACTGGTAAGTCATTTCGAGAAGCAGGAAAACCTTGGCGCGGCTATCATGTACAGCCAGCGCCTCCTGAGACAAGACCCCCTCCTCGAAAAGAATTATCACCGGTTAATGGTGTTGCATCTTGCCAACGGCGACCGAGCGGGCGTGCTGAACGTGTACAGGCAATGCGCTCGCGCCTTAAAGCACGAGCTTGACATCGAACCCGGCCCGGCTATTGCCGCAATCATGCAGCAGGCCAGGGAGCCTGCGCCTCGCAAGAAGCCCGCGTCCACCGCACCCGCAAGCTCTCACCTACGGAGCCGCTCCCGGTCTTCGACCCCTCCTGCTGACATACAGGTTAAGCTTCCGGCTCAAACCACTATCTTCATCGGGCGGGAGCGCGAACTTACCGAGCTTGGAGACCTACTGCGACGCAACGAGCTCCGGCTGGTCACACTCACCGGCGCAGCGGGTACGGGCAAGACGAGGCTGGCTATCAGGGCAGCCGCAAGTCTTGGGAAAAGCTTCCCCGATGGCGTCTTCTTCATATCGCTTGCCGCCAATGACGATCCCAACCGGGTTATTCCGGCGATAGGGAGCGTGTTGGGTGTGGCCGAAGAGTTGGGACATCAACCTCTTGAGCTTCTTGCTGTCCGCATCTCGCATGCGCGAATGCTGCTGCTCATAGACAATTTCGAGCACCTGCTGTCCGCTGCGCCTGCCCTGGCGGAGCTGCTGGCACTCTGTCCGCAACTCAGATTGCTGGTCACCAGCCGCTCGGTGCTCAACTTACGCGGCGAGCACGAGTTCCCCGTCGCCCCGTTGCCTCTGCCTCCGCGCGAGCTCCCGCCCCGACCTGATGACATGCTCCGTTATGAAGCGGTGTATCTCTTCGCCGACCGTGCGCAGCAGGTCTCGCCTACCTTCGCCATCACCAGCACGAACGCTCGCCATATAGTGGAGATTTGCCGCAAACTCGATGGACTGCCGTTGGCTATAGAGCTTGCAGCCGCCCGCGTCAAGGTTCTATCGCCGAAAGCCATCCTCTCGCGGCTGGACAGGCGGTTCAAGCTGCTGGTTGATGGGCCGCTCGATCTGCCGCCCAGGCAGAGAGCGTTGGAAACGGCTATCGCCTGGAGCTACCGCCTGCTCGACCACGACGAGAGGAGCATCTTCCGTGGCCTGTCCGTCTTCTCCGGGGGTTGGAGCCTCAGAGCCGCCGAGGAAATGCTTGGCACGAGCCTTTCGCTATCGCCATCCCGCTCCGCAAGTCCGGGCATCTCCGGAGGTAGACCTTGATGGGCCCTTTGATAGGGTAAGTGGTGGCGGAGAACGCGTGCTCGAAGGCATCTACTCCCTTCTCAACAAGAGCCTACTTGTGCGGATCGAGGCGAACGAAACGGTCGGCTCCGCAGGTGGATATATTTCCGAGGGGCCACGCTTCACCATGCTGGAGACGATAAGGGAATATGCCCGGGAGAGGTTGGCGACAGAAGTAGGCGATCCGACCGGGACCGGCAGGCAAGGGGAAAGCGACACATTGGAGAGAGCGCACGCTCTCTACTTCATGCAACTGGCCGAAGAGGCAGAGCCGCATCTTTCCGGCCCGGATCAGGTGGCATGGTTGGACCACCTTGAAGTCGAGCACGATAATCTTCGGGCGGCGCTCCGCTGGGCGAAGAGCCACGCGGTAGGCGGCCCCGGGATTGTTGGGGACGCGCAGAACGGACCACACGGTGCCCCCGAAGCGTCGGAGATATTGCTGCGCATGGTTGCTGCCCTCTCCCGCTACTGGACCTCGCGATGCTACCCCTCCGAGGCAAGGGAGTGGCTGGTCGAGGCCCTCAGCCATGCAGGCTATGTGAACGCCGGCGCACCAACCTCACTCGCAACCGGACAACCTGCCGCGAGAGGCGGACAGAGTCTGCCCAAAGAGTGGCGGGCGCACGTAGGCAACATAATGCAGACGACGGGACACGTGGCGTATCTGCAGGACGATTATCCTTCTGCCCGTGCTTTCTTCGAACAGGCTCTGGCGATGCATCGGCAACTGGGGGATCAGCGCGGCATCAGTCGCTCACTCGTATCCCTGGGAACAGTAGCCAACACCCAGGCTGATTATGCAGCGGCAAGCCCGCTGTTCGAGGAAGCTCTAGCCATAAGCCGAGCTATAGGCGACAGGTTAGGAGAATTGGGGGCGCTCAGGTCCACGGGAGAGATGGCGCTCATCCGGGAAGACAACAATTCGGCCCAGCAAATCATTGAACAGTGCCTGACCGCTGCCCGAGAGATAGGGAACAGAGCCGCTGTTGTTTGGTGCCTGCATCGCCTGGGCACCATCGCCGAGCTCCGCGAAGACTACGTGACGGCCCGCTCGACATTTGATCAGGGCCTGGCCGCCGCACGTGAGCTGGGTTACAAAGGTTTCATCGCGGAGACACTCAGCAGTCTTGGCAGCGTGGCCCGCTCGGATGGAGACTACAGGAGAGCGCGAACACTCTACGAGCAGAGCCTGACGATGAGGCGAGAGATAGGCGACAGGTACGGTATGGCGGCCTGCTTTATAGGGCTGGGCGAGCTGGCGCTGACGGGGATCGCCTCCGGGAAAGGATTCCAGCAGCGCGATCGCGACCTGGAAGAGCAAGGCGTCAGATTGCTTGCGGCTGCAGAGGCGCTCCTGGAAACGATTGGCGCACAGGCCATGTTTGTGCTGAGGCGGGTCTTCGAGCGAGGCGTCGCTGCCGCCCACTCGGTGTTCGACGATAAGGCACTTGCGAAAGTATGGGCCGAGGGCAAACGTATGCCTCTAGAGGAGGCCACCGCCCTGGCCATGGCCCTTGCGCTTGACTAGCGCTTAATCTCGAGAGCAAAAATACCAAAAAAGAGCGGCGGCGCCGCTCTTTTTTGGTATTTTTGCTTCTCCCTCAGAAAAAGGGCCAAAATCAAACGATCCAGAGACGTTTGATGGCGTATAACCGTGCAATAAACCAGCCGATCTTGGATCGACGGGAGTCAATTACATGTACAAAGTGGAGAGGCGCTCGCAGTTGTTCACGCTACGCATATGGCCCGAAAGTACGGGCGACGGAGGCGTCGAATGGCGCGGCAAGATCCAGCGGGTAGCGGACGGGGAAACTCTCTACTTCCGCGACTGGTCTGACTTGCATGACTTCGTCTTCGGGGCCGTCACGGCGCAAGGGCGCTCGCCCTCCGGCGAGCAGACCGAAGTCATAAGCGACGGTGAAGGCCGCGACGATAGTCGAGGGGAGCGATGAGCCATGAAACTGATACCTGAGTTTGCACAAGCAGTTTTCGCTAGATATGCATGGGCAGGGCAAGCAAAGCCGTTCCGGTTGCCGCTGATGTTGGCCGGGCTGGCTACTCTCATAATACTATCGCTCGCGTGGGCCAGCCCCACCCGGGGAGCGAACCCGTCGCTGCCCCAATCGCCGGTATGGTGTGTGGATGACAGCGGCGGGGCCACAGATACTCCGTGCGCCAATCCCACCGCCTTCACCCTCATCCAGGACGCTGTAAATACCGCCTCTAACGGCGATGAGGTGCGCGTGGCCGCGGGCACCTACTTCACCTCCACCGGCACCACCGTGGTCAGCATTGATAGGGCCATTACGCTCACAGGCGGCTACCCAGGTGGCCCGGGAGGCTGGACCACGCCCGGCGACGAGAACCAGACTGTGATCGATGGCCAAAACGCCCGCGATGGGGTCACCTTCCCCCAAACGGGCGACCCCCTCAATATAGTGGCACAGAACTTCAGCGTTGTGAACGGTGGCATTGTGGTGAACCCTCATCCAAACTCCACAATTACCAACAACATGCCTGTGAGAACCCGTTCCCTTAATCAGGCCTTTGGCACCGTCGCCGGTACGGGGCCCATCACGGTGACCAATCTATTCACATGGACTTCAGGGCATCAGAGCGGCACCGGCCACACCGATATCTTGCCGGGCGGGCAGATGAACATCAGCGATGCTGATATTGAGGCAGGCCGCACCATCAACAACTTCGGAAACGCCACCTATTCGGGCAACACCGGTATCACTCTCACGGGAGGTACCTTCAATAACGAGCCGGGGGCCACCTTCACCATCGCCGGGAGCCAGCTACAAATGACGAATGGCGTCTTCAACAATCTCGGCACGGTGATCAATACAACTTCAGGGGTTGTGAATCTCTTCGCAACATTCAACAACTCCGGCGTATTTGACGTACAGAACGGCGCGCCGAGCCTGGGCAATGGTGACAGCACGGGCACATTCAACGTCTCGTCGGGGGCGACGCTCGATGTACATGGAGGCCAGATTTTCGAGCCGGCCTCCGCCGTAATCGGGGCGGGCACTCTGCAAGGCGATGGGAGCTTCCCGATACCGGTAATCAGCGGCACAATTTCCGTACCGATCCTCAACGTAATCGGAGCGGTTCAGATCGACAGTGCCGGGGCAAACACAGGCACCTCGGTGAGCGTGCTCAACGTCAGCGGCCACCTCAGTGGGAGCCGTACCATCTATGTGACAAACCAGCTCGATTGGTCCAATTCGATGGAGGGGAGCGGCCACACCGTCGTCCTCACCGGCACGGTATTCAATATAGACATCACATGCAACTGCGGGGTCGGCCTCAACTCACCTCGGGTGCTCGAAAACTACAGCACCGTCAACTGGAACAACCCATCGAACTTTGGCACGGGTATTTCCAACCAGGGCACCTTCATCAACGAGGCGGGGGCTAACTTCCCTATGCCATCAACGTTCGGCCAGTTTTATGACATCAACATGAACAACCTGGGCACGATCACCAAGCTGGGTGGTGGCACGAGCACAAGTATCATGGCCCAGTCAACGACCCTAACCGGTGGTCTCATGGACGTGCAGGGCAGTACGCTAATACTCAGCGCCAATGGCAACAGCACTACAATGCTGGGAGGCGTCATGCGTATGTCGGGCGGAAGCCTATCCTTTCAAGGCCCCTTTACCATGCAGGGCGGCACACTGGAAGGCTCAGGCGCCATCGACGGTGACGTGGACAACGAGGGCGGCACCGTCAGCCCCGGCCTGAATGGACCGGGCCTGATCACCCTTTCAGGCAGCTACACACAAGGGTCAGCGGGTACGCTCAACATCGAGCTTGGCGGCACGGACCCCAGCCAGTACGACCGTCTGGACGTAGGCAACATCGCCACCCTGGACGGCACGCTCAACACGAGCGCCATCAACGGCTTCGTGCCCCAGAACGGCGATAGCTTCGAGGTGCTCGACTACGGCTCACGCTCCGGCACCTTCGCAACGATCCAGGGCGGCACCTACACAGCTAACTACAACCCCAACAACCTGACACTGGTAGTCGGCGGGCCGGTCTCCACGGCTACGCCCACAGGCACGGCGCAGTCCACCAATACTCCCACCAACACTGCAACAGTCACGCCATCAGCAACGGCCACCAATACACCCGCCAATACATTCACTGCCACCTCTACCGCCTCCCCCAGCGGCACGCAGACTGCTACCAATACGCCCGCCAACACAGCAACCCGTACAGCGACCGTCACACCGACGAATACAGCAACGAACACACCTACTATTACCTCTACCGGCACTTCCACTCGCACGCCTACAAACACACCGACCATTACACCAAGCGCCACAGTTACGAGAACCCCAACCAATACGTCCACCCAAACCGGCACCGCTACCTCTACCAATTCTGCCACCCGCACGCCAACGAGTGTACCGACCAACACACCAACCGCCACGCCCACAATTACCCGTACCCCCACGACTACTTCGACACGCACAAGCACATCCACGAGCACACCAACACTCACCGGCACGAGCTCCTCTACACCAACGCCCGTATCAGGGTGCTGGTCGGTCTATGCAAGCCCTGACTTCCCACCACCCAGCGATACCTCCCTGCTGCAGGCAGTGGGTGCAGTCTCCGCCAACGATGCGTGGGCTGTCGGCTACGGTGGCTTGAGCACCGGCGGAAAAGCACTCATCGAGCACTGGAACGGCACTTCCTGGAGTGTGGTGCCTCTGACCATTTTCAAGGCAGAGTCTGTCAACCTGCGCGATATCACAGTCATCTCTGCTAACGACATTTGGGCTGTGGGAGATTATTTCGTGAATGGTGGAGGTGCCGTCCTCACCCTCACCCTGCACTATGACGGCACGTCATGGACCCAGGTCTCCAGCCCCACTTCTGGCGAGAACAGCCACCTGCTGGGGGTAGACGCCCTGTCAGCCAACGATGTCTGGGCAGTGGGTTCCTTTTTCGAAGACGTGTTTCAAACTAATCAGCCATACCTGCTGCACTACGATGGCACAAGCTGGAACCCAGGATTTCATAAGTACCATCCCCAACTTCTTCGAGTTGACCGGCGTAGCGGTAGTGTCGACCAACAATGTGTGGGCTGTAGGTATCACATACGATGGCACTAACGACCATACCCTGATCGTGCACAACAACGGCACATCGTGGAGTGTGGTGCCTTCCCCACCTGGTGGAGACATCGGCATTCTGCGTGACATCAAGGCCATATCAGCTAACGACATCTGGGCTGTAGGTTACAGCAACGGGACAACACCCATTGTGGGGTTGGTAATGCACTACGACGGCACATCGTGGAGCGTAGTGCCCACCCCAGCCCCCAACCCCAACCTCGGCTACATCTGTCGGGGTTGGTCACAATGCCCTCAGGAGAGGTATGGGCGGTAGGAGAGCAGTTCATCTCGGGGGGAGGGAGCGACACTCTGGTGATGCACTGGGGAGGGGGAGGCTGGGCGATCGTGCCGAGCCCGGGCGTTGCGGGTGCCTACAGTGGGCTGCTAGGGGTAGACGCGGTATCGGCCACCGATGTATGGGCGGTAGGTGACAGCAATGTCACCTCCAATTTCCAGGAACACACCCTGGTAGAGCGCTTCTCCTCCCCTTGCAGCCCACCCACACCGACCATTACCATAACACCATCCACTACGCGCACCCCCACGCGTACGGCTACCCGGACAGCAACAGCGAATCCGACTTTCACCCCCACGAGCACGCGTAGCCCGACGCGTACCAACACGCGGACACCGACCACTACCTCGACGCCTACGGTGACCCTCACACGCACTCGAACTCCCACCCGGACCGTCACCAATACCCCTACGGCCACTCCCACCTGCGGCCTTGTATGGGGCAAGGTGGACAGCCCCAATGTGACGGGCAATAACTGGAGCGTCTTGAATGACGTGGCCGTGGTGTCTGCAAACAATGTGTGGGCCGTAGGTTACAGCCTGAACAACGTGCAACCCACTCCCGGCCCCGCTACGACACTCGTCGAGCACTGGGACGGCTCCCAATGGAGCATAATACCCAGTCCCAACGGCACTCTCACCGGCACCAACTACCTGAACGGAGTGGCCGCGGTGTCGTCCAGCAACGTATGGGCGGTGGGGAATTTCAACTCTCGCACTCAATATGGGCTCCTGCTGCTCCACTGGAACGGCGCCACATGGAGCACTACGCCGGCGCCCTCGACCGGTTTCGCTAACCTTCAGGATGTGGCCGCGGTGTCGGCCAACGATGTATGGGCGGTGGGAGGCGTGCCCGGCAGCCCAGGCCAATCCCTCGCGCTGCATTGGAACGGCAACAGTTGGTCCGTCGTGCCCACTCCTGCCCTTCAGGCCGACAACACTTTGTTCAGTCTGGCGGTGGTTTCGGCCAACGACGTATGGGCTGTGGGGAGCGTGCATGCCGGCGGGCCTCTCTTCCTGCACTGGGACGGCAGCGCCTGGACCCAATTCAACAATCCTCCGTCGGTGCCAGGAGTGCTCCAGTACGCATCTGCTTGGTCCACGAACGATATATGGGCTACCGGCTACCGCACTGATGGCAGCGGCCTGCCCCTGGCTATGCACTTCGATGGCACATCCTGGAGTGTGGTTGATCTGCCCCAGGGTATCGGGGGGGCCGTAGGAGGCGTAGAAGTCATCTCCCCGAACGACGTGTGGGTGCTCGGCGTGCTTGCCGCCGCGTATTGGGATGGCTCTACCTGGAGCGTTCTTTCCACCGCAAGCCCGCCACAGGGGACCGCCTACGCCTTGATCAATCTGAGCGCGGTATCGCCCACCGACATCTGGGCGGTGGGTAATATAGTTCCGCCATATAGCCCGCAGGGACCTCAGTTCCTCACCCTCACCGAGCGCTTCAGCACCAACTGCCCCCCACCCACCTCGACTCCCACACGCACCCCCACATCCACGCGCACGGCTACCCCCACCCCCACGAGCACGGCGTGCGGCCCGGCGTGGAGGTTTGTCAGCAGCAACCCCGACCCACAGTATATTGAGCATAGGCTCGACGGGGTGGCTGCAATAACCTCTAACAACATATGGGCCGTCGGCAGCGTCGGGCACACCGACGTCAACCCGATCGAGCATTGGAACGGCTCCTCGTGGTCTCTCAGCAACGGCCCTGGGATCAACGGCGAGCTCTACGGCGTGGCAGTGGTGAACAGCAACGACATTTGGGCTGTCGGGGACAACTACAGCAACCTAATATCCTACACGTTGATTGAACACTGGAACGGCTCTGCCTGGTCAATTGTGCCTAGCCAGAGCCCGGGGAGCGCTAACAACGAACTCCATAGCGTGGCAGTAGTGGCAAGTAATGACGTGTGGGCTGTTGGGAACTACGGTGACGGAGTACACGGTTGGCAAACGTTGATCGAGCACTGGAACGGCTCCGCCTGGACAGTCACCACTAGCCCCAACGTGAGCGGTTGTGACAACGAACTCTTTGGCGCACTAGCGATAAGTCCCAACGACGTTTGGGCTGTCGGCGGCTGTAGTTCATCGCACACAGCGCTCATTGAGCACTGGAACGGCTCTTCCTGGTCGATCACGCCGACCCCCGATCTCTATCCCTACTACCCCAAACTCCGCAGCGTAGCAGCGACCTCGTCCAACGACATCTGGGCGGTAGGGTACAGGGACAGCAACGGCTTCGACAATACCCTTACCGAACACTGGAACGGCTCTGCCTGGTCGGTCGTAAGCAGCCCCGACCCCAACGCGGTCGGCGAACTCTACGGTGTGACAGCGATAAGCCCCAACGACGTGTGGGCCGTGGGCAACTACTACAACGTCGATTTGGGTCGGGTTACCTTGACCGAGCACTGGGACGGCGCTGCCTGGTCAATTGTACCTAGCTACAACCCACTGTACACCAATCAAAATAACAACCTTCTCGGCGTTGCAGCCTTAGGGAGCGGAGATCTGTGGTCCGTGGGCCTTATCGAAGGCACAGGTGGTACCGCGGATCGGACGTTGACCTTGCACTACAACGACCCGTGCGTCACTCCTAGTGCAACACCCATCTACACCAACACGCCAACCAGCACCCCAACCAACTATGTGGTGTTTACTGCCACAGCTACCATCGCGGTAGGTCCAATCGTCACCGACACCGGCGTTCACTGCGACGCTTGCGACAAGGTCGTTTCCCTCCCATTCCCCTTCGCGATCTACGGGACGACGTACTCATCGGGACTGGCCGGTTCTAACGGTGTGTTCGCCTTCTACGATATCTCCAACAGTAACCTCAACTACTGTCTCCCGACAGGGATATTCGGCCACCAGGCCATAGCCGCCCTCTGGGACGACCTGGATACAAGGCAAACCTCCTCCTGCCCGCAATGCGGCGTCTACACCTCTATCAGCGGGGGCGCTCCCAACCGCATCTTCAACATAGAGTGGAAGGCGCTGCGCACGGGGGGCACGCAACTCAACGACTTCGAAGTGCGTCTGCATGAGGGGTCCAATCAGATCGACATCATCTACGGCACGTTCGACCCTGCCGCGACTTACACCGTGGGTATACAATCTGGCCCCCTCGGACCGATCGCACAGTTCGCCTGTTTCACAGGTGCCGGCCCCAGTGGGCCAAGCGGGGGCGGTATCACAGAGGGAGAACTGGTCGGCTTCGTGCCCATGACAGGCGGCCCGACGCCCACGCCTACGGCTTGCCCGCTCCAGTTCTCTGACGTGCCGGAAGGAAGCACCTTCTATCCCTACATCAGGTGCCTCGCCTGCCGGGGTGTCGTGTCGGGCTACGCCGACGGCACCTTCAGGCCGGGCAACAACATCACCAGGGGCCAGCTCGCCAAGCTAGTTTCCAATGCCGTAGGGCTGAATGACGATCCGGGCGGCCAGCTCTTCCAGGATGTGCCACCAGGCTCAACCTTCTACGATTACATACAGAGGCTGGCGGTGAGACGCTATGTGAGTGGCTATCCATGCGGCGGTCCCGTCGACCTGTGCGCGCCGCCCGCCAACCTGCCCTACTTCCGGCCTGGCAACACTGCCACACGAGGCCAGATCTCCAAGATTGTGTCCAACGCAGCCAGCTTCTCAGACACAGTGGGCGGGCAGAGCTTCCAGGATGTGCCTGTTGGCTCGACGTTCTACGACTTCATAGGAAGGCTCGCCATGCGTGGCATCGTTAGTGGCTACCCATGTGGGAGCCCGGGAGAGCCATGCAACCCGCAGAACCAGCCTTACTTCCGCTGGGGCAATATTGCAACGAGGGGGCAAGTATCGAAGATAGTGGCTAACACGTACTTTCCTGACTGCCAAACACCCGGTCGGCATTAGTGCAGGCACAATAGCACAGCGCTTAACCCCGGACGCCTCTTAATCAGCCTGTTCCAAACTCATGGCCTGCCCCGCATCCCATGCCTTTGACCTTCCTCCTCGCATGGCTGCCACTTCGCGCCTGAAGATCCTATACCTGGGAGCGGGGCTAACTCTCCTCCGGTTCCATGAACCCACGCGCTATTCCGCACGTGGTTAGCCAGATTGTGCCCACTGCCCATCCCCCAATGACGTCGGTCGGGTAATGCACCTCCAGGTATACGCGGCTCGCCCCCACCAATCCGCACAAGGCAAGCGTCGGGAACCAGACCAGGGCTGCTCGCGGATGGTGCGTGAGAGCGCCACGCCGGCTCGTAAGGTAGGCCGCTGTGCCATAAGCGGCAAGCGTGGTCATGGCATGGCCCGAGGGGTACGAGTAGCCGGATGCGTGCGCACGTCTCAGCTTTATGGCCGGGCGGTCTCGCTTGAACACGGACTTCAAAAGCTGGTTCAACACGCCACCGCAAGCGGCGGCCAACACTAACGTAGCCGCGTCGGCCTGACGGCCCTCTCGCAGCCAGCGAAGGCCCACGAGCCCGATCACCAAAGAGATTGCCCATGGCTCACCGGTGGCTGTGATAGCGGACATAGCTCTGTCAAGAGCCGGGCCATTCATCTCTCGGGCTTCTTCGACTACGCGCGTGTCGAATGCCATGGTCTCGTGCTCAAGAACCTCGTCCGATATCTTGCCAAGAAGGGCGACGCTGGCAAGGCTGGCCGCAAGCCCTCCCACAAGCGCAGCAGGCACCCGTACCCGTGCTTTCGGTAGTTGCCCAGATGATTTGTTCATAATGCTCCCATAGAGTTCCCGTTCTCCTGCTACCCCGTTAGCGAACTTCCCCATAAAAGTGGAGACGAGAAGAATTATGATCTTTAGTCGGCATCTAAACTCATGATCTACTTTAGCAGGGATGAAGCAAATAGCGCCGTCGATGATGTCCAAGAAAGTATACACTTGTGGTCAAAAACCGGAAGCGTGCTCACTGCTCAGGAGCAGATGCAAGACCAATCCGACCTTGAGCGGGAATCAAGGGGTTATGTGGCAACAGTTCGCCAGCGGTATCGAATGTGAGGCCAACCCGTAGTTGGCTGTTTAACATGCGAATCCGCTGGCCGCCACGGACGTGCTTATGCTATCACAATCCTCCTGAACATATTCCGAGCTATTTGATATACTTCAGTTATGAAACCCCGAATTTCGGTTATCACACTAGCAGTAGACGATTTAGAAAAATCGCTCGCCTTTTATCGAGACGGCCTGGGATTGCAGACGAATGGGGTTATCGGCACTGAGTTCAAGGGCGACGACACTCATGCTTCAGGCGAGGCGGTCATGTTTGAGCTCGAAAGTGGCTTGATCCTTGCGCTTTACCCTCGCACTGCATTAGCTCTGGATGCAAATGAGCCTGGCGGAATACCAGGCAGCATAGAATTCAGTATCGGTCACCTGGTAAACAGTAAAGAGGAAGTAGATGCGCTCCTTAGTCAGGCGAAAGCTGCCGGTGCCCGGGTGACTGAAGAACCATATGAGCGCCCCTGGGGGATCTATTCGGGATACTTCAAGGATCCGGACGGCCATCTCTGGGAGATTATTTGGAACCCGCAGTCTCAGCTTGTATAGAAGGCTCCTACATTATGTGCTTGTGCTCTTCTTTCGTGGTTTGCAGATATAATCACTACTCCTTAGCGAAAAGAGTTTTACCGAATGGCTGAGCCAATCATTCGCACAGAACACCTTTCACGTTATTTTGGAACGGCCAATACGGCCAATATGGTCAAAGCGGTCGATGATCTGTCACTGGAGGTGCCTGCAGGGATAGTCTTTGGTTTCCTGGGGCCAAACGGCGCGGGCAAAACAACTACCATCCATCTCTTGCTTGGCCTCCTGGAGCCCACCCAGGGTCAGGCCAACGTGCTTGGCTTCGATACACGCACCCACTCGCAAGAAATTCGTACCCGCATCGGAGCATTGCTCGAATTTGCGGGACTTTACGAGCGAATGAGCGCCGAGGACAACCTCGACTTTTACGGGCGTGTCTACCATATGAGCGCCGCCGACCGGCGGGCTCGTATCAAAGAGCTGCTCACCCATATCGATCTGTGGGATCGCCGCAAGGATCAGGTCGGCAAGTGGAGCAAGGGGATGAAGCAAAAACTCGCCGTGGCGCGGGCGCTCCTCCACCATCCTCCATTGATCTTCCTGGATGAGCCGACAGCGGGGTTTGATCCGGTTGCGGCAGCCACATTGCATAGCGATCTGGCTAGCCTGGTAGCACATGAAGGGGTGACGGTCTTCCTCAACACGCACAACCTGACGGAAGCCGAAAAGCTCTGTGCCCAGGTGGGAGTGATTTGTGAGGGAAGACTGCTGACTGTTGGCAACCCTGATGAATTGCGTTTGAGACGAGGTGGTCGACAAGTAGAGATTGTGGGGCAGGGCTTCAACGATCAGATGCTGGCATCGCTGCGAGAGCGACCGGAGGTAGCCAGTGTAGAATTGCCCAATATCAACAGCAGCAATAGTCATCTAACCATTGAGCTGCGAGGAGAACCCAAGATTGGCCCTCTCGTCACCTTGATTGTGCAATCAGGGGGGGAGATTGAGGAAGTACGAAGGGGAAAGGCAAGCCTGGAAGATGTTTTCCTCACACTGATGGAGGAAGAAAACAAATGAGTGACATCTTGACAATGATGTGGAAGGAATCGAAGGACGTCTTCTTCCAGGGTGGGTGGAGGTCGCTGATACGTCCCTTGATCGTGGTTGGTCTTATCGGCATCTACATCCCGTTGCAACTCGGGGCTCAGTGGGTGGACCTCACGCCGCTTGGCATGCTGCTTCTGCTATGGGTCCCCTTCAATTTGATTATCAGTTTCATTGGCGATATTATCGCCGGAGAGCGCGAGCGCCATACACTGGAAACCTTGCTCGCCAGCCGCATGCCGGACCAAGCGATCCTGCTGGGGAAGGTTGCAATTACTGTCCTGTATGCCTGGGGCATGGGCGTGCTCAGTTTATTTGTGGGCCTGGTGCTGGTGGACCTGTTTAGTACTCAGGGGAACTGGCTGTTCTATCCTCTCGATCTGTTCGTGGAAGCTATCGTCTTAAGCCTGCTGGCCAGTGTGCTTGGAGCCGGCGCCGGCGTGCTGATATCACTGCGAGTATCAACAGTGCGGCAGGCACAGCAAATACTTAGCATAGGCACGATCGTGTTTACCTTCGGGAGCGTGCTCGCACTAAGAGCAGTACCTGCAGATATCATCGCATCGCTGAGCTATTCGCAGTTCCTGCTCATTGTAATGGCGGTTATTGCCGTGCTGGATGCGATCTTGCTGGGATTAGCACTGCTTAGCTTCCGACGTTCGCGCTTGATCTTGAGCTAACTGGTGTGCGGGCCCGCCATGGGTCATCTGTCTCGAGCGACCTGCCCCTCTATCCACCGGGCGATATCCTCTACAACTTCGGCTGCCACGTGCCCAGGCACACTGTAGTCCTCCGGCTTGCCTTCGCCCGGCATGAAGGTGTGGACGAGGCCAGGGTAAAGCTTAAAGGTGACGTCAGGCCGCTCCCCAAGCGCGTCTTTCCAGCCTCGATAATCCGTCATTGTCACCTGGTAATCTCGCTCGGCCTGCAGCACCAGCATTGGCATGCCCAGTCGCCGGGCTGTCTCAGGCGGGTTATATCCGCGCAAGTCGAGCCAGTACGAGGCCGGAATGCCCAGCAGCCGGTCGGAAGGTGTGTCGGGCGAGAGGGCGGGGTCTTTGATGTGAGCGATTTGCTCCCGCAGAGTATCCAGTTGCCTCTGTTGATCGTCTGAGATGGGCCCGGACAACGAGAATAGATAGGTGAATTGGTCGAGTATCGTATCTTCGAACGGGCGAGTAAGCCCGGCCATGAATATCAGCCCTGCGATCCGTGGGTCGGCCTCACCGATACGGGGGGCGAGCATGGCGCCCAGACTATGGCCGAGCACGAAGATGCGCTGGGGGTCGATAGCGGGCGCGTCTCGAGTGGCACGCAGCAGGGCAACCGCCGCCAACGCATCGTCTGTCACTTCTTCATGTACGGTGAAGTGCTGTAGGGCGCGAAGCTGTTTCGGGTAGACCTTGGTGCGCTTCTCATAACGAAGCACAGCTATCCCCCGGGAAGCCAGGCCCCAGGCCAGGTCGCGGAATGGCTTGAGGGGACCCATAGTCTCGTCGCGGTCCTGCGGGCCGGAGCCGTGCACGAGCACCACTACGGGGAACGGCCCCCCTCCTTCGGGTATGGTTAGCGTTCCGGGCAAGACCCATTCGCCCGAGCCTATCTGCACGTCCTGCTCGTAGAACGATCCGGGCCGTGCATAAGAGGGCGCTTCGTATGTCGCGGGCGTGCTCACACTCTCGTCCGGGTGGACCTGCAACCCGGCGACATACTCCCCGTCGAAGATAGTCTGAAACGTGACGTTCCCACGCTCGAAAACGGCCACCGTTACGACCATCTCGTATTGCAATAGCCTGGACTGCCTGGAGCTTTCTATTCGCTGGAATGCGCCTGCCTGAGCGGTCAGGCCGGTCCACGTCTGGGCAAGCTTGTCGGGCGGGAGTTGTTCTCGCAGGGCCTTGGCGAAGGGGCGAGCGGCAGACTCAAAGTCGCCTGCAGCCACCTGCGCGATAATCCCCTCTGCCACCGCGATCAGGCTTGGTTGGCCGCCCGACGCCTGTGGTGCCGGTGAGGCCTGTTGGTTGTCAGAAGCGGCCATTGTGCTTTCTCTCTGTCTCTGTCAGGTGATGCCTTCCTTGCGGCAGGATCATGTCGGTTGGGCAATTCCGTGCAGCGCGGAGCGTGTCACAGCACTCCACGGATGCCTCTCAATATACCATAATAACACGCGCAGGCTGCAGACCTGGCTCTCAGTCGCGCTCGGCATGGTGACCAAGAGCGTCGAGGCTGCGAGCAACCTGCCGCTGCCGCTGATCCTTCTGCCTTTCTTCGATAGCGGGTTCGTCCCAACGTCCTCAATGCCGGATGGAGTGCGCCGGTTCGGGGAGAACCAGCCTTTCACGCCCCTCATCGAAACGCTACGAGGGCTGCTCATGGGCACCCCTATGGGCGACAGCGGGCTACTCACCATAGCCTGGTGCATCGCCTGCATCGCCATCTCACTGGGGAGCTATCTGTGGGCGCCTCACACTCTACAATCGCAACTCGGCACGTTAGCCGAAGTTGCAGAACCGCCCGATCACGCTAGCGACTTTTGATGGCGTCCTCGAGAACGGCAGCCAGGTTGGGTGAAGTGTCGACGAAGGAGGCGAGGGAGCGCACAACGACCTCGGGGGTCTTGTGCCAGGCGGCGCATTCCACCAGCGCGCCGGCCAGGTCCTCCACCAAGCCCTCGTCGGACTTGACGCTCGGCTCAAGGTGCAACGTCTTGACTTCAAACAGTCCCTCTTTTCGATGGGCTTTAGCGTCAAGCCGGCCGATCAACGTGCCCCGGCGCAGGATAGGCAGGGTGAAGTAGCCGTAGCGGCGCTTGGCCTCTGGGAGTGTAACACTCGATGCGATAGTCGAAGTTGAACAGTGAGCCTTGCACCGGATCCGGTCCCACACCAGCGGGTCGAAGGGCGAGAGGAGAGTGGTGAGTGCCGG
The DNA here is from genome assembly GCA_963837315.1 of uncultured Chloroflexia bacterium. Classification (GTDB taxonomy): domain Bacteria; phylum Chloroflexota; class Chloroflexia; order QHBQ01; family JADMIH01; genus JADMIH01. The sequence goes on from CAWINE010000008.1 coordinate 539,302, forward strand.
CTCCAAAGCACCGGAAGCGGCAGAGGAGGCAGAGGCGAGCAACGGCGCATGGTCGGAATGAACGTAGCCGGGCACCGTCCAGCCATCGACCTCGACGCGCAGGAGTGAGCCTTCACCGGCTGAGACGTTCGAGCAGGGCGGCGTTGCCCTTAGCGGGGGTGCGGAAATAGTCGGGCACCCAGCGCGGTTGGGCGATACCAAGGGCGCGTACGGCTTTTAGCGCCAACGCTCGTTTCACATCATCAAGGGCATGGCGCCTCGGCATCGTTCCACCAGGGCACGACCCGCTCGCGCAGATCGTAGATGCGCTGGAAGTTGTGGCGGCGTGCGACCATCAGATCGCCTGTAGCGTGCAGCACCTCCAACGCCCTCTTCTCCGGCTTCCAGTTAAACCAGCCGCTCTGCTGCCCATCTGTTCGCTGGAAATCGGACGATTGCACCGGGCCGTGCTCGCGGATATGGCTGGTCAACTTCTCGACCATTTCCTCGTGCGACCTGATCCAATCCGGGGCGCGGTTAAAAAGGCCCGTCTCACCCGCCACCCACCCTCGGTCGAGCTGCATGCGCCGGTAGAGCGGATAATCCTCGATGGGCAAAAAGCAGGCGGCGTGCGACCAGTACTCGAATATCTCCCCCTCCGCCAGTAGCTCGTCAAGCCAGCGCGGGTCATAATCGCCTAACCTGCTCCAGAGCACAAGATACGGGCTGCGGGCGACAACATGGATCGTATCGATCTGCAGCGCGCCCATATTGCGAACGAGATCGCGCACGTCCTCTCGGGTCGCAGGATGTTGCGGCCGCTTGTCAAGGCCCATCGCGGCCAGCATAAGGCGTTGCGCGGCGGTAATCGAAAGTTGCATGATAGTTCTCGAAGTCAAAGAATTTGCGCTACCGATTGATGGTTATCATACCGGCTCACTCAACCGGTCCACTCACCTCAGCTCTGCTCCCGGCCCAAAAAACCCAGCCCGGAGCTGCTCCTGTTTTCTGCCCAAGCAGCAGGTTCAATTGCGCAGCATGTTGCTGAACGTGGCGCATGCTGTAGAGGAGTAGCTCCGCGAAACTGACCTCGCCCCACCCAAACCGGCAGCGCCGCTCCGCCTCTTCGTCGGTCATTGCCTCAATCGTCGCCTTGCATTTCTTACGACATTCACCCAGATAAGCCTGGAGCTCGTCTTTGGTATAGGCCCTTTCAGGCACCGGGCCGTCTTCGTCCTGCTCAATCAGCGTGAAGGGAGCCCGGGGCACAAAGCCTTCTTCGGTCCCGGTCAGGTAAAGGTCGAGCCAGAATAGCGCGTGATAGGCGAGATACCAGAACTGCGAAAACTCCGGCCGCTCCGAGGGGTGTTCCCACAAGCGGGCGCGCCACAATTCGTCTGGACAGGCGCGGAGCGCATTGCCGAGATCGTCAATAGCGGCCCCGAATTGCTGCCAGATGATCGTCCTCCAGGGGATGTTCATTTCGATACTCCTATGGACTTCCACGGACTTCCGCCACTGCTTTCATCTATTACCGGCGCTCAGGCACCGGTGGTAACACATTAAAAAGAACATCTATGGGTGGTCGTAGACGTAGAAGATGTAATCTTGAGCCGTCGTCTCGACTCCCAGATCGTTGAGCAATCTGAGAAGTTGCGCACGATGATCTGTGCCGTGATTAACCACATGGAGAAGCACTTGCCACAGGATGAGGCCTTTGTCTTCATCCGGTTCTTCTATGGGCTTATCGAACAACATATCGTCCCGCAATTCTGCAAGATAATTGCGCATACCTTGCTCAACGTTGTCCCAGCGAGCGCGAATGATGTCCCGATCGTCAAAGTCAGCAGGAGGAAGCGGTTCTGAGGGTTCGGCAGCTCTCAGTTCGCTGAACCATGCTTCATCCACGCTCATGAGATGGACAATTTGGTCTCGAACAGACCCATGCGAGTAGCCCGCAGGTTGGGCGAACTGTTCATGGGGTAGTTGAGCAACATAGTTATCCCATATGTTGCGGTTTTCGCTGAAGTGATAGTCGTAGAAATGGCGAAAGGCATCTGCATTCATGTCGTAACTTCCTCCGTGTAAGCGATCTGTAGTAGTCTTTGCTAGCCGGCTACATGCGTAGCGTGCCGGCGATACGTGCGATCTGCTTAATGTGCGGCCGTTCATGACTGGCCAGCCACTGCGCATAGGAAAACAGAGTCCGCTCCAGCACCCTCCCCGCCCCTGTCACTGTCGCCGCTCGTGCCCAGCTTTCAGGCGGCAAGGGATCCAGGACTGCCAGTAGGCCGGCACGCTGCGTGGTAAAGGAGCGCAAGGAGGGCCCAAAATCCAGCTCGGGGTAGTCCGTCTGCTTGATCCAGGTCCTGGGATTCACTGCCCGCAGCGTCGGTCTATCCTCGGCGAGTATGGCCGCAATACAGTCTCCCCACACGTCAGCGCACGAGCGGAGATGGGCAAGCACATCGTTTGCAGACCACTCACCCTGTTTGGGGACGGTACACAACTGAGCCGGTGTCAGGCCGGCAGTAAGGGCGGCGATATGCGTCGGACTTTGTGCAAGCAGTGTCAGCACCTGCTCGATGGTGAGCGATCTTGTGGGCATGTGAAGTCGTCCTCTTACCTGGCGCCGGCCCTTTCCAGGGCCTCTTCCCGCAGACGTTGTATGTCGCGCATAGGTGGAACGCCGAAGAGGTTTTTGTACTCCCGATTGAAGTGTGAGGCGTCATAATACCCCACGCGCGAGGCTGCGCTTGCCGCCTCCAGGTCTTCGCCCAGCATCAGACGACGCGCCTCCTGGAGCCGTAGCCGCTTCTGGAATTGCAAAGGGCTCATGGCAGTGACGGCCTTGAAGTGGTGGTGGAAACCCGAGACGCTCATGCCCAGATCTTGCGCGATGCGCTCAAACCAGTTCTTCGCGATTGGCCTGCACCCTTTCTGTGTCCCGTTGTGCCCCGCGTTCTGCCTGCCGCTGGTCTGTCACATCCAGGTTCATCACATCCACGGGTACCTCTTCTCCGGTTTCTCTATAGCCTACCGCCATCGATCTGGTTAGCGTTCAGAACTGGGTTGTAGGGGCACGGCGCTGACCATTTGTTCCGACTAATTCAGAAAAAGGCGGCGACACGAGCAACGCACGGCGGTTGAAACCGCGTGCTATCGTTACAAAGCCTGCCTTCGCAGGCTGCGATCCCCACGATTGTGCCTGGCACGAGCGCTACGGTGGGCTGAACAGTCCGCCATGCGGACTTCGTAAGCCTAGCACGCGGTTTCAACCGCTGTGCGTTGGTCGCAGGACGATTTAGCTGGAACAGATGGTCAGCGCCGTGCCCCTACTCTTACTTTACCTCGAAGATTTGCAGAATCATACAATCATTGTCGACAATCATTCTACCACCCTGTGCCTCCAAGCGTCCATAATTAGCACCAGACAGAGCAAACTTCTCTCAGGCCCGGGTCAACTCTCAGGGCCCGCAAGCTGGACTTTTCTTCGAGGGAAGAGCCAGGATTGGCACCCTTCTTGCCAGCGCTCCGCATCAACAGGGACCCGCAACACGACTTTTCTCCAGGAAATCCGGCGTTGAGAGGACAAGAGATCTGCCAGACAGATAGACAGAAAAGCAAAGAGGATATGGGATCAGAAAATGCCGGGCAAACCAGGAGGTTAAACTTCACATGACTGATAAGAAAGTAAGGAGGTATAGTCATGCGTGCTGCTATCTTTGGAGGACCTCGCTCGATCGAGGTCGGCGACCGGCCCGACCCGGTAGTCGCCATGCCGACTGACGCGGTCGTCCGCGTCGTGCTGGGGTGCGTGTGCGGCTCCGACCTCTGGTACTACCGAGGCGTGTCCCCACATGCGCTGGGTCCAATCGGCCACGAGTTCATCGGCGTGGTAGAACAGGTCGGAGCAGATGTGCATGACATTGCGCCGGGAGATTTCGTAATAGCCCCCTTCACATACAACGACGGCACATGTGTTCATTGCCGAGCGGGATGGACGTCGAACTGCGTCGCTGGCGGCTCATTTGGGAACCACGGCATCGACGGGGGTCAGGGGGAGGCTGTACGCGTGCCCTTCGCTGACGCCACTCTAGTCAAGGTCCCCGGTTCCGGCCATTCGGACGAAACGATGCGCTCGCTGCTCACACTTTCGGACGTTATGTGTACGGGTCATCACGCGGCGGTGAGTGCCGGCGTTAAGAAAGGCGACATAGTTGCTGTTGTCGGTGACGGTGCGGTTGGTCTATGCGCCATGATTGCTGCCAAACGACTGGGCGCAGAGCGCATTATTGCTTTGAGCCGAAACCCCGCTCGCCAGGCGCTTGCCCGCTCATTCGGTGCTACAGATATTCTCGCCGAGCGCGGTGATGAGGCAACAAAGAAGGTTTTGGAGCTGACTGAGGGTGTGGGCGTTGACGCCTCCCTTGAATGCGTAGGCACGGGTGAGTCCATGGCCACCGCGTTTAGCATCGCACGTCCCGGCTCCACTGTTGGTGCTGTCGGTGTCCCGCACGACGTCGAGGTGCCGATCGAAACCGTTATCCTTCGTAACATCGGATTGCGCGGCGGCGTAGCGCCGGTACGAAGGTATATCCCGGAGCTGCTTGAGGATGTTTTGGAGGGCCGCATTAATCCTGGACTTGTTTTCGATTTCGAGACCGACCTCAATGGTATTATGGAAGCCTACGCCGCAATGGACGAACGCCGGGCGATCAAGTCGCTCGTGCGAATTGGGACGGTCTGACTATGAAGCAAATTGACAATACGAAGGGGACACGTCGATGACTGCATGGACGAGCGATGAACTCAACAAAATCGGGGCAGCAGAAGAAGTGCGGGTCGCATCGCTACGACGCGACGGCACGCTGCGAAACCCGGTAACGATCTGGATCGTGCGCGTCGGCGACGACCTCTACGTCAGGTCCGTCAACGGGCGCACCGCCGCCTGGCACCGCGGTACTCAGACGCGCCACGAAGGTAGGATTTGGGCGGGTGGGGTCGAGAAAGACGTTAGCTTCGTGGATATCGCCGACACTGACAGCGACATCCAGGACCAGATCGACGCCGTGTACCGCACAAAATACCGCCGCTACGCCGCCGGCATCGTCGGCTCAGTCTTGACCCCTGCGGCACGGTCCGCGACGATCAAACTGGTGCCGCGCTCAACAAGCTCTTAGTCCATACGTTAGGACTTACGCAGGACAATCGGCGACCGGCGACACCTGGATTGCGTAAGTCCTGACGCATCTTTCGAGGCAGACTTTTCATGATGATTTGCAAAGACCAGTAACATGCAGGTGACAACGCCACCCTCCTCGGATAGCCCGGTCGGACAAAGCGAGGCCGGCAGTCCCGAGGCCGAGGCTTCTATGTGGAGCCCGCTCCGCAGTCCGGTCTTTCGTGCGGTTTGGATCGCCCTGGTCGCATCCAACATCGGTACCTGGATGCAAAGCGTAGGCGCGGCCTGGCTGATGACCTCGCTCACACCCTCTCCGCTTCTGGTAGCACTCATGCAGACGGCCACCAGCCTGCCTATACTACTCTTCGGCCTCCCGGCAGGCGCGCTCGCTGACGTCGTTGACAGGCGTAAGCTGTTGCTCGTCACCGAGTCATGGCTGCTCCTGGTCGCCCTTACCCTGGGCTTGCTTACGCTGGCGGGACTGATGTCAGCCTGGACCCTGCTGGCCCTTATCTTCCTCATGGGATTGGGCGCCGCGCTGGACGGCCCAGCCTGGCAGGCCGTTGTCTCCGACCTTGTTGAACGCCAGGAGCTACCCTCCGCGGTTTCTCTAAACATCGTGGGGTTCAATGTAGCAAGGGCCGTTGGGCCCGCCCTCGGCGGGCTCGTGGTAGCCGCGGCGGGCCCGGCAGCCGTCTTTATGCTGAACGCCGTGTCCTTCCTTGCCGTATTGGTGGTGATCTACAGGTGGCGACGCACCCGCGATCCCGAGCGATGCCCCGCCCGAAGATATGCTCGGTGCCACTGCCTCGGGTATGCGCTACGTACGCCATGCTCCCGCTTTGCAGGCCGTCCTGGTTCGCACGGGCGTCTTCATCTTCGGTGCCAGCGCCCTCTGGGCCTTGCTGCCTGTTGTGGCGAGGCAAGAGCTGGGCCTTGACGCTACAGGGTACGGTATAATCCTGGGCTGCCTTGGGTTGGGTGCCGTGGCGGGCGCGCTGCTGCTGCCACGCCTGCGGCGATCGCTGCCGGTTGACGCCTTGACCACGGCGGCCACGCTCGTTTTCGCCGGAGCCACCCTCGCCCTCGCCTACCTGCGCTTCGTGCCGCTGGTGTTGGTGGGTATGGTGGCGGGCGGGATGGCCTGGATGGCGATGACTTCCAGTGTGAACGTCGCCGCGCAGACAGCAGCCCCGGCCTGGGTGAGAGCGCGGGCCGTGAGCCTCTACATACTGGTTTTCCAGGGCCTGATGGCCGTGGGCGGTTTCGCATGGGGCGCGTTGGCCCAACAATTCGGCAACGGAGCCGCCCTTTCCTTTGCCGCCCTGGCGCTGGTCTGCGGGCTGGCGGCGACCTTGCGCTGGCCGCTGCGCGTGGTCCAGGGCCTCGACCTCACGCCTTCCATGCACTGGCCCGATCCCGAGGTGGCGATTACGCCGGGCCATGAGGACGGGCCGGTGCTCATAACGGTCGAATACCGGGTTCCCGCCGAGCGGGCGAGCGATTTCGTCCAGGTGATGGACGCGATGCGCACGCTTCCGCCGCAGGGAGGGGGCAATAAGCTGGGGCCTCTTCCGCGACACGGCCAACCCCGACCACTATGTGGAAACCTTCCTCGTCCTTACCTGGGGCGAGCACATGCGCCAGCATGCCCGCGTAACGGTGGAAGACCAGGCCCTCGAAGCACAGCGCGATGCCTTCCTGCAGCCGGGTGTCGAGCCGTTTACCTCGCACCTTATCGATGCCCATGCCTTCGACGCCAGGGCACCCAGGAGCCGGAGCGAAGGGCCGGCTGCTAATCTGAAAGGAGACAAGAGATGAGCTTACAATTCGAGCACGCGGACGACATACCGCGTCAACAAGGGTCGGCCGACAATTTCACCGGCGCTGTATATTTCCAGCCCGTAGCCGTCAACAACGAGTGCCAGCTCGGCGCCAACCGGGTGACCTTCCCGAAAGGGGCACGGACATTCTGGCACATCCACAGCGGAGAGCAAGTGCTTTATTTCCTCAAAGGGCGGGGGCGAGTGCAGATGCGTGGGAGCAAGGCTTTGGATGCAACCGAAGGGTGACGTAGCGCACATACCGGCGGGCACCGAGCACTGGCATGGAGCCCACCCCGAAGAGGAGCATGCCATGCAGCATCTCGCGATCACCTTTGGAAAGCCAACCTGGCTAGAGCCGGTATCCGAGGAGGAGTATCGCGCAGGCCAGGTGTAACTTTGATGCCGGCGCGATAAGAGAGGGTTTTCCCTCGTAATCAGGAAAGGTGCTCGCGCAGGAAGGCGAGGGTGCGCTCCCATGCCAGCCTGGAGGCTTCGGGGTTGTATTCCGGGCGATCGGTTTCGAAGAACCAGTGCTCGGTGTTTGGGTAGGTGTAAAAGTCGGGTCTATGTCCGGCGACTTTCATTTTGGCTTCGAAAGCGCTTACAGCTTCGCTGCTCAACTCGAAGCGGTCGTCGGAGGCCCAGTGACCCTGCAAGGGCGCTTTTGCATTTTCGTGATAGTCTGCGTTCCAATCGCTTGCCCCGTAATATACGACCACAGCGGCTATCTCGGGTCGTAGGGTGGCAAGCCACGTGGCGTAGTTCGCGCCCATCGAGAAGCCAATCGCACCGGTGCGTGCGCCTTGCACGCTGGGACTGCTAAGTAGATAGTCGAGGGCGGCCTGCTCTTTGGCAATGCCTTTTTTTCCGCCATCTTCTTCGAAGGCGGTGACGAGGGCTTCGGCCTCGGGGATCGTGGAGGCAACGCGCCCGTCGTAAAGGTCGGGAGCGAGGACGGTGAAGCCTTCGGCGGCCAGGCGGTCGGCCAGGCCGGTGAAGAATTCGTTCAGGCCCCACCAGGCGTGGCAAACCAGCACGCCCGGCCCTTTGCCGCCTTTAGCCTCAGCGAGATATGCGCGTACATTGCTTCCTTCGGGATCGACGTGTATGAACGTACCCATGGTGCCGGATCTCCTTATCTCTTTGTTGCGACATTCCGGTGTTCGATGTAGTGCAGCCCTGTAGTCGCTTGACTTGTAGGAGCGGAATCTATTATTAGCTTGGCTCTATTACCTTCATCAAATCGTGGGTCCAACCGTAGCACCATCCATCGAGATCTACGGGCTCGAGGCCGAGATGGCTAACGATAGTGTTGATATGGGCACGGTGCTCGGTGGCGTGGTTGATGGCCAGAATTATGATCATGCTGCCGGCAAGCTCTACGCCATCCGCAGTGTCCGGATAGCTTTCGGGTATGGCGTTATTCTGAGCCAGGTTGATAAGCTCCTGGCCTGTGCCCGCCAGCAAATCACGCAACTGCTCGAAACTCTGGAAGCCTTCGTCCTCGCGGTGCGGTGGACGGGGCCGACCGAGCAGCATATGTACATACAACTCCTCCCCACCTGCGATATGCACTAGCGTATCGCGGATGCTGCCATACGTGCCTGGAAACGTGGCATCCAACTGCTCGCCGGTCAGCTTTTCGCAGGCGTCGAGAAGATGGAGGTTAGCCCAGAGGTTGTGCTTAAATAGCTCGGTCAGTTCGCCTGGCATAATATTCTCCCTTGTAAAGCTAAGGTGTCGAGTGAGGGTCCGGATGCCCGCCCCACGGATCGTGCTTATCCTGGTCGTGTCGGCGCGAAACATCGGTGAGCATGCCCTGCTCAGTCCCAATCGGCTGCATTAGTGTGCCGCTGCAGGAAATCCACTATGATAGGCTGCACGACTGCGACCTTCGCGGGCGAGAATATGAAGTGCATGTGGTCGGCTGCGGGCACCACCGCGAGCTCGGCGTTGGGCAGCAGGCGATACATCCTGACCCCCTCTTCGACGGGAACAAAACCGTCTCGGTCGCCAAGCAGCACCAGAGTGGGCGCTGTAACCTTCGCGAACTCTTCGGGGGTATAGTTGAGCCGCGCATTCCACATCGGCTTTATCTGCTTCAGCAGCGTCTTCCAACTCTCAGGCCCGTGGTCTTGCCGCAGGCCCGCAGCGAAATCCGGGTTTTCACGCTCGAACTTCTCCAGATCAACATCCGGCGACTGCTCATCACCGAGTAGAGAGTTCACCCACTCGCTGGAGGCCTCGGTGAGCTCACCGTAAGCTCCGCCTATCACAAGAGCACCCGGCAGCTCGGGATAGCGCATACCGATCTCCAGGGCAACCTGCCCACCATCGCTGTAGCCGGCAATCAATGGCTTGTGCAAATCAAGCGCCTGCACGAGCGCCGCCATATCATCCGCCAGCAGTCCAAAGCTCAAGCTGCTGCCCGAGGGATTGCCGGTACGACCGTGGCCTCGGCTGTCGGGAGCAATCACCCGGTAGTGTTCTCCGAAAGCGGCCAGGTAGGGCCGCCACGAGTTCGAAGTGAGCAGACCGCCGTGGATCAAGAGCAGAGGCCGGCCGTTGCTCGGTCCATGCTCCTGATAGTAGATGTCCAGACCGTTGGCCCGAATGTAGCGTCCCATGTCGCTATCAGTGTGGACTTGCCCTGCCATGAGAGCCCCTCCTGCTTACCAAATCGAGACCGCGAGCTCTCATATCGCTCACGCCTCTCGTTCCACAACTATACTCTCTGCTATATCGCCACGGCACCATTATAGAACAAATGCGCTATTCATGCAACAGTAGCAACAGGCGTAAACAGGGCAAACGCATCTAAATTGGGTGGAGCAAATATCGTAGGGGGCACGGCGCTGGAGGTGAGAGTGTTGCAGATCGTTGTCACCGGGCTGACAGACGCCAGGCTTGCCGAGCGCCGCTTCCTCAGGGCACAGATAGCGCACGCACACTTGCTCAACATGTACAGCAAGCTCGGTGTCGCCAACCGCATGAGGCCACACGGCTTCGCAAGGGAACACAAGCTAGTCCGAGAATGTTATGCGTGCGCTATCTCAGCATGCCTCAGCGAATAGCACGCCCTTGCCGCACTAGACTCCATACGGTAACAGCGAGCAATATAGCACCTGCAATAATGAAGAACGAGCCGGTAACAGGCAAGACAGCCCCCGTAACCACAGGGCTATCGTCCGCGATAAGATTGTGACCTGCACCGTCATCAAGCTTGATGACGGTGCCCTTCCAAAGCTCTGCATTCAGCTCTTCGTCAATGTACAACAAGGGAAAAAGGTCGCCCTCGTGGTCTTGCACGTTCTGGGTACTGCCGTCCGGCGTTTGCACTTCCACAAACCGGGTAGTAGGTCCGCGCGCCGGGGAATAGGTGTTTAGATCCACTACGGTCACCTGTTCGTCCAACCTGCATCCTGCCACCTGACCGGAAACACAAACAGGTGCTACAGCCAGGCTCGCAGCTTCCTGGCGTCCCACCAGACCCGAAGCAAGAACGACTATGCCTACTACGATGGTCAGCAGCCAGAATAGGATCAGCAATATTGGCCCGACCCGCTTAATGACCCGTCCGACAACGCGCCGGCGCCCCAGGGAAGGCTGACCTTCAGACGAATTTTGCATGAGCTGCTTTCCTCTTAGGGTAAATAATTCCGTGCGCCTCTCCGCCCGGATGATATAGTGGATGCCCTGGCTCGTTCGGGATCGGGCGAGCTGATTCGAGCACCGGTTATCCCAGGCGAGCACCACGGCGACTATCGTTATCACAGGCGTAATCATGTCAGCCGGCATAAAAAGAGCAGAAGAGGAACGTCCATCCCTTTCAAAGTATACTAAAGGAAATTTCTGCACACAATTGGCATCCAGGTTCTAACCGCAATCACAAGTATGGATGCCGGCACCGGCGTTGCAGGTCGATGCTCTCTATCAGGATGACAAGGGATAGTTGGGTGCCGCTTACCCGGCGGGTCCTCGACTTTGCACCTGCCGTGGCGGAGGCAACGCAAGCGTTCAGATTAAGGTTGTAGGGGCAGACACGTGGGTCTATGCCCTGGTCGGATTGAGAATCCGCGCCCCACCAGGGCAGACACGTGGGTCTGCCCCTACAACTAATCCGGATTTAGAGAGGCGACACGAGCAACGCACCGCGGTTAAAACCGCGTGCTATCTCTACAAAGCCTGCCTGCGCAGGCTACATGCCCACGATTGTGCTTGATAGCGAGCACCATGTTGGCCTGTTTAGTCCGCGAAGGCGAACTTCGTAGCACTAGCACGCGGTTTCAACCGCCGTGCGTTGCCCGCCTGCGTTGCCCGCCGGCCGACTTAGCTGGAACAAATGCCACGTGGGTCTGCCCCTACATCCGTTCCTCCACCCCAACTCTGAACGTTTACGGCCAACATAACCTTGTTGAAGGTATACTCGTGTGATATAACATACTGAATTTCAGGCGCGTCGGGCGTTATTTTTGCGTGTGCAATACGTTATATGGATCGACAGCGCGCCGGGCTCCAGCCTCTACGAAGCACAGGTCTCAGGGCGCACTCAATCTCTGCAGCGCTCGGGCCCTGCTTGACATCTACATCCGGCAAAACCCAAAAGCGCTATTCGGCTGAGAAGGGAGTAAGGGTCTATTATGGCTCTACCACACGACCCGGCTACTACTCGTCTACCCTCCCTGGAAAAGGCTCCAACAGGAATTCAAGGGTTTGACGAGATTACCGAAGGAGGTCTACCCAGGGGTCGCACCAGCCTCGTGTGCGGCGGTCCCGGTTGCGGCAAGACCCTCTTCTCCAGCGAGTTCCTGGTGCATGGGGCACTGCAATACAACGAGCCTGGCGTGTTCATGTCGTTCGAGGAGACGGCCGAAGAGCTCACGGAGAACGTGGCATCCCTAGGCTTCGATTTGAACGAGCTCCAGGAGACGGGCAAGCTGGCTCTCGACTACGTGCATATCGAACGCAGCGAGATCGAAGAGACGGGTGAATACGACCTCGAAGGGCTCTTCATCCGGCTCGGTTATGCCATAGACTCGGTGGGCGCGAAGCGCGTGGTGCTCGATACGCTGGAAGCGCTGTTCGGCGGGTTCTCCGACGAGTCTATACTGCGCGCCGAGCTGCGCAGGCTCTTCCGCTGGTTGAAGAACAAAGGCGTCACAGCAATCATCACTGCGGAGCGCGGGAGCGGCCAGGGCGGCTCTCTCACGCGCCACGGTCTTGAAGAGTATGTGTCGGATTGCGTGATCCTGCTGGACCACCGCGTAATCGAGCAGATATCCACGCGGCGGCTGCGGATAGTCAAGTACCGCGGCTCGATGCACGGCACGAACGAGTACCCCTTCCTCATCGGCGAAGATGGCATAGTGGTATTGCCCATCACATCGCTCGGCCTCAACCACGCAGTCTCTACCGGATTTGTCTCTACGGGCGTCGCTGAGCTGGACACCATGCTGGACGGCAAAGGCTACTATAAAGGGAGCACAGTGCTGGTTTCGGGTATAGCCGGCACAGGCAAGAGCAGCCTGGCGGCACACTTCGCCGACGCCATCTGCCGGAGCGGCGGGCACTGTCTCTATTTCGCCTTCGAAGAGTCGCCCGAGCAAATCGTCCGCAACATGCGCTCGATCGGCATAGACCTGGAGCAATGGACGCACAAGGAGAAGAATCTGCTGCGCTTCCACGCAGCACGGCCCACCGCCAGCGGCATGGAAATGCACCTGGTCGTCATGCATAAGTTGATAGCCGATTTCAAGCCGGACGCGGTTGTCGTTGATCCTATCACCAGTTTCGTCAGCGTGGGCAGCAGTCTCGAGGTGAAATCCTTGCTGATGCGCCTGATCGACTTCTTGAAGTCGAGCGGAATAACCGCATTGTTCACGAGCCTGACCACCGGTGACGAGTTGATTGAGCAAACGAACGTTGGCGTGTCATCGCTCATAGATACCTGGCTTCTGCTTCGTGCCATCGAAAGCAACGGAGAGCGCAATCGAGGGATAAACGTGCTCAAATCCAGGGGGATGGCTCATTCCAACCAGATACGGGAGTTCCTGCTAACCGACCGAGGCATACAAATTGCCGATATATATCTCGGGCCGGGAGGCATACTGACCGGTTCGGCCAAGGCGGTGCAGGAGGCGAAGGACCTGGCTGCTCAGGAGGCGAGAGAGCAAACAGCTGAACGAAGGCGGCTGAACAGCGAGCGCAAACGCCAAGCTTTGGAGGCGCGCATAGCTGCTCTCCGGGCCGAGTTCGAAACCGAAGAGGCTGAGGTAAATGCAACCCTCCTGCAAGAGGAGCAAGAGGAGAGCTGGAACGTGAACAGCCGGATGGCGTCGGCCCGTATCCGAAAGACCGGCAGCTTGAACGAGCAATTGGCAACCGAACCGTGAAGCCGGCAAGATAAGCAAGGCCAATGACACATAGGAGGCACATGGTGGTACTGGAAAATGAAACCGCAGAGGGCCACGAGGGAAATGGCGAGAGCCAGGACCCCGACTTCTGGGAGCTGCGCCTCTACGTGGCAGGCCAGACAGCAAAATCGGTGGCCGCCTTTGCTAACCTGAAGCGCCTATGCGATGAGCGCCTTGCCGGCAAGTATCGTATCGAGGTCATCGACCTCCTTGAAAACCCGCAGCTAGCGAAAGGTGACCAGATACTGGCGATACCCACTCTCGTACGCAAGTTGCCTGAGCCTATGAGGAAAATAATCGGCGACCTTTCCAATACTGAGCGGGTCCTGGTGGGCCTCGATCTGGTTCCTCTCACCTGACGCACCGCTGATCTTTTCATTTGCAACGCAGGTTACCTGCATAGCTGGAGAGGCGTGAGAAGAATGGGCGAGAAAGAGTCATTATCGACCAACGACGACGAGCATGGGCGCACCACCAGGGCTTTTGAAGAAGCGTTCGCAAAGCCGGAGTTAGAGCATTACGTGCTTATCCTCTACGTTACAGGTGCCACACCGCAGTCGACGCAAGCGATAATTCGGATTAAAGAGATATGCGAGCAGTATTTGCAGGGTAGATACGAGTTAGAGGTCGTTGATATTTACCAGCAGCCGGAGTTGGCGAGGAGCGCGCAGATAGTGGCCGCTCCCACGCTCATCAAGAAGCTACCCGCGCCTTTGCGAAAGCTCATCGGCAACCTCTCGGAGCTACAGACCGTACTGGCGGGCCTGGACCTCCAACCAGGAGGGTAATCAGCGGCCTCTCGCCGGGTCGTGGAAGGGCGGGGGTTGCGGATGGCGCGATTGGACGCATTTATGAAATCGGTGTCACACAGAGCAAAATCATACCGCGAGTCGACGTCGCCAATGGCTGAAATCGAAGAGTTGCGCGCACGTCTTGCAGAAGCCGAAGATACCCTGGAGGCCATACGAACAGGTGCTGTGGACGCGCTCGTTGTATCAGGCCCTCAGGGCGAGCAAGTCTATACTCTGAGGGGGGCCGACCAGACCTATCGCCGCCTGGTAGAGGAGATGAGTGAAGGCGCGGCGGTACTTACCACGGATGGTGACATCGTTTACGGCAACCGGCGCCTGGCGCAAATACTCGGGCTTCGAATGGAGAGAGTGATAGGTGGTCCTCTCCACCAGTTCTTCTCCGACAACGACTGCCCGGCTCTGCAAGCCCTGCTGGAAAAGGCAGTGCAAGATAACAATGCCATTGGCAAGCGGGAGTTTACTCTCAAGACGCCGAGGGGCAAAAGCGTGCCGGTTTACCTCTCCGCTACATGCCTGGATGCGGACAACACAACCACTATTTGCCTGATCGTGACCGACCTGACCGAGCAGAAGCGTGCCCAGGAGATGGCGGCTGCCAACATGAGACAGCTCGAAGAAGAGCAGCTCAAAGCCAACAAGCTTGAGTCTCTCGGTATACTGGCGGGCGGCCTCGCGCATGACCTGAACAACTCTCTTACCGCGATACTCAGCAATATCTCCCTCGCGAAGAGGTCGATCCGGTCTGATGGGGAGACCGTCAGAAGGCTGGGCGAAGCCGAGATGGCCTGCCTGCAAGCCCGAGATGTCACGCAGCAGTTACTCACCTTTTCGAGGGGCGGTGCGCCGGTTACGGAGGTTGCATCGATTGTGCAACTGCTGCAGGATTGGGCCAGTTTCGCCCTTTCCGGGTCGAACGTGCATTACGAGATCGTCGCTGCCCCCGACCTTCAGCTTGTTGACATCGATAAAGGCCAGATGAGCAGAGTGATCAACAATCTGCTCATCAACGCTCAACAGGCCATGCCGGAGGGCGGCACCGTGTCGATCCACGCGGCGAACGTCACGATTAGCTCTGACAGCCACGAGCCCCCTGTCCCGCTGGAGGATGGGGACTATGTGAGGATCGACATAAAGGACACAGGCATGGGCATCCCTGTAAGCCACATGCCCAGGATATTTGACCCATATTTCACCACCAAGCAAAAAGGGAGCGGCCTTGGCCTCTCTATCGCCTACTCCGTCGTGAAAAGTCACAACGGCCATATTTCCGTCGATTCTCGGATAGGGAAAGGCACCACCTTCCATATCTACTTACCCGCTTCAAGCAAAGTCCCGGCCCAGGGCACGGCCACAGAGGAACCTCTCGCTTCAGGCAGGCTGAGAGTGCTGGTAATGGAAGACCAGGAAGCAATCAGGGAAGTAATTCGCCTCATACTGGAAGATTTCAGAGGGGCATGAAGTCGAGTTTGCGGAGGATGGGCTGCGGGCCATCGAGCTATACGAAGGGGCCAGGAAGAGGCAAGGCCATTCGATGCGGTGCTGATGGACCTGACCATTCCGGGCCGCATGGGCGGCAAAGAGGCCATCAAGAAACTCCTCGAAATAGATCCGAACGCCAGGGCAATTATCGTAAGCGGTTATTCCAACGACCCTGTAATGTCCAGGTTCCGCGACTACGGCTTCAAAGGGGTAATCCGCAAGCCATTCGAGATAGACGAATTGCTGGACACCCTGCACGCCGTTGTGGCCGCGGCCTCTGAGTAGCCGTAAGATATTGCTGCAAAAGCTTCCCATAAGCGCTTAGATTTGAGGTCCAGGGGCATGCGCAGGCCTTAAGCAAATTGTCACTTGCGGTCCCACCGGCATGGCCTTATACTGAACTTACGGGCACTATAGTCGACAAGCAATATGGGCGTGTGCGCTAAAGACAATCTTCGTTCAGCATTTGCTCCTCACACGAGCATAGATATATAGCACCTGCAACCCCTTCATCGTCCTTTTGCTATTCTGCCTGGAGTGGGAGTTCATATGGTAGCCAGCCCCAGATTGCGCCCAATGTTGCGATTTTATTGGTCAGGTGTAGTATTCGGAGTTCTACTGGGGCTGGTCCTTCTGTTGCTTGGTGGACTCGGCCATACTCAGGCTTCGTCTGTTCAGCCTTTTCCTGGCGGCTCCGGCTCCCAAAGCAACCCACCTTGTGACCCCGCCTGGCACGCTGTAACAAGTCCCAGCCCTGGTGCCGGCGAGAACGTGTTGTACGGCGTCTCGGCCCTCTCTGCATCCGACGTGTGGGCCGCAGGTTTCTTTCGCGATGCTTCCAACGTGAGCACGCCTCTTATAGTACATTGGGATGGAAGCAGTTGGACCGTTGTTCCAAGCCCGGCTGTGCCAAACGCAAGCAATGAGCTCTACGCCATTGATGCCCTTACATCCAGTGACATATGGGCTGCAGGGCTTTACATGGACCAGAATAACCTTGAGTACACATTAATCGAGCACTGGGACGGTGGTAGCTGGAGCATAGTCACAAGCCCCAATCCGGGATCGGTGAACAACTCATTGGACGGTGTAGCCATTATTTCAGCCAACGACGTATGGGCTGTTGGAGAATACAACGACGGAGTCACCAACTATACGCTAACCGAGCACTGGAATGGGACCTCCTGGAGCGTTGTGGCAAGCCCGACCGGCAGCATCAACAATATACTCACTGCCGTCGATGGGACTTCCACAACAGATGTCTGGGCAGTTGGGCAGTCAGGCGACGGCCCGATCGTCGAGCATTGGAATGGTACCGCTTGGAGTATGGTTCCCAACCCTCCGCAGGGCGTCTATCTCTTTGGGGTGTCGGCTCTGACCACAAACAATGCGTGGATAGTAGGCGAAGACAACAACGCCTACGCGCTCACGGAGCATTGGGACGGCACCGCCTGGAGCATCGTACCAAGTCCAAGCATACCCGGGGACAGGAATGCCCTGCGTGGCATGGCAGTTATATCACCAACTGACATTTGGGCCGTTGGATCACATACGCCAGGCTTTCCCGACTATGCGTTGGTGGAACATTGGGATGAAGCAGTTGGACCATTGTGCCCACCGATGATCCTACGAGCGGCTATCTGGTTGCCGCCTCGCCCGTCTCCTCGACAGACGTATGGGCTGTGGGCTATCAGGCAGGGGTCGGGGTTGATACTGCAACCCTTGCAGAACATTACAGTACGCAGTGCGTCAATACTACTACGCCAACATCTACGGCAACTGCAACTGCCCCGGCGATAACAGCCACCCGAACCGGAACCGCGACCGCTATGGCCACGGCCGTGAACAGTCCGACTCCAACCCCCACAGCCACGCAATGCGGACTGAGTTGGTACGTAGTGCCGAGCGACAACGCCAGCTTTGATGACAGCCTGACCTCGGTAGCGCCTTTGTCCAGTAACGATGCCTGGGCAGTCGGCTCAACAGACCTGGGAGCCAAGTACTACAACACGCTCATAGAGCATTGGGATGGCACCGCCTGGAGCATCGTACCCAGCCCAAACCCATATCAGGCCGACATCAATGTGCTAACAAGCGTGTCGGCTATTTCATCGAGTGATGTCTGGGCGGTGGGTTACTATCACACAGGCTTGCCTGCCTCCCTAGCCCTGACGGAGCACTGGGACGGCAATCAGTGGACCATTGTGCAGACGGCAAGTCCCAGCACGTACTACACTTTTTCCGCTGTGGCGGCGTTATCTCATAATGACGTCTGGGCGGTGGGGTCGTGCGGTTGCGGCAGTAATTCAACCCTTATAGAGCACTGGGATGGCTCACAATGGAGCGTTGTCCAGAGCCCTAACTCGGGTGCCGGGAGCGCGCTTAATTCAATCTCTGCAGTGTCGAGCAACAACATTTGGGCAGTCGGCCTCACAGGTATCGGCGCTACACTGACAGAGCACTGGGACGGCAGTCAATGGAGTATTGTACCGTCGCCGATGCCTAACGGTTGGAGCAGTAATCTTCTCGACGTGGCGGCACGAGCCACCAACGATGTTTGGGCTGTGGGTACGAACGGCACTAATCCCAGTTATCCCTTGATAATCCACTGGGACGGGACAACCTGGACGGTCGTGGACAGCCCTGCTCAGGTCACACTATACGGTGTCGCCGCGCTGTCGGGCAGCGATGCCTGGATAGTGGGCAATAGTGGCCTGTCAAATCTGGTCTTGCACTGGGATG
Organism: uncultured Chloroflexia bacterium; assembly: GCA_963837315.1. Lineage (GTDB taxonomy): Bacteria > Chloroflexota > Chloroflexia > QHBQ01 > JADMIH01 > JADMIH01. The sequence continues at coordinate 557,738 of CAWINE010000008.1, forward strand.
GCACAAGCTGGAGCCAGGTCTCCAGCCCGAATGTAGGCGCATTCCAAAATATCCTGCACGGCGTGGCTGCAATATCAGCGTCCGACGTCCTGGCAGTGGGCCAGTACTTCACGGGTAACAATTACCCGCCCAGTCAGACGCTGGCCCAGCGCTATTTTGATCCATGCGCCAGCACACCGACAGCGACCGCCTCACCTTCACCTACTGCACCCGCAACGACAACAACCGCGACAGCCACAGTATCGGCAAGGGCATCGTCTACCGGGACGCAGCTACCTGCAACTCACACATCCATCCCAACGACCACGGCCACGAATAGTCCTACAGCAATCCCAAGCGCGACAGCCTGTGATCTACAGTTCATCGATGTGCCGCAAGGCTCAACGTTCTATCCGTACGTCAGGTGCCTGGCATGCTTGGGCATCATTAATGGGTATGCAGATGGGACGTTCAAGCCAAACAACAACGTGACCAGAGGACAGCTATCCAAGATTGTGTCTAATGCTGCAGGCTTCACTGACCTCCAACCCAGCCGGACGTTTCAGGACGTGCCTGTGGGCTCCACGTTCCAGGTGTTCATCGGCAGATTAGCTTCAAGAGGCTTCATAAATGGGTATGCATGCGGTGGGCCTGGGGAACAATGTGTGCCGCCCGCCAATCTGCCCTACTTCCGCCCCAACAACAATGCCACAAGGGGGCAGATCAGTAAGATAGAACTCTAACTCTGCCGGATTCAGCGATACCCCGACCGGGCAACAGTTCGAGGACGTGCCTGCAGGGAGCACCTATTATAGCTATACTTATCGGTTAGTCAGTCGCTCAATAATGTCGGGCTACCAGTGCGGAGGAGCCGGCGAGCCGTGCATGCCGCCTGGAAGCCTGCCCTACTTCCGGCCAAACAACAATGCCACAAGGGGGCAGACTTCCAAGATTGTGTCCAACACCTTCTTCCCCGATTGCAATCCGCCGACACGTGTGAAACGCTAAGGCACGTACATAATCGATATTGGGAATCTAGGGTTTCGGGGACACCCCCTTGACCGCCCCTGGCAGTGTAGGACGAGGGACGGATCTCCCCTGCATCGCCGATCCCTGGTGCAGGTTCATGGCTGCTGAGGCTTTGTAGCTAAGTTATGTTGCGACCCTATCTCTGCGCCGGCCGGGCACTCGCTTGACCGGTGTGCCGGCGTGCGGATCATTGGGGACAGGCGCAGGCAAGGTAATCTCGATACTCCCGGCGATGCCGGCGAACGCGGGGCGAAGGGCGACTTGATGGGCGGTCTCGTCTAGGAGCGGCGAGATCGTCTTTACGGAGCAAACGTAGAGGGCATGGGAGGCGCGGGTGAGCGCTACGTAGAGGAGCCGCGTGCTCAGGTCGTCGGCGGGGTAGTTGGCGGCATCGGCGTCCACCACGACCACCGTGTCGAACTCCAGACCTTTGGTCAGATAAGTGGGGATTATAGCAAGCTTGCCGTCGTATGTGGTGTCGGCTGTGTCCACGAGCTGGTAGTCTGAGAAGTCTGCGGCCATGTCGCTCGCGAGCAATCTGGCAGGCCGCGGCGGTCTTGCAGATCAGGGCAATGGAGGTGTGGCCGGCCAGCAGCTCTCGCCTGATTATCTTGCGCAGCTCCGCCAGGAAGGTGGCACGGCTGTAGAAGAGGCTGATATACGGCTTCGAGCCTGTGCGCGCCACCGGCTGGGCGAAGTGGCGCTCGTCGGCACCCGTGCGCCGCAGCATATCGTTGGCGTATTCGATGATCTGGCGGGTGGAGCGATAGCTCTGCCGGATGGCTTCGTGCTGAACGGTGGCTGATCGAAGTGGCTGCCAGAAGATCGTGCCAGGAGTTTATGGCGTTCTCGGTATAGACACCCTGGGCGAGGTCGCCAAGCACTGTCATCGAAGAGGCGCGGCTATATTTGTCGAGGATCTTGAAGTAGAGCGGGCTGATGTCCTGGGCTTCGTCCGCCACTATATGGTCGTAGAGAGCCACGGCGCGCCCTTTGGAACGCGAGCGCGGCGCGTCTTCTAGGCCATCCAGGAGGATCTTGAGGTAGACGAGAGGGGCCAGGTCGGCGAAATCAAACGGAGCCTGGGCTTTAGGGCGATAAAGGGCGAGCGTTTCGAGGTCACGGGCCGGGAAGATGCCGTTGCCGGCCTGCACGAGAGTGGGCGACTGGAATAGGCGGCGGTAGGCGACGGTTGGGTTGAGAGCGTCCCACCAGGCGAAATAGTCGTGCACCTGGCGGGTCACGTGCTCTTCTATGCTCCGGCGGACCTCTTTTTCGTCGTAGGTGAAAGGCGAAACATTGTGCGCCCGGAACTGTTCGCGTGCATTGTCCAGCATTTCAGATGCCAGGTCGGATACCAGGCGGCGCTCAAGCTCTGGTTTGCGGCGGTTGAGGGGCACGCCGCGAAGGGCGTCGAGATGAACCAGGATGGCATCTATGGAGCGCTCGGCCTTTATCTCGATGGCGATAGATTGGCCGCTCGCGTTTTGCTGTCTGCGCAGGCGGACATGGCACAGAAGCGGTTGCTTCTCCTTGAAGAGGTCCTGCTGCATAACATCTACGTAGCGGTCGAGGAGAGACGCCATCCTGAGGGAGCCTTTGTTGAGGGCGTTGCGGTGGCGGGCCGTCTTCTCTTCGTCGGGAGTGGCGGGGTCCAATAGCCGTTCGAGGAGATGTTCCTGTGGGTAGTGGCTGACAGGTTTGCCGAGCTTTTCAAGGAGCCAGGCGGCAAAGGTCCTGTGGGGCACGTTATGCTCGCCCAGGGAGGGGAGGATATTGCCGATATAGTCGAGGAAGATGCGGCTGGGGCCGAGCACGAGGATGTTCTTGAGGGTAGCGCGGTGGTTATACATGAGGTAGGCCATCCGGTGGAGGGCGATGGAGCTTTTGCCGCTGCCGGGCACGCCCTGCACGACCATGAGGGTGTCCCTGGGAGCCTGGATTATATGGTACTGCTGCTCCTGGATGGTGGCGACGATATCGTGCAAGTAGCCGCCGCGGCTCTCCTGGAGGATTTTATGGAGCAGCGAATTGGTGAACTGCTCGGCGACAAGCACGTCAGCCAGGGACGCGTGCACATACTGGTCGCGAATGGCGTCGAGGGTGTTATAGCTGATTTCGTAGTTGCGCTTGAGCAGGAGATCGCGGGTAGTTTTGTAGTAGAGGTCGCCCGCGCGGGTATCGGCCCAGGAGTAGATGTTGAGGCGGTGGATGAAATGTTTGCCGATATACATGGTATGCCGCCCGGCACTGCCGCTCCGCTCATCAACGCGAGCGAAATAAACTTGCTGCAACGACTCCTGCAGATCAACCCTGTGCCTCTTATCGGCAAGGGCCAGGGCGACATCCGCCCGGTCGTCGATACCGGCTGCATGGAACGGTCGCGCCAGCTCGGCCTCGATGTGCGCCACCGCCTGCTCGAGGTGTTGCTGCTCTTCAGCGTATTCAGGATGGTTGGGGGCTTTCATGTGATGGCCTATCTCCCTATCAATTGTTGAGCATGTATTCGTTCTTATAGTTCGGAACCGTCATCGAAATTATTACGGACCGGATAGGAGCCATAGCTACCTTGAGCGCCAAAGGGGATCCGCATCTTGGGTATAATGGTCTAGGAGTCTGGAAGGGAAGTGTGCCCGACATCGAGCCCACGCCTGATTTTGATTTTCAATGCGAGGTGTGGACCGGTACATAATAGATGCACTGGCACTTGATGTGAAGTAATATAGCAAGTTTTCGGGTCGAGCGCAATGCGGCGGTATTGATAAGGCGCAGAGTGGGTATAGAGGAAGAAGTGCAGTAACAGACCCGACCAGCGCATGGCGGATGCAATCGGCCGTGCGTTCCCGGCGATGAAGAGGTCGCCTAATGGCAAACTCCCCAGATAAGCAGACAGAGCTCGACAAGACAATATATGCTCTCGCCATGATCACGAAAGTGGTGGCCCCAGTATTTGCTTGCATCGCGGTCATCTGCATAGCCGAGGTGCCCCGCAACGTCATCAAAATCGTCGTCTTCATCAGATTGCGATAGCGAGGCGCCGGGAAAATCAGGGGTCACGCTGTTAGATGCGGCCTGGTTTTCGTGACGTGCAACCAGTGTTTTTCCTCCAGGGCAGGTTCTGCTGTGGGGAGGTATCTGTGCAGGCAAAAGCAGCAAAGCGCAACCGGGCAAATGGACATTTTCGTGTTTTGCATTGGACTATGCGCTCCTTTACGTCACCAAACGCACGTGTTTTGTATTGTTTCGTGCTGGCGGTCGATGGTGTCCCTCAGACGCATAGCCCGCCCCCTCTGGTATCGATGTACCCTCGTCCATGCAGGTTCAGAACGGTAGACTAGCCGATTTGACGGCGCGTCCGGACAGGACTGGACGCGCCCAAGGAGTGACTAAAAGCGTAGCGAGAGACCATTGCGGTACTTCGGGTGTTTTAGAATGATGCGTCTGCGCCTGTTGTAGTGCCAGGTGAACATGCGAACTGCTCTGGCCAGAGCCTCCCAGCATCTTGAGAAGCATCTGGACCTACGCTTCAACCTGCCTAGATAGGTTCGCAGGTCAGCGTTGAGGCTTTCTATCGTGTATGTCTGCTCTTTACCTATCGAGATTACATGCTCACTGGCGGGTGGCCAGATCAGTTCCTGGTAAACCGCTAACGCATCGGAACAGTATCTTGGAGCAGGAGGCAAGCGGTCTATGAATTCCTGCATGGCTTTCCAACTACGCTCTCTCATCACGCAACACCCAACGATCAGCCTGCTCTCTCTAGCCACTGCCATCACAACGTAGGCTTGCTTCTTTTTTTACCCACGTATGTGAATAGCTCATCTATCTCTACATTCTCAGCTGGCGAGGCATCTTCCACCTGATGGGGTAGCTGATCATGAGCGGCATTGAACCAGTTGATGACACTTTGGAAGTTGACACCAAGCGTCCTGCCTATCCCTGGGAAGCTCATCCCCTCAAGGCACATCTGTACAGCTTGTGCCTTGAGAGTAGGATCGTAACCCATAGGTTTCTTGAGAGGCGTGAAGTAGCGCTGACAACTCTCGCATCGCATGCGTTTACTGCCTGTGTGATTGGTGCCTGCTTTGACCACTCGTTCTGAGTGCCCGCAGTATGGGCAAGGAGGTTTTGTTGTTTGCATGCCTCATTCTACCAGTGGCTACTTTTTTCGTCACTCCCCGCGCCCATTGCATATAGACGTGGACAATATCGGTAATGTATAATTGCGCTACACGCCAATTGTACAGTTACGATGGTAGCTGCGCAATACTTGGCTACGGAAGACGCCTCTTCAGGCGGATATTCCACGAATTCTATATTCACCTTCCATGAGCGCCGTTTGAGCCGATATTCTTGATGGGGGGAGTAATGCCACGTATCTTTGACAACATTGAGAAATCATTGTTGCCTGCATTGAGCGAAACCCTTAGCATCGCCCATCGGGCTGATTTTTGCGTGGGCTACTTCGATCTGCGCGGGTGGAAGCAGATCGATGAACATTTCGAGCAGTGGTCACCGGAAAGAGGACAGTGCTGCCGAGTGCTGGTGGGTATGCAAACCGCGCCGGGAGATGATTTACGTGCCGGACTTGGGATAACCAACTCACTTGCTCCTATAGATAACAATACAGCCGTGCGCTTTCGCAAGCAGATGGCCGAGAGGAGTTTCGTGAGCAGCTGGCCATAGGCGTGCCCACCGCTGCCGACGAAGCCGGGTTGCACCGGCTAGCCGCGCAAATACGAGCAGGCAAAGTGCGGGTCAAGCTGCACTTACGCCACCGGCTGCATGCCAAGCTTTACCTGATGGCGGGATTCCCCATCCAAGCAAGCAACCCTGCTCGCACCCAGGACTCCATTCCTGGCTATCTCGGCAGCAGCAACCTGACCTTCGCCGGCTTGTCCGAGCAGGGCGAACTGAACGTCGACGTTATCGACCACGATGCCTGCCACAAGCTGGCGAGCTGGTTCGAGGACGCTGGAACGACCGCTGGTGCATCGACATCTCCGAGGAACTGGTCGACGATCATCGACACGAGCTGGGCGCGCGAAGAGACCGCTCCCGCCCTACCACATCTACGTGAAGATGGCCTACCACCTGTCCCAGGAGGCGCGCGCCGGCCTGACCGAGTTCCGCATCCCGCGCGACTTCGGCGACACGCTGTTCGAGTTCCAGAACGCCGCCGTCAAGATCGCCGCCCACCACCTCAACAAGCGCGGCGGCGTCCTGCATCGGCGATGTCGTCGGCCTGGGCAAGACCCTGATGGCCACCGCGCTGGCCCGCATCTTCGAGGACGACCACGGCCTGAGAACGCTCATCATCTGCCCCAAGAACCTGGTGCACGATGTGGGAGGACTACGTCGACCAGCTACCGCCTGCGCGCCAAGGTGCTGTCGATGAGCGCCGTGCTGCAGGAGCTGCCCGAGTCCTGCGCCGCTACCGGCTGGTCCTCATCGACGAGAGCCACAACCTCCGCAACCGCGAAGGCAAGCGCTACCGGGCCATCCAGGAGTACATCGAGCAGAACGACAGCAAGTGCATCCTGCTGTCCGCCACGCCGTACAACAAGACCTACCTCGACCTCTCCAACCAGCTGCGCCTGTTCATCCCCGAAGACCAGGACCTCGGCATCCGCCCCGAGAAGCTGCTCCGCGAGATCGGCGAGACCGAGTTCATCCGCCGCCACCAGTGCCTCGTCCGCTCGCTGGCCGCGTTCGAGAAGAGCGAGTACGCCGACGACTGGCGCGACCTGATGCGGCTGTACTGGTGCGCCGCACGCGCAGCTTCATCCAGGACAACTACGCCGAGACCGATCCCGACGACCGGCCGGAAGTACCTGACGCTTCGAGGACGGCGACGCGCTCCTACTTCCCGACGCGCGTGCCCAAGACCGTCAAGTTTCCAGATCGACGAGCACGACCCGACCGATCCAGTACGCCCGCCTCTACTGCGCCGGCCGTGGTCGACGCGATCAACCAGCTGACCCTGCCCCGCTACGGCCTGGGCAACTACCTCGCGCCCTCGCCGCACCAAGCCGCCCACGCCGGCCGAAGCCGACCAGATACTGGGCGACTCTCGCGCGCCGGCAAGCGGCTGATGGGCTTCTGCCGCACCAACCTGTTCAAGCGGCTGGAAAGCAGCGGCCAGGCCTTCCTCCAGTCCGTCGAGCGCCACATCCTCCGCAACTACGTCTTCCTGCACGCCATCGAGAACGGCCTGCCGCTGCCCCTCGGCACCCAGGACGCCGAGCTGCTCGACACGGCGACTCACGACGAAGATGCGGACGCTGGACGCGCCGAGCCTCTTCGACGACGAGGAGGACGATGACGAGGATCGAGGACGGCGCCCCGATCGACGGCTGCGGTCGAGGCGCCTGGCGACGGAGGCCGAGTACCGAGCAGCGCGCCGCCGCAGTCTACGACCGACTACGCCACGCAGTATCGCACGGCGCTTCAAATGGCTGCGCCCGTCCCTGTTCGTCGACGCACTCGCGGCACGACCTGCGCGCCGACGCCGACGGCGCTGCTGCAAGGTGCTGGCAGCAGTGCGGCGCCTGGGACCCGGCAGCCGACGCCAAGCTGAACGCGCTGCTCGACGCTGCTGACGAAGACGCACCCCGACGAGAAGGTGCTGATCTTCACCAGTTCGCCGACACGGTCCGCTATCTCGCGGCGCAGCTTGCGGCGCGCGGCGTCAGCGCCGTCGCCGGCGTCACCGGCGAATTCCGACGACCCCACCGGCCTCGCCTGGCGCTTCAGCCCCGATCAGCAACGACAAGCGGCAGCCATCGCGCCCGACGACGAGCTGCGCGTCTTGATCGCCACCGACGTGCTCAGCGAAGGCCAGAACCTGCAGGACTGCGCCATCGTCGTCAACTACGACCTGCCCTGGGCGATCATCCGGCTGATCCAGCGGGCCGGCCGCGTGGACCGCATCGGCCAGAAGGCCGAGCAGGATCCTCTGCTACTCGTTCCTGCCCGCCGACGGCGTCGAGCGGATCATCCGCCTGCGCGAGCGCGTGCGCCAGCGGCTGCGCGAGAACGCCGAGGTGGTCGGCACCGACGAAGCGTTCTTCGAGGACGACGACGAACGACCAGCCGATCCTCGACCTCTACAACGAAAAGGCCGGCATCCTCGACGGCGACGCCGACACCGAAGTCGACCTCGCCTCGTACGCCTACCAGATCTGGAAGAACGCCATCGACGCCGACCCTCCTGGCTCAAGACGATCATCCCGACCTGCCCAACGTGGTCTACTCCACCCAGCGCCACACCGCGACCGACCGGAGCCCGCAGGGCGTGCTGCGTCTATCTGCGCACGCCGAGGGCAACGACGCGCTGGCCTGGGTCGACCGCGACGGCAGAGCGTCACCGAGTCGCAGTTCACGATCCTCAAGGCTGCCGAGTGCGCCCCCGACACGCCGGCCATTGCCGCGCCACCTGGAGCAACCACCACGAGCTGGTGCGCAAGGGCGTCGAGCATGATCGTCGCAGGAGGAGAAAGCCGGTCGGCGGCCAGCTTGGGCCGGCCCTCCGGCGCCCGCTTCCGCACCTACGAGCGGCTCAAGCGCTACGCCGGACGCGGTCAAGGGCACGCTCTTCGGCCGCCAGGAACTGCGCAAGGCCATCGAGGAGATCTACCGGTATCCGCTGCGGCAGTCGGCGACCGACACGCTCAACCGCCAGCTGCAAGAGCGGCATCACCGACGAGGACCTGGCCGAACTGGTCATCGCCCTGCGCGAAGACGCCGGCTGTGCCTAGTCCACGAGGACGAGCAGACAGCACGGAGCCGCAGATCATTTGCTCGCTGGGCCTGGCCGACGCCAGAGAAGGGCAGATCCAGTGACAGTGCCAGCCATTCAGACAATGATCGCGTGCCGCGCACGTATCTGCAAGGCGTTCGACTTCACGCACGCTGTTCCGTCGAGGAACTGGGCTGGGACAACGCACACGGCCCCGCTACTGGATATCCAGGTCGACGGCGCAGACTATACGCCTCGACGGCCGTCGCCCAGAAGCGCGGCATGGTCGTCTACGTCTGCTCCCGGCTCCGACGGCGAGCTCCCGACCGCCGACCCGCGCGCAAGATCGAGCGGCAGGTCGACCAAGCCGCCCACGAGCACCTCATCATCTACACCGACGCCGCCAGACCACGCAGGTCTGGCAGTGGGTGCAGCGCGAGCCGGGCAAGCCCGCCGCCTGCCGCGAACACACCTTACACGCCAGCCAGCCCGGCGACTCGCTGCATCCAGAAGCTGCAAGCACCTCGCCTTCAGCACTCGAGGAAGAGGAGACGCCTGGCATCGCCGACGTGGCCAGCCGCGCGCGCGCCGGCCTTCGACGTCGACCGGGTCACCAAGCGGTTCTACGACCGCTTCAAGAGCGAGCACACGCGCCTTCCTCGACTTCATCAAGGGCATCCAGCCGCAGGGCGACCGCGAGTGGTACGCCTCGCTGATGCTCAACCGGCTGATGTTCGTCTACTTCATCCAGAAGAAGGGCTTCCTCGACGGCGATCCCGACTACCTGCGCAACCGCCTGCGCCTGCATGCAAGAGCGCCACGGCAAGGACAAGTTCCACTCCTTCTACCGCTACTTCCTGCTGCGCCTCTTCCACGAAGGGCTGGGCCAGCGCGAGCGCGTCGCTCCGAGCTGGACAAGCTGCTCGGCAACGTGCCCGTACCTCAACGGCGGCCTCTTCGACGTCCACCAATCTCGAGCAGCGACGACACGCACATCGAGATCCCCGACAAGGCGTTCGAGAAGCATGTTCGACTTCTTCGACGCCTACCAGTGGCACCTCGACGAGCGCCCGCTGCGCGCGACAACGAGATCAACCCCGACGTGCTCGGCTACATCTTCGAGAAGTACATCAACCAGAAGCAGATGGGGGCGTACTACACCAAGGAGGACATCACCGAGTACATCGGCCAGAACACGATGATCCCGTTCCTGTTCGATGCCGCCGAGAAGGAGTGCGCCATCGCCTTCCGGCCCGACGGCGCGCTCTGGCGGCTGCTGCGCGACGACCCCGACCGCTACATCTACGCGGCCGTGCGCACAGGGCGTCGACCTGCCCGCTGCCCGCCGAGATCGAGGCCGGCGTGGCACGACGTGACCAAGCGCGACGGCTGGAACAAGCCGCGCCGACGCGAGCTATGCCCTGCCGACCGAGACCTGGCGCGAACACGTCGCCCGCCGCACGCGCTGCGCGGAGCTCGCGCGCAGACTCGCAGCCGGCGAGGTCACGCACATCAACGACCTGATCACCTCAACCTCGACATCCGCCAGTTCGCGCAGGACGTCATCGAGCACTGCGAAGGCCCCGAACTGCTGCGCGCCTTCTACCACGCGATCGAGAAGCATCACCGTGCTCGACCCGACCTGCGGCTCCGGCGCGTTCCTCTTCGCCGCCCTCAACATCCTGGAGCCGCTGTACGACGCCTGCCTCGACCGGATGCAGGGTTTCGTGGACGACTGACCGCGCCGGCACGCACCGAGGCCGCGCCCCGAGAAAGTTCGCCGACTTCCGCAAGATGCTGGCGCGGATGGCAAGCAGCACCCCAACCGCGACTACTTCATCCTCAAGTCGATCATCCTCGAACAACCTGTACGGCGTGGACATCATGGAGGAGGCGGTGGAGATCTGCAAGCTGCGCCTCTTCCTCAAGCTGGTCGCGCAGGTCGAGCGACGCCGCAAGGAACACGGCATCGAGCCGCTGCCCGACATCGACTTCAACATCCGCGCCGGCAACACGCTCGTCGGCTTCGCCACGCTACGACGAGGTGCGAGACGGCCAATGGGACGCAAGTTCGACTTCGACAACACCGATGGAGCGCATCCTCGCGGACGCCGCAGATCTGCTGACCCGTCTGCCGCTGTTCCGCCGGCAGCAGACCGAGCTCGGCGGGACGTCACTGCCGACGACAAGGCGGAGCTGCGCCGCGCGCCTGGACGCCTGACGCGACGCTCGACCGCCACCTGGCCGGCGAGTACGACATGGACCCCGACAAGCCAGCCGCGTTCAAGGAGTGGCGCGACAGCCACCAGCCGTTCCACTGGTTCGTGGAGTTCTACGGAATCATGAAGCGGGCGGATTCGACGTGATAATCGGAAACCCACCTTACGTCGAGTACCGTAAAGTCCGCAACACCTACACGGTACGGGGTTACGAGACGGAAAAGTGCGGGAATCTGTATGCTGGTGTATTGTGGAGCGTTCCACAGGCGCTACAAGGCAGCAAAAGTTGGCCTGGGTTAATCATACCAACACCGTCCATTTGTACCGAGAAGGATGGCGGCCTATTACAACGGCATCTCTAGCAATTCAAAAAGTATGACCAGCTAATGTATTAGCAATTACGACGCAACATCAACATCTGGGATACTTTTATTGGCGTGCAATATCAACTAAGCTAATTATTATCGCAAGACAAAGGCGTCACGTGATAGTGCGTCCACCATAGTAAGCACTATCGCAATGCGATGGCTGGGGAGAGGAACGACTAGGTCTATCCGCCGAATTCGCTATTCACCCTACTTCGCGCCTACGAGGATCTTGATGTTCCCTATTCCAAAGCTTGGTGCTGAAAATAGAGGGGTGCCAAACTTAAACAGACTTACCTCACTCCATACTTCTGCGACACTTCAACCGCTGTCAAGGTTCCTATACCATAAAAACAGGGGAATTAAGTTAATTACAGAAACCCCCTGGGAATGATCTATTTCCGAATGTTTTTGACAAAAATACCCATGTTTACCATTGATGGAGTGCCCGCTCACTACAGCACCTTTAACAATTAAATACTTCGAGGGTGCGGTCAGACTTTGATTGGCTGGAGTGCTGAGAGCAGACGTGTTCTATTATTGGTGGTTAACAGAATAGAGCGAACATCTACCATGTTGTCGCACGGGATTTGCTTTTACCTTTCCAATTCCCCGTTCTTTCCCGGCACCTCAGGCTAGGAGCCGTCACCTGTCGGCCTATCAGATTTATCTAAAACGACGATTCCGAAAGTCCAAGGAGCGAACTTATCAATGACCCCAACTGGATTAGCGGTCTATCAGTCGAACCTCTATCCCAAGAAACTCTAAGCTCTATCAGAGACGAAATAGACCGGGTGCTAGCCCAGCACTACGGCTTCACGGACGAGGAGCTAGACTTCATCATCAACTACGACATAAAGTACCGCATGGGCCGCGACCCAGAGGAAGAGAGAGAGGAAGACGGCAGCGATGCACAATCCTGCGCTCCATCTGACCTTCCTCCCGCGCCAATCGACAAATCGCCCCGTCCTCCCCAGGCCCGGCACCCACTAGGGCTGAAGGCTCTGCCATGCCGATCGTTGTCGATCCTCGCGCCGCTGAGGAGGCCGGGGTGAACCGCTTCACATGGGGGCCGGGCGGCGTGATGCCCGTCGGCTGGCTGCCGGGGTATGGGCCACAGCACCCCGATCGGGAAACAGCCACCAGAGGATGGACGGGGCACTTAAAGGTCGGCGCCCGCGTTCGGCATAGCAGCTTCGGCGACGGGCAAGTGGTAGGCCTGGAGGCGCAAGGTGACGACCAGGTGGTGACAGTCCAGTTCAAGGCGGCGGGCAAGAAGCGGCTATCGGCAAAGGCGGCGGGGTTGGAGCGCCTAGGTATGTAGATGGTCGACTTGCGAAGCTAACGTTAGCGAGGAAAGGAAGACGAGAATGCCGGACGAAAAGAGACGCACACTTACAGCAGCCGAAAAAACTGACCTACGTGAAAAGAACAAAACTGCTGCATTTGTCTCGAACCACTTATGGGTTATGCTGATAACGAGATTGAATATGATCACATTTACAGCTACGCCGACGGATACCCTCAGGATCTCACCAATTTCGCGCCTGTGCACGCCTCCAGTGATCCGCATAAGCGAAATTGCCACGCAGAAAAGGGTCGGAAAAGCCCAGTTGAGTACCGCGAAGAGCTCAGAATTAAACGTGAGTTGGAGGGCGTCACGGACATTAAGGACCTTCTAAGAACGCCCTGCCATCCGTCTACACCGTGTCCGCCTCCCACGAATTGATCGAGTTCAACGGTGAAATACTACGCCTCTACAACCAGCACATAGGGGGGCAAGATAATTACTATTTCTACCACGTCATCGACACCAAATATATCGAGAACGATGACTGAGATTGAAACTACGCCCTCTCGACTCTCGGATCATGGATTTGGTCTTCAATCTCAAGCAGGCGATACAGTTATTGCCCTCACTAGGGCGAACTTCTATCCGGGATCACATACTGTGAAGCTCTTTGATGGGCAACACAAGGCGGTCGCGCAGATCATCGGGAACAAGCGCAAAAAGCTGGAGTGCATTGTATTCGTTGAGGCCGAATATTGCTTAATTGCGCTTGGTCATATATCAGGCCCACACCGATCTTGTTCAGCAGCGGTACAAGAAATCTCATATAGATGCCAAGCTTGCGGATATCTTCGCCGAAAAGGTCGACGCCGATCGTCGTCAGATCGGTGATCCGGAAGCACAATACTCAGAAGCGATCATATTGCGTGGCGAGTTTAAAGCAGAGGTCCGCAAATATCTCATTGCCTGGGTAATTGATGAACTGCGAGCAGAACGCGCCTTTGTTGACAAGTACGCAGCAGAGGATCGAGCGGCACAAAAGACCCAACCCTTGCTCGGCAAAGCTTGGAGAAGTTTGTCGCAGAGTTCTGCCTGGTAGCACCGGCGAACAAGCCGTCAGACAGCCCACAAAACTATCGGAGCGACGAAATAAACAACCTTTGCTTCTTGGTCGACCAGATCGAAGCCTTTGCAATAAAAGGGAAGTGGGATCCCGGAATCCCCTTGTCTAAGCTCCATCAGTTGGCCCGTACATACTTCTACAAAACTGCATTCAACAACTGGGTTGTGATCCGGAAGGAAGCGCTGCGATTTGCACTCGAACAAATGGAAAATGCCAAAAGCTTCGAGCCATTATGCTACCGGCCTGAGTTCTCGCCGCAGCTGAAAGACCGCTTTATACAAATAATCCGAAAGCTATTCGACGACCCACTATGGGTAAAAGAATTATTTATAACGAAATCGCGAAGACCACATTGATGGAGCTGTTGCCAAAATCTTCAAGCGTGAAGGCTTGGAATACGCGAAGCTCATAAAATATTAGGTTTGTGCACGGGCATTGGTGACGAATTGTGTCATGAGGCCGAGAGGAGGTGTTCACGAACGAGGTCAGCGAACTCGGAGCGTGCAAGGCGAGCTTGTCGAGGACGTGCTCCACGCTTTGAGATGGGTTGCGAAGATCGCCAGCCTGTGCGCGAACTATCTGGGTCATGACTTCAGGCTCGAAGATCAACAGGTCGGTAAGGAAGCGATCTGGGGCTTGTGCCTGAATGTTGAATATGGAGAGGGTGTCTTCAGGGAAGTCACCCAGATTGTAAGTGACGATTACCTGGGATTTGGAAACGACAGCGGCGGCCAGCACGTGGCGATCCTCGGGGTCATTAGTCATGACAGGGACGAGCGGTTCGTAGCTCGTGACCGCGGCCTCCGGAAAGTAGGTTTGCATAGTGGAAACCAGATGCTCGGCCTGCTCCGCCGAGCATCGATTGGTCTTGACAAGGTTGCGTGACACTTCCTCAAGGATTTCGCTCGTCCAGTGCAGGCGAAAGAGACCCACGTCGGCGGCACGCAAAAGCGTGTCGCGCAATGGAGCCGAGAAGAGAACGTTTGCATCAAGGACAACGCCGAACGAAGACATGAACGCCTCTAGTCGTAATCACCGATTTGCTCACCCAATCGGTAGTTCGGCCAGACCTCGGCGTCGATGAGCGTCACGTAGCTCTTTATATGCCATCAAGTCTTCGAAGTTGATTTACGATGTTTTCCGGTTCTGGTATATGGAATTCGGTTCTCTTCCAGAAGTTTTACTAAGTGCGGACGCGAGACATTGAGAAAGGCTGCAGCTTGCTGCGTTGTAAGCACTTGATTGCGAGACACGAGCATAACGGCGCGGCCTTGCGACATATCATGTATTAGTTGCCTCAGTAATTGGAAAAGTGACTAGGTAGCTCAATCTCCTCTCCGTTGGGACCTAACAGCTTTGGAACCTTTGGCTGTTTGACCTGAAAGACGTCATCGAGCGCGACAAAAGCTCGCTGTTCGTCAGGAGCAGCAACAACGGGGTCGAGCACAGATGTCATTGTCATAGGTAGTTTCCTCCTTTCTATCTATAGATAATAGCACAAAATCGAAATAAACGCAATAGTCGAAATATACGAATTCTTCGTGATTGCTTGGAAGCTTTATGACGAAACATGATCTAGTTTATTTGGAAGCTAAAGAGCTCATACCGGCTTCGAGCATCGAGGCTATCTTTGACGGCCGTGGAAAGATAGCATCTGTGGGTAACGTCGACCTTATCCGCCAGGAGAAGTTGGCCCTATTTTGCTCGTCTAAATGCCCTGGTCGACTACTCCGGCAAACCTACGATCTCATGCAAAAGCTGCGCCGTTCCGAGAAGAGTATCGTGGGCGGTTCCGATACCCCGATGGAAAAAGAGTGTCTGACGACGATACTGCTTCGGGCACAGTACCGGTAGTGATTTGCCCTGCGCGAAGTATTGAGCGCATGCGCATACCTTCGGAATGGTCCGCCCCGTTAGACCAGGGCCGCCTGATGGTAATGTCACCTTTCGAGGAGAAAGAGAACAGGATTACGAGAGCAACATCTCACACTCGGAACGTAGCTCGTGGCAGCGCTCGCTGACCGGGTATTTGTAGCTCATGCTGCACCTGGAGGACGCACAGAGGCGCTA
This sequence comes from uncultured Chloroflexia bacterium, assembly GCA_963837315.1. Classification (GTDB taxonomy): domain Bacteria; phylum Chloroflexota; class Chloroflexia; order QHBQ01; family JADMIH01; genus JADMIH01. The sequence continues at coordinate 573,555 of CAWINE010000008.1, forward strand.
TGCAGAGAGGTAATTGCCTGGGGCAAGCCGCTGCTGACGCTGGATGGGCAGAGAACGCAAATCTTTTCGCGATGGGGGCAACGCCTTTTGGTTAGGCCTGTAATCTATTGTAGCGACTTTTAGGCGGGCGGAGTACCGATTTACTTGTCACACTTTAGCATCTCTGATAGTCACGATCATACGCCGGAGCGAGCAGTGGGATTAGCCCTGCTTTATTCGCTCAATATACCAGTCATAGGTGTCGAGGAAGAGCTTTATTGCTTCGGAGGACTCAGATTAGCTAAGCCTTATCACGACGCGTTTTGTTATAGCGTTCTGGCGGAAACTGACACCAGAGATCAGATTCTAGTTTCCCTAGCAATTCCAGCCGTAAGCCCTCCTCGCTGAACGGGATTTTGCCTATCATCTGATTGAAAGGAAGATCGATGCGACCCGAGGTAGTCACAATCGCGAGCCAGTGAGAGATGCCTTGCCAGTCGAATTGAGGTGCAAATGCCCCGTGGATGGCCTCCGTCACCCCACCAGATCGGCAACCCCTTTGCTTGGGCCCATGCAAGGATTGCGTAAGAGTGGAACCGCGGCAGGCGTAGTGCGCTTAGTCAGCTCCTGGAAGAAAGACTCTTCATTCGCCTGACTGTTTGCTACTGCCACCATACGATTTACGCTGCTGCGTTTGTGCTGTCTGGCCTATTAGCCTTCGGTACAAGAGTGCGGAGACCGTCTTTTGCGAACTGCCTAATCTCGACCGCGAAAACCTCTGCTGGGTTCATTTGGAAGTTGAGAAACTCGACAATGCGCCGAAGCTCTTCAGGCAGCTTATCTACAACAAAGATTAGCCTGATTTTCCCGGCACGCAAATTGGTCTCTGCCATTTTCCAGAAGTCCTCTGGGAAGATATCGTCCCCAAGGAACTCTGCGAGTTTCTGCTCAGTTGTGGACGCGTGGGTCGTCGCGAAGAAGTTGCGGAGGTTATCTGCGCTCCAGGTGGCGACTGCATTGGCAGCATATCCAAGCAACTGAACGATGACGTCACCCTGAATGCCTGGGTTGGTACTCAGCTTGACCTCGATGAGGGTAGGAAAGGCGTCCTGGTCCAGAAAGAGGTGATCGACGCGCCGCAGCCATGGCCCGCCTTCTATTGCCGGGAGACTCGCTTCGCGGGCTACAAAGAGCCAACGGCGCGGCCTGGTGGTATTCCGATCTGGCTCCCGGGATGAGGTTTGGATATTCAGCGAGTAGTTGCTGTAGGTTGTTTTCGAGCAGATAGGACTGCTCTTTGAGTTCTAGCAAGTGTCCACCTTCCTGAATAATAAAGATACCACTAGTCATAGTAGAGTTCCTTTGTAGGCGGTTAGAGTTGAGGTATTACCCCACACCTGCACATTGTGCCCCGCGCTCGCCCTCCCATAGCTTGACGGTGCAGGTGCGGCGCAGCAGGTGTTTCCAGAGCTGGGCGTGGGCGAAGGTCTCTTCGTCGGCGTGAACAGGGCGAAGACGGAGCGCGAGGCCACCAGCACCATCTTCTGCTTGGCCCGGCTGAGCGCCACGGTGAGGCGGCGCGGGTCGAGCAGGAACTCGCTGGAGGCAGCAGGTAGTCGAGGTCGCTCTCGGTGGCGCTGACCAGGATGACCGTGCGCTCGCCGCCCTGGAAGCGCTCCACCGTATCGACGGCCGAGAGCGGTCACCGCGCCGGTCGCGGCGTCGCTGCGCGTCAGGGAGGGAATGCCCTCGCTGCAGGGCGGCGCGCTGGGCGCGGTGCGGCACCACCACGCCCATCCCCTCGTCGGGGTCCAGGTGGTAGGCCCGCGCGTCGGCCAGCGCCTCCAGCAGCGGGGCGATCAGCGCCTGCTCGAAGGGGTTGCGGATCTGGCTGCTCGTCCTCGTCGTGGACCACCACCACGATGGGGTACGCCGGGTCGAGGACGGCGGCGACCAAGCGGGTCGGCGTGCGCGAACGGAGGCAGGGTGTCGTGCCGCCGCGAGAAGTAGGCGATGCCGTCCTGGCGGTAGATCTCCTCGCGCAGGAACGCGGCCATGTCGGCGTGCAGGCGGAAGCTCTCCGCGAACTTGATCATCGGCGGCTGCTGCGCCAGGAGCGTCACGAAGAGCGACTCGTACGAGCGGTACTCCTTGAAGGTGCGGCGCGGCTCGGCGCCCCAGTCGTGCTTGACGATCGGCGGCATCTGGCGGTGGTCGCCGACCACGATGAGCCGGCCATCTGGCTTGAGCGGGAGCGCCGCCATCATCGCCTCGGGCAGGTTCATCTGGCTGGCTTCGTCGAGCACGAGCAGGTCGCAGAGGTCGTGGCCGAAGAGGTCGTTGCGCCAGCGTCTCTTGACAGCGCGGCCTGACCCCGCCCGGCGCGGCGGCGACGACGCACCACGGCGCCGCCAGGATCGTCTCGACGGCGCTGGGCCGGCCGGGCGCGCTCTTTCGCGCGGCGAGCGCGACCACGCCGTCCGGCGCCGGCGTCGCGCGGGCGCACGCGGAACAGCGGCACGTCGAGCAGGCGCGGGTCGAGGTAGCGCGCGGCGATGGTGCGGGCTGCGCCGCGCTGAGCCGCGCAGCAGGCGGCGCTGCACGCCAGGACGTTCTCCAGCAGCACGTCGGTGGCGGCGTGTGTCTTGCAGGAGACGAAGACGCGCAAGGGCGGCCCGCGGCCATCGCGCCCTGCAGGCGGGCGAACATGGCAAAGGCCGTGGAGTAGCTCTTGCCGGTGCCGGGCGGTCCCTGCACCAGCAGGATCGGCGCGTCGCCCAGCGCGCCGATGTAGTCGCGCTTGCTCTCCTCGAAGGCGTGCAGCGCGCCGGCCGCGGTGCAGGGCGTCCAGGCCCGCCAGGAAGCGCGCCTGCGCCCGGCCGCCGCTTCCGCGGGCCACGCCGACGCGCGGCCGAGGCGGGGTCGGCCGAGCGGTCGTAGAGCGCGTTGCGGCCCGCCGCGTCGCATCAGGCCCGAAGCCTCCGGTCACCATCGCGCACCAGTAGCCGTAGATGTCGTTGGGGTCGGGGTCGAGGGTGTAGAGCGCGCCGTCGCGAGCGGCTGGTGCATGAACGCGGGAAGACGAAGCCGCTCTTGACCGAGCCGCCGCAGCGGCGCCGATCATCGCACGCTCCACGAAGCGCCGCGATGGCGCGCCCGCCGCGTCGCGCTCGACGGTAGATGCCGCGATCGTCGGCGCGCGCGCCGTAGAGCATCTGCTTGGGCGTGGGGGTGAAGCGCTGTTGCTCGGCCGGCAGGCGCGAGTCGACCGTGGTGCAGCGGGGAAGATCACCACGCGGTCGCCCTGCGCGCAGCGTGCGTGAGCGCCAGCGATCTCGTCCAGGCTGCAGTCGAGCGCCGGCGCTGTCGAGCCGCAGACGGAAGCCGCAGCCCGTCCTGCGACCAGGCGGCTCGGCTTTCTGCTCTTTGGTGAGACACTGGCGCGCTCCGGGTTGCGCGGCCCGGTAGGCGGCGCGGTACTCCTCCTCCAGAGCGCGGCGCGGCGGCGGTTCTCCTGGTTGCGGCGCGGCGACGCCCGGCGTCCTGGTCGGCTTCGACGTAGCGCACGAGCAGCGTCTCGCCGGAGAGCACGCGGCGCTCCGGCGGCGCCAGGCGCGCCGCCTTCCAGGCGGCCAGCTCGACGTGCCGCTCGATGGTCACGAACTCGTCGAGGGCCTGCGCCAGCGTCGCGCCCGTGTCGCTGAAGTGGCCAGGTCGGGCAGGTCGAACGGCGTCTTCTCGGTCTGCCGGTTGCCCGCGAAGTCGTGCGCGATGTGCTCCATCGCCTCCAGGCGGCGCGCGCTGGAAGCCGCGCGCAGGAGCGTCCGGCGTGGCTGCATCGCGGTAGGTGAGCGAAGGTCGTCCTCGCGCTCGCCGGCGGCGTGGGCGGTCGCGCAGCTCGCCCCAGGCGGCGTAGGCGTATTCGAGCGGAATCTGGCTGCTGAAGCGGGCGCGGCCGGTGTACCAGGGCGATCTCCGTCGCGTCGTCGCGGCGTCCAGCTTGCCCCAGAAGTCGAAGAGGCGCTCGCGGAAGAGCTCGCGGTAGCGGCTCGGGCGTCGTTCCAGTCGAACTTCAGGTAGGCGCGCGACCGACTGCAGCGACTGGCAGACCATGGGGTAGTTCTTCAGCTCGCGGATCTCCTGGTCCAGGAAGGTGACGACCGGCGAGTCGAAGGCGGCGAGCTGGGTCACGAAGTCGTAGAGCGGGGTGGCGCCCAGCGATGCGCGCCGGCGTGGCGGCCCAGCCCCTCCAGCAGCAGGCGCTGCTCGAAGCTGTTGTAGAAGATCAGGTGGATCGGCGCCGCGGCTCCCCGTCAGCGTCGGGCGCGGCCAGCTCCACGATGGCGCCAGGATCGTCTGCTCGATCCAGCGCAGAGAACAGCTCCTCCTCCTGCTCGGTCGTGTCGGGCGGCCCGTCGGTCAGGTGGACGATGCTGCGGCGGCGCTCCGGCGTCTCCTCCCTCCTCGCAGGCGACGACGAGCGCGCCGAGCATGTAGATGCGGTCCTGCAGGTAGTCGTGCTGCGCGTCGATGTAGACGCGCACCAGGTTGGGGTTGTGGCTGGCGTCGGCAGTAGGGCAGCGAGCCGTAGCCCTTGCTGGGGATATAGTGAGGGCGCGTGATCGGGGTCGCTTCTTCCAGCGGCGGTAGCGCCGGGCGCGGTGGACCAGCTCGTCGAGGCGCGGGCCGACCGGCAGCGTGGCGGCCAGCCGCCGGACCAGAGTCTCCTTCCCGGCGCGGCGACCAGGTCGTGCGGTCGCGCTGGTCGTCGCTCCGGCTGTCGCCGGCGCGGAAGTCCTTCAGCGCGGCCAGCTCACGACGTCGTGGTGATGCCGCAGCGGCGCAGGGCGCTCTTGTCCTGGGCGGTGAGGTGGGGCAGGAGCGAGAGGTCGTCGTGCTCGGCGCTCCACTTCATGCAGAACTCGTTATAGAGGCAGCCGTCGCACTTGTAGGTGAGATGAAAGGGGACGTCGTCGAAGGGCTGGCTGAGCACCTGGTGGGCGGCGGAGTCCGGGCCGGTGACGAGGTCCGCGCACCGCCTGCAGGTAGGCGTCCGGGTCCGCCAAGACACTCGAGCAGCGTCGTCCAGGCCGAAGAGGGTAGCGGGCCGCTCTGCGCTCGCGCCTGCCGTCCGCGGCCGGCTCTTCGGGCCGGGACCTGGCCGTCCGCTGGGCGATGCCGCGGTAGAGGATGAGCGATGGATGAGCGTCGACGTAGGGCCGAGCCTGCTCGGCGAACAGGCGTGCGAGCATGGCGTGGTAGAAGGCGACCTGGAGGCGGTGCTCGACCTTGACCGAGGTGGAGCTTTTCATGTCGGCGATAAGGAGTGAGGTCGCCGCCGGGTCGCGCTCCAGGCGGAGGATGATCGACGTCGCCGCGCATGAGCCACCCTTCGATGAGGGCCACGATGCGTACCTGGAAGATGAACATCTGCTTGCCGGGCTCCAGGCCGCGGGCCAGGGCGATGACGTGGTCGTTGTCGCTGTTGCGCTTGCCAGGTGACCTGGCTTCGGTGGAGAAGTTGACCACGGTAGAGCGGTTGCGCACTGCCGCTTCGATACGCTCCTCGAATGCGCTGCCGATTTAGTGAGGAGGGGCGGGATCGCCTGAGGAGAGACGCCGTAGTCCTTGAGAAAGCCGAGCCCCTGCTCACGCTGGAGGAGGTGGAGGCGCAGATATCGCTTGCACTGCTCCAGGCGTATGAACTGGGATATGTCGGTGGGCGAGATCTTGTGGAGAGATTGAGAGAGGGCGGAAGAAGAGGCCGTGGGGGTGTCGGGCAGCTCGATGGGTAGGTGGTCGTCCAGCATGAAGAAAGCCTCTTGGGTATAATGGCTACGAGGTCGAGGAGCGATGCGGCCCGCAAAAAGCCCGCACATAGACCGGGATTACCAACAAAAGATGTGGACCGGTACATAATAGAAGTACTGGCACTTGACGTGAAGTAATATAGCAAGATTTGGGGTCGAGCGCAATGCGGCGGTATTGATAAGGCGCAGAGTGGGGATAGAGGAAGAAGTGCAGTAGCAGACCCGACCAGCGCACGGCGGATTATGAAGATCAATGATTAAATCTGGTAATTGAGATGCTCGTCAAAAGCGCCCGGACACTGAAGTGTCGGGCTATGCAAACGAAGTCCGCCTTCGCGGACTGCTTGCTCTATTTCACTGCCATTACATTAAGTTGTTAATCTTCATTATCCGCGTGCTAAGTTACAAAGTCCGCCTTCGCGGGCTATTTACCTCAAGATAATGCCCGAGGGCGACAATAACTTGACGGCGAGTAGTCCGCGAAGGCGGACTTCGTAAAGACTAGCACGCGGATTTATCCGCCGTGCGATGCCGATGATGAAGGGGTCGACTGATGGCGGCTCCCAGATATGCAGACAGAGCTCGATAAGACAATCTACGCGCTTGCCGTGAGCTATCTTCTTGGCCAGGAAGGAATTACCCAGGATGTGGTAGACCGGCATATTCGCCTGCCTCTTGACGCCCAGAGGCCTGTGGCGCTATCGGGGGCGTCCGGTGTATTCGAGCGCTTGCTGGAGTCGGCACAGAGCGCGCAAAGCATGCCTAACGTGATCGGCGGCTCCATTGGTGGTGTGGAGAGGTTGGGAGGGCTGCTGTTCGATTTCGATCCGGCGATGGTTGCCGGGAAGTACTCCAGGAGCGAGGACGGGTGCAGGCGATTATTCGAGGATATCAAAGAGCAGCTGGGTCCCAGGGGCAAGTTGAACTACAACCCGAGGAGCCTGTGGAAGCGCTTTTGCTCGGCGGTTACCTCGGGTGCTGCTTTCCTCTCGGAGTTTGCTGACGCGCAGGCATTTTACCGGTGGGTTACGCCGTTCGATGCTGATGAGGATGGGCGTGTGCAGGTGGCGAAAATGATAGCGCAACGGGTAGACGGTATAGGGTTCGCGCTGGCGTGCAACTTCCTCAAGGATGTAGGCTTCACCAATTTCAGCAAGCCCGATGTGCATATCAAGGCGATATTCTCGCAGCTAGGGTTGAGCAAGTCGGCGGATGACGTTGAAGTGTTCAAGGCCGTAGGGAGAATAGCCCGAAACGTGGGGGTCACACCATACGAGGTAGACCAGCTTTTCTGGTTGGTCGGCAGCGGGGATCTTTACCTGGCTGAGCGTCGACTGAGGAACAGTCGAGCCGAGTTTGTTGCCTTTGCGCGGAAGGCGCTGGAGAAATAAGGGCGCTGCAAATCATCCCCAAGAGATCCGGGGTGCAGGCAGGGCAAATTCATTCTGGGTTGGAACTACAGTAGGGGCAGACCCACGTGTCTGCCCTCTTCGAGCGCAAATTCTCTATCCGAGCAGGGCAGACACGTGGGTCTGCCCCTACGTCCCAAACCGCCTGGCAATTGCCGAGAATATATTGACCCTGGGTGCAGGGGCGCTCCCCTGACGGGGGTTTGGGTGTCCCCCAATCCCGTTCATTCCCGAACAGTCGGAGGGAGTGCAGGGGTACTCCCTCCGACTGTTCGGGGGTGTCCCCCATAATCTCTCCATTCCCTAATAGGTTGGTTGAAGTGGAAAAGGAGGTGCAGGGGTACTCCCCTGCCGGGGTTTGGGGGTGTCCCCCAAAAGCTCCCTTTTCCTATCAGGTTGGTTGAAGCTGCAGTAGTTAGATTTCTATGAGCGGGCGCGCCTATGCAGAGGTGACAAGCAGTCGCTCGGCGAGCTGGAGGGCATCTGCCGGCCACAGGGCGGCGGGCCTGGGCTGGAGGGTGGGCGTGACACCTTGCAGGGGGCGACACGAAAGGACCATGGCTCGCCACTGCTCGGGCCAGGCTTCCCGGCCGTAGACCGCACCCAGCAGCGCGCCGCAAATGGCTCCATTGGTGTCCGTATCTCCACCCGAGCGCACTGTCCGCACAACCGCTTCTGCCGCACTCGGCGCATTCACCAGTTGGTAGAAGGCGTTCTGCAATGCAATGAGCACCCAGCCCATCTGGTGCATATAATCGTCAGGCGGTGATGTAAATGCCTTCCGGATGGCTGCTATGACCGGCCCGGGCACATCGCGGTTCTGGGCCCAGGCAATGGCCCAGTCATATATCTCTTTCGGCGTGCCACCCTCGGCCACGGCGTGAGCTATGGTGGCCGCGAATAGGCCGGACGATGCCTGGCACACCGGGTGCGGGTGGGTGAGAGAGGCATCGGCGCGGGCGGTATCATCGACATCGGAGGGCGAGCGCTGCCAGCCCCAGATGCCGATCGGGCTCACCCTGCATGAGCGCTCCGTTGGCCTGGCTGTCTGTGCTGGCTGCTGACCGGCAGATAGCGGCACTGTTGTGCTCGGCCACGTTACGAGCTTGCACCGGGCGTAACGCCTGGCGGTAGTGCCTCCGACGTCGAAGGGGCGGCACCCAGGGTGAGTGCAGGATTGAGTGCCTTGCTCGTGCAGCCAGCCGTGGTACCACGAGGCGTAAAGAGATGCTACGTCATCGGCGTCGAAGCCGCTCTTGCGCACGAGCGACCGCGCCAGGAGGAGGGCCAACTCGGAGTCGTCGGTCGGCTGGCCGGCCATGATCCTGTGAGGCCCGCCATCGGCAAGCTCCTTCGGACCACCGTCGGGGTGGGACCGGGCGATGGAGGCTCCTGACTGGAACTCGACGAGCGCGCCGAGACTGTCGCCTGCGAGCTGGCCAAGAAGACACCCGTGCGCCCGGCGGAGAACGGCGCTGTTATGAACCAGCCGCCCCGGTTCCAGGCGCACCGGAGCTACCCCGCTGAGGTCTGCAGGAGGAGCAGCGATACCGAAACCACTGCCTTTCACCTGGCCCCATGGTCGCTTCGCAAGCTCTACTACCACCTTTGGGTCGCCTCCGAAGCAGTAGTGTGTATGGCTGCGGCCGTCAGAGGTATAGGTCACTTCCTCACCGCGCTCGTTGACCAGCAAGCCGCCTGCACCCTTCAGCAAGGCGTGACCGGCACCATAGTCATAATCGCCCGGCGCATTGAGAGAAACCGCCGCGACGCCTTCAACGGCGGCCAGGGCGAGGCGGTAAGCAACGCTTGGCACATCGCGAAAGCGCGCAGGCTGAACGCACTGCAGGTTGCCATACGGCTGGCGGTCGGCGCCCTGCGATACGAAGACCACACCATCGGGCTCGAGCGCGCCGGGCCATTTTCGTGGCGGCATCGGGCTGCCGTTGCGCTGCATGGGGCCGCAGCCTTCGGCCCATGCAAAAAGGTCGCCATCATCGTCCGGCGCATCCACGGCGTAGACCAGACCCAGCACCGGCTCGCCCGATCGCAGCAAAGCAATCGAAATCGCATGCCCTCGGAAGCCGTCCTGCATCAATTCTGTGCCGTCGTTCAGGGTCGACCAGCCATATGTGGGTCTCGCCGGGGGCGGGAGGCTGGAAGCCCGTTTCCTCGCCACGATATCCCCAGCCAGGTCTTGCATCGAGCAAGCGCTTGCGGATTAAAGCTCGGCCTCATCATCAGCCGGGCAGTGGCCCTTTGGGCCGCGAGGACCCTGCGGGCGGGCGCATTCAGCGCGGAGAATTAATCGCGGCAGCCTGGGCCGCCTCAAGGGCAGCTTGCAGGGCGGGCGCGTACGAGGGGTTAGTTTGCATAGTGGAACCTACCTATCGAGCAGATCGTCCAGCAGGCCACCGTGCCCGAGGGCGACTATATCGGCGTTGGTCAGGTGATCACCAACCAGCAAGCGAGGCAGCACCCAATCGGTGATGTTATTCTTGCGACTGCGGGCGCAGCCCGGCGCGCCCAGCACAGGCGTATCGCCAATGTAGGCGAGCATGAGGAGATTCCCGGGGTCCACCGGCGCACCCAACCGTTCCACCCAGCCCCCGGCTCGCTGCACGGCGCGGGGCACGATGTCTTGCCGGTCCATTATCGTTGTCTCTCCGGCGATAATAAGGAGGCGCGCCCCTCCGGCCCGGCGGCTCATTAGCGTTTCAGCCAATGCCGCCTCCGCCTCCTCGTCGTCGAGTGACACGTAATCCGTGCTGTCGATGCGCGATCCCAGGGCTAACACCCGCTCGCGCAACGGCCCAAAGTCAGCCTCAAGCTTCTCGCGGATTCCGAGCGAGCCGGTGAAAATCAGGCTGACCGGCTGGGGAGCAAGCTCGTCTACCCGCACCAGAGGGCCGTTCGCGGCGGCGATTGCCTCCACGCCGCGCATAACCAATTCTGCAACGCCGTACGGGATGACTTTGATGGTGGCTGCACTCTGTTGGGGCCGCACCAGCGTGTCTGCTATGCGCGTGGCGATGGTCACGCTCTCGAAGGCATTGATCTGAGCCAGCCGTTGCGTGTCCACGCGCAGCAGGCCCGCAGCCGTGGCAAGCAGATTCACTCTCCCCGTGGCAGGTTTCGACATGCGCAAACCGCTGCCGGTCACGACCTCGGCGGTGCGGCGGGCGGCGCTGTTTTCGTCCAGGTCGCCAGGTTCGAGCTCTGCGACATAAACCCGGTTTCGCCCGATGGCGTGCAAGGCGGCCAGGTGCTCTTGAGTAAGCGTCTTGCCTTTGCGGATCAAGCGCCGCCCGTCAGGCCCGGCAATGTTGTGGGCGGCGATTTTGCCCAGAGCGTCATCGAGGTGCACCGGCCCAAACTTCATACGCGCTCCCTGCTAGTGCATATTCGTTAGAGATATTTGAGAATAAGGAGATTTGGGGACACCCCAAACCCCCGGCAGGGGAGCGCCCCTGCACCCCTTTAGCACTGACAACTGACAACTGACAACTGACAACTTGGTCACACACTGACAACTTCGTCACGCTTCGATCTTCGTCTTGAAGCAGTTGAAAAACTCGGCGGAAAGCTTCTTCGTGATGCTGCCCATCAGCCGGGCGGCCAGGCTCGCTAACGTGCCCAGCACGGTTATGTCGGCGGTCCACGTCAGCTCGGTCGTGCCATCGTCCGGCCCGTCGGACAGCACCATCAGGCTCAGCACGTCCATGGCGCTGCCGGGCGCGTTGCCGTGCGCCTTCAAGGTTGCCCGGTTCGGTTCATCGAGCTCCAGAAATTCCGCATAGCCCTTGAAGTGCGCTTTGACCGTCCCGAAGCCGATCGCCGCCACCGCGCGAAACCTGGGATCACCTTCCACCACTTCAACAAATTCCACACCCGGCATGCACTGCCCAACCTTGTGCGGGTCGGTGAGGTACGCCCATACCTCGGCGCGTGGTGCTTTGATGGTAACTGTTCCTTCAAAGTGTTGCATTGGTTGTCCTCTAGGGGCTGGGGGCTGGGGGCTGGGGGCTGGGGTTCGCCCGGTAGCGTTAGCGCTTCGGGGATTGTCTCTTGAAACCGGCCACCGCTGCTTCGCAGACGCACATCGTCGCTCTGTTCGTTCCGGGAGGGCGACCGTGTACAGAGAGTGTAGCACCCGCGTATAGAGGCGTCAAGAGCTTCAGCCGGCAAAGGAGACAGGTTTGACTATTCCGGTTCTACACTTGTTGCGTATAATAAAGGGAGACGATCATAGGGATGCCCTTTTAGGCCATACGCCAGCGCAAAGCGAGCAACGTCGCCTGTGATCG